>JANOQI010000046.1:0-180115 GCA_031414775.1 Synechococcales cyanobacterium VAR_4_metabat_354
CAAGCACTCAATCGTCATTTACTTGAGCGATTTATTTCCATGTTAGACCTTGACCTGACTTTGATTAAATCCCATCCCAACTACGCCAGTCTTCTTCAGTACGGTTCTTTGACACCATAAATCTGTCCGGACTATTGTTAAATTAGATAAGTAGCTAGAAAATATTGATATTATTTTCTTCAGTGGACATATTAATAATGATGGAAATGTATTGTCCGCACTGAAATTGACTTGAATATGTTCATTTTTCATACTTAATATTATTTTATTTACGATTTTTCATGCCTATTATTATAATTTCGTGAAATAAATTATATAAATGGAGAATAGGTGCTGTGTAGTTAGTATATAAAGTGATATTTTATACAAAACTGTCATAACATCGTTGATGCATTGATTCTCACGTCTTTTTCTAGAACTCAAGAATGTTAACTGAGTATTGAATTACACATTATATGAATTGTTGATTATCTTACTTTTTCTTACTGACGACTCAAAAGCTTAGATGCTAGCATCACTGTAACAAGTAAAATTCAACATAAATTAATGTTCCTATGAGTTATATTTTAAATTAAACTTCAAAGCCCTAAATACTTGTGAATCAAGGCTTTTAGCGCTTTTGTCTTCTAATACTTTTGTCCTGAATACTAGCTAATTTGACTATCTCAAAAATTGCTAGGTTTGATCTTGAAGGGACTTAGAGGATGTTTTGATATGTCGAACTGCAAAATTGTTTAGATACACATCGTTCAAAACACGCAATAATTAAAGCAGATACTGTCAGCACTGAGTGATCGTAGCCATTCACTCTTCTGCTTTAAAATTTAAGACATTAATATTATTTTTTTATCTCTGCTCAAAATCCTAATCAATTTGGTGAAATTTAGTTGCTAATAAGCCAAATAAATCAATTTTGCCTTGTAAAATATTAAATTAAGTTATTCTAAATTTATATTTTTCAATGTTTGCTATATTGTAAATTATAGTAAGATAAAATAAATTAGTTCCAGATATCTAAAGCTTTTAGATATTCTGGAACATTGAAAATAAGCCAAAAGTATATCTGCAACTTAAGCCCTATCCGTAAATATTACATAACTAACACATATGAATACCACGATAGAGTCTACTCCACAAACAAGTGAAGTTCAATTTACTGGGAAGTTTCTAACGCTCTTTCAGCGCAAGCTATTACAGAAAAGCCTGCAACAGGAATTATCAGATCACTACCGCCAGCGCATTCTAATCATGATATTGGCGGATGAAGGTAAGACTCAAACTGAGATCTGCAAAGTGTTGAATTGCTGTCCTACTACTGCTAGACATTGGGTTTTGATCGCCAAAATTGGCATGGCTCATCAATGGCAAGAACAACCAATTGGTCGTCCACATACAGCCAATCAGCAATATCGAGCAAGATTGAAACAGCTAGTTAGTCAAAATCCACAAAATTATGGTTATGCTTTTCAGCGCTGGACTGGATATTGGCTAAGTCGGCATTTAGCTAAAGAATTAAATATTGAGCTTAATGAGCGTCAAGTTAACCGCATTCTCAGAGAAATGGGACTATCAACTCGTGCACAGTCTAAACTCTCCAAAGACTCACTTTCCCCTGATCGCTCTCTAGTACCGCGCATTCTCATTGAAGATTTATCGCAGGATATTAGGAGCATGACATGACTCAGAAGCCCTTAGAAAAACTCTCCCCAAATATTCTCAGTAATATTTGTGGTCAGGCTCTTTCTCCTCAAGATTTTCAGCAATGTTTGGGACAAGCTAAATATCTTACCCCCAAAGTTGGTAAGTTTTGGCATGGGACAGAGGCTCAGGCGGGCATTTATATTGTTATGTCCGGTAAAGTTAGACTTTTAAACAGTAATGATGAACTGATCGCCACTATCGAACCGCAAGATTCCTTTGGAGAATTCACCCTTTTTCCAGAATGTTATTTGAATGCTTATGATGCCAGAGCTTCCCTCCATCTAGAACTATGCTTCATTCCGTCCGAGACCATTACCCCCTTTTTCTTAAGCCATCCTCCCATAAAACAGCACCTGTGGCAGCAAGCGCAAACTCGTGACAATTTACAGGTTAAATCGTCAGAGATATTCGTAGATAATGAACCAGAGCAAAGTCCAGCTTGGTCAATATCTCCCACTGGTGTTTCGGCGCTATCGCAGCCCCCTACACGGACAAAAATTGGTAAGGCATATTTTCCTTCGTCCATCGTAGTGGCTCAGCATTTTTGGCAGCGGGTGGCTCACCGCTATCCTTTTTTCGCCCAACAAAGTGCTTCGGACTGTGGAGCAGCCTGTCTAGTGATGGTGTCGCAGTACTGGGGTAAAAAATTCAGTATCAATAGGATTCGAGATATTGCTAACGTTGATCGCAACGGAGCTTCTTTACGAGGATTAATAACTGCTGCTGAAAGTATTGGTTTTTCAACCCGCCCGATCAAAGTCACTTTAGATCAATTAGTTAAGCAACCACTACCAGCGATCATTCACTGGGAAGGTAATCACTATATTGTTATCTATGAAATTACACGCACAGGAATAGTTGTCGCTGATCCGGCTATTGGTCAAATCACTCTTAGCCATACAGAATTTCAAGAAAAATGGACAGGATATACACTAATCCTTACCCCTACAGCTCTGTTCAAAGAAGCTAAAGAGATGACTACGCCCTTTTGGCAGTTTTTTGAATTAATGAAACCCTATCGTGGGGTTTTATCAGAGGTTTTCATTGCTTCGGTCTTAATTCAGATTTTTGGGCTAATTACGCCCATTTTTACTCAGCTTATTTTAGATCGAGTAGTAGTTCAACGCTCTGAGGTTACACTATTTGCTGTTGGGTGGGGGCTACTAATTTTTGGCATTTTTAAAGTTATGACTATGGGGTTACGACAGTACCTTCTAGATCACACTGCCAACAAAATTGATTTGGCTCTGATTGTGGGCTTTATTAACCATACCTTGCGTTTGCCTCTCAGCTTTTTTGAATCTCGCTATGTAGGGGATATCATATCCAGAGTAGAGGAGAATCGCAAGATTCGACGGTTTCTATCTGGAGAATCTCTCTCAATTTTTCTTGATTTATTGACTGTATTTATCTACATCGGTTTGATGTTCTTTTACAGTTGGCAACTAGCGGCTCTAGTTTTGCTCATCATACCGCCTTTTTTCCTGCTAGCTGTGATCTCTACGCCTTTTTTGCGGAGAATTTCACGAGAAATTTTTAGCGCTGTTGCCACCGAAAGCAGTTATTTAATCGAAATACTATCTGGTATCCGAACGGTTAAATCTACCGCCGTCGAACAAACTGTCCGCTGGCACTGGGAGGGATTGTTTAATCAAGAAGTTAAAAAAATATTTTCCGGACAAGTTATTAGTAATCGCCTACAAATATTTAGCAGTTTAATCGAGTCTCTGATGACTACTGCTACGCTCTGGTTTGGAGCTTGGTTGGTCATCCAAGGCCAGTTAACTATTGGACAGTTGATTGCGATCAGTATGCTACTATCCAACATCATTTCTCCATTCAAAAGAATGGTCATGCTTTGGAATAGCTATCAGGAAGTGGTGATTGCGATCGAACGGATTAGTGACGTGTTAGATACGGAGCCTGAAGAGAATAGACAGCAGTACTCTCGCCAGTCTTTACCGCCGGTCGTAGGGGAAATTGTTTTTAATAATGTTACCTTTCGCTATCATCCAGAAAGCGATCAAAATATCCTGGAAAATATTAATTTTACGATTCAGCCAGGGCAGATGGTCGCTTTAGTTGGCAGAAGTGGTTCCGGTAAAACTACTATTTCTAAATTAATTTTAGGACTATATCCGCCAACTGATGGCAAAATCATGATTGATCGATATGATATCGCCAATATTGATCTTAGCTCTTTGCGCCATCAAGTTGGGACAGTAGACCAGGATACTTTTTTGTTTGGCGGCACTATTCGAGAAAATATTAGCTTAGGACATCCTAGCAGCACTTTACCAGAAGTGATCGAAGCTGCACGTTTGGCTGGGGCTGATGAATTCATCAAGAAACTACCAATGGGATATGAAACAATCACTGGAGAAGGCGGTGGCATGTTGTCGGGGGGGCAACGCCAACGGGTCGCGATTGCTAGGGCTTTATTGGGCAAACCGAAACTATTAATCTTTGATGAAGCTACTTCCCATCTTGATGCCGAATCAGAACGTATTATCCAGAATAATTTGGGGGAAATTTTGCAGGGAAGAACAACTCTAGTTATTGCGCATCGCCTTTCTACTGTAAGAAATGCTGATGTGATTCTAGTTTTAGACAAAGGGGTCCTGATTGAACAAGGGACTCATGATGAGCTGATGAGTATGCGTGGTCACTATTACTATCTCAATCATCAACAACTAGCAGTTGCTTAATCATTTAATCTCCTAGAACCGAATTTTAATTATAGCTAATTAACCTGAGAGGATACTATGCTTAATAATTCTACTGACAGCCATGCCATTACTTATGTTGAGAACAAAGAAGGACTAGTAAAAGTACCAGAAAAATCTTCATTGATCGATCATGAATGGTCTCCTAGTATTACCAATACCCTGAGTACTAGTCCCCAAGTATGGACAAGAGGATTACTATATCTAATCATAGCTATTATTGTAGTTGTTTTACCATGGACAGTATTTGCTAAGATCGATGAAACTGGGACAGCCAAAGGTAAAATTGAGCCGAAAGATGGTACTACGAAAATTGACTCTAATGTAGCTGGTACTGTTTCAAAAATCTTAGTTAGTGAAGGCGATACAGTTAAAGCGGGACAAGTTTTATTAACAATTGGCTCCGAGTTAGTTGAGTCTGAATTGAAACAAGCTCATGACAAACTGCAAGGGCAAATAAACCGACTCAATCAGTTGAATTTGTTAAAAGGACAATTGACTCTAACTTTATCCACTCAGCAACAACAAAATAAAGCAGCAGAGCTGGAGAAAGCCTCTCAAATTGATCAGGCACGATATAGTTCGGCATCTGTTAAAAATACCTACCTGCCGCTAGAATCTGAAAAAAGAGCACAAGTGAGTAAAGCCCGCCAAAATTTATACTCAGCTAAAAACTCTTATAACTTGCTGAAAGCTGAGAAGAAAGCCCAGGTTGAACAAGCACAAGTTATTTATAAAAATCAGCAAGATTCTCTCAAAACTAATGCAACCATTCTATCTAATGCCCGACGAGAGCTATCTCGTTATATCCAAGCAAAAAAAGAAGGTATTGTTGCTGGTATCCAAGTTGCTGCTAAAGAGGATCTTGTTCAGGAAAAACAACGTGCTTATGACCAAAATAAATCGGAAATTGAGCAGACTAGACTGCGACTTAATGAACAGATTGGTAGCTATAATAAAACAATGGCACAGACCCAAGCAGAAATTCAGCAAACCAGCCTGAATCTTGCGGAGCAAACTGGTAACTATGGTAAGGCTGTTGGACAAGCTAGATCAGATATTGAACAAGCTTCATTGCGATCGCAGCAACAAGCGCGTAGCCTGCAAAGCTTAGTTCATAGTAATGAATTATCTTTATTGAAAATCAAAGAACAAATTAAAAGTCATGATAATGATGCGGGCTCACTACAATCAGAAATTGCCCAATCTGAAAGCCAGGTTAAAGCTCTACAATTTCAACTCTCTCAACGAACTGTTAAGGCACCCACGAGTGGCGTTGTTTACGAATTTCCTATCAAAAAAGCTGGAGCTGTCGTCCAACAGGGTACGCCTGTTGCTGAGATTGCTTCCCAGCAATCTGGGCTGATTTTGCGAGCGATCATGCCCACCGCCGAAAGTGCTTATGTAAAAAAGGGTTTAGTTGCTAAGCTTAAATTTGATGCTTATCCATTCCAAGACTATGGAGTGGTTGCCGGAGAAATATTATCAGTTTCTCCTACTACATCTATGAAGGAAACAACTAATGGGAAAGTGGAAGCTTATAAAGTAGAAATTGGGATCAATCAAACCTGCCTTGGAAGCAATAATAAGTGTATTCCATTACATCCTGGAGACACTGCAACGGCTGAAGTAATTGTTCGGCAGCGTCGCATTATTGATTTTGTAATCGACCCCTTTAGAAAAATGCAGGAGGGTGGCCTAAAGTTGTAATTACTGAGCCATATTTATCAGTCTGAGAATTAATTTCTATCAATAAATATCTAAAAATATAAGTCCAAAGAAGGTATGATTCATGTTGAAAAATATTACAGTTACGCCTCAAGAAATTATTCATCATTTGAAGATATCTTGTATGGTACCGCAAGTGACTGAGAAAATTGTTAGTAACAAAATAATCTCGGAAAAAGCAAGAGAAATAGGAATAAAGCCAGATAGTTCAGTTGTTCAAAAAATGGCAGATGCGATTCGTATAGACAGTGAATTAATTAGCGCTGATGATACGTTTAAATGGTTAAAAGATAATTGCTTATCTACTAATGATTTTGAAGAGGTTGTGCTTTTATCACTATTCACAAATGAATTAGCAAACACTCTATTTGCTAATAAAGTAAAACCATACTTCTTTGAGAATCAACTTAACTATATGGAAATTGTCATGTACGAGATTGTTCTTGACGATCATGACTTGGCAATGGAGCTTTTTTATGCTGCACAAGAAAATGAAATTAGCTTCCATGACGCAGCTCACCAATACATTCAAGACCCAGAATTGCGTCGGCATGGTGGTTATCGAGGAGTATTAATGCGTAAAGATCTAAAACCTGAGATTTTGGCGGCTGTTTGTGCAGCTAAGCCGCCTGAATTAATTAAGCCAGTTATTACATCATCAGGGGTTCATTTGATTTTTGTGGAAGAAATAATAAAACCACAATTAAGTGATCAGTTGTGCCAACAGATTTGTTTTGATCTATTCAATGAGTGGATAAGACAGGAAACTAGTAACTGGGAAGTGAATGCACAGATTTAGAGTAAATACTAAGTGATAGCCTGATTATTAATTACTTAGTATTTAAGCTGTATTGTGAGAGAGACATCAGTCATGAACTTGTAAAGCCGTGATAATCTCACATTAATAAAATTCTATCAATAGAGATTATCCTTCTATTGATAGAATACAAATGAGTGTTATGAGTATTAGCCAGAAGTCGTTCTACTAACTTTAATGATGTTTGTACTATTTATACTCTTTTCATTATAAGTATTCTCGAAAGTATAAAATGGAAAAGATATAGGGAACGAGTCTACTGATGAGAACGATATTTTTACTCGATTTAAAAATAGTCTTCCGCCAATTACTTTATCCATTTCCGAAATAGTAAGCTCTTGATTATAACTTTGAAACAAGCTAGAAATGATAATCATGGATCTACCTTTAATTTGTGAGTGATTATAGTATTGAACTAAATTACTAGGTTGCGTTTGATGTTTTTCTACTACTAATATCTCAGGAACCGTATAGAGCGAGATATTTTAACTGTTAACTTTTGCGGCATCAATAAACTTGAGCAATTTTATAAATAGTCAGTTTCATGAAATAAATTGAAACTTATCTGCAACAGTGTCTAATCAGGTTGCTGATAAATTGAATGAAAGAGATTACTCGGTTGTCTGATGGAGTAACAGGAATCAAGAGAACATTTGAAAAACTATAATAAAACCTAGACTGGGTAGCATTAAGCTTTTGCTTAATACTCTATTAGTAAAAGCCTTATATGGGTAGTTTTCAAAGTTGACCTAAATTTGAATTTACCTGTGGAGGTAGCAATGCCAACCCCACAAGTAGCACTTAATTGAATTTCTTTAGCTTTATGATCAATTCAACTACTTCAATGAGCAGGTCATATGGTACTTTCAATAGAAGCTAGAAGTTCACAACAGGACTAGCAGAATTACTGCTACCATCACTGAATATATTAAATTGCAGGATTGGTATAATGGCAATATCAATATCAATATTTATAAAAGAACCTTTTTTACCACCCAAAACTGCTACCATTTCTGTAATAGTAACTTCCTGGATATAGCTTTCAGACAAATCAGAAATAACAATCATATCTTTACCTATTATGAGTGAGAGAAAGAATTTTCAATACTTGCATTAGTGAAGTCACTCTTACAAATATTTTTATGGTAGTAGGTAATCCTAAAGAAGAGTTATGAAGTATTGATCTTCTTTAGGACTACAAGAAGTTGTATTCAACAATCTATTTACTGAGAGATGCGGACATCGGCTTCGTTATAAGAGTCATCAGAATACACATTGTATTGCTCAATGTCAACGTCAGCATCTTTAGAGGAATAATAGCCTCCATAACACCATTTCTTTCCACAATAATCTTTCTTTCCACCGCCACCTACAATTGCTGACATTTCGGCAGTAGCAACTTCTTTGACATGGCTTTGAGACAAATTAGAGATAACAATCATGGTTTTTACCTTTTAGTTAAGTTGGTTAGAGAAACATTAAAATTCATGAACTCTTAAGCTTTTCGGAAACTAAGTAATGAAAGCTAAATAAGTCGTAATAGTGCAATAGCTTACTGCCACCGATATTCGGAACTTTCAGCTAGGAATACAGGTTATTTAGCTCTCGATCCTAAGCAGTAGTGGGCTTAATATCTACTGAGAGATGCGGACATCTGCATCGTTATAAGAGTCTTCAGAGAATACATTGTATTGCTCAATATCAACGTCAGCGTCTTTAGAGGAGTAGTAGCCTCCACAACACCATTTCTTTCCACAATAATCTTTCTTTCCACCGCCACCTACAATTGCTGACATTTCGGCAGCAGCGACTTCTTGAACATAGCTTTGAGACAAATTAGAGATGACAATCATGGTCTTTACCTTTTTAGTTAAGTTTGGTTAGAGAAAAGTGAATCGCTCTTCTCTTCTTACATAATGCGGCTTGTATTTGGGTATTTCAAGAGTTATGACGGAAAATAAAAGACAAAATTCATTTATTTATCGGAGGAAGCTTTCGCTGTGAATTACAGCTACCCGAAAGACCGAAAACCCAAGCTGTGCAACGCTTTGATTTTGATTAATTATTGCAATGTAGTTAAATAATTGATGGCTTAGAGTTGTTTGATAGTCACTTGTAAAACTGAGATTGTTGATCAAGTGTAGATATTATGTCTTTTTATCATGATGATATTTGGTGTTTTTGCTAGGAGTCGAATCTCTCAGACCCGGCTGATGAAAAAAGTAGGTGAAGTTATTAAAAAGTTGATGTGCTAGACGATGATATCGTGCTGGAAGTAAAAGACTTTTATTCTCCCCAATCGAGATTAGTCGCCCCAGTAAAATCTTCCCTATTGTAATAGCGATAGATTTAATCAACTCTGAGTATCTATCGCTATTACAAGTATCATTACCCCACACCTCTTTCAGCACTTCATGAAGACATAACCTATTTCCAGCAGAAAAGGCTTGTTTATGAATTTAAAATCACCAACAACTGTTATACTGAACAGCCAGATTCTGAATCAGTTAATAGAGTAATTAGTTTCTTGTGTCATTCATTGTGTTGGATCTTGGTTCCAACTACCTGTATAGAATATCTTCATTTATGTATCAGTTCATTGCACTAACTCTCGCTTTCCTAATCAGTCTAGTAAGCGTATGGCTGATCAAAACTCGCCTCAGCAAACAATTTCTTGATATCCCCAACGAGCGTAGCTCCCATACCATCCCCACACCACGCGGCGGCGGACTAGGATTTATTATTGCCTTTGCTGTTACCCTGCCACTTTTGCTACCAGCCGCGAACTTTTTACCTATTTACTTGGTTCTTACTCCTCTTGTTGTCATTGGCTTGATCGATGATCGGCAAGGAGTGCCTTCAAAAATTCGTTATCTAGTTCAAATCTTCACAGCTAGTATTGCGGTTTACTACTTTGGCGCATTCTCCCAACCCTGGCTGACCAACTGGGGAATCTTTGGCTCAGTAATATCGATCGGACTAACTCTCATTGCCTTTACCGCCATCATCAACTTCTATAACTTTATGGATGGTTTGGATGGAATTGTGGCGGGCTGTAGCCTAGTCCAAGTTGTATTTCTGGCTTTCTACCTTCAACAGCCATACCTCTGGCTACTCGCTGCGGCTTTAGTTGGCTTTCTTTACTGGAACTGGTCACCAGCTAAAATCTTTATGGGCGACTCGGGTAGTACTTTTTTGGGGGCGATCATTGCTATTAGCCTTTTATCCAGCAAAGATCCTGAGATCGCTTGGTCAGGATTGGTCATTACCCTGCCGTTAGTTGCTGATACCATCTACACTCTGGTTTGCCGGTTACGCGATCGGGAAAATATCTTTCAGGCTCATCGCCGCCATCTTTTTCAACGCCTCCAACAATCTGGGCTTACTCATGCCACCGTAGCGAGTCTTTATATCATCACCAATCTTACGATCGGAATTTTGCTGTGGACAATGCCGATTACTGGTGCGTTTGTTAGTCTGACGTTAGTATTGGGTAACATTTTCATAGGCGAGTTCTATTTATCAAAAAGACTGCAAGCGAAAAACCCGAATAAAGTTACTGAGTAACCAGTAATAACTAAATTTAAGTTAATTAAATATGAAATTATTCAGGAATATTGCTTTTGCGGTCAGTATATATAAAGACTATGTTATTTGGCACGACAATTCTTTGTATTCAGTAGAATTGAAATCCCGACTGTATAATAGTTTTGAAAAAGCCAGGGTTCAACTTACTTTAAAATTCTACTCCGATAGCAATGAAATTAGCGAAACGCTTCTTGGACTTATTTGTAACAATACCTTTCTTGATTTTAGGCGCTCCTTTGTTACTAATTCTCAGTATTCTAGTCAGAATTAAGTTGGGTGCTCCGATCTTATTTCAGCAAGAGCGGCCTGGTTTAAATGGTAAACCTTTCATCATGTATAAATTTCGCACTATGACCGATGCTCGGGATTCTTATGGTGAGTTACTGCCCGATGATGATCGATTCACGAAGTTTGGTAAATTCATCCGGAGTACAAGTTTAGATGAACTACCAGAGCTATTTAATGTCTTGAAAGGAGAGATGAGTCTAGTTGGTCCCCGCCCACTATTGATGAAATACCTGGGTAGGTATTCTCCCGAACAATCTCGTCGCCATGAAGCAAAACCGGGGATCACTGGCTGGGCACAAGTTAATGGGCGGAATGCAATCAGCTGGAAAAAGAAATTTGAGTTAGATGTCTGGTACGTAGATAACTACAACCTGTTTTTAGACATAAAGATACTAGTTTTAACGATTAAGAAAGTCCTAATTAGAGAAGGAATATCTCAAGCTAATCACTCGACAATGAGCGAGTTTCACGGTGATTCCCGAGATGCTTAAGGCGAAATTCTGATTATTTTTATCAAGAATGATATTATATTGTTAGACTCTAGTAGTAGTACTTTATGAATATGTTCGATCTGAACAAATTCAAAAAGTATCGATTAATCTAGCTATTATTCTGACCAGATTTGACCTTGCGGCGAGGTACCTTGAACTACAACATCGATATCTAGAAAATTGTGGTTCTTGCCCCTGAATCAGGTTCTTATGCATATACAACTAGACTCACCTCTGCTTGAATTTTGACATACTCGCTAAAAGGATTACAACGACTTATGAAGCCAATTCTCCTTTCCACTCCCCACATGGGCACTGCCGAATTTGAATTTGTTCAAGAAGCTTTTGCAACTAACTGGATTGCCCCAGTGGGTCCGCACATTGACGCTTTTGAAGAAGAACTTTGCAAAGTAACTGGTTCTAGCCATGCTGCTGCAGTTAGCTCCGGTACGGCTGCTATTCATCTGGCACTTCGCTTATTAGGAGTTAAACAAGATGATGAAGTTTTTGTCTCCAGCCTCACTTTCATTGCCTCAGCTAGTCCGGTAATTTACCAAAATGCTAGGCCAGTATTTATTGACAGCGATACTAGTACTTGGAATATGGATCCTCAGCTTCTGATTGATACATTGCATCAGCGTGCTCGTAGCGGGAAGCTGCCGAAGGCGGTATTGCTGGTTCATATTTATGGCCAAAGTGCTGACCTTGACCCGATTTTGGAAGTTTGCAACCAGTACGAAGTTCCGGTAATTGAAGATGCTGCTGAAGCACTGGGGGCTACGTACAAAGCTGGTATGGTTGGAACCTTCGGACGTATTGGCATGTACTCTTTCAATGGTAATAAAATTATCACTACCTCTGGTGGTGGCATGTTGGTGTCGGAAAATCCGGAATTTATTGAAAAGGCTAAGTTTTGGGCAACTCAAGCGCGAGATGCGGCTCCCCATTACCAACATTCGGAAACTGGCTACAACTACCGCATGAGTAATGTCTTGGCTGGTATTGGTCGTGGTCAACTTCAGGTTTTAGCTGACCGAGTGGATGCTCGTCGCCATAATTTTGAAGTCTATCATCAAGCTTTGGCTGAGATACCAGGTATTCATTTTATGCCGGAGGCATCTTTTGGGATTTCGACCCGGTGGTTGACTGCTTTGACGATCGATCCAGAACTGTTTGGAGTCGATCGAGAATATGTTCGTCTGGCTCTCAACGAACAACGAATTGAATCTCGGCCAGTTTGGAAGCCGCTGCACTTGCAGCCTGTTTTTGAGAAATGCGAAGCGATCGGTGGCCAAGTATCTGAAGCCTTATTTGAAAATGGTCTGTGCCTACCTTCTGGCTCTAATTTGACGATGGAAGACCTCGATCGAGTGATTCAATCGATCAAAGCTGCTTACAAGCCTGCACAGGTTTTAGGTCAGCACCGATCGCCAGCACGTCAATCTGTGCCTTAAAGCTAAGATTGTAGTCGCTGTTTTTGCTAGAATCTGGGAGCTATCGCTCTTTTGACCGCCATCATGAAACTAGTTTGTCAGCAAGCCGATCTCAATTCTAGTCTCTCATTAGTAAGTAGAGCCGTTCCCAGTAAACCTAGCCAGCCGATTTTAACCAATATCAAGCTGGAAGCTAATATCAAATTGCAGCAGGTACGGCTGACTGGATTTGATACCAGCTTAGGTATTCAAACTAGCTTTGCCGCCGTGGTTAGTGCCGACGGCATTATTGCTTTGCCAGCCAAGTTGTTAAATGATATTGTCTCGCGCTTGCCTAGTGGCGATATTACCTTAGACGATACAGCTCGTAATGGTGATTCGCTGATGATGACTGTGCAATCAGCTACTGGTCAATATCAAGTGCGCGGTTTGAGTGCCGAAGACTTTCCCGAGCTGCCAACCTCCGCTGAAAATGAAGTCCAACAGCTGCCAACTATTGCCCTGATGGACGGATTGCGGGGTGCTTTGATCGCTTGTAGTCAAGACGAGACCAAGCAAATTTTGACTGGAGTCAATTTCAAAGTAGAAGCAGAAAAACTAGAATTTGCCGCCACCGATGGACATCGGCTTAGTGTGGTCGAAGCATATCCTGAGAATGTGGATGGAGCTGAACCAGAGTTGGTGAAAAGTTTAGAATTAACTGTCCCAGCGCGAGCGTTAAGAGAACTAGAAAAAATGTTGGCCTCCAAACCGGCTACCGAAAAAGTTGGTTTACATTTGGGTGCCGGTCAGGTAGTTTTTGAGTGGGAGACAAGTCAGGGTCAGCAACAACTGACTACGCGCACTCTAGATGGTAAATATCCAGACTACCGGATGCTGATTCCCCAGCGGTTTGATAAACAAGTAACGATCGATCGCAGGCAACTGGTCTCTGCTCTCGAACGGATTGCGGTATTGGCGGATCAACACAATAATCTAGTCAAATTTACGATTAGTAACAGCGAACAGTCTGTCTATTTATCAGTAGAAGCCCAAGACATTGGCAGCGGTAAAGAATCGCTCCCGGCTCAAGTGTCTGGGGAAGATTTAGAAATTGCTTTTAATGTTCGCTACTTATTAGACGGATTGAAAACTATCAGTACCCAAGAAATTTCGATCAGTTTAAACGGAGTGCTAGAACAGGTAATTTTTTCGCCATTAGGCGGGGTCAAGATGATTTATTTAGTCATGCCCGTTCAACTTAGAAGTTAACCTGTCGATTACTGTCAAATCCTCACTAGTCGCATGTTCATCAATAATTACGGGCTGATCTAAATTTGCTAAATCTGACCAACTTAATTGAATGCGTGGTCCAGAGGTTGCCAGTCGAAAAACCATGCCATCAGTCGCTATCGCCTTGGAAATGGGTTGACCATCCGAGCTGTAAGTACCATTGGTACTCATATTTACCACTCGCCACCCAGATTCATTGCGCCGCAGTTCTACATGGTGCCGAGAAACCACGGCACTGTACAAAACAACACTATTATTGGTGGCACGACCAATGCTCACCATGGTTTCGTTCGTGAATGTCCAACTCTGAGTTGGAACTGATTTAGTGGGATGGAGTAGAGAGACGATTATCACGGTGGCCACAAGACAAAAAAATTACTGTTCGGACATTAGTAAAGTGTATGTCAGAATGTTTCCCAATTCAGCACCAAGAATAGACATTCTCAGTGCTGAACAAGCAATCTTACATGTTTTGAAACAGAAAAGTTACTAAATCTCCCTTACCTAAGCTAATGCGATCGCCCACTCGCAATAAATGACGATTGCCTGTCGGTAAAGCATTGTGGTTAACATAGGTACCATTGGCACTACCCATATCTTCTAAATAGACAGAGTCGCCATCAACACGAATGTCGGCGTGAACACGAGATACGACTTCTGAACAGGGAAACCCCGATACATCAATATCTGGCGGAATTTGCTCATTGGGCTTGCCAACGTGCACTACATTCAGGCTCAACGGAATTTCGATCACCTTGCCACTTTGGACATGCGTGAACTGAAAACGCTGCTGCTGAAGCTGAGTCGAAGATGGTGAAGCTGTCCCTGGAGTGGCGGGAGTCGCCACGGCTGGTGAAACTGGTAGTGCAATTTCAGGCTCAGGATGAGCCACTGGTGATATTGGCGGCAAACTGATCGATATTGGTGCGACCACTGGTTCTGAAATTAGGGGTGAGATCGGCTCACTAACGACTGGCTCTGTAATGGCTTGTGCACTTGCTGCTCCGGCAATCACAGTGGGTGGGAGATTAGATGCTGTCGATTCACTAGATGAGGGCGGCGGACTAGTCGCTACTGGCGTTACGGAGGCGGCCAGTCCGGTACCGCACTGACCGCAAAACGTTGCATCTAACTGAACTGTTGCTCCACAGTTGGGACAGCTCGTCGTGGCTGGCAAGGGCGTGAAGCAAGCTTCGCATTGAGTAGCACCGGAGGGATTCTGGTGGCTGCAATTAGGACAAATAGTCATAAATAGATGGCAATTACTTAAACATTATTTTAGTACTAGAAATTTTGATCTGCTGTCAAACGATAGCCAATATTTTTGGTCTAACGCTTACTGAAAGCGAAAATCACCAGCACGGAAGAGCCTCAATTCCAGAATAGAGGAAAAACTGCTGTATTTTATTTTTTGTTCACAAAAATCTGCGCGAAAATTGTGCTGGCTATGATAAAACTTGGGCAGCTGAAGCATCTAACCACCACCATAATTCACCACTGGGCTGAATCAACTTAGCTGGATATTGCTGAGCATCAGCAGTATCTGAAAATATTTGCTGAAGTGCGGCTTGTTTATTGGCGCCAGTGACCACAAAAGCTACGCAATGCGCCTGATTAATGATGGCCGTTGTCAGTGTCAAACGCGGTTCTCCATCTTTACTTCCAACGGTTGTTAACTTTTCGATCACCCCCAAGGCCGGTGTGTGAGGAAACAAAGAAGCGGTATGACCATCTTCACCCATGCCCAGCAGCACCAAATCAAACTGGGGAATTTGGCCGAGGGGTAGTTCAAAACATTTTAATATTTCTGTTTGGTATTGGGCAGCACATTGCTCTGGCTGACCGATCTCGGTTGGCCAAGGGTGAATGTTAGCTGCTGGAATTGGCACCAGGTTTAGCCAGCTTTGACGAGCCATTAACTCATTGCTATTGGGATCGGTGGCTGGGACATAGCGCTCATCACCCCAAAATATCTGAAGCTGCTCCCAAGGTAAACTGCTATTAGCTAATGCTTGATAAATTACTTTGGGCGTGCTGCCCCCAGCCAGCGAAATATAAGCTTGCCCGCGCTGTTCGATCGCCTTAATCACAATTGTTTGAATCCATTTGGAAATTTCAGCTACCAATACGGTGCTGTCTGGAGCTACTTTAATATTATTTTTAGTCATACCCTACATGCCAGATTTCCTTTTATTGTAAATTGACTTGCTCACATCACCCATCTGAAGATCTCTAATACTTGTCGATCAAAAAGTTAATGATTGAGCAGCCAACCAGATTATCGATCGTCAAAATCTGCTACAATTCCTATCGCTGAGATCCCGGTGGTAAAAGTATTTCAGGTAGTTATATCCAACTCTACTAATATCTACCGCACCCCAGCAAATAACCATCTACCCCCCGAAATACTCATGCAATTTAACAGCAATTTAGTGACATCTTTAGCTTTTAAGACCGCTGGTATAGTTTTAATTGTATCAACACTCGTAAATATTATTTTCGCTGCTCTGCCGTACCAACCCGGTGATGTGAAGTGGTGGGCACAGTTGGGTATAGAGTTGCTTGGTCGTGGTTTTTTCTCTCTGGTGGGGGTTGTTTTTTTAATGGCTGGAAAATGGCTGGAGAATATCAACAAAGAATCTGGCCGGGGTGATCAGCAGAATTGGTTTTTTCTTAGTGCCCTGATTTCCGTGATTTTTGGGCTGATCTATTTAGCCATTATTCCTTTTCAAATCATTGCGGCTAATCAAGATCGAGATAAAGCATTTACTAATATGAATCAAGAATTAGGCCGCACGGAAGCAGCGATTAAAGAAAGACTTAGTGTTTTTGAAGATAAAACAAAAGTTCAGCAACAAATCGCTGCCCTCGATCAGCAAATTAAGAGTGGGCAAGTTCAAGGGCCAGAATTAGAGACCTTCAAACAGGAAAAAGCTCTGTACGAAAAGTTAAGCGCTGACCCCAGCGAGTTGAAAAGAAAATCTACTGAACTGCTTGGTCAAATCAATCAAAAACGCCAGTCTGTTACCAACCAGATA
This sequence comes from Synechococcales cyanobacterium VAR_4_metabat_354, assembly GCA_031414775.1. Lineage (GTDB taxonomy): Bacteria > Cyanobacteriota > Cyanobacteriia > Cyanobacteriales > Chamaesiphonaceae > JAAFHZ01. Next base: position 17,083 of record JANOQI010000046.1, read on the forward strand.
ACGATCGATCTATTTAGAACTGGTATTCGAGCTAGTCTATTCAGTCTTCTGCTAGCTGCTGGGCATGTATTTATTGGTTTCGCTGGCTTGCGTCATCGGCGATAAAGCCTTGCAAGATCCGGCCAGAAGCTCTAAAACTAAAGATATTATTGTCTCGTGTCCCCAGCCCCAGTAGCGAAGAGACCGGTAGAGAGAGTTGACTAAATCTTATAAGGAGAGTTTAACCCCTGTGTTTCAGCGCTTTCGCCAGGACTTGAAAAACGATTTAATTGCTGGGCTGTTGGTAGTCATTCCCCTCGCCACTACTATTTGGCTGACTATTAATATAGCTAATTGGGTCATCAACGTCCTAACCAAGATCCCCAAGCAAATTAATCCCTTCGATGGCTTGCATCCTATTTTAGTCAACTTTTTGAACCTGCTAGTGGGTTTAGTAGTTCCTTTACTGTCTATTCTGCTGATTGGTTTAATGGCCAGGAATATTGCTGGTAAATGGCTACTCGATGTGGGCGAACGTCTACTTCAGGCCATTCCTCTAGCTGGTTCAGTATACAAAACCCTCAAGCAACTCCTCGAAACCCTCCTCAAAGATTCCAATAACCGGTTTCGGCAAGTGGTCTTGGTCGAGTACCCCCGCCGAGGGATCTGGGCTTTAGCATTTGTTACTGGCCCTTTGCACAGCGAAATCCAGTTGCAAATGCCGGAGCCGATGCTCAATTTATTCATTCCCACCACTCCCAATCCCACCACCGGCTGGTATGCAGTAATACCTGCCCAGGATGTAGTGAACTTGTCCATGTCAGTAGAAGATGCCTTTAAGGTCATTGTTTCTGGTGGGATTGTTAGTCCTAGTATGAATTCAGCAAATGTTCTGGCACCAGCCGCTTATGGCGCGCCGATAGCAGCTAACCTAGAAAAAGATCTGATCGGGATCACAGGGGATGAACCATAAGTGCTAGAATTGACCGCCTCCTAAATTTCTCTTAACCCATGAAACCCCGTGAAATTGCGCGTGAACTAGCTCTGTTGGGATTGTCTCAACTACCTAGTTCTCCTGAGAAAATTGCTAGCCAAAAGCTATCCCAGTTGGTGTTAGCGGCTATCCGCACTTTGCGTACTGAAGCGGAGGAAAGCTTGGAAACTGCTACTGCCGAACTGCAACGCAGTCACGAACGGCTGCTGCACAGCGAAACCCGCGCTAGTGATGTTCAGAGTGCCCGCACTATGCTCCAAGAGAGCTTGGAGTTAACCCAATCGGTTATTAACCGGCTGGGGCATTCCCTGCAAATGCCGGAGTTTATTCAGCTCACCAACCAATCGGAAGTGCAGCAGTATGCTTTAGAAATTTTGGGCAGCATTGCTAAAAACAAAGTTGAAATTGATAGTTTGCTAAGTAGTCACATGGTCGATTGGCAACTGCGCCGCTTGGCCAAAATTGATCAAGATATTTTGCGAATTGCGGTGGTTGAAATCAAATATCTGGGATTGCCCGATCGAATTGCGATCAATGAGGCGATCGAACTGGCCAAACGCTACAGTGATGATGAGAGTCATCGCTTTATCAATGGTGTACTACGCAAGGTTAGTGACGCGCTGCGGGTTTAATGTTGTGGAAGGATCGGGATAACCGTACTCAGACTAACCGTTAATCTTCTGCGAGGCTTAACCGGCAATCAGATATGATGTGATATCTATTTTTATAAAAACTCTTTATTTTTATGGTATTCAACTGGTTCCGTCGCCAATTTAATAACTCCACGCCTGAAGAACCGACAGTGACAGAGTTGGCGCATCCTACTGAGGAGATGGCCGCAGAGGTGAGCGAATCGGCGGCAGAGCCAGAGGTGCAGCCAGAAGTCGTGGCCGTCGGTGAAAATAAGGCTGATGCTGATACCCTGGCTTGGGCGAAGGCTGCTTACCAAAACATCAAGCAGCAACAGGCTGCTACCGTGGCAGTTGAACCAGAAGCCATAGTAGTAAAACCAGAGCCAGTAGCTGAGCAGCCGATCGATCAAATCGATCAACCAGCGGTTGTGGAAGAGTCAATGTCTGATCCTGCTGCTGTAGCGGAAGTCACTGCTGTCTCGGTGGAGAATAGTCTGCCAGCTTGGGCACAAGAGCGTTCCACCCAAGAAAGATTGGCTGCCCTCAAAGAACAGTCGATCGAAGCTCCAGTTGAAGAAGAAATTGTTCTAGATGATGACTTTTTATGGTCAGCTAAGGTCTTAGCCGATCAAGGCCGTAGCCCCGAAGAAATTTCCCTGGCGGAAATTGATTGGCTGAAAAAACTGCGCCAGGGCTTAAATAAAACTCGCCTTAGCTTAGTCAACCAAGTCAAAGGACTGATTGGTCAGGGTCCCTTAAATGCCGATGCGGTGGTGGCGATCGAAACCCTGCTGTTACAGGCAGATGTCGGAATTGAGGCCACTGACTATATTGTAGGTGTGCTTCAAGACAAGCTTAGAGCTGAAACCTTACCGCCGGAAGAAGCGATCGCCTATCTCAAGCAAATTCTGCGCGATTTATTAGATAAGCCTTTTCAGCAAAACTATGCGATCGACTTTGTGCCCACCAAAGATATGTTGAACATTTGGCTGCTCACCGGGGTGAATGGAGTCGGTAAAACCACTACCATCGGCAAACTCGCCCACATGAGCAAATCCTCGGGTTATCGCTGCTTGATTGCCGCCGCTGATACTTTCCGAGCAGCAGCGGTCGATCAAGTCAAGGTTTGGGGTCAACGTAGTGACATTGATGTCATTGCTAATCCTGGTCAAAACACTGATCCCGCCGCCGTGGTTTTTGATGCTATTACCGCTGCTAAAGCCCGTAAAACTGAATTGTTATTAGTAGACACCGCTGGTCGTCTTCAAAACAAAAAGAATTTGATGGATGAGCTGGGCAAAATGCGCCGAATTATCGACAAGCAAGCTGGTGATGCCCAAATTGAGTCGCTGCTAGTGCTAGACGCGACTCTCGGTCAAAATGGTTTGCGCCAAGCGCAGGTTTTTGCGGAAGCCGCGAAGCTCAGTGGCGTGGTGCTAACCAAATTAGATGGCACCGCTAAAGGTGGGGTGGCTCTAGCCGTCGTGCAGCAGCTGGGTTTACCGATTCGGTTCATTGGTGCCGGGGAAGGAATTGAAGACCTGCGTCCCTTCTCTAGCTATGAATTTGTCGAAGCGCTGCTCAGTAGTTAATCTTGGGTTTAGCTCTGGGGCTATTAGAAATTAATACTACCCAGAAGTAACTAATATATTGTAGGCTGCTAGGCAGCTCATTGAGTTCTATTTGCATTCTGATATTGAGTGACCGTGGTGATCAATCCATTTTTCGATTTACAGGAGCCAGTTACTGACTTGGCTAACCAAAAACAAGAAAAAATTCATGAAATTCTAGAATCCTTGGGATTTGCCCTGCGCAATTTCAAGAACTTGAACCAGTATCTAGAAATTCTGCCCTCGATGATTACCCGGATTACTGATGCTGATGCTGGGCTAGTAGTTCTTTTTCGGAAAAACGGTCAATTACCAGCTCAAGAGTTCTACTGTCGGAATAAAACTAACTGTGAACAGGTTACGCGCAGCATTGAGAAATCCCTGCGGCAGATTCTTTCAACCCTGGGTGATCGATCGAGTAATACGATTTACTGGCCAGAATTTGAAGCCGAATTACAGCAAAATTTGCTCAAGCTAGGAAATGAAGGGCGCATCAGTTTTTTTGCTGTGAAAATTGTGATGGATGATGGCGAACGCGGCTGTCTATACGTTTTCAGTGATAAACCAGATTATGTTTGGAGTAGCGATCGGCAAAAACTCTTACAAATTGTCGCCGACCAAACGGCAGTAGCTGTAATTAATGATGAGTTAACCGTCGAACTCCGCCGCCGCGATCTTTTAAACCAAGAAGTAGAAATTGGCGCCGAGATTCAAGAACGCCTACTGCCCCGCCAGTGCCCGGATATTCCCGGCGTTGAAGTTACCGCTTGTTATCAAAATGCTAATCGGGTGAGTGGCGATTACTATGATTTTATTCCAGCTAATTACGATCGATTGAGTAGTAGCAGTCAAAAGCTCGATCGAGATAATAAATGGAGCATTACCATCGGTGATGTGATGGGCAAAGGCGTGCCAGCTGGTCTGATCATGACTATGACCAGAGGAATGTTGCGGGCTGAAGTATTGAATGGCAACTCCCCGGCTCAGATTTTGCAGCACCTCAACCGGGTCATGTACATTGACTTGGAAAACTCTAGCCGTTTTGTGACTTTGTTCTACTCAGAGTACGATCCCACAACCCGGATTCTTAGTTACAGTAACGCTGCTCACAATCCACCACTGTTATGGCGATCGACTAACCCCGGCCTCACGATGCTGGATACCCCCGGTATGTTGATTGGTCTCGATCCGGAAACTACCTATGGCGAGAGCCAAGTCCAGTTAGAATCTGGTGACGTACTAATGTACTATACTGATGGACTGACTGATGCTGCCAATGAGAATGGCGAACGGTTTGATGAGGAAAATTTGCAGACAGCGTTTATTAATGCTTGCCAAAATTATCAGCACTCCCAGGCAATTATTGATCAGGTCTTTAGCAAAATTCGGACATTTGCTGGGGATAAACAGGAACAAAGTGACGACATGACGGCGGTGGTTTTGCGGGTAGTGTAAGGGGTGAGGCAATTTCTAATTTTAGAAAATACCCCCACTGACGACCGATGTAATTAAAATTGTTTCGCCAATGTTATCTATAAAATAGTTTATTTTGAACTATGCCGCCTCCAATTACAAAAATTTACGTTTAGCTGTCAAAATATCTCACTTTTTCTTACTTTTAATTTAATTGATTTGGCTACAATTCAACTGGAGATGGATAAAACCCTTGGGATATTTACCATGGCAAAGTACAACGTAGATGAAGTATTAGACATCATAAAAACCTTCAATCCTGAAGAGAAGAAAGACTTGCAGAATAGATTGGCAAGTGTTCTTGAGCAAACATTCCCATTGCCAAGCCAGACGAAAGAAAGCCAGTCGCAGAGTTTTGGCGGTTTTGCCTTCGGCGGCAGTGGCAATAGTACGGCTCTCGGTATCAATCAGCAAATGGGTGGGGAATCCAATTTCAATCAGACGAATACAAGTACAAAGGCTTCCTTGCAAAATGTTGATCTGCAAGAAGCTTTGGTGATTTTAGACAAGCTAAAGCAAGATATAGCAAGTAGTCCGGCGCTTAATTCTGTGCAGAAGGCGACGGTGGATGTGCCGCTGAAGATTATTGAAGAAGAAGCGAACAAGCCAAAACCTGATAAAAATACGATCAATCAGTCGATCGACAGTCTCAAAAAAGGTTTGGAAGAAACTGTCGGGTTAGCTGAACCATTAGTAAAATTAGCTAGTTTATTGGCTAAGGTGTGCTTGCTATGAACAACCTATCCTCAGAAGAACATGAGCTAAGACAGGATCAAAAGGTTGGTAATATTTCTATTGATGGTCAAAGTAATCAGGTCACGCTGACTTTTTCTCAAACGCAAATTATTCAGATTGCCGTTGATGAAGTCAAAACTCGTCCTCTTGTTATAACTTCACCCTACAAAGGACTGAAAAAGTTTGAATCAGATGATAAAGATCTCTTTTTTGGACGAGATCAGTTTCTGACGGGTTTAGTTAATGAACTAGAGCAAACCAACTTAATCTTGCTGTTAGGAGCATCCGGGAGTGGTAAATCTTCAGTAGTTCGAGCTGGTGTAATTCCTTGGTTAGTTGGTAAATGGGGTGCACGGTTTGTCAATCTGACATTTACGCCAGACCAAGACCCTTTTGAATCTTTGTATGCCGGTCTGCTGAGTAAATACAAGCAATCAGAAGCCCAAATTGCTCGTGAAAATAAAATAAATACTCTTACCCAAGTGGTGAAGACGCTCAAGCAGCCTGATACACAATGGCTCATCTTTATCGATCAGTTTGAGGAGTTGTTTACGACCAGTTCAGCCGAAAAGTGTAAAAACTTTATTGATGGTTTGATACAAATTACGAGGGAACTAAGTAAGGCAAACGATAGCTCGGTCAAAATTATCGGTACGATGCGAGCTGACTTTCTCGATCGATTAAGTCCTTATCCTGCTCTGGTCAAGGCAACCGATAAACATCGTCCGATGATTTCAGAAATGCAACCTGATGAATTGCGCCTGGCGATCGAACAACCTGCTGCTCATCACGGGGTGGTATTTGAAAATGGATTGGTGGAGGAAATTATCAAGGATGTGCAAGGGCAGCCTGGATATTTGCCGTTGTTGCAGTACACCCTAAATTTACTATGGCAAACAGAGCTGCAAGCGAACAGCCTCGATAACCGCACATTGAATATCAGTACCTATCGGAATTTAGGCGGTGTTCGCGGTACTCTGCAAAAGCATGTAGAGCAAGTTTATCAAGCACTATCCAAGCCAGAACAATTAGCAACTCAACAGATTTTTCTGAAACTAATCGGTATTGGTGGGGATGCTGAGTCGGAAACGGAATGGAAGCCTGTGCGACGAAGGGCTAATCGATCAGAGTTTGATAATCAGCTAGAGCAAAAGATGATGGCTCAGTTGATCGATCAGAATTTGTTGGTTAGTAATCGGGAAATTCAATCACAGGAGTCCACGATTGAAATTGTCCATGAAATACTTCTGACCTCTTGGACGATGTTAAGTAACTGGATTCGTGAAAATCGCCTAGCCATTTCTATTCGTAATCGACTTAATGATGATGTCAAACGTTGGCAGACTAAGAAGGCAGAAGATGAGTTGTGGAATGGATTGAAGCTAGAACAAGTTTTAAAACTCAAAAAAGATCCAATATTTAATCAAGTTTTGGGTGGTTTTAATCCGGAGGCAGATGAATTCATTGTCACCAGTGAAAAAAGACACAATCAACAACGTCATCGAAAAGTTGCTTTAATTGTGGGCTTTTCCACCCTCGCATTATTATCAGCAACTTTATTTGTTACTCTCGGAACTCCTTTTATCGCAAAGTTATTCAATGATTGGGGATTTGAAGAACATGAAGCAAAGCGGTTTCCTAGCGCTATACAAAAATATACTTGGTCATTTATGATGAAATCGGATAATAACGTTGCAATATTTAATCGAGGTAGGGCTTATGACGACAGTAAAGATTTTAATGCTGCGGAAATTGACTATAAAACTTCTATGGCAACAAATCCAAATCTTGTCTCTGCTTATAATAATCTAGCTCGACTGTATATTGTTAAATGGAAAGATTATCATGGAGCTATTGAATTCCTTACAAGAGGATTGAATTTTCCAAAAGAAAAAAAATTAAATGAAAAAGAGTTTCAAGAATATAAAAATGCTGAGTATGCCATGCTTAAAAACTTGGGTTGGGCACAATTTAAATTAGGAGATCAAAATGCTGAAACTAATTTGAAGAAAGCTATTGATTTAGAGCATAAGAGAGGAGCAGCACATTGTCTACTAGCAGAAGTTTTGAAAACCAAGAAGCCTGTAATTGACCCAAGAAATGAATTGCAAAATTGTATCAATTTTGGTAATCGAAAACTTCCTGAAGAAAGAGAATGGATAGACTCAGCAAAAGAACACTTAAAAATGTAATTAATACACCTTGAAAATTTGAGGAATATAGATTATGAATTGTAAGATATTTACCCCATTTGGCTTGGGATTAGTCTTGATGTTAACTTCTATTTTGGTTGCAATTGATGCTCATATAGCACTCTCTTGCTACGTTAATCCTTGTTGGTTTGAAGATTATGGAGGCGGAAGAAAGGGTCCTGCGTACAAAGAAATAGATTTAGCTCAAAAATTTATAGAAATAGGAAATTATAAGGAGGCCAAGGATAATCTAATCAAGGCGCTAGAAATAACAAGAAGTAGTGGTGATTTAGCAGGGCAAGCAATCGTTTATAAAGGGCTAGCAGAAGTTTCAGCTGCATCTGGAGAAAAGAAAAAAGCGACTTCATATCTTGGTAAGGCAAGTAATGTGTACAATCGCTTGGGCAATTCAACTAAGGTCATACAATTAAATCAACAGATTAAAAATATTAATAGGTTGAAAATACAGAACACTAGATAAAATATTTTGTGCCAAAGGTTTAAGACAAGATCTAATAAATTACCTTGGATTTCCTTTAGTTGAAAAAATTGAGTAAAAACCAATCCGTAAAACGCTTTTAGTACAGTGGTTTATGGATTGTTCTGTTTAGGTTTATCCTAACTTTGCAGCTTTTTAAACGCCTGATACATCTCCGGCAACCGATTCATAATCGCTGCTGTTTTCAACCACATTTTATGCGGCACCGCCGGATAACCCGAAACCACCGTTCCCGCCTCCACATCACTGTGAATCCCCGTCTTTGGCGAAACCATCACCCGATCTCCAATATTCACCTTATTGGCCACTCCCACCTGACCACCCATCAGCACCTGATTACCCATCGTGACACCGCCCACCAAACCCACCTGCGCCGCGATCGCACAGTTAGAACCAATCTGACAACCATGACCAATATGCACCAAATTATCTAACTTAGTATCGCGGCCAATCCGAGTTTCCCCGACAGCTGGCCGATCGATCGCACTATTACATCCAATTTCTACCTGATCTTCCAAAATGGTATAGCCAGACTGGGGCATCTTAAACCAGCCGGTCGCTGTGGGCACAAAGCCAAAACCCTCGGCTCCGATCACCGTACCACTATTGATTACACAACGCTGACCAATTCGGCTCCGTTCATGAATAGTACAGTTAGCATGTAAGACCGTATCAGCACCAATTTCCACATCAGGATAGATCACCACATTGGGATGAATCACCGCTCGATCGCCAATCTTTACTGCGCCTTGAATCACCACATGGGCACCAATATAAACATCTTGACCGACTTCCACGGCCGGACCTACTACGGCGGTAGGATGGATGCTGGCTAGTGGTTTGAACTCTTGATAAAACAAACCAATCGACTGCGCAAATAGTAACCGTGGTTCAGGAGAAGCCAACCAAGCTATACCCTGGGCAGTAGCCTGAGCAATGATTTCGTCGTTTTGGGGCAATACTACCGCCGTTACTAAGGTAGTAGCGAGCAACTTGGCAAATTTGGCGCTCTCAATATAACTCAGCGTCCCGGCTTGGGGCTGATCGATCGGAGATAATCCACTGATTTCGGGATCGGAGTGCGTGCTATGGCTCGATACCGCTGTCCCCAGTTTGCTGACAATCTCGCTAAACAGCATGGTTATTTCCCCGCATTAATTAATCTTTGACGCAATCGATCGGGATCGCCGCGATCGACTAGCTTTCCATTTTCCAGTAAAAAAGCCCCATCGCAATAATCTAATTCTTCTAGACGATGAGTCACCCAGAGCGCGGCTAAACCTCGCGCTTTCACCAGATCTCGCACTTGAGCCACCAAATCCAACTGAGCATCGGGGTCGAGCAGCGCTGTTGGTTCATCAAATAGCAAAACTTCACTGCGTTGGGCAATAACTCCAGCAATCGCCACTCGCTGCTTTTGGCCGCCACTCAAGGCATAAATTGGGCGGCGTATCAAATGTTCGAGATTGACTGCTGCTAACGATTCGCCCACCCGCTGGCGCACCTCTGGATAGGAGAGCTTTTCACTGACCAAACCAAAGGCAATATCGGCACCAACGCTGGGCATCACCAGCTGATGATCCGGATTTTGCAACACAAAACCAATCTTGCCGCGTACTTGGATCTGACCAGCGGCGGGTGCAAACAAGCCAGCAATGAGCCGCAGCAAGGTAGACTTCCCGCTGCCATTGGTACCCAAGAGCATCCACAGTTCTCCCCGGGGCACAGTCAACGAGCAATCTTGCAGTACTGAGATCCCGGATGGCCAACTAAAGGATAGGTTTTGGATATCGATCGCAACTTCTGCCCCCATGGTTTTAGGCTGTAGCAAAACCGGCGGCGCGGCCAGTCGCCGGAGTGCTGGATTTGTTATAAGTTTGAACCGCTGCTATGTCACTAACAAACACGGCAGCTTTCTTATCGGTTTGTTGTTCACAGGTCAACTCTAGGATATGTCCTGGTTGATTAGATTTGATGGCACTTAATACCTCAGCATAAAGACTATCTGCTGCATCGGTTTCTTTGCGCTGCACGGAGATAGGCATGGCAACATTTCTTAAGACTAATTCGACAACGTACATAGACAGCGTTGGGGGTAAATCGATACAGAACCAGTACTTATCATAACTTATGTGGATGAGGGCGGTAATTTTTGGAGCAGTCGCTGTTTTGGTATCTCCTGATACCGGTAGGGGATGACAATGTTAGTGCAGCCATACATCAGGTAAAATCAGCTGGAGACTAAATTAATACGATTTGTTGGTTATGACTAAACGCGCTTTACTCACTGGTATTACGGGTCAAGACGGCTCTTATTTGGCAGAATTGCTGTTGTCTAAGGGCTATGAAGTACATGGCATTATCCGGCGAACATCTACTTTCAATACCGATCGCATTGATCATATCTACGAAGATCCGCATAAGGCAGACGCTAAACTCTTCTTGCACTATGGCGACCTCACTGATGGGGTGACCATTCGGCGAATTTTAGAGCAGGTTAAACCCCAAGAATTTTTCAATTTAGGTGCTCAATCTCATGTCCGGGTGAGCTTTGATGCTCCGGAATACACTGTTGACACCGTGGCCATGGGCACTCTGCGGATTTTGGAAGGAATTCGGGATTACGAGCAACGCACGGGCGAACAAATTCGCTTTTATCAAGCTGGTTCTTCAGAAATGTATGGGTTGGTACAAGAAGTACCCCAAAAAGAAAGCACGCCTTTCTATCCCCGCAGTCCCTATGCCTGTGGTAAATTGTTTGCCCATTGGCAGACGATCAATTACCGGGAGTCTTACGATATTTTTGGCTGCAACGGCATTTTGTTTAACCACGAAAGTCCTCGCCGGGGCGAAACATTTGTTACTCGCAAAATCACTCAAGCGATCGCTAAAATTGTCGCTAAAAAGCAAGACAAGATATTCCTGGGGAATTTAGATTCCAAGCGGGACTGGGGCTACGCCAAAGATTACGTCGAAGCGATGTGGCTGATGTTGCAACAAGACCAGCCCGATGACTATGTGGTAGCTACTGGCGAAACCCACTCCATTAAAGAGTTTTTGGGTGAAGCTTTTAGCTATGTAAACCTGAAGTGGGAAGACTATGTAGAATTTGACCCCCGTTACCTGCGGCCAGCTGAAGTCGAACTACTGATTGGCGACTCCAGCAAAGCTAGAGAGAAGTTAAATTGGCAGCCGTCGGTAACTTTCCAAGAGTTAGTCCATCTAATGGTGGATGCTGATTTACAAGCCTTGGGCTTACCGTCGCCCAGTGGTAAAACTACCATCCCTGACGTGGCGACGGTGCGGCAGGTGATGTCGGCGATGCACAACTAATTAAATTCAGCGGCGAACTTTATTTGGCTCTGGCGGTTTTCACCATTTGAATTAACATTTGGTGGGCATCTTCAGAGTCAGTTAGTTCTCGATCGAACTCCACTCGCAAGTTTTGAGTAGCGCCATCCACCTGAGCATTTAAGTTCATGCCGTGGGGATCGATCGAGGTCATCTCGGCTTGGTTAGCTTGGGGTGCTTGGCCGTAAATTTGGGCGTAGACTAACACTGCTGAGGCGTGGTCGTCGTTCATGTGTTTGCAAATGCGATCACTAATCGCTGGAGTAATGGTTTCTGCCGCCATATTTTTTACCAAGTAAAGGTTGAGAGATAACAGCAAAATCCTAGCGCATTCCTCAAATATCTGGTCAATTACCGATCGGCAAAGCGGCCACGATTGCTTCAATTAGTTTGCCTACCGGAATGATTTCTAACCCGGCAACTGCCGGTAAGGAGGGACTTTTGGGGACGATCGCTCGTTTGAAGCCCAACTTCACTGCTTCTTTCAGGCGTAGTTCTAGCTGTGATACTGGCCGAACCTGACCACCCAATCCCACTTCCCCAATCATTACTGTCTGAGGAGCCACCACTAAATCGCGGAAACTGGCAACAATGGCGATCGCCATCCCCAGATCGACGGCTGGTTCATTCACGTTTAAGCCGCCCACTACTGAGAGATAGGCATCGAGTTTGGATAAGGGAATGCCGACTCGTTTTTCCAGCACTGCTAACACTTGCACTAATCGGTTATAGTCGATGCCTGTCGATGAACGGCGCGGCGAGGGATAGCTGGTGGGGCTGACCAGCGCTTGTAGTTCCACCAACAGTGGCCTAGTGCCTTCACAAGCCACTACCACGGCGGTGCCAGAAGATTGATCTTCGGGGTTGCCCAAAAACAGCTGGGAAGGATTAGTGACTTCCACTAGTCCCTGATCGACCATCTCAAACACGCCAATTTCGTGGGTGGCACCAAACCGATTTTTGACCGATCGCAACAGCCGATGCACCGCAAACCTGTCGCCTTCAAAATACAGTACCGTATCTACCAAATGCTCTAGTACTTTTGGACCGGCGATCGCGCCTTCCTTGGTGACATGACCCACCAAAAACATACTGACATCTTGGCGTTTGGCAATCTGCATCAAAGAAGCCGTACATTCGCGCACCTGTGCCACTGAACCCGCCGCCGAGGTTAGGTTTGGTAAATAGACCGTCTGGATACTATCAATAATCGCTACTTGGGGCTGAAGCGAATTCAGTTCTTGAATAATCTCATCCATGTCGGTTTCGGCCAGCACATACAACTTAGATTCCGGATTATTGACATCCACCCCCAGTCGTGCGGCTCGCAGCTTGATTTGTTTGCCCGATTCCTCGCCACAAATATATAAAACTCGCTGTTTCTGGGCTAGCTTACTCGCTGTTTGTAATAAAAGCGTAGATTTGCCAATTCCCGGATCGCCACCAATCAACACCAAAGAACCGGGTACTAACCCACCACCTAACACTCGATCAAACTCGGCATAACCCGAACTCCAGCGTTGTTCCGGACTGTCACTAATCTGAGTAAAAGTCACCGCTGTGCGCGATTGCGGGGGACTAGTAGAGATCGATCGACTAACCGTCCGGCCACCGCTGGTTTTAACCGCCACTGGTAATTGCTCTACCAGAGAGTTAAAAGTCCCACAGGATGGACATTTGCCAAACCACTGACCAGATTCACCGCCACAGGAATTACAGGCATAGATCGATCGGGGTTGTTTAGCCATAATTGATAGTAGCTTAGTACTGCTTCATCTTAGCAGTACTAATGCATCCCAGACTTGTCTACAATAGGATTGCGCTATCAATCAGCGTAATTTTATGTGATGAGGAGTTTAATTTTCCATGAATAAATCAACATTAGCCATATTTCTGGCGGTAGCTAGCTTGTGTAGTAGCTTGCTGACTAGTTGTGAAGATAAAACTGCGAAACCACCAGCAGGCACGGTCAGCCCCAGCACTTCGGCACTGGCTAGCAAGGAAGGCTTAAAAATTGGGACATTACTTTCGGCAACTGGTGACGTGGCTTCGATCGCCGCCCCCCTACCGGAAGCAGTGAAGTTGGTAGTCAAAAAAGCCAATGACTGTGGTGGTGTTAACGGCCAACCGGTCACAGTTATTTCCGAAGACGACCAGAGTAAGCCGGATCAGGGCGTGGCCGGTATGACCAAATTGACTGAGCTAAATAAAGTGGCAGGTGTTGTCGGTTCCTTTTCTAGTGGTGTCTCGACCGCTGCGGCCTCAGTGGCTGTGAAAAACAAAGTAATGCTGATTTCGCCCGGTAGTACTAGTCCGGTCTTTACGGAAAAAGCCAAAACAGGCTTGTATAAAGGTTTTTGGTCACGGACAGCGCCCTCTGACGTACATCAAGCTCCGGCTTTAGCCAAGCTGGCCTTCGACAAGGGCATCAAAACTGTCGCCACAATTGCCATTAACAATGACTACGGGGTCGGCTTTGAAAAAGAATTTGTGGCCGCTTTCAAAAAGCTAGGTGGTACTGTCACAAATGAAGCTAATCCGGTGCATTACGACCCTAAAGCCGCCTCTTTTACCTCCGAAGTAAAAGCTGTATTTGCAGGTAAGCCCCAAGCCGTCGCTGCGATCGTCTACCCAGATGAAACTGGGCCATTAATCATCAAAGAAGCATATTCGCAGGGTTTTAGCAAAGGCGTGCAGTTACTGTTCCCAGATGCTGGTTACTCCAATGATTTTCCTACCAAAGTGGGCAAAAGCGCCGATAGCAAGTTTATCTTGGCAGGCGCAATTGGTACTGTTCCAGGAGCCAATGGCACCGCCTTTAAAGATTTTGAAACTGCTTGGAAAGGCACCGGTAAACCGTTGACTCCTTATTTGGCTCAGTCTTGGGATGCTGGCGCTTTAATGATGCTAGCTGCCCAAGCTGCCAAAGTTAACACGGGTGAGGGCATCAACAGTAAAATGCGGGAAGTCGCTAGCGGTGATGGTGAGAAGGTTTCGGATATCTGTAAAGCTTTAGCCATGGTCAAAGAAGGTAAAAAAATCAATTACGAAGGTGCCAGCGGCAACGTCGATATTGATGAGAATGGTGATGTGATTGGGAGCTACGACATTTGGCAAGTACAGCCCGATGGCACTTTGAAAGTGACTGGCAACGTCGCTGTCGCTGATCCTAAAACTGCTGGGAAGGAAACCAAGTCCAGTGCTTCACCCGCCGCACCCAAAACGGAAGTAGCTGATCCGAAGGCGACTAAGAGTCCTACCCCAGCTAAAACTTAAGTAATTTAACAATTGCTGATCCTTAACCTGCTCCTTCTGGAACAGGTTTTTTAATGCTGTTGCAAATAAGCCGCAAATTGCTGTTGCTGATCGGTTAGAGCCAAGAGCAACTGACCAGCATTCGTAAACTGATGATCGAGAGCTGATTCTTCCATGTTGTGAGCGATCGAACTAATCGAATTCACTCCCACATTGGCAGCGGCTCCCTTGATGTAATGAGCCAGATGCTTGAGTTTTTCGGCATCCTGTTGTTCGATTGCCGTTTGCAATGCCCCTAGTTGCTCTTCTACATCTGCCGCTAGCATGTTTAACAGTTCCCACTCAAACTCGGAATCGGCATCAGAAATTTGATGTAAGCGTTCCCAATTAATTTCTAATGAGCTACTGGAATTAATATTAGACATGACTTTCGACTATTGAGGCAGTGGATAAATGCTGGCGACAATCTGACAGCTGTAACCCTGAACTAGTTGGCCAGAAAACTGTAGATTGTGACCTGGCTATCCTAATGATATCAGTTGGTAATTAGGTATTGTCGAAAATCCCTATAATTTGATATTCTAGAAAAGTTGTCTAAAAATTCGCACATCTGAGATTTCGGGTGTTTCTGAACCACAGAAATGCACTCAGATGGAGGATAAACCCGGAAGGAGTAATAATTTAATATGGCTGTAGTATCTCTCGCGCAAATGATGGAGTCGGGTGTTCACTTTGGGCACCAAACCCGCCGTTGGAACCCCAAAATGGCTCCTTATATTTTCACCTCTCGGAATGGGGTGCATATCATTGACTTGGTGCAGACTGCCCAGTTGATGGAAGATGCCTATGATTATATGCGGACGGCTTCCGAACAGGGCAAGCGCTTTTTGTTTGTAGGCACCAAGCGCCAAGCCGCGACCATTATTGCCCAAGAAGCCACCCGTTGTGGGGCTTCCTTCATCAATCAACGGTGGTTGGGAGGAATGCTTACCAACTGGACAACGATCAAGGGTCGAGTCGATCGCCTCAAAGATTTAGAACGGCGTGAAGAAAGCGGTGCCTTGGATCTATTGCCCAAGAAAGAAGCTTCCGTACTGCGCCGGGAAATGTTTAAGCTCCAGAAATATCTGGGTGGTATCAAAAACATGCGCAAAATTCCGGATATCGTGATCGTAGTCGATCAACGCCGGGAATATAACGCCATGTTAGAGTGCCAAAAGCTCAATATTCCGATCGTCTCTTTACTAGATACCAACTGCGATCCAGACATCGTCGATGTACCGATCCCAGCCAACGATGATGCTATTCGCTCGGTTAAACTAATCTTGGGCAAACTGGCTGATGCGGTCTACGAAGGTCGTCATGGTCAGCTAGATACCGAAGATGAGTATGCTGACTACGCTGAAGAAGACTTCGAAGACGAAGTAGCAGCTGGCGAAGCTAGCCCTAGTGAAGCTGAAAGTGCAGGGTAGTTTGAAAATTCTGAACTTTCCTGTTTTGCTCCTAATCAACTCCTAAATAACAATATGGCTGAAATTACTGCAAAAATGGTTCAAGAACTACGCCAGCTGACTGGCGCAGGGATGATGGACTGTAAAAAAGCGCTCAACGAAAATGACGGTGATATCACCAAGTCATCGGAATGGCTGCGTCAGAAAGGGATGATTGCGGCTGGAAAAAAAAGCGATCGAGTGACAGCCGAAGGTTTGGTAGATAACTACATCCAAGCCGATGGTAAAGCTGGTGTCTTGCTAGAAGTTAATTGTCAAACTGACTTTGTCGCCCGTAATGATGCCTTCAAGTTGCTAGTACAGAGCTTAGCTAATCAAGCAATTACTGCTGATGATGTCGCCGCGCTGTTGGCTCAGCCTTACTCCGAAGATCCCAGCGTTAAAGTTGAAGAAGCTCTAACTAAGTCGATCGCCACTTTGGGTGAAAATCTTAACATTCGGCGGTTAGCTAACTATCAATTGGCTGCTGGCTCAACTGGGGTCATTGATTGCTACATTCATACTGGCGGTCGGGTGGGCGTACTCTTAGAGCTAGGGACTGAAGCAGCATCTGTTGCTGACAATGCCGATTTTAAGGGCTTAGCCCGCAATTTGGCGATGCAGGTGGCAGCTTGCCCCAACGTTGAATATATCAACGTTGCGGCTATTCCGACTGAGATCTCCTCGAAGGAAAAAGAAATGGAAATGGGTCGCGATGATTTGGCTGGCAAACCAGACAATATCAAAGAAAAAATCGTTCAGGGTCGGATTGATAAACGCCTGAAAGAAATGACCCTAGTCGATCAACCTTACATCAAAGATCAAGGTAAGACGGTGGATGAACTACTCGCAGACAGCGCTAAGCAACTCGGTGGTAGTATTTCAGTTCGACGTTTTACTCGCTTTATTTTGGGTGAAGGTATCGAGAAGAAAGAGTCTAACTTTGCGGAAGAAGTAGCTGCTCAAATGGGTGGGAACGCCTAGTTTTTTGGCTAACTACTATTAGAAAGGCTGGTCTTTGACCGGCCTTTTTTTCTGCTCAAATTCACAGAACCCAAAGCACGATCGAACTGGTCTGGTTAGAATGGGTGGGACAAGTAAGTAACCGCGCCCAAACCATTCATGAGTAACGATCTATATCAACAAATTCAGCAATTTTATGATGCCTCTAGTGGCTTGTGGGAAAGTATCTGGGGCGAACATATGCATCATGGCTACTATGGTGTGGATGGCAAAAAGAAGATCGATCGTCGCCAAGCCCAGATTGACCTGATTGAAGAATTACTGCGTTGGTCTGGTTGTAATAGTTCCGATGGCCAAGCCCCCAAGATTATTGATATTGGTTGTGGTATTGGCGGTAGTAGCCTTTATTTGGCTGAAAAATTACAAGCCGAAGTAGTGGGAATTACGCTATCGCCCGTGCAGGCCAACCGTGCTCAGGAAAGAGCCACCGCAGCTGGATTGAAAGATAAAGCTATTTTTAAAGTGGCGAATGCTTTGGCTATTCCTTATGAAGACAATACTTTTGATGTGGTTTGGACATTAGAAAGCGGCGAGCATATGCCAGATAAAACAAAATTCTTGCAAGAGTGTTATCGAGTACTGAAACCAGGTGGTCGCTTGATTTTTGCCACTTGGTGTCATCGTTCTACCGACGGCGAGGCCGGGTTTTTAACCCCAGCTGAAATTAGACATCTCGACCAAATCTATGAGGTCTACTGTTTACCCTACGTGATCTCACTACCAGAATATGAAGCTATCACCACTGCATGTGGCTTTCAGGGAATGCGATCGACTGATTGGTCGGTGGCCGTAGCACCTTTCTGGGAGGTGGTGATCGACTCTAGTATTACGCCAGAAGCCATTTTGGGATTATTTAAAGCGGGCTGGAAAACAATTCAAGCGGCACTATCTCTAAAGTTAATGAGTCAAGGCTACGAAAGAGGATTAATTCGATTTGGTCTGATTACAGCCACTAAATAAAGAATTGATTGGAATTTCTAACTAGGTGCTATGAAAATCGATCACATTCATTTTTTCGTCGAAGATGCCGCGCAAACGCGCGATTGGTTGATCCAAAAAATGGGTTTTCAATCCGGTGGTCAACGAGTAGATGAACACACCTGTACCGAACTGGTGGGTAGCGGCACAGTTTTATTTCGGGTATCCTCCGCCCGGAGTGAGTCTAGCCCGGTGGCTAACTATTTGGCCTCGCATCCGGCTGGAGTGGCAAATATTGCTTTTCTGGTTGATGATCTGGAACTATGGGCTGAAAAGATTGCTCGTTTGGATATTAATATTATTGAAGAATACGACCTATCGATCGACAATACTGAGCAGCTCACTATTCAAGGTTGGGGAGATTTTCAACACACTTTAGTTACCAATGCTAGTAATCCAATATTGGCACCAATCGAATTGGAGCAAGATTATCAAAATCCGATTGTAGATATCGATCATGTAGTTTTAAATGTTGGTCAGCACCAATTAGCAGCAGCGACGGATTGGTATCAAAGTCTTTTCGATTTCCAAGTTCAACAATCTTTTAATATCCAAACTGGCTCTTCTGGCTTGTATAGTCAAGCCCTAGTGGATGCTACTGGTCAAATTCAGTTCAATATCAATGAACCCAGCAGTCCCAATTCTCAAATTCAGACTTTTCTCGATGTGAATGGTGGTGCTGGTATTCAACATGTTGCGCTGCGCACTGCTAATATTTTTCAAACTGTGACTGAGATGCGATCGCAAGATTTAGCATTTTTGCCGATTCCCCAAAGCTACTACACCAATTTAAAAAGCCGTTCCCGACAGGCTCATAATTTTTCTCTTCAGCACCAGGAATGGCAAGATTTAGAAAAATCGGAGATCCTGTTGGACTGGCCAGAAAATAATGCTTCAGATTTGTTGATGCAGATCTTCACACAACCAATTTTCGCCCAGCCAACTTTCTTTTTTGAAATTATTGAGCGGCGCGGTCAAGTCCAAGGATTTGGCGAGGGAAACTTTCTCGCGTTGTTTCAGGCGATCGAACAAGAAGAACTAAAAAAAGTTCATGCCGACTAATCGATAAGCGGATGATGGGACTCGAACCCACAACTTTCAGCATGGGAAGCTGACACTCTACCATTGAGTCACATCCGCGCACAATATACATTATAGAATAGATTACACAACTATCGCGGTTAGAGTATGAATTGGTGGCAGCAACTAAATCGGAATGGACTCGCCCGACTGGGAGCAATTACCTTGGTGACTCTTTATGTGATCTCGATCGGAGCCGAGTTCATTGCCCCCTACGATCCCTATGCATCTCAAAAAGACGGCTCGTTGCTGCCACCCACGCCGATTCACTTTACTAATGACCAAGGCGAAATGATGGCGCCAGTGGTTTATCCAGTCACCCAGGGACAGACCGATCTGGCTACTGGTGATCGCAAATTGAAGATCGATCGAACCAAACCTGCACCGCTGCAATTATTTGTGGCTGGTGATGAATACAAATTATTTACCATTAAGATTCCTAAATTCCCCAAGCTGGGTGGTACCGAAAAAAAGGGCGCCAAGCGATCGAAAAATGAAAACAATGAAGTGACCCTCTTCAAAGGATTTGATGCCAACTTACATTTATTTGGCACCAGCGATCCTACTAAGCCCGGTCGGATTAATTTATTAGGAACTGACGAACAGGGGCGCGATCAGTTTAGCCGGTTGATTTATGGCAGCCGCATCAGTCTATTCATTGGGTTAATTGGCATTTTGATCTCTTTCCCATTGGGGATGTTAATTGGCGGTGTCGCTGGTTATTTTGGTGGCTGGCTAGACACAATCTTAATGCGCGCCGCCGAAGTCCTGATGACTATGCCCAGCCTCTACTTGCTAGTGGCACTAGCCGCCATTCTACCAGCCGGAATTTCTAGCTCCCAGCGCTTTTTGTTGATTGTAATTATTACTTCTTTTATCGGTTGGGCTGGCCTGGCCAGAGTCGTGCGGGGGCAAGTGCTATCCATTAAGGAACGGGAGTTTATTCAAGCCGCTCAAGTAATGGGGGCGCATCCGTTTTACATCGTGATGCGTCATGTACTTCCCCAAACCTCGACCTACCTAGTTATTGCCGCCACCCTCGCCATTCCAGGCTTTATCATCTCCGAATCAGTACTGAGCTTAATTGGGCTGGGCATCCAACAGCCCGATCCTTCCTGGGGAAATATGCTCTCTTTGGCTACCAACACCTCAATTTTGACTTTTCAGCCTTGGTTGGTGTGGCCACCAGCTCTTTTGATCGCAGCTGTAGTTTTGTCCTTTAACCTCTTGGGTGATGGCTTGCGGGACGCACTCGACCCGCGTAGCATCAAGCGTTGAAAATTGTTGAAATTTAATTGGCCATTCTTGGTAAATCATCTAAAGTGAATAGAGATAATTAATCTTTTATTAATCCCCCGGTGGCTATGCACCTAAGCGAACTTACTCACCCCAATCAATTGCACGGCCTACCTGTCCGTGAACTAGAACAGATTGGTCGCGAAATCCGCGAAAAACACCTGCAAACAGTGGCGACTAGCGGTGGCCATTTAGCCCCAGGCTTGGGAGTTGTAGAACTGACGATTGCCCTCTACCAAACCCTAGATTTAGACCGCGACAAGGTGATTTGGGACGTTGGACATCAAGCCTATCCCCACAAACTTTTAACTGGTCGCTACAAAGATTTTCATACCCTCCGTCAAAAAAATGGAGTCGCTGGCTACCTGAACCGGGGCGAGAGCAAATTTGACCACTTTGGCGCTGGCCATGCTTCCACTAGTATTTCCGCCGCTTTGGGGATGGCGATTGCCCGTGATCTCAAAGGGGAAGACTTTAAATGCGTGGCAGTGATTGGCGATGGCGCTCTGACTGGTGGCATGGCACTGGAAGCGATCAATCATGCTGGTCACTTACCGAAGACCAACATGTTGGTAGTGCTGAACGATAATGATATGTCGATCTCCCCGAATGTAGGAGCGATTTCGCGTTATCTCAACAAAATTCGGGTTAGCCCCGAAGTGCAGTATGTTACCGATAATCTGCAAGATCAGCTCAAAAATATTCCGTTCGTGGGTCAAGCCCTCTATCCGGAACTCGATCGAGTGAAAGAAGGCATGAAGCGACTAGCCGTGCCCAAAATGGGTGCAGTGTTTGAAGAATTGGGCTTTACCTATATGGGACCAGTAGATGGTCACAACATCGAAGAGCTAATTACTACTTTCCGGGCTGCTCATAAGCATCCGGGGCCAGTGCTAGTACATGTGGCAACTACCAAGGGTAAGGGCTACGAAATAGCTGAGAAAGATCAAGTAGGCTATCATGCCCAAAATCCTTTCAACTTAGCTACGGGTAAAGCCATTCCTTCTAGCAAGCCTAAGCCACCAGGCTACTCTAAAGTTTTTTCAGATACCCTGATCACTCTGGCTGAACATAATCCGCGCATTGTGGCGATCACGGCAGCGATGGCAACTGGTACTGGGTTAGACAAATTCCAGGCTAAGTTTCCCAAGCAATATATTGATGTCGGCATTGCGGAACAACACGCCGTCACCTTAGCCGCTGCGATGGCTGCCGAGGGAATGCGACCGGTCGCCACAATTTATTCAACCTTCTTGCAACGGGCCTTCGATCAGATTATTCATGATGTCTGTATTCAGAATCTGCCGGTCTTTTTCTGTTTGGATCGAGCGGGAATTGTCGGGGCGGATGGTCCCACCCACCAAGGGATGTATGACATTGCCTACCTGCGTTGTATCCCAAACATGGTGCTGATGGCTCCGAAAGATGAGGGTGAATTACAGCGTATGATTGTGACCGGCATTGAATATACCGATGGCCCGATCGCCCTCCGTTATCCGCGCGGGAATGGCTATGGGGTGCCGTTGATGGAAGAAGGGTGGGAAACCCTGCCAATCGGCAAGGCCGAAATTCTGCGGCAGGGTGACGATGTATTGTTGCTCGCCTACGGCTCGATGGTACATCCAACCATGCAAGCTGCTCAACTTTTAAATGAACATGGCATCTCTGCCACCGTCATTAATGGTCGATTTGCCAAGCCTTTGGATACTGAGTTGATTCTGCCCTTAGCCCAAAAAATTGGCAAAGTAGTAACGGTGGAAGAAGGCTGTTTAGCTGGTGGCTTTGGTTCAGCGGTGGCGGAGTCTTTGCTAGATCACAATATCGTGGTGCCCTTGAAACGGATTGGAGTTCCAGATAAATTGGTTGAGCACGCTACTCCTGAGGAGTCTTTGACAGAGTTGGGTCTGACTGGTGCCCAGATTGCAGAGACAATTCGGACTGGTTTCTTTGCTGCTCAAGTAGCGCAGCCAATTAAAGTCTAGAAGTATCACTATTGGCAGACACAAAAAATCCTCTGTTTTTACAGAGGATTTTTTGTGTTTGAGAGCAGAAATATTGTCGGTAAGTTATAAATATCTCCAGTTAAGACAATCAAAATAAATAATAATAAACTAGCGAATGGTGATTGCTAATAATAATGAGGGTACTCTAAGTTTACTTAATTCATCAATTTTTATGGTGGGAGTCTTTTCCGCCAATAGAAAATCTTATAGCAAAGATCTGTCTTATGCCCTCCGAAATCAAAACTTCTGAATTGTTGACCAGGTTATCTAACAATCAAAGTACTGGTTGCTTAGAAATAACTAGTGGCTCCACTAGCTGGCATGTTTTCCTCAGATTTGGACAATTAGTGAATGTCGATTGTTCGAGTCAATCTTTGAGTCAATTGAGTCAACGTTTACGTCAGCTAGGTTATGATGCGGCAGCTATGGCTCTGAAAACCGATCCCTATCATAGTTTGTCAACAGATAGCTTAGTAAGTCAGAAATTAGATGATTTAGAGCTACAGGGCTTACTTGATCAAGGACAACTACGCCACATAACGTTGGAATTGATGAAAGAAGCATTGGAATCTCTACTATGGATCACCGAGGGAGATAGCATCTGGCATCAAAATCAACAGATATCGACAACAGCACCCAGCAATTCACAGACTAGCTTAAACTTAATAGCTACGTTGGACTATTACCAGCGACGACTAAAAATTTGGCAAAAATTTACCACCGTTGTCCAGTCTCCCCATCAACGTCCCTACCTGACTGCTGAAAAACTGTTAGACAAACCAGTCTTATCTGGTACATTATCGTTCACTGCCTTGCAACAAATCTCTCAATTGATGCGTGGCATCAGTTTACGGGAGTTAGCAAGGTTGCTCAAGCAAGATGAATTGAAGTTAGTTCAATTGTTAATACCTTATATCCGTCACAACTTGATTTTTTTACGGCCGCCCTCGGTGCCCTTTGATACTCTACCAACTATTCCAGAACCGCCGCTGTTGCCACTGACGATCAGTGGTGAATTGACACTGATCGATCATGAGTTAAATCCTTCCAACAATAAGTCAAAAAATTATCAAATTGCCTGCATTGATGATAGTCCACTTATTTTGGACGAAATTGAGCGATTCTTAGAGAAAAGTGGAAAATATCAACTCACTAAGTTGCTAGAACCGATCAAAGCTTCTGCGGCTATTTTCCGGCTAAAGCCAGATTTGATTTTGATGGATATCACTATGCCAAATATCAATGGCTATAAGCTTTGCAGCTTGTTTAGAAGTAGTGAGGCACTGGCGAAAACCCCAATTATTATGGTAACTGGCAATAAAGGTTTAGTTGATCAGGTACGAGCCAAATTAGTAGGAGCCACTGATTATTTGACTAAGCCTTTTACCGAATCAGAATTACTGGCAATAATTGAAAAGAATTTAACTTGAATAGTGAATGTATTTGATCATGAACTGGGCATGATAAGTTTATCACTATCCTAACTATGGGTTGGTTGTAAGAATCAGTTTTTTAACTGGGAATTCGGGAATTAAAGATGGCGAAGATTTTAGTAGTAGATGATATGCTGGCTGAATTAGAACTGACTTGTCAGTATTTGACTACAGCCGGACATACAACCGTTACAGCTTCTAATGGTGAAGAAGCTCTGCATAAAGCTAGGGAAAATCGGCCAGATGTGATTGTGACCGATTGGATGATGCCTGTGATGGGAGGATTAGAACTATGTCGCCATTTGAAAAAACAACCTGAGACAGCAAATATTCCGATCGTGGCCTGTACTGCCAAGAATCGAGAGGTAGATCGACTGTGGGCTATAAAGCAAGGCGTTAATGTTTATTTGACCAAACCTTACACTGCCGAAGAACTTGCCCACGCAGTTCGGGTAGCTATAGGTTGAATTTTATGACAACTAACACCACCCTTTTTAGACTACAACAACTTTTACCTCATCTATTCCAACCAATTCAAGTTTCTGGCGATCCCTATCTGCGTTTTCAGCTGACCCCTGAGACTCCGGCTCTGATATCGATGGAATGGGTACAAGAGGCGTTGCTCGTTTCGGCTAGCTCAATCTCTCCCCTCCCAAATATGCCAGTTTTTTCGATTGGCATCATGAGTGCTCGCGATCGAGTCTTCTTGGTGGTCGATTTAGGTCAACTCTTAGGCTTAGCACCCTCGCTAGTCAATCCACGGAACTATCAAGTTATCACCATTCATTTACCCGCCGTGGGCACGGAAAATCGTACTTCATCTGAAAAATATCTCGGACTAGCTGTCCAGCGAGTGGGTGGGGTTGCTCGTTTTGAGACCAAGCCGTTGCCTATAGTTACTGAAAAGTGTCCCGTTGGTTTAGCACCTTATTTGTTAGGGAATTTCATGGAAGGAAACGAACAAATTTTAGTATTGAATATAGAAGCGATCTTAGCCAGTTCATTGTTAACCACTAATCCAATCAACCAAGTTAACTATCAAAATTAATTACAGCCCAGATTTGTTTTAAGCCAATTTCTATCCTCTTACTTGATCTGTCAGCTTATGAATACTATTAATGATTTCGTTCCCAATCCCGATGCTACTTCTCCGCAACTGCTGCAGTCTTTAAATGAGAAGAAGCTGGAGAGAAACAATACCCTTCGTCGTCGATTGCTTTTGACAATCCTGCCGACAGTTATTGCTCCATTGATGGTGGCAAGTGCTATTGGATATACTATTATCCAACGGCGTGTGACCGATCAAGAACTACGACAACTCCAAGAGAATTCACAGCTCGTTAGTCGAGTTTCTAGTGTTTTTCTGACACAGTCTTTCAAGATTCCTAATTTGGTTGCTAACAACCCCTTGATGATTGCTGCTTTGCGTAGTCAAGCACTGCAAGCTGAAGCAAAAAAGCTTCCTCAACAGGATATCAAAAAAACGGAAGCTGATTTTAAAGTAACTAAATTGCTGCAACCAGATGTCGAACTCAATGGTTATCTTCAAAATTCGGTCAAAGAAGCCAATTTGGCTGAGATGTTTTTGACCGAACGCAATGGCTTTAATGTGGCCTTTAGCAACCCTACTTCGGATTTTGTGCAGAGTGATGAAAAATGGTGGCAAGAGTCTAAAGCTAATGGTCGATCGATCGACAGTCCTAAATTTGATGATTCGGCTAATGCTGTAGTAATTGCTCTATCTCAAGCGATCAAAGATCCTCGTTCCAATCAGTTTTTAGGCGTAATTAAAGCCGGGGTGCCAGCAACCAGTCTAGACAAAAATATTGCTGGATATTTATCTGCGAATTTATCTGGTTCTCGATTAGTGCAAACCATTGATACTGGATCCAGCAAAACCATTAATACCATTTCTGCTAAAGGAATTTCCCAAGAACAACAGGAGATTATTGGGGGCAAAGCTTTAATTAAGGCATCAGAGCTTCTGGAACAGCTGGCCAAAACCCCCAGTTTCAATCCAGCTCAAATCCGTCAACAGCTGGCCGCCGAACCGGGCATGACTAATGTTTTTGTTGAGCGATCAGAGAGTGCCAGCGGTACGGAAGCCAAGGCACTACTAGAATACCAAGGCCGAATCTTTAGCTTGAGCACGATTCCTTTAACTCAGTGGGTTGCAGTTGCCTCGCTAAATACAGCTGATGTATCTGCACCAGGACAAGAATTGTTGAAAATTTTCAGCTTCACGACTCTGGTTTTGGGAGGCGTGGCGATCGGAGTGATTTTATTGCTATCGCGGCAGCTATCCCAGCCATTGGGTAATCTTACCAAAACAGCGCAACAAGTAGCCGATGGGAACTTAGAAACCCAGGCCGAGTTGGCCGGAACCGTCGAGGTGCAAACCCTTGCTCAAACCTTTAATTTTCTGGTTAGTCGCATTAAAACATTGTTAGAAGAGCAAAAACAGCAGAGTGCATCCTCGTTGGAAACAGCCATTGTTAAACTGGTCAGCGATGTAGAAGGTGCGATGGATGGAGACCTAACGGTGCGAGCTAATTTAGACTCGATGGAAATGAGTACGGTAGCAGACATCTTTAATGCCATAATCGATAATCTTAGAGATATTGCTGTACAGGTACGGGAATCTACCGGACAGGTCAACAAATCCCTAGAAACCAATGCTGCCTCTATTTACTTGTTATCAGAAAAAGCAGTCGCAGAAGCCTCCGAAATCAGGAATACCCTGGGTTCGGTAGAACAGATGACGCAATCGATTCAAACTGTCGCGAGCAGCGCGCATGAAGCCTCGGCGATTGCCAGCCAAGCCTATACTAATGCCCAGGAAGGTAGTGTAGTGATGGTACAGACCGTAGATAGTATTCTGAGCCTGCGGACTACCGTCGGAGAAACAGCTAAGAAAATGAAGCGTTTAGGTGAATCTTCCCAGAAAATTTCTCAAGTAGTTTCTTTGATTGAAGAAATTGCTCTTAAAACCAACCTCTTGGCCATTAATGCTAGTGTGGAAGCTAGCCGGGCTGGAGAACAAGGACAGGGTTTTACAGTCGTAGCCGAACAGGTGGGAGCACTAGCCGAGCAGTCGGCGGCGGCAACTCGTGAAATTGCTCAAATTGTGGCCGCAATCCAACTGGAAACTCAAGATGTCGCCACGGTAATGGAATTGGGTACATCCCAAGTGGTCGATAGTACTCGCTTAGTCGAAAGTACCAAGCAACGTCTGCTGCAAATGTTAGAAGAATCGCAAAAAATTAATCAGTTAATGAATTCTATTGCCGAAGCCACCGTCTCTCAGTCGGCCACAGCCCAAAATGTTACTCAACTCATGCAACAAGTAACAACAGCATCGGAGGAACGATCTACTTTTTCGCGGGAAATGGCTTCCTCGATGCAGTCTACTTCTCAAGTAGCCAAGAGTCTCGAAGAAAAAGTCGCTCAGTTCCAAGTGTAGATGTTTGTTAG
The DNA here is from genome assembly GCA_031414775.1 of Synechococcales cyanobacterium VAR_4_metabat_354. Taxonomy (GTDB): domain Bacteria; phylum Cyanobacteriota; class Cyanobacteriia; order Cyanobacteriales; family Chamaesiphonaceae; genus JAAFHZ01. The sequence goes on from JANOQI010000046.1 coordinate 44,580, forward strand.
CTCAGCCCTTTCTGCCCAGTAACTAGCCTGTAAATGTGATGGACAACAACAACCAAATCCCCCTGAAATTTTTGGATGAATCGGAGTATTGTTGCGATCAAATCGAGTCTACTGTCCTCGGTCTAGCCAGTAAAATTCCTAATCCCCAACTCCTCGATCAAGCTCTTCGAGCAGCTCATTCAGTCAAGGGCGGGGCGGCGATGATGGGCTTTACCCCACTCAGTCGGGTAGCACATCAGCTAGAAGATTTTTTCAAAATCCTCAGAGTTCGCTATCATTCCAAATCTGTCAGTATCGTGGTAGAAACTCTTTTATTACAAGGAGTCGATTGTCTGCGCCAGATCAGCGATCTTCATCGCCAGGGACAGTTAGTGGATGAAGCTTGGCTAGCTAGTCATTCTCAACCGATTTTTGATCAATTGCGTCAGCACTTGGGCGATTTACGTCCCGAAGATGAGGATACTCTGTTATCGCAAGAAGGTGATGTCGATCCGGCTTTGCTATTGTTGGAAAGCGCTATTAAGGAAGCGATCGATCTGCTGGATGCCCAATTAAATGAGCTATCTCCCACTCAACTACTACTATCATTACAGGCTACCGCCGCTGAATTGGGTGACTTTGGTCGGATGGCTAAGTTGGATCGGTTTATTGATCTATGCCAGTCGGTTACTGATCAGAGCCAGCATATTGCTCCCGACCAAGTTTTTCAACTCGCTCATCAAGCACTCAAGGCTTGGCGTAAATCTCACTCGGTAGTATTATTGGGACGATTTGAGAAAATACCTACTAAGATTGCCGGTGTATCGATCGTCCAGCCTCAAAGACAGAGCATTGCGCCAGCTAACGTCCCCAATCCTACCCCAGATGGATTAGAACTCTTTGATGGAGACTTTCTAGAAGAGCATTGTTTTAATGCCAACATAGATGCTTTTGATTTATCGCTATTGCAGTCCGAGATCACGAATCTGGACTTTTCTAGTGCAGCCGAATTCACTCAATTCGCTGAAATTCAACCCTCACTAGAACTACTGAGCGAGCTAGATGCTTTTGAAGTTCCAGAATTACTAAGTTTACTTGTTGCCAATGAGAATGACAACAACCAGCCATATCTTCCCACGGTCACGCCTGCTAGCCACTCGATCGCGCCTCTTCAGCCAGCTCAAACTGTTCGGGTGCCGGTGGAGTATCTGCAACAATTTAATACTGTCTTCGGAAAATTGATTTTAGAACGCAATGCGATCAACTTACGCCTCGGGGAAATTCAGAGTTATACGGGTCTTTTACGCAAACGAATGAAGCATTTGGAGCTATCCAACAAAGAACTGCGCCAGTGGTATGACAAAGCCTCGATCGAAGGACTAATTCCGGTATTGGAAAATGCTCAGTCTATCCCGACTCATTCATCTCCATCGGTTACTACTGCGTCATCCGTAGCTGAGTTTGACTTACTAGAGATGGATCGTTACCACGATCTACACCTGGTTTCTCAGGATCAAATTGAAACGATCGTACAGCTCCAAGAAGTAACTACTGATATTGAGCTAAGTTTGCATGATATGACTCAATCTGTGCGAAATTTGAATCAGACTACGCGCACGTTACAGAAAAATCTCACCCGTACTCAAATGTTACCCTTCGCTGATGTGGTCAAACGCTTTCCACGTCTGATTCGCGATTTATCTGTGCAGTTTGATAAACCGGTGACGTTGAAGATTGAGGGCGAAAATACAGGGATCGATCGAGCAATTCTGGACAATCTCAGCGACCCATTCATTCATCTACTGCGGAATGCTTTTGACCACGGTATCGAAGACGTTGCTACGCGGTTGGCAGCAGGCAAATCAGCAGAGGGCACGATCGTCCTAGCAGCCAGTCATCGTGGTGGTGAAACCGTGATCACCATCACTGATGATGGCGGTGGGATTAAACTTCAGCGCATTCGCGAGCGGCTACAACTGATGGGTCTTCCCCCTGAAGAAGTAGCAAAAATATCGGAAGCTGAATTGCTGAATACGATTTTTGAACCGGGGTTTAGTACCGTCACTAACCCTACCGAACTCTCCGGGCGCGGCGTGGGGATGGATGTGGTTCGTACCAATATTGAAGAAATAAGAGGTGATATTCGGGTTAAGACTCAACCAGGTGTGGGTACTACTTTTACAATTCGCGTACCTTTTGCCCTCTCGATTTTGCGGGTGATGTTATTAGAACGTGCTGGTTTTGTCTTTGCCATATCGGTAGATAGTGTAAGAGAAATTATTCGCTTCCAGCCCGATCTACTGATTGCTGATGGGCAGCAAATATCCTGGCAATCACAAGTTATTCCGTTGATTGCTTTGGAGAAAGGGATTTTCTTTGGTCGCAACCATCGACCATTGGAGTTATCTGGTCGGCCAACGATCGATCACCCAACCGTCCTAATTGTCGGCGAAGATCAATTATCGACAGCTTTTTATATCGATCGATTCTGGGGTGAACAAGAAGTTACCCTGCGTCCGATCGATAGCCCTATACCTTTAACGCCGGGCTTCAGTAACTCGATTATTCTAGGTGACGGTCGAGTGGTGCCCTTGGTAGATCTGGTACAATTAGCCGTCTGGATGTCGATGAATTCTGATTTTTCAGCCGTTCCCCTACCGGAGCAAGCCCATGATACATCACTGCCTGCTGTTCCCGATCAAAAAGAGCCAGACCGGATCTTGATAATCGATGATTCAATCAATGTCCGTCGTTATCTGGCAGTGATGCTAGAAAAAGAAGGTTATCAGGTAGAACAGGCTAAAGATGGTCAGGAGGCTGTGGAAAAGCTCATGGGTGGCCTAGTGGTGCAAGCGGCAATCTGTGACATAGAAATGCCGCGCCTTGATGGATATGGAGTGTTGGAGACGTTGCGATCGAATGAATCCTTTGCAGATCTCCCAATTTTAATGCTCACCTCTCGGAGTAGTGAGAAACATCGATCATTAGCGATGAATTTGGGAGCTTCCGCTTATTTTTCTAAGCCCTACACCGAGCCAGATTTGTTGGCAGCTCTCCGCTCCTTTATTGAAATTACTAGAGTGCAATAGTTACTACCCATTCATTTTCTTGAATACCTGAGATCAACACGGAAAGTTGATTGACTCACATTCCGCGCTTATTTTTTCCTTGACAAAATACCACCGTCAAAAAGATAAAATCGATTTGGATCTAATCGTTTCTTATAAATTGAAGTTGTAAAATACGTGGTGAAACCTTTAGTCATCATGCATTTAATCTTCATATATTTGTGCTTCCGGTGCATTAGAATTCTCCTCACAATAAAGATCAAAATGAGTCTTTGGTTTTTTAATAAAGTCACTTTTACGAAGAATATCGCTAATTGAAATGATTCCCAAAAGTCTGTCTTTGATCACTGGAGCACGACGAGTTTTTGCTTGAGCAAACCTTTTTCTTTCATTAATTTTACTGCTTCTGCGACGCTGGCAAAACCGCGAGTGATAACTACATCTTTGGTCATCAGAAAATTTGGGTAGAAACCCCGTTCTTATAGGACAGCTTTACAAAATACGTGTTAGAATGTGAGATATGGAAAAAGCCTATCGCTATCGTTTCTATCCAACTGCCGAGCAAGAAGGAATCTTGCGCCGGACTATGGGCTGTGTCCGTCTGGTGTACAACAAAGCACTAGCGGCACGGACTGAGGCATGGTACGAAAGGCAAGAGCGAGTTGACTATGTGTTAACTTCCTCCATGCTGACAGGTTGGAAAAAGCAGGAAAATCTTGATTTTCTGAACGATGTTAGTTGTGTTCCTCTTCAGCAGGGACTTAGACATCTGCAAAGAGCTTTTAGTAACTTTTGGGATGGTCGGACTAAATATCCGAACTTCAAGAAGAAACACCATGGCGGCAGTGCTGAATTCACAAAGTCCGCTTTTCGCTGGAAAGGTGGAAAACTGTTCTTGGCTAAATGCTCTGAACCGTTGCCTATTGTGTGGAGTAGAGAATTGCCGAAAAGCTGTGAACCATCTACAGTTACGGTCAAGCTGAGTGCTAGCGGCCAATGGCATGTCTCGTTGTTGGTGAATACTGACATTGAACAACTGCCAAAACTCGACAAAGCTATCGGCTTGGATGTGGGCATCAATAGCCTGATTGCAACTAGTGATGGTGATAAAATCTCGAACCCTAAGCACTTCAAACGCTTGCATAAGAGGTTGAAAAGGGCGCAGAAAGCTTTGGCTCGTAAGCAAAAGGGATCTCAAAATAGGCAGAAAGCACGGCTCAAAGTAGCCAAAGTGCATGGTCAGATTTCTGATTCCCGCAAAGATTTTTTGCATAAGCTGACAACTCAACTGGTACGTGAAAACCAAACGATAGTGGTTGAGAATTTGGCTATCAAAAATATGGTGAAAAACCATAAACTCGCCCTCTCCATTAGCGATGCTAGTTGGGGCGAATTGATTCGACAACTCGCCTACAAGTGCCAGTGGTACGGACGAGAACTGATTAAAATCGACCGTTGGTTTCCTAGCTCTAAAAGGTGTGGAAACTGCGGACATATTGTCAATAAACTGCCGTTGAATATCAGAGAGTGGGAATGTCCTAAATGTGGGATGAGCCATGACCGAGATGTTAATGCCAGTAGAAATATTTTGGCGGCAGGACTTGCCGTGTCAGTCTGTGGAGTAACCGTAAGACCAGAACAGAATAAATCTGTGAAGGCGGGTGCTGTGAAACAGAAACCTAAATAGTGATGTTTAGGAATCTCCATGCCTTTAGGCTGGGGAGGATGTCAATCTGTCGATGTTGATCCGCCCAGAACATACCCAAGCACAAATTAATACGTGACAATAATAGAATTATTGAGATTTGTGGAAGAAATATGGCGCGGGATCTACGGACATTTTTGCAGGTACTAAAAGAACGTGGTCAGCTGCGGACGATCGATACCCTAGTAGATGGCGACCTGGAAATTGCAGAGATCTCTAACCGGATGCTGCAATGTGGTGGCCCTGGCTTGCTCTTTACCAATGTTAAAGGTTCCCCCTATTCGGTGGCTGTCAATATCATGGGCACCGTGGAGCGGATCTGCTGGGCGATGAATATGGAGAAGCCCGAGGAACTAGAAACACTTGGCAAGAAGTTAGCGTTACTACAACAGCCCAAACCACCCAAGAAAGCAGGAGAAGCGATCGAATTTGCTAAAGTGCTGTTTGATGTAGTCAATGCTAGACCCAGCCGCGATTTCTTTCCACCTTGCCAACAGGTGGTGATTCAGGGCGATGCGGTAGATCTAAATACCATCCCCATGATTCGACCTTATCCCCATGATGCCGGTAAGATTGTGACGCTGGGTTTAGTAATTACTAAAGACTGTGAGACCGGTACGCCAAACGTGGGTGTTTATCGGCTCCAACTCCAGTCCAAAAACACCATGACAGTGCAATGGCTATCGATTCGGGGTGGTGCTCGACATCTGCGTAAGGCTGCTGAACGTGGCAAAAAGCTGGAAATTGCGATCGCACTGGGGGTAGACCCATTAATCATCATGGCTGCCGCCACGCCAATTCCAGTAGATCTTTCTGAATGGTTGTTTGCTGGGTTGTATGGTGGTTCTGGGGTGAAGTTGGCCAAGTGCCGGACGATCGATCTGGAAGTGCCTGCCGATTCGGAGTTTGTGCTGGAAGGCACAATCACGCCAGGGGAAGAAATGATGGATGGCCCCTTTGGCGATCATATGGGCTATTACAATCAGCCCAAAGAAGGTCCGGTGATTCATTTTAATTGTATGACTCACCGCCGCGATCCGATCTATCTGACTACTTTTAGCGGTCGGCCACCGAAAGAAGAAGCGATGATGGCGATCGCCCTCAACCGCATCTACACGCCAATTTTGCGTCAGCAAGTGCCCGAGATTGTCGATTTCTTTTTGCCGATGGAAGCCTTGAGTTATAAAGCAGCCGTGATTGCGATCGATAAGGCTTATCCTGGTCAAGCGCGGCGGGCAGCGTTGGCTTTTTGGAGTGCTTTGCCCCAGTTTACCTATACCAAGTTTGTGATTGTAGTGGATAAAGACATCAATATCCGCGATCCGCGCCAGGTAGTGTGGGCACTAAGTTCTAAGGTTGACCCTCAACGAGACGTATTTATTATTGCTGATACGCCTTTCGATAAGTTGGATTTCGCCACACCAAAGGTGGGTTTGGGGAGCCGGATGGGGATTGATGCTACGACTAAAGTTTATCCAGAAACTGAGGCGGAATGGGGGGAACCGTTAGAGTCGGATGTGGATATCGCCAAGCTGGTAGATCAGCGCTGGACGGAATATGGTTTGGCGGATATCAATTTAAATGAAGTAAATGCCAATCTCTTTGGCTACGACGTTTGAGCCGATTCTTGGTGTTGTTAATTTATAGCATGACTAGTCAATAAAAAAATAATGGAAAGCACATTGTTTGATCGAGTATTTCGAGATAGTAAAGGCCAGATTATTCTGGCTCAGATGCCAAATCTGCCACTGATTGTCTGGATTATAAGTAGTCTATTAAAGATAATTTTTACAACCGGTAAAATCAATATCGGACTGGACGCACTAGCCTTCGGCTCTCTATTTACATGGGCTTGGGAAGAACTATTCCAAGGTGTTAATTATTTCCGTAGATCGTTAGGTCTGATCGTAATTATTGGTATGATTATGTCGAGAATCAAATGAGTAAATAGACTCATTTCTTATGAATCCTGACTCACCAGCTCAGCAACCGATCTTTGAATCTAGCGAAATCGACACCATGTCGCAAGACTTTAATGAATTGCCATCTACGATAGCAGGTGAGGCTCCCTTTCCGGTGGTCGGTGTCGCTGCTTCCGCTGGCGGCTTAGAAGCATTTACGCAGCTACTGAGTCATCTGCCGATCGATACTGGTATGGCCTTTGTCCTGATTCAGCATCTAGCACCTGATCGCGAGAGTTTATTAACTGAGATTCTAGCTAGGTCAACCACCATGCCGGTGCGCGAAGTAGAGAACGGCATAGCAGTTGAGCCAAATCAGGTCTATGTGATTCCACCCAACACCAAAATGATTTTGCTGAAGGGCATCCTCCAACTATCGCCCCGGGAGAAGATGTTTGGTAAATATATGCCTGGTGATGCTTTTTTTATCTCTCTAGCGGCTGATCGCGGGCACCAATCGATCGCCGTGGTTTTGTCGGGAGCCGATGGCGATGGCTCACTCGGACTCAAGGCCATCAAAGCAGCTGGCGGCATGACTTTTGCCCAGTGTGAAGACACCGCCAAATTTGATAGTATGCCCAACGCCGCTATTGCCACTGGGAATGTTGATTTTGTGCTGTCGCCTGCCCAAATTGCCGAAGAACTGGGCAACCTCAGTCGCAATCCGCTCTGGACTTGCCCACTGCCCTTGATTTCAACCATGGAATCTTTAGCACTACCCAACGCCTTGACAACGATTTTGGGGTTGCTGAAATCGACCACGGGCGTGGACTTTAGTAGCTACAAGCCCAAAACGCTCCATCGGCGGATTCAGCGCCGCATGTTGTTACGTAAGCTTGCCCAGTTGAAGGACTATGCTAGCTATTTACAAACACATCCGGCAGAAGTTAAGGCACTATATGAAGAAATCCTGATCCATGTCACCAGCTTTTTTCGCGATCCGGCAGCCTTTGAATTGCTCAAGATACAAGTCTTCCATACCATTACCCAAAATAAGTCGGCAGAGTTTCCGATTCGGATCTGGGTGGCAGGCTGTTCTACGGGTGAAGAGGTTTATTCGATCGCGATTTGTCTGCTGGAGTTTTTGGCCGATCGAGTTACTCAACCACCCATCCAGATTTTTGCCACCGATATTAGTGAGTTAGCGATCGATAAAGCTCGGTCGGGCATTTATGCCGAAAATCAAATGGTGGGGGTCTCGCCAGAGCGTCGCCGCCGCTTCTTTTATGCGATTGAGGGCGGCAATTACCACATTAGTAAGGTGGTACGCGAACTCTGTGTGTTTGCCCGTCAAGATTTGGGCAGCGATCCACCTTTTTCCAATGTCGATTTAATTAGCTGCCGCAACGTGCTGATTTATTTGGGTGATTCGCTGCAAAAGCGGATTATGCCGATCTTTCACTATAGCCTCAACCCAACTGGCTTTTTGCTGCTGGGCACCTCCGAAAGTACCGGTAAATTTTCAGATTTATTTAGATTAGTTGATAAAAAATACCGGATTTATGCCAAGCAGCCCACCGCCACTCGACCCACGTTTTCGTTTATGCCTAGCAGCTACTCCATCATCAATGGGAGTAGTAGCATCAGTGCCGCTTTGGCTGGTGAACCGCTGATGCGGCTGGCCACCGAAGAATTTGACTTGCAAAAAAAAGTCGATCAAATAATTGCTAACCACTATACACCAGTCGGCGTTGTGGTTGACGACAAAATGCAGGTGTTGCAAGTGCGGGGGGATATCGATCGCTACCTTAAATTGGTAGCAGGAATGGCGAATTTCAACCTATTCAACTTAGTGCGATCGGAATTACTGGCCGAGTTGCGAACCGCCGTCTATCAGGCTCAACGCAGCAATCTACCAGTAACCAAAAATGGATTACGGTTAGAAGAAAGCCCCTCTCTTGCCCTGGGGGAAAGATCCAGCATTATTAATCTCCAGGTGATTCCTTTTAACGTTCCAAATGCTAAAGAACGGTGCTTTTTAGTACTGTTTGAAGAATCTACTGCTATAAGCAGTAGCTCTTTCCCTGTCGATGCGACGACTCTTCCCGGCGATTTGGAGCAGGAAAATATGCGACTGCGCCAGGAACTGGCTGCGGCTAATCAGGAAAAGATGGCGACTCAAGAGTATTTACAGGCCATAATTCAAGAGCACGAGAATGGCAATCAAGACCTCAAAGTTGCCAATGAAGAAATTTTATCCAGTAATGAAGAACTACAAAGTACCAATGAAGAGTTAGAAACTGCCAAAGAAGAAATTCAGGCCACTAATGAAGAACTCAATACCATTAATGAAGAACTGCGTCGTCGCAATTTAGAACTAGCTCAGGTCAACAATGACCTCACTAATTTCTTAGCTAGCATCAATATCCCCGTCTTGATGTTGACTAACGACCTCCGCATTCGACGGTTTACCCCGACAGCGCAGCGGTTATTCAACTTTATCCCCACTGATACCGGCAGACCGCTCAGTGACATTAGAACCAATCTCCAGATTCCAGGCTTAGAAACGTTGATTGCCGAAGTACTAGAGTCTCTCAGCGTCAAAGAGCTAGATGTCCAAACCCAAGATGGCTATTGGTATACGCTCCGCATCCGTCCCTACCGCACCACCGAAAACCAGATCGATGGCGTAGTGCTGGTATTAATGGATATTGACTCTCTGAAGCGCAGTGTTGCCAGCGTCGAAGCCGCCCGGAATTATGCCGAAGCGATTGTCACCACGGTACAAGTGCCCCTCATTGTGCTGGAATCTGATTTCCGCGTAAATACCGCCAATCGCTCGTTCTGTAAAACCTTCCAGGTTTCCCCCAGCGAAACAGCTCGATCGCTGATTTTCGATCTGGGTAATGGTCAATGGAATATTCCAGGACTACGGTCACTGTTGGAAGATATTTTGGCTAACAATACAATCTTGCAAAACTTTGAGGTTCAGCATCAATTTGAGCGAATTGGCCAAAAAAACATGCTGCTGAATGCTTGGAAGATTATTGACGGCGGCGATACCCCCCGAATATTGTTGTCGATCGAAGACATTACCGAGCGCCGACAGTTTGAAATTCAGCGGACACAGCTACTCACCCAGGAGCGATTAGCTCGTCAGCAAGCCGAGACTGCTAATCGAACGAAAGATGATTTTCTGTCTAACCTGTCCCATGAACTACGCAACCCACTAACTGCGATCATTGGTTGGGCGCAGTTACTCCAGACTCATAAATTAGACCAGGCGCTGATCGATCGCGGTTTAACAATCATCTATCGCAGTGCCAAGGCTCAATCTCAGCTCATTGAAGACATGCTGGATCTCTCCCGGATTGCCAGCGGTAAATTACAGCTCACCCCACTACGAATCGATTTAGCCTCAGTCATAGAAGCAGCGGTCGATTCTGTCAAACTTTCTGCTGATGCTAAATCGATTCAAATTGTTTCCCAGCTGACCCCCACCACGATGATGGGAGATGTCGATCGATTACAGCAAGTGCTGTGGAATTTGCTTTCTAATGCCATTAAGTTCACGCCCACGGGCGGACGGGTGGACATCACCTTAGCAGCGGTGCAGACTAACGCCGAGATTCGAGTCAGCGATAATGGACAAGGCATCTGGGCAGAGCTGTTACCCTACGTGTTCGATCGCTTTCGGCAAGGAGATTCCAGCACCACTAAAACCAGTCAGGGCTTAGGATTGGGTTTATCGATCGTCCGGCACATTGTCGAACTGCACGGTGGCACCGTGCGCGCCGCAAGCCCCGGCGAAGGACAGGGCACTACCATCATCTTGCAGTTTCCCTTAGCAGTTAATCGATCGAGTGATTTAAAACCCGCCGTGGTAAAGCCGCTAAAGATTGTAAATCCGGACGTTTCTTCTCTGGAAGGCTTACATATTCTGGCAGTTGATGATGAGGTAGATATCCTCGACCTGATCAAGTACATTTTGGAAAGTGTGGGCGCCACAGTAACTACTGTCGTTTCTGCAAAGCAAGCGATGACGACTCTACTAGCATCTCCAGGCAAATATGATGCCCTCTTAGCTGATATTGGAATGCCCGACGAAGATGGCTTCACCTTGATTCATCAAGTAAGAGCATTGGAGCCTGAGACTGGCGGCCAGATACCAGCAGCAGCAATTACGGCGTATATTGGCGACAGAGAAAAGCAACTAGCAATCAATGCTGGGTTCCAAATACACCTAGCCAAACCCATTGAATCAGCTCAGCTGCTCCGATTGGTGGCACAATTGACTGGGCGACTACCAGAAAGTAAATAATAAGGAATCTTCTGATTCTTAAAGGGTCATCAAACTCTCTAACCAATGTTGTCGTTGTAAAGCTATATAGTTGCTGCTGGCCAGGTAAATGAAAATTCACTACCTTTTCCGACCTCTGATGTAACCCAGACCGCACCACCCCGACTTTCTACAATTTTTTTGACGATCGATAAACCAATTCCTGTTCCTTTGGGATCATCACGCCCTACTAAGGTTTGAAAAATGCCAAAGATCTTTTGATGATTTTCTGGCGCAATCCCTGGTCCATCGTCAATTACGGTAAATTGCCAAAAAGGTGATTGATCGATCACTTTAATTTCCACTTGGCCATGCGGATGCTGGTGGTACTTAATGGCGTTACCAATCAGGTTGGCCAGAACTTGCTTCAGAAGCATAACTGGAGTTGTGATTGTCGGTAAATCAGCTGGAAATTTAATCTGAAACTCAGCAGGCGGTGCTAGCATATCAACTATCTCGGCTAATAGTTGGCTGATATTTACGGGTACGGAGTCGGTATGTTCTCTGCCCACTAACGCATACTGAAGTAAACCATTAATCAGTGCATTCATTTGCACTACCCGCGACTGGATTAGTTCTAGCTGGTGTTGATTTTCGGCCGGCAGTTGCCCTTCTAAATCTTGCACCAACCAATCGGCCAGATTGGAAATGCCCCGCAACGGGGCTTTGAGATCGTGAGAGGCAATATGCGAAAAATCATCTAATGCTTGGTTGCGCTCTTCTAATAAACCGGTGGCTTGCGATAGCAGTAAATTACTCTGTTCAATTTCTTCTAACTGATCGCGCAGTTGATATTCGATTACTTTCTGATTTTCGAGGGTGGCTTGCAGGTCTGATAATAACTCCGCCTGCTGAATCGCAATCGCAATTTGTAACGATAGTTCATCGAGTAAATTCAGCTCACCCCTTTCCCATTCATGCACTTTTTTACAGTGATGAGCAATTAGTAAGCCCCACAACCTCGGTGGACTAAATGGGAGGATGTCTCGGCAGAGAATCGGGACGACTAATACGGCCTTAACCTGAAACTGCCGATGCATTTGCACTTGCCAGTCGAGCGGATTAGCAAGTTCAACATTGGAGATCACCAGACTATGACCCTGTAAATAACTGGCGACCTGAGTTGCTTGCTCGTGCGGTGAGTGATTATTCCCAATCCAACTACCCAGGGCTGGCAGACAATCAGGCAAGACAGATTCAGCAATAATAGTGCCACTTAAATCATGGCCAGTGCGGTAAATTAGAGTCCGATCGCAGTTTAAAATTTCCCGAGCACCCTCTACCGCCGCTTGGAGAATGCTCGGTAGCTCAACGGCATGGCTAATTTTGAGAGCAATGGTCGCAAACAACTCTCGTTGTTGGCGCTGTTGCTCGATCTGAGTTTGCAAATTTCGTTCAGTTAGAACATTACTCACGGTGTTTACTAACTTTTGAGCAGTAAGATACCTTTTAACGAGATAATCTTTTACGCCATATTTCATAACCTCCACCGCCACCGTTTCATTACCTTGGCCAGTCAGCATAATTACCAGCGGTAAAGTCCCGGACTGCTTAACTAGATCTCGGAGAAAGTCTAGCCCATCTGCATCAGGAAGTAAGTAGTCTAACAAAATGATATCAGGATGATCTCGATCGCAAACCTGAAGGGCATCTTCTGCTGATTCGCACTCTAAGATATGACAGCCCAAGTTAGGGGCAGATTCTAAATAGCGACGGTAAGTAGACCTGTCGATCTCCGAGTCGTCCACTATCAAGATCAGGCAGTCGGACAGCAGTACATTGTCACAAAGTCTAGGTTGGCTAGTGAAAGTCATATTTAGAAAAGAGTAAATGCAGTCTGCTTGATCATTATCACCATACATTTTGTACATATGGGTTATTCGTCATGATGTTTTTCGATTCTCGATCAGCAATAGTGCAAAACAACTAGGCTGATCGGCTAGCTTCACCGTTTTAACAGGTGGCGATTCGCCCCTGAAGAAACGCTGCTCACATCAGAGACCGGCAAAATTATGGCTTTGAACCAGTAATCTAGCAGCATCTGCATTGATTCTTTCAGCTCATTAATGTTCATTGGTTTTAGCATGTAGCTATTAGCGCCTGCCTGATAACAAGCTGCGATATCTTTGGGATTGGAGGAAGTACTAAGTATCACTACTGGAATTGTTTTGAGAGCTTCACTCTGTTTAATAGTTGTTAGTACCTCGCGGCCATCTGTCCCCGGCAGATTGAGGTCTAAGATAATCAGATCGGGGTATGGCATATCACTAACATCGCTATATTTCCCTGCTCGATCTAGGCAATCCAAAGCATCATCACCATCAATACAGCGGTGGATAGCTAGTGGCAAAGAATTATACTGGCGGCTAACCTCGATGCCGCTGCGTATCAAAATCCGCTCCCGAGGAAAATCAATAATGCGGCTCAACGCTTCAAAGTCTTCGTCACTATCTTCCACGATTAGTAAACTTAGTCGCTGCTGTTGGTTTCTTGTCATGGCCGTTGCCCCAGAGTGAAGTAGAAAGTACTGCCTGCGCCGAGAGTAGAGGTTACGGCGATATTTCCCCCATGACGTTCCACAATCTTTTTTGCGATTGTTAGACCAGCACCAGCGCCAGCGCCCCCACCATATTTATAAGCGGGGTGTAGTCGCTTGAAAATTTTAAAGATTGTCTCCAAATGTTTAGTACGAATTCCAATTCCGTTATCTCTAACGAAAAAGATAGTCTGGGCGGGATCAACCTGGAGCGTTTCTGGCAGCTGTGGGTCAATTTCGGTAGGCAAGATGTACCCAATCTCCACCCATTTAGCCGGCCTGTCATTGTATTCGATCGCATTACTAATCAGGTTGGTAAACAGCTCAATCACCTGCGTTCGATCGCATTGAAAAATCGGTAATGGGCGGGGTATCCGAAAGTCGGCGGCAGCGGGGCGGCTAATTTCGATGACATCTAGCACACTCTGCACTACTTCACCCAGATCGATCGCCTCAAACAGCAGTTCGGCGCGACCAAACTGGGAATAGTGCAGCAAAGAATCAATTAAATCTTCCATACGCCGCGTTAGCCGCATCAAAGTATCTAGTTTGCGGGTGCCATCGGCTCCTAATTGCTGGCCATAATCTTCAATTAAAAAAGTAGAATAGTTATGGATACCACGTAGTGGTTCTTTGAGATCGTGAGAGGCGATATAAGCAAAAGAATCCAACTCGATGTTGCTGCGCTCCAGTTCCTTATTTAGTAAGGCTAGTTCATCGGCCTTTTGGAGCACAATCCCAATGATGCGGCTGCGCAGTTCTAGAGCGGCATCAATTTCGTAGGCTTTCCAAGGCAGCGCAGTGAGCTGGATTGTTTCTTTCCACAGCTCGAAGGATTTTCGGGGCTTGAGCTGGCGATCGACATCCGTTCCATCAGTGCCAGCGGTCTTATGCGGTTCGCCAGCCCAATCAATAGTTTGAATCACTTCTGGCCGGAACCAGAGCAAATAAGTCTGCTGTACTCGGGCAATTCGCAGCGCTAGCAGCCCGCTTGCTACATCTTTGTAAGGAGCGAACTGCGGATAGTCTGTCACCAAGGTATTGGTGCTGTAGATGGCATCTTCGCCGATACGTTGGTTAACCCATTCTATTAAACCGGCAATTGTAGCGGCTGGTGGGGTATTACCAAAAGTTGAAACCTTACTACCTTCACAAAAAATGACACTAGCAGCCCCCAGTAAATCCATCAAATCGCGCTGGTTTTGATGGAATCCATCACCGAGGGTTTGACAGTTGGCAATGGTATTCACAAACCGTGCTTGGACTGCCTGGAGTTTTATTTTGGAGTCTAAATCTTCATTATTGGCTTTCGATGTCACCTCAAACGAAATCACCTGACCCAGAAACTCACAGATCGTGCGGGTCTCGTACGAGAGTCTTTTGGGAGAGCGATGATGACAAGCCAGCAGCCCCCATAATTGGTGGTCATGCAACAAAGAAATAGACATGGATGCGCGCACGCCCATGTTTTCTAAATATTCGGTGTGCAGGGGCGAGACGCTGCGCAGTACGGACAGGCTCAGATCGAGCGGCGCAGACGTAATGGGATTTAGCTCGGGTTCTAAGTAAACTTGATCAGACAAGGCATCTGGGATAATGCGGAGCAAACTGAGGCGATAGAGTTCTTTGGCCTGCTGAGGGATATCGTTAGCTGGGTAGTGCAAACCCAAAAACGACCCAGAATCGGTACTTTTATTTTCGGCAATGACATGGCCGGAACCATCTTTGTGAAAGCGATAAAGCATTACTCGATCGAACCCGGTAATGTTGCGGATGACGGTGACGGCTTGCTGTGCGACTTCCGTTAGGTTCTGCGTATTTTGCAAATGGTCGAGCGGTGCTTTGACAAATTTATAGAAGTCAAAGAAGCTGACGGCTTGTTGTTCGATCGATCGTTCCAGCTCTAAAATAATCACCCGATCAGTCCGATGTACAACCCCTTCAAATGCCTGGGGCTGACCACCCACCGAGAGCATCAGCCGCAGCGGATTAACATTTTCAAACTCGGCATTTAAACAATCCCGGATCGTTGAAATCTGCTCTGGCTGCATCAAAATCGAGAGCGGCTGTCCCAGCAAAGCAATAGGTTCCTTGCCCAGAAAAGCTGCTGAGTTTTGACTGATCTGTAAAATCACCAAATCAGCTTCTGTAAATGTCAGCAGAACACCATGGGATTGAATCGCATTGGAGATGTGAATCGGTTCTCGATCGCAAGTAGTCAAAGATAAATCGGACTGTGCCAATTCCGGATCGGTAAGATTCGTCATGCGCTCTTTAACTTGCGAGATGATATCCAATGAAGTCATACTGACACCTGCTCGATTCTAGTTCCGATGCTGCCTACATTATCGCACTTGCTCGCAACAGCAAGGCCGCAAAGGTTTTGATCTCTATCGATCGGCAGAGCTGATGCCTAGAAAATAGTAGTTAAAATCTATCGTTTGGTTTATTTCTCTGTTGAAATAATATGAATATCAACATTTTTGAGCAAACGCAGGATCTTCTGTGTCAAGGAGCCTTTCCAGAAGATGTGCCAGCGCGATTTCTGACTTTCACCGATAACAATTTGGGTAATTCGATACTGTTGGGCAGTCTGCGCGATGGCCTTGACCACATGATAGTCTCGTAGATGAATAAACTCACCGCCAAATTCTTGACAGAGCCGTTCGCAGGTGGCAATGTGTAAGCTTTCTGATTTCGTTAAAAATCGATCTGGATCATTGACAAATAATACATAAAATTGACCGTGCATATATCCGGCAATTCGCGCTCCTCGCCGCAGTAATTGGATGGAATTGGGATAGGTAGAAACACAAGCTAATACTCGTTCGTGAATGTTGCATGTCGCCTGAGTATTAGGATTGCCATTAAACTGCTCGGTGTCTTCAATATTATTGGCGACTTCTCGCAATGCCAACTCCCGCAGAGCTACCAAATGGCGACGCTGAAAAAAATTATTCAGAGATCTGTCGATCTTTTCGGGGGCATAAATCTTCCCATCGCGGAGTCGTTCTTGCAGGGTTTCTGGAGTGACGTCAACAACGATAACCTCATCAGCAGTTTCCAATATTCGATCGGGAATTCTTTCTCTGACTACAATGCCAGTTAGTTGGGCAACTATATCATTTAAGCTTTCGAGATGTTGGATATTGACAGTGGAATAAACATCAATACCGGCGGCTAAAATGTATTCGACATCCTGATAACGTTTTTCTCGCTCGGAGCCAGGAATATTGGTATGTGCTAACTCGTCAATTAACACTAATTGCGGTTGACGATCAAGGATGGCGGCAACATCCATCTCGGTAAGAGTGACATTTTGCCAGGTAATTTGCTGGCGGAGAATTTGCTCCAATCCGATCGCTTTAGCGGCTGTTTCGTCTCGGTTGTGCGTCTCCAGCAAACCGATCACCACGTCAATTCCTTCGGCACGCAGTTGATGTCCTTCTTCTAACATCCGGTAGGTTTTACCGACACCAGGACTCATGCCGATAAAAATTTTGTGTTTGCCACGCCGATAGGTTTCCATTGATATCGCAGTTGTGTAGTTAATTTAGAGCATCTAGGGCTAAGTTCAATTTCAGTACATTTACACCAGGTTCGCCGAAGATGCCGAGGGATCGATTATCGGTATTCTGGGCGATGAGGGTTTGTAGTTGATCGGGTGATAGCTTACGCATTTGGGCAATGTGTTGAATCTGTGCTCGTGCGGCCTCGGGGGTAATATGCGGGTCGAGACTGGAACCGGAGGTATAAAGTAAATCGGCGGTGGGTTGGATACCGACCTGTTGCAGCCTGGGGAGATCGCCAGCAATTGCTTTTTGGGGATCGGGGTCACTTTTGCCTTTGATCCGATCGAGCAAGGCTGGATTACTAGGCGCGAGATTACTGGCTCCAGAAATGCCTGTTTTAAGAATTCCAGCCTCGTCTGTTTTGGGGTCAGCGGTGCTATAACTAGTGCTGCTAGGACGATTATTAAAATACCTGTCGCTGGTAAATGGTTGACCAATTAATGCTGAACCAATTACTTGACCTTGAGCATTTTTAATTAAACTACCATTCGCTTGATAAGGGAAGGCGATCTGGGAGATTGCTAACATTGCAAATGGATAAATCACTGCGACTAATAGCCAGAGAACTAATGTCGATCGAATTGCTCTCACAATTTCACGTACTGGATTCATAATTTTTAAAACCGTTCTGGTTGAAACATCACCATAAATAAATAGATCGAAAGACTCACAGTGCCCATCCCTAAAATACCTAGAGCATAAATTTGCGGACGGGAGAAGGTATCACCGGTGGCGGCCAACACGCTGGAGGCCAGTACTAAGTTAAAACATAGTGCCAAAAACAAATAAGTGGGATATTTCCGCCGACACCAAGCTTGCCAAACTGTGACCAAATTTTCAGAAATCATACGTTTATATTAGCTAGATAATAGGAAGTAAAACATCAATGATTTTAATCGCGATAAACGGGGCAATTACACCGCCTAATCCGTAGATTAAAATATTACGTTGCAATAATTGGTCGGCAGTTAATGGACGAAATTTAACTCCATTGAGAGCCAGGGGAATTAAGATGGGAATAATTAGAGCGTTGTAGATTAGTGCGGCGAGAATAGCCGATTGGGGACTCTTTAAACCCATTACATTTAATGTCCCAATGCCAGCGGCGGCAAAGATGGTGGGAATAATCGCGAAGTATTTGGCGATATCATTAGCGATCGAGAAAGTCGTTAAGGCACCACGGGTAATTAGTAGTTGCTTGCCGATTGCCACCAAATCGATCAACTTGGTTGGATCAGAGTCTAGATCAACCATATTGGCCGCTTCTTTGGCTGCTTGGGTACCGGAGTTCATCGCTACCCCGACATTTGCTTGGGCGAGGGCAGGCGCGTCGTTGGTACCATCGCCAGTCATGGCTACCAGCTTACCTTGGGATTGTTCGCGCTTAATTACGTCGATTTTATCTTCCGGTGTGGCTTCGGCGATAAAGTCATCGACTCCCGCTTCTTGGGCAATCACCGAGGCGGTGATCCGGTTATCGCCAGTGAGCATAATCGTTTTGACACCCATCCGCCGCAGTTGATCGAAACGTTCTTTCAGTCCAGATTTGACAATATCTTTGAGATAAATTACGCCGTACAAGTCCCCATCCTGACACACGCCGAGGGGAGTTCCACCTAGTTTTGAGACTTGCTCGTAGGCGGTATCAAATTCGCTGGGAATAGTACCGCCACGGGAACGCACAAACCCCCGAATTGCATCGATCGCCCCTTTGCGAATTTCGATACCATTAGGTAAATCGGTACCGCTCATGCGGGTTCGAGCTGAGAATTCTACCCCCGTTGCTTGCGCTGGATCCACATCAATTTTTGTACCTAATTTTTCGGCGAGTTGGACGATCGATTTACCTTCAGGTGTTTCGTCAAACAAGCTTCCAGCTAGAGCTACAGCCGCCAGTTCTTGGACAGAATGATCGTTGACGGGGATAAATTCATCAGCCAATCGATTCCCCAGGGTGATTGTACCCGTTTTATCGAGAATCAATGTATTGACATCGCCGCAGGCTTCCACCGCCCGCCCAGATGTAGCGATCACATTAAATTGCGCTACCCGATTCATCCCTGCAATCCCGATCGCACTTAGCAATCCACCAATTGTAGTCGGAATCAACGCGACTAATAATGATACTAAAATCGCAATCGTCACTGGTGTTTTGACATAGTTTGCTAGTGGCGACAGAGTGGCTACCACAATCAAAAATACCTGTGTCAGCACCGCCAGAAATACCGTCAGGGCAATCTCATTCGGCGTTTTCGAGCGTTTGGCACCCTCTACCAAGGCGATCATTCGATCAATAAATCCCTGCCCTGGATCGGCAGTAATCAAGATCGTCAACTCATCAGAAACTACTCTGGTACCACCTGTCACCGAACTGGCGATGTCTGTTCCGGGCTGTTTGAGGACGGGAGCAGATTCTCCCGTAATTGCCGACTCATCGACCGACGCGACCCCTAAAACTACTTCCCCATCAGCGGGAATCAATTCGCCGATTTTGACGATGACTCGATCGCCTTTTCGTAATTCAGTCGAACTAACTTGAGCAATCGCACCATCGGGTAGCACCTTGGAAGCGATCGTATCCGACCTACTCGATCTCAGTGAATCTGCTTGAGCCTTCCCGCGTCCTTCCGCCACCGCTTCGGCAAAGTTAGCAAAAATAACTGTCAAAAATAGGATGATGGTAATCGATCCATTTAATATCCGTTGCTGATTTACATCTGCTCGCACCGTCCCAAATAAATTAGGATCGATGGTGACGAGCAAAGTAACGATCGTACCGACCCACACCACAAACATCACCGGATTTCCCACCGCTGTGCGCGGATCGAGCTTCCTGACAGCATCGCGCACAGCTCCTTGATACAACCCTTTCATTGCAGCTTTCTGTGGGTGTCGGCGTGAGTCTCTAGTGCCACCGGGCTGTGGGGAGCGAGAAGATTTGCTAGTCATATTTTAAGCTCCCCGCATCAGTTGAAAGGCTTCAGCGATCGGTCCTAGTGCTAGTACTGGAAAAAAAGTTAAGGCACCCATAATCAAAATCACACCTGTGGTAACTCCGGTAAACAACAATGTATCCGTGCGAAGCGTGCCCGTAGTAAAGGGAACAGGCTGTTTTTGAGACATTCCCTCAGCGAGTAATAGCAACGCCACGATCGGCACATAGCGACCACCTAGTAGACTGAAACAAGTACTCAGATTCCACCACAATGCCGTCGGGGCCGGTTGACTATCGGCTAATCCTTCAAAGCCAGAGCCATTATTAGCCGCAGCCGAGGCATATTCATACATTACTTGCGCCAATCCATGAAAACCAGGATTGCTAATTCCCGCTAATTGTTCGGGAAATGCTAACGCGATCGCGCCTGGCAGCAAGACGAAAATCGGGTGTATTAATAGGAGTAAAAAACTAGTTAGCACTACCTCGTTTTTTTCAATCTTCCGTCCCAAAAATTCTGGTGTGCGTCCTACCATTAATCCCGTCACAAATACCGCCAAAATCAGATAACAAAACAGGTACGCTGTTCCGGTGCCCTGTCCACCCCAAATGATTTGGAGAAACAAATTGGATAGTAAAATAAAGCCACCCGCAGGCATAAATGAATCGTGCATCGAGTTCACCGCACCAGTCATCGTCCCAGTAGTAGTCACCGCATATAAAGCCGACTGCGCCCACCCAAATCGAACTTCTTTGCCCTCTAGATTGGGCTGTGAGCTGCCTAAAATGGAATTAACCAGAGGATTGCCCTGATACTCACCAACGGCGGTCACGATGATAAATGCCACATACAGCACAAACACCATCCCAAAAACTAACCAGGCTTGCTTACGATTGTCGGCAATCACGCCGTAGGTATAAATCAACGAAGTAGGAATCGAAATCATCGTCAAAATCTGAATCAGGTTAGTCAATCCATTCGGATTTTCAAACGGATGAGCGGAGTTAATCGCAAAAAATCCTCCACCGTTTTCACCTAATTGTTTAATTATCTCAAAATGTGCCACTGGCCCGATTGCGATCGATTGACTGATATTCGGATTTTCCAGTGTTGGTACAACTATTGCCCCAGCGAGGGTTTCAGGTGTACCTGCGGCAACTAAAACGATCGTCCCGACAATACTAATTGGAAGTAAAATTCGGGTAATTGCCTGGGTTAGATCGACATAAAAATTGCCCAAAGGTCTACCCGTTAAACCGCGAATGAAGGCGATCGCTACAGCAATTCCTGTTCCCGCAGAAGTAAAAAACATAAACCCCAACCCTAGCATCTGCGAGAAATAACTATAGGTTGTTTCACCGGAATAATGCTGCTGATTGGTATTCGTCATAAACGAAATCGCCGTATGCAATGCGGTATCCCAACTAGGCGCACCCAAACCTGTAGGATTGAGCGGTAGCAATCCCTGACTCATCAGCATCAAAAATAGCGAAATCGCCATTGCTAGATTGCTATAGAGAATTGCCCTCGCATATTGCCATCCAGTCATCTGCGCTTGAGGCTGTACACCACCCAATCTAAAGATCAGTTGATCGATCAGATTTAAGACTCGATCTAAAAATGTTCTTTGACCTAGATAAACACGGGCAATATATCCACCAAATATCGGTGTAATTGCTAAGATAATAACTAGTGTCAATCCGATTTGAATCCATCCTTGTATCATGATTCAATATTTCTCCGACATTTTCATGGTGGGTTTGGTTGAATAATGTTGCTGTTGTTAATCAGATCATGACGCACTTATTGAATGTTGATAAAGATATAACTTTATGTTTAATCGAGTTTACCCTGTTTTGATCGCCATCCAAAATAATCTCTTGGATCGGTCGCGCTCATAATATTTGCATTTTCGATCGACTCCCGATTAGGAGCATTAAATAGTCCCC
Organism: Synechococcales cyanobacterium VAR_4_metabat_354; assembly: GCA_031414775.1. Taxonomy (GTDB): domain Bacteria; phylum Cyanobacteriota; class Cyanobacteriia; order Cyanobacteriales; family Chamaesiphonaceae; genus JAAFHZ01. Next base: position 66,565 of record JANOQI010000046.1, read on the forward strand.
CTCTACCCATTGATAGAGAGTAACAGCATAATATCTGCACTGAAAATCTGTCTGTTGATTGATTCGTTAGCTAGGTAGTCCCCAGTATAACTAGGTAGTGTCCATTACATCAGAGGTTTAATACCATGAAGTTTAATACTAAGACTATCGTTGCTAACCTTCAACAGCACCTCGCAAAATTTGTGAGCGGACTATTGATGCTAGCTCTAGTTTGGCAAATTGTCATTCTGGGAGTTGATTCAGCTATGGCATCTCCTATACTGGCCACCAGTGCTGACAGTATTTCTAAGCAAGTAACCGGTAAAGCCGAAGAGATGAAAGGTTCGGCCACGAGATCGATCGGGAAAGCTCAGTCTGCCCTGGAAGACAAAAAAGGTGCAGCCAAAATGAAAGTCAAAGACGATTTAACTGAAACCAAGATTGCTGTGGACAAAAATGCCGCTAGAGCTGGAAATGCTGTAGACAAAGCTGGTAGCGCCGTCAAAGACTTCTTCGGTAAATAAAACCCCAGATTAAATCAATTAAATTTGTAGCAGGATGTAAAAAATGAACTTTATTTGGTTCGCTTTGATCGGTTTGTGTGCTGGTTGGCTAGCGGGTCAACTAGTCAAAGGCAGTGGCTTTGGCCTCGTGGGAGACATTGTTGTTGGGGTAGTTGGTTCACTATTGGGCGGCTATCTGTTCAGCACTTTTGGTGTGGCTTCCGGCAGTGGAATGCTAGGTAGCTTGATCGTAGCTACTGTTGGCGCTGTCGTTCTGCTATTCGGGTTGCGCCTAATTAAGTCTGTTTAACTTAGTAAAAATAACTTTTGGAAGAGACTATGCGTACTATCAATATTGGTCTAACGGATCAGCAACGGCAGGGTGTGATCAATTTACTCAATCGCGATTTAGCAGACAACTATTTGTTGCTAGTAAAAACCAAGAAATTTCACTGGGATATAGTTGGGCCACAGTTTCTAACTCTCCATAAACTTTGGGAAGAGCACTACAATGTCCTCACTGCCAACATTGATGCTTGTGCCGAACGGATTCGGACTCTTGGTGGTTATCCGATTGGTACTATGCAAGGCTTTCTAGAACTGGCATCTCTCAGTGAATATCCTGGCAATGTCCCGATGGCTACTGAAATGGTGGATGTTCTGCTCGAAAACCATGAACAGGTCATTCGCAATATGCGGGATCACATTGACCTTTGCAGCGAAAATTTTCACGACCAAGGGACAGCAGATTTTCTGACTGGGTTAATGGAACAACACGAACAAATAGCCTGGATACTCCGATCATTTATTGAAGGAGAGGCTGTGTTTGCAAGTGGTTCTCGATCCGATCTTACCAATCAGTCTAAAGTCGGTGTTTGATCACCCCACTGTTTACATTCAATAATCTGCATCTAATCTTTTAAGGAGTTTTTACCATGTCTGAACAAGCTCTAGCTATGTGCGTTACTGCTCCTGCCACAAAATGTACGATCTCAGCGATCTTTCAGGAAGAGCGTCAAATTGATGGCGTGGTACGGCGCTTGATCGATCGAGGTATTTTCAAAGATGAGATATCGGTAATGGGACGCAATTTTCAATCTGAAACTCGAATCACCGGATTTATTTCTAAGCGCGACGTGATCTTGGGTGGACTGCGCAGCGGAGCTGTTTTTGGCTCCCTGTTTGGGTCTTTCTTGAGCCTACTTACTGGCGTGGGCGTATTACTGATCCCCTTTGTCGGACCAGTGGTAGCAGCCGGACCCATTGGCGCAATCTTGCTAGGAGCCACTAGCGGCGCGATCGCTGGTAGTGCCGGAGCAGGATTAGTCTCGGTTTTGATGGCGCTGGGAATGCCCGAGGAACAAGCGACACTTTACCAAACCCGCCTCCAAGCTGGTGAATTTGTGATGATGTTGGAAGTGCCGTCCGATCGAACGGGTGAGTACAAATTATTGCTAGAAGCTTCTGGTGGGAAGGATATCCATACTATTGATTCTCCTTTGCCCAGAGCTGGTGAGAAATGTAATAGCCCCGCAGACTTGTCTCCTGAAATTCGTGCTCATCTCTCTTTAGAAGCCCAAATCGTTTTTGTATCGAGCTATGGCGTTGCTTTAAAAGAAATGAATGACGACACCAAAGCAGAGCACGCTGCCTGGGCAAAGGTACAGGAACGATTTGATGAAGACGAAAATGGGGTTTGGTCGAAAGCGAAAGTCGCTGCTTGACCTCTTTACCTAATCATACATAAGCGTTTCCGGGTCGATACAACTATTCTATGCGGCTCTAATCCAAGTTGAGCAAAAATTGCTGATACCTCACTCGACTCGGAACCGCCATAACACTTTAATCCTAAAGAGCAACGTCATGAAATTTAAACCAAGGTGACAGCTTTTTGGGCAACTATCACTAACCATGATTGCTGTTCGATCGGCATCCCCGGTGGTCGATAATAGTGATCAAGAATTTGAAATCCAGCAGCGAGCAGTTCTGGTGCCAGAGTCTCGTATTCCCAGCCCGTTACATAACGTGCACCAGTTGATCGCTCCGAAAAACCTTCATAATCACCCCGTACCATCGACATTACCAATACACCGCGATCGACTAAAGCTCGATATAGATCTTGAAGAACTCGTTGCATCTCATTAGCTGGAACATGAATGAGCGAAGCATTAGCAAAAATGCCATCAAAGTAACTGTATGGTAAATTCAGGTTTAAGAAACTCTGCTCCCACACAGGACAATTAGCTGCCTCTTTGGCCATAGCTACAAAAGCAGGTGTGGCATCTAAGCCCGTTACATCATGCCCCAATTTCTGAAACTTCACCAGATCGCGGCCAGGACCACAGCCCAAATCTAATATTTTTCCTGGTGTACGAGGTAGAGCCGAAATCAAAGCTGCGCGGTTTTGAGAGACATCATGACCCCAAGTGCCATCCCGAAAAGATTCGGCAGTGATTTGATATTCTGCAATCGTAATTTCTTCGTGTTGTTCCATGTGAGAAAGAATTAGATTTATGGTTCTTAAAGTACTACAATTTTGGCGCTCGGGGGAATATCCTACCAAGTGAAGAAAATTAGTATTGCTGAGTATGCTTTCAACGCTGCTTTGTAAATAGCGTTATTAGTTTACATTCTTGTCAACAGCTTGTCGGAGTGGAATATGCTAGCCTACGGTTAAGAGGATGTGAGGGGTAATGCCATGACAATAAATCCGCAGCTGGATTTAGCAGCAGTGACTGCTCGCTACCAAAAATTGTTAGAACGTATTCCTTGTCTGGCTTGGTTGATGACCGATCAAGGGGATGTTGTTAGCGCCAATCAGCAATGCTACCAATACTTCGGGCGAGCCAATAGCAATGAATCGGCAGAGTCGATAACGCCCGACCACCCTTGGACATTTATAGAAATTTTACATGATGAGGACTATGATCGCTTTTGGTGCTCTTGGACAGCAGCCCAAAAGTCTCAGCAACGGCTAGCAATCGAACTCCAACTGTGCAGTGCTGGGGGAGACTGGGAGTGGTTTAAAGTCGAATTAGAGCCAGACTGCGATGCATGGGGAGAAACAATCTGGATTGGTACGGCGATGCGATTGAGTGAGGGAGTGGCGTGTTTAGAAGGTCGGAAATCCACCCAGTTTTTGCCAGCAACGATAGCTCTCCAGCAAAGCGAGCAGAAGTTTCGGGCTATTTTTGATAGCGTGTTTCAGTTTATTGGGCTAATTGAACCTGATGGTACATTGATCGAAGCAAATCTTACTGCTCTGAGATTTGGTGGGATGAAAGCCGAAGAGGCGATCGGTTACCGGTTGTGGGAAGTCCCCGGCTGGAAGTTTTCGCCAGCTGCCCAACAACAATTACGAGATTCGATCGCCCGAGCCGCGCAGGGGGAATTTATCCGCTATGAAGTTGAAGTGCAAGGCGCAGCCAATCAGTTGGTGCCGCTCGATTTTTCGTTGATGCCAATTCGCAACGATCGAGGTGAGATCGTGCTGATTATTCCGGAGGGACGGGATATCAGTCAGCTTAAACAGGCAGAAGTTGAACGAACTTGCGCTGAACGCCACAGCGAACGTTTATCGATCGCACTCCAAGTGGCCAAAGCTGGAGCTTGGCATTGGGATTTTATCAACCAAAAGATTTTTTGGACGCGGGAATTTGAAATCTTGTTTGATTATGAACCGGGCACTACACAGCAAGTCTATAGCGAATGGTTTGCACGGTTGCATCCAGATGATCGAGAGCGGGCAGAAACTGCATTAAAAGGTACGATCGATCGAACTTTATCTGAATATCGCTGTGAATATCGGATTGTTTATCGAGATGGCCAAATCCGCTGGATTGATGCGATTGGTGAATTAAACACTGACGAGCATGGCCACCCTCGCCTATCGGGCTTAGTGTACGATATTACCGATCGCAAACAGCTAGAAATACTTAATCAAACACAAACCGCCGATCTACAACGTCTCAATAATTCGCTGATGTTGATACAACAACGGTTAAAGGAACAAAATGAGAAGCTTGATAGCTTTGTTTATGTGGCTTCCCACGATCTCAAAGCTCCCTTGAGATCGATCGCCAATTTATCAGAATGGATCGAAGACGATCTCAACGGCCACATCTCGGAAGATAATCAGAAGCAATTTCAACTATTGCGTCAACGAGTCCAACGCATGAATGCATTAATTGATGGACTGTTGCGCTACTCACGGATAGGACGACAGGAATTAACAATCGAAACTGTTGATGTAGCCCAACTTCTATCCGAGACGATCGATTCCCTTGACCCGCCAGCAAGTTTCAAAATAGAAATATTGTCGCCACTGCCCACTTTGGACACCAAAAGAATATTATTAGGCCAAATCTTTGCCAACTTACTTAGTAATGCCATTAAACATCACGACCGAGCTACTGGTCAGATTGAGATCACTGCTAAGGATCTGGGTGATCGCTATCAATTTTCGATCAGGGATGATGGCCCTGGGATTCCGGTCGGGGAAAGTCGAGAACGTATTTTCGAGATTTTTCAAACACTCCAACCCAGTGTCTCTAGCGAAAATACGGGGATTGGTTTAGCACTAATTAAAAAAATTATCGAAGGCGAAGGTGGTCAGGTCTGGTTAGAGGAGAACAGCAAAGAAGGTGCTTGTTTTTGTTTTACTTGGCTCAAGACATTTAAATATTAGCTCTCCCGATCTATGTTCACGCAGCGCTATCTAGCAGTGCCTGAGATTTAATCAACCGTTATTTAATCACTACTAATGACCGAGACCTTGCGTGGCCGTTATGTGACCATTTATTATCCAACACCTTATGGTAAACAGCTTCATAGCCGTCCGTCATCACCTGTACTCCAAATTTACGAGCAACATAGTCACGGCAGCTCTGTCTACTAATCGAGTGAATATTGGCTACTGCGGCTATGCATTCATCCACGCTCTCGCAAACAAAGCCATTTATACCATCGACAATTATTTCTGGGACTGAACCCATATTAATTCCAATTACTGGTGTTCCAGCCGCCATCGATTCAATCATCACTAGACCGAATGGTTCACGCCAGGTAATTGGGAATAAAGTAGCTATCGCTTTGCCCATCAAATTATTCTTTTGGTGATGATTAGCTTCGCCTAAAAATTGAATAAATTTGCCATCAACAAAGGGGGCAATCTGTTCTTTGAAAAACTCTTCATCTACTGGGTCAACTTTACCAGCCATCTTAAGTGGAATTCCTACTCTTTTGGCAATCGTGATCGCATGTTGTGGTCCTTTCTCATGCGACATCCGCCCTAAAAAAGCCAGATAAGCTGGAGCATCTGGCTGAGCAAAGAAACGATGGTCACTTACCCGAATACTATTGTAAACAGTAGCTACATAGTTTAAGCCTAAACTGGGTTCTCGTTGAGAGTTGGAAATGCTAATGTAGGGCTGGTCTTGGGCATAAGAGTAAAGCTTGGCGTTATCGCGCGTACATATTCCGTGCAATGTATGGACTGTAGGAGTTTTGCAAAGTTTTGCATGAGTCAAGGCTGCGCAACCAATATGAGAATGAATGACATCAAACTCGGCGGCCTGGCCGTAGACTTGCCCCAGATTCAACATGTCATACACATCATATTCTTTGATATCAGGATCGAGACGTAAAGCTTGATGATGAACTGACTTCAACTTTGCTGTTGTGATGGAATCTCCGGAGGCAAATAGAGTAACATCATGACCTCTGGCAACTAATTCCTCAGTCAAGAGACCAACAACTAACTCAATTCCGCCATATGCTGGTGGTGGAACACGTTCCCAAAGCGGAGCGATCTGGGCAATTTTCATTACTTTTCTCTTTAATTTTTACTGAATAAAGCCTTCTTCACAAACATGCCTCCACCTCTACTACTAAATACTTTCAACCTCTGTCTCTAAATTTAGATTTTATATAATTTATGATCAGGGTTCAGTTCAGATATGAGGCATAATGATGATCCTCTGAATCCCTTTTTATTACTTAGCTCAACTTGCGACCGACTGTAAAAGATCACAATATGTCTGAGATGATTAAATACTCCTCGTTCTACATTTGCAGTGGATTGAATTTTATTATTCTTTTGAATGAAATTCCTAGCAATCGGTGAAGTACTCACCCAGACGTAACAAATAAGGCTCAGACAGTTACTGCCTGAGCCTGATAGGCTAGAGGTAGTAGATTGTTGATGAATAATAAAAGCTATTTATTCAACTCATCCTTGGCGCGATCGATGCCTTCATTCACTTTGTCTGCTACTTGTTTAGCTGTGTCTGCAATTTTGTCCTTAGCATCTTCGATGCCATCGCGGACTTTTGCCACGCCTTGCTTAGCCTTGCCTTTGGCTTCGTCTTGGGAATTCCCTGTGACTGCACCTACGACTTCTTGTCCTTTTCCTTCTGCATTTTGAGCAGCTGCCTTAGCGCGATTTTCAATACTCATAATAATTTCCTGTTGATGCCGTAAGTTTTACAGCTGAATTATTTTTACAGTACGATATTTTTCCAGCAGCTCTCTCTACTGATGGGTAGAGTAAGTTGGTCGATCATATCTATCAATAGATGTAGTGACCGGAAATCGGGGTGCCTTTAGTTTTGTAACAGAGTTTGAGTTTGGATGTGATTCATTCAATCGATCAACTAGGTTCAATAAGACTGTCGGTAATTTGTATTTTTCCTATGTAGGAAATTAGAGCAATATCAAGAGGTCGTAGTTGCGGCTGGTTTATTTTTAGCTTCCAAATTTTCCAAACGACTCTTCAGCTCTTGATTGACCTTTTTTACTTCATCTAACTCCTGTCGTAGTTGTTTCAACGCTGGATCAGTACCCGCATTTTTTTGCACTACTTGAATAGCCTCGTCGGCCATGCGCTTCACCCGCCCATCTGGACTCCCATTTGATAGCGATTGTAGTACCCCAATCGCTTTAATTGTTGTCATCTGTTTCAGAGACATCACTACTGATACTTGCGTGAGGAAGAAAGCCTCGCGTGCCAATTCTTGCAGTCGATCGAGAATCTTAGCCACATTCGGTGGAGACTGTTGCACTGAAATCCCTCCTAAGGCCCGGATGGCCGCGAGTCTTAGTGCCTGCGGTACACCAACTTCAGTATATTTCAACACCTGCTGCACTGCTTCTTCCGAATCACTGATTTTTGCCAGCCCACCGATTGCCCCGCTGCGGACTACTTCGTTCCAACCGCCGCGCGTTTCTAGCACTTGGGCAAGAAACTGAATCACCGTCGCTTGTTGGTCCTGTAAACTGGGTGCTACAACCAAGCTACCTAGAGCATTACAGGCCGCCGACTCCACATAATAGCTGGCATCTCCATCGGTCGCGACTTTTTGGACTGCTGCCAAACTAGCTGTGGTTTTGAGCTTAGCTAAACAATCCACGATGGCACGGCGCACAAAAGGATCTTCATCGTTAATTTCACTTACTAGTACTTCGATCGCCTGATCGAGTTGAATCTTGGCTAGAGACTCGGCGGCTTCTAAACGCACTGCCCAAAACTCTTCCTCCGCTAGGCATTTTGCCAATGCTGCTACGGCAGCTAAGTTGCCTTTTTTGGCGATCGATCGCGCCGCAAACACCCGCGAAATTGGATCAGGATCGTGTTCTAACTGGGCAGATAGCTCAGCCAGCGGATATTCCAGCTCCACTGTTTTTAGATAATAGTTACCAATATCGAAACTGATAAAGTTGGGCTTGCTAGGCAAGGGAAAGTATAAAACTTGTTCTTTCTCGAAAACCCTGATCTTGAAGGGCTTAACTTCCACCTGTTCACCGTTAACATAGCCAAATCCAATCGGAATTTTCAGGTCGAAAAGATCGTTGGCGAGAGTGTGGATTCCTTCTATTGCCTGGGTTTGCTTGACCGTCACTTGAGCGGTACTGGTATCGCTATCCCAACTGTAAGAAATCTTGTAATCGGGATGACCGCCCCGATACACGAATTGGTCGAAAAGAAACGCTAGATTGCGACCAGTGGCTTTATCGATCGATCGCAGCAAATCAATTGTTTCTACTGTCTGGTGGGCGTGATCTTGCACAAAAGTATGGATAAATTTATCAAATAATTCATCGCTACCTAATTCAGCCCGAATCATGTGGTAAACACAAGCACCCTTTTCATAGATATGTCGATCATAGAGTTCGATCGCTTCCCGATAAATATTGGTGACGATCGGACGACGGTAACGATTACTATCCTCACCTAGATAGCTTTCCATCTCGCCTAGCATATAGTATGCCGCTTCGTCAGCGTCATACTCATGACCAGTCCACAAGACTTCAGCGTAGGAAGCCATCCCTTCCTTAATCCAAGCATGAGACCAATGTTTGATCACTACTAAATCCCCAAACCATTGGTGGGCTAATTCGTGTGCGACCAAGCTTTCGGTATTGTAATTGTCTAAACTAGCACGTTCGTCCAGCAAACAGCGATCGGTTAACAACGTCGTGGCTGTATTTTCCATGCCCCCAAAGATAAAATCTTCAACGCAGACCTGGGCGTATTGCTCAAATGGATAGGGGTAGCCAAATTTTTGGCTGAAAAACTCAATCATGCGCGGCGTTTTGCCCATGCTGAGTTGGCCTTGTGCCTCTCGCCCTTTTTCAACATAATAATTAACCGGTTTATCTCCATAGCTATCTTTGATTTCGGCAAAGCGACCCACGGCCAAGGTCATCAGGTAAGTGGGATGCACCTGCGGTTGTTGCCAATGATAGATTTTGTGCTCACCAGCTGTTTCGGTCTGGAACAGTTTGCCATTAGAGATAGCTATAAAGTCGGCGGGTACTGATACCCGGATTTCCGAGGTGGCCAGCTGGCCGGGGTAGTCAAAGCAAGGAAACCAAAACCGGGAATCTTCATCTTCGCCCTGCGTCCAGACTTGGGTTGCTTTGTTTGGATAATCGGCAGAAGGTTGAATAAAATAAATGCCGCGCTGGGGCTTGGTGACGGCGTAGTCGATCGATATCCCAACTGCTTGACCGGGGGTGAGGGCTGAGCCAATTTTAATCTGTAAGATCTCACCGTCGTGATCGAACTGCTGACTAACCCCATCAATTTTGACTGCTTTGATTTGCAGATCTACCGCATCCAAAACCAAAGAATCTACCTGAGATCGCACCGGATTGAGCCGGATGTGACAATTGCCTTGTAGATGCTGATTGGGAATATCCAGAACGAGATCCAGAAAAATATGCTCCACCTGTCCTGGTCGATCAGGATTGTAGTGTGGACGAGCCCCCGGCATCTGAAAGGATTTGTGACTAGGGGCTTCATCAAAGTAGGAATGGGGCATAGCAAGTTAGAAAGCGGTAGTTTTTTTATTGTACCTATTTGCCAGCACTCTGTCTGGCGCGTAATTCTATCTGTTTTGCTAAATTGGCCAGTCGATTGCTAAGTCTTGGCAGTATGATAAAGCCTGAAGAACAGGGGATCAGCCAATGAAATTACCAAAAAGAATCATGTTGTTGGGTGCCGGCGAGTTAGGCAAGGAATTTACCATCGCTGCCCAACGGCTGGGTCAATATGTGGTGGCTGTCGATCGCTATGCCAACGCTCCGGCTATGCAAGTTGCCGATGCTAGCGCTGTCATCTCGATGCTCAATGGTGATGATCTAGAGCGGGTTGTGCGAGAATTTCAACCAGATATCATTGTCCCCGAAATCGAAGCAATTCGGACGGAAAAACTTCAGGAATTTGAACAGCGCGGCATCACTGTGATCCCTACTGCTAAGGCTACCGACTACACCATGAATCGCGATCGGATTCGGGAGTTAGCCCACCGCGAGTTAGGCGTTCGGACTGCCAACTACGCCTATGCCAGCACCTTAGAAGGAATGATGGTCGCCTCAGACCACATCGGTTTCCCCAATGTGGTAAAGCCGGTGATGTCTTCTTCTGGTAAAGGGCAATCCGTCGTAAAAAGTGCTGTTGATGTTGAGCAAGCTTGGCAATACGCTATCGAAGGCTCCCGAGGTGACAGTCACAAAGTGATCATTGAAGAATTTATTAACTTCCAGCTAGAAATTACGCTACTGACTATTAAGCAATGGCAAGGAGCCACCCTTTTTTGCGATCCGATCGGACATCGGCAAGAGCGCGGTGACTATCAAGAATCTTGGCAACCTGCTGTTTTAAGTAAGCAACAATTATCGGAGGCGCAATCAATCGCCACCCAAGTAACAGATGCCCTGGGTGGTGCAGGGATATTTGGCGTAGAGTTTTTCGTTACCCAAAGCGAGGTGATTTTCTCTGAGCTTTCACCCCGTCCCCACGATACGGGGATGGTGACACTGATTTCTCAAAATCTCAACGAATTTGAGTTACATCTACGCGCTGTCCTCGGTTTGCCTATTCCGGTAATCAGACAGTTGGGTTCTGCTGCCAGTGCTGTGATCTTGGCTGATAGTCAGTCCCAGAATATCTATTTTACTGGCGTGGAAAAAGCTTTGGCCGAGCCAGATGTCGATATTAAGCTATTTGGCAAACCCGATAGCCGTCCCTATCGCCGCATGGGGGTAGCATTGGCCACTGCCGCATCTACCGATGAAGCCCGTTTGAAAGCAGCCAAGGCAGCCAGCTTAGTGCAAGTAAATTCAACGAGCCAACCAGCGTAATAATTGGGCTAGTTCCCAGAGCCGATCAACCTGACCGGCTTGGCTCTGATAAATTTGGCGGAGTTGTAAAAATTGCAGCTGCTGCTCAGCCAATACCAAAGGTGCAAACCGCAACTGTTCACTATGGATAATAGCTTTTTCCAAGACCGCACTCACCATCATGATTTTGGGGCGGCAGCACCATAATCTGACGGCTATCGTCCAGCAGACCAACGAAATTAAAATATTGATGACTAACACTACCAACATCTAAAACCTGCTAAGGCATCCATTCCAAACCAATTCCTACCCGACTGTCTTTGCTTTCGCGGGCATTTTGGAATTGGATTTCTCCAGAAATCCGGAGCTGATTGGTTAAAGCATAGCCTGCTATCAACGTCGAAATGCCCACTTCTTCACTGCTGCCCAAACCCACCCAACTCTGTTGCAGGGTAATGTCACCGCCGCCGCCGCGTGCTGGCACCAGCAATAACTTGATCCCCAAATTGAGACCATCACGATTATAGACAGCGGACTCTAGATGCCGATAACCGACTACCGGGGAGAAATTGATATATCCGCCCAGTGGTAAGACATAGTAGTTAATATCCGCTCCGTAAGAATTAAACTTGGCCTGATTATTCCAGTTGGCATTGAGTGCCCATCCCGATCGATCGATCAACAAATCACTAACACCCACATCAAAACCACCAGCCTGATTATTGGCCGGATATTGGGAGTAACCTAATCGAAATCTCGTCCGAAAACTAGGATCGTTTTGAATTTCGGCTCCAACATCAGGAATTTTTTGTAGCCACCGCTGCAACACCGGGCTATTACGAATAATCTCGGGATCAATATCGATCTGTGGCGGTGGTGTGGCAGCGGGAATATTCTGAGCAGCAACCTCTGTAGCTGCTAAAACAGCTGGCAGCCACAGAAACTGCCATAAGATGGAGAGTTTTAAGCGCACAAAATATAGAGGAATGGAGACTTGGCTATTTTAACCGCAATTAATTCCCTTTAGTAGAGTCTGGATCATACTAATTCAGTACTAGTTTAATTTGAGACAAGAGTAGTTGATTGTGATGACGATCTGCTAAATCTCTTGCTCTGAACCAGTCCTTGCTGGCTGCTTCCGGATTTGGCTGATGGTGCATCGCCCAACCACGATAAAAATAGCCGTACTCATCGTTGGCGTAGAGATCAACGCCCTCTTGCTCTTCCCACCTTTGACCAAATTCAAAACTGTACTGCGCGGCGGCTAGATCTGTTTGATAGTCAACGGCCAGCTTGCCCAATACATAATACAGCGGTGGATACTGAGGCCGTAGCTCGATTGCTTGCGCAATAGTACGCTGAGCCATTTCTAATTCACCTAAATGGGTCTGCACCAAACTCAAATAGTAATGAGGATGGAAAAAATCAGGCTTGAGTTCGATCGATCGCTGAAAATCATCACGGGCAGCCGTCACATTACCCAAGCGCATTTGGATGATCCCGCGACTGTGGTGGGCTTCGGCCAAGTCTGGCTGATGGTCGATCGCCTGGTTATAGTCATTCAGCGCTGCTGCGTTTTGACCAGTAGCCATCAAAATTGCACCTCTTCCCAAATAAGCTTCAGCTTGTTTGGGATTCAGCTTTAGCGACCGGCCAAAATCGATGGCCGCTTTTTCCGGTTCACCAGTCCGATAAAAAATCTTACCCCGGTTGCAGTAAAGCTGTGACCTACGACAATGCAGCTTTTCGGCTCGCGAATAGTGTCGTAAGGCTCCTTCATAATCGCCTTTGGCGGCTGTTAGGTCGCCGAGTAAACAGAACAGTACAATCAGCCCAAACCAAATCACTGCCGCCAAAATTGGAATACCTAGCGCAAATATTAAGCCTCCCCGCTGCGCGCTCCAGACCATCAGCAGCACCAATAAGGCTAACCCTCCAAATCCTCCAAAGGTCAGATTCCCATAGGGTAAAAATTTTGAATTCAACCGTCTGCTCCTATCCAAGATTTATAAATTTATTTGTAAATATGGGCACTCTAACCACTTAGTCGATGTCTAATTAGCTTAAGCAACAAGGGTTCTTACTGTAACTTAGCTACAGAAACTACCAGCTATTACTTTAGAGGTACTTACTCCGATCGATCTATAAAATATATCCAGATCTTATTACGATTTGTTAAGCATTGAAGAATTGATTTTCAGTGTACAATCAGGTTATAGTTTACAAACGTTTACATTCCAATAATTTTTTCCTCAAGATCAATATCTGACGGCGACTGTACCGGAAATCACCAGTAAGCAGTTGGATCTATATTAAAGATTGCAAATTGCTCATTAAACCAAGCCACAAATAATAGCTTACCCTGGAGTCTATCAAGTGTTCGACCCAATCAATGCTACTACTTCTGTCCGGATTCTGTGTAATGCTTATCTCTATTCCTGTATAGCTTTGGTAGGATTTAGCTACTTTGGTTATTGGGTTCTTAATCAGTTAGAGAAATCGCCGGAACAATCTCAGCAGTCCCATTAGTCTGCTGTAGTCCCTGCTTAACTGATCTCCTTCCTGTTATCTTGATGGATGGTAACTTTTTGCTCTACCAGTCATGACTAACGAACTAGAAAACTTTCAAATCTGTGATCGAGATTTGGATAAAGCTCTACTCGATCAATATCTTCAAGCTGATTCGATCGCCATCGATACAGAAACGATGGGTTTGAATTACCAAAGAGATCGCCTTTGTTTGGTTCAACTTTGTGCAACTGGGCTAGTTACGATAATTCGTATTGCTCCCGATCAGACTAGTGCCCCTCATCTTCAGCGGCTGATGAGTGCAGCACACATTACTAAAGTTTTTCACTTCGCTCGGTTCGATGTGGCTCAATTGCGCCATCGGCTGAATATTGAAACCACTCCTATTTTTTGTACAAAAATCGCCAGCAAGTTAGTTAGAACCTATTCTTCTCGTCATGGCCTGAAAGAACTCGTGTTTCAGCTAGAGGGTGTAGAGTTGGACAAATCTTCGCAATGTTCAGACTGGGGTAATGCCGCCAACTTGTCGGATGAGCAACTGCACTATGCCGCTAATGATGTGCGTTACCTGATCAGTATCAAAGACAAGCTAAGTGAAATGTTAAAGAGAGAAAACCGCTGGGAGCTGGCTCAGGATTGTTTTCAAGCTCTGCCCGTCTTGATTTCACTGGACATCTTACAGTACGGTGATATTTTCTCTCATCATTAGAAATCATGCTCGCTAAAAGAATTTTGCCCTGCCTTGATGTTAAAGGTGGTCGGGTCGTCAAAGGGGTTAACTTCGTCGGATTACGGGATGCCGGCGACCCGGTAGAATTAGCTAAAACCTATAATGATGCTGGTGCTGATGAGTTAGTATTTCTAGATATTACTGCTAGTCATGAAGGTCGTCAGACCATTGTAGATGTAGTATATCGAACGGCTGAACAGGTCTTTATTCCGCTCACTGTGGGTGGGGGTATTCAGTCGGTAGATGATATTAAAATCCTGCTGCGGGCGGGTGCGGACAAAGTTAGTCTCAATTCCGCAGCGGTCAAAAACCCTAATTTAATCAATCAAGCTAGTGATCGGTTTGGCAACCAGTGCATTGTGGTAGCGATCGATGCCAAGCGTCGCCACAATCCTGATGGTACGGTGGGCTGGGATGTTTATGTTAAAGGCGGCCGCGAGAATACTGGTCTGGATGCGATTACTTGGGCGCAGGATGTGACTCAACGGGGCGCAGGTGAATTACTAGTTACTAGTATGGATGCTGATGGCACCAAAGCTGGTTATGACATAGAACTAACAAGATCGATCACTGATGCGGTGGAAATTCCGGTGATTGCTTCTGGTGGCGCGGGTACCTGTGAGCATATTCATCAGGCCGTAACCACTGGTAAGGCAGAGGCCGCGCTGTTGGCATCCTTGCTTCATAACTGTGAGCTAACTGTTAAGGAAATTAAAGATTATTTACATAAACAGCAGGTAATTGTCCGTCGTTGATTCTGTCCAAGGCTCAGTTACAATTCTTTAGAAAAGATTAAAGTGTTGTGGTTCCTGTATCAGAGACTGGAAAGTAATTGTTTTGTGCGGTAGGATAATGAAAAGCAATATGTAAACTTTTATTAAAATGTTGATTGGATTAATCATACTAGATATGGCGCTGGCAACTTGGTCGCTGCGCTTGATGCAAGCAGCTAGCGATCGGAAAGAGTTCTCATTATTCTTGGCTGGTATCTTGGTGGCAATGGCGGGTGCTGGTTCGATCGCCGTCTATACGCTAATGAACAGCTATATGTGCTTTTTAGATACCATTGCCCAACGGGGTTATTAGCCTAATGTTGACAAACACAGCTTTTATGGCGTAACTTAGATGATGTACTTGGGGTCATAACTCAGTTGGTAGAGTGTCACGATGGCATCGTGAAAGCCAGCGGTTCGAGTCCGCTTGACTCCATTAAGTTTTCTAGAGCCGCTCTGTCTGAAATATTCTTGAATCATAGTCAGCAATGGCAATCCAGGGAAATTTAGATTGTAGTCGATCGCTGGCAGCTATCCCCAACAACTAAATACCTAATCTCCCCGGTTGAATCGCCACTTCATCAGTAGAAAGCAGTTCAGCACACTACCATTTGAGCAAATTGAACTGTTCCATATCCACTGTCATCCGGTTCCGGTAGATGGCGAGGACAATTGCCAGACCAACAGCTGCTTCTGCCGCTGCAATCGCAATTACAAACACTGCAAATACTTGGCCTTTGATGCCCACTGGATCGATAAAGTTAGAGAACCCCATTAAATTGAGATTGACGGCATTAAGCATCAGTTCGATCGACATTAGTACTCGTACCGCGTTACGGCTGGTGACTAATCCATAGATACCAATACAAAAAAGAGCAGCAGCGATGACCAGAAAATAAGAAAGTTGTAATTGCATAAAATTAGTAATCTTAATAATTAAGTGATATCTAAAAAACTATTTACCAACTAGCTCCCTGGCTCTTTCTGGCAAGTTGAGCGCCGATTCTTCGGTGTTTTCACCTGGAACATCAGGAATAAACTCCCGCCGCGCCAAAACAATCGCTCCAATCATGGCAATGAGTAACAAAACCGAAGACAGCTCGAAGGGCAGCAAGAAGTCGGTGAAGAAGTGCTTGGCTAAAGGCACCAAAGAACCAACTGGCGAAGTTTCCGTCGATATCTGCCAAGGTGTGATCACTGCTACGGTAGAAAGTAGAGCAAACAGACCAGCACAGACCGCCGCCGCACTGATTCGTCCTACCCACAGATTTTTAGTGGGTTTGAAATCTTCTCTCTTGTTTACCAGCATAATTGCAAACAGAATCAAGACATTGACCGCTCCGACATAAATCAGGATCTGGGCAGCCGAGACAAAATCGGCATTGAGCAAAATATACAGCCCCGCCATACTGATAAAAACGCCGCCCAGCAAAAACGCGGAGTAGACAATATTACTGAGTAATACTACGCCTAGAGCAGTCCCTAGCATTAAAACCGAGAGAATGACGAAGGAGATGAATTGGACACCTTGGGGAATATTCATAACTTATTTATCAGAGGACGCGTTGGAGGCATTAATTTCTTCAGGACGTTGGCCAGCGCGTTGCGCGTCAGCAGGCAGATCGTGGGGATCCATTACGCCTTTGGGCAGATAAGCAAGAGTGCGGAGCGGAGTAACCATTGGGTCGTTGGTAACTTTATAGGGCAACCGACCCAATGCCACACTGTCATAATTCAGCTCATGTCGATCGTAAGTCGATAACTCATACTCTTCGGTCATTGATAAACAATTGGTGGGGCAATATTCCACACAGTTGCCACAGAAAATACAAACGCCAAAATCGATGCTGTAAGCATCCAGTTTCTTCTTTTTGCTGGCCTTATCAAACTGGTAATCGACAACCGGCAGGTTAATGGGACAGACCCGCACGCAGACTTCGCAGGCAATGCATTTATCAAATTCAAAGTGAATCCGCCCCCGAAAACGCTCGGAAGGAATCAGCTTTTCGTAGGGGTACTGCACCGTAATGGGGCGGCGCTGCATGTGGTCAAAAGTCACCGCCATGCCCTGGCCAATATACTTGGCAGACTGGACGGTTTCTTTGCCGTAGTCTACTACTTGCTTTAAGAACTTCAACATAGGAGGTAAATCTCTTGGGAATTAATGTAACAGCCTAGCCACCAAAAAATGCTGGGAAGGTGATTTTGAAAGCGGCGGTGAGTAGTAAGTTAGCGAGGGCGATCGGCAATAGAAATTTCCAACCAAGGTTGAGGAGTTGATCGATCCGTACTCGGGGCACTGTCCAGCGGGTTAAAACCGCCAAGAACACCAGCAAATAGGCTTTGAGCACCGTCATTGTGATCCCTAGAGAAGCATCAATGACCTGCAACCAGGAGCTATCCGGGCTAGCATTTAGCCATTTACCAATTAGTTCGATCGGAATGGGGCTAGACCAGCCGCCTAAATAGAGAATTGCGACAAAGAGCGCTGATAACACCAAGTTAACGTAGGAAGCGATATAAAACAGCGCAAACTTCATCCCGGCATATTCAGTCTGATAACCAGCTACTAATTCTTCTTCAGCTTCTGGCAAGTCAAATGGTAATCTTTCGCACTCGGCTAAGGCTGCAATCCAAAAAATCACAAAGCCAAAGGGCTGCCGCCAGATATTCCAGGAAAGAATACCCCATCCAGCCTGCTGCTCGACGATATCGATCGTACTCAAGCTATTCGACATCATCACCACGGCCAAGACGGCTAAGGCTAGGGGAATTTCGTAGCTAATGGATTGAGCAGCTGCTCTTAAACCACCCAGTAACGAATACTTATTATTAGAAGCATAGCCAGACATTAAGAGTCCGATCGGAGCAATGCTGGAAAGAGCAATCCACAAAAATACGCCAGTGGAGATATTGGTGACTACCAGGTTTTGGCCAAAGGGCACAATTAGATACGACAAGAAAACTGGCAGCACCACCAAGATCGGTCCCATAGTGAAGAGATAGGGATCAGCCTTGGCGGGCAAAATATCTTCTTTAAAAAGGAGCTTGAGGCCGTCAGCCACCGGCTGGAGGACTCCCAACGGTCCCGCGAATTCTGGTCCAATACGCTGTTGGGCGGCAGCAGATACCTTTCGTTCTAGCCAGACATTTACGAAAACGCCCAAAGTTGCTCCAATTAGCATTAGTAACATGGGAAAAGGCATCCACAATACCTTAGCCAAATCGGCCGCAATGCCCAAATCACCAAGGGATTCGATAAAAGTTCCTTGTAAGTCAATACCTGAATTCATTCCAACCTCTTATCTTGACCGTAGGAGAATCATCATTATTGTAGGCGGTTTAGAGCCATGCTGTAGCCCAGTATATCTTGCTCTGAGCCAGAATACATTCAGTTTGACCATAGGTTAAGTCCAACCTTTGACGGTGTAAATCCAAGTACCAATATATTCCTTGAGAGCTGTCGTGAAATTGTCTAATCGTTGTGAGTCGGGGATCGCACTCAACGCAGCTGCTTCCCAGTTACGATTAGGTTCATCTAAGGCTAGTTGAGAAGCCAGATAATCGCTGGGTGCCGGGATTACATCCATTTTCAATTTACGGAAAATCCGCAGCGACCTGGGCATATGAAAAGCCGAAGTGACCAGTAATACTTTTTTGATCTGGTGACCTACCATGATTTTTTGAACATTTACGGCATTCTCGTAAGTGTTTAATGAATCGGGTTCTTCGATAATGGCCGCTGCTGGAATGCCCAGATCATTAGTGAGCACTTTGGCCATATCCGAAGATTCTGGATCACCATAATCTTTCCAGTCAATCCGACCACCACTGATGATGATCAGCGGTGCTTTCCCCTGTTTATAGAGCTGAGCCGCATAAATCACTCGATCGCCTCTTTCACTTAGATCGACTCCGGGACGGGGATAAGATTTAGATCTGGTCGCTCCACCCAGTAATATGATCGCTTCCGCCGTGGGCATATCGCCGGAGGGGATATTTTGCCATTCCAAGGATTTGATAATTTGGTTGGTTGTCCAAGCATTGCTAGAGAGCAAGATCGTAGCCAAGGCTAGCGCGACGGGGACTGCTGACCAGCGGGATTTTCGCCAAATCATGGCCAGGGTAATAATTAGCAGCAGGCTAGCGATGCCCAGGGGGTACAAAAAGATAGGTGGGAGCAGCTTGGAGAGAAATAAAGACATTAGCTAGATCGCAAGATATTCTGTTATTCAGTCAGAGGTGATTCTCTCATAATCTTTGGGCATTTGGGGGGTCTTAACTATCGCTGCCAAAAAGTCGTCTTGGGAGCAATTTTTCTATGCGTGGTAGCCAGAAATGTTACATTACAAAGACGAAATTCTTCCCCACTTTCTTTATGATTAATACCGTTCTGTTCTGGCATCGGCGTGACCTGCGTATTGTCGATAATGTCGGTTTAGATGCGGCTGTACAAACTGGAGCAATGGTGATGGGAGTTTTTTGTCTAGATTCCGCTTACCTCGACCCGGCAAAAATTGCTGCGGCTCAAGTTGATTATGTGCTGGACTCTTTGCAGCTGCTTCAGCAGGATTACGCCGCAGCTGGTAGTAGGCTATTAATTACGAGACAATCTGCAATAACCGGGATTGTGGAGTTGGCAACTGGCTTAGGAGCTACGGCTTTGTACTGCAATGAATCTGTTGAACCCTATTATCGGCAACTAGATCAACAGATCGAAACAAATTTGCAGGAGAAGGGGATTGGGTTTAAAAGTTTTTGGGATCATCTCCTGCAAGCTCCAAAGACAGTTTATAGTGGTAGCAACCAACCCTACACAGTTTATACACCCTACTGGCGAAATTGGCAGGGTCGATCAAAAGCGACACCTATTGAGATAGGAAAATTCCCCAAGCTAGAGTTATCAGTAGCGGCGCAAACGGCGATCGATCGATTAACAATTCCCATCCCTACTTTGGCCGAACTGGGATTTACTTGGAATAAGTCCCAAATTTTAGCAGCTGGCACAGTCGCAGCCCAACAGCGTTTGGAACTTTTTACGGTTAAAGCGATTAATCACTATGATGTTGATCGCAACTTTCCAGCAATCGATGGCACTTCTACGCTCAGTCCAGCGCTGGCTTGGGGAACAATCGGTATTCGGACAGTCTGGCAAGCGACAACCCGCGCGATGGCTCAGGCTAATAGCGATGAAGCCCGCCAGGGAATTACTACTTGGCAGCAGGAGATTGCTTGGCGCGAATTCTATCATCAAGCCCTCTATCATTTTCCCCAGCTGTTAACTGGTCCTTATCGCCCACTCTGGAATGATTTCCCCTGGTCTAATGATCGAGAGCGCTTTGATGCCTGGTGCAAAGGAAAGACTGGCTATCCGATCGTGGATGCCGCAATGCTCCAACTAAATGAGACGGGCTGGATGCACAATCGTTGCCGGATGATTGTGGCCAGCTTTTTAACCAAAGACTTAATGATTAACTGGCAGTGGGGCGAGGAATATTTTATGCAAACTTTAGTGGATGGTGAACCCGCTGCCAACAATGGGGGTTGGCAGTGGAGTGCCTCCAGTGGTATGGATCCCAAACCTTTACGAATTTTTAATCCATCCACCCAAGCCCAGAAATTTGATGCCCAGGGCGACTATATTCGGCATTGGCTACCAGAATTGCGATCAATTGATACCAAAGATTTGGTAATCGGTAAGATTCCACCGCTGTGGCGAGCCAGCAGTGGTTATCCAGAACCGATTGTTGATCACAATATCCAACAACGCGAGTTTAAACGGCTATATCAACTGTTGAAAACTAGCGACAAATCATCCCTGCCCGACTAGCTGTGCAGTTAGACCCGTGGGCAGCACCACCTCTAAAACCGCCGCGTCCACCGCCCGATTGGTGGTTATCATGACGCCTGAAACCGCTGCGTCCACCGCCGGATTGGTAATATCGACCGTAGCCATCACCACGCCTGAAACCGCCCCGTCCGCTACCCGATCTTTGGTACCAACTGCGATAATGACGGCGGCGGTAGCCAGCACGACTAGCTATCATCGTAGGTGCAGTACTTACTAATGATAAGGAGCTGTTATTGCTGGTGGTATTGACAGCAGCTTGGGCGGGCAGTAGTTCGACTGTCATCACTAAACCGACGATGATACTAACTAAAATTTTAATTTTTGGCATGATAAATAGAACTTTGTAAGGAACCTTTCTTTATCTTAGGTCAACTTTCTAGCTGGTTGTGACATTTTTTACCCAGTCAGCAGCAGCAGCTAGGGTGGCATGGACAGCTGATAAAGTTGGAGCTTCGCAGTAGAGGCGCAATACTGGTTCGGTACCACTAAAGCGAATTAACAACCAACTGCTGTCGGCTAAATGTAGTTTATAACCATCAGTAGTTTGCAACCTGACGACTGCCTGGTTATTGATTGTCTGGATGGGTGCTGTGGCTAGTTTATCAATCAGAATTGTCCTGACATTCATACTAGCTAGCTGGAGATCATCTCGATCGTAGGCCGAGAAATAATTAGTTTGATTTTGGATTTGGCGGTATTGTTCACCTAAGTCTTGCTGAGTATCGGCGATCGATTCCAACAGATACAAAGCTGAGAGTAGGGCATCGCGCTCGGGAATATGATGTCCGTAGCCAATTCCGCCTGATTCTTCCCCACCAATTAAGACCGGGGTTTCTAACATACGATCGGCAATGTATTTGTAGCCAATTGGTGTTTCATACACCGGTAGATTATATAAAGCAGCGATTTTTGGAACCAAATCCGAAGTACTAACGGTCTTGACTACTTCCCCCCTCAGACCCCGCTTTTGATGCAAATGCTGAATTAAAATCGGCAGTAAAATTTGGGAGCTAAGAAAGTTACCGTCTCGATCGACCGCCGCAATCCGATCACTATCACCATCAAAGGCCAAACCGATAGCAATGTTATTTGGCTGTTCGAGTTGTCTGTCGCGCACTTGATCACAGAGTTCAACTAAGTGATGTGCTAAAGGTTCGGGAGCAGTACCCCCAAAAAAGGGATCAGCGTTGCCATGTAACTCATGGACTGCTGATCCCAGTAATCGCTCCAAGCCAGTGGCTGCTGCTCCGTGCATCACATCAGCGAATACCTGAATTTTTCCTTGTTCAACTAACTGCTGAATTTTGGCGATATTTACTTGTTTACTAATAGCTGCACAATAACTGGGCCAAGGATCGAATTCTACTAAGCTCCCCGGATGACCAGTATTGATCAATTCATCCAGACGAGCTTCAATGCGCTGGGTCAATTCCGGCGCCACTGAACCACCAAAATTACCTTTTACTTTGAGTCCTAAATAGTGGCCAGGATTATGACTAGCGGTAATTACCAAAGCCCCCAGCGCATTCTGGCTGTGCGCCGCCCAGCTAAAAGCCGGGGTGGGGGCAAAAGTATTGCTTAAAATTACTTCAAAGCCAGCTTGTTGCAGACCTGCCGCCATTTTCTGGGCAAACATCTCGGCCATGAACCTTCGATCGAACCCGACAATGATCCGGCGATTATTGGTTTTGGCGGCAAAGGTTTCCAGTAATACTTGGGCGGCGATCGGAGCCACCATCAATAACTTTTTAAAGGTAAATTCTTGGGCAATGACTCCCCGCCAACCATCAGTACCAAATTTAATTTTTTCCACAATTTTCGGATCAGTAGCAACAGCTTTTTTAGTTTAACCTTTGCTGTCTAGCCTTTTGCTGGCAAAAGAAAAAGGGCGTTGCTGAATCATGGGATGAAAACAGATAACTCAAAAATTCAGAAGCCTGACCAGCTCTATTTTTCACTTTCTACAACTTACAGCGGTTTGCAGGGAAGAAAGGCACAATAAAAGATAGAAAGAAGTAGGTCAAGTCATAAAACCATACTCCATAGATTTAAGAGAAAGGATGTGAGGGCAGTTGAAGAGGGCGGCTCTATTAGAAAAGTAGCCCAAAGTTTTGATGTCGGCAAAAATCTAGTCCAAAAATTAGTTACACAAAAGCGAGCTAAAGGCCATGTGATACCAGGTAAACAGGGTGGCTGGCTATATTCGAGAGGAAACCTGATGCTACCCTAAAGGAATATTGTGAATTATTCGCTGATGAAACTGAGCTATGAGTGAGCTAAGCCACCATGTGCCGGACTTTCCAGAAGCTAAATTTACTACTCAAAAAAACGCTCCGCAGTAGTCAAGCCTAGACAGAACGAGTTTAACTGTTGAGAGGGGAATATTGGCGAGAAGTAAAGGATATAGAACTGAAGAACTTGGTTTTTCTTGATGAAATGAGGTTTTTGATTTTAGCGATCGCCGTTCAGCTTGTTGCTGATGGCTTAATAGATATACTGAAGGAGTCTGCTCCAAATTTGCTAAAATGAAATAAAAATTCTGACTCTACTTTATCACTTTTTACTCTCTTTATTAACTATTTCTTAGAGCTTACTGTATTTATTTGGGGTGTATTTACCGTGATCGGCTTAGGCTAGAATGTCCATTCTAATTAATTTTGCGGTTGTGTGGACAGAAGTCTCTACAATCACTTGCTTGCTCTGTCAGCGCAGTGACTGGATGAACAGTGCATTGAAGATATGTATTATTGCTAAAATATTGGCAGCGATAACACGGAACGGGGTGATATTTATCAAAGCTTACTGAATGCTGTCTACTTTTGGGAATGTAAGCATAAATCAAAGTGCTGATCGTTGAGAATATCATAAAGCTAATAACGATTAGAAAAGCTGCATCCAGATTTTCAATCCTTCGCTGACTGGGAGCAAGTGAATTGGATGGCTGAATTGTGATTGTTTTCGTGTCCATTTGCATTTTCTCCATAAGGATTTTCGTTTGCACTTCATATTCATATTTAGTGACACCACATGGTTAGATGCCATCTGAGTTATCTTCATCACCATTTGATGATGAAGAATCATCATTTAGATAAAATATCAATCAAGTTTTCTATCTTTCAGACTACGCTCAGGTTATGAGGAAGTTGTGAGCGTTGGCCTAGTCTCTCCGGTTCTAAAATAAACTATACAAGTGGCTCCGTTGATTTAATTACATTTGAGACATTCTGGTATGTTCTATTTTTAAATCTATATGCCTCTTTAGAGGGAGAAATATACCTCGGAAGTCTATTAAAGGGAGTACTAGGCTAGGAACTTAATTTGTGTCGATCGGACGATTATCTTCTAGTGGTTGAACTGATAGAGTGTGGGGTATTAAGTTCCTTTTGAAACCACTATCAGGCTTTTTATGCCCCGACTACTTGGAAAACCTTCAAAGACTCCTTTGTACATTGGAGTTGCTTTACTGGTTACCATCACTGGTGCAGTTGCACTGGAATATTACGGCACCATCGACGTAATTCCAGGATTTGGTCAAGACCATAAAGCCATCAGACGTTACCTTTAATGTCTAGATGTCTAGCACCTCAGATTCTGACTGACAGGTTCACTATAAATTAAGCAATTCCCAAATTCAAGGAAGGTAACGATTGTGCGCAAGGGAAAAGATATCGTTGGTAAACCGGTAATCGCCTATGATTCCGGCGAGAAAATTGAAACTATTATGGATCTGATTTTTGACCAGTATGATAACCGCCTGCTAGGATTTTTGATTGACGAAGCTGGTTGGTTCCACAATGCCAAAGTTTTGCCACTAGACCTAGTAAAAGCGATTGGGGTTGATGCTGTCATTATTCCTTCTAAAGATATGATTGCTTCTTCTAGTGAATACGCCTCTATTCATAAGATCTTAGAGAAAAATAATGTTCTAAATGGTACCCGCATCATGACTACTGATGGTCATGATTTAGGCACTTTAGTTGATTTTTACTTTGATGAGAATACTGGGGCTGTCGAAGGCTATGAAGCTTCTGGAGGATTGTTTGCTGATGCCTACTCTGGAAGGTCGTTTGTACCTGCTCCCCAGACTCTCAAAATTGGTGAGGATGTCGCGTTTGTACCAGCGGAGACAGCAGGCTTGATGGAAGAGCAAGTTGGCGGCTTGAAAGCTGCTATGCAAAATGCTGGTGAAAAGCTGCAAGATACAACTCAAGTAGCAGGAGAAAAAATGCAAGAAGCTGGGCGAGCCGTTAACACGAAGTTAACCGACATAATTGTCGATAAAGCAGCTCAGAAAGCTTTTGTACTGGATAAGGTGGCTCGCAAAACAGTTGATGCTCCTAACGGCAGTCATTTGGTGATGACAGGCGAAGTTATTAACTTAGATGTGTCTAACATTGCCGAACAGCTAGGAATACTTGATGAACTGTATCGATCGGCTGGCGGCAATCTAACTAAACCATTAGGTGAGCAAATGGGTAATGCTGTTGCGACCCTGACAGTGGAGCAAGCCCAAGGGCGACGTTCACAACAAGCCGTTTACACCCCAGAAGGTTATATTGTTGCGGCTCAAGGTCAAATTGTGACGGCCCAAGTGATCGATCGCGCTAAGGTCAACCACCGGGAATCAGCTTTGTTGGAAGCAGTCGGTCTTTCTAGCTCAGGCGCTGCCCAATCTCAAGCTAGTAATATAGCCAATATCACTGGTGATCGGCTTAAAACAACAACGGCAGTCGCCCAAGAAGGTGCGGCTAATCTTTGGGATAAGGTGAAAGAGACTGCCAGCGATTTGCACGGGCGGAGCGCAGAGGCTCTCAACGAACAGAGAATCAAAGGAGCTTTAGGTCGTCCTACCACTCGAGTAATTCTCGATCGCAATGACGAGGTAATTTTAAACGTAGGCGAACTAATTACTCACAAATCTCTTGATAGCGCTCGAACAGCAGGTATCTTAGATCTCCTACTAGACTCAGTTTATACCGAGACCCCCAAATTATCTCTAGAAGAACTACGAGCACCAGGAACTGGTAAATCTGCTCTTTAAAAGATATCTCAAGCTGGTTAAAGTCCCCATTGTTTTCTCATTCCAAGAAGAAACAATGGAGATTTCTAGTATATCTACCAAGTGAAGATTACTGCGATCATCCTTAGCATAAAAGCTTTCAGTATTCTCTATTTATAACTTCAGTATTTTTTTAAAATTCATCCATTTTTCCAAATTCTCTTCGAGTAACTTGCTATGTTCATCCCAAATCAACTCCAGTTCATTATATCTATTTGCAAAGTGACCTTTACAGCTGGTCTGGTGCTGATTTCAATCAACTTCGTCTGGTCACGTTGGAAATTTCTCCAAAAACGCCGGATGAATTTTCGGCACTCGCTTCATATCCCTTGTAGTCACTGCATTTTTTTCACAGACGAACATATCCTCAAATGTGCGGTTCATCCTTGTAAGGCATTGAAGAAAGAGGCTATCGATTGCTTAGACTATCAACCTGCTCACTAGTATAGATAGCATTGAAAAATCCAATGTTTGAGAACCTTAGGCAAGAGTGCTTAGCGCAAATCCTCTCTATCCATTGACTTCAACAATTATTTTAGAGCTCATCCACTTGATAGAAGTAGAGAATATATCCAGCTGATAAAATTTAGTCCAAAACAACGATAGTGTATAAATACATTTCACTGCCAGGAGAAACGAAATTGACCAACTACTCATTTGGGTTCTATGGACTGGCCTTCTTTGGGATTATCCTGGTACGGTATTTTATCTCAGCCGGAGCTACACATTTACTTTTGTATGGAAATTTTAGTCAACCAGCTACTGACAAAGATCCTGGCTCTTTATTAAAGAATCTACTACCACCATGGCAATTTTCTTGCAGACAAGCTCCGTCAACAATTAAGCGAGATATTAAACTTTCAGTGCTTTCCTCGATCATATTTGCACTGGGTGCAGCATCGATTATGTCGGCATATGACTTGGGCAGCACGCGACTGTATTCCGATATTCACCAGTATCCATTATGGTATTTAGGTGTTAGTTATGTTGTGTCGATCCTACTTCAAGATACCTACTTTTATTTCTTACACCGATTATTTCACCACCCTTTGCTATTTCGCTGGTGGCATCAGGGTCATCACTTATCAAAAAATCCTACGCCTTGGACATCTTTTGCTTTCGATCCACCAGAAGCAATCGTCCAAGCATTGTTTCTAGTAGGAATTGTCTTCCTAATTCCACTTCATTTCATTACTGTTATTGCAGTGCTCAGTACCATGACGGTCTGGGGAATTGTGAATCATCTTGGACTCGAACAGCTACCTGCTAATTTTCCCCATCATTGGTGCGGTCGCTGGTTCACGGGTCCAGCTCACCACGCCATTCATCATCGCCAATACACATTGCATTATGGGCTGTATTTTACTTTTTGGGACAGACAACTCGGCACCCAATCACTTCACTATGAGGAGGAACTTGCTGATGTCACTCACTGAAATAAATATTAATGACCTAGATCAACTGAATCAGTTTCGTCTAGAGCGCCTTTTACACTTTTTTACTTCTAGCTTGCCACTTTGTCTAATTCAGGTTGATACTAGCAATAATACGCTGGTTGTATATTGCCCTTATGCAAAAATTGTAGACGAGTTACTAGATGAATTCGAAGATTTATGTCACCATGCCTGGTTGATTTTAGGAGTAAGTGAGATCGCTTTATACTTCTGTCAAGAGGAAATTTTGCACATTAATATTTACTCGCACTAGTCAGCAAAGGAAAGAAGATTTGTTAGAGTTTTCTATCTACCAATGGAGAGAATAGATAGCCAACCATGATGGAATTATTTGTATCGATCGATAGAGCTGCCAATGCATCATTCAGCAGATGTACTTATTAACCAACTCCCATATGCTTAGAGTGTTACAGAAGCCATGATGGCCAATCTGTAAATGTCCTAACAATTATGAGTGGCAATCCAATGACTACTAAAAGCTCTCAAACAAATGTGCCCCAGCATGATGTTTTAGAAATAGTGATTCCACAAGATCAAGAAGGTACCGAGCTATATGACACCCCCACCCCTGATAGCTACGATCCACACATAGTTCCAGCTGAAACAGCAGCTAGAAAAGAGCGGGAGGGAGATAATTTCAAACATCTGGCTGAACACCCTCTCGGATCTAATAGCATCGATACGACTGGTGGTTTTACTGTTGACAAAGAAGGATTGGTGAATAATTTCGGCATTGAACCAGAAATGTACTACGAAACACCTGGCGATGTATCAGACGAAGAAAACAGCGATTTAGAGCAGCTAGACATGTAACTAAATATCCGTGTCGTGACGCATGGATACTACCCAAGTCAATATAAATAAACCTTAGGAGAAACCTAATGATGTTAATGCAACGAGCTATTGGTATATTTTCAAGCTATGAAGCAACTGAAACTGCCCTGCGGGAGCTAAAAGATCGTGGATTTTTGATGGATCGAGTTTCGATAGTAGGAAACGATATTAATCGTCACACTGAAGTTACAGGAGCCAATACCAGCGGTCGGCTAGCAGATATTGGCAACATGGATAGCCATGATAACGAAGCTGAAGAAACAGCTCAAAAGGGCGCTGTAGCTGGTGGCACATTGGGAGGCTTAACTGGTTTACTGGTGGGCTTAGGGGCGATCGCCATTCCTGGTGTCGGTCCAGTAATGCTAGCTGGTGCAGCCGCAACTGCGATCGCCACAGCTATTTCAGGTAGTGTTATCGGTGCTGCTGCTGGTAGCTTGACTGGTGGACTAGTAGGTTTGCAGATTCCCGAAGACCGCGCCCAGGTCTATAGTGACCGGGTTTCCCAGGGTGATTATTTAGTAATGGTGGAAGGATCGGAAGCAGATATTGCTGTGGCTGAATCAGTTTTCAGTAAGCACCGCATTCATGAATGGTATGTTTACGACTTGCATGGTGAATCGGTACCAACTGTGACCACAACTTTTCCTCCTCACCCACGTGCTTAAAAACTGAGCAGTAAATCAACCCAATAATTATAGTTAAGGATGACAAAATGAACAAGTTTACTAAGGCAAACTATCCTCGGTTCTTACTGGTTGGCACCTTGCTGATGATCACGGTATCGGCCTGCAGTGAGACCAAAACAGCATCTGATGCACCTAGTTCGACAGACAACAATGGACAAGTCACCACAGCAGAAAATGGTAAAGTCACTCAAGATGATGGTCAAAGTGAAGTGCGTAAAAAGCAGCTAGAATCAGATATCCGAGCGCGGGAACAGCGAAATAACATAGGTGGTGATCCCCAAAAGCGCACGGAGGGAGATTTAGCCAGTGAAGTGCGCAGCAAGCTAGAGGCCAACATCCCTAGTAGTAAGCTTACGGTAGCTGCCAAGAACGCTGATATTACTGTATCAGGCGTGGTAACCAACAAAGATCAATTAGATAAAATCAAACCATTAGCAATGCAAATCAAAGGTGTGAATAGTGTCATAGTCAAAGCTGTCGTGACCCCATAAAACTACTTCCTATTACTAGTCAATAGCTAAGGAGCAAGTCATGAACATAGCAGTGTTGGAACTCAGCTTAG
Organism: Synechococcales cyanobacterium VAR_4_metabat_354; assembly: GCA_031414775.1. GTDB lineage: Bacteria > Cyanobacteriota > Cyanobacteriia > Cyanobacteriales > Chamaesiphonaceae > JAAFHZ01. Next base: position 96,148 of record JANOQI010000046.1, read on the forward strand.
AACAACAGTTTTCTCTAAAGCATTATGAGAATCAGGTTACAAAATTAAGCCCGGCTCAGGCTCAGGATTTTTTAATTGAAGTGCTGCGACAACTGATGGTCAAAGACAATGTGATTCGGTCATTGATGAAATCTGGGATTGGATAAGTGCTGGCTACCAAGACATTAGGCAGAAAAATCACCAAGTGTTTTCTACCTAATGCCAAGTACGAAAACAGTGTTGAAGAAAATCTCTCTCCATTGACTCCAAATTTAAATACATAGTTCATCCACTTGAGGGAAAAGAATTTACATACTCGACTGATAAGCTACTAAAGTCACCAGATTATGAGGAATTGGTTATGAACATAATTGCCTGGATAGTTTTAGGTTTGTTAGCAGGCGCGATCGCCAAAGCGATTGTTCCTGGTCATCAAGGCGGTAGCTGGCTCTCAACAATGCTCTTAGGTGTCGTGGGCGCTTTCATCGGTGGTACACTACACACTTTCGCACAGACGGGAACCTTGCAATTAGCAGCGCCTGGATTGAGCATCCCTGGTGTGTTTGTCGCAGTAATAGGCGCAATTATCGCCATTTTCCTTTACAGCATACTGTCTCGGAATAGTGCGTAAATCGTAGCTACAGATACACTTGTTTCTAAATTTCATCGTTGTCTATTAATTCATCAGGATCTTGATATGAAATACATTTCGGCATTGCTATCCTATCTACGCCCAGTGCAGCTAATAATGCCCATTTTACTTTCTACCGTACTGTTCTTTGCTAGCGGCTGTACGACAGAAGCTGCGAAGACTGCCCCAGTCAAAGGGATGGTAAAATTAGAAAATACTAATAATCGTCTTCAGTCAGGTGTCAAAAGCTCTGCCACTAAAGGTACAGTGCAGCTAGATGAAATTGAAAAAAAGGCCGAAGAGGCGATCGATTCCCCGGCAAATTCACTTAAAACTATTGAGGAGCGCTCTAAAGGAGCACTAAACGAAGTACAAGGTGATGCTGCGGATCATGACAAGATGAACCGCTCTAACGACCGCAAACTGCCGATAGTCAAGCAAACTGAAAAAGCACTGAACAAAATTAAGAATGGTTAAGGTTCAAAGCTGCTCAAGATTGATTGGGTAGACAAAGCTAATAATCTTGAGAAACGTTGCACCACTGAAACGATTGAGGAAAAAAGCAAATGATGTTAACTCTCGATATTTCCGCACAGCTCCATGTGCAGTACACCCGCCTCAAAGCACAAATTTCCCAACTAGATCGAAACCTGGCGACGCGCTACGGCCATCGCTACAATGAAGTTAAGCAAAAAATGGGTGGCAGTAAGGACTGGTATGAAAAGACTAAGTCTGAAGCTCAAAAGAGCGGCACCATTCCACTAGAGCAAAAGCAAGAAGAAACTAGCCACCAATTTGCCCAAGCTGGCTCAGCAGCAGCTCGTAAAGAGCAAGTTATTAAGCAGCAATTAAAAGAGCTGTGGCGCACCATCACAAATGGCTGAGTACAAAATCACTGGCATCGCGTGGGTGGTTGATCGGAACCGTTATTTAAACAGTGGATTGAAAATCATGAAATTACTACACATAGCTCTCGGCATTTTGGTTCCGCCCGTTGGTGTCTTTTTAACCTTTGGGGTTGGTTCAACACTATTTATCAATATTGGACTAACCTTGCTGGGCTGGGTACCAGGTAGTATTCATGCCGTTTGGGCGATCGTCAAGCAAGATCAAGATCTGGATAAGTCAGTTTACAAATAAAATTGACAGTTTTAAACCAATGCTCATTTTTGCCAAGTCGTTTATTGAATTTAAACATGAATAGCAACATAGTTGGATATCTCATTACTACATTAGCAACAGCGTTAGGCTTGTTAATAGTTGACCTAGCTGTGCCGGGGGTAGACATTGCTAATTTTCCATCAGCATTACTGGCGGCCATTGCCGTCGGAACAGTTAATTCTGTAATTCGACCAGTACTTTCTGTACTGTCACTACCGATCAATTTTTTGACTCTAGGATTATTTTCACTGGTGATCAACGGCTTATGCTTTTGGCTCGCATCTCTCTTTGTGCCTGGCTTTGTAGTAAGTGGCTTGTTCGCATTTATTTTGGGTCCGGTCATCTTATCATTCGCCAGTACTTTCCTGAATAATTACTTCGCTGAAAAGAAGATTGGTCAGTCCTCTCCCATCACTAGCAATAGCTAAAGTTCTCAAAGTCTGCTCCAGAAGTTTGATAGCAACCAAAAAATCAATCTTCAGATATAACTTCTAGCTTAAATCATCATCTTATGTCCCCCTAAAAATCGCCTCCAAGCTGATTTTTAGGGGGCAAACAATTGCAAAAATACCATTAAATTGACTCGCCCTCAAAGTCAATCAGACCAAATCGAGAAAAGAATCCCCTTAATAATCAAAAAGCGGTAATCTAGCCAGTAAGGATGATACTAAAACAAAATCCAACAATATCAAGCGTAGAATAAGACATTGAGGAAATTTATAAGCGATGAAATCTAAAACCGCACCAACCATTGTTAAAGAAGAATATGACGATAACTTGATTGATCGCCTATTTATTTGGCTATTTTCTCGCAAGATATCTAAAGCACTGGGCGCGGGAACCAATGTCAGCGGCTATGGCGGCTTCGTTGATTTATCGAAGCAAGTGATGCAGGGACGAAATGCCCAAGAGCAGCAAGTAATGATCGCCCAAGTGCTGCAATCGTTAGTACCAGCTCCAGTCTTGTGGGCAATCCGTACTTTTTCTTCCCCCACGCGCTTAGTATGCGTTCTGAATGCCTGGTTTGCTACTCGAATGTTTGTATGGTTGGTGGGGCCTTGCGAGGTAGCTGAAGCAAAGGTGGATTTGGCAGATGGGACGGTGCGGTCGCAACCATCGGCTGTCCAGATTGAAAAATGTCGTTACCTAGCAGATAGTGGCTGTGTCGGGATGTGTGTCAATCTGTGCAAAGTACCGACCCAGAAATTTTTCACCGAAAAGTTTGGCATCCCCTTAACTATGACCCCAGACTTTGAGGATCTCAGTTGCAAAATGACTTTTGGACAAATAGCCTCTACACCAGAAACAGATGCTGCCTACAGTCAACCGTGCTTAGAACAACAATGTCCAACAGCGAGATTGACAGTAACTTTTTGTCCAAAACTAAATTGACGATATACTAGCATCAATAATGAACCAATCCAACCGAAATTTTCGGGAGCCACAAAGCAAGCTAGCGAATCGTTCCAGCCTTAACAAAAGCCAGCCTTACCAGCTTAAAGAATTATTAACCGTCGATCACAATTGATTTAAAAATGGGAAGAGACTTCATCAGGGTAGTTGATTAAGTTATGTATTACTTCTACATCTTGTTCTGTTTTTTTAAGTGCGATCGACTGACAGGCTCCATAAATTGCCAATAGATAGCTCACTATCGATAACATCATCCATGAAAACATCTGCATTATCGACCACAGCACCGCACCAACTAGCAGAATCAACGAAATTAGGTTAGACGAATTTGTGTGAGTATTGGTTGTCATAACTTTTAAAGTGAAATAGAAATTTCATTTCTTAGTGTTCCCAGTGAGACTCCAAAAATTACTCCAGCAAGAAATTTCTAGTGAATACCTCAATTTGTAGTATTATGAGAATCATTATCATTTTATTGGCTTTTTGTAATCGTTGCCAGCAATTATAAATTCCCCCTGCGACATATTTATGTTTCAACTTTCATCAGCTCACCGACGTACTATACAATCCTTACTAATAGCCGGGGTTTTATCAGGCTGTACTCCAGCCTCACCGCCAACTGATACGGCAAGTAGTTCTTCAGCGACTAGCCCTGTGTCCATCAATGATCCAGCTAATAATAAAAAGCCCTTAGTAGTAGCTACCACCAGCGTCATTTGTGACTTAGCTAAAGAAATTGCCCAAGATACGATCGATCTAAAATGCTTGGTGGGAGCTGGCGCTGATCCTCATGTTTATCAACCAACCCCCGCCGATCGGCAAGCGATCGATAATGCTAAATTGATTCTCTACGCTGGCTATAACTTTGAACCTAGTATCATTAAACTGGTGACAGCCAGTAAGAACCCAGCACCAAAAGTAGCAATCAATGAAGTTGCAGTTCCAGCTCCGCTCACGATGGAAGAAGATGGCAAAAAAGAAACCGACCCCCACGTTTGGCACAATGCCCAAAATGGAGTCAAAATCATTACCGCCATTCAATCCAGTTTAGCTAAAGCTGTTCCAGCCCATGCAGATAGTTATAACCAAAATGCTCAAGCGCTGACCACCCAGATTGGACAAGTGGATACCTGGATTAAAACTCAGATTGCCACTATTCCTAGTAAATCACGGAAGCTAGTCACCACTCATGATGCCTTGGGATACTACGCGGATGCTTACAAAATCCCCGTCGAAGGAGCATTGCAGGGTCTTAGCACCGAGGAAAAACCGACACCGGTCGGAATTAAGAAGTTAGTAGATGAAATCAAGAAAACTGGCGTACCCACAGTTTTTGGTGAGGTCACAGCCAGCTCGAAAGTGTTAGAGCAAGTAGCCAAAGAAGCTAAGGTTCAGATTTCTGTCCAACCACTGTTTGCTGATGGCTTGGGAGAAGCCGGGAGTACAGGTGAAACATATCAAAAAATGCTGGTGGCCAATACGAAAGCAGTTGTAGAAGGCTTGGGCGGCAAATTTCAACCATTTGTGGCTAAATAATATTGGGAAAAGCTGAACGTTAGCGGATAGTCGATCGCCATAAATCTGCTGGTAAGATAGAGCTGAAGACTTGCGTGCTTGCTATCCACCTCTAGCTGTTTTGCCGACATTTGCCTCATGTCTAGTTCTCCTGTCCCGCGCTATCTCTGGGCTGCTGACCCCCAAGCAGCTTGGATTCCTCCCCACAAACTAGTAGAAGGACGCTACCAGGTCTTGGCACCGCAACTGTGGCTAGACACCAAAAGTAATGAGCGACCCGAAGCCCTCTGGCCACTGCCCGATCAAGCCTTACCCTATAACCACCTCAGTCGCTACCGTCTCCATTTGCCCCAGCTGTACGGTTTTTGTTTGCTGGGGAGGTCTGGCAAAAAAGCGGTAGAGATTCCGCTCCTAGATAATGTGCCGATCGAACCAAATGGCGAACTGATGCCAGCGCTCACTACCGCTTGGCCAAAAGCTTCAGCGCGGCAACAAGCCTACTGGCTATGGCAACTAATCAACCTCTGGCAGCCCTTAGTCGATATTGGCGTAGGCTATAGCCTACTACAACCCCACAACATTCGGGTGCAAGACTGGCGCATTCGTCTCTGTCAGCTGTCATCAGATCATCTCAATCCCAATGGTCGCAGTACCGTCAAAGGACTGGGTAGCACCTGGCACACCCTACTAGCTACTGCTCAACCAGCCTTAGCAGAGGTGATTTACCCCCTGTTTAATAACATGCAGGTGGGAAAAGTTTCTGCGTCAGATTTGGCGTTAGTAGTGAATCAATGTTTATTAGAACAGGCAGCCATGCTGCCCATCACCGTTCAAATTGCCGGTGGCACTGATACTGGTAGCGATCGCCACAATGAAGACAGCTTCTATCCCAGCCGGTCTGACCCAGGTAATAATAACCTCTCTGATCATTTAGGAATAGTTTGTGATGGGGTGGCTGGTCATGAAGGTGGTGAAGTAGCCAGTCAAAGTGCTGTTCGATCGCTACAACTGCAAATGCCCGCCCTGCTTCATGATGTCGCTCAAGAAAGTGAGATCATTACACCAAATCAAGTTATTGACCATCTCAAATCGATGGTGCGGGTGGTTAATAACCTGATTGCGCATCAGAACGATGAACAAAATCGGGAGGGCCGTCGCCGGATGGCCACCACCATGGTCATGGCCTTACAGCTTCCCCAACAAATTCCCACTAACCGGGGCATGGGAAACTCTCATGAAATTTATATTGCTCATGTGGGTAATAGCCGTGCTTATTGGCTGACTAAGCAATCTTGCCAGCAATTAACGGTGGATGACGATGTGGCGCAACGGGAAATTAGGCAGGGGAAGAGTATGCCTTGGCAGGTACAAGGGCGGATGGATGCTAGTTCGCTGACTCAAGCCTTAGGAATTCGCGCTGGGGAAGATTTAACTCCCATGGTGCAACGATTGATCGTCATAGAAGATGGAATTTTACTACTATGCTCCGATGGTTTAAGCGATCGACAGCTCATTGAAAAATCTTGGCAAAATTATGTGCCCCAGATTCTCGACGGCCAATTACCCTTGGCAGAGGCCGTCCAAAACTGGATTCAGCAGGCCAGGCAAGAAAATGGCCATGACAATATTTCTTTAGTGTTAATGTTTTGCCAAATCACTAACCCCGATGAAGTGTTTCAACCAGAAATCTCGGTAACAGTGCCGCTCCCTTCCTCTGGGTATCGGTTTTTTAACTTACTCAAACGTTTTATCGGAATAGAATAATGGAGAAAAACAATGATATCTAGGCTTGTTCTACTACTCATCCTCATCGGCCTCATGGCTTGTGGAAACAGCGTTCAGCAAGCTTTTGCTCCTGATCCACTTCTCCTACCCAAAACAACAACGGCTACAGTGCCAGAGCCGACAGTTAGTCCCAGTGCAGAAACTTTGCCAGCAAGCACATCTAGCCCTGAACCTAGTACCAATTCTTCAGTGGTAACGCCTAGTCCATCTAGTAATGATTACTTGGCGGAGTTAAGCGAGCTGGGAGTATTGTCACCCACCGAAGCCAAACAGCCACCTAGTACGATCGTTAATAGGCGACAATACGCTCACTGGCTGGTAGCCGCCCATAATAAAATTTATCAAGCCAACCCTAGCCAACAGCTCAAACTGGCGACTGCTGATACTCAGTCATCCTTTACTGACGTACCAGCTAATCATCCTGATTTTATTGCTATTCAGAGCCTAGCCAATGCTGGAATTATTCCAAGCACGCTTAGTGGCAGCAACCGCTCCGTTGCATTTCAGCCAGATTTGCCCTTGACCCGCGAAGAACTGATTTTGTGGAAAGTACCTTTAGATAATCGTCAAGCTTTACCGAATGCCTCCGTGACAGATGTGCAGAAAAATTGGGGCTTTCAAGATACAGCTAAAATCTCACCAGCCATGCTGTCATCGCTGTTGGCTGATCATCAAAATGGTGATAAATCCAATATCCGCCGCGCTTTTGGCTACACAACCTTATTTCAACCACAAAAACCTGTTACTCTAGCAGAATCTGTTTCAACGATTTGGTATTTTGGGACTAATGATGGTAGATCAGCCCATGATGCAATTATCAATACATCCACTCCCTCCCCATCCTCTTAAATTCTGTTGCTGTTGATCATCTAATGCGCCAATCTACTCTCCATCAGCTTAAAGTCTTTGAAACTGTTGCTCGCTTAAGTAGTATTACTAGAGCAGCTGAGGAACTATCTCTAACTCAGCCAACTGTCTCGATGCAAGTCAAGCAATTGTCTAAAAATGTTGGTGCAACTTTATTTGAACAGATTGGAAAAAAACTTTACCTAACGGAAGCGGGTCAAGAATTATTTAAGACCTGTCGCCATATTTTTGAACAATTGGCACAATTTGAGATGAAAGTGGCCGATCTACAGGGAATGAAAAGTGGACGGCTGAAGTTGGCAACCATTACTACTACTAAATATTTTATTCCGCGTGTTCTGGAGCCTTTTTGTAAGATGTATCCGGGGATAGATGTCGCGCTCCAGATTACTAATCACGAACGGATTATGAGCCGCCTTAGTCAAAATCAAGACGACCTATACATTGTCAGTCAAGTACCAAATTCAGCTGATTTTTCAGCCTTTCCTTTTCTGGAGAATCCTTTAGTGGTAGTGGCTCCAGCTAATCATCCCCTAGCTGGAGAATCCAACATTCCCATCTCAGCTCTGCAAGATTTGCCTTTTATTATGCGCGAAAGTGGTTCTGGTACCAGAACTGCTGTGGAAAATCTGCTGGAGGAACATCATGTTTCAGTTAGAGTTAAGCTAGAGCTGGGTAGTAATGAGGCTATTAAGCAAGCGATCGCCTGTGGTTTTGGGATCTCGGTTTTGTCTCAACATACTTTTACGCCCGAATCTAAACTACTGGGTCTTACTATTCTGGATGTCCAACACTTTCCAATTAAACGAGACTGGTATGTAATCTATCCAACCGGCAAGCAGCTTTCGATTGTCGCCAATACTTTTTGGGAGTTTCTACAAACAGAAAGCCAAAAATTTGTACTTTAACCGTGTGGCTGAACATCAGGCAGGGTATTACCTTGGCTTTTTTTAACATATTCCAAAATGCCTTGGGCGATTGCTTGCGCCATATTTGTTTGGTATTGAGATTTACTCAATTGCACTGACTCTTCCGGACTGGATAAGTAGCCAGTTTCTACCAAAATCGCTGGAATATTGGACTTACGCAACACCAAAAACCGGGCACTACGGACTCGGCGATCATTTAAAGGTATTTTCAAATCAACATTAAAAACATTAATGATTTTGTGGTGAACAGTATTTGCCAAATCTTCCCCGATATTATAATGATAAGTCTCCAGTCCATGTACATCGGGGCGGTTGTCGATCGAGTTGGCATGAATACTAACAAAAATGTCGGCTTTGGCCTGAGCCGACATCTGCACTCGTTCATCTAAGCCCACAAAGTAATCCCGATCGCGGGTCAGCTGGGCTACAATCCCATGCTTCTTTAAAATTTCGGATACTTGCAAGGCAATCGGTAAAATCACATCGACTTCTCGCAAATCATTTACTCCGATCGCGCCAGAATCTTTGCCACCATGACCAGGATCGATCATCACTACAATCGATCGAGCCGCCTGTCCATCTTTTTTATTGTTGTCAGATTTACGGGGTTCCGGGACGGTTTTATTTTGGTCGGGAATAGATTCCTTGATGGTAGTTTGACCAGCCAATGGTTTTGCCGTCGGTTGTCGATCAACACTATTAGTAGTTACAGTTGGCGATAACTCAGCCAAAACTGTAAACGGCTGCTGGGAGGGATCGGCAACTGCTGATTGCATACCAGTTAGCACTAAGCCAAAGCTGACTAGCCACGAATATGGCTTAGGAAGTGATGGGCGCATTTGTTCGGGATGATAAGATGCTTGCATTTAAGTTACCCAAACAATTTACTGACATTACTATTTGAGAATCCGCTGACCCATCTGACAAACCTAACAGTAAGGCTAAATTATTCTCAGATCAAGAAAAGCTCTGTATGAACGAAACACCGGTAATACAATAAATTCAACTGATGCTCTGCTAAGGTGGAGAGTCATTGACAGTCGGCGGTAAGAACAAACTGCTGCATCATCTTGATTTCTTCTGGGATGATAGTATGCCCCATATTCAGTTCATGGTACTGGACAGTTGCGCCCCAGTTGATCAACTGATTCCGAGCTTGCCAAGCCGCCTCGATCGGCACCACCTCATCTTGGCGGCCGTGCCAAATTGCCACCGGTGGACAGGTCACTGGAGCTATTAAATCTGAATGCAAATAGCCACTCAAAACCATAATTCCGGCGACTGGCAACGCCAGACCGATCTCTAAAGCCATGGCGCCACCTTGGGAAAAACCACAGATCCAGGTGCGATCGAGAGCGACTCCAGTAGTTTCCGGTAACTTCCCTAGCCAATCTTGGAGAGTTTGGCAACTAGTAACTAGTTCTTGCTGACTAGTCGCCGTCAGCTGACCGGCACCAGTGAAGGAATACCAAGCCCTGCCAGCTTCGGTATATTGATGCTCAAAAATGCCATTGGGCAATAAAAATTGATAGTTAGGAAGTTCAAGATAGGGCAGTAGCTCCATCAAGTCATCGTTATTAGCGCCCCAACCATGCATCAAAACAATATTGCCTTGGGGAACTCCGGTCGCTGGTATTATAATCACATCCATATTCAAACACCGGAAATTGTTTAAAAAAACTTAATAAAAACCGTTAGTGAATCATCTTAAGCTAAAAGGCAATGCGGATATTACATATGGAAATTTTTAATATGAGTTCTAACTTAGCAGCCAAACTGAGAGAAGGCACCAAGAAATCCCACAGCATGGCGGAGAGTACTGGTTTTATTTCTTGTTTCTTAAAAGGCACCGTCGAAAAAAATTCTTATCGCAAGCTGGTATCTAATCTCTATTTTGTCTATACGGCAATGGAAGAAGAGATGCATAAGCACCAGAACCACCCAGTTTTATCCAAACTGTTTTTTCCAGAACTCGATCGGAAGCATAGTCTGGAGAGCGATTTAAGTTACTATTTTGGCTCTAATTGGAAAGATCAAGTGGCTCCGTCCCCAGCCACCCAAGAGTATGTAGATCGGATTCACCAAGTCGCGGTAGCTGACCCAGAGCTATTGGTAGCGCATCTCTATACTCGTTATATTGGTGATCTATCCGGTGGTCAAATCTTGAAGAAGATTGCCCAGAATGCGATGAATCTCAATGATGGCGAAGGAACAGCTTTCTACGAGTTCGACCAAATTCCTGATGAAAAGGCTTTTAAAAACAACTATCGTCAAGCCATGGATAGCCTTCCCATTGACGAAGCTAAAGCTGATTTGATCGTGGACGAAGCCAATGATGCTTTTGGCAAAAACATGATTATGTTTAAGGAATTAGAAGGTAACTTGATTAAGGCGATCGGCATTCAAGTCTTCAATATGTTGACTCGCAAACGCAATCGGGGCGGCAATGAGCTAGCTACGGCTGAATAGAGTTTGAATTTTCATACTTCCTGATGATTGCAGCTGATTCAACATCAGCTGCAATTTTTTGTTTAATATTTATTTCAGCTGATTAGTATTTATTTAAAACTTATTTAGAATAAGGAAATAAGGGGTACAGCTTTCAGGATTTTTGAATTCTAAAATCGTAATTGCTATTTTATACCTACGGCGTTCTTTTCAGAACAATTGAGTTATGCTGTGAAAGCTAGAACGATAGAGGCAATTATGGCAGGCACTAAGCTAGGTACTCCAGATTTCCATCTCACCAGCTTTAAACAACCGTCGATTGAGACATTAACGGAGATTCAATCGCATGGCATATTGCTAGTTTTGCAAGAGCCAGACTTAACGGTTTTACAAGTTAGTAATAATACAGTAATGGCGTTTGGAATCACACCAGATGAGTTACTGGGAAAGCCTCTAGCAAAGGTTTTAGATACTTTTCAAGCTGAACGGTTTCAGCAGGAATTGAAAGAACAAAATCTTGAACGGAGCAATCCAAGTAAAGTGTGGATTCGAAGATCTGCGGGCGATTACCACACATTTGATGCTATTTTTCACCGCAGTCTTGATGGGTTCTTAGTTTTAGAACTGGAACCAACCGAAACGAATCAGAATATTCCTTTTCTAAGTTTTTATCACTTAGCTAAAGCCTCGATCGATCAATTGACCGTCACTGCTGATTTACCCGCTTTTGGTCGGCTGGTAGTCGCCCAAGTCCGGAAGATCACTGAGTTCGATCGAGTGATGCTTTATAAATTCGATGATGATGGCCATGGCGAAGTAATCGCTGAAGATAAAACACTGGAGATGGAGTCCTATATGGGCTTACATTTCCCCAGTTCAGATATTCCCCAACTAGCCCGAAGTAGATTTATTGCCAACCGAATTCGGGTAATTCCAGATATTAATAATGAGGCGGTGGGAATGATCCCCGCTCAGAATCCATTGACAGATCTACCCACCGATTTAACGCTCTCTATTCTTCGTAGTACCGATCCCTGTCATACTGAGTACCTTCAGAATATGGGTATCGGGGCATCTTTGACGATTTCTCTGATTAAAGATGGCCAGTTGTGGGGACTAATTGCCTGTCATCATCGGACACCCAAACTATTACCTTATGAGTTGCGACAGGCTTGTGAATTTTTGGGACAGGTAATTTTTGCTCAGATTTCGATCGGTGAAGATATTGCTGATTATAGCTATCGGGCAAAATTAGCCCACCTGCGATCGATCGGCCTTGAGCAGATGTCGCAATCGGCTAGTTTCGTGGATGGTTTAATGGGGCAATCGCCCAATCTTTTAGATTTGTTCGATGCTTGCGGCGCAGCAATTTGTGTGAGCGGTCAGTGGACAGCCATTGGTCGCATTCCCCCAGCTCCAGCCCTCGACAACCTGATGCAGTGGTTAACTGAAAATGTCGAGGATGACGTATTTACGACCGATTCCCTGCCCCTCCTCAATACGGCTACCGAAGAATTTAAAGATGTGGCCAGTGGGTTGCTGGCAATTTTCCTGTCATCGAACAGTTACATCTTGTGTTTCCGCCATGAAGTAATTCAAACAGTAAATTGGGGTGGCGATCCACATCACGCTTACCAATTGGTCACTGAAGCCGATGGCCAGGTTCGCTTATGTCCGCGCACATCTTTTGCATTGTGGAAAGAAATCGTACGGGGTCATTCGCGACCCTGGCAAGCCGTAGAAATTTTAGCAGCTACCGAACTACGCAAGTCGATCGTCAATCTGGTGCTCCGTCAGGCAGAGGAATTAGCTCTAATCGCCGCAGATTTAAAGCGATCGAATACCGAACTCCAGCAATTTGCCAGAGTCGCCTCCCACGATTTGCAAGCCCCTCTCAATCAGGTGGCCAGTTACGTACGCATCCTGGAAACGCGCTATGGCGATAAACTAGATCGCGATGCCCATGAGTTTATTGGCTTCGCCATTGAGGGGGTGAAATTGATGCAGACTTTAATTGATGATGTGTTAGCTTACTCCCAGGTAAGTAGCCGGGATATCGAGTTGCAACCAGTCGAAGTTGGAGCCGCATTAAATCGTGCTCTCAGCCACTTACACGGATCAATTAGTGAAACAGCTGCAATCATTACCTCCGGCCCGATGCCCACAGTGGCAGGCGACAACACGCAGTTAACCCAGCTGTTTCAGAACCTGATCGAGAATGCCATCAAATTCCGCCAACCGGGAACAGTTCCCCGAATTCAAGTCACCGCCACCAGGCAGCAAGATGGCTGGTTATTTTCTGTTCGCGGTAGTGGAGTTGGTATCGATCCCAAATTCTTTGATCGGATCTTTTTGATTTTCCAACGTCTACATACCCGTGAGGAATACTCCGGATCAGGAATCGGGCTAGCCATCTGTAAAAAAATTGTCGAGCGTCATCACGGCAAAATTTGGGTGACATCAATACTGGGTCAAGAAGCTACTTTCTCGTTCACCATCCCTAATCAAGAGTATCGAAAAATAAATGTCTAATAGTTTGCTAATATCGATGCTCGTGCCCAGCGGTAGCGAACAGCCTGATCTGGAGGTGCTACTGATTGAGGACAATTTAGCTGAAGCCCGGTTACTTCAGGAACTGCTCAAGGATAGCTTGAGTAGACAGTTTGCGGTAACTCATGTGACGCGCTTGGAAGCAGCAATTATCCAACTCAATAATGCTCAATTTGATGTCGCACTCCTCGATTTGACCCTACCCGATAGTGACGGTTTAGCATCTTTAGATGCTTTGATCCACCAAGTGTCCAGTTTACCGATAGTGGTATTAACCGGTACTAATGATGATGAATTAGCTATCGATGCTGTCCGGCGAGGCGCTCAGGATTATCTCGTGAAACGGCAAGTCAGTCTAGATGTTTTAGTCCGATCGATCCGATATGCGATCGAACGCAAACAAACCGCCAAAGCCCTGTGGGAAATCAATGAGACGCTAGAATTGCGCGTAGAAGAACGCACCGTCGCTCTGGAGGCTGCTAATAAATCGCTCAGTCAGGAAATCGAGTCGCGAGAAAGTATTCAGAACCGCTTGGAGCTAGCTCAACAGGCTGGCAAAATCGGCACCTTTGAATGGGACGTTGAAACAAATTTAGTCACCTGGTCGCGAGAACTCGAAGCCCTATATGGACTGGCAGCAGGCAGCTTTGGCAGGAGCCAGAACCAATGGCTCGCCACGATTTATCCCGAAGATCGCCCACCAGTTCAGGCAGAAATAAAAAGGTGGCATCGCCTTGCCAGAGGTAAGGCGATGCCACTAGGGCAAAAACTAGATTTAGAATTTAGAATCACGTATCCAGACACCAACATCCACTGGATTGCCGTCAAAGGCAATATTTTTGCCGATACAAGTGGCCATCCCACCCGTACGATCGGTATCCACATGGATATTACCGAGAAAAAACAACTTGAAGCTCAATTTTTGCGCGCCCAACGTCTAGAAAGTCTGGGCACCCTCGCTAGTGGCATCGCTCACGACTTAAATAATGTCCTCACGCCAATTTTAGCCATCGCTCAATTACTACCGCTAAAGCTAACAGACCTCGACGGGCATACCAGAAATATGCTCGAAATCTTAGAATCTAGTGCCCATCGCGGTGCCGGTCTAATTAAGCAAATTTTATCCTTTGCCCAAGGCATCGAGGGCAAGCACGTCGTGATTCAACCGACTCACCTGCTCAAAGACATCCAAAAGATCGTGCAACAGACCCTGCCCAAATCAATCAAGATTGATGTGGATATGCCCGCCGATTTGTGGACAGTATTGGGTGACATGACTCAACTTCACCAAGTATTGATGAATCTGTGCGTCAATGCCCGCGATGCCATGCCCCAAGGTGGTACTATCAGCATCCAAGCCACTAATCGATCGATCGAGGAAACCTTCGCGCGGACTCATTTAGATGCTCAGGTGGGCAACTACGTAGAGATCACAGTTACCGATACGGGCAACGGCATTCAGCCCCAGCTTCTCCACCGTATTTTTGATCCGTTCTTCACTACAAAAGAAATCGGTAAAGGAACAGGTTTAGGTCTATCAGCAGTCCTGGGCATTATCAAGAATCACAACGGTTTCCTAGATGTCCAAAGTCAAGTACAGCAGGGTACCCAAATTCATGTCTATATTCCCGCGAATCAGACACCAATAGTGCCCAAACAAGATGAGCCAGAGCTACTTTCTGGACAGCAACAGTTGATCTTAGTCGTAGATGACGAAATAGCGATCAGTAAATTAGTTAAAACCACTCTAGAGACGTACAATTATCGGGTTTTAACTGCCAACAATGGTGCCGAAGCGATCTCTATTTATGCTAACCACCGCGACGCGATCGATGGTGTCGTGATCGATTTAATGATGCCAGTCATGGATGGACTAACCACCGTCATAGCTCTCCACCAAATAAATCCCAATTTGCCGGTGTTGGCAATAAGTGGACTCAACTCTGTTGAAGCAATAAAGCGAGCAAAACGCTTGGGGTGCCAATACTTTCTCCCCAAACCCTTCACTACCAGTGATTTACTGCGAAATTTGCACGATTGCACATCATCAAAACCGGTCTGATTTGTCCTTCACATCTCAATAACTGAAAATATAGCATTTAAATCATCAGCCCCATTTTCCCACCTCGTAGCTAGCTTTAATGTTAGTTACGATTTTTTTGGGGAAGTCTGAAGGTTATAGATGTGACCAATCTGATAAAAATCTCATCCAGTCATTGATCCGACTGGTCAAAAATTTTGGCATATCAAACTTTAATATTTCAAATGAAGTATTTCTACGACAAAAAAATGGCCGGATTAAAAATTGTAATTAGGAATTACGTAGTAGGCCGTGTTTCGTGCCGTTTGATCAATTCATCCCCTCTTGCATGTCTTATTTTACTAAAACATTACAACGACTGGGCTTTATCACATTTATTACCCTCATACCAGCACTCACTGCTTGGCAGTTCCCTGTCTCTAGACCTTCCTCAACTACCACAAGTCCCACAAAAATAGCTCGATCGTCAACCGCGCCTTTTCTCCTCAATGGCAAAGCAGTTTACATATTACGCCAGGGTTCCTGGAAAGAAGCCGTCCTGACTAGCTATCAATGGCGTAGTAATACTGGATTCCAATACACTGCCAACTATGAAAGTGACCGGAAGACTGAGGTAAATGTATCGATCGATCGAATCATCACCCTCACGGAAGCACGGCAACGGAGAATTGCTACTAATGTCTATGATGTTGCTAGCAATACTGGCATCAGGCAAATGGTCAATGCCCATAATAGCTGGCGGCAGGAAATTGGCGTAGCACCATTATCCTGGTCACCAAAACTAGCATCATTTGCTCAAGATTGGGCAAACACATTAGTCGCGAGAAATGAGTTTAAGCATCGTGCCAATAATAACTATGGCGAAAACCTAGCTGCTTCTCAGGGGAAAAGCTTCAGCCCAACTAGTGTCGTCAAGTATTGGGGGGAAGAAGTCCGAGATTACAACTACAAAACTAATAGCTGCAAATCTGGAGAAATGTGTGGCCACTACACCCAATTGGTTTGGAACAAAACCAAAGAGGTGGGCTGCGCTAAAGCTCAATCCGGCAATAAAGAGGTCTGGGTATGCAACTATAATCCACCAGGCAACTATATCGGACAAAAGCCCTATTAACTGCTCAGCTCCATCGGCTTTGGTAATTAAGAGCCAGATAGCCGACATTGGGAAAGAATATAGCGCAACCTATCGTAATCTTCCCGCAAAATCAAACTCAGATTGCGCCCCGCACTCACTAGCCAAGCTCGATCAAAATTGCGCATTCGATAAATTCCCCGCATCGTTGCGGCGGTCAAGGCTTCCGGTGGTGCCCCGGTGACTTGCAATAGTGGTCGTAAAAAGTCTAATTGCTCACTAAAAGCAATAACTTCAGCTGGCGAGCAGGCATGTACCGACTGGTGAATCTGGGGTGGACGCGGTGGCAGATACTGATAGTAACGACCTTGGACATCAGCAAAACCGACAATTATCGCTTTAAACTCTGTTTTGAGCATGGCAAAGATTTGAGGCTGCTCGGTACGCAGTTCAGTCAAGGATAGTCCTAATGCCCGTGCCCGATGTACTGAATCGATCGGAGCAGTTGTGGCGGAGTAAACGACCGCAAAAATTTGGTTGCCAGTTTCTTCGTCTTGCGCTTGGACAAAACTACCAAAATCTGGCATCACCGCTAACTTTAATTCATCAGGAGCCAGACATTGTGCCAAAAATTCGGTGGTGGTAGTTTCAATTACTTCAGCGATATGAGCAGAATCTTGAGCACTAGTGGCAAACTGCGGAAGAGGTAAACGCATAATCAATCAGGCTTAAGAAATAGCTTTCTTTGATTCTAACGTGGGTAACAATACTCGAAACCGAGAACCAACTCCAGCTTGACTAGTCACCGAAATCGAGCCACCACAGTGCAGTAAAATATTTTGGACAACTGTCAAACCCAGACCCACCCCCGTATCGGCTCCAGTGAGATGGGTACTGAGCAGAGTGCGTCCCCGATAAAACCGATCAAAAATCTTGGGAATATCAGATAGGGGAATTCCCATGCCACTGTCCCGAAATTCTAGCTGGATATAATCACCTTGCACAGAAGCTTGGACAAATACTTGGCCACCTTTGAGAGTGTATTTGATACTGTTATGCAGCAAATTAATGGTGATTTGCTTAACCCAGCTCTCCTGACAAAGCACTAAGGGCAAATCAACAGGGATACTGTAGCTCAACTGCAAGCCTTTTTCCTCAGCTAGTGGTTGATAAGTGCTAATCACCCCCGGCACGATCTCCAATAAATTCAGGGGCGAACCTACTTGCTGCTCCGCTAGTTTCTCTAGATCTAGTAGTTCGATCGCTCCGTTAATCAAAGAATTCTGTCGATCGCACTCCTGCTTAATCAGATCAACATATTTTTGCCGTTGTAGTGGCTTCAGACTAGGGGAATCGAGCAAAGTGAGCGCCGTTTTCATGTTGGTAAGAGGGGTACGCAGCTCTTGCAATAGATGCATAATTAGCTCATCTTTGAAATCCGCCAAGTCTGGATTGTTGTTGTTTTTAAGCATATCAACCCGATGACCGCTGGGCGAGAGCCAACCGAGCTTGCTCTCGATCGTCAAAGTGGATTTTTTCGGTGCCAATAATTTGGTAATCTTCGTGGCCTTTACCGGCAATCAGCACACCATCACCTGGTTGAGCCATTTTGATGGCCAGGGCAATAGCAGCGGCGCGATCGGCAATTACTTTAATTGCCTGGTCTGCTGGAATTCCAGCCACCACATCCGCCAAGATTTTTTCCGGGTCTTCGGTGCGCGGATTGTCGGAAGTAACCACTACTTGGTCGGCTAATTCAGCGGCAATCTTGGCCATTTGGGGACGCTTAGTTCGATCGCGATCACCACCACAACCAAATACACAAATCATTTGACCACTAATAAATGGCCGCGCTGCCCGTAGCAAATTATCTAAGCTATCGGGAGTATGGGCATAATCTACAATCACGCTGATATCCTGGCGATCAGCAATTTTGATCTGTTCCATCCGCCCGGGCACGCCGGGAAACCTGGCGATAGCGGCCACGATCGGATCTAAATCCATGCCCAGATGCAGTACGCAAGCAATTGCCGCCAGTAGGTTTTCGAGGTTGTAATTACCCACCAGTGGTGAAATAAATGATCGATCGCCCATAGGGGTATGTAAAGTTCCAGAGACTCCCGTGGGGCTATAGACCAGATCACTAGTCCACAGGTCGGCTTGAGAATTTTTGGCACTGTAGCTCCAGACCCGCTCGGCGGGTAATTGGGCAATCAGCTTTTGGCCGTATTCATCGTCGTAGCGAATAATCCCCCGCCCCTTCAGATATTCGTCACTAAATAACAGAGCTTTGGCCTGAAAATAAGTGGCCATATCATGGTGGTAGTCCAGATGATCTTGAGTGAGATTAGTGAAAATCCCCACTTCAAAAGAACAACCTTTAGCTCTTCCCTGATCCAGGGCGTGGGAGCTGACTTCCATCAAGCCGACCGTACAACCAGCTTGGACAGCTTGAGCCAGTTGCTGATGCAAATCTATCGCAAAAGGAGTAGTATGGGTCGCCACCTTTTCATAACCTGGCCAGCGGGTATAGAGAGTCCCAATCAGCGCGGTAGACTGGTAACCAGCTAACAAAAACTCAATTAAGTGGGTCGTGGTCGTTTTGCCATTGGTGCCGGTCACCCCGACCATTTTCAATTTCTGAGCTGGATAATTACAAAAAGCCGCCGCCAACTCGGCACTGGCTTGGATTAAATCGGTGGCCACCGCAATACAGACATCGCCGGTTGTGGGCTGAACCTGCGCCGCCGCCGTGGAGATCACCGCCGCGACAGCACCACTTTCGATCGCACTGGGCCAAAATTCACCTCCATCCACCCGCGTACCAGGCATCCCAATAAACAAATCACCAGCAGTGCAGGCATGGGAATTGGTTTGGAGTCCAGTAACCTCTCGATCAAGAGCAGGATGGTTGGGGAGCTGCTTCAAGCTAGTAACTTTATTCAACAGTTCACGTAACTTCATGGGGATACTTTCCTCAATAACCTTGAGCTTATTTTGATATGTCTAAATTCAATTGTCTGATGAATATTTCTCTAGCAGCTGTTGCAATTGCGACAGCGTCGCCCGTGGTGATGGTCTAGGCAGAGGCTGTTCCTCACCAGCTACCAGTAAATAGAGGACTGGGATTTCGTACTGAAATGCTTCCCACCAGCGGGAATCGGTGGTGATTTCGCGCACCTCTAGGTCAAAGATTGGAGCGGGAAGCTGCCGGAGCTTGGCTGCCAACCCCTCACAGAGATGACAACCAACTTTGCTGTAAAGAATCAGATGCATAGCAGGTAATTATGTATTTACTTGCCAAAGCCAGGAATCAAACTACCACTCAACTTCTTCAGGGCTTTACCAGCCACATCGGAATAGCGCAGCTCCCCAGCCAAAATTTTAGCCATAATAACTGTGGCCGAGGGGCGTTTTACACCCACTTTGTAGCCGACCTTCGGAAACTGGTAGAAAGCCGCTGACACCCGCTGTGCCCACTTCATATCCGCACCCCATTCTTCAGCCATCACTTCGCTGTAGTTGGCGATCGCCTCAGTCCGACCAGCCAGTGCCCCAGTAATTGCTTCTGCCGCCTTAATTCCCGAAAAGATCGATGGCCGAATTCCTTCCGCTGTCATTGGATCAACCACACAAGCTGCTTCGCCAGCCAGCACCGCTCGATCGGTATGTAGCTTTTGATCGCCGTCCCACAGACAGAGGGGATGGATGTATTGCTTGGCCGTGCTGAGATCAATGTTGAACATGCTTTGAGCGTAGTTCTCAATAATTTTTTTCAAATCTTGGCCTTCGCCACCTCGGAAAGTACCGATGCCGATCGAATAACCATTATCTTTAGGGAAATTCCAAATGTAGCCATTCTTGACCATCCCAAATTCAAAATTAATCACTGGCGACACATTCTCAGCCATGCCCTCTAACTCTAACGCCCCTGCCAATCGCCGTTTTCGATCCTTAAAGCCCAAAAACTTGGCCATTGGCCCTTTAGCGCCATCGGCAGCAATCAAATACTTGCCACTGACCGTGCCGTTACTGGTGCTAACCTGCCAGGTTTCACCCACCAGTTCCGCCCCAGTTACCTCGGTACCATCCATCAATTCGGCTCCTTGACCTTGAGCTTTTTGAATTAGGAAGTGATCAAAAACATCCCGCCGCACCATCCAGATCGGTTCAGTCCCAGCTAGCTGGGCTTCCACTTCATCGGACATGTCCCAGGTGTAGCGCAGGACATCGACCTTGGTCGAAATAGCCGGACTAAAATCGAAATCAAACCATTTAGCAACAATCGGCGAAACACCACCGCCACAAGGCTTATAGCGGGGAAGAGTTTCTTTCTCAATGATTACAACTTTGTGCCCCTGCTTAGCGAGATGATACGCTGCCGCACCTCCAGCTGGGCCAGAACCCACCACAATACAATCAAACATTGCCGATAATCTCCTGGAGCTAAATCGTTACTATCTTAGCAAGACCTTTTCTTTTAAAGCATTGCTACCCGCTTATTGAGCTTAGACCGTCATAATATCTTTTTCTTTTTCGGCTAATACTTGCTCAACTTTGGCAATGTATTTATCGGTAAGTTTTTGGATTTTTTCCTGCAATCCCTTGGCTTCGTCTTCAGAGATATCGCTACTTTTTTCTTGTTTTTTTACTTCATCAATACCATCGCGCCGAATATTGCGGATGGAAACCTTACCCTCTTCGGAATATTTACCAGCTTGTTTAGCTAGCTCTTTCCGTCTTTCGGTAGTGAGCGGCGGAATATTCAACCGAATCACGGTGCCGTCATTGTTGGGGGTGAGACCAATATCAGAAAGAGAGATAGCTTTCTCGATCGCACCCAAACTAGTTTTATCAAAGGGCTGAATAGCGATCGTACTGCCGTCAGGAGTATTAACATTAGCCAGGGACTTGATCGGCGTGGGCGCACCGTAATAATCTACGGTCACTCGATCGAGCAGACTAGTACTCGCCCGACCAGTCCGAATGGTATTGAAAGATCTCTGGGTAGCCTCTACAGCTTTCTGCATATGGCCTTCTACATCAGCGAATTTCACAAGAACCTCCTACAATAGTACCGATTTTTTCTCCAGCAACAGCGCGCTGGATACTTCCTTCTTCAAACAAGTTGAACACAACAATAGGAATATCATTTTCTCGACACATGGCGATAGCCGTACTATCCATTACTTTTAGATCTTCGGTCAACACATGAGTGTAGGTGAGGCTTTCATATCTTTTGGCATTAGGATTCTTTTTAGGGTCAGAATCATAAACTCCGTCCACTTTAGTTGCCTTGAAAATCACGTTAGCATCAATCTCCGCTGCCCGCAGAGCAGCAGCTGTGTCGGTAGTAAAGAAAGGATTGCCAGAACCAGCTCCAAAAATTACCACCCGTCCTTTTTCGAGATGCCGCATGGCTCGCCTGCGAATATAAGGCTCGGCCACTTCCTGCATGGCGATCGCAGTTTGTACTCGGGTGGGTACTCCTTTTTGCTCTAGGGCATCCTGGAGAGTAATGGCGTTCATGACGGTGGCAATCATGCCCACATAGTCAGCGGTGGCTCTTTCCATGCCCTTAGCCGAAGCTTGTACGCCCCGAAAAATGTTACCGCCACCAACCACGATCGCCAGTTGCACGCCACTGGCCACCACCGCCGCCACTTCTTGGGCAATATTTTGCACAATGGTGGGGTCAATTCCATAACCGAGGTCACCCATGAGGGCTTCCCCGCTCAACTTTAGTAATACTCGTTGGTAAATCATCCCCATCTTTCTCATCGCTGATAAGTTCCCAAATCAAGATACCAGAGATTCGGTACTGACGGCTGAGTGGGATTTTTTTGGTGTGCTTTAATTGGTTAACTAGAAATTTAGTTAATAGGGATCGATCACCGTCCGGCTTTGTCGTACTGTTGTCGTCATAAGTACTGTTCGTAATGCCCTTTTAACCAATGTCCTTTCACACCAGCGGTGTCAGCCAAGCGATTGTCCACACTATTGATTCTCAATTTTTCACCTACCAACCACCAGCCGCTGCCCACCACGCCCAACGCATTCTAGTCAAACCTAATCTCGGCTACCCCGTGGCTCACCCTGTCACCGTCAGCATCCCAATTCTTAAAGCGATTCTCATGGCTCTCCGCCAAGCCAGCCCCCAGGCAGAAATCTTGATCGTTGAAGGAGTCTGTTCCCCCGTCAGCCTGCCAGATATTGCCAGCAAACTTGGTCTCCATAGCATGTTGGATGAAGGAATGCAGCTCTTCGATGCTGACACTCTGCCAATGATCGAATATCCCAACCTATCGCCAAAACCAGTGCGCTTCCAGACCATGTGGGCACCAGCCCTGCTCCAAGAAGTTGATTGCCGAATTAGCGTCGGCACCTTCAAACGCACAATCCTCAAGGATGAAGCCCTAATTTCGGCATCGCTAAAAAACCTGTATGGCTTGTTTCCTCGATCGCATTACCAAGCCCGTAGCCCTAACTCCCGTGGTCAACTCCATCGACCCTCGGTTCCTCAGGTCTTGCAAGATGTCTATTTTTGTGTTGGGCATTTATTTGACGGTGCCGTAGTCGATGCCCATCAACGCTTACTTAGCCCCGGCTGGCAGCCAGACAAAGGCCAAAAAATCGACTTTGGCAAGGTATTTTATGGAGATGATTTGGTGACTGTCGATCGAACGGCTTGTGCTGCTGCTGGCGAAAAAATTCCAGATTACATTGATGAGATCGAACAATTACGTTTACGCTTGTAACCGCTCCTGTAAGCGCGTGTTGCGGCGGACTGACTTAGTACTATTCACGGCCTGTTGCATGGCTCGTTCCTCACCAACCAATATCACTAGATGACGACCTCTGGTGATCGCTGTATACAGCAAGTTGCGTTGCAACATCATGCTGTGCTGAGTACTGATCGGAATCACCACCACTGGAAACTCCGATCCTTGGCTCTTGTGAATAGTAATCGAATAGGCCAACATCACATTATCCAGCTGGGCAAAGCTATATTCAATCAGCTTGCCAGCGGGTTCCTGCCAATCGGGATAACGGATCTGGGTGATTATTTCCTCATCTTTAGTGGCGATCGATTCTACCACCCCAATATCACCATTAAAGACCAACTGGGTATAGTCATTACTGGTTTGAATCACTCGATCGCCAACTCTAAATTGTTTGATTTTCCGCTGACCAGGTACCTCTGGATTCCAGAGTTTTTGCACCAATTGATTGGTGGCAATATTGCCGCTATCAGACTTGTGCATTGGCGCTAGATACTGAACATCCGCCGGGGCATAACCCAATTGGGGCAGTTTTTCTTGGAACAACCATTCGATCGCTTTCGGAATGATCGCCGAGTTGCATTTCAGCCACAGACAATCCGTTTCAAATTTTTCGGTAACTTTGGTAATTACTTCCAACGCGGGCATTTGACCAGCATTAATCGCATAAGAACATTGGGTAATTTTAGAAGCAGCAGCTTGCCGAAACACCTCGGTCAGTTCCGCCACCGGAAACACCCGCGATTGAATCATGTCGCGCAGCACGTTCCCCGCCGCAATCGAGGGTAACTGATTCACATCGCCAATTAGCAATACCTGGGCTGACAGCGGCATGGCCGCAATCAAAGAGTCGGCGATCGATAGATCCAACATC
Source organism: Synechococcales cyanobacterium VAR_4_metabat_354 (assembly GCA_031414775.1). GTDB lineage: Bacteria > Cyanobacteriota > Cyanobacteriia > Cyanobacteriales > Chamaesiphonaceae > JAAFHZ01. The sequence goes on from JANOQI010000046.1 coordinate 120,195, forward strand.
GAAGTTTCATCAATAATAAAACAGTCCCCCTCTAACGGATAGCGACTATTGTGACTAAAGCCACTCCCCGTCCAACCCAATAGCCGGTGAATAGTTTGCGCCTCTAAGCCAGTACTTTCTTGAATCCGCAGCGCAGCTTTACCAGTAGGTGCACAAGCGACCACCCGGCGTTTTTGATCGAGCCAGAATTGGACAATCGCTTTAGCAGTAGCCGTCTTACCCACCCCCGCACCGCCCGTCATAATCGTCACGCCTTGGGTCGCCGCCATCACCAATGCGGCTTTTTGCCCCGCCGCTAGCTCGATATTGTTGTCGGTTTCGTAATCTGTGATCCAAGCATCCAGGTCGGTCTTTAGCTCAAAGCTACCGCACAAACCTTGCAGATTATCGGCTAACCGACATTCGGCCTGGTGGGCGCGGTATAGATAAACATCTTCCGACTCCACTACTAACTTTCGCCGTTCCGGAGCAGTGGCTGCACACAAAGATTTGATATGAGCGGCAATGGACTCAGTAGTCGGTTGATGACTGGGTAGTCTTAAGACATCCGCACAAATTCGGATGAGCACTACTTGCGGTAAATAACAATGCCCCTGCTGCTGGGCGGCTTGGCGCAGGGTATCGGCAATTGCTGCTTGGTAACGAGCTGCGCTATTAATCGCAATTCCCGTCTTTAGGGCAATGTCATCGGCTCGCTTAAAGCCAAAGCCCCGCACCCGCTCTATTAAAACGTAGGGATCTTCTTTGATGGTTGCGATCGACTCATCCCCAAATTCGCGGTAAATTTTAGCCGCATAGGTCGCCGAAATTCCCAAACCAGCCAAAAAAGCAATCAGGTGTTGCAGCTTGCGGCTCTCAGAATAGGACTGCACCATTTTATCTAGTTTATTGATGGTGATGCCACTCACTTCCAGCAACCGTTCTGGCTCGCGCTCCAGAATCTGGAAGGTATCATCACCAAAATGATCAACCATCCGCGCCGCCATTTTTTTGCCAATACCTTGGAGCGTGATCAAAAATCCAATCACCGACTCCCGCCCCACCGGTTCCGCGATCCGATAACTGGTGAAATTGAACTGGTTGCCATAACTGGGATGCTGCCGCCAATCGCCATAAAGAGTCACTGCCAAGTCTTTTTGGGGGGCGGGCATCACGCCTACGGCTTTAAAAGATTGAAAATCGGCGTCAGCCATCTGGATCACCACGTAGTGATCATCACTATTTTGATGCATGACTTGAGCGATCGTCCCGTTGATTTCGGCCATGACCCGTGGGAAGCAAGGATGCTGGCCATTATACTTTCAAGTTGACCGTCGTGAAGCCCTGTCGGAGGGTTTGCTGCCGGATCAACCACGATTTTTTGATGCGCTGGCCAATTACTGGCGCTAACTGCCTGACGAGCTGCCGCAAGAGCGGGTATTTTCGCAGCAACTGAGCCTGCCCCATTTCGGCCTGTTGGAGAGCTTGTATTTGCAAAATTTCTGGCTCTCGATCGGCTTGAATTTGAGGTAGTAGTCGATCGATCTCTATCCCACTCAAATTGTTTTGCAGAGCTGGCACCAGATAATTAGCCGCCACAATCACATCCCGCAGCGCCATATTAATGCCCTGAGCGCGGATCGGCGACATCGGATGGGCAGCATCGCCCAACAGTAATAAACCCTGGGTATGCCAACGAGGGCAATAACCAACTAATACCGATAGCAGCACTGGTCTCTCGATCGAGGCTGCTGCCGACCGAAAATGAGCAGCCAACCAAGGGGGAGCAGCAGTGGCTAAAATCTCCGGCCAGTCGGCATTTTTCCAATCGATCGGATCATCGGCATGTAAGCTCCAACCCACTTGCAATTGACCAGTAGCACTCCGAAATACCCCAAAGGAATGTTGACCACGAACGAACGAATAGAATACATTCTCCATCGTTGGCAAATCCGCCATCTTGAACCACAAAATATCAAAATCTTGGGGCTGTTCTATCAATGGCAAATTAGCCTGCGCCCGGACTTGAGAATTCTGGCCATCGCAGCCAATCACTAAATCGGCGGTCAGGGTTCGATTTCCCGACAATTTCACTCCCACCACCCGATTCTTTTGCGTCCTTCGGGCAGGCTCAGCCAACAGAGATGCTTCGTTCCCGCCATCCCACCACAAATCCTGCACCGCAGTACCAGCCAGAAATTCAAAATTTGGATAGGCACTAGCTTGAGCTATTAACTTTGGGAGTAGAGCCGGTTGTGAAACCAGAGTACAAGGCTGACCACCAGCTTCCATCGGTTCATCTACTCGAAATAGCGACTGGTTTTCAATAAATACTTCCCAGGCAGCTAAAGACTGGTGCGGAATACTAGTTATCATCTCCGCTAAACCCATTTGACTCAGAGCACCCCAACCATTGGGCATCAGTGCCTCCCCGCGAAAGATTCGTTGAGATTTGGTGGCGGCTTCGATAAGCTGCACCTTGATGCCACGTCGAGCGAGTAACAGCGATAGAGTGACCCCGGTCGGGCCAGCACCAACAACAATAACTTGAGCCATTGTGAATATTAGAAGATCATCCCTACTCTAGAATGAATGCTAGTCATTCTCAACCTTACACTGGTTGCCGCCTGACTGCCGGACACAATTAGTTCAAAACTAGAACTAAAGACAAAGATGGAAAATCAGGGAGAAGTTTATGAGAAGCTGGAGTTTACGACAAAACCTACTCCTCATGAAATCTCCTACCCCCATCTATAGAACCCATTTGGTGTCTTTTATTGCAATGCAAGGGATTCACGAAAGTCGTTTTAATCAACCCAGCAGCCAAAGGGGTTAAACAGCTGAGGAATTATGAGAATTTGCTGCAAGGGATAATGAGATCCATGTGGGCAAAGAGCTTCTAAGCAAGGAATTAGATACCAAATGGGTTCTATAGAAATTGAAGACGGAGATTAAGATTTAATTTGATTGCTGGAATTTAAAATTATAAGATTTCCTCATCATCCAAACAGGTGATTATTTGAGACTTTTGCAAGAGATCTATTGATTAAATAAGTGTGTAATATCGAACGCTTTTATGTGTGGGATGAACAAGCTATTCGCAATCATTTGTTCTGTGCGTTGAGTGCTTTTTACAAGCTGCAAACGATGTGCATTAAGGGGATGATCAACAATTGCTATGAGATATCGCGCCAACTGTTTATACCGGTCATTCGTCAGTTTATTCTGGATAACTTGACCGAATTTATATTTTTCTCTCAGCATTAGGGTACTTTTGTCAATGCATAACTTCTATGATTATCAATATGACTCTGGGTATGTTCCTGGATATTTTTCAGTCTGATATGGTAGAGGGATGAAATCTAATAATTTAGAGAATTTAAATCCATGCCCAAGCTCGAAGATAATAAAACAAGATGGGATGGTGAATATCATTGGCGCGATCAAGGTGATGAGTGGTCAGCCTTATGGGGCGATCCCTCGATGCAGTGGCATGGTACCATCCTGCCCAGAATCAAGGCACACATTCCAGCTAATCGGATAGTAGAAATTGCCTGTGGTTATGGCCGCTGGACACAATACCTCAAAGATCTTTGTCAAAATCTAATTGCGATCGATCTTTCCGAGGAATGTATTAAAGCCAGCCAACAACGCTTTGCCGATTGCTCAAATATCGAATACCACGTCAATGATGGCCGATCGCTGGATATGATCCCAGATTCTTCAGTGGATTTTGTGTTCAGTTTTGATTCGCTGGTTCATGCCGATGAATCCGTGATCAACGCTTACCTGTGTCAATTCAAAAGAATACTGACTAAAGATGGCGTGGCTTTCATTCACCATTCCAATTTTGGTGAATACGCTCCGGTCTATGCCAAAATTCGCGATGTACCTAATCTCGAAGAAATTTTGATCCAGTCGGACATCCTGGAGCAGTCTACCCACTGGCGAGATGCTAGTGTCGATGCCCAAAAGGTCGAAACGTTGGCTACCAAAAATGGTTTGAGCTGCATCAGCCAAGAAATCGTCCCTTGGTCAACCAAGAAAATGTTTATTGATTGCATGTCTACGATCGTCAAAAACGATTCATCACTGGCTAGGACTAACCGCGTCTTGAGAAATGCCAATTTTATGGAAGAAGCCCATAATCTCTTGCAGCTTTCTCGGCTATATGATGCAGGCCAGGACTTAAAGGAGGCTAATCGATTATGATCAAAAAGAATTTTTTCTGCCCAGGGTAATTCGGTGCAACTAAAAAACGTAATTATTGCCCACAAAGCACACGACCAGTTTAGCCGGAGCTTCGCTGAGAAATCGGCCAAAGAACTAGAAACATTGGGCTGCAAGGTGATGATGGGACCGAGTGGCGCTAAGGATAATCCTTTTCCGGTCTTCTTAGCCTCTACCCATGAACCGATCGATCTCGCTATCATCTTCGGTGGCGATGGCACTGCCTTAGCTGCTGCTCGGCAAGTTTCCCCCGATGGCATTCCCATCTTGGCAATCAATGCTGGTGGCCACCTGGGGTTTTTGACCGAATCCTTAGATTTCATGGATGACTCCATGAGTATCTGGGAGCGGCTGACCAGCGACAGATTTGCGATCGAACGGCGGATGATGCTCCAGGCCACTGTATATGAAGGTGATTCTAGTAACCGCGAACCAGTCAGCGACACCTTTTTGGCCTTAAACGAAATGTGTATCAAACCGGCCGCCGCCGATCGAATGCTCACCTCGATTCTGGAAATGGAAATTGACGGTGAAGTTGTTGATCAATATCAAGGTGACGGCCTGGTAATTTCTACGCCCACTGGTTCCACCTGCTATAACCTTTCGGCCAACGGTCCGATCGTCCATTCTGGCATGGAGGCAATTAGCGTTACCCCGATCTGTCCGCTCAGTTTATCGAGCCGTCCGATCGTCATTCCGCCTGGTGCGATGGTGGGGGTGTGGGCGCTGGGCGACTATGAGTTAAACACCAAGCTGTGGATGGATGGTGTGATGGCCACGGCCATCTGGCCAGGGCATCGGGTGGAAGTGCGCAAGGCCGACTGCCAAGCCCAATTTATTATCCTGCGCGAAGACTATTCTTACTATCGCACTCTGCGCGATAAGCTGCTGTGGGCAGGGGCACGGATTCGTTACAACAATCACCATCGTAACTAGGATGAATCCATGCTTCCTTGGCACTGGCGATCACTGCCTCTCGATAATCGGAGTGGTTCACAGGTATTTAGCACTTTATTTTGGGCGGCATCGATCGCAACTTTATTAGAAAGTCCGGCGCAGTCTAGGCTAGCCATGTCTCGCTATTCGATCTGTGCTGGATCGCCAAGAGTTATTAATGGAAAACAGCAGCTCTGGACACCACCGCTGGGCGAAATCATGCCTTTTTTGCGGCGGCTATTAGAGCGGGGACAGCCGCTAGCCCCCGATCTGAATTTACCATTTACCGGTGGCTGGTTGGGCTGGCTGGGTTATGAAACAGCTTGGGAACTGGAAAATCTGCCCCTACAACGCCCTGATTCTTTACCTTTTCCGGTGGCTTATTGGTATGAACCAGCCAATTTTGCTGTTTTAGATCACCAACAACAGCAACTGCATCTAGCAGCTACCGATCCAGATGATTTAGTAGTGATGGCAGCTAAAATTACCACTGCGCATCAACCTACAACTATAGATTTGCTAGCAAATTTATCTAAATCACCACTAAATGTTAGCTTCTTAACTACCGCTAAAGATTATCAACAATCTGTACTCCAGGCCAAAGAATATATTCAGGCCGGAGATATTTATCAGGCTAATCTTTCGATGCGTTTTACTGCTCAGATCGAGCAAAATAGTTGGTCGATCTACAAAAAATTGCATCAGATTAATCCTTCCCCCTTTGCTAGTTACTGGCAAACACCTTGGGGCGCGGTAATTAGTTGTTCACCGGAACGATTGGTGCGGCTGGATAGCCAACTGGCTCAGGTGCGTCCGATCGCTGGTACTAGACCACGAGGTGCCGATCTGCTCCAGGATCAAAAATTAGCTGAAATCTTACGAACCAATCCTAAAGAAATCGCTGAGCACATTATGCTAGTGGATTTAGAACGGAACGATTTGGGCAAAGTTTGTCAGTGGGGCACAGTTGAGGTGGATGAGTTGCTATCGATCGAACGTTATTCCCACGTCATGCATTTAGTCAGCAACATCCGAGGCAAACTAGCCGTCGGGCAAGATGCGATCGATCTGATTCAAGCGACTTTTCCCGGCGGCACCATTACCGGCTGCCCGAAGTTACGCTGCCTGGAAATCATTGCTGAATTAGAACCCAGTCCCCGCAACCTGTTCTATGGTTCCTGCGGTTACTTGGATCAACGTGGTCAGCTAGATTTGAATATTTTGATTAGAACTTTGCTCTATTATCAAGGACAAATTTGGGGGCAGGTAGGAGCTGGAATTGTGGCTGATAGCGACCCGGTACAAGAATGGGCAGAATCTTTACAAAAAGCTAAAGCACAAATTCAGGCCATTGGATAGTGTTAAAGATGACAGAACGTCAGATAATTAGGCATTGACTATTTGATGTTGACTTCCAAAAGCATCAAAAATTTCCATCATTCTGTAATCTACAATGACCGCTGAAAGTTATCTAAATCACCCCACTTTTGGTTTACTCTATCGCATTTGCGATCTGGGAGACGACCAAGAACTATTTACCACCCTCTACGCCCAGCGGATGTTTTTCCTGGTAAAAAACAGTGATGATGGCATCGCTTTTCAACCAATGACCCGCGCCGAATCGAGGATGATGGTGGATAACAGATTACGGATATTGCGTCGAGATGGCAATCTAGTAGAGCATGGCAAAATTCAGGCGATCCACAAACAAACATTTAGCTGATGGCTCCAGAAAAAAAGACAATCCGCCAACAACTGCTAACTGAACGCCAGAACTTAAATAACTCTTTACACCAACAGCTCAGCTACAGGATCTGCCAACATTTAGAAGATTTTCTAGAACATCATCTCTCTAACAATCAAATAATACTGGCCTACTATCCTTATCGCCAAGAGCCAGACTTGTCACCGCTACTGCGACTTAGTAAATATCGGTGGGGTTTGCCACGTTGCTTGCCCGATAATGCCACTGCTACCAAAATCGATCGACAGTTAGCTTGGCATCTTTGGCACGACGGAGAGCAGTTGATAACCAATCGTTATGGTTTGATGGAGCCAGCTGCCACCTCACCCGTCATTGATGTTGCTCAGGTTGGGGTGATTTTGATACCAGCGGTAGCGATCGATCAGCGGGGTTATCGATTGGGTTATGGGGGTGGATATTTCGATCAGCTGTTGAGTCAGCAAAATTGGCAGCTGGTCATGACGATCGGGGTGGTGTTTGATTTTGCATATGTACCCAAACTACCGGTAGATAAGTGGGATCAGCCGTTGGTTGCTATTTGTACAGAGTCCGGGCTAGTTAGTTTTTAGGCCAAGATTTTAAGAAACGATACCAGTCGCATGGATACCCTAGCGATGACTGGCTTTCCGCGATATCATCAAAAGATTGTTAAGCTTGTTCGATATTTTTAAAAGTTTCTTGCCCTAAGCCTTAATAATTTTCAGGAGATAAAATTTGGTTACTACAAATATGCTAAACACCACTAAGTCTGAGGAGATTTTTGCCTCCGCCCAAAAACTCATGCCCGGTGGAGTTAGCTCCCCAGTCCGTGCCTTCAAATCTGTGGGGGGACAGCCGATCGTATTTGATCGGGTTAAAGATGCCTATGTTTGGGATGTAGATGGTAACCAATATATCGATTATGTTGGCAGTTGGGGACCAGCCATCTGTGGCCACGCTCACCCCGAAGTTATGGCCGCTCTCCATTCTGCCCTCGAAAAAGGCACCAGCTTTGGCGCTCCCTGCTACCTGGAAAACGTATTAGCCGAAATGGTCATTGACGCGGTGCCCAGCGTGGAAATGGTTCGATTCGTTAACTCTGGGACGGAAGCCTGTATGGCCGTCCTACGTCTGATGCGTGCTTTTACTGGTCGCGACAAAATTATTAAGTTTGAAGGCTGTTATCATGGACATGCTGATATGTTCTTGGTCAAAGCTGGTTCGGGCGTAGCCACCCTCGGTTTGCCCGATTCTCCTGGGGTGCCTAAATCAACTACTGCGGATACCCTCACCGCTCCGTATAACGACCTAGAAGCTGTAAAGGCTCTGTTTGCCGCTAATCCCGATGCCATTTCCGGGGTAATTTTAGAACCCGTCGTGGGTAATGCTGGTTTCATTACACCAGATGCCGGATTCCTAGAAGGATTACGTCTCCTTACCCAAGAAAACAATGCTCTGTTAGTCTTTGACGAAGTAATGACTGGCTTCCGGATTGCTTATGGTGGTGCTCAGGAAAAATTTGGGGTTACGCCGGATCTAACGACGCTAGGAAAAGTAATTGGCGGTGGCTTACCAGTAGGTGCATATGGTGGCCGCAAAGACATTATGTCGATGGTGGCTCCGGCTGGTCCAGTATATCAAGCTGGCACCTTGTCGGGTAATCCCTTGGCCATGACTGCAGGGATTAAGACTTTGGAGTTACTTCAAAAGCCTGGTGCTTATTCATATCTAGATCAAATCACCAAGAAACTGAGTGATGGCTTGTTACAAATAGCTCAAGAAGGCGGGCATGAGGTTTATGGTGGTCAGATTAGTGGCATGTTTGGTCTGTTTTTCTGCGCTGGCCCAGTGCATAACTATGAAGATGCTAAAAAATCCGATTTAGCCAAGTTTGGGCGTTTCCATCGGGGTATGTTAGAGCAGGGTATTTACCTGGCTCCTTCTCAGTTTGAAGCTGGTTTTACTTCTTTGGCACATACTGAAGCTGATATTAATAAAACTCTGGCTGCTGCTCGGATTGTAATGGCTAGTTTTTAATCAATTAATTGCCCTTTCTCAAAATTAGGAGAGGGCAATTAATTAGTAGGCTTCCAATCATTAGACCTCCTACAAAAGTCTAGGAATGTATTACCCGGAGTTACTAATCTGGACTCGTTACCATTGTCGGGGTCGCTCATCGATCGATAATAGATCCAGAAGTTCTCAGACTTCAACAACTACTTGCCCAGCATCCTCCGGATAAAAAGCCCCGAGGCACCTCCCGCTTACAAATGCAAATTGGTCTTTTTCGTTTAATGAACTGAATCGACTGCGTAAAATGGAGCTGAATAATGAGTTCACGCTTCCTGTTATCCCATCTGACAAAAGCATTTGTGAGACTTGTATAATTGCTCAGAATTACATCCGGGAGTTAGAAGAAGCGGTGATTGTCGGTGGTTTTCTCACCGAAATTTACTCGTTTGACCCTGATTTGGTTAATCAAGTGCCCACCTTTACCCCCGAAGAAAAAGCATTCGCCCGCAGTTGGTGTGTTTGTGGAAACAACTTAAGACGTTATCGTCGGGGAAGATGGTCAAGATGGCTATGCTACTATGTATAATGCTCCGACCATGTTATTAATAATAATTAACGGCTGGCTAGGAGAGGCATTCATACTAGAAATATGATCGATCATCCTTTGGATATGCTGCGCGAACAAGAAGACGAACTGGCATTGCTAGACATCGAAGATTTGGATTTAGAAGAGGATTTAACTAGTCCTCTAGATGCTTTTGCCGATGAACCAATCGCGGCCAAGCCCGATCCAGATGAGATGCTGGCTTTATTGCAGTCCTCTGAGCCAGGGCAAAGAATGCTAGCAGCGAGAGCTTTTTGCGAAATCCAAGATAGTCGATCGATCCCCTTCCTCATGAGTCTGATTACGGATCCTTGTCCGCTAATTCGGGTCTCGGTGGCCTATGCCCTGGGTCGGAACACCAGCCCAGAGGTGGTATTACCTTTGATTCAGCAGTTACAAGCCGACTGGAATGGCTATGCCCGTAAAGGCATTGTCTGGGCTTTGGGTAACTGTCACGATCTACAGACGATTGTGCCTCTCATCCATGCTTTGAAAACCGATATTCCCTCCGTTCGCCTGTGGGCAGCTAGCTCTCTGGCCCAAGCGGCAAGCCTGGGCTACGAAGTGGTCTTAACCGTGATTCCACCGCTAATCGAAGCGATGGTCAACGATCCAATTTCAGCGGTACGCAGTAACTGTGCCTGGTCGATCGGCAGATTATGTCGCGAACTTCCATCTAATGTGGTCTACGCCACTGCTGTTGATGCCCTGATTGAAGTAGTGGCCGAAGATGCTGATTTAGGAGTCCGCGCCGACGCCAAGTCGGCCTTACTAAAGCTGGGTGATCCGCGCGGAATGCAAATTATTGAAGCCCTCGAACAACTAGAGAGTCAGTAAAGATTTGGCCTGTTCAGCCACTTTCTCTTCAGTATCTTGAGATAATTCAGTTAATAGCGCTTGGGCTTCGGCACCACCAATATTTCCCAGAGCCTGAGCCAAGCGATAGCGCACCTGCCAGTCGGGATCGGTCATGGCCGTTTTTAGTAAATCAATGCCCGCTGGTAATTTTAGTTCGCCAATCGCCCCGATTGCTGCTGTTTGCACTAATTCTACCGACGATTGCAGGGCAATAGCTAGCAATGGCAAAGCTCTGGGGTCTCCCAGTTCTCCCAATGCCGCAATAATGCTGAATTGCAACAGCCATTCGGTGGTGCTGTGATAAACACTTTCTAAATCGGGAAAAGCTTCAGTTAGTTTTAAGGCTCCGATCGAATCCGCCGCTGCGGCCTTAACATCATATTCCGGATCGTTGTGCAGCCGATCTTTGAGAACCTCCAAACTAGCTGCTAAATCTTGATCGCCCAGGGTATCTAGCTGGCTGACCGCCGCATAACGCACCCGCGCACTGCTGTCATACAAGGGATTTTGGAGTAATGGATAGCCAATAGCTGGAGCGAGCTGCCGGATTTCGTTGACCCCCCGCAATCGATCGCCTAGGTCAGCGGAAGCGAGAAGAGTTTGCACTGATTCTGGAGTAATGCTCATGAGATCGATTAAGGAACGGTGATTCTTTCATGAAACCACATTTCTACCACTCAGTAACTGCTGATAGCTTACTGTGTACTTTGCAACCACTCATTAATGCCCTGGGCGATCGATCGCGCTAACTTTTTTTGCTCTGAAGCATTAGTGACCCATTCAAATTCATTGGGATTAGTCATAAAACCCAATTCTAGCAACACCGCTGGGGCTGCCGTCGGACGAGTCAACGCTAAATTATTCCAAAATACCCCATAGGAAGGTCTGCTGAGCTGCTTAACTACGTGTTTTTGCATAAACACCGCGAGGCTATGGGCTTGGGTGTTATACCAAAAAGTGCCGACCCCTTTAGTTTTTTCTAAATCACCATTATCTGGCAGCGAATTATAGTGAATGGACACGGACAATACTGGTTCTTCTCGATCTATCTTAGCCATTCGCTCCACCAAAGATACATCGCGATCATCTTCCCTGGTCATCACTACCGTCGCGCCGAGCTTGATTAATTCAGCTTGTACTAATTTTGAGACAGCCAAATTCACATCTTTTTCGAGATAGCCGTTTGGTCCTGGTGCTCCCGATTCTTTACCACCATGTCCGGCATCTACCAGTATTTTAATCCCAGTTAAGGGCTGGGGAATTTTTCCAGCTAGTACTGGCGGATGCCGTAAAGATAAAATTAGACTGGTACCTTCGTACCTTAATTTATAACCCCACTGCTGACTTTTTTTGAGGTTAAAAGTATATTGAGCTTTACCGGGAGCCACCTGTTGCCAATCCAATCGAGAAATTAGGGGATTATCATCCAGGCGAATTACATCCGTTTGAGCAGTGGTGTTGTGGAGTGTCAGACTAAAAGAGTTACTGCTTTGCTGTACGGTCACTGGGACTGCCGTCGATAATGGAAAAGTCATTTCGGTACGATCGGCGAGTTTGCGATAACCAACACTGCGAATGATCGCACGAGGAGGCACCGTACCAGGGGGCAGTATTTGAGTTTCTTTGCTATTGATCCAGCCACCATAGTCTAACTGCAACCATTCCCCGGCACGGCCAGTAATAGCGGCTCTAGTCGATTTGGGTAAAGGGGTGAGCCGGGAATAATCGGTGCTTGCTCCTGTTCGTGCCACCCCCGCATCGGTAGTTACTTCGGCAACTTGCAATTGGGTTGGTGAGAGAATTGTAATTTTTCCAGCACCAGGTTGCGTAGCGGTTTTACCGTTTTGGGTTAATTGAAATTCGGGCTTACCCAAATCCAAATCTTTGTCTACGGTGGCGATCGATGTACAACCTGCATACTGGCTAATGCCGGTCTGAGAGATCGGCTGATTCTTACCAGTCAAGACGGCATTACTCGCTGGTAATTGCGCCTGGGGTGGTTGCGCCATGAGGGGAATGTTGAAATTGCCCAACTTGACAGACACCGTGGAATTGGGAGCAGCAACAGCACTAAAGCAAACTGGTTCTCCAGCTAGTTTAGCCACATCCACTGCTGGGGTGAGCGAATCTGGGGCAAAGGCTAGCCCTGGGGGCAACAAGGGCTGATTAGCAGTCCGGATCACCTTTAGTTGAATATCTTGATTCTGATAACGGATATTGAATAAATTCTCTCCCAATTGGAGCGGAAAACTAGGGGCAAAATGACCAGATTTACTGCGATCGATCACTTTCCCGTTAAATGACACTTGTCCGGCTGGGGGCGCGGTGCCAATGAAAAATATTTTGTCAGAGACTGTTTGATGATTGGGGGGCGGATAGGCAATCTTCAAAGACTGTTCTTGGGCTACCACGATCGCCGGTACTAGTGAAGAACCTAGTATTAATAAGCCTAACAATTGTCTCATGCAAACAGACCAATCAAAGATGCGAAGGGAAGACGTGAAGCACTGGCAAGGAGTTTAACATTGATTTGTAGTTTGTCAGAAATTGTGGCCGCTGGTCTCCACCAAAATCATCACTGAGTAGTAGCCAAACGGATGCCACTGAATTGCCAGCGGGTGGCTGGTGGAAAAAAGTTCCGATAACTAGCCCGAATATGACTGTGTGCTGTGAGGCAAGAACCACCCCGCAAGACCATTTGGTTACACATAAACTTGCCATTATATTCGCCCACCGCTCCGGCAGCAGACTGAAAACCGGGATAGGGTAAGTAAGCACTTTGAGTCCATTCCCAAACATCCCCAAACATTTGTTGCATTTGACTAGTGGCCGTTGGGGGCTGGGGATGAAGTAGGCCATTTTCTAGCAAATTGCCTTGCCGCAGGAGCTGGTTGGCGGCCACTTCCCATTCTGCTTCCGTTGGCAGTCGTTTTTGTGCCCATCGCGCATAGGCATCAGCTTCATAGAAACTAACATGACAAACTGGCTCATTTTCGTTCAAGATCTGTAATCCAGATAATGTCATCACCCACCACTGATCATCTATTTTCTCCCAATATAAAGGAGCTGGCCATTGCTCAGTTTGCACGGTAGCCCAGCCTGCTGAGAGCCAGTATTCTGGGTTCTGGTAGCCCCCCGCTGTGATGAATTCTAAGTATTCGCCATTAGTGACTAACCGATTGGCGATCGCATAGTCCTGAAGATAAATGGGATGACTGGGGGACTCATTATCAAAGGCAAATCCCAGATCGTGCTCGGGATGGCCGATGGTATACAAACCGCCAGCATATGCCGACCAGGTAGTGGCCGTAATCTGATCAGTGGTTGTGGTAACTATCGGCGGCAAATCAGCACAATAGATGGGGTGGAGCGGATTGCTACCAAGGATGTGTTTAATGTCTGTTAATAACAACTCCTGATGTTGCTGTTCGTGATGTAATCCTAGCTTTACTAAGGATGCTACAGCTGGATCGATCGATAGTTGGGAGAGGAGGGTGTTCATGGCTCGATCAATCGCTGCTCGATAGCGATAGATTTCAGCAACGGTAGGGCGAGATAGCAAGCCACGTTGAATGCGTGGATGACGTTGCCCGACGGCTTCGTAGTAAGAATTGAATAGATACCCAAACTGAGGATGAAAGACTTCGTAATCTGGCAGGTTAGGTAAGAGAATAAAAGTCTCAAAAAACCAGGTGGTGTGAGCCAGATGCCACTTGGGAGGGCTGACATCTGGCATACTCTGCACCCCATAATCTTCGATCGCGAGGGGCTGACAAAGTTTTTCACTGACTTGGCGAATATTTTGATAATGCTCGGCTAATGATTGATAACTAGTTTGTGGAATAGCTAGGAAAATGGTCATGACTGTATTTATTTTATCTAATACCTTAATACAGGGCTATCCAGCTTTTCAACAGCTGAGCTTAATTATTCGATAGTGATATTACGGCATTCATTCAGGAGCAGATTCAGTTTTTCCATTATCTGCCAGGGGTTGCGACCTTTAAAGATTGCTGCCATAACGGCTTCATGAGGATTTCGGCCAGTTTGGCGGACAGTGGCGATCGCTACTTTGTTGGATAGTCCATATTTTGCTACTAGCCAGACGGCCAAAACGTGGCCGGTGCGCCCCACGCCGCCGGAGCAATGGACGACAACTTTTTGCTGCCGTTGGTCAGCAATGGATAAAAATGGCAAAATTTGGTGAAAAAGTGCCGTGCGATCGACTAAGCCAAAATCCTCGATCGGACTCCAACAGACGGTATCAAGTCCGAAGTGCTCTTGGTAAATACCTAACAAATCTGGATAGCGGGTGAGCTGATTTTTTGATAGCAAACAGCATACTCGCTGAATGCTTTGCTGGTGCATGAACTCGATCCATTCTTTAATCTGTCGATCAGTGTATCCTGGGCGAGCTGAGCCAAACACGATCAGTTCATCTTCTGAGGCTGCCGCAAATTTGTACATGCTGTTCTGAGTTGGCACAAGACTTGTTTTAGCTGTAGCAGCAGTCTCTACAAACTAACACTAGCATCAATGTTCATTCCCCAAAATGATTTAATTGGGAACATCTACCTAGCTTAGTAGTTCCTATGGACTATGTAGCTCTTTTTAATCAACCATGCGCAAATCACTTCTGGTTTTAAACTTTTTCTTAGTAATCAGTACCGCCATTTCTGCTATCACGGCTGCCGTCAGCAGCGCCCAGATCGCTACACCGGGAGCCTCTGGCTCTCCAGGTTTCCCTGGTACCCCCAGCATGACGAATCCCCGCACCCCGGCCTCGCAGCCACTGGCTTCTGTACTGGCTGCTTTCAACTGTCAAACCCGAGGCGTAGCTACTAAAGTTGTGCTCAAGTCTGATCGCACTTATAAAAGCGGTGATAAGCCTTTTCCACCAGTTAGTGGTTTTTATCAGAAAGTAGGTGATGCTTACCGTTTCAAAGATGGGACTTTAAAGAATCAGTCGATCGTGCAACTCCGGAACAGCTATTATTTAGTGGCAACTGCCAAAGAAGCCCGAGCGGCTTCGATCGCTGCCACTGACGCGGCCCTGGTCTGCACCAAAAAAAGATAGACCAAAGATGAATATGTCCGCATAAATGATCATGAATAACCAACAGCTATACTGGCGATCGAATGCTCTCCTTGTTTATCAAACATTATTAGATGACGAGCCAGGTCGTTTGTGGCGGGAGCTGTTGGTCGCTGACAAGGATAATGTGCTTGTTGCTTATGGTCAGTGGTTTCGCTGCTTAGCTGATCGGCAGCTGGGTTGGCAAGATTATTTACTCCAGCAACTTCTTACTACTGATAATCCTTTCACCAGACAAGTGCAGCAAACAGCATGGGTGGAGCTGTCAGTGGAACTGCGGCAAGCGGTGCATCACGACTTACTAATTCTGAGAGAAATTTATCACTATAACTGTAACCAAATCGTCCAATGGGTGACAGCTACTACTGGTTCAGAAACTGTGGCTTGGGCCGATCACTTACTATCTAAAGATCCTAGTGATTTAGCAATAACCCTCGACCAAAGTCCTGATTGGGTAGCAGTGTTGCCGAACTTGATTAAGCACTATCGTCAGTTTGGGACTGGTCACTTCGCCCAATTTTTGGCCTTTCGATCGCAGCAAGGAAAACTACAAGGCATTGCCGATCCTGATTCTATTAAACTCCAGCAACTAGTCGGTTATAGTTGGCAACAAGCTGCACTCATCCAAAACACTAAGGCATTGTCGGCTGGTTATCCGGCCTTAAATGTATTGCTCTATGGTAGTCGAGGTTCGGGTAAGTCTTCACTTGTAAAAGCTCTAGTACACGAGTTTGAGAATCTGCGGCTGATTGAAGTGCCCAAAAACGAACTGATTAATCTGCCTCAAATTTTAGAGCAATTGCGGCAGTTACCGCAGAAGTTTATTATTTTTGTGGATGATTTATCTTTTGAGGCCGATGAAGATAATTTCAAGACTCTAAAAGTAGTGTTAGAAGGTGGTCTGGTAGCTCGACCTGAAAATATTGTGGTTTACGCCACTTCCAATCGTCGCCACTTGATTCGAGAGTTTTTTGCCGATCGACCGCGCCCTCAAGATAGCGACGAAATTCACAACTGGGATACAGTTCAAGAACAATTATCCTTTAGCGATCGGTTTGGCCTCACTCTGACCTTTGAACCGGCCAATCAAGAAACTTACTTACAAATTGTTCATCATCTAGCTGCCGGGATAAAAATTACACCTGAAGATTTGACTTTTCGGGCTTTGCAATGGGCAACGCAACAAAACGGTCGATCGGGTAGAACCGCCCGGCAGTTTGTGGACTTTCTGCGATCGGAGTTGGCTGACATTTAGGTTGGTACCTGCTGCCAATAAAAAAGACTTAGTTGTTCACTATAGTCTTTGTTTTTTCAGATAAGTTATTTTATTAGCTAAAATCTAGCTGGAATTGCATGCATTACAGCTACCAGACTTTCCTGCTGATACTCAAAACTCAAAAACTGCTCACGAGTTGACCGAATATCAATAAAATCGGCAGATTGAGGTAAATAGTTAGCAAAATTGTCTTGAAGCTGAAAATTAGCTTTATGTAGTCGATCGATCCATGTTGTCGCTAGTTCATGCCGCTCACTGCGTAGTTCCTCTGGATTGCCAATAATGTCTTTAATTTCTCTCCCAAAGAAAAGCTTCAAGGCTCTTTTTTCGTCTCCAGAAATTGCTAATTCATTAATTAACTTAAATACTAAATTGAAATGGTATAAACAGTTTTCAAACCGCTGAATAAAGCTTGTCTCCAGGTGATTGCTATTGGGTTCACTGAGGAAAACAGCAAGAGGGTGAAGATCATGAAGAAAATGGAAGATATCTTCCCGGATATTAGGGTGCTGCTCATTGTTCTTGATATGGTGTAGAGCAAATGATGCATTAATTACCACGTTTTGATGCTGATACTGTTTTGCCAAGTTTGCCCAGGTTTTAGCAGAGATATTTTCAACACAATTATTAATTTGATGAAAGTTTAGAGATATTGCTGTTTCTATGCCCTGTAACTTTTTCTGAGCAGCTACTAAACTTTTGGCAGAAGGCTCAATTCCAATAATTGTAATTTCTTTTAATGTTGATGACTTTTCAGCAAGCTGTTGAATTATTTTGCTGCATTGATGAGCTGTCCCGATTCCGATATCGAGTAGTACAACATGTTTATGAGCTAAGCACATATTAACAATCATATCGTTAACAATCTGCTGGGCAAAGGCAACGTGGGGTAATTCTTCTATTAATAATTTAAAAAGATCAATTTGGGCAATACTACTATTTGCCAAATAAAGATTATTATCAGCTTTCTCTGAGGAGTAACAACCCAATTTCCATCGTAAAGCTTTGCTAGCAGAGTATTGGAGTGTATGAGGATTATGGCATAAACTATCATGAACCTGCTCTAGCTTAAGCATTGTTTTTGATGTCACGCTTTGATTAGCGATATCTTGAATTATTTCTTGAAATGGATGGTCAGTTTTTGACTGAAAGTTTGATGAGATGACTTCTTTAATCGGAGAAAATTTTATTGGAGACATATTTTTTTGGTTGGATGCCAGATTTTTGTATGTATATTCAGCTCAATTTGAAGTACGATACTACTTTCTTCTCATGATGAAATACTGGATTGATTTCTTGCTAGATAAGCATCTCAACCATTATTCGCTATTGATTTTAAATCTGAAAGAGGGTAGTAAAATATTCTCTACAGCTGAAAATATTTTTCATTCTATACTAAATTTAATATTTCATATATGTTCTAAATAATTACAATTTTAATTGTTGCAAATGTACTATTTCAGCTTTTATGATATGAAGCCTTTTTATTATCAGAGTCTTGTAAGGAGGAAGGCTTGAACTTACTAAGAGTCATTTGTAATCTTTATGTATCTGAAAATACCAATTAAGGTAAGTTTATTTTTCAGGGTATCAAATGATACCAATAATAAATTAGCGTAGAATTAGCTATGAGTTCTATCGGCTAGTAATCGTTGAATAGTAATGGCTAGTTGCTTAAGTCGAACGGGTTTACTAAGATATTCGTTAGCTCCAGCTTTTAAGCATCTTTCTCGATCTTCTGGCATGGCCAAAGCAGTAAGGGCAATAATTGGAATATTTTTATTTTCCCTCCGAATCTCTTGAATCGCTTCTAGACCATTAACAGTGGGCATTTGAATATCCATTAAAATTAGGTGTGGAGCCTGTAATTTATATAGATCGATCGCCTCTTGTCCATTACTTGCCAAAATTAGGTGATAGCCACGACTTTCGAGGTAATTCACAAAAGTTTCAATATTGGCTTGATTATCTTCTGCTAACAAAATGAGAGGTTGCTGACGATCCGTTGTGGTCAATTTTCCTACGTCTTGTTTATGTTCTAGTAAAGATGGAATCATCTCTTCTGGTTGAATATATTGCTTAGTGTATGGTAGATGTACTGTAAAGCAACTACCTTTTCCTACTTCACTTTCTACTGTTACCCAACCGCCATGTAAATTAACAATTTGTTTTACTAAGGCTAGTCCCAATCCAGTGCCTGCATACTGGCGGCTGAGACTGCTATCAATTTGGACAAAAGGCTGAAAAAGTTTTGCTAAATCATCCGGCGCAATGCCAATACCATTATCAATGATCGAGAAACATAGAACATTGTGAGGCTCTGCTGAATTGAACACCACTTCTTTAGCCGCTGAGCTTTCGAGGTAGGTATTTAGTAAGATCTGACCACCAGCAGGAGTGAATTTAACAGCATTACTGAGTAAGTTAATCAATACCTGGCGGATGCGTCGTTCATCGACACAGGTTTTTTCGATACCAGGCTGACAATTACTAATTAAACGGATATCTTTTTGCTGTGCCTGTTGTCTAACAAAAGATAAGCTAGAGTTACTTAGTTGCTCAATAGCAACAGCCACTAATTCAAGTTCTAGCTTCCCGGCTTCGATTTTCGAGATTTCCAAAATATCGTTAATTAGCGACAGCAGATGTTTCCCCCCTTTTTCGATTATTTGTAGAGACTTCTGCTGACGCTCATTTATTGAGCCAAAAACTTCTTCTTGTAAACCTTCTGACATGCCCAGAATTGCATTGAGCGGAGTGCGCAATTCATGACTCATATTAGCTAAGAATGCACTCTTCGATTGATTCGCTTGATCGGCAGATTCCTTGGCTGCTTTTAGTTCGATCGTGCGTTCCGCAACTCGTTGCTCTAAAACTACTAATGATTCTTGCTGCTTGGTATAGAGGATGGCATTCTCGATCGAGATGGCTGCTTGGGCAGTTAATAATTTTAGGAGGTCGATGCGATCATTAGTAAAGGCGCCAGATGTTAGACTATTCTCTAAATAGATTACCCCAATTAATCTGCCCTGATTGATAATTGGACAGCACAAAATACTCAGCAATTGATGTTGCTGAATATAGAAATCGTTTGAAAATTCAGGATGCTTGTTAGCATCGTCTAATACCAATGGTTCTACACCAATTTGAACAAAGTTAACAACACTAACCGGAACATCTTGACTATCTTCTAAATTGACAGGGAGAATAACTTGGGGTTGTTGTCCTACTTCGATCCGGGCGATTATCTGTAAGGTCTGCTTTTGTTGTAAGAGTAAAACACACTTATCAGCGCCAGCATTAGTAATTAGAATGGTGAGTAGTGTGGCCAGGAGTTTATTCAGTTCGATGTCTTCTGAGATAGCTTGAGATGCTCTAAAGAGGGTTGATAGATCTAGTAAATTGGAACCATTAGTAGAGAATAAAGACATTTCTGCCTTTCTCTCGGCATTAGAAATCAGAGATAGTAGTTGTGGATAACGGGCAGTGAGATCATTAACTTTAGCTGTGGCTCCCCAGTGAATGTAACAATAATAAGCCTCCGTCATATAAACCTGAGCCACTTTATCTTTGCCCCAATCTAGATAAAATTTAGCAGCCAGCTCGTTAGCGAGGGCTTCTTCATTGATAAATTGATTTACTTGAGCACCCTTAATAGCTAAATCATAGTGTTCGATCGCGATGACTCTGTTGCCCAAAACCCGCTGCTTTTCAGCTTCGATCAGATGCCACTTATGCTGATAATTAGTCGGAGCAGTTTGTGCCCACTGTGCCAGAGTGGCTTGATGGATTTCTATCTGGGTCAGGATTTTGGCTGGTACTACTGTAATGAGTGCTAGGTGTGTCAGGGCTGTATAAAAGTGGAAAACTGGCACCAACATCATTCCTGATACTGCCAGCAAATATTGGTTGGCCTGTTGCTGGTGTGCCATTGCTGCCGGATAGTTACCAAAGTAATAGGCTAGCAATAGCTTGTAAATATAGACATAGGCACTGCCACTGAGATCATGATCCTGTTGGTGTCTAGGTAACATCACCGTTTCATCATAGATATCTCCCTGGAGATCATCAGGTCGATTGGTGATTTCCATGAAATTCTGAACTACTTGCCTCTTAATATCTAAATGATTCCGGGCAGATTGCTGCTTCATCTGCCCTAATGCGTTGCTATAAGCTGATATTTCTTCTATCCAGTTGTCTAGTTTTACCCCACTGAGTAAGTTAGCTTCACAGTAACAATTAATGCTGTAGCCCGCATTCAGCAAGGCTCCAGCTTCCATACCAGCTATATACCCATTTTTGAGAGTTGGCATTACTGCGCGCAAAGATTCTTGGCGATGTTGAATCCAACCACCAAAAACTAAGAGAATCGTGCTTTTGAATTCTCGGGCATCAAAGCGATCAAGCAAACTTATGGCCAATTCCCCAAAGCAATGTCCTCTTTTTACGTCACCCAGAAAAGAACTGAGTACTAGACCGTAGTTGGCATATCCTACTAAGGATGCTGGTGTATTGCCAAACTGGAGTGATAGATTCACCATCATCGCACTCATGATTGGCATCAAGCTGGGCATACCAATGAAGATAGGTGCTCCTAAAATTACGCACAGTTTCATCGCCGACTGAGCATGGGGATCTTTCATGATTGGCAGATCTAAAAGATCCTGAATTGCTCGACTCTGAAGTTGGTTTGCTAGGGACTGTAATGCTTGACCTGTCGTTGCTTCATCGGGGGAAGCCGAGAGGTTAAATCCTAATTCTTGAAGTGCTGCTCTGCCAATATCGATCGCCTTGAGCATGTCACCGTTAGCTGTTTGCGACCAGATTTGAAATTGGTAAATTTTCACTTTATCTAAAATAGTTCTAGCTTCTTGCAAGACTACCTTGCCTATCCGTTCCATGGTCTCCGGGTCGCCACTGAGGTAAGCTGTTTCGGCCGCTGCCACATACAGGCCAAGAGCCAAATCATATTGGGTTTGCCAACAGTCTGGATCCAGCAGCTCTATACCAGTTTGCAGATAAATATTAGCAGCGGTGTAAGCAGTAGAACTCCAGGCTTTTCCACCGGCAGCTAAATTTAGTGTTGCTAGTTTTTCTCGATCGCCAGGTTGAGTAATTAATTCTTTGCCCCGATTTAAATGTCCGACAATATCAAACAGTTGCTCGTCTTGGACTGTTCCAGAAAATTTATGCTGAAGTAGTTGTCCAATTTTGAGATGAGTTACTTGTTTTTGCTGGTCGGAAACTAAGGAATAAGCCGCTTGTTGGATGCGATCATGGGGGAAACGATAAAATGGATTGGCCTGTCGCAAGGAAATAGAATAGTTTGACTCATTGATAAAGCATTGCTGATTTTCTGTTTGGGGAATAATTAAACTCTCTTTTAACAAGGGCCATAGTGCTGTGGCAGTATCATCCAGTGACCAATCCAAAACTAATGCCAGGGTTAGCAGATCGAACTGTTTTCCCATCCCAGAGGCAAATTGGAGTACTTGTTTGGTGGATATAGGTAGTTTCTGTAATTGCAGCACCATGAACTCAACCACATCATCAGTAATCACCTGCGTAACATCCCATTGCCACTGTCGTCTTTGAGAATCAAAAAAAATTTGCCCTTCTTGATACAAAGCTTTAAGTAGTTGATTAATAAAAAAGGGATTACCTTGAGTTTTTTGATACACCAGCGTTGTTAGGGATCTTGCTACAAACACCGTACATTTGAGTGTGTCGGCAATTAACTGATCTATATCTGGCAGCTTTAATGGTTGCAAGCTAATTGTACTAATATTGGTTCCAGCTGCTTGGACATCATTCACCATTAATTTCAACGGGTGAACAGGTGAGACTTCGTGATCGCGGTAAGCACCTAATATTAGTAAATACTGTGTGTTCTGTATTAAAGTTTGTAATAACTTCAAAGATTCAGCATCTGCCCACTGCAAATCATCGAGAAATAAAACTAGGGGATGTGCGGCGGTGCTAAACACCTGTACAAACTTCTGCATCACCAGATTAAAGTGATGTTGTGCACCACTACCTGATAATTTAGGAGGGAGAGATTGTTTACCAATAATTCTCTCTAACTCTGGAAACACCTCAATTAATATTTGTCCATTTTCTCCCACAGCTTCCAGAATCCTAGTTTTCCACACCTGGAGTTGAGTGCTTGAGTCAGCAAGTACTTGTCTCAGTAAATTACGAAAGGCTTGCACTAATGCTGAAAATGGAATATTACGTTGGAATTGTTCGTACTTACCCTGGATAAAGTAACCTCGCTGTCCCACAATTGGCTTATGAATTTCTTGGATGATGGCAGTTTTCCCAATTCCGGAAAACCCGGCGATGAGCATCATTTCTGTCACTCCTTTGCTTATCCTTTCAAAGGCATTTAGTAGTGTCTCAACTTCTGCTTCTCGCCCATAGAGTTTTTCTGGGATTAAGAATCGATCGCTGATGTCCTTGGTACCTAGATCAAATGCTGGGATCGTACCTGTTGTCTGTAATTGAGTCAGACAAAATTCTAGATCGTATTGTATTCCAGAGGCACTCTGGTAGCGGTTTTCCGCATTTTTAGCCATTAGTTTACTGATGATATCAGCCAAAACTAGTGGCACGGATGGTTGTAGCTGTCTAATTGGAATAGGCTGCTGGGCTAGGTGACAATGCACTAACTGCATTGGATCGTCCGTAGTAAAAGGTAACTGCCCAGTCAATAATTCATAGCAGGTTACACCAAAAGCATAAAAGTCACTGCGGTAATCAACACCCCGATTCATCCGACCAGTTTGCTCTGGCGACATGTATGCTAATGTCCCTTCTAGGGTATTGATATGATGAATGTCTTGAACTTCTCTGGGTAGTGATGAAGAAATATTAAAATCGATTAGTTTAACCTGTTTGGTTTCTGGGTTGATTAAGATGTTGGCAGGTTTTATATCTTTGTGAATTATCTGATAATGATGCAAATCATTTAAAGCGGCAGCAATTTGAATCGCTATTTGTAAAAATGTTGTCAAATTCTGTGAATTATTACCAAATGCTTTAGTGTGATTTCGTTCTTTCCCACCCAATTTTTCAAGTACATTTTTAAGAGAAATGCCCCCATAGTCTTCCAATACTAGGGCATAAGAGTGCTGATAATCTTCAAATGCAAAGGTTTTAACAAGAGTAGGTGCATCAAAATCTTTGGCAATGGTGTATTGATGACGAAACTGAGTAATCTCATTAAAATCAGGAAATCGATTCCGCAAAATTTTGATCACGACTGGATATTGATCATATTCTCGTATCCCTCGATAAACTAGAGTACGAGTTCCTTGGTATATCTGTGCTGTGATTTGATATTTTGGCAATTCTGGAAAGTTATGAGACCAAAAATCAGTATTATTAGTCTCACCAAAACTACTAAATTCATTATCAATGATGAAGGAGTCTGACATTTGTATTAATCTATGTTGTTTTGGAATCCATTAGATTTAACTTTTGTCTATCCTCGGAATTTTACATATTAATTCTGAAGATATAATGAAGCATTCTCTGTATTGCTGTGGCCAGAGCTTGGGAATTTTGATATAAATAAGTGCTGTATATTTAGTATTCCCAACTATTCTATAGGAATAACCTCCTGGAGGAAACAAATTATTACTACTATATTGACTAATTTATTGATAAGTTTTGTTTAATCCTCTATCCTCAAGCAGGGCTATAGTAGGTAGAGTTCTCACCGCTTGTGGAATCAAACCAATTAAGGAATGGCAATAGTTGTTTAAGGCATTCTGGCTATATGGGGCTGTGGAACCTGCTACAGGATAGTCTTTTTTTCTGCAATTTTCTCATGTCGAGACTGAGTGCTTTCAGATATTTTTGGATAAATTTTCCCAGGTTTATCCGGATAGCCTCAATATTATTCAGGTGGACAATGGCCGTTTTCATACCAGCAAGAAGTTGGTGCTACCAGAGAATATCATTTTGTTGTTTCAGCCTCCTTATTGTCCAGAGTTAAATCCAATTGAGCACTTGTGGCAATACCTAAAATCTGATTTACGGTGGGCTTCTTTTAAAACCCTAGAGCAACTTTTGGTGCAGTTGACTCCTGAAGTGATTGCTTC
The DNA here is from genome assembly GCA_031414775.1 of Synechococcales cyanobacterium VAR_4_metabat_354. Taxonomy (GTDB): domain Bacteria; phylum Cyanobacteriota; class Cyanobacteriia; order Cyanobacteriales; family Chamaesiphonaceae; genus JAAFHZ01. The sequence continues at coordinate 145,017 of JANOQI010000046.1, forward strand.
CGTTACAGGATATCCCTTTATTCTGGATGCTCTATCTGTCGTTAATACTACTTAAATTAGTATAAAATTACTTTTAAAGTGGCATTCAGACCAAAACTCGATAAAAAAACATCAGTCTAAAGACTGATGCTTTTTTATCGAGTTTCTAGATGATTGTTCCTTGTGAAAAGGATTAAACAAGAACATCTAAAATAAACTAAATTTAGAAGCGGAAAGCACCACCAAGGGTGACACTAGTACCACCATCAGCACTGTTAAAAGGAATGTCAACAGTACCATTCAAAGCAAATTCTCTGGTGAAGTTCCAGTCAGCACCAGCTAGGAATGAGCCAGTTGTTGCTGTTGCACCACCGCCGGTAGCGAAGTTGATACCAGCTCCGACGAATGGAGTGAGTGGTGATCTACGACCTAAATCCCAGTCATAAGTAAGGCCACTACCAAAAACAGTACCGCCAGCAGGAAAGGTAATGAAAGGTCGCAGAGATAAGTTATCAGCAATACCTAACTTACTATTGATACCAAAAACGGAGTTACCATTACCGAAGGTGACAGTAGGACCAACTTGGTTGAATCCTCTACCACCAGCTTGTGCAGCATTAGGCATTTGAGTAACTGCGGCGGCAGCTGCTGCAACAGTGATTACAGTCGTTAATAAAATTCTTTTCATAGTTCGGTCACTCCCAAAATTTTCATTTCTACTATACTACATAGTCCGATGCGCTTGCCATCTTCCTTGACTAGGCATTGGCCTGCATATCTTCCTTGACAGCGAACATCAAGAAATGTTCCCAAAATTGTTTCAATTCTCAGCAAAACATTATCCTAATCACTTCAAAAAGTTTGATGGTTTATCAAAGTTGGATAATCCTCGCGGGTTCTGATGAGCCGATAGTTGTGGCCATCAATCAAGACTTCCGCTGGCCGGGGTCGGTGAAGGAAGTGTGAAGACATGGCGTAACCATAAGCTCCCACATCTGATATGGAAACAATGTCATCAATGGCGAGGCGGGGCAACAGGCAATTGCGCCCCAGATAATCGCGGGAATAAGTAGTGTTGCCGCAAACATCAGTAGTGAATAACTTCTGATCTAGTGTAGTTGCAGTAGGATCATTCCAGGTAAAGATTTGACGATAACCACCATGCACTGATGGTACTGATAGATTAGCTACTGTGGTATCGACTCCAATAATTTGTTTCTGTCCTTGCCACTTGGTGGATACTACTCGGGCTAATAAAACAGCACACCCAGCAATCACTGCTCGACCTGGTTCTATTGCTAACTGGATGGGGAAATCTAGCTGTAATAGTCGGTTACTTAAGGTTGCTCCAAACGCTGGCCAGTCGAAGGCCATCCCATCAGACTGATAGGGATAGCCAAAGCCACCACCAAAGTCTATATAAGACCAATCTGGTAATTGAGTAGCCAAGTTCAAGACGGTATCGATCGCATCGGTAAAGGCTTTGGTGGCATTGGTGCCGGTGCCACGATAAAAATGTAAACCATCTAAGGTCAAACCAGCAACTTGGGTGATATCGATCGCTTGACTAAATTCATCGGGATGTACGCCAATTCGGCTATTACCAGTCAAGGTGGGATAATTCAACCGCAATCCCAGCTGGGGTTTGGCATAATCTTTACAGTAGAGATCGCACAGTAATTGCAATTGACTTAAACTATCGAGATTAACCGTGCGAATACCCCAGGCCAAAAGTTGGCGCATCTCTTCCCGGTTAAGATTACTACCGCTATAGACAATTTGATGAGGGTTAAAGCCAGCCTGAAGACCTAAATAGATATCGCCGGGCGTGTTGGCATGTAAGCCCCAACCCCGCTCTCGAAAAATTTGGAGGAGGGCAATATTGCCATTGGTCACGCTGGCGAAATGGAACTGGGTGTGGGGGTAGGAAATAGAATTAGTAATATGGTCGATAGTAGACAACAATTGATCGCGCTGATAAACATACAGGGGTGATCCGTAGGTATTTAATAGTGTTTTGGCTATATCGATCGAGAATGGTACTGAATTCTTATTAGTCACTGGCGCAGCTGATTCAGTCATTATTCCTTGATACGTATTGAATGTTTATGAATGTTTTTAGCGATCACCAGTTCGGGAGTTAATAGCTTTCCATAGCGGCTGTGGCCACCAAAAAGGGTGATTCCAACTGTGTGGAGGATCAGATTGTCCTAAGACTTGAGTGCGCCAGCGCTCCCACATAACAATTAACCACAAAATCTCGCCCATCCGCCGTCCTTGTATCACACCACCAAATTTGCCACTCACCAATCGATCCGCTAAATCCGGCTGCCAGCAACCAGCTTGCTTTAACACATGGGGATTGAGCCAAGTGCCTAGTTCTGACCATAATCCTGGTACTAGCCAGGGCGTGAGCGGCACGCCCATCCCGCGTTTGGTACGCCAAACAATTTCGGGCGGTAGTAAGTTATCTATGGCTTTTTTGAGGATATATTTTTCACAAGAGCCTTGCAAATGCAGGGTGCCGGAAACTCCAAATGTCCATTCAGCTAGGGGCAAGTCACAGAATATCGATCGAACTCGTAAACCATGCCAACTAGCCAAATTACTAGCACGAGGCTGGATATTTTGGGCACCTTTCAGCATCAAGGTCGCTCGGCGCAGGCGGTGGAGCAAATCATTTGTCCAGCCTGGATCTAAAGCAGCATCAACCCAATCATGAGGTTCCGGCAACTGGGAGATAATTTGTGGCTGGAAAACTTGGGCTGTGTAGCCGTATAAACGATGAAAAGTCTGAAGATAATGCTGAGTAAAATCGGCAGCACCACCGTAGATACTGGCTGCAATCAGGGGTTTATTTGTCCAGCCTCCAAACAACTGGTCACCACCTTCACCATTAAAAATTACTGATACTTCAGAACTGGCTGCTTGGCATAATAAATAGAGTGGAACCGTCACCCCATCGCCAAAAGGCAGATCTAGTGCTTGAGCCGTGGCATCGATCGATCTCTTCACTAACTGTGGATTGACCGGTACTTTGCGAAGGGGAATTTTCAGATGGGTGGCGACTTGGGCGGCGTAGGGCAGTTCGGAAACACCGTATTCACCAAAATCTAGGGTGTAGGCCAAGAGTTTGATGCCGTTCTTGACCAATAGTGCTGCGGCGATCGAAGAATCTAAACCACCGGATAGTAATACTCCTACCGGTTCGTCTGGTAAATCCTGAATTTGACGTTGGATCGCTAGCTGCAATAGATTTTGCAGTTGATCGATCGCTATATTTTCATCAGTTAGCTGGGTCGGGGATTGTTGCCACTGCTGTTGATGGATAATTATGGGTGGTTGATTGGTTGCCGACCATTGTAATTCTTGTCCGGCTGGCACTGAGTGAATACCGGCGATCGGAGTCAACGGATTGGGGACGTAGGAAAAGCAGCTATAGCCGTAGAGGGCTGCGTGATCGATCATTGGCTGTGCCAGTAGTGGCAACAGTAGCCGGATATGAGACGCAAAGTAGATGGTGGTATCAATTTCTGTCCAATACAGAGTCAGACAACCAAACGGTTCCCGCCCCAGAATCAAACGATTGTCTTGTTGCCGCACCCAGATATTCGAAGCCAGTCCTGATGACGAAAGACCCTGCGGCTGGTTGGTAAGAGGCTGAATATTTTTTGCTTTTATTCCAGCTCGCTGGTATAAAAGCTGCACAGATGGGGCTTGCCCCCAATAGCCCACTAGTTGCTGAGCTGTAATTACTACACCACTACAAATCTCTTGCCCCATCTATTTCACGTCGAAGGGCGCTTGTTTAATTAATCGATCGCCAGTTTTGATTTGAACTTGCCAAGCACCATTAGCGGCATCCAATGGCAATTGATAGCGACACTGGGTATTCCAGACCGGAGTAGTAATATTTTTGGTCTCGAAGCGATTACTGTGGGCGATTTGACCAGCGGGATCTAGCCAATTGCAGTTGAGGGCTAGTTTTTCGCCCACCGGGGCATCATTCAGCGTAACGAGGTAAGCCAGATTATTACCCTTGTTGACTACTTTTAAATTTGCGCCCTGATCAGGTGTCAAAGTGATCCGATCGCTACTAGCGCGAACTTTACTAATGGTCTGAGATTTGTTTTGCAGCCACAGCAAGGGAGCAATTACCAACAAAGACCCGACGACAGCCCCGGCGATCGCCATTCTAATAGTACGTTGACGCTGCTTGACTAAAGCTTCTTGGCGACTGATCTGGATCATGGCATCATCCAGCAATTCCGGTGGCAGATTGAGTTCGATCAGAATTTTTTGAACTTCCGACTTATCTAATTCATCTTGTTCGCGGTTAGCCAATCTCTCGACTTCACCGACGATCTGCGTGAGTTGTTGAGTGGTTAAGCGCTTTTCCATGATGTTTGTATTCTGCTGGTGCTTTCATTATAGATCTGCACCACCGAGTCCCACCAATGTAATGGATTTGCTAGACTGGGAAGTGCCCAGGATGCCGAATTTTTGCAGGTTATTTTTATGACACTCTCGATAGCTTCGCTTGCGCCTCAGGCGATCGATCACAAAACCCTCCTCCGCTCCCAAGAATTATCTAATCTGCAATACCAGGCTAATTCTGTCCATTTTGATGAAACCTGGCGAGCGCCGTTAGCCACATTACTGGGCTTAGGTCGTTCAGCGGGGGCGGACTTGGTGGAATTCTTTTTAGAAAAAGTCAATTACATTAGCTGCATGGCTGAAGATGACACCATTACCAGCGTTAGCCCCCGCTTATCGACTGGAGCCGGGGTGCGGGTATTTGTGGGTAAATCTGATTGCTATGTCAGTACTAACGATCTGTCGTTTAAGGGTTTAAAGCTAGCGCTGGAGAAAGCTTTGGGCATTATGGGTCTACATTTGCCCACCCCTCAAGCTTATATCCCAGAAATCAATTTGGAATGGCTGCGCGACTATGCCGTGAAGGGCAAAAAAGAAAGCTGGATTGCGGCTTGTAGCCCCATGCGCGAGATTGGCGATGTGCTGCTGTCTGCTAATGCCCAATTGCAAAAGGAAGCCAGCCATACTCAATCCCGGCGGGCTGTTTACTTCCGCGACTGGCAAGAGATTTTGGTCGCCGCTAGTGACGGCACTTTTGCTCGGGATATTCGCCTGACGCAATCGGTCGGTTATAACTTGCTCTGTGCCGATGGTGCTAATCGATCGAGCATTGGTCAAAGAGTTGGTAATACCAGCGACCCCCAGTTTTTGCTGAACTGGAAATACGACGAAACAGCGGCGGATGTCGCCGAGTCAGCGGGTAAGATGCTCTATGCCGACTATGTAGAATCCGGCAGCTATCCAATTATCATGGCCAATAAGTTTGGCGGCGTAATTTTCCATGAAGCCTGTGGTCATTTGCTCGAAACCACCCAGATTGAGAAGCAAACTACGCCGTTTATGGACAAGAAGGGTGAAAAAATTGCCCACGAAAGCCTAACAGCTTGGGATGAGGGTTTATCGGGTCAGGAATTTGGTTCGATCGAAGTCGATGATGAGGGAATGCCCGTCCAAAGGACGTTGTTGATTGAGAAAGGAATTTTGAAGAATTTCATCTCCGATCGAGCGGGTTCAGTGCGGACAGGTCATCCTCGGACGGGCAGCGGTCGGCGGCAGGGTTTCAACTATGCGGCAGCCAGCCGGATGCGCAACACTTATATTGCCCCTGGGGACTTCAGCCTTGATGAATTGTTTGCTTCAGTAGACAAAGGCATTTATTGCAAAAAGATGGGCGGCGGGAGCGTTGGTGCTACTGGGGAGTTTAATTTCTCGGTAGATGAAGCTTATTTGGTGGAGAACGGCAAAGTGACCAAGCCATTGAAGGGAGCAACTTTGATCGGGGAGGCCAAGGAAATCATGACCAAAATCTCGATGTGTTCGCAGGATCTGGGTTTGGCAGCAGGTTTCTGTGGTTCAGTCAGTGGCAGTGTTTATGTAACTGTTGGTCAGCCCCATATTAAGGTTGATGAAATTACGGTGGGCGGCAGATAGGGTTTCAGCTGCGCTCAGCCTAATAAACTGATGTCTGAGCGCAATAATTTCTGGAGGTCAGGTCGGTATTATTACGCCAACCATTAAAACCGCTGCTCAAACTCCATCAGGATCCGGCCATCACCACTAAAATTAGAAGAACCGCGCAGTAATAGCTGATTATCAAGCTGGTAACGAACACTATATTGTGGTGGATCCGAACCGGTGAGAATCTGGAATAGAGATAGCGACAGCTTGTCACTAACATTAATGCCAACTTCTCCAGCTAAACCCAGGGTAGAAGTTGTGCTACTTTTACTCTGAGAAAAACTGGGGTACAACCGGAAATCGCTTAACCCCAACAAATCCCCCACAGAAGCTTGTAAATCCCCAAAAGAACTTAGCAGTGAAGTACCAGCTAAGCTTAGCAAACCATTGCCCACTGCTTCTTCACCAGCAGTAATCTTACCCAAACCATTGCTGAGTAGCAATAATATTTCGTCTTTACTGCGGGGTGGTTTACTCCGTAAAAATTCGGCATCATCTAGCTTCAGTTGGCTCAGCGGTAAATCTTTGATTGTTGCTTCAATCTGGACACTTTGCACTTGCCCTAAGCTAGTAGAGAAAGTATCACTGACTTCGCGGCGTTCATTTCCCACCGTTACTGGCAAGCGCGAAGTTTCTAACACTTTCGTCGATAGGTTGAGATTAACATTGGCATCGGTACTACCATTGAATTTTGCAACATTATTGTCGCCTGTTAACCTAAACTTATTCGTAAATAAATTAAACTGGCCTCGAGGTAAATTCAACTTGCCGGTGGGTATCGGTCGATCGATCGTACCATTGAGATTCAGTTCGCCATTGGCCAGCAAACTAAGTAAGCCAAATTGTTCAAGAGCTACTTCTTCACCCAAAACCACCTTCAAATCTTGGAACTGTACCGGGTTATTTTCGTTTGATGTAGTTGTGCTAGATGAATTAGCTGTAGTTGTGTTTTGGGAGTCATCATCACTACTGCCACTCTGGCTGGGCAAGATTACTTTACCCTTAGCTAGTTTGATATTCCCCCCAATGATAGGCTTGGTAATACTACCTTGTCCTAAAACTACACAACCACTAACTCCTCCTTCATATTTGTCTTTGAGGTTGACCTGTACATTATCAAAAGAAACAGCTAAAGGCTGTTCTGCGGATGGAATTGGAACATTAGCTGACTTGTCTAGACAAGTTGCTGGTTGATTGAAGGATAGTAGGTTGTTAATGGGAATACTGCCTACCGCTGTCACTGGAGTATTACCATACTTACCGTTTAGCTTATCTACTTGCACTCGATCGAAGTCAAATATGACATTGCTATTGAGAGCGGTGACGTTATCCGAAAGTGAGTCAAACTTGATTACGGCATCTTGCAAGTTAGCCGATCCATTAGCACTCTTCCAGGTCAGATTTTGCTGATTGAGTCTACCTTTAGCTGCTAAGTCAACCTGACCACTACCACCCATCCACAGTGCCTGCTGTTGGGTCAAGACATCTAGCATTTTCATGCCTTGATCTTGGAGGTGAAGATTGAGAGAAACTTCATTGTTAGTTGGTGCTACCGAGGCAAAAGGTAATTGATAGGGAATGCTCCCAGAAATCTTAATCGGTGATTCACTAATCCCACTAGCAGTATTATTGGTATTTATAGTGTTATTTGCTACTACACCATTGCTATCAAACTGGAGTCGAGATTTAGCATATGAAAAATCGGTGTTGATGACCGGTACATCAGATTGATTGAACTTGCCATCAACAATTGAGGCTGTGCCAGATAGCTGTGGATCGAACCAGCTACCACTTAGCTGTGCTTTCAGATTTATATCCCCAGAAATTTCTACTGGTAGTTGGAAAGCGGTGGAGAGCCGCTCGATCGGGAATTTTTCGACTTCGATTTGAGCCGCCTGTCGATCGATCCCAAAATCCCCTTTCACTTTGATCTTGGCATTGGTAGATAGTAAATCTAAAGCGGCTAAACTCAATGCCCCATTCTGCCATTTGCCTTGCATATTGACTTTGGCAAGTTGGTATTGATCGACAATCCACCGATCACCCTTGATATTAAAGCTGGCATAGGAGCCAGCTTGCGGTGTATCGCTAACGACAATTGTGCCAGTAAAATCTCCATCTAATTTACGCAAATCTGGTAGCGGGTTGTCCTGTTGCAGTTCTGATTGAGCCACTTGCAATCGCTTGATTTCCGATAGTCGATCGATCTGCTCCTGAAGGCTAGTCAATTCCGAGCCAGCTGATTGGGGTTGTAAATCGCTGGCGCGGCCATAATCTCGATCGCTAAAAGGATTGATCAGATCGCTGATTGAAGAGATTTGAAAGAGGTTACTCACATCAGCTAACTGACCATGGGGCACTTGGACTGTTACTTGATATTCAGGCTGTTTGCTAGTGGTGGATACCCGCGCCGTGATCAGATATTGGTTGCTGCCGCGCCGAAACTCTCCACCATCAACTTCCAATAGCCCATTAACATATTTCAAACTGCTACTTTGCAGTCGATCACCAACTACATTACCAATGCGGGGCTGATCAACCACAATATTTTTGCCAGTAACGGCTCCACTAGCCAAATTAACGCTCATGCTACCACCGATCAAACCACTCAATCGATAGTTGTCAATTTGGGGCATGGGGGGCAAGAAGCTAATTAGTAAGCCCACTGGAATATTTTGGGTGGTGACTTGCAAGTCATTGCCAACCATTTGACCTTGAGCAATGGCATCAGCTAGGCGAGCAGCGAATCGGAGGGGCTGATTATTTTCACCCAAATTCAGTTCTAGGCGATCACGCTGACCAGCTAAGAGCAAATTTAATCCCTGTCCAGGTATAGTTTGGATTTGACCAGTTAAATTTGGCTCTAGGTTCAATTTCGCTAGGCTAAGACCAGTCAAACTAATTTGACTATTCACCTGCCAGTTGGCCGGATTAAAAGAGTCAAAATTGCCTGCTATTTGACCAACGGCATTGAGTTTCCCGGCTTGTAGCTGTTGACTCAACATACTATTAGGCAACAATTTAGCTACAGTAGGTAGGTCTAGCTGCTCGGCACTAAATTGCCCTTGCCAAGCTCCGTTAGCTACCTGTCCGGCCGTTAGCTGAATACGACCATTACTTAACTCTAGTTGGCCGGAGCCAGAGCCAGTTAACTGCTTGGTATCAAAGGATTTCAAGTTGCCACTTAATTCAAAATCGCTGGTCAGTTTGGCACTTTTCCAACCAGGTGGTAATGGTAATGGCAGTTGGGCGAGGGATACGGCCTTGGTTTGAAATTCACCATGCCACTGATCGCCAGTTAGTTGGAGGTTTTTAGCAACAATCTCACCACTAGGTAACCGAAAACGGGCACTGCCTTGTGCTGTTTCGACGCTGGGTTGTTGTAGTTGACCAGCTAACTGAAATTGGCCATCCATTTGAGCTGAAGATAAATTGTCAGAGAGATTCAAGGGCAACTGCTGGAGTTCGATCGAACTCAATCCAAACAAGCCCTGCCATTTACCACCATTGACTCTCAGACCCTGAGCCGTCATAACGCCCTTGCCTAGGTTTAAGCGACCATTGCCTACCAGATTCAGACTATCGGGTGTAAAGCGATCAATCTGTCCACTAGCTTGAAAATTACCAGTAACCGTGGCCGCTGACCAAGGTTTCGGCAAATCGGCATCAATACTACCCAAGCGTAAGGCCGCTAGTGATAAATCGCTTTGCCAACGACCAGCCTGGAGCTGAAACTGCTTGGCGACTAGTTGGCCACCACCAGCATTTTGCAGCTGACCGCTGCCAGTAGCTTGCAAGTTAGCGGCATTCATTTTTTGTAAGTCACCAGCCAGATTGAACTTACCACTCAATTTACCGCGCACGTTGGGAGTAAATTGGCTAACTTCTAAATTTTCGGGAGTAAATTCACCTTGCCATTTTCCACCGCGCAGTTTGACATTACTAGCCACCACCTGACCAATTGGCAAATGGAGAATGCCGTTACCCTGTCCCTGAATAGCGTTGGGAGTCAGCTTTTGAATATCACCATTGAGGTTGAACCGTCCACTTAGCTGGCCTTTAGTTCGGGGATTAACCTGACCCAGATCGAACCTATCGGAACTAAATTCGCCTTGCCACTTGCCCTGGGCGAGCTGGATATTTTGGCCAGTAATTTTTCCTTGACCCAGCACGATCGATCCATTCCCGATCGCTTGCACTGTCTCGGGGCTAGTCTTATTCAAATTTCCCGTTACCCGAAATTTACCGCTGAGCTTGCCAGGTAATTTCGGATCGATCTGCGCTAGCAGCAGCTCATTAGTTTGGATATCGCTCTGCCACTGGCCTTGTCCGAGCCGGAAATTAGTAGCTTGGATGATACCAGCTTTAGTCTGGAGCTGAAGTTGACCTTGGCCTTGCAGGCTATCACTATTTCCTTTGGTGAGGCCACTGATCAGCATCTGGCCGCTGACTTGCCCCGCTAAGAAAGCCGGTAGTTTCGGCGCTTGGCCTGGGGCTGCTGGTGCCAGATTTGCTAATGTTTGACTATTGAGCTTGGGGATCTGGACATTCATCCGCCAGCGCTCTCGATCGACATTCCCCACGCCCACGATTTCCTGACCAGCAACCTTGACCCGAGCCTGTTGAATTTGGACATTACCCTGAGGCGAGATCCGCAGATTGGCACTACCGGGATAGGCTGCTTGCGGCGCATTAATCTGGAGGTCGGTGGTTAGTTGATCGATACTACCAAAAACTTGACCAGTGACACTGGTAAGACCCATGGCGATCGGCAGCTGCTGACCATAGGTTTTCGCCAAGACATTGGCCGGTAATTGATTGCCCTGGATATTAAAGCGGAGTTGGGGCTGCCCGGTAAGAGTGATTTCACCATTGCCGATGATGGCACCGCCCAAATTTGGCAAAGCCGAAATACCACTAAGTAAGCATTTCTTGTCTTGAAGAATAAAATTACTAGCAACTTGCTTAAACTGTAATCGATCGATCTGTGCCGCTCCGATAGTTTGTACCTGACCAGAAAGAACTGGCTCGGTGAGTTTACCCTTCAAAGCTAAGTTGGCTATTACCTGACCAGCGATCGGAACTGGCGATCGAACTTTCAGTGCTTGAGCTGCCAGCGCTACTGGTACCGGGGCGATTTGGGCTTGGAGATCGTAGCCCTGTTGGAAATCGATGGTGCCAGCAATCCTCCCAGGTAATTGACCGTAAAGTGTAGTTACATTTTGGAGCTGCACGGCTTGGGGCAAAATCTTGACCGTGCCACTAGCCTGTTGAAACAACTGTGGCACCTGATTAACTTGAAAAGTAGCTTGGTGAACTTGAACTGTCCCCTGCACCACTAGTGGCTTTTGCGGCTGGATATCGATGTTAATATTGCCATCTACTAGGCCGCTTTGAAAATCCACTGCCGGAATTTTCATTAGACCCCGCGCTTGAGCAACATTAAGCGCTTGACCATTAATTTCTACATGCGTAGCTTGAGTAACTAAAGAGCTATTACCCTTGATCGCAATTGTGGATTTTTGATTATTTTTAGTACCTTCTAAACTATCAACTTGCCCAGTGCCATTAAAGTTGACTACCTGAATTTTGCCATCTTTACTTTGAAAATTAGTGCTCAGATCGGTGTCTCGAAAACTGATTGGCTTTTTAGTACTAAATGGCACTACCGTGCCCCGGGCTTTCTGAATATGGACAGCCTGAATTTCGGTTTTTATTAATCCCGGTTTTTCGGGTGGTTGAGTAGGGATTTTCAGCCAGTTGCCCTGGGCATCTTGTTCTAAATATAAATCTGGTTCCAGAATAGTAATATCTGGCTTTAGTGTGCGCTGCCAAAGGACTGCAAGGGGGTCAAAACGGATGTTAACGCCCTTAATGGCAACTTTACTGGCACTGGTTCGATTAGCGGCCAGACTGGATGCCCCAAAATTAATTTCGTTGAGACCGATATTTTGAAGTTGGCCGAGGCTGACATCTCGATCGAGAGATTTACTCAGTTCCTTAGCGATTGTGGGGGATAAATTTCGGGCAACCCAGGTGCTTAGTCCTAAAAAGCTGATCGCCCCAACTCCCAGCACACTCGCCGTCGCAATACCACCAATTTTCCACCAATTTCGATCAGCAGGAGACGATCGATCGGCACTACTATTTTCTGGATTAGGGGAATTGACTTGTTTACGGAAGATGCTCATCCAAATTTACAGCCAAATGACGTTACAACCTCACACATCAGTGGGTTTAAGAATAAACTACATGCCCAACTGGTATTGAAATTTATTAGGAGTCTTGATCGTTGCTAATTAAAATAGCATTGACTTAGTCCTCTCTCCAGGATACCCACTTTTGGCGACAGTAACCTATTTTCACTAGTTTATATCTTTTATGGGCGGCAGTTTTCTCTAAAGTATTACTACTTCTGGTAATGGGCAAATTCAGCCACATACTGCATTCTTGAGCTAGCCATTCTAATTCTGGTCTTGTTGGATTTTCGCTGCTTCAGTATTGAATGATGACTAGAATTTATCGTATCGCTGAATTCATGTTTTTTGCACAAGCCGCAAAGAATCCCCTGTGTTTGTACAGGGGATTCTTTGTTGATTAAGAATTGGCTAGTCTTAACTTATCAACGACAGATAGTGTTAGCCATTTGCCTAATAGTTACTTTACTAAGCCAGGCAAGAACTTTAGGCCAGCAGAAGAACCGGTGTAAGTATAAGCCGTGTTAGTAGAATTCACAGTGGCGCTACTAGAACCTTTACCAGTAGCATTGTGAGTAGCACTGGCTTTACCGCTAACATTGAGTGAAATATTGCTGCTGCTGCCGCTAGCATTTTCTTTAGAAGATTGACTAGATAGGGAAGCATTCAAAGATTTTTTGTATTTTTCAACAGTTACATCTTTGGAAGACTGTGTAGAACCAGACTTATATTGATTCTGGTTAGCTGCAAATGCGATAGCAGCTTCTTGCTGATATGTACCAGCAGCAGTGTATTCATGAGAATTCTGTTCAGCTGTATGCATTGTAGTAGCTGCGTAACCAAAGCTTACCGGGGTGCTGAAACCATCAGCATTAGCTGTAGTGCCATTTTTGCTGCTAGAAGAATTAGCCTTGGCTGAGGTTTCGCCAGTGGCGACAGCTGCCGAAAGTTCACTAATGCCAGTACCACTACCACTAGCATTGCCACCAGGAGTAATGGAGAACTGACCTTGAGTGTCAGAGTGCTTGTTGAATTTGATTGATACAGCAGCAGCAGTAGAACCAGTGTCAGCTAAGGCAGCGATGGGGCTGAAGATAGCGCCAGCAGCAATAACGATCAAAGCAATTTTAGTAGAGAAAGACATGATTTTTATGTTCCTAGTTTTCAGTAAGTAATTGTGTGTTCTAGAGAGAAGTGTTTTAGCTCTAGCTCGTTAATCAAGCAGACTCTTAAAGCAATGGCTTCATCCTAGTTTTAGATTAGCCATTTCATTAGGTCTGGTTAGTGAGACTAACAGATGTTTCGGTGGAGTTTCTGAATCTGCTCACCGAGTTTTATTTTGCAATTTATTACACCAAATTTAAAATATTTAAGGTGTAGCTACTTGCTATAAAGCTCAGTCAGAAGTGATTTATTCTTTCCACATTTCTAATATTACAGGTTGATTTCAGGGCTGGCAATAGAAAAATATTTCTTAAGTAATAAGACGGACATTTGTCAGCAACAATACTAAAATAGACAGAAAATAAAAAATTGTGAGTTAATACAAATTTCGTACTAATAAATAAACAACGTTCATAGTCCAATCTCTGAAAGCTTTGTAGATTGGGTAATCAAAAATCCTAAATGCTTGGTTTTCACGAAGCTAACAATGGCTTTTATCTATCAATTTAGATTGCTTGAATAAATAAATATGTAGATGACCAATTAAATACCCCACCACAAATTGGTAGGGTATGGCAATATATATTTTGGAATACAGACATTTTTAGACTAAAATTGATGACGAAAAGAAACGTTAAAAGTATTGTCACGGAAAATATTTGCCTTCGTACCTAGTGTCCGACGAAAATCTATTTCCGCTGCATTCCAGCTCATATAAATCTTAGAATTCGATTCTGGATCGACGACAAAGCTCAGACTAGCACCAAAAGGAGATGTTGATACACTCTGGTCAAAGGCCGTATAAAAAGCCCCCAGGTTCAGACGATCATTGATTTTCCAGCCAACATTAAACAGTGTTTTACTTTCAACAGCATCTGGTAGCAAATTACCAACAAACTGCGTACCGCCCACGGAAACATTACCAAAATTAGCAGTTACACCCACATTGACAAAACTTTGAGCTGATCGTACCGGCAGAGACTGAATGGTCATTAAGCCATCAGCAACATAGTTAGCATTGACTCCAATTACCAAATTGTCCCGGTTATTATCACCAAGAGAGATCGCCTGAGTAGCATTAGCAAATAGTTGAGTATAATGTTCAGGATCAGGATTAAGATAACCAACCCCACCCGCGCTAAAACTAAAACCGTAGGGATTAACGATCGAGTAATCAGTCCCGATATAGGCTTTGATATCTTGGGTGGTTTGGGGTTGCAGACCCACATTGAAAATCGTACCGGCAAAATACCGCCATAAAGTATTTTCAGTCAGACTAGTACCGGTAAAACTGATGTGTGGGTAATAGTCTGTGCGTTGACGAATGGTTTCTACATCGTATCGATCGACATCCCGGTTATAAACCGTAACATAACCTTGGGCATAGGCATTTTGTAACGCCCCGGAGGTAAAGTTCACACCATTGAGATTGATATCGACGGGAACGTTCCCACCCTCACCGCCACCACTATTCACGATAACCGGTGCGCGGAGAGTTTTATAGTAATAGTCTCGTTCAAATTTTCGCTCAATGACTGGAGATAGACCGATCCATAAAGCCTGATGACTAGCCCCCGGCGGAATTCTCGGGTCATCGCCCCGACTAGCTGCTGAACCGGTTCCCCCTTGATAAACAGTCAGGCTCTGATCGGGAATGCGGAGCGCATTGGCTGCCCGAAAAAGATTGGGATTAACTACAATTTGGGCACCCGGTTGACCAGGAGCAATGTTAAGCTGAAATTTGGGCAAGACTTGCCCGAGGGCTTGTACCGCCAAATTAACTAGCTGATTGCGATCGCCATTAATATAGTTGACAGATCTGATGGTGCGGCCCAGAGTTGATTCTACACCGTTGGTGGCAAAATCTTGGTTTAACCGGGTATGGTTCACGGCAATCTCGGTACTGAGATCTTCTCGCCGTCCCCCAGTCAAAATGGGAGGTGGGGCACCTTCTGTTTTGACAATACCCACTGCTGGAAAATATAAATCTAGTCCATAACTTGATTTATTCTTGCCATTAGCGCCACCTTGAAATCCTGGTTTTCTGATCGCCGTTACCGATGCTGGGGAAATTACATCACCGAATTGGGAGGTCACTTTAACGTTAAATGGCTGCAATTTGCGTTGATCGATCACACTGTCGTCAATTGTCAGCCCCGGCAGATAAGTACAAACTCGCCCAGAATTGTCTAAACAGTTGGCATCTAAACTAATTTGTTGACGTACACCCAGTAGGGTTTGGGGCTGCGATACGGAAACAGCAATATCATGACTTTTACTAATACTACGCGCTCCACCTACTTCCAATTGGGTGTTGACTCTTAATACCCGGTCAGCAGTAACACTTTGAATATTCTTGGCTTGAAACAGTTGATAAATATTAAAATTGAGATCACTCGTCCGAAAATTCCCCGACTCATAACCAGATTTGACGTTGGTTGTACTTAAATGGGATACCCGATCGCCATTCAGCACAAATTGGGTTGAAAACGGATCAACTTCTTGCGGTGCTAGTTCCTGTGGCGTGATTAGATAACGGGGGTCTTGAGATGATTCCTGCTGGGGCGAAATAGGTGCAGATTTTAAAGGAACGGCTGGTGCATTACTAGGAGTTGGAATTAATATGGATCCTAAATTGGAACTTAGCGGCCTAATCTCGGTACTTTGTGGCGATATAATACTTGGCAGATTAGGAATAGAAATAGAAGGGATCGGTATTGCTATTTGAGCAATTTTGATAGGGCGATCAAGATCATTTTCTTCCACGCTAATATTTTGTTTAGCTTCTCGATCGAATGCCCCCAATTTTATTAGTTGGGTAGAAGATATGTCATCAAAGTCAAACAAATCCTGATTAGTCTTGGTTGCTTGCTCATATGCTTGAACACCACTACAAACAAATAAAGAATAACTAGTAACTGCGACGAAGTAATAGACCAACTTATGTACGTTCTTAAGAGAATCTAATAGTCGCAAATACATATAAATACTTCCATGAGTTTAGCAATCTGGCCAGAACAAAATGTCCACCCCACGAATCCAATTCAAATTGAATCGAACTAGGAATGAATATTTGTTCTCTTTGGTTTAATTTGGTTCAATAAAGAGCTGATAACACTAGTTTGGATTTGGCTAGTGTTGTCAGCTCTGCATACTATTTACTACTTGACGATGGCAGGAAGAAATTTCAAGCCAGTAGCAGGACCACTATAGTGATAAGTAGTTTTAGTTTCTTTGCCAGTGGATGCCGTAGAGCCACTACCAGTCTCATTCTTGGTAGCACTTGCTTTGAGGCTAGCATTAAGTGAAACGCTGCCATTGCTGCCACTAGCACTTTGGCTAGCAGATTGCTTGTCAACAGATGCATTCAAAGACTTTTTCTTGATTGCCAGGGTTGCATCTTTGGTAGATTGTCCAGAACTGTGGTGATATTGGCTTTGATTAGCCGCAAATGCTAAAGCAGCTTGCTCTTCGTATTTACTGGCGGCAGTATACTGATACTTGCTTTGGTCAGACGTATTGGCTGTGACTGCTTCATAACCAAACTCTACAGGAGCGCTCCAACCATCAGCATTAGCAGTAGTACCATGCTTGCTGCTAGAAGAATCAGCCTTAGCTGAGGTTTCACCAGTCGCTACAGCCGCTGAAAGCTCACTGATGCCAGTGCCACCACCACTAGCATTACCACCAGGAGTAATGGAGAACTTACCAGCAGTAGCAGAATGGCTATTAAACTTGATGGATACAGCAGCAGCGGTAGAACCAGTATCAGCGAAAGCAGCAACTGGGCTGAAAATAGCAGCAGTGGCGATAATTACAGCGATTTTAGTAGAAAAAGACATATCGTTGATCTTCCTAATTTTTGGTTAGTAGTGTATGATTTGAGGCAAGTGTTTTAGATCTAGCTCGTTAACCAAGCAACCCCTAAAAACGATGGTTTTTAGTTCCAATTTCGGATCTACCTTCGTCTTTAGACTGGTAGGTGAAGTTGATGGGCTGTTTTGTTGCAATAATTCAGAGCTATTCGTTGACTGTTTTTGCATGTAGCTGGTTGCTTGGTGTCTCTGTGCAGAGCCATCTGGGTGCTTCCATGTTTCAATACTATTCACTAGCTTTTGGTATGGCAAGAGAGCAATCTGGCTTTAAGCGATAAGACGGATAGAGCGTCAGCAACAATACTCAGGCTAGCTAAAACCATTGCCGACGAATTAAGTAAACTGAAAATTATCGCTATAAACATTGCAACGCATCACGATCGATCCTCACCAAATCCAAGCTGATCAGCTCACCCTGACCACCGAGCAACAGCATTATCTCAGTCGAGTATTGCGTCTAGTTCCTGGTGGACAATTTCAAGTAATTGATGGACGAGGTGCTATTTATCTAGCTAGCCTCCAGACTACGGGAGCTAAGATCTTAGAAAAGCTAGACCTGTGGCACGGTGAACTACCAGTGTCGGTAAATTTGGTTTTGGCCATTCCCAAAAATGGCTTAGATGATGTAATTCGAGCCTGTACTGAACTGGGAGTAAAAGCAATTTACCCAGTCACTAGCGATCGAACTATCCCTAAACCAAGTAGTCACAAGCAGCAACGCTGGCAGAAGATTGCCCAAGAAGCTGCTGAACAGTGCGAACGGCTAATTATTCCTGTTGTTCACGATCTACAGACTTGGCCACAAATATTACCTCCATCTACCGATCAAAAATTTATTTGTGCAGCCAGGGGGACAACTACCCATTTCATTAAATGTGATCTGGCTGCAGCTCCCATATGGGTGTCGATCGGACCAGAAGGCGGTTGGACAAATCGTGAACTAGAACAGGCGATCAGCCAAAATTGGCAGCCAGTTTCACTCGGTTCTAGAATATTGAGAGCCGTCACGGCACCCATTGTGGTCATGTCGATTGTTAGTAGCATCTTAGAGTCTTGATCATCTTTAATGTTCGCCACAAACAATTCTTAAACACTGGCCGGCATGTTACACAACCTTATCAGAACTACATGAATTCTCGGAGTTGCTTTTCCCCAAGGTTTGATTTACCGTAGATATATATGATGGTGTATCTTACTTGCAGTTATATTTGTTAGTATTTTGTCTTACTGATTGGACGAGAACATTTCATCGATTATTACCGTCCGTGGACTTACACAAGTTAATTCAGTAAAGATAAATTCAATTACTTGCCTTTTCTTCTAGAAAGGTTAAAATTGGATTAAGCAAAGGTTAAGTAGAGGGAATTCTTGTACTAAGCATCTTCGATGGTTAGTTATGAGTTGAAAAATAGCCCAAAGCTCTGACATTAACTTAATTTTTCCATGTATCCGGCTGAGAAAGCCACACTAAGGGTAAATTGTGATTAATCGTTCGGACTTCATATATCATCGTAATAATTATTCTGGTACCGTACAGCCGGAAAACTTATTATTTAACGCGAACATGCAAGAGTTTTCCCAAAAGGTTGGTTATATTACCAGCCTAGAGACAGCGGGAAAGATTTCCCCTCAAGAGTCTTATCGCCAGATTAAAGCTTTATGGAAAGACTTGAAAAGTAGTAAGAAGCAGCTGGGAATTGGTAAACATCCATTTACTCCGGACGCAAATTCCAATCCGGAAGCGGAGTAGTATTTATTGTTTGATAGCAAAGATGCAGTATCTAGCTAGATATGGCATCTTTTACTATTTATTTACGAGACTGCATCCGCAGGACATTCAGTAATTTATCAAAAAATGGTGGTGGATCGGCTTGTACCATTACCAACTCGCCAGTTACAGGATGTATTAATTGCAACTGCCAAGCATGTAACGCGTGTCCTGGCATATTGACTTTTACCCCCCGACCAGAGCCATACATAGCATCACCAACGATCGAATGTCCTAAGTGGTTACTATGTACCCGAATTTGATGAGTACGTCCAGTTTCTAACCTAAACTGGAGCAGGCTGTAATTTCCCAGTCTTTCTAAAACTTGCCAGTGCGTCACCGCTTCACGCCCACCGTTTTCAACATCAACAATTGCCTGTTTTTGGCGTTCTACTGGATGTCGTCCAATCGGTAGATCGATCGTACCGCCTTCAACTTTTGGCGAGCCGTAGACTACTCCTAAATATTCGCGCCGGGCTGTTTTAGCTTGGAGCTGGGCTTGCAAATGTTGATGGGCGAAGTCCGTTTTAGCAACCATGATTGCTCCGGTGGTATCGCGGTCTAGCCGGTGGACAATACCGGGTCGATGTACACCGCCAACACTAGAAAGTGGACAGTGAGCCAGCAGAGCATGAACTAGGGTGCCACTGTGATGTCCTGGTGCTGGATGTACTACCATTCCTACTGGTTTATTTACAATCAATAGCTGGTCGTCTTCATAGAGGATATCTAGTGCGATCGGCTCGGGAATTAAATCTAAATCAGTCGGTGGCGGAATTTGGATGGTTAACCTGTCGCCTACCTGTAACTTTTGCTTTTTGTTGTCACACAGTCGATCGTTGAGTTGTACTTGGCCTTGAACGATCAGTTTTTGCAGGCGCGATCGAGAGAAGTCGGATAGCTGTAGGGCCAGCCAAGCATCAATCCGGAGGTCAGTGGTTGGTTCGGTAACGGTGAGGTCAATGGTCTGAGGGGTCAGCGCAGCGATCGGATCGGGAGTCATGTAAAATTCTGAAAGTACAGTCATCGAAGCTCATTGAGCCTAATTAGTTCTAGTCGAACCATATCAACATTATGGCTCGTTTGAACTGGCAATTACACGATGTGTTTCGCTACTACCTAGATCTTATTACTGGGATGCCGTCGAATCAGTAGCGGAAAATGTATTTTGTCCAAAGCTAAAAGAGTAATATTGATACTTTTGAGCTTGGAATAAAATAAGAAATTATCTTGAAAATCAGCAACGCTTTATTTAATCTTAACTTAATCTTTATTTTATTTTGATTTAATTAAAGCTTAATCCAAACTCTGGCAAATATTCTATGTATTTTTTTGTTGTTGGAACACTTTCTTTGACAATTAGCTCTTCGGAAATCTCCACTTTTTTGGAATAAGATGAGTTACTCTAGCTTAGTTAAGCTCATTACTATCTTGTTCCGCCAAATCTTGTTCGATCGTTCGCCAACTTACAGATGTTACGCCAGATTCTAGACTGAGGCGGCTGACCATTTGCTCTAAAAAAGCGTCATCACGTTCTTGGGTCACAAAATTAGCCTTCACCCCAATGTGGTCAGGATTTTCTAGATCCTCACTGCGGAGAGAGCGCAACTGCATATTGCCATTGTTGAGAGCCTGAAGCAAAAGAGCGCGGATCCGGGCTTGTTTTTTGCTGCGACAAACCACTGAACATTGGTAGACCAGCTCGAGTTCAGTTCCCTGAAGGGATTCTTGATTAATCCGTCGTCCGATGGGGCGCAACAGAATATTTGTGGTCAAGATGCCAATGGCTCCAATAAATGCATAACTGAGCAATCCCGCCCCACAGAGGGAACCGATCGCTGCGGCACACCAAATTGTAGCCGCAGTGTTCAAGCCCCGAATACTAATTCCTTCCCGTAAAATGACCCCGCCACCGAGAAAACCAATTCCAGAAACGATTTGAGCGGCGATGCGAGTAGGGCTAGCATCTCCTGGAGTCAACACCGAAAGCATCACAAATAGGGATGCACCCGTTGCCACGAGGGTATTGGTTCGTAGTCCGGCCATCCGTTGTCGCCACTGACGTTCTAACCCAATGGCTGAGCCAAGTGCAAAGGCCATAACCAATCGAATTGTAAACTCCACCTCGGTTATGTACGTAAATTCTGTCACAACCATGTTGTTGTTCCTTTTCCGCCGCCTAGCTTGCCGATATGAATGGCAAAAGAATTACAGAGTAACAGTCGCATATTGCCGTCTAAATTCCTAAAGATAATATTGTTAAATTCCAACTAAAATAATCTAACAATTCTATAGTCTAACCAATTCTGTTGCAATAAAGAAATAAAGTTCTAGTTTAAAAAATGCTGCTAAGTAATACGCGAGATTTTCAAAATTAGGAGTAGCATATATATTTCAATTCTTTTTCTTTTTTCTAGAGAAGCTAGTGCAATTTATAGATAAAACAACATGGCTAAATAGATATCGCTAGGGTTTGGACGAATCCATCCATTCGGATGCTTGGATGCGGACGATGAGTATTAGTTTGCCTGAACTATCTGGTTTGAACACTGAAGATTCTCCTTCCTTGAGTTTCTGGGGGTTGACTTTAATCACCAGGCTCTAGAACTAGCTAGTGCTAGTCTAGATGGCACGGTCAAAATATGGAATGCCCCATAAATTATCTACCAACAACTCTGGGCAGCAAGAGCAGCTAGCCATCACCAGTGGGGGTATTGTCAGTAATTTCATAGTAGTTTTACTATTTAATAGAACAATAGATTTAATGTCATTTGGCAACATAGCGGCTCATGCATTTCCCCAGTCTGGCGCGGGTGCTTACACGCACAGAACTCATCAAACTAACTGCTTCTTTTCTTCTTTTAGTTTCTCCATTAGTTGAGGCTCATGGTGGTCATGGCAACGAGTTTGCTGGCCAAGATAACCAAGGCGAACAGAAAAGTACTAACGTGCCGATCGATCGAGAAACTGCCCAACGCATCGGCATTCAAGTAACGGCTGCTAAAAAACAAAGATTGAATGTAGAAATTGCCGCCACTGGCCAAATCGAACTATTACCCAGCAAAAAAGTAGAAGTCACGGCTCCCATTAAAGGCAAGTTGGTGCAACTATTTATCCAACCCGGCAGTAAAGTAAATGCCGGTCAAGCTTTAGCGATGCTCATGGAGTAAAAACATGAAGCGCAATACTCAGTTCGGGCTACCTCCTTAGGCTCCCTGAATGCAAACAAAATATCTATTTAATTATTTAGCTAGGAATTGAAAACATGAAATCATTAACTATCGGAATTTTTGCTGTCGCTAGTATTGGACTATCCCTCGGTGCCTGTGGCAATAATCCTTCCACTAGTAGCAATAGTAACGAATCGGCGATTGCTGCCAGCTCGTCAGCTAATAAATTGCAACCAGCCGCTGCCCCTAAGAATATTGCGCAAATGGATCATGGTGGAATGAAGAATGGCAGGATGAATCACAACAATATGGATGTTGGGCCGGCGGATGCCAACTACGATCTGCGTTTTATCGACAGCATGACTCTCCATCATCGGGGTGCGTTAGTAATGGCTCAAGAAGCATTACAAAAGTCTAAACGCCCCGAACTAATTAAACTTGCGAACGGAATCGTGACCGAGCAGAAAAAAGAAATAGCCCAGATGCAGCAGTGGCGGAAGCAATGGTATCCGAAAGCATCAGCGACGCCGGTAATGTGGCACGCTGCCATGAATGGTGAAATGCCTATGACAGCTGAACATAAACAGTCCATGATGATGAATATGTCTCTAGGTAAGGCCGATGCTGGGTTCGATCGAAGATTTCTAGATGGTATGATTCCTCATCATCAAGGTGCGGTGACTATGGGACGAGATTTATTGCAGAAATCTAAACGCCCCCAGATGAAGAAACTGGCTCGAAATATCATTACGTCCCAACAAT
Source organism: Synechococcales cyanobacterium VAR_4_metabat_354 (assembly GCA_031414775.1). Lineage (GTDB taxonomy): Bacteria > Cyanobacteriota > Cyanobacteriia > Cyanobacteriales > Chamaesiphonaceae > JAAFHZ01. Next base: position 167,986 of record JANOQI010000046.1, read on the forward strand.
CGGAAATTGATTTGATGACTAAATGGCGGAAAGAATGGTATGAAAATAAAAAATAGTTAGATAGAATAGCAGAAGGGGAATGAATGCTGTGGTTGTAATTTCAGCTCTTTGATTTGACTGTGGGTTAAATGAATGATAGTTGTTTGGCTATCTACTAATGCGAGTTCAACCTGTACCTCGCCGTTTCGTAAAACAGTGTGGCTGACTTTGGCCGTAATTGAATAACTACTAGAGTTTTCTGTTGTTTTATTTTGAAGTTGGCTAGCTGACATTATGCTTTCTCCTATTTAGTTGATGACGAATGTAAACTTTGTCTGTTTCGCTGAGTAGAGGGTTCCAGATTTTATTTAAAACCCTCTATGTACTAAACCAAATCTTAATAAATAACTGTTCTTATTTTTTGGGCATTGGCATGGGCATATCCATTTTTTTACAACAACCACAACCGCCGCCATCTGCTGCAAAAGCAGCTCCAGTTGTTAGCATGAGGATGGCAGCAGCCGCGAACACTGAACCCACCAAAACTTTGACTTGCTTTGACATGACTAATTACCTCTGAAATATTTTGAATCTGCTGCCACTATAAACTCTCTAGTTAGCTTGAGAGTCAAGGCGTACAAATGAATTACATGTGAGTGAGAAAATGCTAAAAATCGGAGAGCTGAAAAAACAGACAGGGGTATCAGTTAGTACATTGCGTTACTATGAAAGCCTGGGGCTGCTGCAATCGGCACTCAGAAGTGATAGCGGCTATCGCTATTTTACTGATAGTGCAGTGCAGCGAGTGCTGTTCATTAAAAAAGCACAAACACTCAATTTGTCTCTAACTGAGATTCAGGAAATCCTGGATTCGCACGACCGAGGTAGGGAAGTTTGCTCAGTTGTCAAAGACTTACTCAATCAAAAAATTAATCAATTAAATACCGAGATTCAAAAGCTTATAGAATCAAAAAAAAAATTGGAAGGTCACCGCGCTCGATGGTCTTCTTATCCGACGGATATTCCTAATAGCGAAAGTGTTTGTACTCTCATTGAAGAACTAACATCATTAAGAATTGATGAAAATCAATTGAATTAATGGTCCATAACATATCCACCTGGATAAGACTGAGTTGGTAGTAAGGTAAACGTTACTTCGTGAGTAAATAGAGTTATGGAAGAGCTAGATCTAAAACTCAAGGGTATGAGTTGCGCCTCATGTGCTAACAGTATTGAGCGGGCACTTCTGAATGTGCCAGGGGTAGTGGAAGGTAATGTCAACTTTAGCAGCGATCGAGCAACTGTACGCTACGATCCCAAACAGACTAATATCAATATCATCACGAAGGCAGTTGTTGATATTGGCTATGAAGCCCAAATCATCCCCGCAGATCTGGGCATTAAAGATGACACCGGAAATATACAACAACAACGAGAAGAACGAAATTTTCAGCGCAGAGTTTTAGCCGGTGCAATTCTCAGTATCCTGCTCGTCATCGGCAGTCTGAGCCATTTCAATCTCAACTTACCATCCTGGTTATCCCAACTAGAAAATCCCTGGGTACAGCTAGTGCTGGCATCACCCGTCCAGTTTTGGGTGGGTAGGGAATTTCAAATATCGGCATGGAAGGCATTTCGTCACCGTACCGCTGATATGAATACCCTAATTGCCCTCGGTACGAGTATCGCTTTTTTCTATTCACTGTGGGTGACGATCGATCCTCGTTACTTTACAACCCAGGGATTATCCGCAGCAGTCTATTACGAAGCGATGGCGATGATTATTACCTTGACGCTATTGGGGCGGTGGTTGGAAAATCGCGCCAAGGGTGCCACCTCCACGGCAATTCAAGCACTGATGGGGTTACAGGCGAAAACGGCGCGGGTAGTGCGTGATGGTGGCGAAATCGATATTCCAATTTCAGAAGTCGCCCTCGCAGACATTGTAATAGTGCGCCCTGGTGAAAAAATCCCTGTCGATGGTGAAGTTGTATCGGGATATTCAACTGTGGATGAATCGATGCTCACAGGCGAAAGTTTTCCCGTCACAAAGCAAGTCGGCGATGAAGTTGTCGGCGCAACTCTCAACAAGATGGGGAGCTTTCAGTTTCGGGCGATGAAAATCGGTAAAGATACCGTGCTGGCGCAGATCGTCAAGTTAGTACAACAAGCCCAAAATTCTAAAGCCCCGATCCAAAAATTAGCCGACAACATCACGAGCTGGTTCGTGCCAGTAATTCTAGCGATCGCTGTGACAACCTTTGTAGTCTGGTTTCTAGCGATCGGTAATTTCACGCTATCGATCGTCACAATGGTCAGCGTATTAATTATCGCTTGTCCCTGTGCTTTGGGTCTAGCAACGCCTACATCGGTAACTGTCGGCATCGGCAAAGGGGCAGAACATGGCATTTTGATTAAAGGTGCGGAAAGTCTCGAATTAGCCCGTCAAATCCAGACGATCGTGATGGATAAAACAGGTACGATTACGCAGGGTAAACCAGTTGTCACCGATACGTCCTCAATCCTAGATCTCGTTCCTAACAGTCCGAATATTTTAGCTCCGCTGGCTTTATGGCGATCGATCGGTGCGTTAGAAAGCAACTCCGAACATCCCCTCGCTGAAGCTTTGCTGCAACACGCCCGCGATCGAACTAAGGATGCCCAATTACCGACTGTCGAACAATTTGAAGCGATCGCTGGAAGTGGTGTCAAGGGGATCGTGGAAGGGCGACAGATTTGGATTGGTACCCAACGCTGGTTCGATGAAATGAACATCAATTCCTCGGTATTCCAAGCACAAAAAGCCGAATTAGAAGATGCCGGAAAAACTGTGGTTTTTGTTGCTGTCGATGGTTATCTCCAAGCAGCGATCGCAATTGCCGATACTGTCAAACCTACCTCTACTAAGGCGATTCACACCTTACAGAAAATGGGCATCGAAGTAGTGATGCTCACTGGTGACAATCAGCGTACTGCCAAAGCGATCGCCGATCGAGTCGGGATTAAGCGCGTTCTCGCCGAAGTCCGTCCCGACCAAAAAGCGCAGACTATTCAGACTTTGCAGGTGCAAGAAAAAAAGGTGGTCGCAATGGTCGGAGATGGGATTAATGATGCTCCGGCTTTGGCTCAGGCCGATGTCGGCATGGCGATCGGCACGGGTACGGATGTCGCGATCGCCGCCAGTGACATCACGCTGATTTCGGGGGACTTACAGGGCGTTGTGACGGCAATTCGGCTCAGTCGGGCGACGATGGCAAATATTCAGCAGAATCTGTTTTGGGCACTTGGTTATAATGTGCTGGGCATCCCGGTCGCGGCGGGGATTCTGTTCCCCTTTACAGGTTGGTTGCTCAATCCGGCGATCGCTGGCGCGGCAATGGCATTTAGTTCGATTTCGGTTGTCCTCAACGCTTTGAGATTAAAAGGAGCGAAAATATGAATCTTGCAGCAATTATGGTCGGGACAATGCTTTCATTAGCGCAAATGGGTGGAGAATCTCCAATGCAAATGCCAGGCTCGTCTTCAGATCGCTCGTTTCGTCAGATCGAGCAGCCTTTACCCGTCAAAGTAGGTGTAGTACTTTGTGGACTGACGCTAGTTGGTGCCGAACTCTGGTGGTTTCTGGGACGCAAACAACAGAAACAGCAAGCTACCCAAACTAATGGGGTACAAGAGGTACTAATTACGGTTGATGGCGGCTATCGTCCAGATCGAGTTATTGTTAATAGTGGTGAACCTGTGCGGTTATCATTTCATCGTTTGGATAGCAATTCTTGTCTCGATGAAGTATTAATTCCCGACTTTGGGATTAGCACCCGTTTACCTGTCGGACAGACAACAACTGTTGAATTTACCCCGACTAAGATAGGCGAATATGCTTTTACTTGTGGGATGAGGATGTTTCGGGGTGTAATTGAGGTCAAACTCCATTAGAGATGCTAAGTCAATAAGGATTATTTCATGACTCTAGTTGCATTGAAAATTGCGACTAATGCTACCCCAACATCAGCAAATACAGCCTCCCACATTGTGGCTAATCCTAACAAACCCAGACCAATAAAAATAACTTTAATAACTAGGGCGAAGATAATATTTTGCATCACAATCGCATGAGTTTTTCGCCCCATTTGAATTGCTTCAGCGACTTTGGAGGGGTGATCTGTCATCAACACGATGTCAGCAGTTTCAATCGCTGCATCCGTACCCAATCCGCCCATCGCAATCCCAACATCCGCTCTGGCAATTACAGGCGCATCGTTGATACCATCTCCCACAAAAGCCACCTTGCCTTTTTTATGAAAATCCCAGATTAGCTTCTCTACCGCAGCTACCTTATCCTCTGGCAACAACTCCGCCGCAAAAGCATCTACTCCCAAAGTTTTTGCCATCCGTTGTGCCACAGCTTGAGAATCCCCTGTCAGCATCATCACATGCTCGACACCTGCTGCTCTAAGATCGCGAATTGCCTGCACTGCATCGTCCTTAATTTCATCGGCAATAATGATATACCCAGCGTAAACTCGATCGACTGCTAAATGCACTACTGTACCCTCGACATTACAAGTATCATGAGCGATATTCTCGCGGTGCATCAATCGATCGTTACCCGCTAAAACGAGCTTTCCTTCAATCGTTGCTTGAATCCCGTGAGCAGCAATTTCGGTGTAATTCGAGATAGTAGATTCATCAATGGGTCGATTGTAAGCTACTCGAATTGATTTAGCGATCGGATGATTAGAATTTGCTTCCGCCTCCGCTGCGATGCGTAACAAGTCATCTTGCTTAAATCCATTGTGCGGAACAATTTCAGTGACTTTAAACACGCCCTTGGTCAGCGTCCCTGTCTTATCAAAAGCAATCGCTTTCACTCCGGCTAAAGTATCGAGAAAAGTCGATCCCTTGACTAATATTCCCAGTTTAGCTGCTCCACCAATGCCACCAAAATAACCCAGGGGAATACTAATTACCAATCCACAAGGACAAGAAATTACTAACAGAACCAGAGCTCGATACACCCATTCAGCGTGGGTTCCCCCGGGAATTACCAGCGGTGGAATCAATGCCACGGCTAATGATGAAATTACCACAATCGGCGTATAACGACGGGCGAATTTAGTAATAAATTTCTCAGTTTCAGCTTTCTTAGCACTCGCATTTTCTACCAAATCAAGAATCCGGGCGATCGATGATTCCCCGAATAATTTAGTAACGGTGACAGTTAATACCCCAGTTTGGTTGATCGTTCCGGCTAACACAGTTTCACCTACATTCACCGTGCGCGGTACTGATTCCCCAGTTAGTGCCGATGTATCGACTTGAGAATTACCCTCGATTACTTGACCATCTAGCGGTACCTTTTCTCCTGGCTTGATGATAATTGTATCGCCGACTTTGACCCACTCTGGAGTAACAACTTCAATTCCATTGGCTGTTTTAAGATTGGCAGCATCGGGACGAATTTCGAGTAGTGACGAAATCGATCGCCGCGATCGACTGACAGCAGTTTCCTGAAACAACTCGCCTATTTTAAAGAATAACATTACACCCACAGCTTCTGGTAGCTTGTGAATCGCGATTGCCCCGACAGTCGCGATTGTCATCAGGAAGTTTTCATCAAACACTTGTCCGCGCAAAATATTGCGTCCGGCAGTAGTTAATACCGTCCAGCCACTCAATAGATAAGCTGGAATGAATACCAAATATTCCCCGATCGAATAAGGCGTGTTGTGCAGTGTTTCCTCAAATACTGAACCCAACAAAAACAGTGCAACGACTACCGCAACTAATCCACCTTCACGTTTTAAGCTAAATTCTCCCCCACCATGATTATGAGCATGGTCATCTTCATGGCCGTCATTATTACTACTGTGGTCGTGACCGCTATGATCATGGCTACTGCGTTTAGCTGAAGACTTGGACTTCTCTTCCTCAATGGTATAGCCCAATGCTGTCACTCGTTGTTTAATATCGGCCTCACTTACCTGATCGGGTTCATAGGTGACAGTTAATCGTCCAGTTGCTACCACCACAGATATCTCAGCTACCCCTGCTAGCTTCTCTACAGCACCTTCAATCTTCATGGCACAGCTTGTGCAGTCCATCCCACCAACTTGCAGCCGTTGGGTTTTGATCGTAGGTACTTTAGTCATATATGTTTTGGATAGTGTCGAGCTAACATCTCAAATTGTAGACCAAATGTCATAACACCTGAAAGTATATTCAGATATATAATGATTCTCATTCTTGCCGCTATAATTTGAGGAGAGCTAATCTTCTTCAACAAATACTTTTCATGACCGAGCAGGAATATTCAGACCAACTAGCCAAAGGCGACGCTACGCGAACAATTGAGGATACTCAGACACCTAGTTGTGATGATCGATTGGTGCATTTAGATAATGTCCGTCAACTGCAACTAGAAATTCTGCCAATGGATCAAGCTCAACGCCGGGCAGAACTGTTTAATGTCTTGGCAGATCCCAATCGACTGCGGTTGCTGTCTGTACTAGCAAAGCAAGAATTGTGCGTTTGCGATTTGGCAGCAGGCTTAAAAATGGGTGAATCGGCGGTATCTCACCAATTGCGAGTGTTGAAATCGATGCGGATGGTCAATTATCGCAAGGAAGGGCGGAATGTCTACTATAGTTTGGCAAATAGTCAGGCGATCGAATTATACCTGTCGATCGGATTAAGCTTTGAGTCCATCTCCTCCTGAAGCTACAATTCAGGTTTAATGATTCAGATCTAAATTTTGTTTACTGCACTCCGAAGATTACCACCCAATGTTTGGCTGATTGGTGTAATTAGCTTACTAAATGATACAGCCAGCGATATGCTATATCCGCTCATCCCTTTGTATCTATCTTCTGTCTTAATGGCTGGCCCCAGAGCTTTAGGGCTGATTGAAGGGATGGCCGAAGCCACTAGTAGTGTTTTGAAGCTGGTATCGGGGATAATAGTCGATCGAACTAACCGCACAAAGCCTTGGATTGTCTGGGGCTATGGTTTAGCGGGGTTTAGCCGTCCAGTACTAGCGATTGCCAGTAGCTGGGTGGGAGTGCTGGGGATTAGAATGCTCGACAGGGTCGGTAAAGGCTTCCGGAGTTCGCCTCGCGATGCACTATTAGCAGCTAGTGTACCGCCAGAACGTCGTGGTTTGGCATTTGGTTTGCATCGATCGATGGACAATGCTGGTGCGGTGTTGGGGCCAATTTTAGCTGCTGTACTGCTGGGTTATGGTCTTAAAGTTCGAGATCTTTTTGTTATTTCCATCATCCCAGCGATTCTATGCTTAGGAATGTCACTACTGATTAAAGAACCAAAAAATGTTCTGACTGATACTCGCTGTAGTAGTTTTAGCTGGAATCTCCAGGGTTTGCCAACCAATTTCAAGCGCTATCTTTTGGCTGTAGTAATCTTTAATCTAGGTAACTCTTCTAATATGTTCTTGTTGCTCCGTGCCCAAGAATTAGGTTTATCAGAAGCTCAAGTACCCCTAGCCTGGGCGACAATTTCGGCGATCGCGATGATATTTGGCACGCCATTATCGGCACTATCTGACAGATTTGGGCGGATTCGATCGATCGCCGCTGGTTGGTTAGCCTATGGGCTATTTTACTTATCCCTGGGATTTTTATCCCCTGGCAATCCAATTTTACTGTTTGGTTTGTTTGCCTGCTATGGTCTATTTCTAGCAGCTACAGAAGGAGTAGAAAAGGCATTAGTAGCCGATTTAGCCCCATCAGCAATGTTGGGGACTGCTTATGGCTGGTTCAATCTAGCAAGTGGGATGATGTTACTACCTGCTTCGATCGTGTTTGGTTGGTTCTATGAAAATGCTGGAGCTACCATTGCTTTTGAATTTTCAGCAGCTTGTGCGTTGATATCAGCTGTTTTGCTGCTGAGAGTTAAGCAAAAAGTGGATTAGCCTTTTGATTCTTATCAGCCATGTCACTTAATTATCACCAAGAATCTCAGCTTTCGATCGCCAACTATAAAATAGATAACCGATTTCCATTATTCCCCCCAGACTCATCCCAATGGCCGCAGCGATGGCTCCATTTTGCCCGAATTTTACACCCAAAGACGCTGTGCTTAACATCACTATTGCCCCCACCCAAGCAGCATGATTTACACCCCAAGTACGTCCTTCACTTACTAAAAAACCTTGCATAGCATTTTGAATTGATACCAATAGTGGCACCACTGCACAAATTAATAACACCGGACGCACTCGCGAAATTAGTTCTTGATCATCACCAATAAACCAACCGATCGCATCTTCACTCATCGGTGTCCCACTAACTAATAATAAAATTAACGAGCATACAATCCCAACGGTAATTGCAAATGTAATTAACAATTGATCGGGCATTAACTTCCGATTACGAATAATTATTTGTTGTACCATGCGCGTTGAATTTGCAATTACTAATACTAAACCCCAAGCTGCTGGCCAAGCCGCCAAAGCAATTTCTCCATCGTTAGCTCGTGCCACAACGCCGACTAGAGCTGCCCGCGCTCCCCATACCAGCATCATCGTTCCGCCCAACGGTGCGTAAAATTTCCATACTCCTATTAAATCTTGAGGTAATTCTGGTACAGATATTACCTCTGGTAATTTTGTAGCTCCTAACTTGCGGGCTAGATAGGTGACAGCTATAGCTTCGGTGATTACGCCCCAAACTAGACTCAGACCAGCGACTACCGCGCCGTTTGTTTTGAGGATAAATCCGCCAACAAGAATTATTCCTACTGATAACAACCTCACAACACCTGCTTGCGCTACCGCATAACTTTGCCCATTATGAATTAATAAGCCTTGAAAATATCTACGCCAGCCGATCGCCAATGGCCATAGAATAACAATCATCAACACCGATCGCACTCTATTACTCAAACTCGGCGAAACTCCTAACCACCCTTCGCCAACAATTGCAAAGACCATCGGTATAGTTGTCAGAGCTAGTAATAAGCTCATTGCTCCACTAGCAATTAAAGCGAATTTCCATAATGCCTGACGAGATGAGCGAGTGGGAGCAAGGGCATTGCTGGCATGGAGCAACATAATAATGGGACTTTCACAGAAAATGGCGATCGCTTTGGCTACACCGATGGCGGCAATATTAGTTCTCGGATCTGGTAAATGAGCGAGGGTCGTAGTTGTCAAAGGATCTCCCAGTGCCATTGTCACATCAGACAACGATAAAGGGATGAATTGCTGCCACAGTTGAATTAATTGGCGATTGCGAGACATTAAAATTTTAGTACTTAGAAGAGTGTAATATTGTCTAGCCGATCGCTAGACTACAAATTATGACTTGTTTTTGGTGAATTTAATCGGAGCAAGCGCCCGAACTTCTACTTCAAGTTGTTGTTTGGAAAATAACTCGATCTGATTGGCTTTGAGCCAGCCTTGATTGTAAACTGTTTCTAGATAACGATCACCGCGATCGGGATTCAACATTAAAATTGACAAGTGACGGCTTGAATTCGCCTGAGCATAGGCCAATCCACCAGCTAAAATTGCTCCAGTAGAGGCACCCAGTAATAAACCTTCGCGTTGGGCAATTTGATGACAGAAAGAAAAGGCCATTTGATCGCTTACAGTATAAGCAACATCTAGTAAGCTCGGATCGAAATTAGGTGGGACAAAAGATAAACCCAATCCCGTCATTTTGTAGGAAGACTTGGGGGTTCCAAATACCGCTGAACCGGCTACATCGACACCAATAATTTTGGTATTGGGATAGCGTTGTTTGAAGTAGCGACTAATTCCAGCTATTTGCCCTGCTGTACTCACGCCAATCACAATTGCATCTGGCGCACCATTAAAAGCTGATTCAATCTCGCGTGCTGTATAAATCTCATGCGCGTCGGGATTGTGAGGGTTGAGGTGTTGACAGGGATACCAAGCCCCAGGAATATTTTCAGCTACTGCTTTCGCTCGTTCCATGCGGGCTACCTGCATGGAACCATTGCTATCCGCAGCACTGAGGGAAACCTCGACTAATTCTGCTCCATGAGCAGACAATATCCGCCGCATAGTGGGGCTGGTTTTGGCATCAATCACAATTTTCACCTGATACCCGCGCACCGCACCTACCATGGCCAACGCAATACCAAAATTACCGGAACTAGATTCGACAATCGTACCGCCTGGTTGAAGTAATCCGGCTGCTTCAGCTTGATTCACTAAACAGACTGCATTTTTTTCTTTAATACTCCCACCTGGATTGCAAGATTCGAGTTTGAGATAAAGATTGTGTTGTTGACACTGTGGGCTGACTTGATTTAATCTGACGATCGGCACTGAACCAACCGCTTGCATGAAATCTTGGGCAATGCGCGGCGATGCAGGAGCAGCGATTTTTTTAACTGGCGACCGAGTTGGTGTGAGAATCATTTTCTGCGGTGCTTACTGTATTAGTTGCCATTGCTATCGTAGGTACTAATAGTAAAACCTCAATGAAAGCCGCCAGCTAAAAGAATCAGTCAAAAAGGCTATCTAGTGAGGGGCAACTTTACTATAAGGGACTTGCAATCGAATAGATTACCGGTCATTCTAGAATAATACGTCTAGAATTTTACGGCTCTAGATGCTGTCCCTCCCCAGAATACCAAGATGCTAAGCGAGCAGATCAAAGCCACGTTAAAAGATGCGTGCCAAAAACTAACTGGGCCGAAGAAGCGGGCGTTTATAGCCAAGGTGGCCGAAGATTACTTTGACGCTTCCGCTCGGAAGACAGAAACCCATCTGGGATGGGGTCGTAAAAGCATTCAGTTTGGGCTTCACGAAAGTCGCACAGGGATTTTGTGCAAAGACAACTATCAAGCCAGAGGGAACCACAAGATCATTGTAATTAACCTTGTATACCTTCTTCCTATCCTTGCCTCCTCCCAGCACATCATCAAACCTTTGCACTTCCACCCCATTCAAGCGTTCGAGCTGCTCCACATCCTTTCGATCGATATTCAGCCAGCCAACTGGTTCCCACTTACCATCCCCCGTCCTCCTAGCTTTGAGCATCAGCCGATCGGGTCGTATCCGAAAAAAGACTGCGAAGAGAGAACAATTATTAGACCTTGCTCAAACCCAACAAACTTAAAACGTTGCGATTATTGCGAATAATCCGTTAAAATTTAACCAATCCCCCAATATTGGATTGCCAACAGTTAAATTATGGGCAACCTCAATTACCCTGCCTACATCCCTAGTGAAGACGACACCAAACTCTCCCAAGAGAGCAGCCGCATCTTAACTACTTACCTCAGTCCCAACGTCCACCAGATTGAGATTGTCGAAGCAGATGGTAATAAACATTCAGCCACCATCCCCGCTGCCGCCTACCGCTTACTCGTCGATGCTTTAACCCAAATGGCTCAGGGTAATGCCGTCAGCCTGATCCCGATTCATGCCGAACTGACTACCCAAGAAGCGGCAGATTTACTCAATGTCTCCCGACCATACTTAATCAAACAAATCGAACTAGGCGAAATCCCCCATCATAAAATCGGCAAACACCGCCGGATAAATTTCAACGATCTGATGGTTTATAAAGACCGGATCGATCTCGCGACAGCGAAAGGTTTCGATGAAATGGTGGCAATTTCTCAAGAGCTAGGATTGTACGACTGATGGCTGCTAATATCGCCGTAGTCTATGACGCTTGCGTTCTATATCCTGCTCCCGTACGCGATCTGTTAGTCCAATTGGCGACAACCGGAATTTTTCGCGCCAAATGGACAGAGCTGATTCATGATGAATGGACGCGAAATCTATTAATCAAACGTCCTGATTTGAACGCTGACAGACTCGCACGGTTGAGAGTTTTGATGAATCAGAATGTGCCTGATTCTCTAGTCACAGACTTCGAGGATTTAATTCCCACTCTTGAGTTGCCCGATCCTGATGATCGCCACGTTCTAGCTGCCGCCATTGGCGCAGATGCTAAAATTATCGTCACTTTTAACCTCAAGGATTTTCCAGATCCAATCCTTGCCAAACATAAAATAGTCGCCCAACACCCAGATGTGTTTGTTGGCGATCTCATTGAGCGATACCCACAGCAAGTCTTGCAAGCTGTTGACATGATTTTAGCTCGCCTGAAGAATCCACCTCAGACTTTCGAGAATCATCTGGCAATTTTAG
>JANOQI010000047.1:0-14911 GCA_031414775.1 Synechococcales cyanobacterium VAR_4_metabat_354
CAAGCACTCAATCATCATTTACTTGAGCGATTTATTTCCATGTTAGACCTTGACCTGACTTGGATTAAATCCCATCCTAACTACGCCAGCCTTCTCCAGTACGGTTCTTTGACACCATAAATCTGTCCGGACTATTGATTATTATTCATGCTCTTTGATAAATTTACTTCTGAGTTGTTGAAGCTTATCGGCACTGAGCCGTTTTGCTGGTTCTGGCTGAATGTAAATATCAGGATCGGAGTTCATCGATGAGATTGACTCGACGTTTTCAGGAGTGCTCTGTCCGTTAGGTTCAGCTTCATCACGAATCATTGTTAACAGACAGCCTTCAGGGTTAGCGACAGCAGTTTTACTCCGATACTGTTGAAACGCCTCGATCGAAAGCTTGACAGTATTGAGATCGTGATGAGTTATTTCCTGTTTCAACTTTGAATTGAGCTTAATACCGATCGATTCGATCGATTCAAATATTTCAGATTCTGAAGGTGAGTCTGAATTTGCGGTAGAAGTACTGGGATATTCGGTTGATTTCTGGGAAAGTGGTCTGATGGGAACTACCTTATCTGACGGAACTGGATTGGTTAATTCTCGGTACTGTGTTCGTAATCGATTGCATTCATCTCTGAGTTCATAAATTTCCGTCACATGACCGCGTAATTTTTCATTTTGAACTTTGAGTTCTCTAATCTCTGCTTCGAGTTTTGATATTCGTTGTCTTGCTACCTCATGTAAAGTTTTCAGGCTATTAGGTTTAGATTCTCCTTCCTCTTCTAGCGGATGCAGTTGAGTTTCATTTTTCTGCTGAAGATCGTGAATATAGGTAGTAATCTCAGGCCATTTATAGAGATAGGCAATCGAACAACCAGCAACTTTGGCGATATTTGCAAAGGTTAGAGGTTGCTTTTGAGTAAGTATTTCTTGAATTGCTTTCAATACTTGTTCTTTCTTCTGTTCCTTTCTTTGGGCTTGGGTACGACGAAGCACATCAGCTTGTTTGTCTCGATTGAGTTTCTGTTTCTCAGTCATTTGCCAACCTCCGTAATTCTGGTAGCCAGATATCCATTGCAGCTATTGTGGCTTTAGCTTCTTCAGCCGCGAGTTCTGCACCTGCTTGTTCTGCTTCTCGAAGCCGTAGCTGCTCTCCTTGATGCTGGCGTTCATAGAGCGGAAGCTTTGCCGTACTGGGACGAAAACTACCGCAACCATAGCATTTCGGATAGAGGTTGACAGGACAAGGGGTTTTGGGGTTGACAGTGCAATGTCCGTAAACTACCAAGCGCGGAGCGATTTCTGAGTCTAATTCGTGTGCTTTGGGGTTTTTGAGCAAACTTTCTGGGAGAGATTGCCAAGGGAGGAACTTATTACTGGGATTCATCAATAGTTCCTGAAACGGCAAGTCCACTGCTGCTATTTGCTCTCTGGTAGGCGGTGCATAATGTTGGAAAGTTGTGCTATTCCTAGCATGATTGGCATAAAGTTGAGCTACTTCCATTCCATGTTCAGCTCGAATTTCTTGCAATTTACTAGGGCGAGTAATTTTTCCAACAAAGTGCGGCTTTAAGTCATTTGCATCGCGAATATCTTCTCTTTCTATTAACATCCGAATAATGCGAACCATTTGATTGCTACCAACACTACTATTTGGAGGCTCTGGTAGAGGCTTAATGCCAGGAAAATTAGGGTAAGTTCTGCTATTCACACCTCTAAAATGGCAGAGTAAATACGAGTATTCTGATCCCAAAGTTTCTCTAATCCAATATTGTTGCTCTTCAATTACTCTTCGGATCTCGCGAGTGGCTGGTAGCTGATGGTATTCTGGCCTATTCTCTTTTCCCTGCTTTCCCCTTTTTTTCTTCCCTTCAGAAAACCGGACATACCACTTGCCATTTTCTTCGACTAGACAATCAAAGGTAATGTTACAAGCATCACTTGGACGAGTGGCAGTATATTCTTGAATCAAATAATGACGAGCAATTGGGGCAGGAATTTTGGATAGATGTTGATGGATAGCTTGACGAGTTAATTCGTCCAACCAATCAGGATCGCTTCTGATTGTTTTTAATTTATCCCTATCGCGAATTAGATGAGACGTGTCTAGTTCTAAGTATTCAAAAAAATCTTTTAGTTCTTTTAGCTTTCTATTAATTGTTTGACTTGCATTTTTTACATAAGTATCTTTGAATGCAAGAATCATTTCTCGGCTGATATTGCTAGATTTATAAATGTTGAATTTTTTAACAATACATCCAAAATACTTTAGGGTTGATATTACATCTCTGAGACTTATATCAGAAGAAAATGTTGGTAATTTAACAAAAAGAAATAGATATTTTTTAACTTCTGCACGATACCATTGGGGGCTTATTTCTCTAAGATCGAGCTTCTGATAACGTGGCTTTTCGTAAAAATGTCTTAAATCCCATACGTCCTCATCAAAATTGAAAGGTAATAATTTATCATGTTTTTGTCTGCCAATCCAACTACAGCCGTATTCGGAATTATAGTTGAAATTAATACCGCAAAAACGACATTTAGACTTAGAATCAGTAACTTTATAAATCCATCCTTTCTGTCCATCATGACCGATATCTACACAAAGAGGGTTGGGACATTCTATATCAGGGAGATAACGAAAAATGTAGGCAGAAATTTCACGACTAAGAAGTGTCTCGCTTTTACACATATTACATAGTAATCTTAGCTTATGAGGAGAACTAGATTGACGGGCATAATTTGTGATTTGCCCTTGAGGGCAGTTGGGGCAACTATATTCTCCCTTATAATCTTTTTCCCAGTTTACTTCTAATATTCCGTTCAGTGTTTCGTGAAGAGAAATTGCTGGATGCTTACGATTACTCATTGGTGTTATCTGTTTTAATATTTTGAAGTTTTTCTAGCCCCTGCAATCGAGTCGATAGTAGATTCAATAGGCGATGTATCTCAGTGACTCTTCGCTCTTGTTCTGCTATTTGTGCTTGTTTTAAGTCTTGCTGCAATTGATGAATATCGGCTTCTATGTGGGGCTTGTCTTTTAAAGTGACGCGATGGTGCGTACAACTCAAGCAAGCATATCGATACTCACAATCACCCAACATTATTGGGCGATGGCATTCCCCTAAAGAAGTAGTTACAATGAATATTTTTGCTAGTTTTTCATACCTCTGCTTTTTAGGTTTAAAGGTACTGACTTCGCCGTACATATCAACGTAACATTTAGCCTCTGCTTCTCTCTCTAAACGATTTAAATCTTGTTTTCGATAGTGGGGTAACATATCTAGTGAAGCGTGTCCCAATACAGCAGCAATGTATTCATCATCTGTTTCGCAATAAGCCATGATACTAGCCTTAGTACGACGAAATTGGTGACTAGTGAGATTAAATCGTTTGCTATGTTTATCTTTTAAGTCAGCTTTCTTACTAAAGTCTTGTAGCCATGAATTGAGGGTTGTTTTATTAAAGATTTTTGATAAATAAACAGGTTTTCTGTCAAATCTTGTTGTAACAACAGTAGTAGAACCACCTGAGTGTGCAGCATAAGTCATGCAGAATAATTTATCAAAATTATCATTAATAGACTGCTGAGTGTCGAGAAATTTCTGCTGTGCCCTAACTAGTTCAGCCACCAAAGGATGAATCTGATAAAACTTCCAATGCTTGCGCTTTGCTATCCATCGTAGTAAAAACCATTCGTCACCTTCTTGCTTGAGACATTGGCGAGGCATTCTTATTACTTCATTAATTCGACATCCTAGAACAAGCTGTAATCTGAACAATCTTTCTATTGGGGGTGGCAGTACGTCAAAGTTATTATAGATTTGACAGAGAACTTCCTCTGGTATTGTTTCAATTTTAGGGGCGATTTTCTTGTATATAGGTGGAGTATATGATAGCTGAATCCATCCTTCTTCTGCCCATAGTTTAACAGCATAAGTAATAGTAGATTGACGCTTGTGTCCCCCACGTAGACTGATGAATTCTTGCAATAAACTATCTGTTAAAATTTCTGGTCGATTATAACCTTGAGATGTTAAAAACTCGTCAAATTGTCTGAGAATACGAATTCTCATTCCCGCAGTATCTAACGAACATTTTTCTCTGATACTAGCCTTTGCGGTTAACTTAGCTAGTAGCTTTAGCCAAGGTAGAGAAAAGTCTTCAAAATAAATATTGCGAACTCCCATAATATTTGATTCTTCTTCTGTATAGCCAATTTCTAGTACTGACCAAATATCTAAATCCATTAAAGGATCGTTAGCTAAATCCAAACCTAGTTCTGAAACGGCGATTCTTTCCTGTAATAAATCAAGTGATTCTACTGCGTTCATTCTTCTTCCTTTTCTTCTAGATAATTATCTAATGTCATGCCATCAAGTACATGAGAGTAAACATCATTAGTAGTAACAATAGATGTATGTCCTAACAGTTGTGATACATATTCAATGCGGTATCCCGCTTGCAGCATTCTTGTCGCAAAAGTATGTCTGAATAAATGAGGATGTGCCTTAATTTCAGTTCTGTCTTTAAATTGAGAAAATAAGCCATTCAATCTCGCACTACTCATCGGTCGTCCGATATGTTTTCCCTCCAGATTGACAAACAACATTCCATGACCCAATCTTTCAACCTCTTTAGAAGGATATTCTTGATTTAGATAGTTATGAAACGTCTCTTGAACTGCTTTCTTGTTGTGCAAGATGGGAATTTCTCGTTCGGTTCCTTTAGAGATCGCTCCATTGGGGTTATTGTCTCGTCTGACAATCCGAATTCTGCCTCTACTATCCAAAGCTCCCACATCTACTAGATGCAATCCTAATAGCTCTCCCCGCCGTATTCCTGTTTCTCTCAACAGCATTACGATCAACCTATCTCTATAGGTGTAACAGGCATCTCCTAGTTGACTGACCTGTTCGTCGGTCAAGCAACCAGGGAAAATCTTCGGTTCTATGAGCTTAATTCGCTTGCGGTTTTCGGGTGTGCTTTTGACAATCCCACGTAAATAGCCGCCGCGTTTGCTAAACCCACGAGCTAGCTTGGCAAATTTCTTTTCGTCTATTCTCCCTTCAATGGCGTGGAATTCATACATCCCTTGAATGGCTGTAACTGCCTGGTTAACAGTACGAGCACCGCGTTTGGACATTACCTCTCTAACATCTTCAGAGATGACTTCTACTTCACCGCCAAGCAGATACCAGTTGGTGAAATCAGCCAACTCACTCAGCCCTACATTTTGCCAATTCAGAGATTTACGTTCCAGCCAGTGCCAGAAATTAACTAGTCTACAAGCGTAGGTATTAACTGTATTGGCGGCTAGTTGTCGCCTGCGGCAGTAGTTTAGGTATCGCTGGATTGGTTCTACTGGTAAGCAGGTCTCCAGATCGAATACACAGTAGAATCTCTCCCCTGTCAGAGGGTCAATTCCTCTTTCTATACTTATCACTGGTTACTTTGTGGAAAATGAACATAATAAATTTTATCATGAATATCAGGCTAGTTGTTGTTGTTTTTACAAGTTATTGAATATAAAATAATTGTTGTTATAAGAGTACGACCCAGCGATTGAACTGCTTCGGAGGCTTGCCAACCGGGTTGCACCAGATAATGGCGGCGCAATCTTTGGTTTTGGGTATTTACGGCGGCATGGTAACTACGGCCTGTCCCACCAGCACCAGAGAAGATGAGGATCTGTTTCCGGTCATCTTGAAAGGCGTTGGTTTCAGCGCTATTAGCAGTGGCTGAACGGCTTTCCAATTTGTATTGGTTATCTTTGAGTACGACACGCTTGGAGCGGCCTGTCACTTCAGCGATTGCATCAGTGCCAAAGTGCCAAATCAACTGGTCTAGGAAACCAGCGATCGATGGCAAGTCGGCAATTCTTTCAATCAGAGCATCACGAAGTTCGATCGCTTCTTGAGAGAGCACTGGGTCTCCATCAGCATCATCGACAGGCATGGCACATTCCCTACCATCAATTTCACAAATAGAGTGAAGTTTGGTTGGGAAGCTGCCTTCCAAGTACTGGACGATCGCTTCTTTGGGCGTAAAGTCCAAGCGCAAGTCGCCCCACTCTGCTGCGGGGATGTCTTGGATGCGGCGATTAAGCAAAGCTTCGTCAGTACTGACGATTTGGAGAACGGCGGCATAACCATCGATCATGTCTTGCTCGATCGCTTTAATCACCGTTGGTACCTTGGCTGCATTGACAAGATGCTGGAAGAAGCGTTGCTTGGCTCCTTCAAATGAACTCATCGCCGCACTTTTGGCTTGGCCGTTGATGCACTTGCCAGACAGGCTAACCACGTTGGTGGCGGCTAATGCTCGTTCAATGTTGGTGTGAATTTGCTCGAACACAGCAGCATATGCGTTGTAGGCTCTCACTTGGGATGTTGTTAGCTCGTGAACTAAGGTTTCGTACCCGACACCTTGATAGGAAAGTGCTCGCGCCAAGTAAACTCCATGCGCCTTGAGGTTATGGATAATCACTTCGGTGGCCGCAATTCCGCCGTCTTCCATCGATGAGATGAAATCCTCACGGCTTTTGAACGGGAAGTCGGTTGTTTGCCATAAGCCCAGCCGTGGGGCGTAGGCCAAGCTGGACACTTTCGATGCTCCGGTGGCCGAGACGTAGACTACTCGCGCTTGGGGCAGACGGTTTTGCAAATCCATACCAGCCATACCTTGTTGGGAAGCGGCTTTGATTCCTCTGCCGCTATCTTCTCCGATCGCATTACCCATCAAGTGAGATTCGTCGAAGCAGATGCAACCATCGAAGTTGCCACCGGTCCAGTTGATGATTTGCTCAAGGCGCGATACTTTGGCTTCTTTGGCTGGGGTGCGGAGGGTGGCATAGGCGACAAATAGAATGCCTTGGGTGCAAGTGATCTCTTCACCTTGGGCGTACTTGCTCAGGTCGATAATCTGCTCTGGCTGGCCACCGAGGGCTACCCAGTCCCGCCGTGCATCTTCAATTAGGGTGAAGTTCTTGGAGACCCACAGCGCTTTGGTACGACCTTGCAGCCAGTTATCCAAGATAATCCCGGCGATTTGACGACCCTTGCCCGCGCCGGTGCCGTCACCTAAGAAGAATCCTTGGCGGTACTCGGCTCCGGTGTCGTTAGCAGCTTGATTTAGGCGTTTAGATTCAGCTTGATATTCCCAACGCCCGGTCAGCATTTTGCTGTGGGCTTGTCCGGCGAAGATTACCGATTCTAGTTGGGCATGAGATAGCAATCCTTTCTCTAACACTTCTACTGGAAGCAGTGGTTGATACTCTGGCCGGGGCATGGCAACAGAAGACATCGCAGCACTTTCCACTAAGGGTGTAGGGTGCGGCAAGGCTCCGTCAATCTCGATCGGGCATGATGAATAAGATTCATACAGTTGGTCCGAGAGTTCGCCTGATGTGACTGGAGTTGGTGAGTAGGTGAGCTTGACTAGGTTTAACCAGCTAGGGGTGATTGCTTTGTGGACGACAGATATGGCCTGCTGCACTACTGGTGATGCTTTGGCGATAATGTTGCCCAGATGGAACAGGGGTAGGTCGAATAGTGTTTCGCTAGCAGCAGAGATGACCGGTTTTTGAGCGGCTTCCTCTTGGATTGGGAGCCGAGGTGGTAGCTGTTTAGCAATCTCCATCAGGTTTGGTAGCGTTGTGTCTACGTCCACGCGCTTAGAGCGAAGCATGGCTTTGTCGATGACCAGCATCCTAGTAGGCATGGTGGTGCCGTAACGCCGGTACTCATCCCCGTTGATTTTGGCTGACAGGATAATCGTGCCAAATTCTTCGAGGATAGAGAATTTATCAGGGAGCAACCAGTGTGGACCAAGCAACACTAATCTGCCGTTGGGTCGTAGTCTGAGCATGGCGGCGCGAAAGTGTCTGATGATTGCGTCTTTACTGCGTTTGGTTAAATTTGGTGAAACTGAGAATGGTGGGTTAGCGATTACTACAGTTGGTTGATATTTCTTAGGCAAGTAGTCGTTGAGATTTTCAGCGTCGAACCCATGCAGGTGGTCGTCGCCAAATAAGTGACCAAGGATTTTGGCTCTGGCGGGACTGAATTCGTTGAGAATGATTTGCTGGCAGTTGGCCTGGGCGGCAAAGGCGGCTAGCATCCCGGTACCCGCAGAAGGTTCTAAGAAGAAATCTGCTGGAGTCAGCTGGGCAGCGGTGGCCATGATCGCACCGATTGCTGGTGGCGTGGAGAACTGCTGGAATTTTAGTTGGTCGTCAGAACGAACGGTTTGGCTGATGAGCAGTTGCTGAAGTTCTGCCAATCTTTTACAGTCAACACCGATTTCTTTGATGCGGCTGGCCACCGCGCCTTCCACCAAATCAGTAGCTGTTTTCATCTGCCACTTACCTTCCGCAGCGCTGCCACCACAGGTATAGTCCATGACGCTAGCGATTGTTTTGGTGTCTAACTTTTGTTCCTTGATTAGTAGTTGCTCGAAGGAGGCGATAGCGGTAAGGTTTGTCATATTTTTTTAAGTATTGATAGCCAATAAAATATGGCTCTGCCAATCCAGTAGAAGGATTAGGCAAAGCCGTAAGTAACGATTGATTGTTCTAGAAGCTACCGCAGTAAGACTTCTTTTTCTTCGTCTAACAGGATGAAGTTGGATTGCACTAGGACATCGTTGGACTTGTAGAACGCTTTGATTTTTTCTGCGACAACTCCATCGAGGCTAGAGAAGTCAACGATTTTAAATGCCTTCCGATCGACTTTGCCCTGAACAGCATTGCTAGCAACGATTCGATTGAATGTTTCTCCATTGGAAAGTAGCAGATCGAAGACAACTTCGCCGCTGAAATTCATTGATGCCAGCTGCTCTTCAATGGACGGTAGGAAGCTTATTGGATTGACGTATGAATTTGCAAAAACTATCGCGATTTGCTCTGAAATCTGTTCGATCGAATATATCTCTTGATCATTTGTTAAATCTGGCATCGTTTTAGTCCTATTTTTCATCGAATATTAAGGTCAATAAAATCAGACTCTGCCTTTTCCTTCCTTAGCTGCACTTCAGCCCACTTCGCTTTCCAGCATTCATCTGTAGGTTCATCCAAAAACCCAGAGCTGTGGAAGAATTTGATTTGGTGGTCTCTTGAACCTCGACAAACCTGGTTCTCTGCCATACCTTTGAAAGCGGGAGCATGGCAGTACTGCGAGGAGTCCGTGAGTGCTGCGATAGCCAGCTGTGCCCTCGATTCTGGATCATCATTTAAGATACCACCGTCACTTCGCCAGGGACATGTAGCGCATTTTGCTGGCATGACATTCAACGTGTCAAATTTAACTATGTTTGGGCTAGTTATTTTTGCCCTGGCTTTTTCTAGGCGATCGATCGACTTACTCATGCTAACTCCTTACTTCACGGCATTTTTAATCCTTTTGCTAGGTCACAACCTTCGCTCCAAAGCCAAGTCCCAGCTCCATCAAAGCTTCTTTCAGCTTACCCTTACGCATCCGAGCATAACCCGTAACCTTATGCTGCCTAGCGATCGACATCAATTCTTTAACCGGGAGGTTCAAGCTTTGGGGAGCCACCTCGACTATTTCAGGTGTTTGAGCTTCAACCAACGTAGGAGCAATGATTTCAATGATTTCTTCGGCCTCGACGACGGCGGTGATATTGTCGCTTGGCTTTGCGGTACCAGAAGCGGTAGGTTCGGCGGTCATTGTTGGCAACATTTCCGACAGCAAATAAAAGGCCAAGAAGCCCTCCATTACTAGAATACAGGAATCGACTATGCTGTTTATGATTTGTTCGTACATATTTACCTTTTTGATTTTGTAGTGAATTTAACGTTCAATCTAGTTGGCCTTTGGCTCCGGGAAACCAGCTAAAACCCTGAACCAATCAATGAATCTTGGAAACGTGCCATACTTGAACTGCCTTTTAATAGATGGTAAATAAAGCGATCGAATACTTTTGGCAGTCGATCGCTTTGTTGTTCGATCAACTGGAGTTCTAGACCCCAATTTAGTGAGGCGTTAGCCGCTCTTGCAATCTAAGACTCAGCAGGTAACTCCCCAGCCAAATAAGCTCTGATGACCACCTCCTGTGCTACTAAGCCTTTGGCGATCTTGTTGAGGTAGAAAAGGCAATCTTGGAATATCGCAAGCAATTTCTAGAAAACATCACCTTATTAGGCTTGAGCCTTTCCATATCCCTTATCAACATGTACAATAGTCATGTACGGTTCATTATTTGCTTATGTCTGGCTTAGAGATAACCTACTCTCATGCTCGTGCTCATCTTTCTGAGGTGCTTGACCGCGTTGGGCATGATCGAGAAATTGTTACTATCACTCGTCGCAACCAGCCTGATGTAGCGATTATTGCTGCTGATGAGTTGTCAAGTCTGTTGGAGTCTGTCTATCTTCTGCGCAGCCCTGCAAATGCTAAGCGGCTATTTCGATCGATGAAGTGGGCAAAGTCAGCTGCTGCTATCCCCCAGACTTTAGATGAGTTGAGGCAGGAGCTGTCTATTGAGCCGTAATAAGAAGCAAGCCAAAGGTTCAGAGCCAACTCAGCCTACTTGCTTTTTCCCAGTATTCAGCCCTGACTTTAAGGCTGATTTGCGCTGGTGGTATCGGCAAGAACCCAAGAAAGCAGATCGAATTATGGACTTAGTGGCTGACATTCTTGACGGCAATCCTTTCAATGGACTTGGTAAGCCGGAGCTATTAAAATATTTTCCAGAACCTAACACTTGGTCGAGGCGCATAGATTTAGAGCATCGCTTGGTCTACCAGGTTGACCAAAGTCGCGTTGTTTTTCTTCAAGCCCGTTATCACTATGACGACTAATGCCTCATGGAAATCAAACTAACCATCGAACTCAAAAAGCCCAAAGACATCGATTACGACCTAGTGCTAGCCGCAGCTGAAGAAAGTTCCAGGCCGCTCATTGAAGAGCTGAAGGAAGCTGGGAGCAAGGCCGCATTTCCCTTGGTATCCACGCATTCTGATTGGGCGCTCGAAATCGATGAATCTAATTGGGACTGCGATTTCTTCGGTGGCATTTGGTACTGTGATTTCAAACTACAACTGAAGATAGCCGAGGTTGATAGTGGTGATATTGTCGATGAGTTCTTGGCTTGGGAGCTATTAGGGGAGCCAGTGGGCAAGGAAGTATTCGAGCCTTTGCATAGCTGTGATTGGTCAGGGCTTCAGGGGCGAGAAGGGATTGGTTTGCGGTTTTCATCGCTCAAGGCTATGCATAGTAGCAAGGGAGACGGTTTGTATTTTCACTATGATGTTATTACTATCCAGGGCAACTATCCCAGCCTTCACAATAGTTCAAAGGAGAGATTATGATCAACTTTAAGCAGCAAATCTATGCAGCAATCGATACCTACAAGAAGTCGAATCTGCAAGAGACAAAGGCAATCTTGCTAGAATTGCAAGCTACTCCTCTTCCAAAAGCTAAATTGAATGTGTCTGTTATTTATAATTGGCTAGAACTGGCAGTAAACAAAGTCTCAAATCAGCTAGGGGAAAGTGATTTGGTTTGTATGCCTGTTGAACCATCTTTGAAAAGAGCTTTATTTTATTTAGAAAAAATCCAGTGACAGCAAAATTCCCCCGAACTCATGCCCCACCAGACCATAGCCTCTACCCACAGATCGAACCTATCAGCGTAGATGCTCTCACCGACCACATCTCCCAAGCGCTACTGAGTGCTCCTGAACTCCGCCATGTCTGGATCAGCGGCGAGGTCTCCAGCGCTAGCCACCACCCCAGCGGCATCTACTTCACGCTCAAAGACCCCCAGGGTAAAGCGCAGGTGCCAGCGGTGGTTTGGAAAAGCCAAGTGCCTGAGTTGGAGGAGAAGCCCCAGGTGGGTACGCAAGTTCTCGCTTTTGGTAAGATTTCGGTGTACGCGCCACACGGGAAATATCAATTTCAGGTGCAGCAGATTTTGCCGCTG
The DNA here is from genome assembly GCA_031414775.1 of Synechococcales cyanobacterium VAR_4_metabat_354. Classification (GTDB taxonomy): domain Bacteria; phylum Cyanobacteriota; class Cyanobacteriia; order Cyanobacteriales; family Chamaesiphonaceae; genus JAAFHZ01. The sequence goes on from JANOQI010000047.1 coordinate 11,937, forward strand.
GGTGAGGGTCTGCAAGCTTTGCGACTGCAACGTCTAAAGCAGCAATTATTAGCTGAAGGCTTATTCGACCTGGAGCGTAAGCAACCATTGCCCGTCCACCCGCGCACCATCGCTGTAGTTACGGCTCCCACGGCGGCAGCTTGGGGTGACATTCAACGGGTGCTGATGTCTCGATATCCTGGGTGCGGGTGCTAATGTCTCCGGCGACTGTCCAAGGTGATGCGGCTCCCCAGTCGATCGAACGAGCTATCGATCGACTGGTCATTGATGGTCGTGCTGAAGTATTGATTTTGGCCAGGGGCGGTGGTGCCACTGAAGACTTGAGCTGCTTCAACTCCGAAGTGGTGGTGAGGGCGATCGCTAGATGTGCGCTGCCGGTGGTGACTGGGATTGGCCATGAACGCGATGAATCCTTGGCAGACTTGGCGGCTGATGTTAGGGCGGCTACTCCAACGGCGGCGGCATCGATCGTAGTCCCGGCTCTGGCTGATTTAGTTGATGAGCATTTGAACCGGGTCGATCGGTTGCGTGTGGCGGTGCGGAGAGCTTTGGATGTGCAGCGGTCTCAGTTGGAGGGGTTGCGGCGGCGGTTCGATCGTATTAGACCAGACAAGCTGCTGGCTGTGGAGAGCGATCGGCTGGCTGGTCTGCGGCGGCGGCTTAGATTTGCCGTCGTTGGCAGACTTGAAATGGCTCAGCAGGAGCAGTTAAGATTACGGGAGCGATCTCAGGCTCTTGACCCAAACTTTGTGCTGCAACGGGGTTATGTTTTGGTGCGCCGAGAGAATCAGGCAGGTTGTCCGTGATGGCGATGGTTTGGTCGTTGGGGAAGAGTTAAGCGTTCAATTTGGCACAGGAAATTTTATTAAGGTGAAGGTAATTGATGATAGCGAAGGATAACGATTGGAATTATGAGGCTACGGTTGCGCGGGTGGAAGATGCTCTGAAGGCGATCGAAGGCGGCGAGCTGGGACTCACTGAAGTCTTTGAGCGGCTAGAGGTGGTCGCTGTTGACATGCAACAATGTGAGGAATTCTTGGTACAGCAGCAGGGGCGCGCGGATTTGTTGGTGGAGACTTTGGTTGAGTAAATCGCTCAAATCACACTATCTAATCCACGCTCCCGAACTAAATGCAGTAACTTGAGAGCCGTTCCCGTAGGATGCTTTTGGCCGATTTCCCACTTCTGAACCGTTGACAAGCTTGTATTCAAAATGGCCGCGAATACCGCCTGACTAACATTCGACTCCTCTCGAATTTGCTTAATTTTCTCCGGTTCCAATGATTCAATCGGTATTAGACACAACCTATCGAACTCCCGAAGTGTTACTTGATCCATCACTCCAGATTTGTGTAGCCCTTTAGCTGTATCGTGGACAGCTTCAAGGATCGCTGATTTTTTCTTCCGCATCACAATTCACCTCTATTAGTTCATTATCCTGTCTTGCTATTTCCAGAGCCTGTGGAGTAAGCGATAAAAGCTCTGTTACAAGTCTCTTTAGGGCTTCTTCTTCACCTTTATCAATGTTGCTACGCTCATTTTTGGGAAAGCCAAAAACAAAGAACCATTTATCTCCTTTATTGCTAGCAATTAGTGTGCGATATCCCCCGCGTTTTCCTTGGCCTGGCCTAGCAATGCGCTTCTTGTAAAGTCCACCACCTAATTCAGCATCATATAGCCCTCCTGACATCTCGCGTACAGCAGCACAAATACTAACATCTTCTAATCCCTGCTTTTGTGCCCAACGGTTGAACCACCGAGTTTTATAAATAATCATGCCACCCTCTCTTTATTGTTTATAGCACTTAGTGCTATGACAAGCAAGGCTAATTTAATTGAAGTCCTTGAGATCCATTTGCCAAAGGAGACCGTATATAAAAATAGAACTCATCCAAAATCATCTCTAGCTATGTTGAATCTTCTACCAGACCCACAAACTCGGCAACAATCATTGCTCTCCAGCTTCGTAGCAATGGCTCAAACTGAAAATGGTGATTTCGCTGTGATCGATCGACTTCTGGAAGCTAGCGGTGATCACAAAAGCTTGTATCTGACTGTGCAGCACCTGTCTCAGTACCCCCATTGTCAATCAGCTCTGGCGAATCGCTTGCCCTTGGAACCGATTGATTTAGTCACCTTACATCAATTACCCATTGATACTTTGGGCTACCAATATGCCCATCATATGCTGGGCTATCAGCTAAAACAGCTAGAAGCTCAACCCGCGACCAATGAATATGAATTCATTGACACCCACATTCGAGAAACCCATGATATTTGGCACGTTGTTACTGGAAGCTCTGTCAATATGCTTGGAGAGATTCAATTGCAAGCATTTTGCGTTGCACAACTACAAATGTCGCGATTTTGGATGGCACTACTAACTAAAAACCTCCTTAAATCCTTGCTCTACAATATTGAAGTTGCTGATCAATATATGACTGCTCTCACTAATGGTTGGACTATGGGCAAAACAGCACAGCCTCTATTTGGAGTAGATTGGACAGCTCTATGGGAAACGCCGATCGCCCAAGTTCGAGCGTCTTTTGGTATCACTGTGGGTGAAGCATAACTCTACCCCAGCCCCCGCAGCAATCCCACTAACCTCTTCCCGCCGACCACATAGACTCCAGCGACCTTTCCAGATGGTACCGAGACCCTGGCAGCAGAGAAGGCAACGATTGGTGTCACGAAATTCAATCCTTTTTGCTGCTTTACCTGGAGAGCTTGCTTCATCGACTGTGCCAAGAAATTCTTCTCGAAGGGATACTTGGCTCTTCTGGTTTGGCGATACAAGGCTTTGCCGTCAGTGATGACTTGGCCTCGGTGCGATTTAATACCAATTTAAATCAAGGAGATGACAGACGAGGTAGAATGGGAATGATGAATTAAAGATATGTAGATGGCAGAAATAACCTCAATTATTGTCAAAGAGAGCTTGGAGGAGATCGCCAAAAGATTAAGTCAGGCAAGCA
>JANOQI010000048.1:0-109231 GCA_031414775.1 Synechococcales cyanobacterium VAR_4_metabat_354
TTTCTTCAGCAATCTTGTTCCACAGATCAATGCTAAAGCCGCTTAGTTGACCATTCTCTTCGGTGACAAAAGGTGGCAGTACTTTAGTGGCTATTTTTAAAGTCTTATTGATTGCTGGTGTTGGAGAAGGAGAGTTTACCGGTTGAGCTATGACACTGCTCACTAATCCTAGAGAAAGCATTCCAGAGATTAAAACGATGCTGAACAAACGTTTGGATTGCCGAGTCCAGATTGAGCGAAGTGTTTTGCGCATGTTACTGCTGATATTAATGCCTAAGAGAATGTGACGTACTCCCACCGCTAACCGCTTAGGCGGTCTAGCGGGGGCTTCTCAAATTCACAAATGAGATTTCTTGCTTTACAGGCAGGATAACCCCTAAGCCTCCACAAGCAGCAAACGACCGTCCAGTCGTCCGTTTTAGCACATTAATACTCGCGTTGTAATCTCTATCTAAACTAATTCCGCAATTTGGACAACTATGAACTCGTTCAGACAACGGCTTTACAACCCTTTCATCACAGTTAAAACATTCAATACTAGTTCCTCTAGCATCCACTTCCTGGGTATGCTTGCCGCATTTTACTGCCACTGCTTGCAATATGTTCAGAAATGTTCGCCAAGCAACATCCAGTATCGATTTAGCTAGTCTAGTTTTAGCCAGACCCTTGATATTCAGCTTCTCGAATCCAATCAGATCGTATTTTGTACATAACCAATGTGCTACCGAATAGTGAAAGTCTTTTCGTTGACGAGCAATGTGCAAATGTAGTCTAGCTACTTTATTTGCTTGCTTAAAATAGTTGTTAGCTCCTTTCAGCTGCCTTGACAACTTCCGTTGAAGGCGAGCGAGTACTACTTGAGATTTACGATAAAACTGTGGTACTGCGATAGCTTCAGCATCAGATGTGGTGAGAAACTTTTCCAGCCCTACGTCAATTCCACAAGCATTTTTTATCTTATCAAGAGGTATAGCCGTTGGAACAGAGCCATCTTCAATTGCAAAACTGACATACCAGCCATCTGCTTTGCTCACGATTGTGGCTTGATTGATCTCAAAGCCTTCTGGGATTTGGCGGTGTAAAACTACTTCCATTTCTCCGATTTTGGATAGCTTTAGTACTGCAAGAGTTTCGCCTGAGTTCACCTCGGGCGCTTGCCCTGCACCTAAGCTATTACCCAGCAGATGCGCTCCGGCTTTAGCTGAGTTCACCCGAGGGAAAGTAAAAGAACAAATATCACCTCGCTTTTTAAATAGCGGTCTGCCGCCTCGTTTACCAGCCTTGTCAGGAATCAACCATCTTTTCCATGATTTGTCCAACCGCATTAAATTCTGTTGTTGACAGTCAGTATAAATTCCTTTGTATTCAGGAAATAGTCGCTTAGTCTCTTTCAAGTCAGAAGCTTGTGAGTAGTAATCAACCTTTTCGGGTATCTCTCCAATCGGTTCAGAGATTAAGCTGCATCTATTAATTTGGCATCTACTCCGGCGCAACCAGTCTAGTCTTTGGCCTAATGCCCAGTTCCAATGACGGCGCAACATCTCGCCCCAGTGGCTTAATACCTCCACCTGTTCGGCACTTGGCTTGATTTTGAACTGGTAAGTAAGTAGCATACTAGTTATCATATCATTTTCAGTGCTGTGCAGTATAACAAAGGCTACCGCTGTGTTTACTCTCTTAATATTCACTTGGTGTTAGTTACAAAGTATCGGCGTAAAGTTATAAATCAAGAAATATTGAACCGACTGCATGAAATATTTACTAACACCTGCGAGAAGTGGAATACTAAGCTAACTGATTTTAACGGTGAATCGGATCATGTTCATTTGGTCATAGATTTTCCGCCAGATGTGGAAATTAGCAAGCTAGTAAATAATCTTAAAACTGTCTCTAGCCGCTTGATTCGCAAAGAATTTTTGAATATAACAAGCCAGTATTTTGGTCTGGGGCTTATTTTGTCGCTAGTTGCGGTGGTGTCACTATTGAACAAGTCAAGCAATATGTTGAAAAGACTTGCCACGCACGCACCTGAGGTGACCTCAGGTGATCGTGAAGCACTTCAAACTGCGATTCCAGATTAATTGGCGCTTCTTCGTCCACTCCTCTCTCTGCCAAGAACTCTGTTTGTCGGATTGGTCGGGGGTGGAACTCGTCAGCGCCCTGCTATCCCCCGTCACCGCCAAACGGATACCGTTCTGGCGGGAGTACCCCGCAGCTGAGATGGCCGCGTAAAGATTTACAATTACTCCAAAATCGGACAATCCATGCCAAAGTCTACTTCGATCCCAAATCCCAACATCCAGTAGTAATAATGTGATCGCCTTCCCCCAAAAACAGCGTGAACATCAAATATCCAAAATTTTCTCAGCTACAGCCGAACCAGACAGAAAAGCTGATTCCACCCGATTTCCCCCACACCAGTCTCCACAAAAATACAGTGGAGTCTGCACCTTGGCAGTAAGAAATAAATCGGGCAGAGGATTCTGGGCAAAAGCATAGCCCCAGCGATGCACCTGTAAGATTTCGGGAGAATCTAACCCTATAGCGAAAGGTGTAGCAGCAGCCAAAAGCCGTTTACCAATCACCTCTAAATCTGGAGCATCAAAATATTCAGCGGCAAAAGCAGCACTACTTTGCATCACCAAGACAGGATGAAGTGGCTTTAGCTGCTTTGAACTATCCAAACCAATCCAGCCCAGCACTGGATGATCGATACCTTGAATTCCGCGCCAAGCTAATTGAGCAGCGGTAGCTTGCTGATTTCTCGGAAAAACGGCGATCACGGTAATCGAAGTAGTAAAATTCACAAGGCTCATCTGGCCAAAGCAGTTAGTATCAGCCACCATGCCAGCAATCGCTAGAGCTTGAGCCGGAGGAACTGCGACCACAACTTGCTCTGCATTCCACTGACAATCAGCGGAGTTTAACTGCCATCCGTTACCGATCGGCGAAATTGCAGTGATGGCTTGACTGTTAATGATCTCTAAATTTTGTCCCAGATACTTAGCGATCGCGGTGGCTCCAGAGGGTGCTGCATAGCAAGGCGCAAATTTCACGGGCGGCTGTAGAACTCCATCTGCAGTCAAACGATGAATTCCCTGCGTCCAAACCCGCAGAATCTGCTGATTTACCAATTTATCGATCAACTCACCAAAGGCTGCTCCTTTCGGTTGAAGATAACAAACTCCATGATCAGCGTGAGTACCAGCCAAGCGACGAGTGGCTAAACGTCCGCCCAAACCCCGCGATTTATCAAAAACTACCACCCGTCGCCCAGCCTGCTGCAATTTTTGGGCACAGGTTAAACCAGCAACTCCAGCACCGATTACGGCAATTTCAAACATCGATGACTGACCTTGGCTGAATTAAAATTACGATTCAAAGCTTGATCGCTCCGTCTACTAACCCGATCTAATCCTGTTATGTCCTCGTTGCCACTGTCCAACTCATCCATATAAGTTATCTATCCAAAAACGAGTTTAAGGTTACCATAGCGCTTCATCTAGTGACGTTTCATAGTCACTATTCTAACTCTAGCCAGTTATCCACTTGGGCATTGAGTAGCTGATTTTCATAGCGGCGATTTCGGCGACGGCCTTTGGCTGGTGAAGCTCGTTTGGCAGAACGTTTGTCTTGGACTATTCGATTAATATCTGGGGCATCATCCCAGTTGTTAAGATCTTCAGGGGAAGTACATTTGGTCATTTGTAGCAAAATATCGTCAGTGGAAAAGAGTAGAAATGCAGCCGCAGCATTTCTACTCCTCAATAGTTAAGCCTATGGCATCGTCGATGTAATTACTGCGGTCGTGTGCAATATATCATAGAAGTGTAGAACGCCCTGACGAGATAAGTATTCAGTCAGCAGGACAGCCGAGAATCCCAGCATTGCAAGCCGACCATTCCAAATCTCAGCTTGAGGTGTAAAACCCCACGCCCAGCCGTTGCGATCGATAGGGGTGGTTGCTTTTTTAGAACTTTCCATGATGGCTACTCCAGATTTATGGTTGTGAGAATTAGATCAAAAGATTAGCGAAGGCTTACTTCCCATTGAAGGGTTGGGAAAAAGCTTTGATTGACTGTTTCACCAAGCTTAACAAACTTTATCAGTTGTTTACATATGTTAATATTTTCTTAACAACATGACCTAGTGACGCTACAATACAACGATTTTAGCGCGTCAGTCTAACGGGTAAATCAACGGTTAGAGCTAATCAAAAGTCTCAACTCCTACCTTTAGTCGTCGATTTCCTCCAACCCAAAGTCGTCGGGGTCGTCATCAGCCAGACCATCCTCGACATCATCCCTATCAGTGCTCAAGTCGAACGGCAAAGCCTCTGAACCGCCGCCACTAAGAGCTAGGTGGGGAGCCATTAATAGCTCCTGATACACAGCGTTGGGATCTCATTTTGAATAACATCCCAAACAATGGTGAGATTTACATCCTCATATTGATGAACTAAACGATTTCGCATTCCGTTGATTTCCTGCCACGAAATTTTTGGCAAGGTTTGGCGAGTTGCCTCTGATACTCGTCTGGCAGCTTCAGCAATTATTAATAGTCTTCGAATCACTGAATCTTGAAGTTGGATATTCTCAACAAACTCATTGCTAGAGCATTAATTCGATTTTAAAGTTTTTCCTCTTGTTAGAATATCACTTTCGACTTTATCGATCGACTAAACTTTTTACCGTTAATAATTTCTGAAACCGGCGTGGCCGCTGCCGATATGGCCAGCTCCTTTGCTGAGCCACCGCCCAACCAACCAAACTGACTACGCCCACCACCAACCAAACTAATGGATTACAGGTAGATAGTATCACCGATAACATTAAGAACATCGCCAAGAAACTACGCATCATCAACCGCAGTGGCTGGAGTGATATTTTTAGTACCAGCTTGGTACCCCGAGACTGTAACCACCAATACCAAGCCTGCAACAATCGATCGCCCTTGATTCCAACCAAACGATAGAGTGAATTTTGACGCAATTTTTCGGCTCGGCGCTTTCCCCAAAAATTAACGGATACATCCCGTAAGGCCAGCACGAAACGCGATGTCCAATTAATCCACACCATCCCCGGCGTATTCTCAAACAACTTTTCCGAACCCACCTTATATTGCTTCCGAAAAAACTGCTCCTGTTCTGTCGTTAAGTGATACAAAGATTCTTTAGTAATCTCTTGAGCCATTTGCATCGTGCTGGACTTCAGAGGATCTTGGATTAAAGCCTGAGACAGCTGATTTCCCCACTGCTGGTTCTGTACTGCTGCTACTCGAAAAACTCGATCCAAATCTGTATCTACCAGTTGGCGATGTCCAGCTCTCACCAAATCATTCAACAAATCATGCAGCTGATCAGCAGTAATTTCCAAACCAGGTTTCGCAACATATGTAAGATGCGCTTTCAGTTGCTGACGCTCTTGGCCGACTAGCTCCGGCAATGATTCACTCAACAAAAACTCTAGATAATCATCAGCAGTCATCGATAGTCGGATTGATTCTCGCTGCACTAAACCACTAAAACACTTGACCGTCATCGGACTAACAATGCCTTCAATAATCTTGTTTAAACCATCCAGTCGTCCCCACAAAAAATCGTTAGCCCGCCAAGACTTATGGAAAAGACCACCAGTCACATAGAAATCATCCCCAGCTAATTTTTCTTGTTCTGACTTACCCTGCCCCCAACCCAACTGAGCAGTGGCCGGACTAATTCGTACAGTGGACAGAGGTTCTTTCTGCTCCAAATTAGTTAAGTATTCAAAGGGATAAAGCACCTGATCGAGATGTTCAAAACTTTGGAATTTTTGCAATAGCGATTGAGCCGCAGTAGCTGGCGAATTATATAGCAACATAGTAGTTGCCGATTCCACCTGGGTCAGCATACTCAAAAAACGCTGATTTCCGCGCTGATCGTAGTGAAAGCGCTGTTTATTCCAAATGTATTGACCTTGATTCGCTGCGTCAGCCAAAACTTTAATTTTTTGCTGTAACTGCTGCCATATCGTTGAAATTTGCTCAGAAGGTAGCCATCCCGATGACATTTCGTTGGCAGTCAAAGGTAGATTAAGAAACAACTCTGACAAAGCCAACATCCCATCCAAGTGCTCTGGAGACTCATTTAAAGTCGGTAACAATAGTGGTAGTGATTGTACATCTAAAAAATAGCGATGCAGCCGAAAGATATATTCATAGACCAAAGGACGCAGGAAATAATCTGACTTTTTGACGCCCAACATGGCGTAAAAATTGTCACTGATCACCAAATTGCTCAAAAGTTTTTGCAGACCAGCTTTGATTACTTCTAAAAGCTGAATGCTCTGACCAATTTGTCTAATCAAGACTTCTAGGTAAAAACGATCATTAGGAGACTGAGTTGCTATCAACTGTTCATGAATTTTGTGCGTCAGATACAAATGCTGGCGCAGGCTGTAGTCCACATCCAGCTGGGTCATCTGTGGCGCAAAATCCTGGAGACATTCCTCCCGCTGCTCCTTAGCCGCCTGACCAACATGATGATGAGTGAGTAGCCGTGCTACTCGCTCTGCTTCTGATTGCCGACCACTATCACCGCCAGCAGCTAAGCATAGTAATTGGGGAATCACTTGAGTTCGCAAATTAATCAGCCGACTACGCAGATAAATATTTTTTTGGAGCTGTAGTTCAGAATTATGAGCTGGGGTATCTAGGCTGGCTTCGGCATGAGCCAATAACTCTTGGTAACGCTGTACTTTTTGATTGTGTTCTTGGAGATGTCGCAGGTCAGTTACTACACTGTGGTACATCGGAATATCTAGAACGCGAGCGCGCACCAATTGTGGGGAATTAGATTGGGTGACTCTGGCGGTCTCAGCTTGCTCACTCCATTTTTTCGGAGCGGGATCGATATAGAACAACACTCGCTGTGTCCAGCGATTCAATGTTTGATAGTGAATCGCTCGGGTGGCTGGCATAAAGGGGGCATTATCGAGTAAGCCCCCATCCAAAAAACTGATTTGTTTACCCTCCAATCGATGTTGCCAGGTTCTTTGATCGAGCTGACCCCAAATTTCTAGCTGTCGATCGACTAAATTCTGAGAGTTATTGAGATCGACCTGCACCATCGGAAATACCATTGGCAAAGCCGAAGTAAGACGACAGAGTTTAGCCAATGACTGAAAAGTATGTTGGGGCTTTGCTCCGGCCAAATTCAAGCTGAGCGGATTAAAAGGTTCTTTGCGTCCCTGACGATGCTTAAGATGAAATAGGCCGTGGTGGTCTTGAACTTCAGTAACTGCACCACTACCATCAAAAGTCCGATAAGTCTTACCCCAAAAATCTGTGCCCGTCACAAACAGGTCTAATTCTCGAAACTGAGAAACCCACTCTCGCTCTGGAGGCGGTACTCGGCGCTGAAAAGCGTTAACAAAGGCTACTTCCAACTGTTGCTGCTGATAACCGTCATCATCCAACAAAACACCAACCGCCGCCGGTGACTGACGCAGCAATTGATAGATATCTCCACTGTTTTGCCAAACTTCATTGAAGGTATTAAAATCTACTGTCTCGGTGTCGGTACTATTGGTCAGCGCGTAACTTAAAAGTACGCTATTGATACCGCCAACGGAGGTACCAGAGAGAGTATCTACGACGACATCAGCATCCACCAGTGCTTTGAGCAGTTTATATATACCACGCCCGCGCACAGCCTGATAAAATTCCTGACAGACTCCACTCGTGTAAATAGATAAAGAAATACCACTGTAGGCTACTAGCCCCAGACGAACTTCTCGACTAAAAGTTGGTTGGCTATTAGGTAATGCTGATTCCATGCGGCAAAAGTGTTAGCAAAGAGCCGCCAAAAACGGTTTCACTCTCCAGGTAATTCCTCTCATTATCCTAAGCCATGCTCAATTTTTCGGTGAATTAGGAATCATCCAGAAGGCCATCAATTTCGCACGCCTCAGCAAAAATTACTAGCCCAGGCTCAAAAGCTCAACGGCTATCCAGACTGGGATCTGGGCATTAATATAACTAAAATCACCTTCACTAGCAGCATCGCCAGAAGGAGAAGTCGATCGCATAAATCCGCTATTTGTCGCAGAGTCGTATTACCCAATAAGGTGAAATTGACGGCTAACTCGATCAAAACAATGCTTGAAAGACGATAAGCATCAAGATAGAGTTGATAAAGAATATCTACATTTGCCCCCATGCAGACCCTGCCCTCTCTCCATAGCAATAGTACTGAGACCCATAATCCACTTTGTACTGATGGTGTGATTCAGCGCCGCCGTACCCGTCCAGTCAAGGTAGGGAACATCACCATCGGTGGTCAGTACCCAGTGGTAGTGCAGTCGATGATTAATGAGGACACCTTAGATATCGAGGGGGCGGTCGCTGGGATTCGGAGGCTGCACGAAATTGGCTGCGAAATTGTGCGGGTCACCGTGCCCAGTATGGCTCATGCCAAAGCTTTAGCCGAAATCAAAACCCGGTTGGTGGCTACCTATCAATTAGTGCCACTGGTGGCCGATGTGCATCACAACGGCATGAAAATTGCCTTGGAAGTGGCTAAGCATGTCGATAAAGTGCGGATCAATCCAGGTTTGTATGTGTTCGAGAAACCCCAGGATAATCGCACTGAGTATACCGCCGCCGAATTTGCCGAAATCGAAGACAAAATGCGATCGGCTTTAGAACCATTGATTATCAGTCTCCGTGATCAAGATAAGGCCATGCGGATTGGAGTCAATCATGGCTCCCTTGGCGAACGGATGCTGTTCACCTACGGTGATACGCCGCTGGGGATGGTCGAATCGGCATTGGAATGTATTCGGATCTGTCGATCGCTAGATTTTCATAACATTGTAATATCCATGAAAGCCTCACGGGTACCGGTGATGCTCAGTGCCTATCGGCTCTTGACCCAGCGTATGGATGCGGAAGACATGGACTATCCAGTTCATTTAGGTGTGACAGAGGCTGGAGATGGTGAATATGGCCGAATCAAGTCTACGGCGGGCATTGGCACCTTGCTGGGCGAAGGCATTGGAGACACCATTCGGGTTTCGCTGACCGAAGCCCCCGAAAAGGAAATTCCGGTGTGCTATGGCATTTTGCAAGCTCTGGGTCTGCGGAAAACGATGGTGGAATACGTAGCCTGCCCTTCCTGTGGCCGGACGCTCTTTAACTTAGAAGAAGTATTGCATCGAGTACGTGAAGCCACTCAGCATCTGACTGGTCTAGATATTGCAGTGATGGGCTGTATTGTGAATGGGCCAGGGGAAATGGCCGACGCGGACTATGGTTACGTGGGTAAGCAACCCGGATATATTTCGTTGTATCGGGGCAAGGAGGAAATTAAGAAGGTGCCGGAAGCTGATGGGGTAGCAGAGTTGATTAGTTTGATTAAGGCTGACGATCGCTGGTTCGATCCGGAAACTTAACTAGCCACCAACTAAGGCATTAATTTGTAGGGATTTCTCACACAGTTGGTAAGCCCTCAAGTGAAGGCGGAAGCAGCATTCCACCCCAAAGTTTGGTTGGAGATAATTCGATGACTCTGCCAACAAACTATAATTTGGGGTGTTGGATCAGTTCTTGCCAATGTTTCTTCTGCGGTTAATCACGATCGCCAGTTTGGCCATCGTTCTGCTTATTATCTTTTTTTCTAACCTAGCACCAGCTTTACCGTTAGTGTTTCTGGGCAAAAGCACCGTGCCAATTTCCTTAGGCATACTAGTTTTGGGTGCGATCGGAGCGGGCATAACGACCAGCTTGGTTTTGCGACTACTCATGTTTTGGCAACGGCCTCGGCCAAAGCGACCAGTAGAACCAGCTGAATTTTCCTATGAGCCACCCATTGATCAAGACTGGGAATCAGCACGTCGCCAGCAAAACAACGAAGAACCACCCCGCCGCCCAAATAAACGATCGGTTGCGCCAGACCCTGTCCCCGCAGCAGAATTCAATTATGTACCGCCCAATGACAGCGTGTATGATGCCAACTACCGGGTAATTAACCAACCCACCCCCCGCGATATCAAACCAGAAGTGGGGAGTAAGCTCCGATCGGACAGCGAAGATTGGGGATTTGATTTTGAAGACGAAGACGAGGACAAACCTGGCAAATGACTGACAACTTAATTCCCGGCTTAAACAACTTAAACATCTACCTCATCGGCATGATGGGTTGTGGCAAATCCACCATCGGCCAATTGGTGGCCGAGCAACTGCAATATAAGTTCTTTGATACTGACCACTTGATTGAACAAGTTAGTAGGCAATCGGTTAATGATATTTTTGCGATGGCTGGGGAAGAAGAATTTAGATCGATCGAAGCCAAAGTTTTAGCGGAAATCTCGGCTTATACCAAATTAGTGGTAGCCACTGGCGGCGGCATCGTGTTGCGCCGCAGTAACTGGGGCTACCTCCGTCAGGGCTTAGTCATCTGGATTGACGTGCCAGCGGCGGTACTCTGGGAAAGATTAGCCGCCGATGATTCCCGCCCTTTACTGCGCACCGCCAATCCCCAGTCCCAACTAAACCAGTTGCTAGAGAGTCGTCAGCAAAGGTATGCTGAGGCAGACTTACACATTACCGTCACCGCCGATCAAGCACCCCAATCGGTAGCTGCTGATATCTTGGCCAAAATCCCCACGGTACTCAAAGCCCCCCGACAATCTCCTGACTCATAGCTTTAAAATTTTGGTTTATTGGTTTACTCAACTATGGCGATCGATTCTCAAGCGAACAACGATACTGACCGGGTACGGGTGCTCAGTGAAGCCCTCCCCTACATCCAAAAGTTTGCTGGTCGCACAGTGGTGGTGAAATACGGCGGCGCTGCCATGAAAGATAGCGTGCTTAAAGATCAAGTGATGCGCGACATTGTGTTTCTGGCCTGTGTTGGCATTCGCCCGATTATCGTCCACGGCGGTGGGCCAGAGATTAATACTTGGCTAGATAAATTGGGCATTGAACCCCAGTTTAAGGACGGTCTAAGAGTCACCGATGCCGCCACTATGGAAGTAGTCGAAATGGTGTTGGTAGGCAAAGTCAACAAAGAAATCGTCTCTTTAATCAATCAGGCGGGGGGGAATGCGATCGGACTCTGCGGCAAAGATGCCAACTTAATCACTGCCCGCCCCGAAGGTCGGGAGGGCATTGGATTCGTGGGCGAAGTCAGCAATGTAAATGTAAGTATCTTAGAATCGCTGGTCAAGGATGGCTATATTCCAGTGGTTTCCAGTGTCGCCGCTGATGAGCAAGGTCAGTCTTACAACATCAATGCCGATACGGTAGCAGGCGAAATTGCTGCTGCTTTGGGTGCCGAAAAATTGATTTTGCTCACCGATACCCCCGGCCTGATGCGCGATTTCCACGATCCTAGCTCACTAATTCGACAGCTCGATATTCCTCAAGGCCGCCAATTAGTGACCACTGGCATCGTCAGCGGCGGCATGATTCCGAAGCTGACTTGCTGCATTCGCAGCTTGGCACAAGGTGTAAAGTCTGCCCATATTGTGGATGGTCGGGTACCCCATTCTTTGTTACTAGAAATCCTGACAGATGCGGGCATTGGCACCATGATGGTCGCTTCTGGGCACAGTCGGCCAACTAACTATGAAATATGAATCCAGAAGAAACACCAAGCAATTATCTAACCGGCCAAGCGGCCTTTGAGCGAGGCGACTACCGGCAAGCTGTCCGTTGCCTAGAAACAGCCCTGGCCGACATCGAACCCCGATCGGCGATGGGTGGTGAAATTCAAATGTGGCTAGTCACGGCCTATGAAGCCAGTGGCAATCTACCGGCAGCGATCGATCTCTGCGTCAAACTTAATGCTCATCCCCACTTAGAAACTCGCCAAAAGAGCAAGCGCATTCTTTACATTCTGCAAGCACCCACCTTGGTGCGCCGGGAAGAATGGATTACCAAAATCCCCGATTTACAAGAATTAGAGAGCAATAGTAACTCCTCTGGCTCCACTGCCCCCCGCTCCAGTCGATCGATGCTCCGCCGCAAACTACCACCGCCGCCACCAATCGATCCCAGCGAAATCAACACCAGTGACAACGGTTTTATTGCGATCATGCTGGTTGTGGGTACTGCCGTCCTCGGATGGCTGCTCCTGACTATGCGCGGCTAAGTTTGATACATTGGGGAAGTTGCAAGTGCTCACAACTCATGTCCGCAATTAGTATTTTTTTAAAGCAACTGTTGCTGTTAGCGACTTTAGTGCTAACTCTCACTGGCTGTGTCAAGTACGACACCACTGTCAATTTCCAAAGCTTCAATGCTGGAGAATTGGTGCAGCACATCACCCTCGATCGCCAGTTTTATCAACTGAACCAATCCGCCATTGATATTTGGCTGCGATCGATCGAACAACGCACCAGCCAACTCCACGGCCAAGTCCAGAAAATTAGCGATCGGGAACTGACTGTGGTCATACCCTTTCGGACAGCCCCTGAGCTAGTCAGCAAGTTTAACCAGTTTTTTGCTAGCGATAAACAACTACTAGCTTCCAAATTAGCTGTGACTCAAAACAACTTCTTGGTAGCCAGTCGCCATCAGCTCACTTATGATTTGGATTTGAGATCATTAGCCGCCGACAGCCCCGTCACCGGGGGCTTAAAATCAGATCAGAACAAACAACTAGACCTCCAGTTTGCTCTGAATGTCCCCAGAGTCATGAGCAACCACAATGGGCGCTGGCAACTCCAACCCGGTCAAATCAACCACCTGAGTACCGTTTTTTGGTTACCTAATCCGATCGGCATCGGTAGTCTGATCATTATTCTGTTCGTGGCGATCGGATATTTAGTTAAAAGTAAATTAGCGCCCATTATCACCGCATTGTAGCTATGTTAAAAAATCCATCCAAAAATCAACCCCTAACTTGGTACACCTGGGGGATGATCGGTATTTTTGTATTTTCTTTGTGCCTACGCTTTTGGGGTTTAGGACGCTTCAATTCTTTTGTTTTTGATGAAGTCTACTATGCCAAATTTGCCAACAATTATCTCACTCACACCAAGTTTTTTAATGCTCATCCGCCCCTCAGTCAATACATCATCGCCGTCGGAATTTGGCTAGGCGACATGCTCCCAATCGGTCATGACACTGCTAATAATTTAACTGGTTCTTGGCGTAGTACCTTCAGCTATCGCTGGTTTAATGCTATTTTCGGCTCTTTCATCCCGATGATAGTAGGAGGAATTGCCTATCACTTAACTAAGC
The DNA here is from genome assembly GCA_031414775.1 of Synechococcales cyanobacterium VAR_4_metabat_354. Classification (GTDB taxonomy): domain Bacteria; phylum Cyanobacteriota; class Cyanobacteriia; order Cyanobacteriales; family Chamaesiphonaceae; genus JAAFHZ01. The sequence goes on from JANOQI010000048.1 coordinate 13,231, forward strand.
GCCCCAGCTACATGGTGATCGCAGCGGGCTTGATGGCATTAGATGGACTGTTCTTAGTAGATTCACGCTATGCCCTAAACAATGTCTTTTTAGTGCTTTTCGGCATCCTGGGTCAGCTGTGGCTGCTGATGGGGCTAAGTGCTACTGGCTGGCGGAGGGCAGCCTTGGGCATAGCATCTGGCCTATTTTTCGGGCTATCGATCGCTTGTAAATGGAATGGACTCTGGTTTTTATTAGGAATTTGGTTATTGCTGGGAGTGATCGTTGTTCATCAGATTTTAACTCGTCGTCCCACTACTGAAATCCAGGATTTTCCTCAGGATACTGAACCTTCAATCTTAGTGAAACTAAGTCGTCTCCAAGCTTGGGAAATTCTCATTTATCTCCTAGTAGTGCCCGCCGTAGTCTATCTCGTCTCTTGGATTCCCCATTTACAACAAAATCCAACACCTAATCTTTGGGAGATGCAAGGCCAGATATTGCACTATCACGAAAAGATTGGTAACGGCAAAGCGGTGCATCCCTACTGCGCTAATTGGTATACCTGGCCTTTGATGCTACGGCCTTTAGCTTACTATTACCAGGTGGTAAAAACAGGCGGCACCAACAATCTAGACCAGATTTATGATGTTCATGCCATGGGTAATCCCTTTTTATGGTGGTTCGCCTTTGGGGTCATTGTAATGATGACCGGTCAGCTTTTCAACAGATTAATCACTGGTGTTTCCTGGGATCTCAGCCGTCATTATGTGGCACTGCCGATTTTCTTTTTAGCTAACTATGGTGCTAATTTGTTTCCGTGGATCAGAGTAACCCGCTGTGTTTATATTTATCATTACATGGGGTCACTAGTATTTGCGGTATTAGCTCTAGCCTGGTTGATCGATCGATGGCTGCATAGTGCTAGTCCAGAATTACGAGGCCGCGCTATCACGGCCATTTTCGTGGTGGCTGCGGCTTTTGTGTGGTGGCTACCAATTTATCTTGGTTTGCCGCTCAGTCCACCAGAGTTAGCTGGACGCATGTGGTTCAATGAAAATACTTGGAAGGCGATCGGTGAGATCTGGAACTGGATTTAGATTGGTAAAATCCAACTAAAATCTAATGCGGCCTCTAGTCAGTAATTGGTAACCACTTGTAAAAGCCAGCATCGAGACAAAAAATGTCCACAAACTAGTAGGTTGTAGAACCACACCTCCACTGACAAACACCAAGACAATACCAATAGCAATTAAAATCCAGCCCCAGTTGCCCATAGTTTGTCGCCAACAAGTCAGTGAGCAAATACCCGCTAATAATGCCAGGACTGATACTGCAGCTGGTGTTTCTCGCCACCAAATACTGTAGTAAGACGAAGTGAAAATGATATTTTGCCCCAAAAAATACATACTGGTAATAATTAAAGCCAATCCTAAAATTGTAGACATCTGCGCTTAATTCCTGAAAAATAGGGTCACATAAGTGGTGTACAGCTAAAATACCCAAAGTGAACAATATATTTGATATTTGAAAGAATCAGGGTTGACATGTTTCCTTGTGAGTTAAATAATCGACATACTTTGCGGCTAATATGCCCTGATGATGCGGCGGAACTATTTGCCCTAACTGATACCAACCGAGAGTATTTGCGACAATGGTTGCCTTGGCTCGATCGAACAAAATCAGTTGACGATACCGAAAAATTCATTGATTTTGTTCTGAGCCAACATGCTTCCCAGCAAAGTCTAATCTTGATGATTCTCTATGATGGGGTGATCGCAGGAGTAGTCGGCCATAACAAAATCGATCAGCTAAATCGCATTGGCTATATTGGTTATTGGCTGGGAGCAGCTTACCAAAGAAAAGGTTTAATGACGACTTCTTGTCAGGCACTAATTGCATATAGTTTCACAACACTCAACCTCGATCGCCTGATCATTGCCTGTGCCACCAAAAATCACCAAAGCCGTGCCATTCCAGAGAGACTAGGCTTCATCCATGAAAGTACTATTCCGAATGTCGAATGGCTGTACGATCGCTTTGTTGATCACGAAATCTATGCGTTGATTTGCCCCCCAAATCAATAACTACTAGTGGTTAATCTCAGTTGATGTGATGGCATGGAAGTGTAAATGATTATGTGCATCCTGGCTCACTGATTGTCTATGACCGTGATGATGGTGTTCATTGTGTTGGTGGTCGTGTTCATGCCACTGTCCGCTTTCTACATCAGTTAGTCGATGTGGCTGGAGAGCAACATACACCACAACGAATAAGGACAAGCCCATTAAGCTACTGTAGAAAAAATTATGGGTAGGCGAATGACTACCGATCCATCCGGCCAAGGGATAAGCAAATGCCCACCACAAATGACTCCAGGCAAAATGAGCGCCATAGACTCGTCCTTGCACCTCAACGGCTACTCGATCGGCAATCAAAGTTTGAGTCGTTACATTCACCAGTGTTTGACCAACACCAGCGACCGCCCATAGTAGCAACAATCCACCCAGGTTGACTAGATTTGCTGGTAACAGAGCTAGCGTGATCAAAACAGCTCCGCCACTAGTCAACAAAACAGGACTGATTTTCTGTTGAAGATTGCCTAATCCGATCGATGCCAACGTGGCTCCAATCCCAAATGCTGCCATCACCCAACCATATTCAATCTTGCCAAAATGCAACGAGCCTTGGACATAACCAACCGTGTTGACCAAGATTTCGGCGCCAGCGATCGAAGTGACTAGTTGAAGGGCTAGGGCATAGCGAATTGGTGGGTCGGCAAACAGACAAGTCGTGCCAGCACGAATATCGGCGATGGTTTTATCAATTGTTTTTGTTGCGGCATGGTTCTGGGGCACGATCAATTGCCCGGGCAAAGTCACAATTAGCATCGCCGCAATTAAAAAGGTCAGGCCATCCAAGAAAAAGACCTCTCTGGTACCGACAAAAGCTGCCATACTACCTGCTAAACCAGGTCCTAATACCCCCAGAAGCTGATAAGTGGCACTGGAGAGCGCGATCGATCGAGAACGTTCTGCCTCGGTAGTGACCAATGGAATAGTGGCTGTGTAGGTAGGGGCAAAAAACGCATAAAACACATTGAGAGATAATACGATTGCATAGATTTGCCAGACTTGGTTAACAAAAGGCAGCAGGCAGACAATTCCCATCCGCGCTAAGTGTGTCGTCACCATCAAATACTTGCGATCGATCCGATCGGCTATCACACCGGCAATGGGAGACAACACGACAAAAGCTAGCACCCGCAGCGTTAGCGCCCCAGCCAAAACCGTTCCGGCCTGTTCTCCAGCCAGCTCAAAGGCCAATAATGCCAATCCTAGCCAAGTGAGCGCATCTCCCACCAGATTAATGGTCTGGGCTAAATACAGTCGGGCAAAGATGGGATTTTCTAAGCCTTGCAACCATCCTGGACGCTGTTTCATGTTTCAATTAAAAAAGCTTTCACCTCCAGGATAGAGCGTATTAGGCTACTAAAGAATCTAGATTTTTACTCATTAAAGCATTGGACAAAACCACGCCCTGAATTACTGGAAAGCACTGTTCGATGACCGAAAATTCAAATTTCGTAAAAAATGGTTGCGCAGTGAGACTAACATGAGAAGTGAGAATAGTAATGCCTTGGGCGGTAGCAAATTGATGAATGTGGTTCATCAGCATCGAGCCAACTCCTTGTCTAGCAACAGCACCAGCCACAAAGAAGTGATCAATGTAACCACTAGATTGGACATCGGCATAAGCCACGATCTGACCAGCGATTTCTACTACAAATGGTTTGATGCTGCACATTCGGTAGACCCATTTATCTCGATCGATCTCCGCTGGTGCCCAGGCATTAATTTGTTCTGGGGTGTAATCTTGATGGGCAATCTCATGAATGGCTGAGAAGAAGACCTGATACAGGGCTAATTCATCACCAATGCGAAATTCTCGAATTATCATAAAAAAACTGAGCTAAAATAGGATAGATGCACAGGAAGACGATGCTGATGATCTCAACTATTGCTGAGTGGAGAATCGACCAGTATCACGAATTAGTTGCTACTGATATTTTAGACGACCGACGGGTGGAACTATTAGCCGGTTAATAACTATGAATAATAAAGACAAACTCCTGTGTGCTACCTACGCATTGATTGCCCTAGTAGCATTGCCAGCTACCTGGATAAATAATCTTGCTTTCATGACCCAGTCTGACCATTCTTCTATGGCAGACTTTTTTCAGGCAGCCTATGTGAATGCGGCAGCAGCCTCACTTTCCAACGATCTGTTCTTAACGGCTCTTGCTGCTTGTATTTTTATGGCAATCGAAGGTCGGCGGGTCGGGGTTCGTTATGTATGGCTGTACATTTTACTATCGGCTTTAATTGCAATTAGCGTGACCTTTCCATTGTTTCTGCTGGCTAGACAAATCAAGATTTTTCAAGAGCAGCCACAAAATAATCGTGTTCAGACAAGTTGATCCATCGCTAAAGTTACCCAATCAGTGGCTCTAAGATGACGAAGAATTGAGAAGTAAATAAGGTTCGAGATCTGCCCAGGCTTGCTGTTCTAAGAGTCCGATCGACACTTCTATGCCGCCTTCCCGCAAGATTTGAATTCCGGCTCCAGCATTGCGTGGGTCAGGGTCGAGCATTGCTACAAATACTTGTTTGATACCACTGGCAACCAAGGCGTGAGCGCAAGATGGGGTTCTGCCCTGAAATGAACAAGGTTCTAAAGTGACGTAAGCTGCGATCAATGAAAGGTCGCCGGAAATTTGGGATAGTGCCATTGCTTCGGCGTGCTTCTGGCCAGGGGGCTGAGTGTGCCCGCGTGCAACAACTATTCCATCTTGGACTAGTACACAACCGACGGGTGGATTGGGTAAGCAGAGCGGCAGAGCTTTTCTGCCATCAAATAAGGCTGCTTGCATAAATTTTATGGCAATTGTCAAGTGTTTTGATTTCCTTGCAGCATAACTGCGGATACAAGTTTTTGACTGGATTACCCTTGAGTACACGCAGTCGCACAGGTTTATTAACTGTAGTTGCTGATTGAAGAACTGTTTTAATCATACTGATATGCTACAAATTCTCAAATAGGTCTAATGGTAGCTTGTGCTACATTCTTTCTAATAACAGCGTGTCAGTATAATTTCATATTGTGCTCAAAATAGTCTAAAAGGCAGAACCCTCAAGAGCTAAAATATTCGTGGATCAAACCTTTGTACTTTCGAGGTCAATATGGAAATCGGTGTCCCCAAAGAAACTAAAGATCAAGAGTTTCGTGTGGGCTTAATGCCCAGCACTGTGCGGATGTTGGTCGAGCAAGGACATCAAGTACTGGTGGAAGCTGATGCTGGTAGAGGTTCAGGGTTTTCAGATGGAGACTACCAGCTGGCCGGAGCCACTACCACCACCGCCACCATTGCCTGGCAACAGCAACTTATCGTTAAGGTAAAAGAACCGCTAGAGAGTGAATATGGTTATTTACAACATGGCCAGTTGCTTTTTACCTACTTACACTTGGCGGCTGGTCGTCAGTTGACTGAGCAGTTGATGCACAGTGGGGTGCAAGCGATTGCCTACGAATCAGTAGAATCTGTTGATCATCGTTTCCCTTTGCTTACTCCCATGAGTGTGATTGCTGGCCGTTTGGCGGTGCAGTTTGGGGCAAGGTTTTTAGAAATTCAGCAGGGTGGTAGTGGGGTGCTGCTCAGCGGGGTGCCAGGAGTGAGTCCCGGTAAAGTGACAATTCTGGGCGGTGGTATTGTTGGTACAGAAGCGGCGCGGATAGCGATCGGACTTGGTGCCAATGTCCAAATCTTAGACGTGAATGTCGATCGACTATCTTACCTAGAAAATCTGTTTGGAGCGCGAGTTAATTATCTGTACAGCAACAGTAACAATATTGAAACGGCGGTGATTGATGCTGATTTAGTGATTGGCGGTGTGTTGATTCCTGGCAAACGGCCACCGACTTTGGTCACCAAACAACTAGTGAAACAAATGCGACCTGGTTCAGTGTTGATTGATGTGGCAGTCGATCAGGGCGGCTGTATGGAAACCCTGCGACCGACTTCTCATAGTCATCCGGTTTACACTGAATACGATGTAGTGCACTATGGTGTGCCTAATATGCCTGGTGCTGTACCTCGAACGGCTACCCAGGCTTTGAATAATGCTACTACTCCTTATGTTTTGCAGTTAGCTAACTACGGGATGGCAGCGCTTGACCGTAACCCTGGGTTGGCAACTGGCCTAAATGTTAGCAATGGCAAATTAATTCATCCCGCAGTGTGTCAGGAGTTTCCTGATTTAGCCTAGAACCTCACCGAAGAATCAATAACAGAATTTCAGGATTACCACTATAAACCATGGCCATCAGAAGAATTATTCGCAGATTGAGTGAATTTCAGACCAAATATTTTACCAGTCATCAAGAATTATGATGTTAGAACTATAATAACTATCATCAGAGTTGCCGTTGGTGAATGATTGGTTGAAGTACCATGCGGAGTCTACTGGACTGTTGTTGGCCGAGAACTACCCGGAAACTACGGGAGAAGAACTGCTGCTTAAGTAATTACTGGAGGGGCTGACATTTACCGGCTCGAATCAGGCCAATACGTTTAGCGATCGCTTCTTCCCGCGAGGCATAAGGTCCCCACTTCGTAGTGACAGTCGTAGGGTCAACATCATCAGCAGTGATTTGACAGGTGCCATCAGCGACTTTCATAATATACCAGGTTGAATTTTCGCTCATATTACCTCGATAGTTGTAACTATACTTTAGAAATTTTGCGTAAACCAGTCGCACGGGGTTCCAAAACTTTGGAACCCACCCCCGCGAAATTGACTGCCACCGAAACCTTCCGATCGGATCCAAAAACATGGGTGACTTCGCCCACCCCAAAAGTACCATGCAAGACTTTTTCGCCTACTTTCCAGACTTGGGGAGGTGCCTCGGCTGCTTGTTTTTTCTCTGCTGCTGTGGGTGGTGTTACTTTCGGGCGCATTTTTCCAATTTGGTTGCTTTGCAACAGTTCGCGCGGTAGTTCAGTTAAAAACTGCGATGATACTGCCGGTTCGCGTTGGCCATATAACCGTCGGGCGCGGGCGTAGGAAATATATAATAGCTCCTGGGCGCGGGTGATACCTACGTAACAGAGTCGTCGTTCCTCTTCTAGAGACGCTGGATCGTTAAGAGATCGATAGTTGGGAAATAATCCTTCTTCCAACCCCACCAAAAATACGATGGGGAACTCTAAACCCTTTGAGGAATGCAATGTCAGCAGCGATACGGCTTTTTTATCATCCAGGTTGTCTAAGTCCGAGCTGAGCGCCTTAGTCGATAAAAAGTTTTCTAGACTGGATTCTTCGGTTTCTTCCTGAAACTGAGTCGCCGCATTCATTAACTCTTGAACATTTTGTAAGCGATCAGCAGCTTCATCGGTGCCTTGGATTTGTAGTTCTTGCACATAGCCAGAATCTGACAACACTCCGGCCAAGACCTCTGTCACTGGACTGGTAGCCATTTCCTGTCGCCACTTATTGATGATTTCGACAAAATTCAGCACGCCTTTTGCTGATCGACCGGCTAATGTTTTCACTGAAGTTTCGTCATTGATAATTTCCCACAGGGGTATTCCCATTTGCTGGGCAGCATTTTGGAGGTTGTCGATCGTCGCTTGCCCTACACCCCGCCGAGGCGTATTGATTACTCGTAGCATACTCACCGTGTCATCAGGGTTATTGATTACTCGCAAATAGCAAACGACATCTTTAATTTCTTTGCGATCATAGAAGCGTAAGCCCCCGACAATTTGGTAGGGAATGCCACTACGCACCAAGCAATCCTCGATCGGACGAGATTGGGCATTGGTGCGATACAAAACCGCAAAATCACTCCATTCTAGTTCGGAGTTCTCGCGATTTTGCTCCAAAATTTTATCTACTACAAATTCCGCCTCTAAGATTTCATTATCGGCCTGATAAAGATAAATTGGCTCCCCCGCTTCCCTGGTGGCCTTCAGGACTTTATCAATGCGCTGAGTGTTGTTTTGAATTAATTCGTTAGCAGCTTGGAGGATGTTGGCACGCGATCGATAGTTTTCCTCTAACTTCACCATTGTCCGAGTGTCGTCATCGTGCAGACCATCGCCAAAGTCAGATTGGAAGTTCATCAAAATCGTGAAATCGGCCATCCGAAAAGAATAGATCGACTGATCCGCATCGCCCACCACAAAGATCGATCGATTCTGCCATTCACTAAATACTTGAGCATTGGCACCGTTAGTCGCTAGGAGCTGAATTAATTGGTACTGCGTCTGATTGGTATCTTGATACTCATCTACTAAAATGTGTCGAAATTTCTGGTGCCAGTAGTTTAAAATCTGCTCGTTCTGCTGAAATAGTTTCACTGGCACTAGCAATAAATCATCAAAATCCAGCGCGTTATTCTGGCACAAAAAATCTTGATAGAGCTTATAAACTTCGGCAATTACCCGCCCATTGTAGTCCTGTTGCTCTCGGGCATAGTCATCGGGAGATAGCGCTTTGTTTTTGGCATTACTGATCGCATAGCGCACCGTGCGTGGTTCAAATTTTTTGTCATCTAAATTGAGGTGCTTAGTGACAATTTGCTTAATTGCCCCCTGACAGTCGCTATCATCAAAAATCGTAAAATTCTTTTTCCATTGTCGCCCTTTATCATCGACATATTTTTCGATATCAAAGCGCAGTATTTTCCCCAGCAAACCATGGAAAGTACCGACCCACAGCCGTTTGATGTAGGTTTTGTAGATGTGGGACTTGATCCGGGTCTGCTCGGCTGGTGGTAGAGCACTGAGTGGTTTCCCAAATTTTTCAAGGGCGTACCTTTGGGCAAACAATGCCTCAATCCGCTCTTTCATTTCCCGAGCGGCTTTATTGGTGAAAGTAACCGCCAGCACATTTTCCGGATCGACCCGATGAGTCAAAATTAAATTAGCAATCCGGTATGTCAAGGCGCGTGTTTTCCCCGAACCAGCTCCAGCCACTACCAGTAATGCGCCGCAAAAATGCTCAACGGCTTGGCGCTGCGAAGAATTTAAAACTGCGAGGAAGTCATTCTGAGACATGGATTCAGATTAAGAGATAATAGAATTTAGTTGGTTAGTAATAAAAAAATATGGCGCGATGAATGTTTAATATATATTTTAGTCCTACTCACACCGTCTGGCTTTCAGTCCCCAGTATGACCTTCCCAAAGCGCGAGCTAGAATAACATATAGTATAAAGACATTGATTTTGAAACTTTAGTTAGTATTCACTCTATATATTAACTCTATATCCTCTCTCCTCGCCAGCTTAGCATTTTGCTGACCCTATATCCCACATAGTTTATGACCAATTCTCCGGCTCCGCTTCTATCTAACATTGATGATATTCCCTGGCATACTCTCAATACCGCTCAAGCTGCAACTCAGCTCCAGGTTGATGTTAAACATGGATTAAACAGTCATCAGGTTAAAGAAAGACTAGTTCAGTATGGTAGCAATGAGTTAGTGGCCGCTGCTGGCCGTAGTCGTTGGCAAATTTTGCTCGATCAGTTCACCAATATCATGCTAATCATGCTGATCTTTGTGGCGCTGGTATCGGGAGTGATGGATATTTGGAGTATGCAGGCAGGAGAGTTTAAGGGATTTCCCTTTAAGGATACGATCGCCATTATGTCGGTGGTGATTCTGAACGGAATTATGGGGTATTTGCAAGAAAGCAAAGCCGAACAAGCCTTGGCCGCTCTCAAACAATTGTCTTCACCCCAAGTGCGGGTGAAACGGAATGGTCAGGTCAGCGAAATTGATGGACGACAACTTGTACCAGGCGACATCATTCTCATTGAGGCTGGGGTAAAGCTGGCTGCCGATGGTCGGCTATTAGAAGCTGCCAATCTCCAAATCCGCGAAGCGGCTCTGACCGGCGAAGCCACCGCCGTGGATAAGAATGCCCAGCTGGATTTGAGCGAAGATGTCGATTTAGGCGACAGGTTAAACCTAGTTTATCAAGGCACCGAAGTATTGGTAGGACGCGGCGAGGCAGTTGTCACCAAAACTGGGATGCAGACTGAGTTAGGTAAAATTGCGGCGCTGTTGCAGTCGGTAGAAACCGAGCCAACTCCTCTTCAACAGCGAATTACCCAATTGGGTAATGTGTTGGTTAAAGGCTCACTGGTCTTAGTAGCACTGGTGGTAATCGGTGGCATGATTCCTAGTTTGCTGAAGAACAGTTTTGATATCAAGATGTTTCGGGAGTTAGTGGAAGTTTCGCTGAGTATGGCGGTGGCCGTTGTGCCCGAGAGCCTGCCCGCTGTGATCACCATTACCCTGGCGCTGGGTACCCAACGGATGGTGCGGCGGCAAGCTTTAATTCGACGGTTGCCAGCCGTAGAAACCCTGGGCAGCGTGACCACGATTTGTTCAGATAAAACCGGGACGCTCACCCAAAATAAAATGGTGGTGCAAAAATTAGCTACTTTGCAACGCGATGTGACAATCACTGGCTCAGGTTATCACCCGAATGGTGAGTTTCAGATCGCAGGTGCTCAAACCGATCCGGCCACTCACCCCGACCTGACTCGGTTGCTGTGGGGAGCGACGCTCTGTAATGATGCGCTATTGCAGTTCAATGACGATCAATGGCAAATTATTGGTGATCCTACCGAAGGCGCCCTCGTGGTCTTAGCTGAAAAAGCTGGTATCAGTCAGGCGGCTAGCCAGAAAACGCTGCCGAGAATGGGTGAAATTCCGTTTGATAGCGATCGGAAGCGGATGAGTGTGATTTGTCAGCAAGACAAAGGCTATGTGCTGTTCACGAAAGGATCGCCAGAGATGATCCTAGAACGTTGTCGGGGAGTAGCGATCGATCACGTCATCTCCGCCATGACTGCCGAGCAACGGCAACAGATCCTCCACCAAAATAATCAGCTGGCTGGCCAAGGTCTACGGGTTTTGGGTCTGGCCTATCGAAAACTGGTACGGGTACCACAAGCTGGTGACGATCGCGCCGAACAAAATCTGATCTGGTTGGGTTTGGTGGGAATGTTGGATGCTCCCCGGCCAGAGGTCAGAGAGGCGGTGATCAAGTGTAATACGGCGGGTATTCGGACGGTGATGATTACTGGCGACCATCAATTAACTGCGCAAGCGATCGCCGTAGATTTAGGGATCGCTGATCCTTCCTGCCGTGTAGTCACAGGGGCTGAACTGGCCAAGATGAGTACCGAAAATTTAGAGGATATCGTAGATGATACTAACGTTTACGCTCGGGTTAGTCCCGAACACAAGCTACGGATTGTAAAAGCGCTGCAAGCCCGTCACCACCTGGTGGCTATGACTGGTGATGGGGTGAATGATGCCCCTGCCCTTAAACAAGCCGATATTGGGGTAGCAATGGGCATCACCGGTACAGATGTCAGTAAAGAAGCCAGTGATATGGTGCTGTTGGATGATAACTTTGCTTCGATCGTGGCCGCTACCGAAGAAGGACGGGTCGTATATACCAACATTCGGCGGTTCATTAAGTACATTTTGGGTAGCAACATTGGTGAAGTCTTGACGATCGCCGCTGCCCCATTGTTGGGGATGGGCGGTGTACCATTATCACCACTCCAAATTTTGTGGATGAACCTGGTCACTGATGGCCTTCCCGCATTGGCTTTGGCGGTGGAACCACCGGAACCGAATGTGATGAATCGAGCGCCCTTTCACCCTAAAGAAAGTATTTTTGCGCGGGGGTTAGGTTCTTATATGATAAGGATTGGGCTGGTGTTTGGTATTTTAACAATTTTCATGATGAAAATTATGTATGACTACACTACGGCTGATAGTTATCCTCGTGATCATGATACTTGGAAGACAGTCGTCTTTACCACGCTTTGCCTAGCCCAGATGGCTCACGCCTTGGCGATTCGATCGAACAGTCAACTCTTAATCGAAATTAACTTCTTTTCTAATCCCTATCTACTGTGGGCGGTGTCGGTCACAACGCTGTTGCAATTGGCTTTAGTCTATTTTCCACCGTTCCAGAGCTTTTTTGGTACTCATCCATTGGACATGCTGGAGTTAGGGGTTTGTGTGGGGTTTAGTATGTTAATGCTAGTTTGGATTGAAGGTGAGAAACTTTTCCTTCGCTGGTATTCCCGTAAAGCCTAACCCGTGTTTCTTAAAAAGCTTCAGCTCCGCCAGTTTCGGAACTACCAAGATCAGTCGATCGAGTTCACTGCGCCTAAGACAATTATCTTGGGCGAGAACGCTCAAGGTAAATCCAACCTACTAGAAGCGGTGGAGCTGTTGGCCACCCTGAAGAGCCATCGGGTGAGTAAGGATCGCGACTTGGTAGCTGCCGGGGCCACCGAGGGCAAAATTCAGGGACAGATCGATAGGTTGCATGGCACTGTAGATCTAAGCCTCACACTTCGTGCACAGGGGCGGCGAACAGCAGAAGTGAATCAAGAAAAGCTACGGCGGCAGATGGATTTCTTGGGAAACTTCAATGCGGTAGAATTTTCCTGTTTAGATTTAGATTTGGTGCGCGGAGCACCGGAACGAAGGAGGCACTGGATTGATGGTTTGTTGTTGCAAATTGAGCCAGTTTACGGACATATTTTGCATAACTATCATCAGGTTTTAAAGCAACGAAATGCGTTGTTAAAGCAAAGGGAAGATCGATCGTTCAGCTCTGCTGTACCGCAGGTAATCTCTAATACTGAGTTAGACCTATGGAATCAGCAATTAATTGCGGCTGGGACGAAGGTGATGCGACGGCGAGCCAGGATTCTGGAACGATTGGTGCCAATCGCTCAACATTGGCATAGCCTGATTAGCCAAGAGCGGGAGCAGCTATCGATCGATTACTTACCAAGTGTGAGTGTGGGGGACAATAGTGTCGAGAGTATTCACCAGGCTTTTCAGGAGCGGTTGCAGCAGCGGCAGGTGGCGGAGGTGAGTTTGGGAACAACGCTGATTGGGCCGCATCGGGATGATTTACAGCTATCGATCGATGGCACTCCGGCAAAGGCTTATGGTTCCCAGGGGCAGCAGCGGACGTTAGTATTGGCACTGAAGTTGGCGGAGTTGGAGCTGATTGAACAAATTGTGCAGGAGTCGCCGCTGCTGTTGTTAGATGATGTGTTGGCGGAGTTGGATTTGCATCGTCAGAATCAGTTGTTGTCGGTGATTGCGGACAGGTTTCAGACGATCGTGACAACGACGCATTTGGGGGCTTTTGATGCCAAATGGTTAGATGCAGCACAGATTTTACGGGTGGCAGGGGGGCGGATTGTTGAATAAAATATCCTACTGACGACAAGTAACTACTACAAATTCATGGCGTTGTTGTATGAATCAAATATTGAACAAAGCGATAGTCACTAACAATGAGTCATTGATCATATCAAAGTTCACTAGGTCCAGGATCAGTCACTATATTAGATTTAACATCAACATTCATACAAAAACTTGGGCAATTGTCCGAAGCGATCGCCAAAGAATCTAATTGAGCATAATAAGGGGAAACTGTCGTCACGACTCCCGTCATGAGAGAAGAAAGTAGAGAGAATTTGATGGCAGCTATTTCTAGCATTTAATTAACCCTGTACTTTTGAATTGGTATTTGTGGATGATGAGAATTTTCAATTATGTAAATAAAATTATCTAGAAGTTAAAATTCATATTAGTTATCTCGAATATTCTCGTCTACTTAAAGATTGGATAAAGAGAAATAAAATATGCAACTTCTTAGACAAACCATGATCAAATTGGGTTGAAATCTGATGACGATTAAGTCCGTATTTTTTAAAATCACAGCTGAAAATCTGCTATTACTAGTAATATCGAATCTGGCCAACTTTGTCAGTAAGAAAAAGTGAGATTTATAAGTGATCAGCCTAATCGTAAAGATTCTTGAACTTAGCTTGATATCTAAATAGTATTTGCGGCTGCGGTATTTAGACCAAAAGCCACGAAAAGCCACATAGGAGAACTAGAAAATGTTTGGTGATAGAACATCGCTAAGTGTGTCAAGAAAAGTTGAAGGGCGAACTATAATAAAAGAGCGATTATGTTTGCTACCGGTGAGCAGTTTTTCTAGAGCTAGTACCATGGATAATTCAATTAGCCCCATTTATCAAGGTCAATTTGGTGAATTCACCATTACGGATAGCGATCGCCAGGAAGTCATTCTGTATCGGATTGGCTTAGCAATTGCTGGTGGCAGTTGGGCGATGGGAGTAGCCATGCTATTCATAGCCAATCGCAATCCGCAGTTACTCACGGCCTTAACTCCCCTGTTTTTCTTATTCAGTGCCGGTCTGGGATTGAGCCTCTGGAACATTCATATTTACTTAGCAGTGCTACACCGCTTACTGCAACTGTTTTGGTTGATTGGCACGGTGACAGCAGCAGTTTTTACAATCCGTAGCCCAGAACCATTAAGTTTATTTATTTATTCCCACCCGCTATCCATATTGGGTATTGGCTTTATCTTTGCTGCCCTCACCGGTATTTTCTTTAAAGAAGCTTTTTGTTTCAACCGGCTAGAAACCAAGTTCCTCACACCCTTAATTCCAATTTTATTGCTTGGTCATTTATTTTCATTTTTGCCTCCGTCTGTAGAACAAGCTTTATTAGTACTGTGGGCTGGTCTGTTTCTCGTTTTTGTTTATCGGAAAGCGGTGCAACCGATTCCACCAGATATTGGTGACAAATCAGTCTTCAACTATCTACAGCAACAAAAATCTGTTGCCGATGCTGTTTAAATTTAGGTAACGATGCCTTTTACTCTGTCTCATCCGATCGCGATTGCACCTATTTGGTATGCTTACCGACGACATTTGGATCTAGCCTCTCTCTGCATTGGAGCAATGGTACCTGATTTGGATTTGTTCATTCCAATTATTCCCGAGGGTGGGCACACCTTAAGGGGTATTGTTATGATTGACTTGCCCTGCGCGATTCTATTCTTGTTAATGGTACGGTGGGTAGTTGCCACACCATTCATTGCTCTCTTACCACCCTATTTGGCTTCTTGTCTACCTCAACCCCGAATGCCACTGGTATTAACTGCCATAGTATCGATCGCGATTGGTTCACTTACTCATATCATTTGGGATGCTTTTACCCATAAAAATGGTTGGTTTGTGACCCACTACGACTTTCTCAGCTTGCCAGCTGGCCGCTGGCCACTCTATGAACTACTGCAACATGGCTGCGGGGTTGCGGGTTTAATCGCGACCGCCCTCTGGATTGCCTGGGGGTTTGGTCAAGCCCAACCCCAGCAATGCCCCGAAACCCTGCCATTGACCTATCGGTTTGGTATTATAGCTTGGATTGTAATTGCGGCGACTGTTTTAACGCTGCTGGATATTAAAACTGGTCTTAATCTCCGGCAGTCTCGGGAAGGTGTCGTGGTTAGAGGTGTGGTAGGTGCCATTACGGGCACAGGAACGAGCTTTTTAATCTATGCGATCGGCTTTTGGCTCTATCGATCGTCCATTAAAAATTCTTGGGGCTAAAGCTAATGCAAATTAATGACTCAACTAGCGCATTGCTCACCGGACAGCTCCGCGCTGTTCATCACATTGCGTTGAATGTTCAAGATATGGATCGATCTCGTTGCTTCTATGGTCAAGTTTTGGGTCTCCATGAACTGATTGACGCCGAAGTTCCTGAGACGTTAAAGGAGTTAGTCGCCGTCGGCAAGGTTGCTAACTTTCGGTTACCGGATGGTCTAATTCTAGATTTGTTTTGGGAGCCGGAGCTGTTGCCACCACAGGCCGATCCGAGTCAACAATTTACCCGGGTTAGTCACCTCGCATTTGACATTGCGCCCGAGCTATTTGACACAGCGGTAGCAATTTTACAAAAACATCAGGTGTCGATCGATCATGGCCCCGTGAGCCGACCCACTGGCCGAGGGATATATTTCTATGATCCGGATGGTCTGTTACTAGAAATTCGTTGTAACCAATTCCCTGAATAGTTTACAACGAATATTGTTGTTCGATAGTTCCCAAGTACTATAATGCGGTGATGGGCAACAAGTTCAAGTCAGCCGTTCCACAGATGGTGTAAATTGTTGCTCTAACGATCTACCCATTCATTCCTCCTCAATTTCATGATTCAGCAGTTAAACCTCTCCGGGGCAGAAGCCAGAATCGTACCCACGGAGTTGCATACCGAAATGCAACAGTCGTACTTAGAATACGCCATGAGCGTAATTGTGGGGCGGGCGCTACCAGATGTCCGTGATGGGCTGAAGCCAGTGCATCGGCGGATTCTTTATGCCATGCACGAATTGGGTTTAACTCCTGATCGACCGTTTCGGAAATGTGCCCGGGTGGTGGGAGATGTACTGGGTAAATATCACCCCCATGGCGACCAATCGGTTTATGACGCTTTAGTGCGGCTGGTACAAGATTTTTCTTCGCGCTATCCGCTCGTTGGCGGCCATGGTAATTTTGGATCGATCGATAACGACCCACCAGCAGCGATGCGTTATACCGAAACGCGATTATCTTCGATCGGACACGAAGCTGTTTTGGGCGAGATCAGCACCGCCACTGTCGATTTCATTGGGAATTTTGATAATTCGCAACAGGAACCCACCGTTTTACCAGCTCAATTTCCAGTTTTATTGGTAAATGGTTGCTCTGGAATCGCGGTGGGTATGGCAACCAACGTGCCACCCCACAATTTTGGGGAAGTCGTAGATGGCCTGATTGCCCTGATCGATAATCCCAACCTACCCGATCATCAGCTCTGGACAATCATTCCGGGGCCAGATTTTCCCACGGGTGGCGAAATTTTGGGCAACGAGGGTATTTGTGAAGCTTACCGCACCGGTAAAGGGATTATCTCCCTGCGCGGGGTTGTGCATATTGAAGAAGCCAGCAAACAAGCTAAATCTGGCAAAGCCAGAAAGCGCCGAGATTCTTTGATCATCACCGAGTTGCCTTTTCAGGTGAACAAAGCGGCCTGGATCGAAAAGATTGCCGATTTGGTTAATAACCACAAAATTGTCGGCATTGCCGATCTGCGGGACGAAAGCGATCGAGATGGGATGCGGGTAGTTATTGAACTCAAACGGGATGCCAATTATCAGCAAGTAATCGATAGTTTGTACAAGCAAACTGCCCTGCAAAATAGCTTCGGTGCAATCTTCTTAGCTTTGGTGGATGGTTTACCAAGGCAGTTGACACTACGCCAGATGCTGGAGGAGTTTCTCAAATTCCGCGAAGAAACCCTGACCCGGCAATACAGCAGCGATCTGGAACATTGTGAACAGCGTGCCCATATTTTGATTGGACTGCTCACTGCACTGGAAAATCTGGATGAGACGATCGATATTCTGCGTCATGCCCCAGATGGAACAACAGCTAAAGCCCAGATGTTGGAGCAGTTGATGTTGAGTGAAGCCCAAGCCGATGCGATCTTAGCAATGCCGATGCGCCGCTTAACCGGCATGGAACGGCAGAATTTGGCCAATGAAGCGGAGGAACAGGCCACTAAGATTGCCGGTTTCCAAAAGCTCCTGCAAGACCGCAAAGAGCTACTGAAATCCATGAAAAAGGATCTACGTACCCTACGCAAAAAGTTTTCTGACCCCCGGCGCACCAGGATTATGAATGCTAAACCAATTTTACCCTACGTCGAGAAACCGCCCAGTGAGCCCCGGCCTAGTGTCCCGGAGACACCTCAATCGACTAGTCCTGATGTCATTGAATCTGCCTCTGTAGTTACGAAGATAGCAACACCAACAACAGCATTATTGGTAGTAAATGATTTGGCCGGTGATGATCCGGTCTTGTCTACAGCAACAGTGGTAGCCAAGGTAGCCAAGCAGCCTCGCTCACAACAGATTTCCCTACTATCGATCGAATCCACTCCACCGCAGTTGGTAGAAATTGAATTTACCCAGCGCGGTTACATCCGGGCTATCACCAGACCAGAAAACCGATTGGCAAGCAATAATGGCGACTTGGTGGTATCTAGACAGTCGGTGATGAATGACCAGGAATTAGTAGTGATTAGTAGTGGTGGCAAAGCCTATCCCTTAAAAGTTCAAAACATTCCCACCACTTTCCAACGTAGTGATGTGGGAACGTTAGCCACGCGTTTAGTTCCTAGTTTGACAGATTCTGATGAACAGATTCTGTATCTATCGAAACCAGCAGAAAACACATCGGCACTAATTTTATTAACGACTCAAGGCCGAGTCAAAAGGCTACTCATTGAAGAACTAGCTGGTTTAACCACCAGGGGTTCGGCGCTGATGAAGATGCGAGAAGGTGATCAATTAGTATTTGTCACACCACTACAAGATGCTAAGGAATTAGTGATTGGCACCTCGATTGGACGGTTATTAAGATTAGCTATTAATGCCGACCAACTACCGATTCAGGGTCGGCCTTCCCAGGGAGTGCAGGGTTTACGAGTTGGTAGCAAGGAGCAGCTGGTGGGCTGTTTGCCAGTGAAAATGAGTGATAATCTACTACTATTGACTAGCCAGGGCTATGGCAAGCAATTACCGGTGTCCGCATTGCGGCTGGTACCGACCGGCAATATTGGCAACCAAGTATTGCAATTTAGTAGTCATGAAGATCAACTAATGGGTATGCTAGTGGCCACTGCTGGCTCCGAGTTAAGCGTGATGACCAATCAAAATCGAACTATAGAACTATCGATCGATCAAGTGCCAATTATGGGAAAGGAAGGAATTGGCGAACAAGTGCTGGAGTTGTCAACAGCTGAGGAAATAGTCGGCTGGCAGGTTCAATCAGAATTAGAAGTGACAAGTTCGTCAACATCACCCCCTAATTCATCTGTTTAGCAATATTTACCCCAATTTAAATTTATCTAAAAAATCTGGCTGCTGCAAACCACTACACCACATCACCAAAGCATCTTCGGCTGGCTCTTGGTAATATTTTTTGCGCACCCCCGCAATCACAAAACCCATTTTTTCGTACAGCCCTACCGCTACTTCATTGGAAGCCCGGACTTCTAAGGTGCCATAGTTCATGCCGATCGCTACGGCCTGGGCAAATAATCCAATTAATAAATCTTGACCCCAGCCTTGTCCCCGATGGTCGGGATGAATGGCTAAGAGGGTAATATGAGCTTCATCTAAAATTGCCCAGAAACAGCCCATACCAATCAGTTGATTATCTGGCGGTGCATCCACAAATGCCCCGACAAAATGGCCATTGTCGCTGGCCAATTCCCGCCGGTAAGTATCGATCGACCAATGACCACCAAAACAAATTTGGTCAATTTGGAGCATTTGATCAAGATGATCGATCGTCAATGGTCGCAATTCAGCCTTTTCATTAACCATAATTAGCACTTACCGGAGTAATTTCAACACTTGCATCACAGTTTGATAGCCTTCTTGCCGATTTCCCCGTTGTTGATAGAGAGTAGCCGATTTTTGGAGAGAATTTTTAGCCTGAGGGCGATCACTTAAACCCACATAAGAAAATCCTTGTAAAGCATAGGAATCAGGCGAAGAAGAATTTATTTTGAGGGCTTGACTAGCATCGACTAACGATCGATCAAACTGTTTTTTAAATAGATAGTAAACGGAACGACCCTGGTAGGCAACTTCATTATTAGGGTTAATGCTCAAAGATTTTTCCACATCAGCCAAGCCCTTTTGGTATTCTTGCTGAGAAATATAAACCAGCCCTCGATAGGCATAGGCACTGTCGTAATTAGGTTTAAGCTCTAAGGCGCGATTAAAATGCTGAATGGCAGCGGCAAAATTCTTGAGTTCCATCTGAGCTTGGCCGCACAGACTATATCCAATCGGGTTCTTGGGACTGAGACTAACAGCCTTAGCTAAATCCGCGAGTCCAGTTTCTTTATTCCCCACCGCTACCGAGATAAAACCCCGGTAGGCATAGGCCAAGAAACTATCAGGATTGATTTGGAGGGCACGATTAAAATCGGCGACCGAACCAGCTCGATCACCAGTGAGATATTTAGCGGCGGCGCGCACACTATAACCATCGCCCAGATTAGGATCAATTTTGAGAGCTTGGTTGATCGATCGAATAGCTTTTTTCGGATCGGCATACTGCAACTCGGTAAAGCCCCGATACAGATAGCTACGCGGATTGCGGGGATTAATTGCGATCGCTTTAGCCAAGTCAGCAAAGGCTCCGACCACATCCCCCCGACCAGTTTTACCGGCTCCGCGCAGAGCATAGGCTTCATCAGAATTGGGCTTGTACTTTAGAGCCAAGTTGGCATCCCGAATTAATTCTGGGGAGTTATCCAAAAAAAGATTAGCTTCAGCTCTAGCAATATAAGCAGCCACGTAGTTTGGTCTGGTGGCAATGGCGCGATCTAAGTTCTCGATCGCACCGGGATAGTCGTTTTGACGAAATTGATTAGCCGCCGCCACAAAGAAATCGTCGGCAGTAGTACTACGATTTGAATTAACTGTAACGACCGGAGGCACAACACTACCACCAAAGTTGACACCCATTTTACTAGCTAGCTGTCGGAAGGTATTTACCGGAATGCCCAGGTTAAAGCCAGTTTTCACCCAGACACTGGCGTTTATTTCGGACTGTTTAGTTTGTTCTTGGGCATCGCCTTTGCCATGAATAGCAATTAATTCGCCACGCTCATTGAGCACTGGACCACCACTCATACCGGGCAAAGTATTGCAGCTATAAACGATCGAGTAGCCATTGGCAAAAGGCTTAGAACTATTGGCCGTGATTTTGCCATCACTGAAGGTATATACCGATTGGGTAATAGCCGCAGTAGCCACTGGAAATCCGGCTACATAGGCAGCACTGCCTTCCTCGGCGGTGTTAGAATCACCAATTTTAATAACTGAGTAATTAACATCACTCTGAAACTGCACCACCGCCAAATCGAGATTGCCACTGGGTGCCAACTGGCGCTTGCTCACCGGATAGGTTTGCCCATCGCTGAGTTCGATCTGATACTGGCGGTTGGCCTTTTTGACCACATGAGCAGCCGTCAATACCGTGTAGGTATTACCAATACGATTAATAATTGCGCCAGAACCCTGCACCCCGGGGGTAGTGATCGACACCGTGACCGCCTTGGCGATTTTGGCTACTTCCGTGGAAGAAATCGCTGCTGCTGGCAAAGTGATCACAAGAGGAGCAACAATTCCCAAGAGGACTGGCCAAGTTTTCATGATTATCGTTGAATTTATTATTCTTGACGGATAGCTGAACTATTATGTTTCACTGGTTTTTAGTGATTGGTTGCCATCAAACTAGAACGCAGTGTCACAATCTGGCAAATAGCAATCGATCGAGTTTGTAAAGCCATTTCTGGTTCTTGACCTTGCTTGAGGGATAACTCTAGCAGTAACAGTTCTGGTAAGATTTGCCGCAGTTGCCCCACCGAAATTTTCTGTAAATCCTGGCGTAGAAAGTAGAGCCGCTTGGGGTTGCCGATTTCGGCTTCCTTGGCAATTTCTTCGTCTGAAGCACCGGACTCAGTAAGTATTTTAACCCATAGCCATGTCCGAAACTGTCCCACCAAGGTGGCCACAATTTTCAGCGCCGGTTCGTTCCGTTGGATCAAAGCATGAATCAAACTCAAGCTACTACCCACATCGCCCTGACGCAAGGCATTGGCTAGTTGTAAACTATTCTGGGTAGTGGCCATCACCAAACTGCTCACTTCGGTAGCAGTCAGCGGAGTGGGTCGCTCGTAGGCAAATAAACTTAGTTTGGTAAGTTCGGTGTGTAGCTGCCGAGTATTGTTGCCGATCGATTCCGCTAATAGATCGATCGCTTCTTTGGTGAGATTGACTCCTAGTTTTTGGGCGAGCTGTTTGACCTGTTGGCCAATTTCGGCTGTTTTCCAGGGTGGGAGCAGGGCAAACTCCCGCACGGTCGCCTGTTTTTGAATAAATTTACTAGCTTTTAAGCGACCATCGGGCTTATTGACACTGGTTAAAAGTAAGATAGTGGTCGCGGGTATGTCGGGTAAGGTGCGCTCTAGCTCGGCCAAGATGCTCTCACTGCATTGGCTTACAACGTGAGTATTAACTAGCCAGATCAACCGCTGCCCGCTACCAAAGGGCGGTGTCATGGCCTGATTTAAGGCTTGAATGGTGCCCGCTGGTTGTTCACCGGCAATTTTTTCGTAATTGAAACTTGCCCAAGCCGCATCTATGGTGTTTTTTTGGAGTTCGATCGCCGCTTGGTTGAGCGCGAATTCATCATCTCCCCAGTACAGCAAAATCGGCATAGTAGTAAATATATTCAGAAAATGACTGTGTGAGCATCCAACCAATGGTTGCCTAAGATTTGACGGATATCTCAGTTTCTACCTGAGTCGGAATTTGAACTGTGGCGATCGATGTATAAATCGGTATATTCGTATCTACTGCTTCAAAGCTGACTACTAGGGCATAGGGTACAGTGGCACTGGGATCGTTATTCCACCCTTCATGTCCAACGACGGCAATACAGAAGGACTCGCGCAAGTCGTATGATTTGACGATCGCCCAGTCTTTTTGTAACGTTCCCTCCTGCCTGGATACATTATCTGCCTGTCCCCAATTTTTCCGTTTGTTCAAAACCCAATTAAAGATATCCTTGCCTTTTTTCTGTGATTCTGGTAGGGCATCATAATTTTTAAGTACTCGCTCTAGAAATCTCACAGGATCTTCACCTTTATCGCTACATTCCCAATCTAACCATGTGGACAGGTACTTTCTTCGAGCGCGGCGGGTGCGTCGAGGTTGGGCTTTATAAGAAAGTGTGACTTCAATCCGAATGTCTAAATCCTCTCCAGGCGATCTCAATCCGTCTGGTAGGCTGACTTCGTAAATTTGTGCTTGACGGGCAGCAATCCGCCGTTCTCCTCTAGCAATTAGCGTAATTCGGTTATTGGAATTACCCAAGGCTCGATCTAGATTGGGAATACCATAGCCCAGCAACCGAATGGCACTGTAGAGATCGAAATTGGTAGTTTCTACCCAGCTAGGGAGTCGGGCTGACTGTACGATTAACGCTCGATATAGCAAGCAGCTTTCATTGGGTAATTCAGCCGCCAGACAAGCGGCAATATGAGCTACTTTGGGAGCCGCGTAAGAAGTTCCGATACAATCGCGGGCTGACATCGGCCCACCATTTAAGGTGGAACGAACCAGATCGGGACAGACTTCTGGGGGATATGTCAGACTGGGTGGTGTGCCGCCATCGGAGACAAGATCGCCGCCATACTCGACCACTTCTGGTTTAATCGAATCCCATATTCCCAAACCCGTGCAGGAGAAAGAAGATGGATAGTCTTGCTGGGCGATCGATTTTCTCGATAAATCTCTGAAAGTTTGCAGGGAGACAGAGCCGACAGTCAGAGCTTGAAAACTTTGAGCGGGATTGGGGACTCGGCAAGAATCGCTTAGGAGGTAATCTGGATGAAGTTTGCCTTGTTGTAAGCGATCTCGAACTGATAATCTGGAATTACCTAAGCTTCCATCGATCGGGAGATTGCCTGCGGCTACGATAAATAAAATATCGTATTCCCATGATAAATTATCGATTTCGGCTGCCCACGCGCTCATATATTGAGTGCGACAGGGAGTGCTTCCAGCGATCGAATGGTTAAAAATCCGCGTTCCTCTTTCACCTTGATAAAATTTGACGATGTTCGAGATAAGGGCTGGAGGAAATAGGGATTTTGATAAACGACAGTCTCGATCGAGTACGCGAGCATTTTGCAGCCAGCAGACAGCCTGTTGTTGTCCGCTAGTGGGGATTAGATTCGGATATAAGACCGCTCCAGCGACACGGGTACCATGTCCACCATTTTTGACAAAATCGGCGGTCAAATCGGTTTCATTGGGCACCCACGATCGAGAATCGTTTTCTATAATTGCCGATGCTAATAATGGGTGTTTTTCTTGGATACCACTATCGATAACGCAAACTTTGGGTGCGTTTCGATCTGGTGCTTCTAGAGAGAAAGATATTTCGATTTCTTCTAGTTGTGTTTCCGCAGATGAATCATCCCCAACATCATCTGGCAGACTGACATCAAAGACGTAGGGAAAGTTCAAAACTAGATCTCTCAAACCCCTGCCAGAGATACTGATTCGACAGGAGAAGCTATCGGGTAGCTCGGTATGAGTGATGATTTCACCATCAGTGATATCTAGCAATTCTCCCTGGTATTCCCGCACAAAGAGATCGAATTCATCTTCACGATTACTCTTAATCTCATCCCATTGCTGATATGTTAAATCGCGTTCTTCCATCCATCGTTGAGTAATGGTCAGATCCTTTTCCTGACTGCGATTTTCATTTGGTTTAGGATAGGCTCGTAGTTGCGACTTCTCTCCGACGCAGGCAATACCAACATCTACGGTATATAGTCGATCGTCTTCAATTTGACCCCATTGCGCTTGCAATTCTGGAGCAAGGATATATTCAGGTCTTTTCGTCCCATCGAGGATCTCCCAAATTTCTGGGACTTTGCCGCCCCCACGCTCTTGATTGAGAAATTGCTCGATCTTCTTCTGTAAATCTGTAAATTGATGATCTGCTGATGCTCCGAGAATATATCCATGCTCTAGTTCGGCAATTACTTCAATCCCATATTTACGAAGTTCTTCTGCATCAAAGGCATTTGGATCGATCTGCAAAATCAACGGAACAGCCTCTGGTAATTCTGGCTTCTGTTCTTGTTTTCGTTCTACTAATTGCTCATGCCAATCTGAGATAATTCCTGAGACTGAACCCTTGAGTTTGTTGCCATGCCCCCAACTATCGCCCAAATTAGCTTGAGTTTTCGGTGTTTTTTCTCTAGGAAAGGTCGTGAAGGATGCTGTTCCTTCGGTAGCAAATTTGAGTTCGATGTGGGGAAACGATCTATTGGCTTCGTTCATGCTAAAGGTAGATGCAGCTCAACTTTTAAGTACGGGAGATTTCTTGAATGGCGGCTTCAAGATGCTCTGGAATTACAAGTTCTTCTCGATCAAGAATAGCCCGTTTAGCAGCATCTTGAGCTACCCGTACAGCTTGCGCGGAGGAAAATCCTTGCATTTTTGCGACGATCGAGTGCCAATCGATCGAGCCTTTTTCCATCGTAATTAAGGTTTGTTTGAGCAGTGCTTCTAGTTCTATTGCTGTTGGCTTAGGAACTTCGATCGCATCATCAAATCTGCGCCACACTGCCATGTCCAGGGATTTATCGAGGTTAGTAGCAGCAACAAGTAAGCCAGAGGAGGTATTATATTCATCCAAAATTTGGAGGAAAGTATTCACCACCCGCTTCATCTCGCCAACCTCATTGTTATCTTCGCGAGATTTAGCCAGAGAGTCACATTCATCAAGAAATAGCAGGCAAGGGTTTTTGCTAGCCACCTCAAAGATTTCTCGCAGATTAGTAGCAGTTTCTCCTAGATAAGAAGATACCATCGTGTCAAAGCGCACTTTGAGCAGGGGCAAACCAGTATTCCAAGCTAGTCGCTCGGCACTCATTGTTTTGCCACAACCAGGTAGTCCATACAGCAGAATCTTTTGCTTATAACTAAAGCCATGATGCGCTAGTCGATCGCGGGCTGCATATTCGCGCTCAATTCTCTGGAAGCGCTGTTCAACTTCTGCCGACAAGATAGTATGATGCCTAAGTTTCTCTCGGGGAATTTCCGTTACGAGAGGGAGTTGCGATCTTTTGCTATTCGGAAGTTCAGTTAAAGATTGTAGTTTGCTTACCGAAGCAATTGCACTTGTACTACTTTTGTTGTCACTGCCAGCCGCCGAGCTTCTAGATTTAGACTTGGTAATACTTTCCAGTTGCTCGGCAAGAATAGTATGTCCTTTTTTTCGCTCTTCTTGAACTATTGCATTCAAGAGCTTACCCACCGCCACGTCATCATCAGTGGCGATTGCTCTAAATACTCTTTTAAGCAGATCGGCTTTCACAGGGCAGTAAACAGACTTAACATTGCTTTATCTTAGCTAAATAGTGCCCCTTGAATTCCATAAAGCAACAAAACAATAAAGGCGCACCGAAGTACACCTTTACTTTTTTCACTTTAAATACCCCCAAGGGAAGTCGAATCCCTGTCGCCTCCGTGAAAGGGAGGTGTCCTAGGCCACTAGACGATGGGGGCCTGTGTTTTTGCACATCTCTAAATCTAGATGATGTTTAAAGTAATGTCAACTACTAAAAAAATGTTGGCGCTCAATCAACTGTTTGTCGTAATGTCAACTAGCATAATCCAGTCATTTATCGGGTGGAATGCCATAACGCAGAGCTGATAAGCGGGCTTGGGCTACTGGATCAAGGGAGTTGAACAAAAATCGGCCACTGGTTTGACGTTTAGTCTTTTGTTTTTGGCGCGATCGACTGGAACTAGATTCGACCCTGTGAACTAGTTGGAGAGCCGACATCCACTCCGCACCAAAGCCCCCGACGGTTAATTGTTGCGCTCGATCGGAGGTGGCAACAACTAATCTGGTTTTGGCGGTGGTGTTACCTTTATGGCGGGCACAGAATTTTTCGATGTAGGTATCGGCTGTTTCTCGAAACTCGGTGTAGTAGACAGAGAGGTTGGGGGTGATAACTTCGTGGTGCGCAGGCGTATCGCGACTATGGGCATCAAACACCAATTGAGTATCGTAACCTTCAAAAGCACTGAAGTTGACTAATTCTTCGATTAATTTATTTCTGGCTGCTGATAAATCGCTAGCACTTCTGAGCTGGAGCGGTGTTTCATCGTCAGGATCGGGGTACAGGTCTGCCCAAAGGCCGATGACGTTATATCCGTCAACGAGCAACATTACTTCTTGGCGTTTGGGAGCCATAACTTCACTTACTTACAAGGACTAACCGAATTTCAAAAGATGTTCATATATCTTAAGATTTTTTGGGCTGGTTTTGGGGATAAAGATTACAAACGTTGCTACCGCCAGCGATCGCGCTCTAAGTCGTACAGGACTTTTTCCCAATGCCACTGCTCTGGTCGATCGGAATTCTTAAACCGAGATTGTTCTAGCAATCGATCGATAGTTTTTTTGTTGCCACCAAGTAATCTGGTGAGCTTGGTTTGGGTCTGTCGATCGACCTTTCCCAGGGGCTGAGATGAATTAAAATCACCCATCGATTTTTTAAACCGAGCAACAGCTTTCTTTCTGGAAATGAAGCGTTGCATCGCATACACCCCCATCAGGGCGATGCCCAACAAAATGATTATGCCAGCAGTACTCATAATGCTTTGGTATCGATCGATTAAAAAATCTACTATCTAATTTTAATCTACCCCAGTAGTCTACGAAAATTAGTCTCACTAACTGGGGAGGATGTCATCTAAGTCTATGATGTTGACTGACGTTCCAGATTTTTCTTCAAAGCATTATGAATGTTGGCCGTTTAATCGTCCTGACTGGACCCAGTGGTGTCGGCAAAGGTACTTTGTTGAAGGAATTGCTCCAGCGTCATCCCGAGCTGTACATGTCTATTTCGGCTACTACTCGTCCACCTCGATCGGATGAAGTTGATGGCATAAATTATTATTTTCGGACGCGCGATCAGTTTACAGAAATGATTGCCGCTGGTGACTTGCTGGAATGGGCAGAATTTGCCGGTAATTACTATGGCACTCCGACCCAACCAGTCCAGGAGCAGATTAATCAAGGTCGATCGATCATTCTGGAAATTGAGTTACTAGGGGCACGGCAGGTAGCCAAGATTTTTCCGGAATCTCTGAAGATTTTTATATTACCGCCCAGTGTAGCGGCATTAGAAGCTCGAATTCGGAACCGGGGCCAAGATCCAGAAGCTGCAATCATCCAAAGATTAGAACGCGCTCAGGCTGAGATCGAGGCCGCTGGCGAATTCGACTTGCAAATTGTCAATGACGACTTGCAAGTTGCTCTAGAGCAAATTGAAGCCGCTATTTTCCAGAAACTTTAACCCCAGCTATCTAAATCCAGCGCTTGGGAACCGCCTTGATCCAGTTCTTTTAAAACTCCCTTGAGCTGTAGCCACAAGAAGACAGCTGTAAATAAGGTCAGTGGAATTGCCAGACCGGCAGCGATCGTATCGGGCAAGCCAAAAATTGACATGCCCGAAGTCAAAAACATGCCGATGCCGCAGGCAATCCCCACAAAAGGCAACTTGAGAGTGATGTTATCTAACGAAGTGAGGCTGATGTTCACCCGATCGACAGACCAGGCTTTAACATAGCGCTTGAGAGTGGAATCAAAGGCCGATCCACAGGACAAGCCAATGAATAGACCGGCAAAGAGCAGAAAATAGGGCGGGTCACTAGGAAAGTAATACAAACAAAACTCCAGGAAATGGCTGATGGTGATCACACTGGCCATGAGATATTTTTATCTTATGAGCCTGAGACATATCTTAAATTTAGAGCAATCGACTGGGCAAATCAATTTGAATCTTCTTTAGGTATGGTGAAGCGATCGCAACTCATTACCAGAGGAATCGGGGGTTTAGTTTTACGAAGGTTGGTACTAGTTACCAGCCTTTTTCATTGGCTTGAGATTAAGATCCTCGATCGCTTCGCTAATCATTTTAGAGATCCAGGGTGCGTAAATACTGCAAATGGCTGAGGGTGATTAAATAGGAATGAGATATATTTATCTTGTGAGCCTGATGCAGATAGTGAATTTTAAGCAATCAGCCAGGTCATTCAATTTGAATCTTCTTTAGGTATTGTGAAGCGATAGCAACTCATTACCGGGGGAATCGGGGTTTAGTTTTGCTAAGGTTGGTACTAGTTACCAGCCTTTTTTTTCGTTTTAAGCTATATCCCCTATGTCCCATTTCGCTTTACCCCCTTGGATTGTTCTAGATGCTCTGCTCGATCGCTGGCTGCAAGAAGACATTGGTCGCGGCGATCGAGCTAGTCAGGGTTTACCGCCACGCCTGATGACAGCACGGTGGACGGTGAAAGCACCAGGGTTAATAGCTGGTCTGCCCGTCGCCGCTCGGGTTTTTCAGCGGCTGAGTCCTAGTATTAATTTTCAAGCACTAGTGGAGGAAGGCACAAATTGTGAACCTCAAACAGTTATTGCTGAAATCACCGGCCAAATTGCTGATTTACTGATGGGTGAGCGCACGGCTTTGAATTTGGTGATGCGCTTAAGCGGCATTGCCACAGCAACCCATACTTACGCCGCTACGATCGCCGATTTACCAGTCAAATTGGTGGATACTCGCAAAACGACACCAGGCTTAAGAATCCTGGAAAAATATGCCACCACCGTTGGCGGCGGGGTCAATCACCGTTGGGGTTTGGATGACGGGGCAATGATTAAAGATAACCATATTGCAGCGGCTGGGGGGATCGCCGCAGCGGTAGCAGCAGTGCGCCAAGTTCTACCCTATCCCCTGACGATCGAAGTAGAAACCGAATCGATCGCTCAAGTCCAGGAGGCGCTGGACTGCGGTGTAGATATCATTATGTTGGATAATATGCCAGTGGAGATGATGAAAATGGCGGTAGCAGCTTGTCGGCAGTTCAATCCGCGTATTAAGTTGGAAGCCTCTGGAAATATTACACTGGCTACTATTCGGGCAGTGGCAGCAACGGGGGTAGATTACATTTCTACTAGTGCTCCGATCACTCGGTCGCCGTGGCTAGATATCAGTATGCGCTTAATCGTTCCGTAAGTACTCTACTGGGGACAACAGCGGTATGATACAGCATGGTTGTTAATGGTCAGCACTGAGAGGATTGCCGTATATGGATTTTTGGAAGCAGGTATTCACCCTGGCAGAATCGACAGCCCAGCGGGTTGGTCAGCAGCTCCTCCAAGATTTTGGCCATGCTACAGCTCAGACTAAAGCCGATGGTAGTTTAGTTACTCAGTCCGATCAATGGGCAGATGCGGAGATTAAAGCAACCATCACAGCCGCTTTCCCCGATCATGCGGTGCTCAGCGAAGAAGACTTTCATCTTTTTACCGATACGCCTTGGACTTGGGTAATCGATCCGATCGATGGCACTACCAATTTCACCAGAGGAATCCCGTTGTGGGGAGTATCGATCGGTTTGCTTTATCAAGGCCAGCCAGTATTTGGCTACATCTTTTTTCCGCCAGTCCAGCAAACTTTTTACGGCTATTGGCCGGGTACTACTGGTTTAGATATGCCGCAAGGGGCTTGGCTGAATGGTCAACCCATTCACAGCAGCGCTGACCAACCCAGCAGCAATCATCTCTTCGGTCTCTGTGCCCGGAGTAGTAGTGTGTTGAAGAATAAGCTACCAGCCAAAATTCGGATGATTGGAGTAACTACTTATAGCTTCTCGGCGGTGGCGGCGGGGTTGATGATCGGGGCGGTAGAATCTACACCCAAGATTTGGGATTTAGCAGCAGTATGGCCGATTTTGCACGCTGCTGGCGGTCATTGGATTTCGCTGTCGGCTGATCCGATTTTTCCGGCACAGGTGGGGAAGGATTATGGTAGTTATCCGCTACCTAGTTTGTTGCTAGCGCGATCGGAGTTAGCACCAATGTTCGAGCCACTAATTCGAGATGGACTAGGTAAATAAGCTAAATATCACTGGTCGCGAATCAAACAAGATTGAGACAGGTTTCGATCGATCACATTCTAATTGTTGCGATACCGAATTTTGAGCACCAAAATCACTCCAGCTAACAGGAGGGTAAAGATATTAGCCAGCAAAATCGGCAAATCGTGAATCGCTAACCCATAGGCTAACCAGAGGATGATGCCCAGGCACAACACAATTAGCATTGTCCAAGAAATATCCCCGGCAGATTTAGACTGCCACGTTTTGATTAATTGTGGGAGGTACGCGATCGTGGTTAATATGCCTGCGGTGATTCCCAAGGTTGTGATGTAATCAATTTCCATTGGTTAATGACTAAAAATTCTTTAGTCTGCATCTTTAGGAAAATTATAGAGCGAATTTAATTTCAGCAGCGCCAGTTTTTCAATTTTGATTCGATCGATCAAGCCAAAAACTTCACTAACTCGGTCAGTTTTTCCCAGGCCGCACCGCTGGCTAAGACTTGTTTGGCGATCGATATCCCTTTTTGATGATCGCCCAAGGGCACCATCCCCCCCACTTGCAGTGCCAGACTGGTATTTAGAGCTACCACATCTTGTTGTGCGGTTGTGCCCCAGCCTTGTAGCAACTCAGTCAAGATGCCCGCATTAGTAGCCACATCACCACCCGCTAAGGCCGCAATTGGGGCGTGGACAATCCCCAATTCCATAGGCTTAATAACGGCTGACTGCACCTGACCATTCACCAGAATCGCTAAATCCGTCGCATCCCCCAAACCAGCCTCATCCAGCTTTTCCCGGCCATGCAAGACGATCGCTGTTTCTGTACCCAAGATTCCCAAAGCTTCAGCCATTACAGTAAGTAATTGAGGATCAGAGGTGCCAATTATTTGACCGGTGGGGCGCAGGGGATTAACCAACGGACCGAGTAGATTAAAAACCGTCCGAATTTTTAGTTCTTGACGCAGCGGAGCTACCGCTTTCATTGCCGGATGCCAACCGGGGGCAAACAAAAACGTAATTCCCACTTCCTCTACAGCGGCTCGCACTCGATCGCTGGCTGCTCCCAAATTCACCCTTAAAGATTCCAAAACATCGGCAGAACCCACCCGACTGGAGGCCGATCGATTGCCGTGTTTAGCAACTTTTAAACCCGCTGCTGCCGCTACAAAGGCTACTGCTGTGGAAATATTAAAGGTATCTGCCCCATCACCGCCAGTACCGCAGGTATCGATCACCGGCTGGGGATGATCGATCGCCTCGGCCTGTAGAACCTTAGCCATCCCGGCCAGTTCTGCTGCGGATAAGCCCTTGGCTCGCAAAGCCACCAAAATCGCCCCGGATAATCCAGGGGAGATTTGCTCATTGAGCCAGCCCTGCATCAATTTTGTGGCTTGGTCTTGGCTGAGAGATTGTCGATCGAGTAGTTGTTGCAGGAGTTGTGGCCAAGACATACGCGAAATGAATCAAGAATTGATCTGATTTTAAAGCAGTTCGAGCGAAACAACCCCATCTACTTTGATGACTAGGGATTGGATTGCGCCGCTGGCGTATTTGGCCATCCTTGAGATTATTTATGATATACTATCGGTGTCGTAAAGTTAACCATTCCTTTGGTTGATCGATTGTTGGTCATAGACGGCACCTTCCTCGGCACCACCAATAAGCGAAATCCTTTGCCTTTCCGATGGAAAATAATCAGTACAGCGTCACCAATCTCTGTGCACGGATTCGTGCCCGCCAGTCCCAAGGAAAAAATTATTCTTTGATTGTTGTCTCCGAAACGGTAAAGACATAATAATGACTGAGATCGCATGTGCCATTGGCCTGGGTAGTAACCTGGGTCCTAGTCAGCAAATTTTGGAACAGTCGATCGCCCAACTCCTTGCTGTTTCTCAAATTAAAAACATCCAGGTTTCTCGCTGGTACCAAACTAAACCAGTGGGGCCGCCCCAACCCGACTACCTAAATGGCTGTGCTACTTTTACAACTAGTTTGAATCCTTGGCAATTGTTGGAGGTCTTGCAATCGATCGAACAACATTTTGGTCGGGAGCGACAGGTGCATTGGGGAGCCAGGACGCTGGATTTGGATTTGTTGCTCTATGGTCGCTGGCAAATTGAGACAGCAAATCTGCAAGTACCTCACCCTTACATGGCGGAGCGTAGTTTTGTGTTGGTGCCGCTGGCGGAAATTGCTGGGGATTGGTTGTGGCATGGCGTGTCTATTAATGATCTGCGATCAAGGTTAGGCTGTGAATAACAACATAATTGGCTTTTTTCTCCTATACTTTTTTGGGATAGAGCCTCTCACACCATAAAATTATGCCCCTCGGAAACGAAATAGCAGAAGTCATTCAGCCTCAATTTTTCTATCAGTCGCGCAAATTTTCGATTCGGGGCGACAGGTTACGGCTCCCCAACGGTGTCGAAGGAGAATGGACTTGTGTCCAGCATCCCGGCGGTGCCACCGTAGTACCAGTGACCCCTGATGGCCGATTAATTTTAGTGAAGCAGTATCGGTTTGCCGTGCGGGGTCGGATCTTAGAGTTTCCCGCTGGCACCTTAGAAATCGGTGAAAGTCCCGCCGAAACCATCCAGCGTGAGATTGAAGAAGAAACGGGTCATCAGGCCAGCAAATGGACGGACTTGGGTGAATTCTTTTTAGCTCCCGGCTACTCCGATGAAATTATTTATGCCTTCCTAGCCGAAGGCGCAGTACCAGTCCCCAATCCTCCCGCTCAAGATGATGACGAAGACATGGAAGTAGTGTTTATGACCCCAGCCGAACTAGAAGCTCAAATTTTTGCCGGAACCGGGATTGATGCCAAGTCGATCGCGGCCTATTTTCTAGCCAAGCGTTTTTTGTCTTAAATCAAACTGGACTCTGACCATAAATAGGTAAAACCGATTCCCAAGACGATCGATCGCCCTTTTCCCATTGATACTTAGCTAACTCCCACACCGCCGACACCGTATAACTCACATCCGCACCAGCTGCAATCACTACCCGTTGCGAACCAGCAGTTTTTAGCGCCCATTCCTCGGGAGTTGTTACTTGATCGGCTTGTCGCACTGATAATTTTTGCTGTGGCCGATCAACCATATAAATGCCGGCATGAATCTGATCGCGCTGGGCAGGAATTTCCACCGCGATCGATCCATCTTGACCCTGGCTCCAAGCGATCGCCGCCAAACTAGAAATCCCAAACACCGGAATCTGGAGCTGCTGACCAATCGTGCGCGCCGTAACTACAGCGAGTCTAGTTCCCGTAAATCCCCCCGGTCCGATCGCCACTGCCACCCAGGCCAAATCCGACCAAGACTGAGGCACCATAAATTTTGCTAGATAAGATTGCAGCACGTTAGAAGTCTCCCGACCCAACGGCCAAGACTGAGATCGACAACTTGCAGCTGCTAAATCTCCGATCGATAGTCCCAATGCAGGGCTACTAGTGTGCAGTGCCAGACCGTATTTCGCCATAAATTTTAATTGTTTTATCCCAACTGCCCCCGACCAATTTAGCACTATCCGGGCTAAAAGCCAGGGCTTTGACGGCACTACTAAAGTCGTCGGTAATGACTTGCGCCAACTCCCCACTAGGCAAATGCCAGAGCCGGATGGTGCGATCGATCGACCCAGAAGCCAACCATTGATTATTGGGACTAATCGCCACGCTCAAAACTGTGTCACGATGACCCCTCAAAAATTGACTTCGGGAAGTTTGCAGATCTTGCAACTTGACGGTGTGATCAGCGCTGGCACTAGCAATATATCGATCGCTGATCGCCAGTTGATGAATAGTGCCGCTATGGACATCATTCATGATTTTAATAGGGTTTTTTTTGGCAGTATCCCAAAACCGGATACTGCGATCGGCTCCGGCACTCACCAAAATCTCACTGTTTGGCAAAAATCCCAGACTAGTCACCGACTGATTGTGACCATCAAAGGTATACACTAGCGACCAGTTATCGCTATTCCACAGCCGGATTTTTTGGTCTGCACTGGCACTCGCCAACAGCTTGCCGTTACCACTAAAGGCCATAGCATAGACTTTGCCTCCATGACTATCATCGGTGCTGAGGTCAACCCGCAGGGTACGCACCACCGCGCCAATGTGCGGCATCCGGCGCACCTGGACTTTTTTGTCTTCGCCACTAACCATGATTTGGCCAGCAGGGTGAATAGCGATCGCCCAAATTTCCCGATTACTGCATATGCAGGCGGCGGGCTTTTGGAAACGGAGATTCCAAATCGCCATATTTCCTAGCTCATCAGCACTAGCCAAAGATTGGCCATCCGGGAAAAAAGCCAACGCATTGATTGGCCGACTGTGCCAATCCAGAGTATTTTCTAGTCGCCAATATGGAAATGACTGCTGTTGAGATTCTTGAACAGCTGGCTGATTGACAATAGCCGGTAGCCTCGACTGGTAAGTACTTGTTGCTGTTGTTGCACTAGTCAGCGGCATCGTCTGGGGCATGACGGGTGGGATAGACCGCTCAGCCGCTAAATCTTTAAATACCTCTGCTACAGACTGGTAACGTTCGGCTAAAGTATAAGCCACTAATTTATTGAGGATGGTGGTGAAGTGGTGGTCGATCGATCGATCGCCCAGCTGCTTTTCCCAGATCCAAACCATTTCGTTCATGTCACTGAGTTGGTCAGGGGCGATGCCGGTCAATAGATTCAGGCAAGTGACTCCCAGACTATACAGATCGCTGCCAAAGGTGGCAAAACCACGCAGCTGCTCAGGAGCCGTATATTCAAAAGTGCCGATGCTGGTACCTTGATTGACCACGGTTGTCGCTGATACCGACTTGGCCGCCCCAAAATCTACTAAAAATAGCTTGCGATCGCTAGCCCGGCGAATGATATTTTCGGGTTTAATATCCCGATGAATCACTTGATTCTCATGGACATACCCCAAAATCTTGAGCAACTCTGGCAAGATTTCTAGAATTTTGGCTGGAGAAAAAGCGCCTTCTTCGTGCAACTCGTCTGCTAAATTTTGACCACTGATGAATTCTTGAACTAAATACTGCTGACCATCAGCCGTCACAAAGTAGGCAAACAAATCGGGGATTTGGGGATGGACACCCAGTCTTTCCAGGGTAGCCGCTTCCTGCTTAAATAATTCTCCGGCCTTAGCAATCGAGGCGGTGCCCTGCACAGTGGGAAAAAACTGTTTAATCACACAGGGCGGCTGGGAAGGTCGGTCTTCATCCACTGCCAGGAAAGTTTTGCCAAATCCACCCTGACCAATCAGTGCAATAGCTCGATATCGATCGCGCAACAATAAAGGGTCACCACAATTGATGCAAAACTTAGACTGTTCAGCATTTTGAGGCTTGGTGCATTTGGGATTGAGGCAATAACTCATGATGATTGGAACAGATATTCAATTTTCAGTCCAGCTAGAATCTTCCTAAACCTTTTTTACTCAGCAATGCTTACTTCCCCTGGTGCCGACTGCTTGCTATACATCATGTCTGCGGCCCAGTTATAAGTGGTAAATTTGGGCAAAACTTCTTGGCAAAAAGCAGCAGCAGCTTGCGATCGATAGCGGTTGGGGTTCACAATCACGGCCAGTATTCTTTGAATCGTCACTCCTTCGATTTGGGCGCGGCAGATTAGCCCCATTTGCAGCTCTTTTTCGATGGCGGATAAAGAAACAAAAGCAGCGCCCAAACCAGCTTGTACCGCATTCTTGATCGCTTCGATCGAGTTCAACTCCATTTCAATCTTCAGGCGCTTAGGGTCAATATCGCAGCGGGTCAATACCTGGTCGATTACCTTGCGAATTGTAGACTGGGAATCGAGGGCAATAAATTTTAGCTTGTAAAGATCGTCTTTTTGAATACTACCCATTTTGGCAAAAGCATGGCCGCTGGGAATAATCAGAGCTAGCTCGTCTTCGGCATAGGGAATCACTTCCAACGATTCTTGCAGTTCAGCCGGTACCTCACCACCAATAATTGCTAAATCTACCTGCCCGTTGGCCACACTCCAAGCAGTGCGGCGGGTGGAATGGACATGTAGCTGTACAGCTACTTCTGGATACTTTTCCCGAAACACACCAATCATCCGAGGCAGTAGATAAGTACCAGTCGTTTGAGAAGCCCCCACAATCAAGGTACCGCCTTGTAAATTTTGCAAATCTTCGATCGCACGACAAGTTTCTTGGCATAGGGTCAAAATTTTATCGCCATATTCCAAAAGCAGATGTCCGGCCTCGGTGAGTTGAGCGCGTCTTCCTCCTCGATCGAACAGAGGTACGTCTAACTGCCTTTCCAGGTTTTGAACTTGCAAGCTGACAGCCGGTTGAGAGACATATAAACTGTCAGCAGCTCTTTTAAAGCTACCTTCAGCCGCAATTGCTTTTAAGATTCGCAACTGGTCTAAAGTAAAAGGGAGGTCAGACATAGCCTAAATCTTTAGCAGATGAATAGGGAGGAGTCACAGGCACAGGCCGCAACTCCTCAATTATCTACGAAAGTTGATTTTTTATAATAAAAACTTATGTTACAGGTTTAGCTGCTAAGCCAGACTAGTTGAGAGATTGCAACAATAGGGGCACAACAGAACCAATGGCGCTAAGAGCAAAGATAGCCAGCATTGGTGATAAGTCAAAGTTGCCGACGGGTGGAATGATATTACGGAAGATATTCAGGTAAGGATCGGTAACTGGACTTAAATACCCAGCAACTTGCTGCATCCATTCCACCGCTGGAAACCAAGTTAATAGTAGACGGACAAAGATCAGGGTGCTATAAATCGAAATGAAATTCTGAATACTGGTTAATAGTAATAGGGATGTCATGATTACCGAGAGAATATTTTCAGACTATGTTTGAATTTTAACTGATCCAGTAGCCAGCAACTAGACTTCCGGCTGTTTGCTAATAGACAAGTGTTCTTCTGCCAACTGCTCTGATGATGTTTCGCCCATTTGAACGTTACTCAACGAAGACCGCACCTGTTCGATCGCCCCATTTAAGTCAGCAATCTTATTTTCTAGGCTCTGTTGGGCGGATTCCATCAGGTCATTATTGGGCACACCACTTTGGGTACGGGCTTTGATCCGACGCAACACCTCTGGCTCTTCGCCGTTGAGTTGGCGACTAGCCAAGACTGCGCCAATCGTTCCGCCGACTAGACCACCGACCAAGCTACCCAGCAAGAAACCAGCACTAAAACCATCACGTTGACTCATAACTCTCTCCAGTAGTTTGATATTGTGATTATTATTTGATAGATTGCCCAGATTGATGGCTCAGAGCTTAGGTGCCAAACACTCGATCGCCGACATCGCCTAGCCCAGGCACGACAAAACCGCGATCAT
The DNA here is from genome assembly GCA_031414775.1 of Synechococcales cyanobacterium VAR_4_metabat_354. Classification (GTDB taxonomy): domain Bacteria; phylum Cyanobacteriota; class Cyanobacteriia; order Cyanobacteriales; family Chamaesiphonaceae; genus JAAFHZ01. The sequence goes on from JANOQI010000048.1 coordinate 51,108, forward strand.
TGAGGCTTTCATCAATCATAGCGGCATAAATTTGCAGTGCGGGGTAATCGATCGCCAATTTTTGCAACGCCGGAGCTGCCACCACAACACTAATGATTCTAATCTGGCTCGGATCAGCTCCCCGCTTGGTTAGTTCAATCAGCACTTGTCTGATCGTCCCGCCAGTGGCTAGCATTGGTTCGGCAATCAAAATATGGGCGCTAGCCGGAATGTGGTGGGGCAGTTTGTTGAGATAACAAGTAGGTTGCAGAGTTTCTTCATCGCGGGCAAAGCCCAAATGAAAAACACTGGCTTCTAGGGGCAAAACCGACTGAATGCCTTCCATGAGGCTCAAACCTGCCCGCAAAATTGGGACGATTACCAGCGGGGTTTGGGGATTAATAAAAGTGGCGATGGTTTCGCCAACCGGTGTGGTGACTGGGATATCGATCGTCGGCAGCCAGTCGCGAATGGCTTCATAAGTCAGCCATTTGCCCAACTCGGCCATTGCTTGTCCAAAGACCTTAGAAGGGGTTTCAGCGCCGCGAGCAATTCCCAACCAGTGCTTAATCAGGGGATGAGGCGGTACAAAAATACGCAGCTGGTTGGCCATAGATACTCCCAAAAACAAATCCTAATTTAGCATGGCAGCGGCTTCACTGCTGGCTAGGGATGTTTAGAGCTAGAATAGTGCAGCTGATCTTTAATAAAATTTAAATATTTTAAGTTAATATGCCGATCACTCCTGGTGAAAGCGAAGCTATCAAAAAACCGGCGGCTACTACCGGTCGAATTCCACTATTGACCCGGCTGTGGCGCGTCTGGGGTGAAAATATCCAAATCCTGGTAGTGGCGCTGTTATTAGCTTTTTTAATTCGGACTTTTATCGCGGAACCGCGCTTTATTCCCTCTGCTTCGATGTTACCTACTTTGCAGCTGGGCGATCGATTGGTGGTCGAAAAGATTTCTTATCAGTTGCATCCGCCGGAGCGCTTCGATATTGCGGTCTTTAGGGTACCGCCACAATTGCAACAAGATGGCTACCAATCGGATCAAGCATTTATTAAAAGGGTGATTGGGGTACCTGGCGATCGAATTGCCATCCAAAAAGGATGGGTGTATCTCAATGGTGAGCCGCTCTCGGAATCTTATATCGCCGAGACACCTAAATTGGAAGATCTGCCGACGGTAACGGTACCAGCCAACCAACTATTTATGATGGGTGACAATCGCAATAACAGTAATGATTCCCGCTATTGGGGTTTTCTGCCGCTGAAAAATGTCATTGGTAAGGCGGTATTTAAGTTCTTTCCGTTCGATCGAATTGGCGGGCTAGGATAAAGATAGCATCTACGATCTGTGTTCACCTCAGGCACTTTGAATTTGATCAACGCTCTTCATCTATTATTTAAAGCACTGTATTTTTTGCTCTGAATACATGAATAATCTTCAGCCTTGATTAACCTGTAACGATCGTACAGTTCTTCAGGAAGCATTTAAATCTAGCAAACCAGCTGGGGGCGTGATTTCAATCCGCCGTTGCGCCATATCCACCACCGGTACAATTTCTGGCACAAACGGAATCCAGACTTCTTTAGTCGCTGTTTTGACCACCAACAAATCATGGCCAAGGGAGACCAAATCCTTCACTATCCCCACTTGTTCACCCGTGGCTTGCAAAAATACCGGCAGATCAATTAAATCAGCCACATGATATTCCCCAGCACCTAAAGCTAACCTGTCGGCAGCTGGGACTACCAACATTTTGTTCCGCAAAGATTCGGCCTGTTGGCGGTTATCGATCGCCTTCAACTTCACCACATACATATCCTTCCCCGGCAGGCCATAACCGCGCTGGAGTTGTACCGACTCCGGCTCCGCTTGGTTGTTGCTATATAACCAGCGCTCGCCAGCCACCTCAAATCGTTCGGGGAAGTCACTGTGCGGGTACACTCGCACTTCTCCCTTCAAGCCCTGCGGCGCCACAATCGTGCCGATTTCCATCCAGCCCGGTGGCGGTATTAGTTTGTTGATGGAAAGCATAGTTAAAAGTTACTGTAGTTATTCAAGGCTTGGAGCAGTCGATCGTGCACCGTGGCGACGGGCATCGCCCCTAGTTCCCCATCAGCACGGGTGCGAATGCTGACGGTGCGGTTCTCCACTTCATTAGCACCAATTACGCCGACCACCGGAATCTTGGATTTCTCGGCATTGCGAATCATCTTGCCTAAGCGCTCGTTACTGTTATCAACTTCAGCCCGCACTCCAACTGCTAGTAGTTGTTGACAAACTTCTTGGGCAAAAGGGGCAAAGTCGTGCGCCACTGGTACCAAACGCACTTGAACTGGTGCTAGCCACAGCGGGAAATCGCCAGCATATTCTTCAATCAAAATGCCAATCAGTCGTTCTAAGGAACCAAATGGTGCCCGGTGAATCATTACTGGTCGCTGGCGGCTGCTGTCTTCAGAAACATATTCCAATTCAAAGCGTTCTGGCAAGTTATAGTCTACCTGAACAGTACCGAGCTGCCATTCCCGCTCTAGGACATCTTGGAAAATAAAGTCGAGCTTGGGTCCATAGAATGCCGCCTCGCCAATGCCTTCAAAATGATCCAGACCGAGGGTTTCTACTGCCCGCCGAATGGCACCCTGGGCTTTTTCCCAAGCATCATCAGAGCCGATATATTTATCTTTCAGCTCGGGATCGCGGAAGCTCAATCTGGCTTTGAATTTTTTCAAATTCAGGGCTTTGAATACCTGTAAAATCAAATCCACCACATTCAAGAACTCAGCATCTAATTGCTCAGGCGTGACAAACAAGTGGGAATCATCCACCGTAAAGCCCCGCACCCGAGTTAGACCACCTAATTCGCCAGACTGTTCATAGCGATAAACCGTGCCAAACTCGGCCAACCGCATTGGTAATTCCCGATAGGAACGTAGCTCATTCTTATAGATTTGAATATGAAAAGGACAGTTCATCGGTTTTATCACAAAGCCCTGCTCTGCTGCCTTAGCCGCTTCGTCCTCGGCCATCATCGGAAACATGTCTTCTTGGTACTTTTGCCAGTGCCCAGAAATTTTAAACAGATCGACCTTGGCAATATGTGGCGTGACCACTTGGAGATAGCCGCGTTTCACCTGTTCTTTTTTTAAGAAATCTTCTAGGGTCGATCGCAAGATCGTGCCCTTTGGAGTCCAGAGCGGCAGCCCCGCCCCCACCGAGTCTGAGAAGATGAACAGACCAAGCTCTTTACCTAATTTGCGATGATCACGCTTCAGGGCTTCTTCCTTGCGGCGCTTATACTCGGCCAGCTGTTCGGGAGTTTCCCAGGCGGTGCCATAGATGCGTTGGAGTTGGGCTTTGGTTTCATCGCCGCGCCAGTAGGCTCCGGCCACGCTTTCTAGTTCGATCGCCTTTGGATTTAACTCACCAGTATTTTCTACATGGGGACCAGCACACAGATCCCACCATTTATCGCCCAAATGATAGATGGTAATCGGTTCGGTTTTAATATCAGCCAGTATTTCAGCTTTGTAAGGCTCATTAATTTCTTGAATCCGCGCCGCCGCCGCTTCCCGTGTGACTTCTTCTCGGATTACTGGCAGTTTTTGGTTGATGATCTTGATCATTTCCTTTTTGATGGACTTCAAATCCGCTTCCGTAAAAGCTTCAGGCACGTCAAAATCGTAATAAAAACCGTTATCAATCCAGGGTCCGATTGTCACCTGCGCTTTGGGGAAAAGCTTTTGCACCGCCATTGCCATTACATGGGAGGTGGTATGTCTAATTTTCTTAAGACTATCGGACTCGTTAGTCTTGGGTAGATAGATTGATTCTGGCTGGTCAGCAATAGACATTGGAGCGAGATTCCCTGCAACTTTAAATCCAGTATCTATTCTAACCTCTCTGGCCAGATCTCTAAATCTCTGGTTAGCACTGAACCGGTAGATCAAAAGATACTGATCGGCAGCCATCATTTTAAGAATTGTAAAAAAGGTTAGAATATGACCTAATAACAATCGCCATATTAAATGCAATGCCTCCCTCTCATCCCTCCGAACAAGATTTGCTAAAAACTATACTCCAACCACTCTTGGAAGATTTTAAACATTGGTTTTCTCGATCGATCAGTTTATTAGAAAGCGAGCGAATTAGTTTTTTAAGTGAATCCGAGCAAAACGAACTACTAGCTGAGGTCAAAAATGCCTGCCAAGAAGTTAGCGTGGCGCAAATGCTCTTTAATGCCACCGATAGTCAAGTAGGCATTGAACCTAGTACCATGCTGACATGGCATAAAATAGTAGGAGAATGTTGGCGAGTTGCGACGTTATTTCGCCAGCTCCAGTCAGCCAAGGCAGATCAAGGTTAGACCAGCTTCACAATTACCAAAATAACTATCTTTAAATATGCTCCACATCCTTTACCTAATCGCATTTACTATTTTGGCGTTTTTGGCGATCGGCAATCTGATCAGGAACTTGGTGCAGTTCAGTGTAGATTCTCAGCGCTACTATGCCCCCACCCAGGCCATGCAGCAGCAATCAGCCCCTCATCCGGAGCTACTGGACGAGGCTGGTCGTCTGACCAATGAACCATTGCTGGTGATGAAGTCTATTACTGTTGATGAGGCTCGCGCTCGTCTGGATGCCCTCTATAACGATTTGCCCAGCTACAATAGCTCATCCGATACCGAAGAAAGTGCTAGCTAGGCAGACACATTAGAGGCTGCTAACTTGCTCAAAATATCAACCCACTGGTAACCAGCTAAGCTCGGCAGCACTAAATCGGCGAAACTCAGTCTCTCTGGCGGACCAACTCCTACTACCTTCATCCCAGCCGCTAGTGCGGCCAATACACCAGCAGCAGCATCTTCAAAGACCAAACAATGCGCTGGTTCTACCTGAAGTAGAGCGGCGGCTTTTAGAAAAACATCTGGAGCTGGTTTAAACTTAGTAACGCTGTGACCATCAGCGACTTGCTCAAATAGGTGCCGAACTTCTAAGCGCTGGAGTACAAATTCGGCATTCTTACTGGAAGAACCTAAAGCAATCCGAATTTGTTGGGCTTGTAGTTCAGCTAGCAAATCAGCTACTCCGGGCAGAAGTTGACTACTATCTAAGGATTTAACTAGTTCGAGATAATAACTATTTTTGCGATCGAGCATGTCCTGCTTCAGCTCAGCACTAATGATCCGATCGCCTAGCAACCGATTTACGCTATCTTCCCGATTCATCCCCAAAATTTGTTCGTACTTAGACTTATTAAAGGGAATACCTTGATCATCAGCGACCTGTTGCCAAGAGCGATAATGCAGATCGATCGTATCCGCTAAAACACCATCCAGGTCAAAAATAACCGCAGCAATCTGGGGCATTGTCTCAGGCATAAACCAATTCAGGGGTGAGTTTTTCCCAGCGAAAATAGCGTTCGCCTCCCAATTCCACAATCACTTTCACTTGAGGTATCAGCTGCGGCAAAGTAGACAAATATCCCAGCTCTTCCCCTGACAAAATGTGTCCATCCACCAACCATAGAACCAGACCTTTGGAAGTAGCTGGCAAATAGTCCAGCTGGGTTTGGATGACTGGTGGCACATGATAAACGCGGATGTCTTTTTTGCCTAGGTGTGCCGGACGCACCGTATGAATACCGGTCAAAAATGCTGATAGATCGCCCAGACCCCGAGCCAGCAATCTACTACTATCATAGCCAGTAGCCCTCAGCCGCCGCTGATAGCGACCTTCATAACCACCTTCTAGAGGGGAGTAGACCCCTAAAGAACCATGCTGTTCTAAGTCGCGGATGAATGATTTACCAGTTGTTAGTAATGGCACGGTTTGACCTTTTTTCTCGATGTAGAGCTGACGTAGTAATCTGCAAAATCTTCTAGCCTACATTATGCCATCTGCGCTGGCTCTTGACAGGATCAGGTAGAGATTTTATGATGGAAACCTTGGTTAAAGCAACCATTTGCAGGACTGGCGGAATTGGTAGACGCGCTAGATTCAGGTTCTAGTGTTCGCAAGGACTTCCGAGTTCGAGTCTCGGGTTCTGCACTTCATTCAAGCAACAAAATAGGAGGACAGGTACATAACCTGTCCTCCTATTTTTTTAACTACCCATCAATGAGTGTCTTCATTAATTAGTAATATTATTTTTAGTTTCATCCACTAACACCGCAGTGATCGTCGTCGGAGTATGGTCTGTACCGTTAGTACTGTAGTAGTAATCCTTAAAACGTTTGCCAGGATCTACCTTGACATCATTAAGAACCATGCCCAAAACATTTTGGCCAGACTGAGTCAGAATCTCATTACAGGTATCGATCGAATCCTTATCAGCCACCCCAGGACGACAGACAAAAACAAGACCATTAGATTGTTTCGAGAGAATTGTGGCATCCGCCGCTACAGTCAATGGTGGCGCATCAATAATCACCACATCGAAATCTCTTGACCATTCTGCTATTAAAACGCCCATCTGTGATGAATCGATTAAAGCAACTGGGTTAGGTGGAATGACACCAGCTGTCAACAGATACAAATTGGGATCTAGTTCAATAACCGCATCCTCAAAACTGATTTGCCCTGTCAGCACACTACTTAAACCAACATTGGGATCTTGGCGCCAAATGCGATGTTGAGATGGCTTCCGCATATCAGCATCAACCAAAAGCACTCTCCGACCTAGCTCTGATGTGACAATTGCTAGGTTAGCTGCGACCGTGGATTTGCCTTCCCGAGGCCGAGAACTAGACATCACCAATACTTTGACTTGATTGTCAGCATTGAGGAAACGCAAATTGGTTTGCAGTGAGCGAAATGCTTCTTTTTCCATATCGCTACCAGCATTCTTGTGAATCGACTTATGCAAGTTAGTCGATTGGCCAAACAGCAATTTGGTAGTAACGATTAGGTCTTTCTGCTCAAATCCAGGAATAATACCCAAAACTGGAAATTCTGGTAACAAATCACGAGCTTCTTGAGCCGTTTTAATTCGTCGATCAAAACTATCCAAGACAAAAGCTGTGGCCGCACCCAAAATCAGTCCTAAAAGTACTCCGACACTGATACTTTGCTCCAACTTCGCTGAAATTTTCTCATTCTCGCCCGGCAGAGTCGCTGGTACCACCACCGATACATTTCCAGTATTTTGGTTTTCAGCAATTTTAAACTCTTGTAACCGAGCTAAAAGTGTCTTGTAGGTGGTCACCGACACTTCTACACCCCTGCCCAAATCCCGCATCTGTTGTTCTAGCTGGGGAAGTTTTTGAATTCTGCTGCTATAGCCAGCTGCTACAGACTTTAGTGATTCCAGCTTTTTCTCTAGACTACTCTTCTCTGCAACCGCTTTTGCATAATCAGAAATCATCGATTCCTGAATCCCTTTGGATTGCAAATCTACGATTTGACTTTGGTTGCGACCGCCAATCAAAGTTCCTTTGATGCGCTTTTGAAGATCGGCTTTCAGAGCCTGTTCTTTGGCTTGTAGGTCTTGAATATTAGGACTATTATCTGTGAAGCGAGCACGCTCCTCTACCAATTTTTTTTGGACTGCTTGTAGGGACACCAGCGAATCTCTGACCCCAGGTGTCTCACTCACTAAACCGATGCGGGTATTAGTTTGAACATCAACGCCCAAAACTTCTTGCATTCTTCCCACTCGGGCAGATTCAGCCGATAGCTCACCTTGAGCAGTGGTAATTTCTTTACTAAGTTCAGTAAAGATTTCCACTGACTTGGTAGCTTCAGCAGTGAGATCCACTACGCCTTCTTTCTCTCTGAATAATCGGAGATTATTCTCAGCTTTTCTTACCTTTGCTTCTACTTCTGGCAATTGTTGCTCGACAAAAGACCGAGCAGCTCTGGTGTCCGATCGCTGGGCATTTAAGTCTCTTTGCACGTACAAAGATATAACTTTATTTATTACCTGCTGGTTTGTTTCTCGGTTAGGACCTTGATAAGAGACTTCCAAAATCTCAGTTCCTTTGACATTGGCCACCTTGAAATTAGCAGCGAATTGTTCAGGTGTCATCGGCTCACCTTTACGATCCTTCAACTGTAGAGAATTGATCGTATCTTGCATAATTGGCAAGGATTTTACAACTTCTACTTGAGTGCTCATCGGATTATTCAGAGCACTATCAGCACCACCGCCAGTCAAATTCTCTATCTTGGATAGTCCTTCCAATAAACCAGACGATTTAGTAGACTTCTTGATCTGTACTTGTGCTTTAGATTGATAATTCGGTGGCTGGCGAATAGCATATATGGTCACAAGCAAAGTGGTAAACGCCAGTACCAGAGATGCTGGTAACCAACGTCTTCTCAAGATTAAGCTATATCGTAAGATTTCTTCCATGAGTAAATTAGAATTGGGGTTAGTTGGAAATTAGTGCTGTTGAAGATTTACTGGAATCCTCATAAAATGAATTCCATGCTACTCTCCAACCTTGATTATATCTAAAGACTTTGATGATCTACATCATGTATGTGGCTGATCCCAAAATTTAGTCGGCAAATTAGGGTGAGCCGTCAGCGGCTTAGCCCAACCGCTTGTAACTGTGTTTTTTTGTTAATTTCTTGCAAAGAAAAAACTCTCAGACTGGATGATGAGCGGAAGATATATTTGACTCAATTCTTCACACAATTATAAAAAGGCATATCAAATGACTGGTGATAATCAAACTCCTTTGCTTTTACGTGCGGCTCGGGGGGAAACAGTCGAACGTACTCCTGTGTGGATGATGCGTCAAGCTGGCCGCTACATGAAGGTCTATCGCGATTTGCGAGAAAAGTATCCTTCATTTCGCGATAGGTCAGAAATCCCCGAGGTAGCGATCGAGGTTTCCCTACAACCATGGAAAGCATTTCAGCCAGATGGCGTGATTCTATTTTCAGATATTGTTACCCCTCTGCCAGGTTTGGGGATTGATATGGACATCGCCGAAGGGAAAGGACCGATTATTCACGCACCGCTGCGCACTGCTGCCCAAATCGAGGCTTTGCACCCCCTTGAACCATCGGAGACCATGCCGTTCATCCAAACAATTCTGAAATCTTTGCGGCAAGAAGTTGGTAACAAAGCGACGGTGCTAGGCTTTGTTGGCGCACCTTGGACGCTCGCCGCTTATGCAGTGGAAGGTAAAGGATCGAAGAATTACGAGACGATCAAAGGAATGGCTTTTAGCGAGCCGGCTCTCTTGCACAAGTTACTATCCAAAATTGCCGATGCGATCGCAGTGTACGTGCGTTATCAAATCGACAGCGGCGCTCAAGTAGTCCAAATGTTCGATTCCTGGGCGGGTTACCTTAGTCCTCAAGACTATGCTGTTTTTGCCTTGCCCTACCAACAACAGGTATTTAGACAGGTGAAAGAAACTCACCCCGATACACCATTGATTTTACTGGTGACTGGCAGCGGCGGCATCCTAGAAATGATGGGTGAATCTGGTTGTGATATGGTCAGCCTGGACTGGACTGTAGATATGGCAGTCGGTCGCCAACGCATTGGCGCTCACATTGGCGCTCAAGGCAATATGGACCCTTGCGCCCTCTATGCACCACAGAGTTTTATTCAGGAGCGCATTCTAGACACCATGCGGAAGGCCGGTAGCCATAAACATATTATGAATTTGGGTCATGGGGTTTTACCAACAACACCCGAAGACAATGTGCGGTTCTTCTTTGAGACTGCCAAAAATGCTAAGGCTTTGATGGGTTAAATCTGCTCAATCAAAATTTTAAGGGCAGTGGGTTTCGACTACGTTCAACCCACTGCCCTTAAAATGTTTTTACTGTCTTCTTTATTTTTGCTATGCGTATTCTGGTGACTGGGGCAAGCGGCGGTGTTGGTCATTATGTCAGTGAGACATTTATCAACAACACCGATCATGAGTTGTTTTTGATGATGCGCAGCCCAGCCAAATTTCAGCTAGATCCTCAAGTCCGAGCCGGGGTGAACATTGTCACTGCCGATATGAAGCAGATTGGCGATCAAGCAGCGCTGTTACAAACGATCGATGTGGCAATCTTGACGGCAGCTAGTTGGGGTGGCCAAGATGCCTTTGATGTGAATTATACCAAGACCCACGAGTTACTCAGCTTGCTTAATCCCCAGGTTTGTCAGCAGGTCATTTATTTCTCTACGGCGAGTGTTTTGAATCGCCAGAATCAGCTTCTACCAGAGGCCGGTCAGATTGGCACCGACTATATCAAGTCCAAGTATCAGTGCTTTTCGACTTTAGGTGAGTTGGCGATCGCCGATCGTATCACTACTGTATTTCCGACGCTGGTGCTGGGCGGCGACGAAAATAAGCCCTATTCTTTCCTCTCCGCCGACTTACCAGATGTGACCAAATATGCTGGATTGCTACGCTGGATTAAGGCCGAGGGCAGCTTTCACTTTATCCATGGTCAAGATATTGCCGCAGTGGTACGTTATTTAGTGGAGCATCCCGAAGTTGCGGATAAGTACGATCGCAAGGTGGTGATGGGTAATCAGCAAGTGATGGTAGAAAAGGGAATTCAAGAAATTTGTGCTTATTTGGGCAAACCGGTAATTTTCCAAGTGCCTTTATCGATCGCCCTCATTAATTTGGTAATTAAGGTCTTCAGAATTCAAATGGCTGAGTGGGATTATTTCTGTTTGCAAAACCGCCATGAAATTCATTCACCGATTGTTAGTCCGGCCACCTTCGGTCTGCCGGTTTATGCCGCCACCCTCAGCGAGGTACTGAGTACTAGAGGTATTAAGCAAGTAGCCTAGCCTTCGCGGATAAGCTGGAGCAGATCGTTGGTAGAAATCTTGCCGCTCATCTCGGTACCCTCTAGCAAACTATTGGCCAGATCGCGTTTGTGTTGGTGTAAGTCTACGATCTTGTCTTCGATCGTGCCTTTAGCCACCAAGCGGTAAATGGTGACTGGCCGCAGTTGGCCGATCCGGTGCGCTCGATCGGATGCTTGATCTTCCACCGCTGGATTCCACCAGGGATCCAAATGAATTACATAGTCGGCGGCAGTAAGGTTCAGACCGGTGCCACCCGCCTTCAGACTAATTAAGAACACATCGCCTTCTCCAGCCTGGAAAGCATCCACCCGCTTTTTGCGTTCCTTGGCTGGAGTCCCACCATCTAAGTATTGATAGGAAATCTGGCGTTCTTCCAAATATTTTTTAACAATTTGGAGGTGATCGACAAACTGGCTAAAGACCAGAGCTTTATGGCCGTTATCGAGCAGCTCGGTCACGGTTTCACCAAATAACTCTAGCTTGGAACTAGCCAGATTTACCCCTGGTTTAACCAACTGGGCATTACAACAGGCGCGGCGCAAGCGCATCAATTCGGCCAACACCTGCAAATGCTTCTGTCCGGCCTTGGCATCACTATTGGTGATTTTCTCGATCGCTTCCCGGCGCAGGGCTTCATAAAAGAGCTGTTCTTCTCTGCTGAGCTGGACATGCAGCAGAATTTCGGTGCGGGAGGGCAGCTCGGCTAACACCTGAGTTTTGGTACGACGCAGAATGAACGGCTGAATTAGTTTTTTGAGCCTAGCTCGGGCTAATTTATCTTGATTACGTTCGATCGCATTGGCAAATTTTTGGTTGAAGTTATCTAGGGAACCCAAAAGGCCGGGATTGATAAACTGGAAAAGATTCCACAATTCGCCCAAATGATTCTCGATCGGAGTGCCGGTAGTCAGTAATTTAAACTTACCTTGCAGCCGCATCGCCGCTTGCGATCGCTTGGTTGCTCCGTTTTTGATCGCTTGGGCTTCATCCAAAACGATGGTCTCCCACTCCACTTCGGCCAACATGTCAGCGACATCTTCCTGTTGCAGTAAGCCATAACTACAAATCAGCAGGTCTAAAGGTTGGAGATTATCCAGCGTCTGTTGTCGATCGCTAATCCCTAGTTGGATCACATTTAAGGTCGGCGCAAACTTATCGACCTCCCCCAACCAATTGGTACAAACCGAAGTAGGAGCTAAAATGAGCGTAGGTCCAGCTGCGGCTCGATTCAAAATCAAGGCCAGCGCCTGTAAAGTCTTACCCAAACCCATATCATCGGCCAAGCAAGCACCGACTCCCCAGTGCGCCAGCTGAGACAGCCACCGAAAGCCATCTAACTGATAGTCACGCAGTTCCGCTTGCAGTGTGGAAGGCAACTTTGGTTGAAAAGTCTTGAGATCCTGTAATTTCTGGACTTGGGCTTGCCAATGATGATCAGCTTCCAGATGACCAACTTCAGCAAAAACATCCTGCATCGCTAAACCAGCCAGAGGATGAAATTTCAACCCCTTGCCTTGAGGTTGCGAAAAAGCCCGTAGCTCATCTAGCTGTTTACGGAAGCTGGCCGTCAAAGCCAAAAATTCGCCATTCCCCAAGGGAATAAAGCGACTATTAGATCCGGCCAGTAAGTCCATTAGTTGGCGCATATCCAGCACTTGATCATCGTCTAGTTTCAGCTCGCCACTGGCCTCAAACCAATCGCGCTGCCGCTCAATCCGCATATTGAAAGACTTTAAGTCCGCCCGTTGCTTAATTTTGAGCTTTTCGCCCTCTGGCCATTCCACCACCGCCAAGTCTGCCAAAGTTTGCAAATCTAGCAACAACTCCAAACAAGCTTCTGGGTCACTAATCAGCCACTCGCTATTTTCCGACTCCCATGATTCTAAGGTTGGGCAAGCGGTGACTACCAACTTCGCCAACTGCTTTTCTTCATCTAGCGATCGAACAGTCTGAAATTTCTCGCCATCAATCTCAGCAATGACCATCACGCCCCCTTGGCCAGGCTGAAAATAAGGGCCATGCTGGTCAAATGGTCGTACCAGTACTGCTATTTTTAAACCCGCACCGGCTGGCAATAAGTGGATATGTGGCTGTGAATTAGCAGCGACGGTGTGGGCATTGCCCACGCCTCCACCAATGTCGGAATGCACTGTCACCAAACTAGCAATGCTATCGATCGCTGCCAACACCCGATCCTTTGCTTCTTCGGGAACGTTCAGTTGAGAACCCAACAAATCAGCCACCTTTTGATAATCGGCTGTTACCTCAATCACCTGAATTCTGGTAGGAGTCTCTTTCACAACTACTAATTTTTGATTTTTAGTGACACTGGGTGATAGTTGTAAAGATATACCTGTCGAGGTTTTTTGGACAAATAAGGCCGGTTCACCGCGCACGATTTCCACGGCAATGGTGGGGGAGTCAGCCCAAAAAACTAAAGGATGACCAATCAGAGCAATAATTGATTCATCGCTAAAACTATAGTCCCTGTCCCCACCGTAATAACTACTCACGTAAGTAGTCTCAATACCAGCACAAATCATAGTGTCTTGGGCGGTTAAATAATCAAAATCGGAGAGTTTAGTGAGGCGACGAATAGCGATCGGACGACCTTTACTCCAATCTCCTTTAGCATTAATTTTTTGCTCGCGCGGCTCAATAAAATAACTATTGCTGCCATAAAAAGTAATGAACCACACCATCCTTTTGCCAGTAGCAGAAATGGCTTTGGAATTGTTCTGAGGGGCAGCATTCAGCTGAGTGAGAGCCGTGAGACATAGTTCCCAGGGTTCTTGATAAGGAATCAAATTCACAATCGGCGAGATTTCCAAGTCCTGTTGCAAGATATCGGCAGCTGATCGATATTTACTGTTAAGTTTCGCTAAAATTTCTGCCGCCTCCAGAGCCATCCATTGATAACCACCCACAATAGCTTGTTTATATAATGGCGCGATTAACTTAGGCAGATTTTTTTTGGCGATTTCTCGATCGACCCAGCTCAGACAGAGAGCGGCCACCAACATTTCAATGCTACTGACATACGAAAATGGTGGAATTGACATATTTAAAATCGCTGTCTTTTGGGTCATATCACCCTGCTGAAGACCAACAATACATTTCAGCCGTCCATAGCTATTTTGCAACCAATGGTCTTTTTGCTTAGACATTTGAGTGGTGTAGTCTTTGGCCTGCTGTAATGAAGTCGCAGAGCCTTCTTTAATGAGTGCAAAAATGAAAAATAAGCCTTCTAAAGTATCAAAATAACCATTGCGCTTGCCAGACAATTTGCGAAGTCCGGCTAGAGCCTGGGAAAAGTAGTCGATCGATAGCGCATAGTCACCAGCTAAAAATTTCGCCCAACCCCAGTAAGTCAGGGTATCAAGGTTTTTCTCGAATTTTTCGAGGCAGCCGATCGCATCAGCTAAGCGCCCCCGCAACAGTAACTGGCTAATCAATAACCGTGACCTAAAGTCATTCGATTTACTAGTCAAAGCATACTTCTGCAACCAATTAAATACCTCTGTGGTTGGAGATAGTCGAAATACCGCCTCTGAAAAAATACTGTTCAGAACCAAGTCCGCTAACTCTCTATCGAACGTCTGAAATAGTTCTAAATTGAAAGGATTGTTACAGACAGAATTAAGGATTCTGGCAAAAGAAAACTCCTGGTCGTAGTTAAATTGATTATAGTCATCTAGCTGGCGGGCGACAAAAGCAATATCATTGCGATAAATACCAATCCGCAATTCCCGCACTAACTCGTTGCGGCTAGCAAATCGCCTGGTTCCACTATAATTATTCTTAACTGGAATATTTTTGCTAATAACATCGACAAATTTTTTAAATTCTTGCTGCTGCAAGGTATCCCAGGTGACTGTTTCTACCATCAAAGGATGACAACTCAACTCGAACCGCCGATCTTCTACGAGTAAACCATCCTGAAGTAGTCGATCGAGATGTGGCTTAAGTTTGCCAGGTGTCAATAATTGATCTTTTGATAAGACCTGATTCAGACAAACTAGAATATTAGTACGATTGATGGGGGCATAGATTACCGAAAACAGCCGCATCATTTTTTGCTCGATCGATGGTAGCTCTTGGTAAGCATCGATAAGCTGAGCACGCGAGCAGCTGCCAACAGTCGAATCTTTCATGAATAGTCTTTAGAGGGTGATCTAAACAATTCTAGTCGATCGAACCAAGGCTGTTCAACCAGATCAGAGTTTGCAAGAAATGTATGGGACTGGCGCGAATTGAACGCGCGGCCTATCGCTTAGGAGGCGATCGCTCTATCCAACTGAGCTACAGCCCCAATTTCGTCTTATTATAGCAAGGCTACCGAAATTCTCCCAGCAAGAGTAATGACATGAATTCAGAAACAGCGGTAAAAGTAGCTCGGGAGCTATTGTTTCAGCGAGCGATGGTCGATATCAATGGCCAGTGGGGCGGCGCAGTAGCCGCTATTCCTAGTCAAAGTCAGCAATCTGGGGCAGAATCTAAGCTCAATTACAGCGAGATATTTATTCGTGACAATGTGCCCGTGATGGCCTATTTGCTGTTGGAGGGCAAGTTTGACGCTGTCAAAAACTTTCTAACTATTTGCTTGCAACTGCAAAGTACCCAATTCCAAACCCGTGGGATTTTCCCTACCAGTTTTGAAGAAGTTAATGGCAAACTAGTGCCAGACTATGGTCAACGGGCGATCGGACGAGTGGTATCGATCGATGCGACGCTGTGGTGGCCGATTCTTACCTGGTCTTATGTCCAGCGCTCTCAGGACTTTGAATTTGCCCGCTCTCATGCCGTGCAAGCCGGTCTTAACCGCTTCTTAGATTTAGTGCTCCATCCCGGCTTTCGCGATGCTCCCACCATCTATGTACCAGATGGAGCATTTATGATCGATCGACCGATGGATGTTTGGGGCGCACCATTAGAAATTCAAAGCTTACTCTATGGTGCCATGCTCAGTGCAGCGGGCTTGTTACAGCTCAGTATTAAAAATCAAAAGGGTCGCAGTACTGCGGCTAGTAGCCAAACCGAGCGATTAAAAGCCTGTTTGACCTGGATCAAACGCCTGCGCCGCTATATGTTAGTGCATTATTGGGTGACCAGTAAGACAGTGCAAGTGCTACGCCGTCGCCCCACCGAACAGTATGGCGAATCGATCGAGAATGAATACAATATCCAAACCGAGACAATTCCCCACTGGCTCCAGAAATGGCTAGGCAACCAAGGCGGCTATTTAATTGGCAATATTCGGACCGGCCGTCCCGATTTTCGCTTCTTCACACTAGGAAATTGCCTGGGAGCAATTTTCGATCTAATTACTCCGAACCAGCAACTTTATTTGTTTCGGATGATTCAGAATAACCGAGCAGATTTGGTGGCCAATATGCCTTTACGGATCTGTCACCCCCCACTAGACGATGCCGATTGGCGCAAAAAGACCGGGTTCGATCGTAAGAATCTACCATGGTGCTATCACAATGCTGGTCACTGGCCTTGTTTATTATGGTTTTTAGCAGTAGCCATTTTGCGCCATCCACAAGCTGATGCTCTAGTTGTACAAGAGGTGCGTAGCCTATTGAATGATTCTTACCAACTAATCTTGAGCCAGCTGCCCCAGCAGCAATGGGCAGAATACTTTGATGGTCCCACCGGCAACTGGCAAGGACAGCAAGCGCGCATCAATCAAACTTGGACGATCGTGGGCTTCTTATTGGTTCATCATCTATTGCACGAAGACCCGACGGCAGCCAACTTGTTAGATGTGCCCAATCTCCAAGATTTTCCCGAATTCGACAACATTAAATTATAGAAATTTCAGGCTGAATTTCAAGTGCCCGAAGATCTTTGGGCACTTGCTTTTGAGCTAAAACTCGCTGCCGTAATCTGGGCCACTGTTTTCTTGTTGATCGCGCTTAGAACCGAGTAAATCCAATCGATCGACTTTGATAATTGGCCGCGATCGATCACTACCAGTAGCACGGTCCGTCCAATTCTCAATTTCCAAGGAGCCTTGAATGCCAATTAATGAACCTTTTTTAACGTAGTCTGCCGCAATTTTAGCTGTGTTACCCCAAATTTTGAGATTAAACCAGTCTGTTTGCTCATTATTTTTAGAGCGGCGATTAACAGCCATCGTCATCGTGCAGAGCACGCTCCCAGATTCGTAATACTTAATATCAGGGTCACCACCAACCCGACCGACCAGATGAACTGTATTGAGATTCATAATTATTAGTTTTTTGTATTATTGCGATTGCAGCTAGGATTGGATGCAGTGCATTGCTCCAACGCGCTGTAATAAGCTTGGAGTCCAATCTAGGAGGTGCTAATTGCTGAGCTGTAATCATAACCAGTACTATCATACCAAATAATTCACTGAATTTATAGCTGGCTAGCTATGAAAGTATTCATTGAAATGACGCAACGTCAGAACACCAAATCCGCCAGCAATGATTAGAACTGCTGAGGAATGAAACTATAATTAAGAACGCCGCTTAAGTTTAATTACTGCCTGTGGATACTCCTCATCATTTGCCTGATTTTCCGCACATCACGACCATCAGTAGTGCTACCCAGCCACCGGAACAGCCTCAGCCGATAGCCAGGGTTCTAAAAGTTCGACCATTGCAATTAGCAGATTTAGCTAAAGCCGCAAATGTGATTAGCGATAGTTTTCAGATTGGTGCTGCTTTTGGGGGCTGGCTACGACCATTATTTAAAATTGGTATTTACGAAGATTTGCGCAATCGACTAGATGTCCAGCCACCCGATCGGGCGGTTTGTCTGGTGGCCACAATCGGTTCCCAATCAATGGATGTAGTCGGAACGATCGAGATTAGTGCCCGCTTGCCAATATATAATCCATCGCACCACAAACGATATCTCTATATTTCTAACTTAGCAGTAGATGATGGCTACCGCTGCTTAGGAATTGGCCGAGAATTGGTCACTCAGTGTGAATCGATCGCCAAAAAGTGGGGATTCACCGACATTTACTTACATGTCATGGCTGATAACCTGGCTGGGAAACATTTATATGCTCGCTTGGGCTTTGAAATATTAAGCAGCGATCAACCTTGGCATATATTTCCTTGGCACCGCCCACAGAGATTATTTCTACGTAAGCGTTTGTAGGGTCAGTTTGTTACAATGGGCACAGACTGCATTTCGGCAATCGTAGGTTCGCTGTAAAGATCATGCAAGATAATTGTCGTTGCTCAGGTTGTGCTGGTATTGACCGGCGTCAGTTCCTCAAATACTTGGTTGGTACCGCATCTTTAGTTGCCATCACAGCAGTTAATGCTCTACCGGCGCAAGCTGATAAAAAATTGCCCAAAATGCCCAAAGCATTGGTACTAAGCTGCATCGATTATCGAGTGCTAGAAGCAGAACGATATTTCTTGTCGTTACAAAATTTGGGTAACCTTTATGACATGACGGCTCTAGCTGGCTCCTCGCTGGCTTTGAGTGGGGTGCCACATCAAGCCGATGCCATGGCTTTTTGGGATCAACTAGATATTTCTTACCGACTGCACCATATTAAGAAAGTGATTATCTTAGATCATCAAGACTGTGCCGCTTTCGCCTACAAGATCAATCCTCAACTCAGCGACGATCCCAAATTAGAGTTGCAGACCCACCAAGAATCCATGAGTCGGGCGTATTGGGCAATTCGGGATAAATATCCAGATCTGAATATCGAACTATATTTTGTCAGCTTAAATGCTGATGTGAAGTCAATAGAACCCCTCGCTAAACCATCGGCAGCCACCAATACAGCTTAGGTTTGATCAAGTTTCCGTCCTTAAGTTTTCGGAAACGCTAAAATTGAAGTTAAGTGTTTCAATCAGGGAATGATGTAATTAAAGCATTGCCATCATGCTGATATCTAGGTAAGAGCATCCATTATTAAAAGCTATGAATCAAAGTTCTTCCGTTCGACCAACCAGCCGTCAATTAGCCCCTCTATGGCGGGTCGGTGCTGCTTTACTAGTTGCTCAAGGATCTTTATGGGCAAGTCCAGCATTGGCCATCAAAGAAGTTAAAGCCCAGGCTTACAGCTATGGAGAACTACTCAAAGATATTGATGCTAACCCGACCAAGGTTGACAAAGTCGATATCGAAGATAGCCGCCGCTTGTTGCGAGTCACCTTGAAAGGAGAAACTGGTAAGCCACGCGAAATAACTTTATTTGATAGCAAGGATGACAACAAACAGTTATTCAATGGCACAAAGTTCTACGAGAGAATGAGCAAAAGTGGAGTGATATACGATTCTCCGCGTGTGGTAGACAATTCTGGCTGGTACAATCTCCTGCTCAATTTGTTGGTGGCTGGAGTATTGGTGGTGGCAATATCGCTAATTATCCGGCGTTCGGCTAATTCCTCTGGTCAGGCCATGAGTTTTGGGAAGTCCCGTGCTCGCTTTCAGATGCAAGCTAAGACCGGTGTGATGTTTGATGATGTGGCTGGTATTGACGAAGCCAAAGAAGAACTGGCTGAAGTTGTGACATTCTTACAACAGCCCGAAAGGTTTACCACATTAGGAGCAAAGATTCCGAGAGGAGTATTATTAGTTGGTTCTCCAGGTACTGGTAAAACAATGCTGGCGAAGGCTATTGCGGGCGAAGCGGGAGTACCTTTCTTTAGTATTTCCGGTTCGGAATTTGTGGAAATGTTTGTGGGGGTTGGTGCTTCTCGCGTGCGGGATTTATTTAAAAAGGCCAAGGAAAATGCGCCCTGTATTATTTTCATTGATGAAATTGATGCGGTCGGTCGGCAGCGCGGAGTAGGCTTAGGTGGTGGTAGTGATGAGCGGGAACAGACTCTCAATCAGCTGCTGACCGAAATGGATGGTTTTGAGGGTAATTCTGGTGTTATTGTGATTGCGGCAACTAACCGCCCAGATGTTTTAGATACGGCGTTGCTGCGGCCTGGTCGGTTCGATCGACAGGTAACAGTAGATTTGCCAGACCTAAAGGGCCGGCTAGCAATTTTGACAGTCCATGCCCAAACCAAGAAAATGGCTGAAGAAGTATCTTTGCCAGAAATAGCCCGGCGGACGATCGGATTTAGTGGTGCCGATTTGGCCAATTTACTCAATGAAGCGGCTATTTTCACCGCCCGTCGCCACAAGAGCGAAATTTCCATATTAGAAATTAATGATGCGATCGATCGGGTGATTGCTGGTATGGAAGGCAAGGCAGTGATGGATGGGAAGTTCAAGCGCCAGACGGCTTATCATGAAATTGGTCATGCGCTGCTGGCTACACTGATTTCTGATAATGACCCAGTGCAAAAAGTAACAGTAATTCCTCGGGGTGGGGCGATCGGCACTACTTGGTCTACCCCGCGTGAGGAAGAAGGTTTAGACAGTAAATCTAGATTAATGGCCAAAATTACGATGATCTTAGGAGGCCGAGCCGCTGAGGAGATTGTTTTTGGCGATGATGAAGTCGATACTGGCGCAGGCAGCGATATCCAGAACCTGACTCGCATTGTGCGGGCAATGGTTTCCCAAGTGGGGATGTCCAAACTGGGGCTAGTAGCTTTAGATACTGATCACAAAGAATACTCCGAAGATATCGCCGCTCAGATCGATCGAGAAATGAGATCGATCATCAAACAGTGTCATCAAAAAGCCCGGCAAATATTAGAACAGCATCGCTGGCTAATGGATATTTTAGTAGATATACTAATTGAACAGGAATCGATCAATGGTGAAGAGTTTCGGCAAATTGTCGATCGATCGCTAGCCCAACATTCCCAACCAACTCCTGTGGTCGGGGCGATCTAATGTTCGAGATTTTCCCCTTTACCTTTGTGATCCACCCCCAGCAAATAGCTGGCACTGCCCTCTGGTCGGTGGCCTGCTACTGGACTTTCTCGCCATTAAACGACTGGTTTATGTGGCGATTACAGCAGTGGTTTAACTTTGCAGAACGCTCTCTTTACACCTCAGAAAAAGAGTTTGAGCGCACGCGGGTCGGGAGAGAATCGCAAAATGCTTTTTTTGCCTCCATGTTAAGCATCGTGCCCTTTTTGCTCATGGGTAGCGTGTTGCATTACCTGATCGAAATTTCTTTGGGAGCCAGCTGGCCAATTAGCCTGGGCATCATGGGCTGTGTCCTAGGAGGAATTTATGAACTTGGTAGGCAACAGAGTGCAGAATAGGATTAGGAAACAAGGATTTATACAATTGCCATGAGCAGTGATTTTAAAGATTATTATTCGATTCTGGGCGTGGCCAAGAATTCCAACAGCGAGGATCTTAAGAAATCCTATCGGCGTTTAGCTCGTAAATATCACCCTGATATGAATCCTGGTGATAAAAGTGCCGAAAATCGTTTTAAGGAAATAACCGAAGCCTATGAAGTGTTATCCGATGCCGATAAACGCCGCCGTTATGATCACTTTGGCCAATATGTAAATCAACCCGGTAGCAGCCGCAGTACCAGTGCATCGGCCAGTAACCGGGGCAGCTATACTCCGACCCCAGACATGGGGGGGTATGATTTTGCCAACTATGGTAGTTTTGATGATTTTTTGAATGAATTATTGGGGCGAGCGAATAATCCTGGCAGTCGCCCAGCCGCTAATCGCCAAGAAAATACGACCAATGTTTCTACTAGCAGCAATGGCGATCGAGAAGCGAATATTAGCCTGACTTTGCTAGAAGCATTTAAGGGCGCGGAGAAATCTTTTAATATTGGCAACGAAAATATTAAAATTCGGATTCCTCTAGGCGCAAAACCGGGCAGTCGAGTGAGAGTACGCGGTAAAGGTGGCATCAACTCTTTTAGTAAGCAGCGCGGCGATCTGTATCTCACTATTGCGATTAAAAATAACGATTTTTTTCAATTTGAAAAAGACAATCTAATTTGTGAACTGCCCGTTAGCCCAGAAGAAGCTGTCTTGGGAGCACATATTCAAGTGCCCACTCTCGACGGGGTAGTGACGTTGAATGTACCAGCTGGAGTGCAATCAGGGCAGTCTTTACGCCTGCGCGGCAAAGGTTGGTATAACGCCAAAGGCGAACGGGGTGACCAGTTGGTAAAAGTGCAAATTGCCACACCCAAAAAAATCACCAATAATGAAAAAGAGCTATACGAAAAATTGCGATCAATGCGCAGCTCTGATCCGCGTCATAATTTTAGCCGGGTAAAGTTCCAGTAGGGTGCAAGAAGCTCCAGGGGTAAGTGCAGCTTTTCGACAATTGGAGCGCCAGCCAATAAAATAGAGCTAGTTGTTCAGGGGTCTGTTTCTCATGCCATCACCATCTGCCGATGATCACTCCCCAGCCGCTGGTGGAGCTGCCGGTCAAGAACCTCAGTCCCGCACGGGTAAGTTTTTACAGGGCATCTTTAAGCGGACAGAGCCGAATGCAGCAGAGCTGCCCACCAATACCCCTGCCTGGGAACCGTCAGTGCCGGAGTTAATTCAGGTGG
This sequence comes from Synechococcales cyanobacterium VAR_4_metabat_354, assembly GCA_031414775.1. Taxonomy (GTDB): domain Bacteria; phylum Cyanobacteriota; class Cyanobacteriia; order Cyanobacteriales; family Chamaesiphonaceae; genus JAAFHZ01. The sequence continues at coordinate 73,333 of JANOQI010000048.1, forward strand.
TACCGGAGGCTAGTAACTGGGATGATGGAGAAGAGAGCAATTGGGATGATGATGACTCGATCGATCAGCTGATGCCGACAGTACCTCAGCCAATAGTATCCGAGCCAGTTGCCGCTGAACCAGTGATCGCCGCAGTGGTCGGAGCACCAACACCAGAAATAATTAGCACCCCGCCACCACCACCTTCAACGTTTTCAACACCCCCACCAGCACCAATAATGACGGAGATGCCTACACCACTGGAGCTGGACAAGGACAATCCCACGATTAGTGTGAACATCCCGCGTCCCAAAAACATTAAATATAAAACCAAAGATCCGCAGACCAATGCAACAAAAGCATCGGCAGTTGATAAAATTGATAAAGCGGAACCGATCGAATTCAATGTCAAGCGGCCGACCACCATCAAATATAAAGCGAAGCCAGTGGAGCAGCCCAGTTGGAGCGAGAAAATACTGACTCCTGGTCGCGAGTTGTGGCGTAAGATGCTGAAGTTGGGAGATGTGATTCCGACTCAGCTCACGGAGAATCCTAAAAAAATCTTGGGCATCTTAGCAGCGGTTTTACTATCGATCGTCACTTCTTGGGTGGTGGTCAATTTTTGGCCGAGTCAGTCTCAAGAAGCAGCGCAATCACCGGCTATTACTAGTGCGGCCACTGTCCCAATTAGTCCAGAAGAAACCTTGATCACTGCCGTTCGATCGCAGTTCAGTACTTTAGCCAGCCAATATCCCACCGGTTTAATTAGCAATTTGGAGCTAGATAATGAGCGGCAACTGGCGATCGTCACATTAGGAAATCTGTGGGCTAGTCTGACAGTTAACCAGCAGCAGCAAGTTGCCCAGAGTTTATGGCAGCAAGCGCGGGTTTATCAGATGGCGAAGGTGGAAATGCGATCAAGTAATGGCAACCTGTTAGCGCGTAGCCCGGTGGTTGGTTCCGACATGGTGATTGTGTCCAACTGGTAATTCAATAGAATATAACTACTTTGTCTCTTGGCCACAAAACTAGGCAAGTGACTTTGTTTTTCTCCCCAGACCCAGGATTTGCATAATACAATGGATCTTGATTTCAGCTAATTTCTAGATATCTTCATGGATGACGCATTTAGCCCGACTCCCCCGGCTTGGACTGGAGAAGCCACCCATGCCCATACCTTCGCTTGCCCTCAATGTGCAGCTAGTGAAAAAGAGGCCGATCGAGTATGGGTCAATCGCCGTGCCCCAGTCACACTAGAAAGCCGACGGCGCAAGTGGCAAGAGTTTTATCATTGCAGCTGTGGCAAAGTTTGGTGGGCTTGGAGCGACGATCGAGAACCCAACGAATATGCCGATCGTCAGCCCCCTACCAGCAACGACTTTGACAATTTTTACGGTTATTTTTAAAGCTGGATATTTTACATATGCTGATGAAATGGCGAGAGATAGCCGGGAATTGGGTTTATCTACCCGATCGACCGCGCGCAATAGTCCACTTCTTGGGTGGTGCCTTTGTGGCTACCGCCCCCCAGATAACTTATCGATTTCTGCTAGAAGACTTGGCCGAACAGGGCTATGGCATTATTGCTACCCCCTTTTTCAATACCTTTGACCATTATGAGATTACCGAGCAGGTCTATCGCAGTTTGGAACGAGTGATCGATCGATTACAACTGCAATCACTACCGATCTATGGTGTTGGCCACAGCATGGGTTGCAAAGTGCATTTACTGATCTGTAGTCAGTACGATGTTCAAAGAGCCGGTAATATTTTTATCTCCTTCAATAATTTTTCGGCCAAAGATGCGGTACCACTGCTTAATCAAATACCTAGCGAATTTGGCGTGGAGTTTACGCCCAGTCCCGAGCAGACCTTGGATTTGGTGGATAAATATTACAATGTCCGCCGCAACCTGATTGTTAAATTTCGGGATGACAACATCGATCAGTCTTACACTCTAGAACGTACCCTGAAGCCCTTGTTTCCTGGCATGACCACGCTCCAAAACCTTAGCGGTAATCATCTAACTCCTTTAGGACAAGATGTCCAATGGCAAGCTGGTTCAATGTTTACACCTTTTGATGCGATCGGACAGTGGTTGAAGCAAGAAGTTTATAAAGATTTGCATCAACTAAAGCGCGAAGTAAACCGCTGGCTCAATCCCAGTCTGCTCTAAATTCTGTATAATCAATTCTCACCCAACCATCATGCGTGAACCGCTTATCCAACTCCGGGGCATCTCCAAAAAATTTGGGGATAATGTCATCCTTGATGGTGTCGATATCGATATTTACAAGGGCGAAGGACTGGGAATCATTGGTCCTTCCGGTACCGGTAAATCGACGGTATTGCGGGTAATTGCCGGTCTATTGGCTCCCGATGAAGGCTCTGTCTATATTCAAGGTCAAAAACGCCGGGGCATGATTGAGGACAGCAATGATCCGATCTACATTGGCATGGTGTTTCAACAAGCCGCACTATTTGACTCCTTGACGGTGGAGGAAAACGTTGGGTTTCGGATGCTGCAACAAAGTCGCCTTTCCCGCCGCCAAGTACGAAAGCTGGTTGAAGCCAAGCTAGATCTGGTGGGAATGCATGGGGTGGCTGATCGCTATCCCGATCAACTATCAGGGGGCATGAAAAAACGAGTCAGTTTTGCCCGCGCAATTATGTCTAACCCCGATCGACCAGAAGACAACCCCGAAGTCTTGCTCTACGACGAACCAACCGCCGGTCTCGATCCGATCGCTTCCACCGTCATCGAAGACCTAGTGCGGAATCTCCAGCAGGTAGAGGGCGGCTGTCAAACCCATGTGATGGTGACTCATCAAGACAGCACTATTCGGCGGACGACCGATCGAATTATTTTCTTGTACCAAGGCAAAGTGCAATGGACAGGGCGCACCAAAGATATTGATAAAACCAACGATCCGGTAGTCCGACAATTTTTCAGTGCCAGTACCGAAGGTCCGATTCGAGTAATTGGCTAAATGGCTGGGTTAAATGGCGGATGTTTTATCAAACTAGCAATCAGGCTAAAATAGAAAATAGATACAATGTTTACAGCCGATACAAGTTTTAGCCTCGATCGAGGTGAGGTAGTTAATGCAGTCACGAGCGGTTAGAGAAGGTTCAGTCGGCCTCATGCTTCTAGCTGGAGTGGGAATCTTTGTCGCCGCCAGCATGTGGCTCAAGGGGCTAGGACCAGGGAGCCAAAAGTATAACATCGTGGCCAGCTTTGCTGATGCTGGTGGGATCCAACAGGGTGGACCAGTGCGCTACCGAGGGGTGCGCGTCGGTAAGATTGCGGCCATTGAACCTGGCGATAATGTAATGAAAGTCACCCTAGAGATTACCGATCCAGACTTGAAGATTCCCCGTAACGTAGTTGCTGAAGCTAATCAAACTGGTCTAATTGGAGAACCGGTAGTCGAAATCACCCCGCGTGGGGCGGTGAATCTGCCTCAAAATCTGGCCAAAGCACTCGATCTTAACTGTGATGTGAAGATCATTATCTGTAACAACGGCCAAATTCCGGGCACGGTGGGTTCTAGCTTCAATGAGTTACTGAAACGGGCGACAGCGCTGGTAAATAGATATGAATCGCCAGAAATTACTGATGGCATTAAGCTCACCCTTAAAAATGCTAGTCAGGCAGCTGCGGATATCTCGCTGCTAAGCAGAAGATTTGGAGATTTGCCAGATTCCTTGAAAAAGGAATTGGGTTCAATTTCGGTCAGTGCCAACAGTTTGACCAAATCTTTAAATGGAACAGTCAAAAACGTCGATGGTGCAGTTGCCAAAATCGGCAACACTGCCGAGCAGTTTGGTACCACCGCGACCAAGGTAAACAAAACTGCCGATAATTTGACTGTGACCGTGGGCGAATACGGCAAATTAGCCAAGTCGGTGGATGCCTTAGTCAGCGAAAATCGTCAAACCTTTGGTAAAACTCTGACGAACTTTAATGCTCTGAGTGTGGATCTGCGCCAAACGGTTAACAAACTCAATCCGACGATCGACAAACTAAATGGTACCGTGGCCAAGGTGAATTCTGAGTCTTTAGTGAAAGATTTGGAAGGCGTTCTGAGTAATGCCAACAAAACAGCCGCTAATCTGCGCGATATTTCGGCTAGCTTTAACAATCCCAAATCTTTGGTAAATCTTCAACAAACTCTCGATTCAGCACGGCTAACTTTCCAAAATACTCAGAAAATCACAGCAGATTTGGACAAGCTGACCGGCGACCCAGAATTTATTAATAGTGTTAGCAAGTTAGTTAAAGGTCTGGGGCAATTGGTTTCGACGGGGGAAACATTAGAGCAGCAAATTCAGCTGGGTCAGGAGCTAGAGCCAGTCCATCGCAATATTAGTATGACTACCGCTAATTTGGTGAATAGTGATCCCGAATTGGCGGCAGCAATCGGTATTGGGGTTGCCGATAACTCCACAGTAGGTATCCCCCCGCAGCGCTTAAGCGATCTCCTTAAAAAGTAAGTGTTTTATTTTGAGGTGAGATCCAGTTACGATTTCTGATCCATGGGCAAAAAAATCGTCATCGTCTCACCTTGGAGATGATTTTGTTTGACTACCAGTTTCCCACCCAGAATCTGGAATAGACTCTTGGTCACCTTTAAACTCAAGCTCAAATTCCCGGTCTCCGGCTGGAAACTCAGGAGCTGACCAATGGCCTCGCTGGCATTACCGCACAAAGATGACATCTGGGGAGCAGCAATTTCCGCCACCACCGACTGAAGCTGCAATTTTAGCTGGCCACCCACCGGATTGATCTCCACCTGGATATGACTGCCCGCTGGCAAGTTGCGGGTAAAGTTTTCCACTAAACCCGTTAACACTCGATCAAGAATCGTGGGGTTACTCACCACCGCTGGCAGCTGCTGGGGCATCGCCACTTCCATATTTAAATTACGGCGCTCAGCTTGTTTTTGCCACAGTGGCAAGCTTTGTTCTAACAAATGACTAAAAGACATCGTAGTTAAATCTACGGCTTCGCTGTTATTGCCAGCCAATTCCACTGCCTGAAAAATTAACTCCATCCGATTAATTTGCTCGGTACATTCTCGATCGATCGTCTCTAGCCGTTTCATAATCTGTGAATCGACATCAGGGCGGCGCAGTACCGATCTCGTTAACGTGCGAATAGTAGTCAGTGGTGTCCGAATCTCGTGGGTCAGAGCCTGCAATAACTCCACATCGAGGGCAGTAGACTTCGACTCAGAGGGGGCAGCCGCTGACGCTTTGACTATTGACAATTCTTGTAATAAAAATTGGCTGAACTTCATTACCCATTGATAGGCCGGTACCACTGGGGGTAGCTTGCTGACGATCGCATCCAATGGTTCTAGCTGCTGGGGGGCAGTGAGCATAATGCGTCCCCGCAAAGACTGCCAAGCCAAATTCACATCAGCCGGGTCAAACGAAAACTGAAATTGGGGTGAATCATCCGCAGCTCCCACCGCCAACACCAGACCAAACTGGGCAGTAAGCACCACACAAAATTGCTCATTTTGTAGGGGGTCGGCTGGCAGCAAAGAAATATCTGGCGGGGTGGAAAAAATAGCATTGATTTCCGGTGGCGCAGGCAACAATGTCTGGCTAGGGTGCGCTGGACTGAAAACAACGGTGGGAAATTGACTAATAATTTCAGCAGCATCAAACAGTGGTACGGGTGAACAGAGTAACAGACCAGTCACCTGATTCGCTGGTGGTTGATGCACCACTGAGTCCATCAACGTGTGCAATAAATAGCCGAGGGCATGAACAGCGCTGTACCACTGCTGCTCAGCCTTGAAAAGCTCTACCGATTCACTAGGTTGGGTCGCAGATTTATTGGTGGCCAATAGCGGATCCAGCGCTGTTGGCTCATTTTTAGCTAAGATTTCACTCAATGTTGGTAGTAGCCACCTTCTAACCACTGTCACCGCCTAAATTAAGGTCTCATCTATGAGGCTACCCAAGATTGATGCTGAAATGTTAGCCCGAAAACCGAACAGAGTCTCACCAAATTAATGCGATCAGCTCAATATCTATGGGTATGTTGATGGAATCAGAACACAAATCAAATCTGGGAAGTGATAGCTGGCTCAAACTTTATGAATAAAAACATGCCTAAGTTTTATTGTATTGCTATGCTTGCCGTATTTTACGGAGGCTATCACAGCTCGGTAACAGCTAAAACAAAAACACTCCCAGTTGTCGCTAGCCTGGCAGTCGATACGGTTAAGAGTGTCACGCTATATGCAAAAATCCCAGTCTCATCACCGCTTTTTGTAGTTCGTGCTCAAATAGATGCCTTCAATCGCCAAGACTTTAAAGCTTCGATGGACACTATACACCCATCTAGTCCAGGATTTCAGACAACGAGGGACTTTTCAAAGATGCTCCTTGAAAGGTATCAGCTGCGCTTCAAGCTTCAGAATACTGCGATCGAATCGATAACCGCAGATACAGCTAAGGTTCGATTTACTCAAACCACCAAAAAAATTACCGGACCGGAGTTTCGGAATAATCGTATCGATGGTATCCACGTACTTAAAAAGTACAAGGGAAAGTGGAAAATCTATGACACAAAAACTATCAAAATAGAGTATTTGGATAACTAAAGCCATCTAGAAAGCCGCCGGATCTCCTTGAACCCGAAAGCACTCCAAGACATCCTGATCGATCATTTGTGCCGCATCATAGACTACCCAACACCAGTCAAACCAGCCTGCAATTTACCCAGCGTCCCAATCAACGATTCCACCTGCTCCGTCGCCCTAAACACCCCCAATCCCCGCACCGTCACCTTCCCCGGTCCATAGACAAACCGTGCCTTCATATTATCTGGCAGATTCCCGGCCATCAAATTCCAAGCCGGTTCCGCCATCGGCGTTTCTAGCACCACATGCTGCTTCCCCTCCAGCTTAATGCGACTAAAGCCCAACTGCTTGGCAATCTGCTTCAGCGCCATAATCCGAAACAGCTGTTGCGCCGCCTTCGGAATCTCGCCATAGCGATCGATCCACTCTGCCGCAATCCCCGCTAACTCAGCATGACTACTGGCCGCCGCGACTGATCGATAGGCACTAATTTTCTGGTCTAAATCCGGGATGTAGTCCGCCGGAATCAATGCTGTCACTGCCAAGTCAATCTGGGTATCATCTACCTGCGGAATTTCTTGGCCACGAATCTCTTGAATCGCTGTTTGTAACATTTCCATATAGAGGTCAAAACCAATCACTTCCATCTGGCCAGACTGCTCAGCTCCCAGCAAATTTCCTACGCCCCGAATTTCCATATCCCGCGTCGCTAACTGATAGCCCGAACCCAATTGGGCAAACTCCTGAATCGCCCGCAACCGCTGCCGCGCCTGATCGGTAAGGCTTTGTTCCTTGGGATAAAACAACCAAGCATGCGCCTGAATCCCGGCTCGTCCGACCCGACCCCGTAACTGATACAACTGCGACAAGCCAAAGCGTTGGGCATCTTCAATCAAGATCGTATTCACCCGGGGAATATCTAGTCCCGACTCGACAATCGTGGTACAGAGCAATAGATCGGCCTCACCGGAACTAAAAGCCAGCATCGTGGACTCCAGTTGCGATTCGTCCATTTGGCCGTGAGCGATCGCAATCCGACAGCTGGGCACCAATTCTCTCAACTTATCAGCAGTATCCTCGATGCCCATCACCTTGGGCACCACATAAAACACCTGACCGCCCCGTTCTAGTTCTTGGCGAATAGCGGTGCCGATCGCCTCGGTTTGATAGGGTGACAAATGAGTTTGAATTGGTCGGCGGGAGGGCGGGGGCGTAGTGATTAAACTCATTTCCCGTACTCCCGATAGCGACATATAGAGCGTGCGCGGAATCGGGGTAGCGGAAAGGGTTAAGACATCGACCTGGCTTTTAATAGTTTTGATTTTTTCCTTTTGATTCACCCCAAACCGTTGCTCTTCATCAATTACTAATAGTCCCAAGTTACGGGGCTTGATATCTTTACTCAACACTTGATGGGTACCGACCACTACATCTAGTTCGCCCGTCGCTAGCCGTCGCAGAATATCTTTGCGTTCTTCGGCCGTGCGAAAACGGTTCAGTAGCCCCACATTCACCGGATAGGGGGCAAACCTTTCTTTGAGGGTGTGATAGTGCTGTTGGGTCAAAATTGTTGTGGGAGCCAGAAGAATCACTTGCTTTTGAGCAGTCGTAACCGCCTTGAAAATCGCCCGAATGGCCACCTCGGTTTTACCAAATCCTACATCGCCACAAATCAACCGATCCATCGGTCGATCGCTTTCCATATCGTGCTTGACATCTTGCACGGCTTTGAGCTGATCGGGGGTGGGCTGATAGCGAAAAGAGTCTTCTAATTCCTGTTGCCAAGGTGAATCGATCGGATAAGCAAAACCCTGGCTATCGGAGCGTTCAGCGTAGAGTTTCAGCAGATCGAAAGCTAGCTTTTTGATCGACTTCTGCACCTTAGCCTTGGTTTTAGCCCAAGCTTGGCCAGACATTTTGTTTAGTTCTGGCAACTTCTGGTCGGTATGCCGAAACCGCGATAGCACACCCAGTTGATCAGCAGCTACCCGCAAAATGCCATCCGCATATTTGATGGTCAAATAATCGCGGCTGTCATTATCGATCGATACATTCTCCAGACCCATAAAGCGTCCCAAGCCGTAGTGACGATGAATTACAAAGTCTCCGGCCTGCATTTTGTTTGGATCGACCTTCTTCGATACGGCCTGCCGCCGTTTGCGAACATAGTTATAGCTCACCAAAGATTGCTGACCAAAGAACTCTCGATCGGTCAACAGCAATACTCGGAATGTCGGCAACAGAAACCCTTCTAGTTCGGCCATTCCCGAGTATTTGACAGCGACGGTGACATGTTGAGTTTGCAGCTTGTCAGTAGCGCCAAAGTCGCGGGGATTGGGCACAAATTGGGTCAAACAGTCATGTTCTTGCAACAATGAGGCTGACCGAGAAGGCTGCGCTGACACAATCCAAGTGGAATATTGCTGCTGATGTTGACGCAAGATTTCGGCTAACTTAGCAAACTGATGGGGCAAGGCCGGTACTGGCCGACTGGATAAGTTCAGACCCTCGCCCTCCACCGCAATTTCGCTCAGGCGCAAATATTGGAATCTTTCCCGCAGTGTATCGATCGATTCCAGCAACGGAAATTGATAAGTAGCACTGTGCGCTAGGCACCGCTCCAAATCATCGACGGTCATTAAGGTATTAGCTGGCAAATAATCGGCCAAGCTACAGCTTAGTTCACTAGATTCAAAAGCGCCCCAGCCAGTAGGGGTTAAGAGTAGATGATCGATCGCATCCAAAGAGCGCTGACTAGAAGGGTCAAATTCCCGCATTTTTTCTAGCTCATCGCCAAACCACTCCAAGCGCACTGGCAACTCTGCCGCCACCGGAAAGATATCAATAATGTCGCCGCGCCGACTCCACTGACCTTCAATTTCCACCAACGATACTCGTTCGTAGCCCATCGTTGCCAACTGGGTGCTGATGGTTGCCACCTCAAATTCGTTCTTTAGGCGGAGTTCTAAGGCCGTATTTTGAAACTGATGAGGATCGGGTAGGTGGGCAGACAGGGCACGGGCAGTGGAGACGATCGCCACTGGCTGATCGGCAGTACTCAAGGCCGTCAGGGTTTGCATCTGTCCCCAAACCGTTTCAGCTTCGGGATGCACCAAATCAGCTGACTCAGCGACCGGATAAAAATAGACCTGCGGCCAGTTCATGACCTCTAGTTGGGCAGTCCAGCGGCTAGCTTCTTCAATCGTCGAAGTAATTATCCACAAATGTTGTTGGGTAGCTTGTGCCAGCGTCGAGGCCACCAAGCCCCGAGGGAGCCGCGCCGCTCCCGTTAGGTGCAGATATCTTTGCTGCTGAAGTTTCCCAGCAAGTTCGTGAGTAAGCTGGGATGAAGTAAGAGTGCGAAGAAGAGCAGAAAGAGACATATCCCAAGGGTGGCAGCGCTGTTCGCTACTATGGTAGTTGAAACCAGGTGGTTCTGGCCAAAACTTCGACTTCTTTTACGCTTATGATGATGTCAGCTTGTTCGGATAGCGCCTTGAGAGAAAGAATCGAACAGTTACTATCTTTTCATTTACCATTCCTATGTCTCCTGTTGGCGAGTTATCAATAGTCTTAGTTCTGATCTTGATCAATGGCTTGTTCGTAGTGTCAGAAATGGCCATTATTTCAGCGCGGAAAGTAAGGCTGCAACACTTAGTTAACCAAGGCAACAAGAAAGCCCGGCTCGCTCTAGAACTAGCCAGTAACCCCGGTCGCTTTTTACCCACAGTTCAAGTGGGGATCACTCTAATGGCAATTTTGTCGGGTGCTCGTGGTGAAAGCGCCATCAGTGGTTTATTACTGCCCATCTTGAATGCGGTGCCTGCTCTTAATCTTTATGCTCAAACAATTGCCTCGACGGCTGCGATTGCCATCATCACTTACCTCACCATTGTGATTGGAGAATTGGTACCCAAGCAGTTGGCCTTAAGCAGCCCCGAGCGACTATCGGTATTAGTCGCCAAACCGCTCAACTTACTGGGGTGGCTAGGTAGCCCCCTCAGCCATGTCTTGAGTATGTCCACTAATTTTATTGTCAAACTCTTAGGCATTCGACCTTCTAATGAACCAGATATCACTGAGGAAGAAATTCGGGTGATGATCGTTCAGGGCACCGAAGCGGGCATGTTCGAGGAAGCCGAACAAGACATGATGGAACGGGTGATGAGCTTAGGCGATCGGAGAGTGGGAGCGATGATGACCCCTCGCCCCGATATTGTCTGGTTAGATATCGAAGACCCTTGGTCAGTTAACTGCGACAAAATCGTGGCTAGCCAATATTCCAGATTTCCAGTTTGCAAAGAAGTTCTAGATAACGTGGTGGGGGTGATGCACGTCGCCGACATGCTGAGTCAGTCGCTGCTTGGTCAACCAATTAACCTCACGCTATCGCTGATTCAACCTTTACTAGTACCAGAAAGTACTAAAGGATTGAAGGTACTAGAGCAATTTAAAGAAACCGGTACCCATATTGGCATGGTCGTAGATGAGTACGGGGTGATTCAGGGATTAGTGACACTGAATGACCTGCTGGAAGAAATTGTGGGCAATATTCAAGATGTGGAGCAACCAGAACCACCCCAGGCCGTCCAACGTGAGGATGGTTCTTGGTTATTAGATGGAATGCTGCCGATCGATGAGTTTTTAGAACTATTCGATCTAGAAGAGGAATCGATCGAACAACGGGGCAGCTACAACACTCTCGGCGGCTTTATTATTATGCAGTTGGGTAAAATCCCGAAAGAGACCGATCACTTTGAGTGGGAGCGACTCCAGTTTGAGGTGATGGATATGGATGGTAACCGGGTAGATAAAGTGATGGTCAGCAATTTGTAGAATCCGCAACGCTCTGGGCTTCTCTGTTAATATGTAGGGCAACGTTGCCCCTTTTGTCTTATGTCTAGCGACGAACAACTCAGTCTTTTTCAAGCAGCCAGCGCACCGCCTAGTCCGCCACCAGCCACCGAACTTGGTGCCGAAATCAGTTTCGAGCAGATTCCAACCAGTGCCGCTATCCCCATTCCTACTGGGACTTACCAAAATTTAGAGCAACTGGCAACCCACTGCACGGTCTGCCAGCGGTGTGAATTAGGAAAAACTCGTCTTAATGCGGTGGTCGGTAGAGGTGCTGCTCAAGCGCCGATTATGATTGTGGGCGAAGGTCCTGGCCAAAATGAAGATGAACAAGGACTGCCATTTGTCGGTAGATCCGGCCAGCTGCTGGAGAGAATTTTAGCTTCTGTCGATTTTTCTACCGATCGAGAAGTCTACATTTGCAATGTGGTGCGCTGCCGTCCGCCTGGTAATCGGGTGCCAACGCCAGAGGAGATTGCCGCCTGTAAGCCTTACTTGCTGGAACAAATTCGGTTGGTCGATCCGCTGGTGATTTTGTTAACTGGAGCCACAGCGCTCAAAGCTGTTACTGGTAGTAAGGCTAGTATTACCAAGGTGCGCGGTGAGTGGCTAGAGTGGGAGGGCCGTCTTTGTATGCCCATTTTTCATCCGGCTTATTTGCTGCGAAATTCTTCTAAGGAAGAGGGCGCACCAAAATGGTTGACGTGGCAAGATATGAAGAAGGTACGCGCCAAAATTCAAGAGTTGCAAGAAACCAGCTAGTACATTTCAAATATCTTGATGCTGCCATCCGCTGCTTATCTGGTAACAGCAATAGATTTTTCCGGTTTTGAGCTAGTCTTAGGGAATATATTTATTTGATTTTAAAAATATGCGTACTTGGTGGCAGCGACTCATCGCCGGAATTTGTCTAGTAGCCTTGCTCTTAGTGGTTCAACCCAACACCGCCTGGGCGTTAGCCCACGATAAACAGACCTTAGTCAAAGCCGACTTTTCCCATCAAGACCTGCGCGACTCCGACTTTAGCCAGAGCAACATGCGCGACAGCACCTTCCGCGACTCTGATCTGCGCGGCTCCCGGTTTTTTGGTACCAACCTCACCCGTGCTGACATGACCAATATCGATCTGACGGGCGGCGCTCTCGATACCGCCCGACTAACTAAGACCGACCTCACCAACGCTATTCTGGTGGGAGTCTTTATGACCAACACTAAATTTGAAGGAGCGATCATTGATGGTGCCGATTTCACCGATGTGATGCTGCGCCGCGATCAGCAACTCACCCTTTGTAAAGTGGCTAAAGGCACCAACCCCAAAACTGGTCGTAATACCCGCGAAACGCTAGATTGTCCTTAATTTAATTAATCAGCAGACCTGACCGTAACCACGCCATAGGCTGTCGGGGAAAGATGCGTCCGCACTGATTTTTGAATCGCTGGGGCATTGATCGATCGAACATATTTAGGATAATTGATCCCGGCCTGGTAATCACCAGCTACCGCTTGATAGTAGCCATATAAGCCGCTACGAGCACTAGGCGTTTCATTGGCAAAAATATGGCGATTGGCTACCTGACGACGCACTCGATCGATCTCCGCCTCACTAATTTCTTGGTGGTGCAAAGTTGCCACCTGTGCAATAATCCGCTGCTCCACTTCTGCTAAGTTGGCGGTGGGCAACTGCACGCTAATCGTAAACATCCCTTGCCAAGCATAGCTGCTGTTACTGACCCCAATCCCGGTCACTAGCTGCCGTTCTTCTCGTAAATCGCGCACTAACCGAGAAATACGCCCTTGACCCAACACCGCTGCCACAATATCCAAAGGATAAGTAGCATCCAAATCGTTCATGCCCGGTACTCGCCACAACAAAATCAGCCTGGTTTGCTGAATCTCTGGATCGATCGAATCATGCCGCACAATCCTATCAAAAGGAGCTTCGGGTTGAGGCAACTTATTGGCACCAGCAAACTGAGGCGAAGAATCATCATGATGGCTATGAGACATAAAGCCATCGGCCACCACATCAATTAATTCTTGCACTGGCAAATTACCCACCGCCACCGCCGTCATCGATCGCGGCTGATAATTAGTCGCATGGAAAAAGCGCATTTGTTGATCGGTCAATGTTTCCACTACCGCTGTGGTGCCTAACACTGGTCGCCGATAGGGCAATCGCTGAAACGCCGCTGCGATCGATTTTTGATAGATGCGGTGTTGAGCATTATCGGCCGATCGATTAATTTCTTCTAAGATCACCGATTTCTCTTGGTTGAAATCCGCCTCCGTAATACTGGGATTCAGCACCACATCCATTTGCAGTGGTGCCAATTCCGCAAAGTCACGGGGCGCAGTAGTAATATAGTACTGGGTATAGTCTTGGCTAGTCGCCGCATTAGTCACCGCCCCCCGTTCTTCTACCCGCCGCTCAAATTCACCGATTTGGAGCCGAGGAGTACCCTTAAACACCATATGCTCCAAAAAATGTGCCATGCCGTTGATGCTATCGGTCTCTAGACGGGAACCAACATTCAGCCATAGACTGAGGTTTACCGCTGCTACTGGTAATTGCTCAGCAATAATCGTCAGACCATTGGGCAAAGTATAGCAAGTCGGCTCATTGAGAGAAGTAATAGCGGGCATAGGTTAAGTGGTAATGGTTGTCCAAGCGCCATAACGACGCTCATAATAATTCAAGATTTTGGTAACCTGAGACTGGTTAGCAGTAGTCACGGCTCGACAATCGATCGATAAACCACCCACCTGACTTTGCAGATAATCGAATTCCGGCGCAGTTTGCGGAAGTAATTCTACTTCAATACCAGCCACCTGTCGCAGATGAGCGACAACTTCCAAATAGACAGCCAGCGGGAGTTGCGGGCGCTCGATCGAAAAAGTGGTAGCAGCTAAAGTCATCATCAAGAATCGGAGTGCAGTCTACCCATCATAAACTGCTGCTATAAAAAAAGACATACCGAAGCATGTCTCATAAGTGGTTGTAATTTTTGGGTGTTTTTATTTAGGTGTTTCCAAAGATTCTTTGATAGCGACCATCGGCTTTTCGCCAACACGGCGCAAAACTTCAATTCCAGCTTCTTCTAGGACCACGATCGGAGCAATTGCTGTCCGATCTTGAACGCGCTTAATCAGCACCTTACCATTCAGAACCTTTTCACCAACAGAAATATAACGACTAAATGATTCACCAGGTAGCTTCACAATCACTTGGGTTTGACCATTGATCTCAGAAAACCCAGAGACTTGAATCGCCTGAGCTAATTCCGGCACAATAGCTGGCTTTACTGCGGGCGGGTTCAACAGCGCCGTTTTGACGGGCACCAGGGGAGCTACCGCTGGAATACTACTAACCGTTGCTGTAACACCAGGTTTAACCTGGGGATTACTGGCAATAGATTTAGAAGCAATTGCTGATTTCTTAGTCATCATGTCGGCAATACTGGCAACGCCTAAATTAGAACCCAACTTACGATTAGTAATACCCAAATTGTTACCGGATCTAACGCTAGGGTCAGATGCCGTTGCTGGCTGAGACGTAATACTATTTGACCCGGCCGGTCTCACCGATTGCAAGGCAACTCGCTGGACAACAGGCTGGGCAATGACTGCTGCAAAAGGATCAACTCGTCCTTTAGAGACAGCCTTAGTCACAGTTTCGGTGTCTGATGCTGGAATTAGGCCAGCCGCAATATCAGCACTAAAATTAGGCTGAGAGCCAGTGTTTTTAGTCTCGACAGCTAAAGCCGTTAACGATACTGGTGGAGGGCTAGCCACGGCTAAGGGGGTGGCGCTAGGAGCCGGGACGACAGCGCTGGCAGTAGGACTGAGAGAAGCACTATTACTAGGTTTAGGCGCATCACCACCGCAACCCGAAACTAACAATGAAAGACAGCCAAAAGTAATAAAATAAGAGAGAGAGTTGGGTGACACTTGCTACCGCCTGCTAGTTATAGTTGCTAATCAATGATGAAATTCATCATTGGCAGAGAGTTCGAGAAAAGATTATTTATTTAGAGATAATTCGCATTCTATGGAGCGGCGTTTTAGATAAAACTAGCCGTTAGAGTTATTATTCCCATCGTGAACGTAACAATTATCATTGCTGTTAATTGTTTTCATTGAAAAAAGATTGGAGCAGACCAACACCTTTTTTGACATGTCGAGAAACAGTGATTACGCTAATGTCCATCTTCTCAGCCACTTGTTTTTGAGTTAGGTCGTAAAAGAAAACAAATTCAATAATTTGTCGGGTGTGTTGTTCCAAAGTTACTAACCCTTGCTTCAGGCGCTGCTGGTCATCTTCTGGCAGCTGAAAGCTCCGATATTGTTGATCTGGCAAAATATCCAGCATACAACAACCTTCTTCATTGCCCACTGGACAGTCCAAACTGACCGGCTGACGGTTTTGTTGAGCCATCCGCACTTCTTGCCATTCTGTTACCGAAATTTCTAATGCTTGAGCAATTTCTTGTTCCGAGGGCAGCCGTTGGTGTTGGACTTGAAAACTTTGATTAACGGCACTGGCTTTTTGTAAAAGCTCCGACCAGCGTCGGGGTACCCGCACGATCGAACTCTTGTCCCGGAGATAATGCTGAATTTCGCCCCGAATATAGGGCATTGCAAAGGTACTAAAAGCATATCCCTTAGCTAAATCAAACTTGTCGATCGCCGCAATTAGTCCGATCGATCCAACTTGTAGCAAGTCCTCATAACTTTCTTGGCACTGACTAGCCCAGTAGTGCGATTCCTTCCGCACTAGGCCAAGATTTAGCCGGACAATCTGCTCCCGCAAAGATGAACGACCAGACTGCCGATAAGCCCTCAATAGTTCTAGTGTTTGTTGCTTAATTTCTCCGGAGGACTCTGCTTTAGATTCTTTGGCTGGTGACCGGTCGAGGCCAGCTGTCGCAAAGCGAGCTGGTTGCTTCTCTAGCAAAGAAGTCGCACCAACGGTGTCTGGATACGCCAATGTATTGATCATTAACTGCTTACAATCCCTAAATTAATTGAGATACTTCGGTATCTCTAAAGTTAAAATTCACGAAAATCATCTAAAAAATTCTTGGCCGCACCTTTTTCAAACATTCCCAAGTCATTATTAATAATCAAATATTGATTGATAAAACTGTCATTATTCAGTAGATTTACTGATAACTAGGCGACTGGTAATCACCCGGCATTGACCATATTGTCGGGCTTGCATAAAAAAACGGCCGTGATGGCCGTAGAGTGTTTTTGATGATTTTGATCACTGACTTTTTGATTTGGGGTTATTTCTAAGTGTTAATACCCAATGCTGTTAGCACTGCTGTAATACTGCGTTGATCTTTCACCATCCAGGGATGAATCGCAACTGGCAGTTGGACTTCTTTTCCTACGCCTAGCTGCGAACTAGCCGGCGGCAGAATAATTAGATCAAAAGGAGTCCAAATTGAGGTGAATTTGACTTGAGCCAGTATTTGCACATCCTGCTGGAGATCTTGGATAAAAGCACTATCTGGACGCATCTGGACACAACCAGGTCTTTGGGTGAAGTAAGCCGCTAGCGTTCCTTGATGGGGAGTGGCAATGGTAACGTAATGTTCGACTCGCTCGACTCCACCCAAGCGCTGCATATAGTATCGTGTCACCAGCCCGCCCATACTAAAACCAATCAAATCGAATTTTTGGGGAGCTGGAATATGATCATCAATAAATTCTTGCAGCTGGCTAGCCGATACTTCCAGCAGGGCAGTACCATCGTTGGGCCTTAGATCAATGCTATGGACTGGTCGGCCTAAACTACGCAGGCAGTTAGTGATCGATCGAAGTTTAGCGCTGGTATCATTGATGCCATGCACCAAGACAACCGGATTAATAGCGTTAGACATTGTGCAAAAGCCTAGTCAGTACCTTAAATAAAATCATAAGATCGATCGAACACCATTTTTAAGTAGATCTACTACCATTATGAACTTTTGTAAAAGTTTGGGAGGGCAACTTGCCACCCACTCCCAGCGCCACTGATAATTCAGTTGCATAAGGATGACTAGGCCACCTATCTAAAAATTAATTAATCAATATGTTTAAAAGATTATTCGGTAAGAAAAACGATGGCTTCTACATGCAAGCTGACGAGTCCAAAGCTCCAGCTTCAGTAGAGAAAGTAGCAGTAGCTCCCAAAGCGACAGCTCCAGCGGCAGAAAAAAAAGTAGAAAAAGTAGCAGATGAAGCTCCCGTAGAAACGAAAGCGGCACCCGTTGCGGAAAAGGCTGAAACAGCAGCGGAAGAGTCACCGAAAGCTACCAAAACATCCATTAAAGATAAAAAGAAAGCAAAAGGCGAAAAGAAGGCAAATCCAACTGTCGAACTAGTCGCGATCGAAACCGTAGCAGCTTCAGAGCCAGCCATTACTAATTTTGCAACCGACTATCTGATCAAGCCCTCCAGCAACAGCAACCGGCGCCGGCCAGGAGCCAACATGAAACAATTTATGGATATGGCGAGACAGGTTGAAATCAAGAAAAGTCCTGGCCAACGCGCCAAGAATAACTAGTTTAAATTGCTAAACCTATTATTAATCTGCTCTTTAATAAATACCAAACTACTGTACATCTGAAAAGCTTGATCCCATAAGCTATTGTCCCGCCGCCTTAACGGCACATGTGCCGTAATTTTTCGCAGCATTTCCGGATAAGCCAGCGCCGTCTCCGCAAAAGGAGTAAAATCACTCCAGATTTTGGCCTGGCTTTTTTTTACGTGAATCTGGCTCAGTAGATGCTGCCAATTTTCTCGACTAGTAAGAGACACCAGTCTGTCACCTACATTTTTTTGAAAAGAATAGTTTTGGTTGCAGAACCGCAAAATTAAATTTTTACCAGGAATGTGTAGATCGCACATTTGGACATAATCTAGAACTTGCGATTTATGGCGAATATTGGTGTGAGTAGTACTAGCACTAACCTCTGTGATTTCTTCAAAAATTGGGAGTAGACCGGTCACAATTTGATTGACTTCAGACCAGGCAAAACCCATCCGCAATTCTTCACCATGTTCACTCGCACAGTTGAAAATAGCCTGGGGTCCAAATTCTTCAATTAGTTTGACGCTAACCACTGTCATCTTTTGTAATGAGCTGAGCGCTACACAAAAACTGGGAATGTATGCCTGTTGTAATTGCTGATGATAAAAATTCAATTCCTCCATATTGCCGAGGCGATACAGTCGCCAGCCGCGACTAGGTAGATGAAGACGGGCGGTATAAGCGTCTAGCTGCATGATCTGTGCTAGTTGTTTAGCCATTGCTGGTTTTTCTTCGGCACTAACTGGTTCCAAAATCAGCAACCCTGGCTCATCACCACCAGTTTGTTCAAACATACATCTACTAAATATATACAGCCTTACAAATCAATACTTCCCAAAAACTATTTGTGACTAACTCTCCTCCAAAAAAACTGTGTTAGCATCAAGCCAAAGCATCATAATTCAAGGTCACAATCCCTCTATGAGTAAGGTTTTAGTGTTAAATGCTTCATACGAACCATTAAATATTACTAGTTGGCGGCGAGCAGTAATTTTAATGCTCAAAGATAAAGCCGAAGGATTAGAACATCATGGCAAATATTTGCTGGCGGACTTGCCCCTACCGACAGTCATTAGGCTCCGTCACTATGTCAATATCCCATATCAAGAGATTCCGCTGTCTCGCAAAAATGTCCTGAATCGCGATCGACATTGTTGTCAGTACTGCCGCTACAGTGGTGCCGCCCTAACGATCGATCACATCGTCCCTCGATCGCGCGGCGGCCTAGACAGTTGGGAAAATTTGGCCACTGCTTGCATGCGTTGCAATGTCCGTAAGGGTAACCGGACCCCACGGGAAGCGGGAATGGAGCTGCTAACCTCTCCCCGTCAGCCATACAGTAGTTTATATTTTGAACTTACCAAGCAAATCGAAAACGGTAAACACATAGAGTGGCAAAAATATGTGATCGGGGCTTAACAAAAAGCTGAAGTATTCAAAATATTTCAGTATGCTTTTCCGTATTTCTGGGGATTGCGAATTGAGAAACATTTAGGTAGCATGGACGCAGATAAATCAATCACCGTCATGAATAATATTTGACTAATGATAAAGTATTAGATCGTAATGGCCGAACTGTGTTTTATAGCAATCCGTTAACAGAATTGATAAAATATCAGTGATGTTGGACGTTGATTGTAAATCACAGCAGAATCTCAAAATTCACTTTGTATTTACTCCTGTTGCTAAATAATAATGGCTCCAGAGTACTTAACATAGCAAAACACCTTGGATAAAATGTCATTAAACTCAGTTCATTCCACGTATGGTGCATCGGCGATTGCTGCTCCGCTTCCTCTGGGTAACTTGTCAGAATTACATGAACTAGCTGGTCAAGATCCAACTCCACGCAATCTAGAAACAGCTGACGGCGAAGTTGCCGCAGTGACAACTCTTAAACACACTGCTGAGCCATCTTTGATCGAAGTAATGGATAGTCGAATTGTGGGCTTCCGAGCTTGTTTGGAAAAGCATCGCGGTGAACGACAACTGGTACTGCTCCAAGATTTCCCCGATCCTGATGCTCTGTCTGGGTCTTGGGCTTACCAACTAATTGCTAAGCAATACAATATTCAGTGTGACTTGGTATACGCTGGAACGCTCAGTCATCAAGAAAATATTGCACTGGTCAAATTAACTGGTTTACCAGCCAAGCGCTGGCCACTCAGTAGCATTAAAGAAAAAGACCTATCTGTTTATCAAGGCTGTGTCTTGATCGATAATCAGGGCACCACTTGCCAACTGTTGGAACTGATTCAACAAGCGGGCATTCCGATTACGGTGATTATCGATCATCACAGTCAGCAAGATGAGTTGTCAGCAGAGTTTACCGATATCCGGCCTTCTACTCGGGCAACGGCTACGATTCTTACCCAGTACATAGAGGCTGGCTTACTCAAGCTAGACAGCAGTATCAGCGACCATGTGAAGTGTGCTACGGCCTTGATGCATGGGTTGCGATCGGACACTAACCGACTAATGCAAGCTCAAGAAGAAGACTTTCGAGCGGCTGGTTATTTGAGTCGCTTCTATGATTCCCAGCTACTCAATGCCGTGCTGCAAGTCTATCGTTCCAAACGGGTCATGGAAGTCATTCAGAAATCGCTTACTAACCGGGTGCTACTCAATAATTTCTCCATCGCTGGTGTCGGCTACCTACGTTATGACGATCGGGATGCCATTCCCCAAGCTGCGGACTTTTTGGTCACCGAAGAAAATGTGCACACAGCGGTGGTCTATGGCATTGTTCACGACGATGAAGGTGAAATGGAGATCATCATCGGTTCCCTCCGCACTTCCAAGCTCACCCTGGATCCAGACGAATTCATTAAAGAAGCCTTTGGTCGCGATTGCCAAGGTCGGTTCTTTGGTGGCGGTCGGTTTACCGCCGGCGGCTTTGAAATCCCCGCTGGTTTCTTAGGTGGCTTTAACGAAAACTCAGATTTCGCCAGAATGAAGTGGGAAGTTTTTGACAATCAAGTCAAGCAAAAATTGGGTAAACTGGTGAATCCCACCGATCATATTTAAAGATTATGGAAATATATCTGATTCGTCACGGGATTGCCGTCGAAGCGGAAACCACAATCAGTGACGACGATCGTTGGTTGACCAAACGAGGTGAAAAAAAAGTTCGGCAAGTTGCAGCTAGTCTGCGTAGTCTAGATTTAGAATTCGACATAATTCTCTCTAGCCCGTTGGTGCGATCCCAAAAAACAGCTGAGCTGCTAGTCAGTAAAGGCTTAAGCGAAACCTTAGAGCTTTATCCCGACCTATCACCAACTGGCAACCTAGACCATTGCATCCAGTGGCTCCAAGATTATCAGTTTCGACATCCTCTATCACAAAGTGTTGCCCTAGTTGGTCACGAGCCAAATTTAAGTAATTTAGCGGAGATGCTTTTATTTGATCAGATCTTTCAGCGCATTAAACTCAAAAAGGCTGGAATAATTGCTCTGCACTGGCCAGGAACAACTTCACCACTTAGCAACTGTCAGCTCAACTGGCTGATACCGCCCAAACTCTGGCTTTAGGGATATAATTTTTTCATCGTGGATGTGGAGCGAAAACTTATGGTTGGTAGCGATTACAAACCTGGATTAGAAGGGGTAGCAGTTGCACAGTCGAGCATCAGCTATGTCAATGGTCAAGAAGGTATTCTGGAGTATCGCGGCATTCCCATCAGTGAGCTTGCCCATCGGAGTACTTTTATTGAAACCGCCTACCTATTAATTTGGAATAGGCTACCTAGCTCACTTGAATTAGCCGAGTTTGAGCAAGAAATTTATTCGCATCGGCGAATTAAATACCGAATCAGAGACATGATGAAATGTTTCCCAGAAACAGGTCATCCGATGGATGCCTTGCAAGCTTCAGCTGCGGCCTTGGGTTTATTTTATTCGCGACGCGCCTTGACTGATCCAATTTATATTTGGGAAGCTGTCACCCGCTTACTGGCGAAGATTCCAACGATGGTAGCTGCCTTTCAATTAATGCGCAAAGGCAATGATCCAGTTTTGCCTCGGGATGACTTTGGTTATGCCGCGAATTTTTTGTACATGCTCACCGAAAAAGAGCCAGACCCATTGGCGGCTAGAGTTTTGGATATCTGTCTGATTCTTCATGCCGAGCACACCATCAATGCTTCTACATTTTCGGCAATGGTGACGGCTTCCACCTTGACCGATCCCTATGCTGTCGTTGCTTCGGCCGTTGGGACATTAGCAGGTCCCTTGCATGGTGGTGCCAACGAGGATGTAATTGCTATGCTCGAAGAAATTGGGACAGTCGATCGAGTGCGTTCTTATGTGGAAGAATGCGTGGCTCAGAAGAAAAAAATCGTGGGCTTTGGCCACCGGGTTTACAAAGTAAAAGATCCCCGCGCGATTATTCTGCAAGACTTAGCTGAGCAACTTTTTGCCAAGTTTGGCCATGACAAGTATTACGATATCGCCGTAGAGCTAGAAAGAGTTGTCGAAGAGTATTATGGCCAGAAGGGAATTTATCCCAATGTTGATTTTTATTCGGGTTTGGTCTACCGCAAATTGGGTATTCCCGATGATCTGTTTACACCGGTCTTTGCGATCGCCAGAGTGGCGGGGTGGCTAGCCCACTGGAAAGAACAGCTGGGCGAGAATCGTATCTTTAGACCGACTCAGATTTATACCGGTGGTCATGGACTGTCTTATCAATCGATCGAAGAGCGATAGCTCTTGCCGAGACGCAATAGGTCATGCTATCCTTACAAAGGTGCACTAGGAAATAGTTCATCCCGAGCTTGGAGAGGTGGCTGAGTGGTCGAAAGCGGCCGATTGCTAATCTGTTATACGGTGTAAGCCGTATCGAGGGTTCGAATCCCTCCCTCTCCGCTTTAATAAAACCCTGGCTACGAAGTCAGGGTTTTGTGTTGGCAAGCCAGATTTTTTCAGCGAAATTTGATAAATTTCTACATCAATTCACCACTTTTGAGACAGGTTCGCTTAAATTAGGATTATATTCCACGGATTTTTAGGCTTCACCCGATCGAGGAAATAACATGGATCATGAAAACCCGCCCAACCGCTCCTCTAGTAGTGATTTAGTGCCCCAAGTGCCCATGAAACGCGAAAATGAAGTAGATGAAATCAAGCAAGCTACCAAAAAACTGATGGGTGCCCTGGGTCGGTTGGCTCAGAACAAGGCGCGTTCCGCCCGCGACCTTTCTCAAGATGCTTACCAAGAAATTGAGCATTCGGTACAAGTAGCCAAGTCAAAGGCTGATCAAAAGCTAAAAACCGTCAAGAAGGATGTTGGAACTGCCGACAATCGTTTTACGAAGGCCGCCAAAGCAGCCTGGGACGCTTTGTCTGCGCCCCATTCTAAAGATCAAGATTAAGTATCTTCGACCCAGACCGAGACCGACCCACCATTACAACAGAACTCGCCCCAACCATCAGCATTAGTAACTACTGATAGCGAGACGTGGCCAGTAATGTCCTTAAAACTAGTTAAGGGTTGATCAACTTTCATCCATTTACTGCCACCAGCTCCATCACTTAGTATTACTGCCATTTTTTGGGGATGGTCAGTGTCGCCCATTCTTGTCCAGCCAATTAGATTGGGGTGGTCAAAGTAATCAAGCTGATCACCATAGGCAAAGTTCTGGCGGGCATACAGTAACTGATCGATGATTTGATGATGAGATTCCATCCAAATTTCATGGTCATTACCATCCCGACCTTTATCGACATAGTGGGCACCATAGTAATCGGCATAAAACACGCAAGGATAACCAGCCCGGCGCAGCAATATCAAGGCATAGGCCAACGGCTTGAACCAACTTTCTACTACCGATTCTAGTGATTGCAAAGGCTGGGAGTCGTGATTTTCGACAAAGGTGACGGCTAGAGTGGGCTGTTGTTGAGCTAGAGTACCATCAAAAATCTGACGCATATCATAGTTACTCCCAGCCTTGCTTGCTTCACAAAAGTTGTAGTGCAAGGGGACATCAAAAAGCGATGTCTGACCGCCGGTCTGGCTCAGAAATCCATGCAAATCATTAACATCATCAGACCAATATTCACCAACAGTAAATAGTTCTTTGTGGGTACGTTGACGGACATAACTCAGCCAGTCGGGGAAAAAGCTGGAGCGAATATGTTTGACAGCATCCATCCGAAAACCATCAATGCCTAGCGTGTTGACAATCCATTCGCCCCAATTTTTGAGTTCATCAATAACTTCTGGTTCGCTGGTATCTAAATCACAAGCCATCAAGAAATCATAGTTACCATGCTCCAGATTAACGCCTGTTTCAAAGTGTTTAGCCTTGAAGCGATAGATGGTATTGTCGCCGGGTTTAAATGTATTGTGATTTACCGAGTCGAAGTGCCGCCAGTTCCATTTCATTTTGGAATACTGTTCCCCGCGACCAGTGAAGTTAAACTGAGTCCAGACTTTGATGGTTTCGACGGCTCCAGTGTCGTTATTACGATTATCGATCGATACGGGAATGGCATCGACTAATTCATCAGCATCACCACCATTTTTGTGATTAAAAACAGTATCAACATAAATTTGGATGCCTACCTCGTGAGCAGCTTTAATAGCGGCTGCTAATTCGATGCGGCTACCATATTTGGTCTTGACGGAGCCTTTTTGATCGAATTCTCCTAAGTCAAATAAATCGTAGGTGCTATACCCAACATCATTAGTGCCATTACTGCCTTTATAGACTGGTGGCAACCACATTGCTGTAAACCCCGCCTTGGCTAGGTCGGGAGCATTTTTTTCTAATTGTCGCCAGTGTCCACCATCATTGGCCGTATACCAATGAAAGTACTGCATCATAGTGCCATTGATAGTCATAGTATTATCTATCCATAGGTGTATAATCGCTGACCTCATTCTAGACGCTAGCCGTACCGAGGCTAAACCCCATGTAAGCAATAATGACGGATATAGTTTAAAACAAAGAAAACAATTCTGACCCTTACTATGTATCAGGTGAAGTGGATCGATCGATTGTCTGATATCCCACAAATGGCTTGGGATGCTCTGGCCTTACCCCTCAAAACCCCCTTCCTGGAATGGGAATGGCTTCACAACCTGGAAGCTTCCGGTAGTATTGCTGCTGAAACGGGCTGGTTGCCCAGACACCTGACAGTTTGGCAAGGCAGCGAACTAATTGCGGCGGCTCCGCTCTACCTAAAAGGTCACAGCTACGGCGAGTTTGTCTTTGACCAACAATGGGCCGACCTATCTCACCGATTAGGAATTCAGTACTATCCCAAGCTGTTGGGGATGACCCCGGTTACACCCACCGAAGGCTATCGATTCTTGATGGCGGTCGGCATTGACGAGATGGCCATGACCGAACTGATGGTGCAGGAGATCGATAAATTTTGCCGCAACAATAGAATTTCTAGCTCCCACTTTTTGTACGTAGATCCAGAATGGCAACCCCTAATCGAACAACAGGGCTATAGCCCCTGGATGCATCACAGTTATATCTGGCAAAACGCTGACTACCAAAATTTTGACGATTACTTGACCAGTTTCAACGCCAACCAACGCCGCAACATCAAGCGCGAACGTAAGGCTGTCGGCACTGCCGGTTTAACCCTGAAGCCGCTCACTGGTGAGTCGATCGATCCCCAAATGCTGCCCTTGATGTACGAGTTCTACGCCGACACCTGCGATAAATTTGGCGGCTGGGGCAGTAAATACCTGATGCCAGAATTTTTTGAGAACCTCTATCCCAACTATCGACATCGCCTGATGTTAATGGCTGCTTATTTGGAAGGAGTAACCGAGCCAGTGGGTATGTCTTTTTGTCTTTATAAAGGCGATCGACTGTATGGCCGTTACTGGGGTAGCCGCAAGGATATTGATTGCCTGCATTTTGATGCTTGCTACTACTCTCCGATCGAATGGGCAATCGCACAGGGCATTAAGGTTTTCGATCCCGGTGCTGGCGGTCGGCATAAGCAGCGGCGAGGCTTTCCGGCTACCCCTAACCGCAGTATGCATCGTTTCTATCATCCCCGTTTCGAGCAAATCTTGTGCCAATATCTGCGGGAGGTTAATGAACTAGAGCTGCGGGAAATTGAAGCTATCAATCAAGATTTGCCTTTTACGGTGCCTGAGATTGATTTGTCGGTTTATGGCGCGTGACAGAATTGAATTGACTAGTGAAACTTGCCAGTGAGGGGTTCATCAAAGTCTGGCACGGTGGCGAGCATTCTAAACCTCACGGTGACTTCTTTGTCTTCGTACTATCCTAAATCTTGCTGAAAATACATAATAGATATAACTAGCTACTATGGTAGCCATAACATTTTATAGAAACCATTTGAGGTCTGTAGCGTAATTTTAGGCATTAAATCGCTTTGAGCAAATCGTAAGTTTTTGATAATAATAGTATTTGATCTGATGTAAACTGGGGATATTAGGTATCGGCAGTAAAAATACGATCAGGAGAAGAGCATTATGGGGCAGCTATCAAAGCGCATTAGCCGGGTGGTTCAAGCCGAGATGAACTTCAGTAAAAGTGATTGTGATGAAACTTACCTGAACAAAGGAGCTGCCTTAGTTGCTGGAGGAGCGGTTACAGGTGCTTCTATTGGCAAGGTTGGAATATTAGCAGGTGGGACAGGCTACGGCCTCGGTGCTGTGCCACTCGCTGCCGCTGGTGCATTAACAGGTGCCGCCCTTTACGAAGTGCTGCGATCACTCATTGAAGGTGACACTTCCTCTGCAAGCGCTGCGGCGATTGGAGCAGCAGCAGGTGCAGCAACTTCAGCAACGATTGGAGGAGTTGGTGTAGCTGTTGGTGGAAGTGCGATTGGGATTGGTATGGCTTCAATGGCAGTAGGTGGAGCCGTAGTTGGGCTGGGTTTAGTTGGCTTAAATCGTCTGCTTCAGCAAGGCATCGATCCAGAGGAGCTTTTGGATAGTGCGATCGAGCAGATGGAAGCAGACTTACAGAACGCACGAAAAGCAATCGTCAATGTAATTGCCAGCCAGAAGCGACTTCAACAGCATTACGAACAGGCGCAAGCGGAAGTCAATAAATGGGAACGGCGGGCATGGCTCGCCCTGCAAAAAGGAGATGAGTATCTGGCGCGGGAAGCTCTGATTTGCAAGGGGACGCACTCTGGAATTCTCAGCAGCCTTAAAGTTCAGCTCAATCAAGAACCAGCTGCGGTTAAAAAACTTAAACAAAATCTAACTCTTCTAGAAGCCAAGATCTCTGAAGCAAAAACTATGAGAAACAGTCTGAAGGCGCAGATTGCAGCTGCTAAGCTAAATAGGCAGTTGTCCAGTATTAAAAAGTAAATTTTTGGAATTATAGAAGATGCGTCAGGAATTTTTGAATCGCTTGCAAGAAATTTTGTATGAAAAAGTAAGAGGAGGCTGGAGAGATGGATGGGTTTATGATAAGTTAAATCAAGAATTTACGTTACAACAAGATGAATTAGAGGAGATGGCTCGGAGACTAGGATTCAAAATGGGTTGGAATGCTCCGCTTAAGTCACTTTTAGAAGGGCAATGGCAGCGAGAAAGAGTTCACAGTAAACCAAAAAACATTATGACTGATAACTCTTGGCATGGCGTTAGTCTTGAAAAAGAATTGCAACGAATGAAAGAGGAGCTAAAGCGATCTGGGAGAAAAATACCAGGTAGCCTAGATAACTCATTTGATGATTTAGCTGATGTTTCCGATAAGCTCAGTAACTTAGTAGGAATGCAGAATGTGAAGGACGACATTCACACTCTTATTAACTTTTTGAAGATTCAAAAAATGCGAGAAGTAGAAAATCTACCCAGTATTTCTGTTACCTTACATTCTGTTTTTTGTGGACCACCTGGCACAGGTAAAACGACAATCGCTCGTTTGATGGGTGGAATATACAAGCAGTTAGGTGTACTTTCAAAAGGGCATGTTGTTGAAACAGATCGCTCAGGGTTGGTTGCAGGTTATATTGGTCAAACAGCAATTAAGGTAGATAAAGTAGTCGAGTCAGCTTTAGATGGCGTACTATTTATTGATGAAGCTTACACATTGGCACCTGAGAATGCTTCTTCTAAAGACTTTGGGCAAGAAGCGATTGATACTTTGCTTAAAAGAATGGAAGACAATAAAGACAGATTAGTGGTTATCGTTGCTGGTTACAGTGAAGAAATGTCGCATTTCATCAATGCTAATCCTGGCTTGCAATCACGTTTTAATCGATACTTTAACTTTCAAGACTATAACCCTGATGAATTACTAGTAATTTTTAGAGAAATTTGTGAGAAAAGTCATTTTAATTTGGCTGAGCCATCCAGAGATGTTTTACTCAAGAAATTGACGCTTTTGTACGAAAATAGAAATGATAGATTTGGAAATGGTAGATTGGTGAGAAATATTTTTGACAAAACTGTTGAGAAACAGGCAAATAGATTATCTAAGCTATCTAAAGTTAGTAGAGAAATGCTAATGACAATTTCTCCTGAAGATATTCCTGAATAAGATTGACAATTGCATGAAGTTTCTCCGTGCAATATCTGACAATCGTGCATAAGTAGACCAATACCGAATCTATTAACGATCATCAAAATCAATAACTGAAATACTTAATGATCATTTGTGAGGAAATATGCTGAAAACGGTTTGGGCTAGGATTCGTCAAGGAAAAATTGAACTTCTGGAGTCAACAGAGCTTCCCGAAGGAACAAGGGTGCTAGTAACGCTGCTTCCTGATGATGAAGCTGGTTTTTGGCTAGAAGCGAGTCAAAAATCATTAGATGCCGTATGGGATAATACTGAGGATGATGTATATGCTCAGCTACTCCAAACATGACATTATTTTAGTTCGCTATCCATTCTCGGACTTGTCGAATTCCAAAGTGAGACCTGCGGTTGTGATAAGCGCACCACACCCTTCTCAAGATATTCTGATCACGCCATTGACAAGCAAAGTGGGATCGTTGATTGAAGGTGAATTCGCGCTTTCTGAATGGTCGGCAGCAGGACTAAACGTATCTACGGCAGTCAAGCGAGGTGTGTATACAGTACATGGGAGTTTGGTGATAAAGGTGATTGGTAAGTTAGCTGATGTGGATGCAGAACGGCTAGAACAGTCTTTGAAAGGTTGGCTGGGATTGTAATATGCGCCGACTTTTGGGTGCCCAGCAGAGATTCGGTGGTGGATCGAGCAGCCGGGATGAATTCTGGGTGAGAGCTGACTTGGCAGATCGACTTGGCCTAAACTTAGGAAACAAATAAAATGATTACGCCAGTCATGTTTTTACATGAGAGATATTTCTGAAACAGCCCACTTGGTAGCGATGTACCGGGCTTTAGCCAGCGAATGCCCTAAAGCTCTATTTCAAGATCCTTTTGCCCGGTTGTTGGCCGGTAGCCAAGGGGAAATGATGGTGGCAGTCTTGGGCGAACCACAGCGCGGCGTGAATGCCCTGGCAATCCGTACCCAGGCGATCGATCAAATGATCCAACAGCTCATCACCACCGAGACAGTGAGCACCGTGCTTAATTTAGGTGCTGGACTGGATACCCGCCCCTATCGCTTGGCTGTACCTGCGACTTTGCGCTGGATTGAGGTAGATTTGCCGGATATCTTGACCTACAAAGAGCAAAAATTACAAGAATTCAAACCAGTTTGTGAGATCGATCGGATCAAATTAGACCTCACTGATTTTCAACTGCGCCACCAACTTTTAACCGAAATCAACGCGGCTCACCAGCCCGTACTCGTAATCACCGAAGGACTTTTGGCTTATCTGACCGAACCGCAGGTCGCGGCACTAGCCAAAGACTTGCAGCAACAATCCCACCTCCGTTGGTGGCTGTTGGACTTGGCCTCACCATTTCTACTACAGCAATCCCGCCAGCATCCGGAGCAGCAGATTTTTGATCAATATTTTGCCGATGGCCAACCGACCTTTCTTTTTGCTCCTGCTGCTGGCACTCAATTTTTCCAGCCCTATGGCTGGCAAGTACGGGAGTTTCGATCGATCTGGTCGGAGTCCCAGCATTTGCAAAAATTCGCTGGACTAAGTGTGATCTTGATGCGCTTATTTGCCAAGCAATATTGGCAAGCGATCAGCCAAGATAGTGGATTTGTCTTACTGGAGCAGAGCTAGCTCCATTTCTTAGGGGGCAACTCCGCTAGAATAGAGGGCGTAGACAACATCATCACTAGCCCATGTCCATACTGGCCGCGATCGCTGTTTTGGCGGTTCTCATTTTCGTTCATGAATTAGGTCACTTCTTAGCGGCCAGACTCCAAGGAATCTATGCCAACAAGTTTTCGATCGGGTTTGGTCCCATCCTCTTTAAGTATCAAGGCGAACAGACCGAATATGCCCTACGGGCTTTACCCCTCGGTGGCTTTGTCGGTTTTCCCGATGACGACCCAGAGAGCGAAATTGCCCCCGATGACCCCAATTTACTACGCAATCGGCCAGTTCTCGATCGAGCGATCGTCATTAGTGCTGGGGTCATCGCCAATTTAATTTTTGCCTACTTCTTACTTGTTACCCAAGTCGGACTAATTGGCACTCCCGACTTAAGTTACCAACCGGGTGTGGTTGTTAATGATATTGCGACTAGCCTCAGTAGCGCAGCGGCGCAGGCGGGTCTGAAGCCCAATGACATTGTGCTATCGATCGATGGTCAAGAGCTAGGAGCCAAGGAAACGGCCATCACCGACTTGATGACGGCTATTCAAACCCATCCCAACCAGACCCTGGCCTTTCAGGTACAACGCGGCGGCGAAACTCTCAAATTGAGTGTCAAACCAGAAAGTGGTGCTGAAGGCAAAGGTCAAATCGGGGTCAAACTTGCTCCCAACGCTAAAGTTGTCCGTCACCGAGCGGCGGGAGTAGTCGATGCCTTCACCAAAGGCGCTCAGGAATTTGAAAAGGTGATCCTGCTGACGGTCAAAGGACTAACCCAAATTGCGACTAACTTTGGCGAAACAGCTGGTCAGGTGGCTGGGCCCATCAAAATTGTGGAAATTGGTGCCAACATTGCTAGTTCTGATGCGGGCGGTTTATTTCAGTTCGCGGCTCTCATTAGTATCAATTTGGCTGTGATGAACATCTTGCCTTTACCCGCGCTGGATGGTGGTCAGCTGGCTTTCTTGTTGATTGAAGCATTATTGGGCAAACCATTGCCGATGAAGATTCAAGATACAGTAATGCAGACGGGCTTGGCGCTACTGCTGAGCTTAGGTGTATTTCTAATTATCAGAGATACCGCCAACCTACCCCCTATTCAGCAATTTTTCAAATAGATTTATGAGCGTGCGGCAGAAACTTCCCAAGAAACAGCGAGCTTTAGAAATTCTCCGCCGCTTACAAGCCTATTACCCCAATGCCACCTGTAGCCTCGATTACGAAACTCCAGTTCAGCTACTAGTGGCAACAATTCTGTCGGCGCAATGCACTGATGATCGGGTCAATATCGTCACTCCCAAGTTGTGGCAGCGTTTCCCCGATGCTCCCGCTATGGCCGATGCCGAGTTAGAGGAACTAGAGGAATTAGTTCGATCGACTGGTTTCTATCGCAATAAAGCCAAAAATATTCAAGGGGCTTGCCGCAAAATTGTCGAGGAGTTTGATGGAGTAGTACCCCATGAAATGAATCAGCTCCTGACCTTACCAGGAGTAGCCCGCAAAACAGCCAACGTTACCTTGGCTCATGCCTACGGCATTATCGTGGGAGTGACAGTAGATACTCATGTCAAACGGCTGAGCTATCTGTGGGGCTTAAGCAAACACACCGACCCAATCAAAGTAGAGCAAGATCTAATGAGGCTTTTGCCCCAGCCCCATTGGGAGCAATATTCGATCATGAGCATCTATCATGGTCGTGCTGTTTGTAATGCCCGCCAGCCAGACTGTCCTAATTGCCAGTTTGCTGATATTTGTCCAGCGGCAGACAAGGCGCAGCAAGTCAATGCGCGGCGGAAAGCGCAAGGGGGCTAAAAAGAGTCGTTAGAGAGAATTGTGGCTGGATAAGAGCTGCTCCACTTTGGCTTCTTCAATTTTGGACATAATTCTTTTCGATTCGTGTAAGTCGCGTTGGGTTTTGGCCAAGGAAAAACTAGAAGCTACTGAAAAAGTTAAACCCATCCCCATAAATCCTTTCACCCAGGCATCTACAGGCAGATAAATAATTCCAGTGGCAGTGATGCCGATCGACATCACAAACGATATCCAAGTTTGGGCAATCCAGGCATTACTATCACCTTGACTAGCAGTTGTGCGATTCATGATTATTTCTCCGATTTCCTTTTTCTGTTGATATCCTAAATTTTAGGCAAATCTGAAATCATCCTGGGTCGGTAGTGGACAGTTAATTTATTGACCTATGAATTTATTCTCTCAGCGTTACTGAGGACACTTTAACAATGTGCAGTAGGACAAACAGTCCACAACTGGATGATATGATTCTCGTTGCCTAGTTTGAGCGTTGGCGGTGCTCAAACTATTGATTTTATTCTTTAGACCTAGTTCTTACCTGTGACCTCAAGTAATCAGCAACCGAAAAAATCTCTGGTCAGTATTGCGCGGGTAGTGGCGATCGCCACGCTCTTGAGCAAGGTCGCCGGGTTGGTGCGGCAAGTAATTGTCTCTGCTGCTTTTGGATTAGGCACAGTAGCTACGGCCTACGGCTATTCCAACATCATCCCATCCTTCTTTTTTATTCTGTTGGGCGGCATTAACGGTCCATTTCACAGCTCGGTTACGAGTGTGCTGTCTCGCCAAAAAGACCGCAATAAAATCGCTCCGATCATTGAATCTGTGACCACCATTGTGGGCACTGTACTGATTTCACTCTCGATATTACTGATTATTTTTGCCGGTCAGTTTATCGATATTTTTGCCCATGGTCTCAAGACTGGTTTGGATTTACAGCAGGCTACTACCACCAGAAATGTCGCGATCGAACAGCTGCAAATCATGGCCTTCATGACTTTTTTGGCGGGGCTGATTGGCATCGGCTTTGGTACTCTCAACGCTGGCGATATGTATTGGTTGCCCTCAATTAGTCCGTTAATTTCCAGCCTGACAGTGATTATCGGAGTGGGTGTATTCATACTACAGTATGGCGACAAAAGTAATCTGATTGAAAATGCGCATCTGGGCGGACAGGTATTAGCCTGGAGCACTTTGGCGGGAGCGATTTTGCAATGGGTTGTTCAAGTAATTGTGCAGCGGCAAGCTGGTTTGGGGACACTTCGCCTCCGATTCAATCTTCAGCTCCAAGAAGTGCGAGAGGTGCTGAGAATTATGTTGCCAGCAATTCTATCCTCTTCGATGCTATCTATCAATCTAATTACCGACATAACTTTCGCCTCGAATATCCCCAAAGCCGTACCGGGATTTAACGCTGCTGCTTTGCTAGTGCAGACACCCTTGGGAATTGTCTCTAATTTTATTTTGGTGCCACTAATGCCGGTTCTGTCCCGGTTAACTGAACCTAGCAATTGGCCAGAACTAAAAGACCGGATTCGGCAGGGTCTGATTTTAACTGGAATAACCATGATGCCGATCAGCGCCTTGATCATTGCCCTGTCCTTACCGCTGGTAAAGTTGACCCTGGAGCGGGGAGCCTTCAAGGCTGACGACTCTCAGTTTTTAGCCTCAATTCTCATTGCCTCAGCCAGTGGGATGTTTTTCTCTTTGGGACGAGACATACTAGTACGAGTTTTTTATGCCCTGGGTGATGGCAACACTCCCTTTAAAGTCAGTATTGTTAGTATCTTTGTGAACTTCACTCTGGACTTTTTGCTGTGGCAACCACTGGGGGCACCCGGAATTTCGTTGGCTACCGTTGGTGTGATGATTACAACTTTTATAATTTTTCTGGTGATTTTGAATAAGCGGTTAAATGGTTTGCCCTGGACAGAGTTGGGACCGCCGCTGTTTGGAATTTTTGGGGCTAGTTCGATCGCCGGTTTTATTACTTGGTTACTCGGTTATGCTTGGCAACAGTTTGTACCGAGCAATTTTTTTACTTTGATCCTGCAACTCGTGATCTTAGGCAGCATTGGCCTGGGAATTTTTGGCTTGATTGCTACCCAACTGGCCATCCCAGAGTTGGATATTTTAGTCGATCGACTAAAACAAAAATTCAAGAAGGCCTAGCACGGATGTATCGACAAACCCCGAATAAAATCATGTAGAGCTTGGCGGCTTAGCTCCTCTGTCCGGGATATTTCCTTAGATAAAGTCTGGGGCTGATCCCACTGAAATAGTTCAGTCATCAAAGGCAATACTTCGGTATCTAACGCCTCCCGAAAAAGACTGGCGGGTAAAATTAATTGGGACGCTTCTCGTAAATCGTGCAGTAATTTCAGTTTGTATTCCTCGACCTGAGCGAGGGCTAAAGGTCTGGCCCAACAGCGATCGCGCTCCGGCACCATTTGAATAACTTCGGCCAGTAACAGCAAATTGGGAGATCGATCGATGCAGATAATTTGGTTAGGGCGAAAGGAAATTGAGTCCATAATCTTAGTCTTGCTAGTGACCATATCGTAATTTACACTATCGAAAATTAGGGTAAGATGCTCAAGTTGCGCGAGGAAACGATCACCGAATCCTGAGCTATTTATGGTCGGAGTATGAATGCAGTCGAAATCGAAGAAGCTGTTTCTGGGCTGGCAGAGGCACCCTTTGACCCAGAAACTTTCCCTTTTGCTTTTTTGCGGAGGATACGAATATTTTTCATAGTGAGGGGTTGTTTACGAATACGATCGCGCAGATGAGTGATGGGATGAATACTCATGAGGTGCTGTCGGAGATGTTTCGATCGATGTGTACGCTGCCTAAGGAGCGGGATGCAGAGGGGATTCGTAATTGGGCTAATGGGTTTCCCTATGTGAATGGGGGGTTGTTTTCGGGTGGGGTGGAGGTGCCGCGCTTTAGTAAGATTGCCAGGTCTTACCTGATCCATGTGGGGAATCTGGACTGGAAGAAGATCAATCCTGATATTTTCATGATGAGGAGCGCGGGGCGTTGGGGATGCACTATACGAGTGTGCCGAATATTCTCAAGGTGTTGAATCCGCTGTTTTTGGATGAGTTGCGATCGCAGCTTGAGGCGGCGGGAGATAATGGGCGGAAATTGTTGAATTTGCGATCGCGGATGGCGCGGATTCGGGTGTTTGATCCGGCTTGTGGGTCGGGGAATTTTTTGGTGATTGCGTATAAGGAGATGCGGGGGATTGAGGCGGAGGTTAATCGGCGGCGGGGGGAAGCCGATCGCCAGTCGGAGATTCCGCTGACCAATTTTCGGGGGATTGAGCTACGCCATTTTTCGGCGGAGATTGCCCGGTTGGCATTGGTGATTGCTGAGTATCAATGCAATGTGCTTTACCTCGGACAGCAGGAGGCTCGATCGATGTTTCTGCCGTTGAAAGAAGATAACTGGATTACTTGTGGGAATGCGTTGCGATTGGATTGGTTGAGTCTTTGTCCACCGACGGGGATGGGGGTGAAAGTACAGGGTGAGGATTTGTTGAGTTTGTTGGATGACCAAGCGGAGGTTGATTTTGAGAATGAGGGCGGGGAAACGTATATCTGTGGCAATCCGCCGTATCTTGGATCGACTTGGCAATCTAACGAGCAAAAGGAAGATTTAACGGAATCAGCAAAAGTCCCTACGCTCAGCGGAGCGGCGTAGGGATGGATAGCGAGTGAGTTGACGATTGTGCCGCTCGCGAGATGCAAAGCACAGCTAGCAGTAGATGAGCGGTGCATGAGGAAACGAACAAATCCCTTGCATTTTCTTTGCACATCGATGACAATATTATCAACAACCTTAGTTAATGATAATGTATCAAGCTTACAAATTCCGACTAGATCCGACAGCCGAGCAGCAGCAGTATTTT
>JANOQI010000049.1:0-25503 GCA_031414775.1 Synechococcales cyanobacterium VAR_4_metabat_354
TCTGCAATTCTTCCCACAGCGCAACAATCAAGGCATCTTTGGCCTCGTTAGAGAGCTGTTTTAAGTCTGGAAGTTTTTTCATGCCACCACTTTACCGGGTTTATATTTTTTGTCAAGCTACCCCTAGTTGAGCAATTACCAAAAATATACTCATCAGCTCGATTGGGTGGCTGCGGTAGCAGCTCAAACAAAAGAGTCGGCGATTGCTGGAATAGTTGAAAAAAGATCGTGTCTCGACGCATGAAATTCTAGTCGAAAGGCTGTTGAATATTAATCTGGTAGCTATACTATAGCCCGCTACGGTAATATTCCAAATCTTGCTTGATCGAACTATTATCGATAAAGCCTCACCCAATATCAAATAGATTTAGCTCGATTATTTATCATCAAAATGCTGGAACTGTTGGTATTCAGTGAAAGGCAAAGAGAAGTCTAGATCTTGAGAATCAACCAACATTAGCTCCAATTCTGATGTGATTTCACCAATAATCGCTGCACCTATCCCCAATTTCTCCACTAAAACTGTTGCAGCTGCCGGGGACATACATAATACCAATTCAAAATCTTCACCGCCCCCGAGCGTCCATTCCAAGGCTAACTCGGGCGTGAGCTTATATATAGTTCGATCGATCGGTAACAACTGTCGATCGATCTGTGCCCCCACGCCACTAGCTAGGCAAATCTGCGCCACGGCATCAACTAAGCCATCGCTGCTATCCATCCCGGCAATTGGCTGCGACCAATCTAATAAGGGCAAAACATCCAAACGCGGTTGCGGTCGCTGATGCGCCGTTATTAAATATTGATGTTCGATCGAACTTAGATGATTACCTAAATCGGGATTTAGCAACAGCTCCAACCCGGCCTTGGATTTACCATGGGTGCCAGTTACCACAATGACAAATCCAGGTAAGGCTTTGCACCGCTGAATTATGTGGTCTTTCGGTACCTCGCCCACGGCGGTAATTGCGATTGAGATGGTGTTTGATCGACAGACATCGCCACCAATAATCCCAGTGCCATAAACATCTACACAGGACTTCATCCCGGCATACAGTTCTTCTACCCAGGCCACTCTGGTAGAGCCAGGGAGACTTAAGCCCACTGTAATTCCCAGGGGTGTGGCACCCATGGCGGCTAAATCGGAGAGGTTTGCGGCGATCGATCGCCAGCCCACATCATTAGCGCTAGTTGTCACCTCGCTGAAATGAACATTATCTACTAAGACATCGGTAGTAATAGCGATCGAATGACCGTCTTGGGCGGTGAGGAGGGCCGCATCATCACCAACGGCACCAGGCACACAAAAAGGAAATAGGCGCTGGAGCAACCCAGCTTCACCAATATCGGCAACTTTCACAAAAATCCAGCCTGCATGAATTATATCTTCGCTCTTGTACCATCATCAAAAAATCACAGACATCCCCAAAATTGCGTATCAGAAGATGGGCGACAAAAGAATAGTGTCGGAGTTAATTAAGCCATGACTAACAAGGGTTGCTGCGTCTCTGCTACCGCCGTGGCCCAATGTCCCTTAAAATCTTTTCTCGATTCATTGTTAGGCGATTTATAAACACCAAAGCCCTGACTGGTTGGTAGCTGGTATTTCTGCCCGGTGAGACGCTCCCAAAATCGAATTATTTTTGGTAGCTCATTTTGCAAATTACCGCCGTGGCAATACCAAGGAAAACAAAATATTTCTGATGTGGGGAGATCAAAGTATCTTTCTATTTCTAGAAATCTCCCGCGTCGGAACATATCGATCGCCTTTTCAAAATCTAACAAATCTGATAGACTAGTAGATATGAGTCCAGCTCTAGCAAAGTCTTGGCCAAGTTGATAGGGAGCGAAGCTCAGATTCATCAACCTAATCAAAGTGATCGTCGCCGCACAGCCAGAACACACACCATTCTTCCAGATCCCGAATGTAATAAAATCCAAGCGGAAGTTCTTGATTGATTTGTAAGTTATTAGTCCATCAATCATGGCTTTAATCGCGATCGCTGGGTTATGACCACAAAGTGTTCTGATTGTATTCATATTTAATGCCTATTTGATTTTCTGAAATGGATGTTGAGAAAGATATTAAGGGCAACACCCCATTTTAATAATAGTGCTTGATTAAGCCGCGATCAATTCTCTCTCCTTTTTGGAATCATGCCCAGAAAATTCAATTCCGATCGGTAGTAGCTGATTGGTCATTACTCAAGCAGTAGTAAATACCCCGTTTTTGCACCAGTTCCGAGTGGGTTCCAACCTCCGCCACCATGCCCTTATCCATCACTAAGATCTGGTCAGCATCTTGCACCGTTCGCAGGCGGTGAGTAATACAGAAAATAGTGATGCCCCGAAAATTATTGACCAGATTGTGACAAACCTGACGCTCGGTATCATAGTCTAAGGCACTAGTGGCCTCATCTAAAATCAGTAACCGGGGGCGCTGGAGAATGGTGCGAGCGATCGCCAGTCGTTGTTTTTGTCCACCTGATAAATTTGAACCTCTTTCGCCGACCCGCGTATTATAACCATTGGGCAAAGTCATAATAAAATCGTGAGCTACGGCAATTTTAGCCGCTTGAATAATTTCTTCGGTAGTGGCATCTGGGTAGTTAATCGCAATATTTTCTTGTACCGTGCCCTCAAACAGCAGCGGATCTTGGGAGACAATTCCAATCTGCTCGCGCAAAGAATAGAGTTCTACTTTGCCGATATCATAGTTGTCGATTGTAATCCGTCCTTTGGTTGGTTCATACAGCCGGGGCAATAGTTTCATCAGCGTACTTTTCCCGGAGCCACTCTGTCCTACGATTCCTACAAAAGAACCTGGCTCAAAGGTGAGATTGATCCGATGCAACTGGGGACGACCATGATTAGTAAATTGGAAGGTCAGATCTTCGTAGGTGACTTTGCCTTGGATTAAAGGCATTGGGATGTTGAAGCGGTTTTCATCTTCTACTTCCAGTGGCGAATCCACGATATCACTCAGGCGTTCGATCGATAGGGCTGTTTCCTGGAAATTTTGCCAAATGGTCAAGAGCCGTAATAGTGGCCCAGTAACATAACCAGCGATAATCCGAAAGGCAATCAGCTGTCCTAATGTGAGTTGGTGATCGAGCACCAAAGAAGCCCCCACCCATAGCACCAGCAAGCTAGAGAGCTGATTCAAGAAGTTACTACTAGAGCCAGCGAGGGTGAAAGTGATGGTGCTATTAAAACTAGCTGCCACATATCGGTCGTAAAAAGTTTGCCACTGGTTACGACTGCGCCGCTCCATACTCTGGGCTTTCACTGTGTAAATGCCGCCCAGGGCTTCTACTAAATAGGATTGGTTGCGAGCATTACACTCGGCCTTCACCCGCAGTTGGCGACGGACAATGGGGGAAACCACCACGCTCAAAATTACAAATAGTGGGATGGTCGAAAGTGCAACCCCGGTTAGCAGCGGACTATAGAACAACATCACCACGATATACATCACCGAAAACACCGCATCCAAAATAGTGGTGAGTGCTGTGCTGGTGAAAAACTGGCGAATTTTGTCAATCTCAGCAATTCTGGTAGACAATTCCCCCACGGCTCGCCGGTCGAAGTAGCTGAGAGGCAGATGGAAGAGATGATCAATAATTTTAGCGGCCAGCGCCAAATCAATGCGGTTGGTGGCATTGGCAAAAGCGATCGTCCGAATACTGGTCAAAATACTCTCGAAAAAGGCTACTACGATTAGCAAAATTCCGAAAATGGCTAGTGTCGGTGCACTATTTTGGCCTAACACTCGATCGATAATCACTTGCACCAAGAGTGGGTTAGCCAAGCCCAGAATTTGGACAAAGAAAGAAGCGATCAAGACTTCCACCAAAACCTTTATTTCGGGTTTCAGGTAAGGAACCAACCAACTCAGGCCAAATTTCTGATGCTGGATATTCTTGGTTTCTTGCAAGAGCAATACCTGAATCGAAGCCTGGGGACTATCGCCCACCAAATAAATAAACCGGTCAAAACGCAGTTTTTGTACTCCGGCTTGAGGAGTACCCAAGATTACTTGCTGTTCATTGGCGTGGTAGATCACCGCGTAACTATCTTCCCAGGCAATAATCGCCGGATTTTTAATCCGACAAATTTGGTGAGCGGGCATCTCCATGAGCCGTCCCATCAAGCCCAAAACATCGGCGATTGCATTGCATAGTTGCAAAGAAGCCTGGTTGTTGCGACTGAGCTGCATATCGACCAGGCGTTGCACCGTCTCGCGCCGATATTTAATTCCTAAATACATACTGAGCATCTGGAAGCAGGCCAAAATTCCATCTCTAACACCTTCGCCACGCACTGCCGGGAATTTCCCACTAGTTTGGGTCTGGTTGGAGTTCAGGTGGGTAGTGGGAACGGCAAAATCGGTATTAGTAACTTGAAAATCTAAGTCTGGTGCATAGTCCACCAGCTCGGCGGTGATCGCCGAGGTCTCTGCCCAGCTATCATCCACAGCCGCGCTAGTAGTCATTGAATGAGTACTCAGGCCGACTAACCGGCGGTGGGGATTGAGGGGATTAGTTGTAATTGGCTGACCCATGCTAGAAATTTCAGCTTTGCTATCAAACCACAATCGATCGATCATCAATAAGTCTGGTAATTGCTCCGCTACCACCGCGCTCTCCCACACCTGGTGAATGAGCTGACCGAGATCACTATTTCTGGGCAGTGCTAAGTTTTGGCGCTGGTAATAGCGGGTAATTAGGTCAAAAACCTCCGCTAATTGGGGAGCCTGAAACATCGCAGCGGCGGTGGGGTGCTGCTGAAGTAAGTGGCTAAACTCCGCAGCGGATATGACCAAACAGATGGTTTCCTCGGAAGCTAAAGCTGTTTCACAGGGAATCTGCCGGATCAGACTGACCCAACCCAGCAGCGCGCCAGCTTCTAAAACTTGCAATGAGACTGGCTGTCCAGTGCTGGGTTCGATGCCCACCAAGCGCACTTTCCCACTAAAAATAATCAATACCTGGCTGGGCAGTTGCTCCTTAATCAACATTTTTTGCCCCATCCGAAACCGCAAGGGCTTCATTTTACTGATGCAAGCTTGTAAGTCCGGGGCTGATAATTGATCGAAAAAGGCGATCGACTGTAAAAATGTCTGGATATCGCTACTGGTAATGCTAGATGCTTGGTTGTTCATAATCTGGGCTAGAGGGCGATGGTCTGAGGTACTGTGGTGGGGTCTGGTCAAACCACCAATAATTTTTGAACTTCTGCTGCTACCCACTGGTTAAATAGTTCTTCGGTGAGGTGCTGACGCATTTGGTCATCCAGTTGAGCGGCGATGATTTTTTCTAATTGCATCACTACCCACCAGTCGCCAATTTTGACGGGGGCTAAAACCTCGGCGGCGGGGGCGGCGATCAGGATGTTAGCTAGGGCTGGATCGATTTTCCCCAGCTCTATAGGGCCACTAATGCCTTTGGTATTAGCTTCCATGCCTGCGGAATAAAGCGGTGCTAGTTCGACAAAAGATGACTCTTTGGCCATCAGTCGGAAGTAGATTTCTTCGGCAATGTCCAAGTCTTTGACCCGAACCATCGAAAAAACCACCTGGTCAATTTGAGATTTGCGCTGGCAAAAGTAGGATTCTACTTGGTTTGCCCACTTGGTAGTTTTGAATTTGTGTAGTTGTAGTTCTCGATTAATTAAATCTACTAAATCTGTTCTGGCCAAGCGCTGTCGCTGGAGCCATTGCTCCAAATCTTGCTCGCTCTGGAGCTGTTGTTGCTGATAGAATTTTTTACAGGCTGCTAAGTGTTCTGTTTCAGAAATGGGTTGCTGCTGAATGGCCTCGGTAATCACGATCTCGCGTGCTAACTGCGGGACTAGTCGATGTTTAGTGATCAGGGATAGAACTTGGTCGGCGGTAAAAGCTCGATCGCCAATGGGCAGCGTAGCAGCAGACATAGATCAATTCCTGGTTAGTTTTGTTAAAGTATTTTGACAAAGTGGGAGGCTGAAACTATCGGTATCAAATCAATCTCAGGATTATTAGCGCAAATTTTTCACGCCATCAGACTGCTTAGCAAACATATCGGTAAAGATACTCAGCACCGTTCGATCTCGCAGTTTAATATTGGCTTTAACCGACGAGCCAGATTTTAGTTGTTTAGATTCACCCTTAATTACTAAATTCTGTCTGGCGAGCTTTATTTTGGCGGGGAACCGGGCATAGGGATTTTGTTGATCGGGCGGTAGAGCGTCAGATCCAATCCATTCCACCTGTCCTTTCACATCGCCAAACTCACTAAAATTGAAGGTATCAATCCGCACATCTACTGGCTGACCGACTTTGACAAACCCGATATCTTTGTTAGTGATATAGATTTTGGCAATGACATCATTGCCAGGGACGATTTGCACCAAGGCTTCTGCTGAATTATTATTCACTACGCCATCTTGATAAGCCTTCAGCTCAAAAACCTCACCAGCTACTGGTGATCGAATCTCTTGGTATTTCAAACTTTGCTGGGCTTGAAT
This sequence comes from Synechococcales cyanobacterium VAR_4_metabat_354, assembly GCA_031414775.1. Taxonomy (GTDB): domain Bacteria; phylum Cyanobacteriota; class Cyanobacteriia; order Cyanobacteriales; family Chamaesiphonaceae; genus JAAFHZ01. Next base: position 6,508 of record JANOQI010000049.1, read on the forward strand.
GGTCTGATTGGTAATCTCCGCGATTTTTTTTTCATTTTCGACGATCGACTTATTCAGCTGACTATCAATTTCGGCGATTCGTTTATCGTTGTCGGCCAGCCTGGTAAATAGATCTTTGCGGTTGACGGCCAGGTTGTTATCGAGTTTGACGTTACCCTGACTAGCGCTCAGCTGCAAGCGGGCATATTCTTCATCCAGTTGACCAATCTCCGATTGGCGCTGCTTAATCAGTTGTTGTTGTTCTTGACTCCGTTGCCCTTGGCGCTGGAGATCGGCGGTGCCGTTAGCCGCCAACTTTTGCTTTTCTAGTTGTAGTCGCGCTTGTTCTTGCCGCTGCTGCTCCAAATCACTAGCACGGCTAATTACTTCTTGCTCTTGGCGTTTGACTTGAGCAGTGGCGATCGCCCCCGCCACTGCTGCTGGTTGGATACTGGCTAAAAGTTCTTGGTTAATGTTTAGGGTTTGCTTCGTCGCACTGATCCGGGCTTTATTCTGGGAGATTTGTCGATCGATCTGACTGAGTGATGTTAAGACCCCATCCCGACCACTAGCTATTTCGGCGGTAATACTAGCGATATTAGATCTAATGCCGTCTAGTTGATCCACTAGACCTTGGCGACGCACTCGATTTTCGCTGATCTGTCTTTGCACTTGACCAATTTCCAGCTTGCCCGCTGACAGCCGGGTATTGAGTTCATTCACGTTGGAAAACAACCGCTGTTGCTGATCCGGACTTAAACTAGCCGTATTTTTACCACTCATTTCTGCTTGGTACAGCTGGTTTTCGGCTACTAAAGCATTGCGACTTTTGGTGAGAGCTAGTACTTCGGGCTTAATTTGGAGCTGGGCGGTATTAATTTTAACTGCGCTCCCCGGACTCATCTGCGATCGATAGAAAGCATTTTCGGTTTCAAGTGAAACTTTGGTGCTAGCCAGGGAAGTAAGCTGTGCTTCTGGCACGGTCGATTCTAGTTTCATCAACAAATCACCAGCTTTGACCCGGTCACCGTTTTTGATGTAAATTTGCTTAACAATGCCGCCGATCGGTGCCTGAATTTTGTGCGCTCCATCGAGGGACTCTAATTTGCCATCAGCAGGAATTGCTTCCTCAATCCGAGCCAATGCCGCCCAGCTAATACCAGCTATTATTAAGCCCATAATGCCCCAGGCGATCGATCGAGACCAAATTTGAGACTGTTGGAAAATTACGGACTGGCTAGCATCGGTAGCAGTTGAGATGCTTGTTTGATCGCTATTACTCAGCGCCGTTGATGCGTCCAACGCTTTTAGCTTTGGAGTTTCAGCTTTGACGATCTGGACATCACCATGTTGATCTTTAATATTAGAAAGGCTCATGATATCAACCAATTTACTCAAAATAACAGTATCAAATTAACTTAATGAGGCGAAATTGCTTCCTAATTTATCCCTAAATATTCACTACGGATGTGCAACAATTTGTAGTGTGATATCACTAAAATCCTTCGTGATATGAGCCGCTGTCAAAGTTTTAGTTACATCTGATTGGTTGAAATACAATATATAAACCCTGCTAGAATTATAATATAATAATTATGGTTTGCATGATTTACTAACTCAGCCAATTTATCCTAAATAATTACAATGTCGATGATGTATAGAATTCTTGTACACAGAAAAATATTACTTATAGTCGGCTGTTGCTAGCTAAGGATAGAGCATGATTGTTACGATCTTATTATTCCCCACATTTAGGAACATTTTCTATCTTCCAGAAAAATTAGGCTTTATTGATGATTTATAAGTAGCATCATATTTCTGACTTTTATTGTTAAATTTGGTCAGTTATTTATTTTTTATTACTAATTTAATTTATTTCTATCTAACACTTCCTAAAAGATGATAAAAGAAGTCGGATTCTTCATTTAGTTGAATAATCTCGGCATGACCTTGTTTAATCAGTTTGATAGAGTATTACTAATCTCAAATGGGTAATGTTTTGAAAAAAGAGAAGTTTGGTAAAGTCAAACTTCTCTCCAAGGGAGTCTAATTAATTATTCTCCGAATTGCTCAATCGATGAACCTTCCCGCTGTATGACTTAGACAACTGTAAAGTTATTAGCGTTAAGGCCACTTGCATTAGACAAATTACCAATCAAAACTTTTCCACCTATTCCACTTCCGTCAGCATCAAAATATAAGTTTCCGTCGGTGGTATTGCAGATGAATCTTTGGGATGCTGTCTCAACACTAGTGACACCACTGCCAGTAATCAGTTGATCACTATTAAATGGCACTGTAGCACTTAATCCACCACCAAATAATGCTGCTGAAATTTGTAGTTTGTCTTGGCTGCTATCGAAATCTCTGATAAAATCCAAACCGGAATTCGGAGAGTTGATTACAAAAATATTTGCACCACCGTTACCCCAGAGGATGTCATCACCAAAGCCACCATTTAAGGTGTCATTACCAAGGCCACCAAACAGTTCATCGTTGTCAAGGCCACCATCTAAGATGTCATTGCCAGCTTCACCATATAGGGCATCAATACCTTCATTGCCAAATAGTTCGTCGTCTCCAGCATCACCAACTAGTTCATCGTTGCCCAGGCCACCATTTAAGATGTCATTACCCAGACCACCATACAAACCATCATCACCTTGATCACCATTTAACATATCGTTGCCAGCGTCGCCATAGAGTTCGTCACCTCCATCGCCGCCAAACAGTTCGTCATTGTCGAGGCCACCATCTAAGATGTCATCGCCAGCTTCACCATATAGGGCATCAATACCTTCGCCGCCGAATAATTCGTCGTTTCCAGCATCACCAACTAGTTCATCGTTGCCCAGGTCACCATTTAAGATGTCATTACCCACGCCACCATACAAACCATCATCACCTTGACCACCATTTAACGTATCGTTGCCAGCGTCGCCATAGAGTTCATCACTTCCATCGCCGCCAAATAGTTCGTCGTTGTCGAAGCCACCATCTAAGATGTCATCGCCAGCTTCACCATACAAACCATCAATACCTTCATTGCCGAATAATTCGTCGTTGCCAGCATCCCCGACTAGTTCATCGTTGCCCAGGTCACCATTTAAGATGTCATTACCCACGCCACCATACAAACCATCATCGCCTTGACCACCATTTAACGTATCGTTGCCAGCGTCGCCATAGAGCTCGTCACTACCTGCGCCGCCAAATAATTTATCATTACCCGAGCCACCTTCTAAAGTGTCATCGCTACCCAGTCCATTGATAATATCGTCGCCAACAGTGCCGGTTAATTCGTCTGACTGAGGAGTACCATTAATAATCGTGCCCGTTGGATCTGGGTTTGGACTCACTAATTGTGTTGTGGTTCTCGGTGCAGAAGCTACGGATTGCTCATTTCCAGCATTATCTGTGGCTAAACTATAAAAAGTATAAGTGTTTCCAATTTCTCCAGTGAAGGCAGCCGATGCTGCCCTAGAATCAGTTAACCACTGAGTGAAATCTCCACTATTAACCGATACGAAACCATCATAGTCTCTGATTCCACTCAGATCACCAAAACCGGAAGCGACGTTGATAGTTGTTCCAATTGTTGTTGTTGGTAAGTTTTCGACTCCGCCCGTCGGTACGGAAATATCTAGCTGGGCTAGGTCGCCAGAACCAAAACGGGTAGTTGATGTAAAGATATTAGATTGTCCTGGTTCTAAGGAAAACATATTTCTTAAACCCAGAGCCACATCATACTCAGCACCACTATCAATAAATTGATCGGAGTTGCCATCACCTCTGACAATGCGGTCTTGAAAAGCTTTACCATTCAAAACAGTTCTATTTAAAGAACTATAGCTATCTAATTCAAAGCGATTTATTGTTGGGATTGTTCCACCATTTCCGGTGATGCCAAAAAAAGTTGTATCGGCTTGGCCTATTCCACCAAGATCAGTTTCAAACAAGATGTCTTGACCATTTTGATTGAATTTGCCACCGCCATCCGCTAGGCTGCCATCAAATAGTAAATCACCGTCAACGTAGCGAACTAAATCGAAGTCGATTGCTTGGTCGGTGGTATTAGTAACAGTGTAGGTTTGATCGAGACGACTGCCGGTGCGAATGCTAGAAATATTTAATAGATCTTGAGTGGTTTGCTTGAGTTGGAATTTGAGTCCATTGACAGTGAAGGTACTATTGTTGACATCCGTAAAGGTTTCATCGGAGCTGGCAGCGTTTCTCAGTGCAGTTCTTGCGCCAGTTTTACCATCACTGCCAATAATGCCGAGGGCAACGTAGGAAAGATATGTCGTACTGGCGGATGTCTTGTCACCTAATGGGTCATATAAAGCTTGGCCAGCCGAAGAAGCGCTGCCAAATTCACCAAATTCGTTGACCGTAACTTTGAGTTCACCATCACCAGCTGTGGTAGAAATCGTATTTGTAGCCATAATGCCCCTGTAATTTACTTGTTGTAGCAGAGTTCTTGAATTTCAGTGTGCCCTATTCGTAGATTTTGGCCACACCCAAAGGTTAAGATTTGGTTTAGCCAAGACTTTATACTAAGTAAATAAGGGGAAATACAAGTTTCCATAATAATATACTTAAAAACTGTAATAATCAAAAAATAGGTTTATACTACTAATGTAATCTAAATATCTTCACGATTTCAATCTGTCTGAATCCTGGCTGAATTCTACTGACAATGAGCGAGCACAACGTTCTGTCACGACTGGGACATGTTCTTACCAATAATCCTGAACTATTCACTGCGGTAACGAATAGCTTTGCTAAAAAAGGTTTGGCGACTATTAACCACCGAGTTTTTTATAAAGCCCCATCAGTTCATCAAATTTACTTTTATTGCCCTGCCGTTGATAAATTTCAGCAGCTGTTTTCAGATCTTGTAAGCCGCCCTTCTTATCGCCTAACTTCTCATACTTAATCAGAGCACGACCTTGATAGGGAAAAGGATATTCTGGGTTGAGTGCAATCGCTTTATTGTAGTCATTCATTGCCTGGGGATATTGCAGCAAGCGGCTATAAGCTAGGCCTCGATTGTAATAAATATTCGGATCGGAGGCACCCTGCGCTAGTGCCAGATTATATCTGTCGATCGCCTCAGGGGTTCTACCTAAATCATCCAAGACATTGGCACTATTCACCAACGCCTCCACAAAATTTGGCCGCAGTTTCAGAGCCTCATCAAAATTCTTTAAAGCACCTGGTAAATCATTAGCTTGGTATTTAGCGATGCCCTGATTATATAAATCGACGGCATTTTTAGCTTTGAGGTTAGTCGATCGATCCTCACCAGCTTTGGATAATACTAAGTTCTGATTGATCGAAGCCCCGCCCGCCTGAGCCGTAGTTAAGGTAGACCCCAAAACCAGGCTAGTGCAAACCAATAACAACCAGGGCAGGAACTTCATGTTAGAAGACATCATTAATCTAAAGTGGATACATATCTAGCGAATACGATTTGACCGACGCAACATCCGTACCAATATCTCTAGTCTAATGATTTAGTTCTTGGAAATCATCACCGCCCACGGCGTGGGGAAAGCGCGCCATTCTGAAATAGCGAGTAGCTGATCCATGCTACCCCACTCGGCCACTAGAGGCGGCAAAGTAATATCGCGCAGTTGACCATGAACGATCGAGATATCGTGAGTGGCTTGAAATCTATCCGTAATTAATTCCATAATATTCGGTGCAAAACCATCGTGGAGTTCCACAATGATGTCCATCTGTCTCAGGGAGCTGGCTTCAGCCGGATTTAGTAATTCTTCTTCGCCTCCTTCAATATCACATAATACTAGCGTTTTGCGATCGACAAACTGCTGAAAATCAGCAGGTTGAAAAAGGCCGTTGATACTCACTCGATCGCTCACCCCATTTTGCACCGCTAGCTGCCGACAGTCCTTGTGAGCCGCCAAGTTAGTGTCGTAGGCAAAAACCTGAGCTTGGGGCATTAACATGGCTAAACCCACGGCATAGAAACCTTCGGAGCAACCAACATTCACCACTGCTTGATAAGGGCGCTGAATTGCTGCTCGGAAGTAAGGTTCTAGTTCGGCCTCATAGCAACCCAGTAATTTCGCGATGTAGCAGCCCTCCGCACAGTCTGGCAAATACTTCATACCCTGAAACAGTCCGGCCTGGACAGTGAATCCATAAGTCTTGGTAAATTGCTCTTGCAACACACTGGCACGGTGCAACGATAACAACCGCAAAGCCTCCTTAAGACTATCAGTAGAAGCGGTGGCAATTAGCTCAGGAAGCTGCGGGTCAATAGTGAAAGTCGAATTCATGTAGCGTGAGATATACAATCCGATACAATATAACTTGTTTAAAGGATCACCATGGAAATCGTCTTTCGAGAATTTAACCCCTTCAATGTCTGGTTCTGGATGGAATTCAAAACTGTACCCTCCACCCAAGAGCAAAACTTGATCGAGGAGACTTTTTCTTCCTGGTTTTTTCTGGGGAAACTGGGCAGCTTCAATGCTGAGAATATGCAGGTGCAAGAAACTGGCTTGGATCTTAGCTATATGGAATACGATTCTAGGGTGGCCGACGATAGCCTAATGGCTGTCATGCATAACATGGGTGAAATTGAATATTTAGGCACTTGGGGACGGTGTTGGTTTGATTTGGGCACTAGTGATGCGATCGCTCTTGACATCTTAGTTAATGCTTTGCAGCGCTTAAGTGTGGAATATGTAGAACTCGATCGACTGGTGATTGGCGGTGAAAATGAAGACTGGCCGGTAGAACTCGATCATCAGCAATCTCTGTTCTACGACGAAAATGATGATAACTAAGCTAGAGTAAAGGCATTGAGTTTGATTTGAACGGAGTCAAAACGTGGCCAAATATACCCCTTACAATCTTCAGCTGCAAATCTCCCGCATGTTTCAAGATGGTCAGAGCCTATTTGCCAGCATTAAAGTTCAAGATTGGCTCAAAGAGCGCAATGAAAATGCGGCTGATTACGAAATCTCTTTTACGAAGTGTCCGGCGGCTCCTGGCTCTAGAGAAGTCCAAATCGTTGATATTAACCTGAAGCGGAAGGATGGTCAGCCGGTGGCTGATTGGCTGCTGGAGCAACTGACCAATAACTAAATTCCCTATGAATTTAAGTTAGTAAATCTATTGTTTTAGGTGAAATGAAGTACTTAGCATGGACAGTTTCAGTAGTACTCATAGAGATTCACTGAAACTGTTTATACTATCTATCGGCTATTTCGCCGAGTTGCTGGATTCTTGTAAATAGGATTACAAACATCCACATTAACACTGACATTAGCACCAGTAGAACCAGCGTGATCAACATTGTTAGTGTTGGTAGATTTACCACAGGTATCGCTTACCCCAATCTGAATATCATTGTGGACATTGGCTCCACTCGGGTTCTTGATTTCGCTACGCGAGTTTCGCTTGCGATTGGTAGGGGTACCACCATTACCCATATTGGTAAAAACATCAACGTTGTTAACAGTGTTACCGGAACTGCCAGCCATAGCTGGAGGCATAGAGATACTGCCCAAAATGACAGCAGCCAGGGCTAGAAGGCTAGAATGTTTAATCTGCATAGAAATCTCTGATTAGTTTGGTTCGCGATTTAGTCGTCTAGATCTAGGGAAAACTGGGTGATCCCTCCTTGTACTCTAGTTACTGCTTTATGGCCGTCACCAGAAGAATGGCTAGAAAAATTAGATTGATAGCTGGAACTACCACCAGAGTTAGTGATGGTCGTGGTAGTAATAGTAGAAGAACTAAATGGTTTGAGAGTTCGACTATTTTTACTATGACTATATTGGTTGTACCAATATCCCCGACTCGGTTGGCGGCGAGGAAGTTCGCTATCTACCTGAAATCTGCCCATTTCAATCTGTGTACCACGGCCAGAGCCACGGATTATTTTGACCTTTCCGGCCTGAATAACCTGATTATTATAGGAATCGGCATAAGCACTGCCAACGATCGATAGCAATGCAAGAGTAATAGTTGCTATGCCTAAAGTCCAAAATTTGCGGTGAAACATATTTATCTGCTCCAATTTTAAAAGGGACTACTATCCACATGAGTTTTGATGGCAGTATTGTAGTCCCTAATGAGTCAAAAAATATCTATTGAAGATTGTTAGCGACGAAGACGACGACTATCTTGACGAGTGATACTTTCTTGCTTGTTGACATTCACGGTGTCATTACCGTTGCCGAAAACATCGTTAGATTGGGTATTGACAATAGAAGTACCAGAATCACCAGTTCGACGACCTCTTTGAGTAGTCGTAGATCTTTGCTTACTAACGTTGACAGTAGAGTTACCGTTACCAGTAATCACATTAGTTTGCTGATTATCTAAAATAGTAGCGGAGTCACCACCAGCAAAAGCGGGAATACCAGTGATCAGTAATAAGGCAGAAGCGAGACCGAAAGATGCTGTGCGTAAAGACATTAGTTTTTCCCTGAGTTTAGTGTAGATGTTCGTTCTTGATGCTAGCCGTTCTGAGTGATTAGCGACGAAGACGACGACTATCTTGACGAGTGATACTTTCTTGCTTGTTGACATTCACGGTGTCATTACCATTGCCGAAAACGTCGTTAGATTGGGTATTGACAATAGAAGTACCCGAATCACCCGTTTTACGACCTCTTTGAGTAGTCGTAGATCTTTGCTTGCTAATGTTGACGGTAGAATTGCCGTTACCAGTAATCACATTTGTTTGCTGACTATCTAAAACAGTAGCTGAGTCACCAGCAAAAGCGGGAATACCAGTGATAAGTAGTAAAGCAGAAACGAGACCGAAAGATGCTGTGCGTAAAGACATTAGTTTTTTCCTGTGAGGTTAAGTAAAATTAAGCTAAGTTGTTATCAATGCTGTTTAGTGTCCGTAGCGTGGAAATCCTCTATAACGCTGGAATCCTGGACGCTCAGTATTGCGAACTTCCGCTTGCTGTGTATTGCGATTCACACAAGTATTGTTGTTGCCAGCGATGTCACAGCTTTGGTTGCTCCGTATTGAAACACCGGTACCACCGCCACCCCGGGTGGAAACGTTAGCCGACTGGTTACTGATATTGGTGGCATTGTTGTTATTGCCAGTAATAACCGTGTTTTGGTTATTATCGAGTACTACGGCAGTGTCAGCAAAGGCTGGAACAGTAGATAGCACTACAGAAGCGAAAACGATACCAAAGGGTACTTTAAACAAAGACATTGCAAACTCCTATTAAGTTAGCTTTATAAACGTAGCAATGTACATAATTAGAGAGGAAGTTCGAGAAGTTGTTAAAGAGGCTCTGTTGTCGATATCGCTGGGTTTGCGATGAAGATGTCGTAATGTCAGCAGAACCTTTCTAAGCATTTTCTAAACTTCTTCGCTTTAAAAGTATGAATTGCTCATGTAGTTAGAGACTACAAGTCTATAAACCAGGTTCCTGATAGTTCAAAATAAATTGGTTGAATAGCTGTGAAATTCAAATAGGAAGATGTTTTTAATACTGAGTATTATGTTGCAGAAGAAATGTATGGTGGGCGATTTATAGCGAATGATGCCTTTATTGACCATTTGTTAGGTCGGGTAAAGACTTCGGCATTACATCCATATCTCATCAGCCCTTGAAAAGCCGTATAAATGCTTTTAATAAATTTTTAAAAAGCAAGAGCTAAAAAACTTATATTATATAAGTATTTTGGCTGAGTTGAAATCGCCCAAATCTGAAGTTACTGTGGTGATAACTTAGTCAAACCAGCTATTTCGTGGCGAAGAAACTAACCGAATGTAATTTTGGGGTGAGAAATATTTGAAAGTATTGATTTTTCGTTGTTCGATTCGGCGTAGCTGAGAGAACTACCTCCAAAAAAATACAGCTGAGAATATTGTCAACTGTATTTTTTCACTATGTAGATATCTACTGGACTAGTAAGATTTATAGCTCTTTGCCTAGTCTAAATTAATGCCAATTTATGAAATATTCAGTACTAACTTTTGACGTAGCATCCCAGTACCACTAGTCTCCAGTGTGGAGCGCATGTTTTTGTTCGTGCTGTAAAGTTCAATCTGGACGGACGAGTCTGGATTGTAAGTACCTTCAATGCTAACTTCGCAGGTCGATCGATTGAGACAGCTCGTTAAATTGATTGATCGAGTGTTCTGCAAATTGGCGATAAATTTACCATTGACTTTTATAGTACCTTTGATCTGAGCATTAGCCGCACCATCAATTTTCAAGAATAGATCTGACCCAGCTAAATTTTTGCGGGCAATAGTAATAGTCGATTGTTGCTCTTGGGAGTTGGATATGATGGAATTCTGGGCAGTATTAGAATAGGATGCTGTGGTCGTAAATCCGCCCAAAGCCGTACAGGTTGCAAAAGATATCAAAGAAGTAGAGGAGAAACGCATATTTTTTACTTTAAAGTTTAAATTTTTTAAACCCTGAGCAGACTACATAATAATCTTTGTAATTCAGACAAGGCGTAGCAATTCCAATGGGGTGTAAAGTACTATTATAATCTTTGCCATAAGAGACCTGCTGGCATTTAAAGCACGTAAAATTAGCATCAGTGGTAGCCCAAAATCTGTGAATGAAAACCTACAACAATATCTAATTCTAGGGCAACCAGTACACCTGTCCTCTGATTACTTGAGATGGCTAATTAATAGATTAGACCGAAATATTAGCACTCATGTCATCACCATGAATTCCGAAATGATCATGCAGGCTAATCAAGACCCCCAGCTAGCCAGCATCATCCAACAAGCCGATCTAGTGGCCGCCGATGGGGCGGGAGTGACGCTGGCGCTCAAATTAAATGGGATCAAGCAGCAGCGCTATGCTGGTATTGATCTGGGAGCAGCACTGCTGAAAGTAGCTGGGAAGCAAGGTGCCGATTGTCCAGTAGCTTTTTATGGTGGTAAACCAGCAATATTACCCAAAGCAGTGAATTTTTGGCAGCAGCAATTTCCCCGTCTCTCGGTTGTGATCCAGCACCATGGCTATATTACCGCCGCAGAGCAAGAACAGCTACTAGCTGAACTGCAAGCTCAACAGCCCCGAATTATTTTGGTGGCACTAGGCATTCCTCGCCAAGAAGTTTGGATTAGTGCGCATCGACACCTGTGTCCTCGATCGATCTGGTTGGGAGTTGGTGGTAGCTTTGATGTCTGGTCCGGAACCAAAGCTCGCGCCCCCGAACTCATCCAAAAACTGAATATGGAATGGCTATTTCGCTTGGCTCAAGAACCGAGCCGTTGGCGGCGCATACTGGTACTACCACAGTTTGTCCTGTTGGCTATTCAAGAATGGTGGCAGAAGAAATAAGTGTCATACCTGTTCACTGCGCTGTACTGAAGGTAATCAATCAATTATAATGCATAGCGGCTCGCCCAAGCCAGCGTTCACTTCATAGCGGAATTTTTCTATGGCATCTATTCGTGAGTTACACCAACAGCTGGTGAGCAAAGAGCGCTCTGCTGTCGAGATTACTCAGGCAGCACTCGATCGATTACAGTCGCTGGAGCCTCAGCTACACAGCTTTTTATGTGTTACTTCGGAAGCAGCACTGCAACAAGCCCGAGCGGTAGATGCTCAAATTACTGCCGGAGATTCCATTGGCTGGCTGGCTGGCATTCCGATCGCCCTCAAAGACAACATGTGTACGCAGGGCATTCCGACCACTTGTGGCTCCCGCATTCTAGAGGGTTTTATCCCACCCTATGAATCAACGGTCACGGGTAAATTGCAAGCAGCCGGAGCCGTGTCGCTGGGCAAGACCAACATGGATGAATTCGCGATGGGCAGCTCCACCGAAAATTCTGGTTATCAAGTGACAGCCAATCCTTGGGATACGACACGGGTACCGGGTGGTTCTTCCGGTGGTTCGGCGGCAGCAGTAGCTGCCGATCAAGCTGTGGTTTCCCTCGGTTCAGATACCGGCGGTTCCATTCGCCAACCAGCAGCTTTTTGTGGAGTAGTGGGTTTAAAGCCGACCTATGGTTTGGTGTCGCGCTTTGGGTTGGTAGCCTACGCTTCTTCCTTAGATCAAATTGGACCCTTTGGCCGGACGGTGGAAGATGCCGCCATTTTGTTGGAAGCGATCGCTGGTTATGACCCCAAAGATTCTACCAGCCTCAATGTTCAAATTCCGAAATATGCTGAGCTGCTGCGGCCAGAGCTGCCCCCAGGCTTACGGGTAGGCATTATTACCGAAACCTTTGGTGAGGGCTTAGACCCCGTAGTTGCGATGGCTGTCCACAAAGCGGTCGAACAGTTTCAGGCTTTAGGTGCCACCGTCCAAGAAATTTCCTGTCCGCGTTTTCGCTATGGTTTACCTACTTACTATGTACTGGCACCGTCAGAAGCCTCCGCTAACCTGGCTCGTTATGACGGCGTGAAGTACGGAATGCGAGCCGAGACCGATAATCTGATGTCGATGTACACCCAAACCAGAGCCGAGGGTTTTGGCGCAGAGGTCAAGCGACGGATTATGCTGGGAACCTATGCGTTGTCAGCGGGTTACTATGATGCCTATTATCTGAAGGCACAGAAAGTTCGGACACTGATTAAGCAAGATTTTGAAGCGGCTTTTGGTCAGGTCGATATTTTAATTACACCGACGACTCCCACCACTGCTTTTAAAGCCGGGGAAAAGACTGCTGATCCTTTGAGTATGTATTTATCGGATTTAATGACGATTCCAGTGAACTTAGCTGGTTTGCCCGGTATCAGTATTCCCTGTGGTTTTGATGCCCAAGGAATGCCGATCGGACTGCAAATTATTGGAAATGTGCTGCGGGAAGATGTGCTGCTGCAAGCTGCCTATGCCTATGAGCAGTCTACCACCTGGCATCAACAGCACCCCCAAATCTAATGCCAAACCGTCGGAAATCTCTCGCGGTCGCTACGCCGGTAGGCAGTTTTAAGGGAGCTTTTACCCACGGCGTTCTGACGGCTTTGGAACAAGCCGGGGTGAGGGCTGATGCCTATGCGGCGGCTTCCTCTTCAGTGATTCCGGCCAGTTGGGCGGACTTGGGACGGGCAGAGGATCTGGGCGTAAATTATTGGCTGGCAGGTTGGGAAGCACTGCAATTGCCCAACCAAAATATGAGTAAAGTGATGCAGCGCGGTATTAGAACTTTTAGCCAAGCTTTGGGCCCTCAACTGTTTCAAGCGGATACGCCCCATTTGTATATTGCGACTAATGCCGTTTTAAGCAAACACCTCGAAAAATAGCAAGTTTTATTATTTCTGATTACTAAAACACCAAGGTTCCATCCTTGGTGTTCTTTTTCTTGGGCACCTTGATGAGCCAATAGATTCAGCTTTTTTAGAAGTTGTTGCCTAAGTTAATACCCGCACTACCAAAGTTTCCAAAAGCTGCACCCGCACTATAGCCAGGAGCCGATAACGTGTTAGTCCCGGTACCAGCAAAGCTAGCTCCGTAACCGTTATTGCTAGCCCCTGCGCTAGCATTAGCAATCGCACCACCGGGTAAAATATTCAGGCTAGTACCGGTGCTACCAAAGGCGGTGAGACCGCTGCCGTTATTAGCACTGGCAGAAGTAGTAGAAGCAGCAGAAGTGGGAGTAGACATGCTGCTAGAAGATGAAGAGGCACTAGATCCAGCACCGGTAGCCACCGCTATACTGCCAGCACTAGTTACAGTACCCGTTTGACTATTACCCGTGGTGACGCTAAACCCAAATACCTGCGCAGTACCGGGAATGGACTGAGCAATAACGGGTAATGGGGCAGCCTGACTGTTGGATACATGGAGCAGCGTAGTTGTTGCAACGGCAATACCGACTAAACCCATAGAAAACAATTTGTTAGCCATTTATTATTTCTTTAGTAGTTTTAGATAATACAATTTTTAATGGTTATGATATCTTATCGGCATCATTAGAGTAATGTCGATAAGTATTAAGTAGGAAATATTAATACTTGTTTATCTGCTGTATCCGCCAAAGCTCCTATTGACAGCGTGTTTCTTCTCTCATGTTTGACTAGCAGGTAAGTTGTGATAATTCGTTGGACGAATTAAAGAAATATAGTGGTGATTCATCACTAATCGTGCCGTCTAGATCAAAGAGGATCAGATCCTGTTGTGGGGGCATGGAGCTAACACAAATAATGCTTACCCTAACATGGTCTACACTAAAGATCCTTTCGGTTCTGGTGGTGAACAGCTGCTAGAGGTAACGGGGAAAGTTTGGTGAAAGACCAGCGCTGTCCCGCAACTGTGATTCGGTAATTTATCGATGAGCCAGGATGCCCGCCGATGTTCATAAATAGTGCGAGGTACACCAATGGCCAGTAAGATTCCAGTTACCGTGATCACGGGCTTTTTGGGTAGTGGTAAAACTACTCTGATTCGGCATTTGTTGATGAACAACCAAGGCAAACGGATTGCCGTCTTGGTAAACGAGTTTGGCGAACTAGGTATTGATGGTGAACTGCTACGCAGTTGTGGCATATGCCCCGCCGATGAAGCCCCTGAACAGATTATTGAACTAACCAATGGCTGTTTGTGTTGTACTGTGCAAGAAGAATTTTTCCCGGCAATGCAGCAACTGATTGAGCGCCGCCAAGACATCGATCATATTGTAATTGAAACCTCCGGTTTGGCGCTACCGAAGCCGCTGGTCACTGCTTTTCGCTGGCCAGAAATCAAAAATGCGGCGACCGTTGATGCTGTCATTGCAGTAGTCGATGCCGAAGCAGTGCTTAATGGTAGATTCGCTAGTGATGTGGCGTTGGTAGATGCAGCACGGCAAGCTGATGATAATTTGGATCATGAAACGCCTCTGCAAGAGCTGTTTGAAGACCAATTGGCCTGTGCTGATTTGGTGATTGTGAATAAGACTGATTTGATTGCTGATGATGATTATGCGACGGTGCTAGAAATTATTCAGCAACATACCAATCCAGCAGTGAAGATAATTAATAGCGATCGAGGACAAGTTGCTCCCGCAAAAATCTTGGGTTGGGAAGCGGCGGTCGAAGATAATTTGGCCGATCGTCCCAGTCATCACGATGCAGAAGAAGAGCATGAACATGATGATGGAATTACTTCTGCCCATATTACGTTGGCGCAAGAATTTGATCCGATCGAACTGCGCCGTCTCCTCGAAAAACTAGTACAGGAACAAGAAATTTATCGGGTAAAAGGATTTTTGGCGGTGCCTCGTAAACCGATGCGGATGGTGGTGCAAGGTGTGGGTCAGCGATTTGAGCAGTTCTTTGACCGACCTTGGCGATCGGACGAACCGCGTTTGACCCAGTTAGTTTTTATTGGTCAGCAGCTCGATGCGGCGGCAATTCGATCTAGACTAGAAGCGATGATTACTCCCGCGCAAGTATAAATATGGAGACCACTGTTGGACCGATTTTGGGCACGGCAGCCTTTGGCTTGCTGATTTTGGTGACTGGGGGGGTGGCTTATCTCACCCTGTCGGGCTGGCGAGATCGCCGTCGCAAAGAAAAAGATCGGCGGCGCTAAACCGCAAAAATCATGTTTTTGGCAACGGCTTTTGCTACCAGTGCTTGGCATGGTCAACTAGACTTGCAATTTACGAAGCATTGTGATTCCACGCAGCTGTCTCGTAGTTATGCCAGCGCTCCCCTCAAGGTTCAGCGGCCTTTTTACCCCGAACCAAATGTTTGTCATACGGTGTTGCTGCATACTGCCGGTGGCATAGTTGGTGGCGATCGGTTGTCTTCTCGACTGATCCTGGAGCCGCATACTCAGGTGCTATTAACTAGTGCGGCTGCGGCTAAAATCTATCGCAGTAATGGCTTAACCGCCGAACAGACTATTGCAATGGAGGTGGGTGACCATGCCCATTTAGAATGGTTACCCCAAGAAACGATCGTGTTCGATCGAGCTTTATATCATCAAAATATTCGGGTCAACCTGGGAGTGGGGGCGACTTGGTGCGGTTGGGAAATTACTAGATTGGGGCGTAGTGCCCGTCGTGAGCAGTTTTTACAGGGGCAATGGCGGAATGCGATCGAAGTCTGGCAAGATGGTCAGCCTTTGTGGATCGAAAGACAACAATTAGATGGCTCGGTGGAGCAATGGCAGAGCTTACATGGTTTGGCTGGCCAACCAATTGTAGGAACTTTGGCGCTGATGGGCGTATCGGTAGAACCGGATTTGGTGCAACAGGCGCGAGATCTTTGGACTAGTGCCGATACGGAAATGGTTTGGGGGGTAACGAGGTTGCAGGGCGGATTGGTTTGCCGTTATCGGGGGAGCGATCGACAGGAAGTGCAGCGGTGGTTTATGGCAGTGTGGGATTTGGTGCGGCAACGGTATCGTGATCGAACGGCTTGCATCCCGCGTGTTTGGCAAATCTAAAGCTGCGACCTTAAGCTTCTTTGATAATTGTGAGACCCAAAGCCGCATATGTCGCTAGTCGTTCCGGTGCCACGGAGGGCGCTGTCACCAGATAAGTCAAAGCCTGAATCGTATCCACTACATAATTAGCCGCCGTATCCAACTTGGCCTCCGTTGCCAGTCCAATCACCTCCGCTGCCCCGGCAATCATCGCCCGTTTGACATGAGCTTCGTCCAAATTAGCCACGCTAATCCCCACTTCGGGATGCAGACTACAGACCCCCAGCATACAAATATCCGCTCTAATCATCCGCAGGGATTCGATGGCAGTTGCCCCCACATTTACCAGCGCCTTTTTATAGAGCCGCCCACCCAGTACGATCACCTCAATTTGATGATGTTCGGCTAGCGCTAGGGCAATCGGCGGGCTATTCGTAACCACTGTCGCCACCAAATCTAATGGTAAATGCTTTGCCACTTGCAGTGTTGTCGTGCCCCCGTCCAGAATCACCACTTGCCCTGGTCGTACCAGCTTCGCCGCCGCCCGGGCGATCGATTCTTTTTCTTTGGGAGCCTGTTGTTGCCGGTCGGCATAACTAGCCGCAGCTGGTGAAGTCAATAAAGCTCCGCCGTGCACCCGTTGCAATAACCCCGCTTCGGCCAATTCCCGCAAATCGCGCCGAATGGTATCTTCCGAAACCTTTAGCTCGCCACTAAGCTCCGACGACAGCACTTTCTTGTCACGGCGCAGGATTTCTAGAATAAATTGTCGGCGTTCCGCAGTTAACATAAGTTACTTGCCCGAAATTGCATGTTTGGCCTTGAAATTGCCTGTTTGTGAGTATATACTCATTCTGGTGCGGTTGTTCAAATGAATATTCGTTTGAAAAAATAAAATACCGCAGGTTCGTGCAGGAGTAAAATCTAACAGCGTGCGCGGCATATCGCTGCTGCTCAGGCTTGATGATTGCCAGCTTCTAATAATCCTTAAAATTACCAAAAACTAAATTTATGGCTAACTTCCCGATCGATCTAGGTGCTTACCAACGCTTAAGCCTGGATGCCAAAAATCCGACTTTGACTGCCGACCAAAAAGCCAGTTTAAAAGCTAATATTCAACTTTGCCGCGATGCGATCGTTTTCTTTACAGCAACTGGTGCAGCGCGGGGCGTGGGCGGACATACCGGTGGACCTTACGACACCGTACCCGAAGTGATGATTATGGATGCCCTATTTCGGGGAGCGGCCGATAAATACGTGCCCATATTTTTTGATGAAGCTGGCCACCGGGTAGCTACTCAGTATTTGATGTCTACCTTGAACGGCGACCTGCCCGCTGAACGGTTGATGGAATACCGCGCTGCTCATTCGCACTTGCCTGGACACCCGGAATTGGGCTTCACTCCTGGTGTGAAATTTAGCTCCGGTCGATTAGGTCACATGTGGCCTTATGTAAATGGCGTGGCGATGGCCAACCCCAACAAGATTGCGTTCTGCTTAGGTTCGGATGGTTCTCAGCAAGAAGGTAATGATGCCGAAGCAGCGCGATTAGCTGTGGCTCAAAACCTGAACGTTAAACTAATTATTGATGACAATAACGTCACGATCGCAGGTCATCCTTCCCATTACCTATCCGGCTGCACCATCTCTAAAACTTTACTCGGTCATGGATTACAGGTTCTTGAAGGGAACGGCGAAGATATCGATGATTTATATGCTCGTATTTGTCAGGCGGTAACTATCGCTGGTCCGATCGCGATCATCAACCACCGCCCCATGTGTCCAGGGATTGTCGGCTTGGAAGGCCAAACTCATGGTCACGATGTAATTTCGGTGAAACTAGCGATCGAGTATCTGGAATCCCACAATCAACAGGCCGCTGCTGATCACCTTAAAGGTATCAAAGCTCCCAAGAATGAATATACTTTCTTAGGTTCTAGCGACAAATGGGATGCCAACCGCAACGTCTTCGGCGATGCCGCCGTCGCCATCCTGGGAAGGATGAGCGAATCTGAGCGCGTGGAAAAAGTCCGTGTTATTGATAGCGATCTCGAAGGCTCCTGCGGTCTGAAAAAGATTCATGATGCCTATCCTGAAGTCTTTATTTCCTCCGGCATCATGGAGCGCGGTAACTTCTCCGCCGCTGCTGGGTTCGGGATGGAAGCAGGCAAACAAGGGATTTTCGGCACCTTCAGCGCGTTCCTGGAAATGTGTATTTCCGAAATCACGATGGCTCGGTTGAACAATTCCAACGTCCTCAGCCACTTCTCCCACTCTGGGATTGACGATATGGCAGACAACACTTGCCACTTCGGTTTGAACAATATGTTCGCTGACAATGGTTTGAGCGATGGTTATGATACCAACCTCTACTTCCCCGCCGACCCCCATCAAATGAAAGCCTGTTTGGAAACAATTTTCCACAATCCAGGTTTACGATTTGTATTCTCCACTCGTTCTAAAGTACCCGCTATTTTAGATACCAACGGGAAGGATTTCTTCGGTGGCGATTACAAATTTGTCTCTGGTAAAGATGAAGTAATTCGTGAAGGTACTCAAGGCTA
Organism: Synechococcales cyanobacterium VAR_4_metabat_354; assembly: GCA_031414775.1. Taxonomy (GTDB): domain Bacteria; phylum Cyanobacteriota; class Cyanobacteriia; order Cyanobacteriales; family Chamaesiphonaceae; genus JAAFHZ01. Next base: position 25,401 of record JANOQI010000049.1, read on the forward strand.
TATCGTCAGCTTTGGTGAAGCCTTATACCGCTCATTAGATGCAGTCGAACGCCTCAAACAAGAAGGCATCGATATCGGTCTGATTAATAAGCCAACATTGAAC
>JANOQI010000050.1:0-3462 GCA_031414775.1 Synechococcales cyanobacterium VAR_4_metabat_354
ATCTGTTTTGAGGTCAAGCTAATATTTTACAACTCACTTACAGGTAGGTTTCTTGTGGTTAAATAACTATGAAAATATAGTTAAAAAAGATGTTCAACTTTTACTATTGACTTCCGTCTACCTCAGGGACTATGTTAGACAACGCAACCTGAATTACAAACGATCGCCCTTCTCCGTATTTCGCCCCACCGAACACCCCCTGCAAAATGTAGTACCGATTGCCTCAACACAAATCTCTAAGCGTTTCATAACTTCCATTGCTCCTTGCACCTTCTGATGGCTGCTTCAGCCATTTACAAAATCTTTGAGTTGAGATATTTTTGGCACTTTCAGAATGTCAATAGATGGTCGTCACTAAAATCTGATTCACAGCCCATTCTTCGAGCCAAAAACTAACCTCAACCTGTCTCAGTTACCCGACTTTTCCACCTATGTATAACGGCATCTGCATCAGCGGACGGCGATGCAAAATAAGCGTGAAGATAGCGTTACAATCCGTTCCGCCTGCATGCAGTAGTTAGACAGGTGTAGTGGAGTAACCTAATGTTATCTTCCAAAATTAAAGCGATAGGTTTTACCTATGGTCGAACAGCGAAAACCTGGGACAGCCCCTTTAACCTTCCAAGAGCTAATAGCGCCACTAGACATATGAGATGAACCGTAGCACCTTTCTTTACCTTCAGTGTCTATAAAATTGAAATCGGCAACATCGCTAGCTATAGGTTCTGGAATTGGCAAAGGAGCGGCAAACAAAACGCCTTTAATATCAGGAGCCGATTCATATACGCCACTAATAGTACCTATTTCCTTATGGTTAAAGAATCCTCCAAAGAAAGTTATTTTAACACCTATGTTTGGTTTGCTGAATGTTTCAGCTAGTGATTTAGATTGGTAATTCACAGATAAACAAGCATATAGAGGTAAAACGGCTAAATATTTTGTCAAATATTCGTAATTTTTATAGCTGAAAATGATCATTTTTACTCTTATCTATTTTTTTGAATCCGTTTGTTAGACACCTAAAAGTAAATAAGGTTTTACTGACTGGTCTAACGGTTTGCGCTTCACAGGCGGTAAATAAAGTATGACTTAGCACCAGCATAAGCCGACCGTCCTGTACAAGCGCTGGTTAGGCTTTGAGTAAGCACACCCAAAGCCATGAATAATCAAATCAATTACTCTGAACCCGTTGAATCTAGCTCTCGCAACCTGTCCTTAGCAATTTCACGAATCGGAAGTGTCGGATCTCGAATTTCGATATTCTTTAACTTCTCATGAACCGCCGTATCATGAATCCCAGAAACAGATTGGATAGCAAATTTCCGCACACCCAGCTCATTGTCAGATAAAAGCTGTAATAGTATATTGCTTGCATTTTCTGGTTTTAGGTTACCTACGCTTGCCGCTATTGCAACTCTGATCTGTTGACGTGGATCGGCAACAGCCTGCGACAATATTGTTACTACTTTATCATCAGAAACTCTGCTGAGCGCAAATATAGCCCTAGATGCTATCCATGTTTCTTCATCTTGAAGAAGTTGTTCTAGGAATGGAATTTCTGAAGAACCAATCCCAGAATAAGTGCTATCATTCGGCTCTATTGCACTTAACTGATTCTTTATTTGTTCTAATGTCATAGCCATACGTATCTCCCTTAAAAAGTGTTAAGACCACTATTTATCATGGTTGTATATTCGGAAGCGGCAAGGTCGGGGGGGCCATTTGTCCAACTCACAGTAGGAAACATCAAATTGTCACTTTGTCCACTTCCAACAACACATGCAACTGCAGCAGGAGTTGGTGGGACTTCACATACATGATTGAGTCCCAGAACATGCCCCACCTCGTGAGCGACTAGCCAGCTTGGGTTAACTTGAACCACAACCACCCCCGGTTGTCCGTTAGGAGAGGTTGCGCAACCGACAAAGTTACCCGCCCCTCCAATTAGAGTCGAAACAATATAGATGACCAATTCATTGTTGCCGACATTGTTTCTATTCGCAAACAAAGTGTTTTGATCTTGTGTAGGCTGACCGCGACGGCATTGTCCTACATTGAGATTTTGAAGTAGTTGCAATGCCGGATTTCCACTTAGATCCTCAGTAGTGGCTCGCAATATAGCTAAGCCGCCTCTCGCAAATAGCCTTTGCATAGCGATAAATTGCGTGTTAATGAACAGATTGATAGCCTCATTATTTATGGGTAGTAGCGATTTGAAATGAACGATAACTCTTTTGCATTCTGAGTCCCTCTGTGCATGTGCTTGGGTCAACTGATTCTGTGCCAGGGTGAGTTGGCCAGCAAGTCCATGTAGTACAGAGCCGGTTGCGCCCTCAATGGCAGATTGCAGATCGGCAATTCTCTCCTCCAAAGTTGCAACTCTATTCTGGAGCTTGACGCATTTATCTGACGGCGGTGGCTCAAATACTACTTTGGGATCAACGCCCAGTCCCAGACGAACCAGGTCGATATTGCTAAGACTTTGAAGACGAGATCCTAAGTGAGTCTGACCGTCGATTTCCACAATCAATATATTGCGCATATCATCGATGCTGATGGTTTTGAGCTGCGCGTCGTCACGAATCCTGGCAGTTCCTAGGAAGACCAGGGCAGCGCCAGCATCCGCGAGTGCGGAATCGTTGAAGGCTTGGAAGTTATTCTGATTGCTGCGATTTGAAAGCTCCACAATGAGGGTATTTCGATGGTCTTCTTCAGACATGCTGTTGAGATCATGCTGTGTGCGAAACTTTCCAGCCAGCAATACGCCTCGAAGGAAAGTACTTTTGTGTAGCCAGATGGATGGATCGAGTCTCCCCAGACCGATCGCCACAAGGTCGATATTGCTCAAGCCCTGGAGTTCCTGTCCCATCCCCGTCATGGCACCAATCTCAACAATCAGTATGTTGCGCATATCATCGATGCTAATGGTTTTGAGCTGCGCGTCGTCACGAATCCTGGCGGTTCGCAGGAAGACCAAGACAGCGCCCGCATCTGCAAGTGCGGAATCATTGAAGGCTTGGAAGTTATTCTGATTGCTGCGATTTGAAAGCTCGACGATAAGCGTGTTCCGCTGATCCTCCTGCGACATTCCATTGAGTTCATGGTGTGTCCGAAATTGTCCAGCTAACAAAGCACCACGTATTAGAGACATAATTTACCTTCCTTCTTTGGTTGGTATGCGGAATAGCACGAACTTATCGTAACTGTCTAACCATTGTTTACTGAATTCACTTTAGATCCATAACATTGGATTTGATAGCTCGAAAAGGTCTAGAAAAGTCAGGACTTTCCTAAACTCTTTCCCGTTGCAAAGATTGAAGCCTAACGGCCTGGAGTTGAGCGGACGGAGATCAATTTTGAGCTTCTAATAGTATAAACCTATGTTCCGCTCCAACGACTGGTTATGCAGCCACTTTTACTAAGCTACTACGTTCTCTTTCATTGAAATTCAACCTTGCTTCT
>JANOQI010000051.1:0-5561 GCA_031414775.1 Synechococcales cyanobacterium VAR_4_metabat_354
AAGCTGCCAGAGTCCATCTACCACTTACATCTCAAGCCCCGCAAGGCTTAATTCCCTCGTGATTCTCAAAATGAGCGAACGGACAGTCGATGCTCATTGAAGTTGACGAAAGATCGTTGAATTGCGGCGGTAACCAACCGAGACTCCGGCTTCTTGGCAGAATTCATAGCTCAGGTGAAAAAAGGCGGCACTCACTATTTTGCTACTACCAGTAAGGCTAAGGCCAAGCAGTTAGAATCATTGCTCACTCATAAGTTTCCTGATAAAAACATCGTGCTGATTGACTCGGAAACCACTGAGGGCGGCGCATACGATCGGCTGTTTAGAACCCCAGATAGTTGGTTGCGAGAGACCCGCCCTGACATTTTGATATGCACCACTACCATGCAGAGCGAAATCTCCATCGATGGGGGCAAGTCCATCAGTGAGAGCTATTTCTCCCATGTTTGGGGGCATTTCCCTAGTCTCACTCCTAGCTTACACTTGCAGATGTTAGCCAGAGTTCGCCCCGGAGTAGTCCGCAATATTTGGATTCCAGAGACGATTCAAAGGTCTCCTGAAGAAAGTGCTACTAAGCCTTGGGGACTGATGAGATATTGGCGGGAACATGCCAACGCCCAAGCTAATTTCCAGAACTTGGAGCAACCTGCTGAGTTGAGCGATTTGGAAACTACTGTCCAAAAGTTTTGTGCAGAGGAGCTGGCAGTAGCTGGAATCCAAAAGTCGATCGCCTTTGAGTACTTGAAGCACCAGCTAGAAGAAGAGGGCCACATAGTGAATGTGATTGAATGTGCGCCTGACAAAGCGATCGCTCAAGAGCTTGCCATAGCCAGACAACAATTAGAATCAGCAGAGGCTGAGGCGATCGCGAGTACCTTGATTGATCCTGAAGTCGATACCATTACTTGGGCCATTGAAGAGCTATGTTCGACATCAAGCACCGTCAGAACCAGGCGCAAGGCTAACAAAATCCTGGCACGGGAAAGGTTTCCTCGGGTGTCATTTGATGATCTGGAGACGGCGCTGTCTTTGGTGACTGGCTATGGGACACTGGCCAAAGCAGCGGAGCTAAGGGCGGGAGCGGAGAACCAAATGGCGGAGAGGTTGTTGGAAAGGTCGCTAGTTGTTGATGTTCTCGCTACTGGCTATGGTTGGCATCGGTTGCCGAAGCGGGGTAATCAGGCACAGATACTAGCAAGCATTGGAATTTTGAAGCTGATTAATTCTGGTGAGGAGTACTCTAGGAATTCTGAGTTGGTGCAAGAAATTGCAGCGGCGGCTATTAAGTTGGCTGATGCTATTTGGCAATTCTTTGGCTTGAATATTAGCGAAGGTCAAGATGTCGTTAGTATTTGCCACCGTCTGTTAAAGCGTCTGGGCTACACGATTAATCAAGATGGTAAGCCAGGTGCGATCGTCAAGACTAGCCGTACTGGGCCAGCTGGTAACCAGGTTCAACATTATCAAATAGTGGAGCATCCCAATGCTGTCTATCAGGAGCTACTATCGTCAGCTAGAGCCAGACGGGGCTTGCTTGCAGTTGTTTCTAAGGGAGGGCTAGATCCCCTTGAGAATGACTGCAAACTGGCTGAAATAGCTCCCCACCCAGCTTTTAGCGGCGATGGTTCACAGGCTTTGCCAATCGATCTCAGCGCGGACATGGATGATGTTGAAGGCTTTGACCAGGACGGTTTGACTGAGGGTGATCCTGACGATTTTGGGCTGGAGGAAATTGATGATTAAGTAAGATTGGGTCAAAGATTAGGGGTAGATATCTGCTTGCCCTAGTCAGAATGGGAATTGAATGAGTAGTTTGGTTTAATCATTTGAGTAGACCTGGCTGCTGCTATGCTTCTGCTGCTTAGATTTAGCGCTCTTTACTTTAAGTCCAAAAACCTGCATCGTTGAGTGAGGGAGAAGCCGAGGCTCAGTCTAGCCACCCGCAGGGCTTGGCCTTGGAGGCTCTGCTAGGATGGTTGAAGCTGATGCGCTGAAGGTGTTTGCTTCGTCTCGTTTCGGTTATTCGCGTCGGCTCAACTTTCCGTTAAAGCAGGGCTGGAAAGGCTGGCGGTAACTCAGCACTGTATATCGATTTCACTAATAGGCTAGGGAGGAAAGGTAGCCCTGACCTTCTTTACTTAATGGCGATCGACGGTCTGGTAATGCTGCTTGGTAACACCCAGGAAAATCAGTACAATAGTTCAAAATTTACCCCTCGTGAGGTTTTAGCTTGAAGTCAAAAGAAAAAACAAAACCCCCTGTGGCTCCTTTTGCTGTTGGCGACATGGTTGCTTACAACGGACATAAAAAGCGCTACTTGGGCAAAGTTGGCTTGGTCTACAAGGTTAAGCTCGACGGTTGCCATGTCCAATTCTTCGATGATCCTTTGACACCTAACGGTGGGCCGAAGACAGTTAAACTTTCCTTCAAAGATATACGACAACATCGTCCAGCTAACCCCTCAACTCCAAAGCCCCAGCTCCAACTGCCGCCAACGTCGTCCCCGCTCCCATAAATTCAGCTGCACCACCACGGGCACCCGCCGTACTGACCGCAACGGCAACCGACTTTCTACGTTCAGCGCCAATATCCCCTGACCTACCGCAATTGTCCCATGATGCTTACGGTGGGCATGGAGATGGCAGACCGTACATAGTGCCACCAAGTTTTCTGGGCGGTTGTTGGCGGGGTTGCAGTCCCAGTGGTGAACTTGAATGAGAAAGGCTCGATCCTTTGCTGAGAACAGTCGATCGCCAGGGCGCAGACCTCGGATACCGCAGAGGAAGCAGTGCCAGTCTTCGCGCTCTTTGATGGCGAAGGCGATCTGTGGCCAGTCTTTGGGGTAGCGGGATGTTGCTGATTTAGTCATTTCACTTCGACTTATTTGAGCAATGTCGTGGAATTTAGCAAGCCGATTAGTACTGACTAATAATGTTATCAGTCAGTATCAAAAAAGGTTATTCTCTAAATACTGTAATAAATTTCTCGGACGCATGGCAAAAGTAATTGCTCTATTCAATCAGTCTGGTGGAGTGGGGAAAAGCACGCTGACTATGAATCTGGGGTACCATTTAGCGAAAGAAAAGCGGGTGCTACTCATTGATATGGACCCACAAGCATCACTCACTTTATTTATGGGGCTAGAGCCGAGTGAAATTCCAGAAACCATCTATGATGCCATTATTAATGGCATAGACGCACCAATCAAGCATATTGCTCAGGGGATCAATTTACTGCCCAGCAATATCAATTTAAGTGGAGCTGAACTAGAGTTGGTCAATGCTGATATGCGAGACTACCGACTAAAGGATGTCATTGAGAAAATTTCAGACCATTACGACTTTATTTTAATCGATTGTCCGCCTAGTTTAGGGTTGCTATCCTATATCAGCTTAGTTGCTGCCGATTACGTTCTTGTGCCAGTACAGACTCAGTACAAGTCATTTATGGGCACGGAACTACTTCTGCAAACAGTTGGAAGAGTACAGAAACGTCCTAACCGACAGTTGAAAATTGCAGGGTTTGTACCAACAATGTATTCGAGTCAAAATTCTCAAGATATTCGTGCTGTCGAAGCTATAGAATCTCAGTTAGGAGGAATAGCGCGGGTATTCCCTCCGATCAAACGAGCAACGGCTTTTGCAGATTCCGTAGAAAAACATCTTCCACTATTTCTATATGATAAGAATCAACCCGCGTTGAAAATTTTAGATGAAATAGCTCAATATCTCCAGGAGCTAATATCATGAACAAGAGTAGCAAGAGTCAAGTACCTTTCCATAAAATAAAGGTTGGCATGGGGGCTAATGCAATTTTTGGTGATACTGAAGTCGATAGCTTTCAGATGATTTCCTTACACAAAATTCAGTTGCCTCAGCAGCAGCCACGAAAGTATTTCGATCTGACCGCGATGGCAGGATTAGTCGCCTCGATAAAATCCCAGGGGGTCTTAGAACCTATCTTAGTCAGGCCAGTAAAAGGGGATCGATACGAATTAATCGCAGGAGAACGGCGATATCGAGCAGCTCAAGAAGTGGGGTTGATTGAAATCCCCGCAATTTCCAAAGACATTCCTGCAAGTGAGGCATGGCAAATTGCATTAGTTGAGAATTTGCTTAGGGAAGATCTCAATCCAATTGAAGAAACTGAGGGAGTTCTCAAGCTTCTTTCGCTTCGATTAGATCTAGGCCGAGATAAGGTGACAGCAATACTTTATGGATTGCTCAATGATAAACAACGGATGACTGATAACGTTATCAGTCATCCCCAAGGACTTGTTGTGATTAAGGTATTCGAGGAGATTGGAAGCAACTGGGAATCCTTTATTTCTAATCGCCTCCCTCTACTAAAGCTACCAGTTGATATTCTGGAAGCAATTGGGTCTGGTAAGCTTGAATACACGAAAGGAAGAGCAATCGCCAGGTTAGAAGATGCACATGATCGAGAAAATTTATTGAAGCTAGTGATCGAAGAAGGTTGTTCACTAGCGCAAATTCGTAAATTGATTGGAGATCGTCAGTCTCAAGATAAAGATATTGCTACCTATTCTCTTAGAGATCGACTCAATAGAGCCTTGAAGTATGCAAAAAAATCACGAGTTTGGGATGATTCCGCAAAACAGAAAAAGTTGGAGAAATTAATATTGCAACTTGAATCTCTTGTCGGAGTCGAGGAGTCCGTCTAGGAGTAAATCTTATGGTTATTTCGTAACCACACCATTCAGTCTCTCTGGCAAGCGCGTATACCTTTTGCCCACCTGATGTTGCCTGACAGCCAAACCGATCGCTTTACTCGAACCAACGACGATCGCTAACTGCTTGGCTCTAGTCAATCCGGTGTAAATCAGATTCCGAGAAAGCAATAAATAGTGCTGCATATAAATTGGCAGAATCACTACCGGATACTCCGACCCTTGGGACTTGTGAATTGAAATCGACCAAGCCAAACCCAGCTCATTCAAATCCGCATAATCGTAGATCACTTCCCTGTCCTCAAACCGAATCATCACCTCCTGCTCAGTGGAGTCGATCGATCCCACCATTCCCAAATCCCCATTAAATACCTCGCGCTCATAATCATTCTTGAGTTGAATTACTCGATCGCCTACCCTCAGTAAATCTGTTGTTCAGCAATCTTAAATCATTGCTCACCCATTCAGCCAATAATAAAAGTGGCCACTGCTACCCCAATTCCAAGATTTTTGCAATTACGATAGGTCACAGGTGTACGAAACTACCGACATCTCAACTGTATAGAACTGTATCAAAGAGAATATTGTCCAACCGATCAACTGTCAAAATAACGGTGGAGTAGCCGGGTGAGAAACAATGAAAGGAAGATTAGTTAGCGTTCAGAATTTACAGCCATCTGATCGCACAGCAATGTACACACTACTCCGCAAACATTTTGGTTGTGCGTCAAACAATAGTCCAGACAGATTTACAACGACAAAGTACCAAATATCGACGAAAAGCGATTCATCGCGTAAGGTACAAGTATCAACAAAGTACCAGAAGAATCGCCGTATGAACGATATTATACAGACCCTCCTTACAAAAGCG
>JANOQI010000052.1:0-6289 GCA_031414775.1 Synechococcales cyanobacterium VAR_4_metabat_354
AAGCTGCCAGAGTCCATCTACCACTTACATCTCAAGCCCCGCAAGGCTTAATTCCCTCGTGATTCTCAAAATGAGCGAACGGACAGTCGATGCTCATTGAAGTTGACGAAAGATCGTTGAATTGCGGCGGTAACCAACCGACCCCACAGTTCCCAAAAACATCAAAGAACCCCCGCTCAGCATCGCCATCCCCCACAACAAAGCTAATCTGCGTGACCTCGCTTCAGTCCAATGGATATTACAAACTGTTACGCAATCCGCTTACACCACTCATTCGTACTAATGACCTCGCTCAGCATCATCTGTTGCGCGCACAAAATGGCTCGCTGCAATTCCTCTGCACTGACCTCCCCTGCCGCATTGCTGAAGGATAAAGTCCCCGTTGCATCACTCAAAAACTCCACCGTGAATCCCCGATGAACTGCCTGACGTGCAGTGGTATCGCAGCACATATGCGTCATATATCCCGCAATCACTACCGTATCGATGCTTTATTAAATGTCATGAGTCACTGCCGCATCCATAACTTGCAGAATATTAGTCAGGTGTCCTTGGGGGTAGGTAATAGGTAGCTGACCGGAAAAATATTCATTTTGCACATCGATGACTACGAGCGCTCGTTTCATGGGTAGCTTCCTCTTTTTTGCTTCTCAACGATAGCTTAGATTCATTACTGATGGTTCGGAGTCAAATTGTGGGAGATGGTCTCCTTCATTTACAATGATTTGATGAATTGACACTTCATAACCACCAGCTAAAACTACTCCTGAGCAAAACTAATTGGTTGGCCATTGACTGTAATGAGGCGATCTAGTCGAATCTCAGTCCCGTCCTTGAGCTTCAAAAAATCTGCTTTGTTCGCAGCATACACGTCCACAATCTGACTTTGGACTTCGATGGTCTCCTTATCCTCGTTAAGGTAGGAGATCTGACAAATTTGCCTCAGCGTTGCAAAGGCTTCTAGCTGATCATAAAAATCACAGTCTACCAGAGCATAGTCATTCATTGCATACCTCTTTTTTGCTAGTGGTTAGGCACAGGGTAAGATTTAAACATTAGAGCTGTTGGGAAATAGATATAATATGGAGTAGTTGTATGGCAGTATTCTAATGCTAAATCTAGAGCGTATTCTCAACCAAGATCGCCTAATACGAGCAATAACAGGACTAAATCGTAAAGCCTTTGAGGAACTATTACCCAGTTTTGCTGAAGCTTATGAGGAAAGTCTCTTGAAGCAAGGACAAGAACGTAAACGGTCTCGTGGCGGGGGACGTAAAGCAAATTTGCGAACAATAGAACAAAAACTGATTTACATTTTGTTGTACTGCAAATGCTATCCAACTTTCGATTTACTGAGCGTGTTATTCAACTTTGATCGCTCTTGTGCCCATGACTGGGTTCATAGGTTGCTACCACTGTTAGAAACAGCATTATGTTGCGAACAAGTACTACCAGTATGCCAATTGCGAAATGTAGAAGAGTTTATTGAACATTTTCCTGATGTTAAAGAAGTAATTTTAGATGGGACTGAACGTCCAGTTCAACGCCCCAAAAATTCAGAAAAGCAGAAAGAGCATTACTCAGGTAAAAAAAAAGGCACATCACAGGTAGTACGAGTCAAAAGCGGGTGATTATTCTAACCAAAGCTAGACCTGGCCGAGTGCATGATAAAAGGCAATTAGATGAAGAAAAGATAGTGCATAACATACCAGAAGAAGTACCCATAGAAGGAGATCTAGGATTTCAGGGGTTACAGAACGAGTTTGAAAACATCCACTTACCCCATAAAAAGCCTAGGGGCAAAGAATTGACGGAGCAGCAGAAAGATGAAAATCGAGACTTTAGTAGTAAGCGAGTCAAGTGTGAACATGCTCATGCAGGCATCAAACGATATAACTCTGTAGCTTCAATTTACAGGAATCGTGTGACTGATTTTGATGATCTCTTAATGTTAGTAGCTACAGGACTATGGAACTTCTACTTAGAAATAGCATAACGTGGAAGAGATCGTGGGAATCCTTTCCCCATGGCTACTTTCTATTTCCCAACAGCTCTATTAATGCAAGCTCTTAAGAATGGTTGTTTGCGAAATCTGGAGTAACTTCTAGGAAGAATATTTTTCAAATAACATTATCTTACCTAGAGAGCTTCATTCTAATTTTGATATACAGAGTTCAATTACAATATTCATAGAGAACCTTGTCAACACATTATGTGGTGCAATAAATTAATGGCAAATAACGATCCCGCTAAGTTGAAGAAAGTATCGATTAATCTCCCTTTTGGTATCGGTGGAGCAGAGTGGGAGTCTGACCCAACGGAGCGTAGAGCAGCTTGGTCTCTTTACATTGAACTTGTTACAAGAATTGCTTTTCACCCCTTGCAAGCAGATCAAGGATTGTTACGAGAATCGCTAAATTCTTTGTATAGTTTGTTTGCTACTACACGGCAAATTTTAAAAGAAGGTGGACCTAGTGTAGGAGCATCAAGAACCTCAGTTGGAGGAATTGCAATTGCTGTCCTCAACAATGGTCTTCGTCCTTTCTTATCTAAATGGCATCCAATACTAGAAGACTGGGAATTACAACGTCCTGATGGTATCAGTCGCCAACAGCACGAGAAGCAATGGTCTATGGAGTCACAACTACGAGCGGAACTTAAAAATTTGAGACTATCTTTGGAACAGTATTCTGAGGTATTAGCTGAGATAGTGGGTATATGAATTTCTGGACGATTAGAAGTCCTTGATTTAGTTCTAGTACAGATCTGACATGCTTCTAATCAAATCATATCCCTATTGATTAAGACGGCTTAATAGCATTCGTAGCCATTTTCGCTGTTCTTTGAGAAGTAACTGTTGTTCCATTGTTAGATCGGTGAGTTGAATATTAACTTGTGCTTGTAATGTTGTTAATTCTTGATAACGCTGAAGCAGCTTTTCAACTTGCAACTGCTGTTGTCGTCTTTGTCGAGCGGCGATCAATTGGCTCCGATTTAGCCGCAAACGTCTAATAGTAAATACGCCTATTGGTGTGAGTGCTGTCAATTCACCGTCTTCTTGTTCAACGAAATGCTGGCTAGCAGACTCTTGACGAGGGTTCCAGAGTGTCGGAGCCGTTTCTGTTCGAGGCCAGTAGTCATGTTTGTATTGGTTACAGACGATGCAAGCATAAATCAGGTTCTCCAACGCATCTGAGCCTGTTTTGCTACGAGGCTGGAAATGATCGATCGTCAGCATTCCACCAGTATCGATTTCGCTGATACCACAAAATTCGCAAGCATACTGAGCGTGTTGACGAACCTGTTCTCTAGTTGATGCTGTCAAGCTCATGCCGATTGGAGAACGGTAAGCTGTTGTTTTATTTCGGCAATTTCTTTGTGCAATAATTTATTTTCTTGGGTAATCTGATGAAGCCGTTGAACTCCAGCGGTAAGTTGCTCGACCGCAATATCGACCCGATCTTGCAGCACGACTAAGTTCGGCAGAGGTAACTGAGCCGCTTCGAGTATTGACTTTTCCGCTGCATCTTTTTGGGCATACCAAGCCTCAAGTTGCGCTTTTTCCTCTGCGGTCAGAAGTTCGCCAATCGTCTCGCGATCGTGCAGCTGCATTCCAAGTTTATCACTGACCATAGAGACTTGTCCTCTTAAGATTGGTTCTATTTTAACCCAATCCCTTACCACTCAGTTGATGTGGATCGAGAGATTGTTGCCAACACAGTCTAACATAGTCCCTGAGGTAGACGGAAGTCAATAGTGAAAGTTGAACATCTTTTTTTAACTATATTTTCATAGTTATTTGACCACAGAAAATCTACCTACAAGTGAGTTGTAAAATATTATTTTGACCTCAAAACAGATTCTTTAGCTTCTCTATTCCATTGCAATTGATGAATTAGATTAATTTCGCTTCTGAAGGTAATTGTTGCTCTTTATTTTCAAACTCCATCAACTTGATGAGAGGCGACTTTTTTCTTGTTAAAGCAGCCAGATACTTCTCCTCATCGTAAGGGATATTATCTTTCCAGCAACGCCAAAGAATTTTTCCCCACTTGTAAGCTAATGCTCGAATTGACCTTGCCCCAATAATGTGGACAGTTAACTTAGGCGGTTTTGGATTGATCTAGAGTAGACCAATAATTGTCTTCAAAGTGAACAGGGGATAGATATCCAATCGTTGAGTGTAATCGTTGCCGATTGTAGAAAACCTCAATCCATTCAGCAATGATAGTTCTGGCAATCTCCCTAGTAGAGAAAATCCTAGGATGAATTAACTCTATTTTCAGAGTACCAAAAAAGCTTTCAGCTACAGCATTATCCCAGTGCTTCACGTTGTTCTGAGGTCACCTCAGAACCGTGCGTGGCACGTCGCAATTTGCTCGGCGACTCATACTGCAAGTGATGCCTGCATTCTGAAGAGCCGATTGGTAGTCACTACTGGCGTATTGAGAGCCTCTGTCAGAGTGGAAAACCAATCCAGCTGCGGAGGGAACCCGTTGCCCTAAAGCAGCTTCTAAGGCTGTCAATATCAAGTCAGTGCGCATATCCTCTGCCATTGACCACCCCACCACTCGTCTAGAAAACAGATCGATAATAACAGCCAGGTAGAGCCATCCTTGAGCAGTCCAGATGTAGGTAATATCAGCGACCCATGAGCTGTCTGGTTCGGTTGTTGTAAAATTTCTGTCCAAAACATTTGTAGCTATTGGTAAGTTCTGCTTGGAATCAGTTGTGACCCTGAACTTACGCTTCAAACGAGCGTAGATGCCTAGTTTAGCCATTAGCCGAACAACTCGCTGGCGACCAACTTTAAAGCCCCTAGCCACCAATGCGGCTTGAATCCTTGGTGAGCCATACGTTTGCCGACTAGATTTATGAATCTGTTTAATTTGTTCAGACAATATTTCATTCTCCTGATTTCTGGATGATAACTTGCGCTTACACCAGGCGTAGTATTCGCTCCTGGCTAATTTCAGCACTTTGCACATCAAGGCGATGGGGTAGTTGACCTTCTCTGCATGAATCAGCTCATAGGGCCTGAGCCGTCCTTGGCAAAGAAGGTCGCTACTTTTTAGTGCTGCAAGGGTTTAGCGTGAGGTCACCTTACGCTAAACCCTGCACGTTAGGAAGTCTCGCTCCATTTCTACTCGTTTGAGATCGCGGCGCAACGTGACTAGTTCTTTGCGCTCATCAGTGCTCAAATCTCTTTGCAATACTGGCTGCTTGTCTATCTGAGCTTGCTTTATCCATCTGCGTAAAGCACTTGCGCTCAAACCCATTTCCTCAGCCACTTGATGGATTGGCTTGTCAGAGCGCTCGACAATCTTTACTGCCTCTGCTTTTTGCTCTTCTGTAAATATCCGGCGTTTTTTCTTGGTCATTTGAACATTCTCCGTTGTTTTCAACTCTTCGGGAATGTCCACTTTATTGGGGTAAGGTCAGCACTCGACTGCTTAATCGCGCAACCAGTAACGGTATTCAAAGTAGAATCTTAGTTAGGAGATGTTTGCTGCGTTTCTTTATTTCGGTAAGATATACAGATGATGGCAACTAAGGATCGTGAAAATCTATGAACTACCGAGACATTATTACCATTGAGCCTGAAAAGCGCGGTGGTAAGCCTTGTGTCCGTGGATTGCGGATTACTGTCTATGAAGTACTTGAGTACCTGGCTTCCGAGATGACTGAAGCAGAAATTCTCGACGATTTTCCCGATCTGACGCGAGAAGATTTAAAAGCCTGCATTGCTTATGCTGCTGATCGTGAGCGTCGGTTTATGACTACGCCATTATCCGCATGAAACTACTTTTTGATGAAAACCTATCGCCTAAACTACCTAATCGTTTGAGCGATCTTTTCCCGAACTCACTTCATGTTCGAGATGTGGGAATGAAAGCAACAATTGACCCAATAGTTTGGGATTATGCAAAAGACAATGATTTGATGATTGTCTCGAAAGATGCGGATATGCACGACTTGAGCTTAGTCTTTGGAAATCCACCAAAAGTTGTTTGGCTTCGATTAGGAAACTGTTCAACATTAGAGATTGAAAATTTGCTGCGCCGGGAATTTAGCGCGATTAAATTATTTTATGAAGATGAAAATTTATCATTGCTTGCTTTATCATAATGTGCTGACGAAAATCACGGCATAACATAGTCCCTGAGGTAGACGGAAGTCAATAGTAAAAGTTGAACATCTTTTTTAACTATATTTTCATAGTTATTTAACCACAAGAAACCTACCTGTAAGTGAGTTGTAAAATATTAGCTTGACCTCAAAACAGATT
>JANOQI010000053.1:0-24179 GCA_031414775.1 Synechococcales cyanobacterium VAR_4_metabat_354
CAAGCCCTGATGCTCTCGTAGGCTCGATATTTATTTCAATGTCTGGATTATCCCAGACATTGAAATAAATCCCAATTCCTGAATTAAAGGTGCTGAAAGCCTTGCAGCCTCGTCAAAAAAACTGTCCGGAGTATTGATTAAACATGTTGAACAAAAGCTTGAATCGTCGCTGTCTCATAATATTCAGCATATTTCTACTATCACAGCTGACTATAGCTTGTCGTGGACAGCAACAACTTTTCTCTAATTCTGCTGCCGACTCCAGCCCCGCGTTAGCCAAAGGCATTAATCTAGATCCATCGATCGCCCTGCTATTTCCGCCCCGGGAGTGCAAACTGTGGTGTTGGCGGGTGGCTGTTTTTGGGGTGTGGAAGCAGTATTTGAAAAGCTGAAAGGGGTTTCGGCTGTTGTCTCCGGTTTTGCGGGTGGCACGGCAGATACGGCGAACTATGATGCGGTCAGCAGTGGCCAAACTGCTCATGCGGAAGCAGTAAAAATCACCTACGATCCTCAACAAATTTCCTTGGGTCAGTTGTTGAAAATTTACTTTTTGATTGCCCACGATCCCACGGAGATCGATCGACAGGGGCCAGATACGGGCAAACAATATCGATCAGCGATCTTTTTTGCTAATTCTGACCAGCAAAAAGTGGCCAAAGCTTATATCGATCGACTAAACCAAGCAAAGGTTTTTCCCAAGCCGATCGCTACTCAGTTAGTAGCCTTTGATAATTTCTATGTGGCTGAAGATTATCATCAAAACTTTATCGATCGTAATCCTAATTATCCCTATGTCGTGATCAATGATTTACCCAAAATTGCGCAGTTACGGCAGCAATTTTCCCATCTGATCCGATAACAAAAATCATGCCAATTTACTTACATTTCATCATAAAAGCGCCTCAAAAGATCTAGTTCTTATTTGCTGATCACAACCAAGCAATTGCCTTTCTGGCAATTGCGAGATCTTCCTCAGCACTCGCTCCGCCAATCCCCAATCCACCAACGCAGAGCGACTCAATCATGATGGGCAAGCCACCCGCGAGCATACAAATATCAGCATTCTTGGCTAAATCAGCTGCTATGGCTGGCTCGCTCTGGCTCAGAGCCAGCAGTACGTGATTAGGCATTTGGAAATTATAAGCAGTAAGAGCTTTTCGGCGCGTGGAATCGATCGCCATATAAGGAACTGTATCCATCCGCGCAAAAGCAACTAAATGACCACCTGGATCGACGACCGTAATGGCAACCTCCACACCTAGTTGACGGGCTTTATCTAAAGCCTTGTCGATCAGTTTTTGGGCTATTTCTAGAGTGAGTTGTGAACTATTTAGCAAATTATTACCTAAGTATTTTGTGATTGAGTATAGGGTTTGGATAGCCTACCTGTCTATATCATCGCCGTCCAGCAAATGTAAAATATCCATCAGCTTCTTGTAAGCGCTTATCTGCTTCCTTTAGCTTTTGCTGATCTACTGCGTGATTTCTCTTGCGCTCTTGTAATTGCTTAATTACCAAAGCAAGTGCGGTAGCTAATCGGACAGGAAAACAGTAAATATGTCATGGATATAAGCCGAAATTATTTACTCATAATATTAATATTGTCTGAAATAGCACCCATATATGCTGAAAATCAAAATTCTTTGAATCTTGCACCTAGATTGTATTGAAAGATGCAAATTTATACATCCCCACCAAACTCTTGAAATATCGCCCCAACCAGAATGTAAAGCGATCTAACGGCTCAAATCAGAGGCGGATAGTAACCTTGAACTCAGCACTAAGATCTCTCAACCGTCCGTTGCATTTGAATTGTTAGGCTGATTGACGTATACCAGCAACATTTTTCTGCGCTTCTGCATAGATTCGCAAAGCAGCAGCCATATGTTGTTCGGCTTCTTCCCCTTTCGATTGGAACCACGATAATGTCTCAGGATCAACACGGATAGCAACAGTTGCGAGCGGAGAAGAGGGGATTCGCAATTTTGCGTTTGAGAAAAACTCGTCAGTAAGAGGCGGGATATCAGACGTGTCAATCTCATCATCTGACATTGCATCAACCCTAGCCCAATCCGTTCTTGAGGTATTGCTCATAATTTTTCCTTTCATGTGAGAGAGCTTTTCTGAGTGAAATAATACGAACTATGTTTCCATCAGGCTCGGTGTAAACTACTACCACCACACGCCCATCTAGCATTCCAGTTCCAATCCATCGTTCTTCACCATAATCGTCACGTTCATCAATCTCAACGGCCATTGGCAAATCAAAGATGCGATAAGCGTCCGCAAAATCGAAGCCGTGCTTGTCAATATTAACCTCATTTTTTCTCTCGTCCCATTCAAAATTCATTTACTCGACTCACCACACTCAGATAATGTAGCAGACGGAGGTTCATGTTTTATGTGGTCATGGCTGATATGGTGTGCCTTGATGAAACCTCATGATCCAACCACTTTCTGTCCGCGACCAAATAGAACTTCGTCTGGCGTATTCTACAATGCTATCGTACTCAACCTGACTATTATAAGTAACCTGCGCTGTATTTTGAGCGAGCAGACGAATAGCAAGATTCGGCAGAGGAATTACCGCGTGGATTGGCTGCGAGTCTAATTGAATAATCCGATCGCGGGTGTAAACTCGTCCCGATCTGCCGAACTCAAAAAAATCGGCTGCGAACCGCTGTTCTTGAAAAGTTCGATCAAAGCGCGTGAACTCGCGCCACATATCTTCTTCGAGCCGAGTTAGGATTACATGATCTTCTTCAGAAAGGAGGAGAGGCATGATTGGATTGGGAAGAAGTGTGTGGTTGAGGTCTAACGGCTCCGTTCACCCGCCGTAAACAATCTCTCAAACTCAACCAGCCAACTTGATACGGTCGGGTGCAGGGGAGACGACCACTAGAAAGACAGAGGAGACGACCATGCATGCGGCGACAGATTCATGTCTACTAACATATCGTTCGCTCCTTACCCATAATTCTAAACCAGTTGAAGAAAAGCTTTAATTAAAAAAGCGGGAGAGATTGCCAGGATTAGAGGACGACCATGCAACGGAAGTCACTAGATGACTACTAACATATCGTATCGCCTCTAACTCTTTATCCTACTCTCTTAACGAATTCTCAGGGAACAAGGAATCAACCTTTTCCATAATCTATTCGCGTGTGCAGGCGGCAAGCTCTCTCCGTACCATCAAAATCAATGGGATTAATCTACCATGAGTATCGAAAACTATGTTGCCTATATCGGCATTGACTGGGCAGATCGTAAACACGATATTGCTCTCTATGATTGTGCCTCAGACACTTGGCAAGAATACATCATCAAAACCCGTCCCCAAGACATCTTAGATTGGGTCAATCAATTACGAACACGTTATGGAGAGGGACAAATTGCTGTAGCTATGGAACAGAAAAGAGGCCCTTTGCTATACGCCCTGTGCCAGTATGATAACTTGGTTCTCTTTCCTATCAATCCTCGCACCGTTGCCAACTACCGCAAAGCTTTCCAGCCTTCACGAGCTAAGTCTGATCCTGTCGATGCCCGTCTGCTAGTTGAATTGATGCAAAAGCATCCAGATAAGTTGGAGCGTTGGATCGCTGGCTGTCCTCGCACCCGTGCCCTCAGACAATGGGTCGAATCACGGCGGATGTTGGTAGGCGAGAAAGTCAGACTGACTAATCGCATCACGGCATCGCTCAAGTCTTATTTTCCTCAAGTCCTGGATTGGTTTGAGGATAAAGACACTCTGGTCTTTTGCGCTTTCATGGAACAGTTTCCCTCTGTGAAGGCCGCGCAAGCGGCAACCCCGGAACAATTAACCCAATTCTTTCGCTCTCATCAGGCTGGACGTAAAAGTGCTATTGCCCGTCGCATCCAACAAATCCAAGAAGCAGGACCTCCCCTGACAAACGATGAGGCTATTGTAGTTCCAGCCCAAGCGTTGACCTGTGCCTTGATTACCCTCCTGAAGGTAATTCTCACTCAACTGACAGAATTCAATGCCAAGATTACAGCTCTCTTTGAAACCATTCCTGATGCTGAATTATTCTCTACTTTGCCGGGAGCCGGGCCTCATCTAGCTCCCCGACTACTGGTCGCATTTGGCGCAGAAAGAAGTCGCTTTACTTCTGCTCAAGCCTTTATGAGTTATGTTGGCATTGCTCCTGTTAAAGAGGAAAGTGGCAAGAAACGATGGGTTCATTGGCGATGGTCTTGTCCTATTTTCCTCCGACAAACTTTCGTTGAATGGGTTAATCAATCTAGACGTTTTTCTTCTTGGTCACAAGCTTTTTACCAACAGCAAAAACGCGCTGGAAAGACTCATCAAAAGGCTATTCGAGCACTGGCTTACAAGTGGGGGAGAATTCTTTGGCGTTGCTGGAAAGATAATATAGCTTACGATGAGGAGAAGTACCTAGCTGCTTTAACACAAAAGAATTCGCCTCTTATCAAGTTGATGGAGTTTGAAAACAAAGAGCAACAATAACCTTCGGGAACGGAATTAATTTAATTCATCAATTGCAATAAAATAGAAAATCCAAAGAATCTGTTTTGAGGTCAAGCTAATATTTTACAACTCACTTACAGGTAGGTTTCTTGTGGTTAAATAACTATGAAAATATAGTTAAAAAAGATGTTCAACTTTTACTATTGACTTCCGTCTACCTCAGGGACTATGTCGGGCTGCTGAGAGTCAAGCAAGCACATCCGAAATCTACAGCCTCTAGTACGATCTCAACTTATAAACTGGCTCAATTGATACAACATTAGGATCATCCTCTAGGCGATTCAATATCTCACGGGGGATATTTGCAGTGAATATTGACGGACTAACTTGAGTACGAATCTCAACGCCAGAAGGTACATACCCCTCTGTGGAAACCTTCACTGTTGCCACCAGAAAAGCTTCTCGATTCAAATCTCTAAGAGCTTCTCCACTTAACTTCAGCTTTGAATTTCCAGGGGGAACGTATTCAACCCTATACTGTGAGGTATTGTCATGTTTGTCTGAAGACATAGCGTATTTAGAGATAGGAAGAACTAGTATCAACGTTGAAACTATTACAATTATAGCTTTGTGCCATCTTTTCATGGTTCAACTTCTATGGTAAATCACGAACCTTCTGTACTGATGCGCTTGCGTCCACTCTTCCCATTCCATAGCGGTCATTCCAGGCTGTACTAGGAGGATTGGATCGAGCAGTCTTAACTAAAATATCGCGGATCTGGTCAACAGTCAGATTTTTATTCAGACTATGGGCTTCAGCAAGTATCAGGGCTATGACTCCAGTGACAGCGGGAGCAGCCATGCTTGTTCCCGACATGCGAGTAACCCCGACGCGAGTTGAAGAATTTGCAGCGAATACATTGTGTCCAGGTGCGCTGATTTCCGGCTTTTGTCGTCCATCTCTGGTTGGACCAGCACTAGAAAAATGAGATAAAGGTTGCCCAGAAGTGTGGGCATCATATGAACCGACGACTATGCTTTGATTGCCGCAAGAGATACTGCCAAGAGTATGAGAGTTATTGTGAGGTGGAGCAAAACTAGATTGTCCTCTATCATCGCGCTCTATCCAAGCATGAAACTGACCATCTGCAATGTTCACGCCATGCAAACGAAGCGTAATTTGTGGAGGGAGAGATGAAGCCATAAACTCAGTGTTCATAAAGATCCCAATTGTATTATCTCCATTGTTGGGATCTCCCTTGCGGTGAGCAACAAAAAAGAGCAAATCGTTTGCCTGATTGAGAATTCGAGCTGATGCACCTAAATCTATTTCACCGATACTCTGGTCATTCTGATCAATCAGCTCTAATTTCAGATGATCGTCCTTGCCATACCAAATTTCGAGCTCATTATGAGTAAAATCGAACTGACCAATTTTCCAGACAAGATCGATAAAGCTTCCTTGCACAACCTTATTACTGGCATGAATGCCATCTTCATATGAGTTGCTAGCCGCAATGACGACGGAACGATTAGGTTTAGCCGTAACAACTGCATCAATTCCTTGTTCAACTAGGCTGGTTCCATCATGAGCACCACCATTTGTTCCTAGGCTGATATTAATACTACAAGGGCGATTTCCCGCTTGCTCAAAGATAAATTGAATGGCTTCTAAAAGTTGTACTGAACCCCCGAAATTAGAGTTGACAACATCTGGACTTCCCCACGGAATGTCACTAGTACTGATTTGCACAAAGATTATGTCTGCTTGGGGCGCAACACCGGGTACGCTACTACCACCACCATTCCCACAGGCAATATCCATGACATGAGTTCCATGACTCGCCCTTCCTGGATCATGTCCTAAACTTGTGTAAGGGTCAACTGAGCGTAAAGCTGCATTGATTTCAGTTTGTGTATAAACCTGACCATATCCTAAATGGCTAGATGCACCAGGTAAAACAGCCTGATCCCAAAAAGACAATATGCGTGTGCTGCCATCAGGGTTACGAAAGTTACGATGGGCAAAATCACATCCATAGTCAATGATGCCAACAACAACACCTTTTCCTTGTTGTCCTTGAGCAAGAGGTGGCAGCAAATCTGCTTTGGCTTTTATTTCTTCAGTGGTTGACTTTAGTTCTGGCTTAAGAACTTGAGATGCTTTGAGACTTTGAACATACGGAAGTTGTCGCAGTATTTCTATTCGATCAAGCGGTACTCTTGCAGTAACAATATGAGAACCATCAGGAGTAGTTCCTAGATCGGCTCCTGCAAAAACTTCGCTTCGGTTCTGCCAGCTTGTTAGATCAGAAATCTTGGCAATAACAGCAATTTCTCCTTTTGCGGTTGAGGCGGTAGCAGAGAGAACCATTCCTCTAGCTCTACGATCTAGATGTAACTGTATTCTTGGATCGATGTCAGTGAAGGCTTGTTGCAATTGTACACGCATAATAATACCTGTTTTTCAGCTTTCCTATTTTATCAGGGTTAATTCATCCATACCTCATCTGAGATACTTCTTGATTCAGTCGTGAATTGAAGTCTAATTAGCTGCAAAGAAAATGTTAGACCCTGGAAAAACTTCGTCATCAAGAACTGGTGGAATCAAAAAAATTCCAGCAGCACGAACTGAAAGAAAGCGATCCATGCCTGCTATCGGGACAGTAGGATCACCACCAAAGTTCGTGCCACCAAGCCATTTTGACTGTGTTATGATACGACGCAGCCTTTCAGGAGTATCTTAATAATTATGATACTAAAATATACTAAAAACCAGCTGTATCAGTGCTTTTAAGATGAAATTAGTGGGCTATATTCGGGTATCAACGAATTCTCAGGCTGAAAACACCTCTTTGCCAGAACAGAGGGAGAAAATCGAAGCTTACTGTAATGCTTTCGGTCATCAGCTAGTCGAAATTTTTGAAGAGGTACAGTCCGGCAAGGATTCAGCTGGCCGACCAATATTTGCTCAAGCCTTGCAGTCAGTCAAAACCAAAGCTGATGGTATCGTGGCCGTGAAGCTCGATCGGATCGCCAGAAATACTCGCGATGTTTTGGCACTGGTTGAAGATGTCTTGAAGCCTGATGATAAGTCTTTGGTATTACTGGATATTCAAGTTGATACCTCTACTGCGATCGGCAAGATGATTTTGACCGTGATGGCTGCTGTAGCTTCTTTGGAGCGGGATACAATTATCGAGCGTACCCAAGGTGGGCGCAAAGCTAAAGCCAGTGGTGGTGGATATGCTTATGGCTCTCCGCAGTTTGGTAAGCGATCGATCGACAATGAATTAGTGGCCCATCATGGCGAGCTGGAGACCATTGAAATTATTAGGAGGCATCGCAAGTCCGGTAAGAGCTATCAGTCGATCGCAAAGTATCTCAACGAACATGGCATCAAAAGTAAGCGGGGTGGGCGTTGGCACCCGGAGACGGTTAGTGCAGTTTGTAAGCGACAGGCTATAAAAGTATGATTTCACTTTAATATCTGAATCTTTTTCTCTTATTCCTTTTCTGATACTGCATTACAACTAGTTGTATCTGATTTATTGATTTCAGAAGTGTAGTATTGGATACATCTTTTTTACAAATTATGTGATCAATGTACCTTTACAAAATAATAAACTCAACCTAACATTTTAAGAGTAAACACATCTAAATTTGTTTTTAGATGTACAAGAAAATTCAAACTTACCAAGAAGCATATTTCCTGTCTAGTGGAATATGACATCTTGAAAATCTATGAAACCTATAAATCTTGCAAGACGATATAGTACTTAAATCAAGTACGAGATATATTCCTTGGCTGACTCTTAGCTAGTGGAATAAACCATGGCAGCAAACAGGACTTCTCTCGCGTCAAAGTGATGATTCTCTAGCTTCCATAGTAGTCTTCGCTTAATCCAATTAAGAGCTACAAGCTTCACAAAAAATTTGTTGGCTTTAGTTGGGTGAATTCGTTTTCAGTAAAGCTTACCCTTGTAAATATTCTCAACTGCCTAAGTTGCTGACAATATTTATTCAAGAAAAGTAATAACAAGAAATTGATAAGAAAGTTCGTCATTTTTGAAAAGATATTTAAACTATACGAATCTTCGTTAGTTCAGATAAATTTTTTGCGTGAAGAATTATCGCTCTGATTTTGTTTCTAGAAAAAATGAAATACTTCCAAGAATTTTTCATCTTAATAGTAAACATGAACAGTCTTTGCTCCTATGAAAACTCTAGAAGAATCTTGAGACACAATATCTTCTAGAAATTACATTCAATAAACTTTCGATGAAAACCTGGAAAAGTTTATATTTGGAAACAGATATAAGCTGAAATAGATAGATTTATATTGCCCAATTATTTGCAATTTTTATCGCAAATAATCAATCAATTTTACTAACAATTACTACTGTCTAGAAAGACTGGAGATTGACTATGCAAACTAACGATTTGACTATTAAAAAGCTCGACAACACAAAGTCAGAAAGTTTAATCGAAAAGTCTCTTCCTGACTTGTTTCGAGAACAAGTACAGCTCCATCCCAATAAGGAAGCAGTTGTCTGTGGCAATGAAGGACTAACTTACCAAGAACTATCCGAAATTAGTTCGCGTTTAGGTTCGTATCTTACGCATCTTGGTGTAGCTGTTGATGAACATGTAGGTATCTTCCTTGATTCATCACTTGATTTAGTCATCGGGGTTTGGGGCATTCTGTTTTCAGGCAGTGCTTATTTGCCATTATCACCAGAATATCCCGAAGATCGATTGAGATATATGGTCGAGGATGCAGGTGTCAAAATTGTTTTTTCACAAGAAAAGCAACGCATTAGGTTGGCAGAGCTATTGCCTCCAGGTACACGAATTGTTACCCTTGAAGAGGCCAAGGAGTTTAAGGTACCAGCTGACATAACTGGACAAAGTGGACTCTGCGAACGACCACATTCAGGCGACTTAGCCTATATCATTTATACCTCTGGAAGTACGGGGAAGCCCAAGGGAGTGATGATTGAGCACCGCAGTATCATCAATCAGATAAGTTGGATGAAAACTGCTTGCAAGTTAGATCAGAACAAAGTAGTGCTCCAAAAAACACCTATGAGTTTTGACGCAGCACAATGGGAGATTCTTGCATCTTGTTATGGCAGTAAAATTATTATGAGTCGCCCTGGAGCTTATAAAGATCCAGAACAATTAATCGACACTATTATCCGACATAATGTGACAACTCTGCAATGCGTTCCAACTCTCCTCCAAGCTCTTCTCGATAATGATATATTCCATAATTGCAAGTCACTCACACAGATATTCAGCGGCGGTGAAATGCTTTCAAGAAAGCTTGCTCTACAATGCATCGAAACACTGCCAAAATGTGACTTAACTAATCTCTATGGACCGACCGAATGCACTATTAATACCTCTGCCTTCCAGGTTAATAAAAATACGATTGCTGATTACCCTAATGCGATTCCAATCGGCACTCCTGTTCACAACACTCAGTACTACATTCTCAATAGCCAAAAGTCGTTGGCATCAGTTGGAGAAATTGGTGAGTTATACATCGGTGGTATTCAACTTGCGCGCGGATATATTAATCGACCAGACTTGAGTAAGGAAAAGTTTATCAACAACTGGTTTTCGACGAGTTCTGAAATTACCAAGCTTTATCAGACAGGGGATTTAGCCCATTGGAATCCAGATGGGACTGTTCAGTTCGTTAGCCGAGTAGACAATCAAGTGAAACTTAGAGGATTTCGGATTGAACTCGACGAAGTAAAGCAGATAATTGAAACACATGATTGGGTCAAGCACGCAGCTGCCATAGTCAAGGAAAATCCCCGTGTTGGATGTCCTGATTTAGTCGCATTTGTTGAATTGAGTCCCAAGGAAGCTGCTCTGATGGATCAGGGTACTAGAGGAGAACACCATCTGTCGAAAAAAAACAAGCTTCAGGTTAAGGCTCAATTATCGAATCTTGGATATAGAGATGTCGATGAAAATAATAGCAAAATGGTGGTCAATCTCCCAGGTAAAACACCAGAAAAGGGACAGCGGCGATTGGCATTCGCTCGAAAATCCTACCGTTTATTTGAGGGAGGTACCATCCAAAAAGCTGATATTGTGAAGCTACTGAGTAGACAAGTCACAGGCGGTGAGCAATATAGCTTAGAAGGTTATCGCGGCTTAAATAAATTGAGCTTCACAGAAATAGGTCAGATTTTAAGATATTTCGGGCAGTTTCACAGCAACGAGCGTTTATTACCCAAGTACGCTTATGCATCTCCCGGTGCATTGTACGCAACGCAAATGTATCTTGAATTAGTCAATGTAGCTGGCTTGAAAACAGGTTACTACTATTATCATCCAGAGCACCATCAATTAATCCTAATCAATGAAATAGATAGTCTAGAAAAGACCCAAATAAAAATACACTTCATTGGCAAAAAGAAAGCTATTGAACTAGTTTACAAAAACAATGTTCAAGAGGTACTTGAAATTGAAACTGGCCACATGTTGGGTTTGTTTGACGAAATCCTTCCAGCGTATGAGCTTGGCATCGAAGAGGCTGATTATATACCAGCGGTAAAGGATAACTTAGTGTGTTCAGACGAGGACTATTACCTAGGTACCTTTGAATTGGAACCTCGTGTCAGGCCGCTTTCAGCAGAATTGGTTGATATCTATGTGCAAAGCCATCCTGGAAAGATCGCCGATCTACCTGTAGGTCAATACAAGTACAAAGATGGCTACTTAGAAAAGATTTCAGATAACCTCATTCTAAAGAAGCATGTAATAGCTATCAACCAGAAAACCTATGAACACGCGAGTTTTGGAATCACAATAATTGGTAGAGGCAATAATAAATGGGCTAACTATATTGCGCTTGGTAGAAAACTTCAACATTTACAGATGAACGATCAAAGTCTTGGCCTAATGTCATCAGGGTACAGTTCCGAGACTGGTAATGATCTTCCTTCGGCGAAGCAAATCACAAAAATACTAAGCGCCAGTGATGAAGAATCGGGGTCTTCTTACTTCTGTGTTGGTGGTCGCGTGAGCTATGAACAATTAATCAGCGAAGGGATGAAGGAAGATGCCGTCCAAATGAAAGGTCCGGCAGAATTGATCAAAGAAGATATCCGCAACTTTTTGCCTGATTATATGATGCCTAACAGAATCATAGTGATGGACAAGTTACCACTTACTGCTAATGGGAAAGTCGATTTTAAAGCACTAGAAGCAGCGGACAAGGTGAATATGGAAATGGCTACATGGTCAATCGTCGCACCTAGGACAAATACTGAACAGCGAGTAAGTGAGATTTGGAAGAAGGCGATGAAGTGGGATTCTGTCTCGGTACAAGACGATTTTTTTGAATCCGGTGGAAACTCACTTATTGCAGTAGTCATGATCAATAGGATCAACAGAGAGTTCAATTGCAACTTGCCTTTATATGCTCTTTTTGAGGCTTCAACCATCGAAAAGCTCGCACACAAAATTGATAGTAATGAAGTTAATTTTTCGCGTTTAGTAAGTTTATCTTCTAAAGGAGTAGAGAATCCAGTGTATTGCTGGCCTGGACTAGGTGGCTACCCCATGAGCTTAAAACTACTGGCAGACGAAATAAATATCAATCGACCCTTTTATGGTTTTCAAGCGCATGGAATCAACCAAGGCGAGCAGCCGTTTTCGTCCATCAAGGAAATGGCTGTTGAAGACATTAAGGAAATAAAGCGTATTCAACCATCTGGTCCCTATACGCTCTGGGGATATTCCTTCGGAGCAAGAGTGGCCTTTGAGGTAGCGTATCAGCTTGAGCAATCCGGTGAACATGTAGAAAAACTCTTTTTGATCGCTCCGGGATCGCCAAAAATTGGAACTGAGCATGAAGCTATTCATGATAACCAACCTGTATTTAGCAACAAAGCCTATGTGACTATTCTTTTCTCGGTTTTCGCACGTAGTATCAACGGCTCTGTACTAGAAGAATGTTTGCAGGTGGCAAAAGATGAAAGCAGCTTTGTTTCATTCATTTGCTCAAGATATAGAGATCTTGATTTAGAACTAGTGGAACGAATCGTCAAAATTGTTAGCCAGACATATGAAGCCAAGTACACATTTAGTGAGCTAGCGGAGAGGCAGATCATTGCGCCCATAACTATTTTTAAAGCCAATGGTGATGATTATTCATTCATTGAGAACCATGGTGGTTACTCTAAAAGAACTCCAATGGTTATAGACCTCAATGTTGATCACTACAGTATGCTTACCGTAACAGGCATCAACGAACTGGTCAGGGCGATTAGCTACCAGCTTGGTGAGGATAGTAAGCTTCAAAAAATAGTTCTCTCTCAGTCGAATATGGAGTAATTGTCGATACTGTTACGCAACCAAGACTGAATAGCAAATCCATTCTGCTAAGCTTTGGTTGTGTAATGCTAGTCTAGCCACCAAGAAACAAAGCAGGTGTTCTTACAATATAGCCGGTGGTGATTCTTCCTTTTAATTAAAATTGCTACCGGCATGGCATTCCTGGTAAACAGCGGCTGACAACCTTTGATTCTCTTACTTAATCGCTACTTCTCAAGCGAAATTAAAAGCTTGCGCAGCAATTGAGCAAGTGCTTCACGTTCCGTTTCTTCTAAAGCGATCAGAAGACGATGCCCGTTATCAACATGAGCCTCAACAGCTGTTTCAATCAGACTGAGACCTCTATTTGTCAACTGAATTAGCATCCCTCGCCGATCGCTTGGATCGGGTATACGCTTGACTAAGCCAGCTGGTTCTAATCGATCAATACGATGCGTCATCGTACCGGATGAAACCATCAAGGTGTTAAATAACTCAGTCGGTGAAAGCTGATATGGTTGACCAGAACGGCACAATGTTGCTAATACATCGAATTCTCCACCATTCAAGTTAAATTCTGAAACTGTCTCTTGAATCGATCGCTCTAAATATTTACTCAGTCGTCCTATTCTTCCAATAATGCCCATTGGTGATACATCTAAATCCGGTCGCTCTTTCTGCCATTGAGCCAAAATTGCATCAACTGGATCAACACTCATTGAAGTATTGCTCATATATAAAGTCTTAACATTAAATATCTTAGCATCAAGATAAATGTTAGAATCTCGATGTCGAGTATCTTAATATGAAGATAAAAAACATGAAGAAACCGACTGTTCAACTATCTGATATTCTGCTGACTGCTCTAGCACCGATGAGTTGGGGAACAACTTATTTTGTGGCAACTGAACTTCTACCACCTCACCATCCCCTATTGGTTGCTGCCTTGCGATCACTCCCGATTGGTATTTTGTTGACAGCATGGTTGAGACAGCTCCCTCAAGGTATTTGGTGGTGGCGTATTTTACTCCTAGGCAGTCTCAATATCGGTATCTTTCAAGCGCTGTTATTTATCGCTGCTTATCGCCTACCAGGTGGCGTTGCGGCAACAGCTGGTGCGATCCAACCTTTATTGGTCGTACTATTTTCTTGGACAATATTGAATGAAAGACCATCTAAGCT
The DNA here is from genome assembly GCA_031414775.1 of Synechococcales cyanobacterium VAR_4_metabat_354. Lineage (GTDB taxonomy): Bacteria > Cyanobacteriota > Cyanobacteriia > Cyanobacteriales > Chamaesiphonaceae > JAAFHZ01. The sequence goes on from JANOQI010000053.1 coordinate 13,973, forward strand.
ATCTATTGTGGCTGCGATCGCTGGTTTTTTTGGTGTCGGGTTACTAGTTCTTGGTCCTGCTGCACGCCTTGATAGTGTTGGTGTTATAGCTGCGATCGCTGGAGCTGCCACAATGGGTCTCGGAACGGTATTAGTCAAACGGTGGAAGCGCCCAGTTTCTTTACTTGTATTTACAGCATGGCAGTTAGCAGTTGGCGGCATCGTTCTACTGCCGATTGCTCTAGTGACTGAAGGACCAATAACTCATCTTTCAATAACTAACGTATTAGGCTTCGTTTACCTGGGCGTAGTTGGCACTGGAATTGCCTATGCACTCTGGTTCAGAGGGATTGATAAACTGAAAACATCAGCTGTTTCATCTCTGGGATTGATGAGTCCTGTAGTCGCAACATTAGTTGGATTTTTCTCATTACACCAAAAGCTCACAACAATTCAACTTGTTGGGATGGCCATCGTTTTAATAAGTGTTCTAGTCGGAGCGACAAACTAATCAATTACGTCAACCTTCAGGGAGTGCCAGTGGAGGATTATCGTAAGATCCTAGCATGGGTCGATCGAACTACCGATCTTGGTAGGCGTGACTATGCCATCCTGCGGCTGCTGTGGGATAATGCGCTCCGCCGTGAAGAAATCGTTACCCTCGAACTCAGCGATTATCTACCAAAACAAGGACAACTGATGGTTTTGGGTAAGGGTCAAATTGATCAGCAGTCGATCGATCTCAATCCCCAAGTCATTGAAGCATTGGATGAATGGGTGGCCTTTCGAGTTGGTCTTGGTTTTCAGCCGAAAAATGGCTCTGAGCGTGATGTCGCTTTATTCTTGAGTCGCAACGGTCGGCGGCTCTCTGGTACCGATGTCTTCCGCATTCTCAAAAACTACGCTGACCTCGCTGAAGTCCAGATTTCTCCGCATCGAGTAAGGCACAGTGCAATTACCGCCTACTTGGATTCTAGCGATGGCAATATCAGGGTGGCTCAGTCATTGTCGAGGCACAAAGACCCCAGGACGCTGATGATTTATGATGATAGTCGTCAGCAGCTTCAACGACGGGCTACTAGGGAGCTGGGGGATTTGTTGGATGTGGTTGGTGATGGATGAATATGTGGTAAATAACTATTAACCAATCGATCATTACCAAACCAGTTTATTTCCCTGTCCCCAAAAGCCATCAAATTTAGCAACCTTGATATCGCCTAGAACTTTAGTCTGACAGGCAAGACGAAGATTTCGATCGATCGAGTGTGGTGGCAAAGATCTTCTAACGGTATCTTTCCAGTTTACTGATGATACCTCACCTTCAATCTGCACTGCACAAGTTCCACAGGTGCCGATGCTCATGCAATTGATGAATTTAGCCTTGCCATTGTACAGATCGATACCCTGTTCTAATAAAACCTGCCTGAGATTTGCGCCTGGTTCGCAAATACTTATCCCAAGGTGAGCGATGAGGCATTAGGTTACTGGCTGTATTTGCTCCGGCATCTGTCCTTTTCAGGTTCGCCGATCGACAATCCCTATCTGCGTTCGGTGGGATTGAGCGATGTGAATTTAGAACAACGGGTGAGACAGTTGCCTGGATTTGCTTTTGCGCGGATGAGCGATCTCTACGATTTTGGCTGGCAGTATCCAGATCTCCAGGCTTGGGCGGCGGGGGTTTTGAGCGATGGGGGTGAGATCGGCGGATGACGGGTACACTATTCACAGATGTTTCATTAGATCGATCTATTGCGGCTCTCAGAAGCGATTTGCTCGAAGCTAGCGGCCCGAAAATTAGCACGATGCGAAATTATCGGTTTGCCATTTTGGTCTACGATCCAACCGACGAATTTAAGCTGCGCCGATTAATTCGGAATTTGAGCGACGATTTGAAAGGCGATGGCTGGAATGTGCGATCAATTTCGCTACATCAACTACTATTAAATCGGATTAAGGCTGAAGATCCTAAATTAATCGAGAGCATGATGCGGATGGAACACCGTCTCTATGAGCGCGATCCCGATCGAGCGGTAAATCACCTCAAAGATAAGCTGTCGCACTACATTGATGGCGTGGATGGGATTGCTAAAGATGTTGTAAATTTAATCGATGAGTTTGCTACTGAGAATACCTTAGTGGCAAACCGCACCCTGGTTTTATTGGCGAGAACAGGGGCACTTTATCCCTTTTTTCGCTCGTCAGCATTGCTCAAGCTGATCGATGGGAAAATGCGGAATTTGCCTGTGGTTTTACTCTATCCTGGCAAGCGTCAAGACTTAAATGCACTGTCATTTATGGGTGAGTTGTCGGCTGACCGTGATTATCGCCCACGCATTTATTCATGATGGAGACTACTTCGATGCAGATTAAGGATGTTTTTGCCAATGATGTGACGCGCGATATCGCTCCAGTAATTTACCTCCATGAGCAAGATCCGGTAAAGGTGATGGCGGAAGTTGCCGAGTACATCGTCACGGGTGGATATCCTGATACAGATCCCCGCCACAAGATTGGAATTCACGAGCAGTTTGTCAAATTGTTGGGCGGTCTAGCAGAGGAAATACAAAAAGCTGGCGGGGTAGAATTACCCGCCTCATGGATCTCTGGATTTTACGGTTCGGGGAAATCTAGCTTTGCCAAACTTTTAGGATTAGCTCTGGATGGCTTAATTTTGCCCGATGGACAGGCGATCGCTGAAGTTTTGCTTAAACGGGATGAATCGCCTAACTTCAGCGAATTTAAGGCGGCTTGGACGAGGATTCGGAGTCTGGTACAGCCGATCGCTGTCATCTTTGATATTGGAGCGGTGGCACGGGACGACGAACAGATTCATTCAGCGGTGAAGCGGGAAATCCAGAAACGGCTGGGCTATTGCAGCACCAGTAATTATGTAGCAGATTACGAGTTGAACCTCGAACTTGAAGGTCTGTGGTCGGAGTTTGAAGTGAGTGCCCAGCAGATACTCGGTCGGGCTTGGGCTGAAGCGAAAGATAGTCGGATGGCTGAGGAAGAATTTTCTCAGGTAATGCACGCTATGAATCCAAGTCGGTACACCGATCCGTTGAGTTGGTTTGAGAGCCGTGCCGGGGCGAATACGGGTGAGGGATCTTCGGTCGATGAAACAATTAAAGCGATCGCCGAAATGCTGCGGTTGCGGGCTGCGGGCAAGACTTTGTTTGTGGTAGTCGATGAGGTCAGTCAATATATCTATCAAAACAACACGCGGATGTTGAAGCTTCAGTCTTTTGTCTCAGCCCTGGGGCAAGGTCACTTAGAACTTAGTATAGATTGCCGTACACACGGCATGGTTAGAAACGAGGCGAAAATCACAATTTGCTTAATGAGGCAAAATCAACCCTCCCCCAAAAAACCTGCACATCACTCCCAGAAAGAGTCTCGCCAACAGCCAGCACGACCCCAAACACAGCAGCATTTACCGAGTTATGCCAAGTCTTGAATTCCGCCGCTTCCGATGGGTCTAAAGCCACCCACTCATCTAAATCATTAAATTCCTTGTAAAATAAAGAAAATCAAAAATGACACTCACTGAACAATGTCTACAGCCGTTGAACAAATAGAATCCGCAATTCTTAAGCTCTCGCCACAAGAGTTAATTCAACTTACAGACTGGGTTTTAGATTTGGATGAGCAGCATTGGGACAAACAAATAGCAAGTGATATCAGTACAGGCAAACTAGACTTCCTTGCCCAAGAAGCATTTGCAGAACTAGAGAACGACAACTGCCGGATGCTCTAATGCATTACACAACCAAAAGATTCTGGAAATGCTACGACGCTTTACCAGAAACAATTCAGCAGATAGCCGATCAGAACTATACATTACTGAAAGTCGATCCCTCACACCCATCGTTGCACTTCAAAAAAGTTGGAGAATATTGGTCGGTCAGAGCTGGCAGAGGCTACAGAGCTTTAGGAGTAGAAACCGAAAAAGGCATTTCCTGGGTCTGGATTGGCTCTCATGCAGAATATGACAAGCTTATTCGTTAGGCGATCAAACTAAATTTTGACCCTACTCTCGAAAAATCGATAACCCTACAGGCTCCCAATCACCCCTCCTCACCCAACAAATCCCTCGCATCCCGCCAAGCCAAAGCCTCCCCGCCAGCCAGCACAACGATCGCATGGCAACGAGCATCGCTGTAGCTATACTCAACCAGCCCAGCAGCTTTAACCAAATCATACCAAGCCTTGAACTCCACGGCTTCCATCTGATTCACAGGCTTCGGCTCCCTATAAACGTCTGACAACGGAGTCACCTGCGGCTGAGACCGAGGCTGCGATATCCCCATCTTCTCCTCCAATGCCAACATCTGTGCAGCGATCGCATCCCACGGAGCCTCGCCGACCACCGATGCCGAAGACTCAACCTCAGCCTCAAGAGCAAGAACGGGCTTAGACTCAATGATTGGCTGACAAACCTGAGAAGCATCATCGATCCTCAATAGCTGCTGAGTTTGAGCGGTGGCCTCAGCGGAAACTAAAGGCTTGCACTTCAAGATACTCGGAGCATCGTAGGTTACACCCAACCGATCGCACTTAGCTTTCTCTTCTAGCTCTCGCTCTAAACGACGCTGATACTCGTTCCACATTAAGCCAGCCTTGAAGGGGTTAGCGAGTAACTGAGCCGCCAACTCCACTGCACGGGAAGTACTGTTGCCAGATTCCCCGAACTTGCTCTGCTCAATGTAGGAGCGGAAGCTGAGGTTGACGTTGCCATGAACATCAGCCCAAGGCTTGCGATCGATCGTCCCTACTTGCAGACCAGCGACGTATTCAGTCCAATGAGTCCCAGTACCTCGATCGCACGTCTTTTGGACTTCGGACTCCACCCACTTGGAAGGAGTATGCAAGCGCGGATTATTGACGGCGTGAGCGTACAGAGCGGCCATGAAGCCCTGCAACTCCTCTAAGGATGCCCAGAGTCCATTCCGCTGGCCAAACTCCACCCAGGTATCGCCTTGTCTGGCTGAGCGGCGCTCCTTTCGAGTAGGTTTAATGGCGCTTACGATAGTTTTTTCAGCAGCGGCGGCGGAAGATTTGTCAGTACTAGGAATTGTTTGTGTACAAGGGTCTTTGACTTGTTCAGTTTCGTAGGGATCGATGTTGCTCGGTTCCGGTTCTATAATCGTTGGGGTTAACTCTACCTGAATGGAATCCGAATATGAATCAGACCAAAAATCAATCTCCTCCTCAATTTTAAAATGAGGGGTAGGGGAGGGATCTTGTATTTGCTTAGATCTGTAATTGCTTTCTTTAGTACTTATTATGTGACCAACTTTTCCGTGCTCGGGTAAACCGAGCACGGCTTTTTCCGTTTTCCCATAACCATGCGGTTTACAGGCTTCGATCTTGCCTTTCTTCTGGCTTAGTAAGGGTTCTGCAGATATTTCTAAATCTACTCCAGTACCATCTTCAACCAGCACATAATCATGTCCAGCATATTGCCCAAAAGAGTTTTTGAAAACCCTTTTCACTAGATAGCCATAATTAATCAGTTGACGAAGATATTTACGGATAGTTTCTATGTTCTTCCCCATCTCCTTTGCAAGGGCTTTAGGAATTAATCTCCAAGTGTCAGGCTTCCTAATCCGCTTCATTAGAATTGCTAACGCCGTGGAATCTAACCGATCGTCATCGATGCCAATGTTGTTGACGACGCTGTAATTTACCTTGTGAGGCGATCGAATGATTTGAACGTTGGGTGAGCTTAGAGCCTTTTGCTTGGGGTCTGTGATTCCTGGCTGCGTGAGGCTATCAACAGCCATATGGGGGGCTGCTACGGTAGATGCGGTGTTTTTCATAGGTCTATGTGTTGAGGATAGACCGCTGGATTCATTAGATTTTTTGGACGCTGGCGGGTGCTATGTCTATGCCAAAACTACTATGCAACCCGAGGGATTACATATGACATTGCGTCATTTTGGGGCAAATAGTAGACATAGCGAAGCTGTGAAGGATAAAATGCGACTAATAATTGTATGTCGTATTCTTCCTTCGATCTGTTGGTTTGAGGTCTTGAGAACCCTCAAATGTTAGATTAACAAGCTAGCCGAACACCGTTTGATCTATTGATCGAGCGGTTTTTGCTTTGTTAGCGTGGTTGTAGTACTCAGTACTATTGTCTTTGCATAGAGTTTTAGGGAAAGGTTGTGAACATCATAGATCGATGAGTGGGCATTGGCCAGAGCGTAAGACATAATCTTGATGAAATTCACTTGGCTCTCAGATGACAAGCCTTGCAGCATGAAGTACTCAGGGACTACCTCTAGCACAGACAAGCAGAACCGGGCATAGTTGATTGACTTCGGCTCCTATCTCTTCCCCCTTTGTAGAGAGATTGTGCGTTCCCTCGTGCGCTTGTCCAGGGTGCGCTATCGCCTTCCCTTTGGTCAGCCCTTGACAATGCTCCTCACTTACTAACCATTCCTCCGGCCAAGAGGGGGAAGAGATAGGTATGGTCGTGTTTTGGTACTTCAGCTTATGCACGGGAGCTACCCTGGCCACTGCCAAAGATGTCACGGGCGATCGCATAAAGAACGCCGATCTTCCCGCAACTGGCGATGAGATCTAACTTCGTTTTGTATTCTCCTTTTTTCATGCGGGTATTAACATTAAAACCGTCGCGGTAGTAAAGCTCTGTGTACAGTTTTCTCCAAGCTATTTGCTGATCCACCTTTGTTGCATCGCACCATTTATTGATCAGTTGCCGCAAGCTGGCACGTTCGGTCAATGGTGGCGCTGGTTCTTTTGACGGCGGAAGTTGGTGGAGTTCTTTGATCGCATCGATGCGTCTTTGCTTCATCTTCTGCATGTCGGATTCTAACGATGCGAAGCGCTGGTCGGATTCGGCTTGCCACTTTTCTTTTTGGGCTTTCCATTTTTCGTCATCGACAAGTCGTTGAGAGTGGGCAAGGGTTATTTCGGCGTGAGTTTTTGGTGACGCTGCTTGTTCAATGAAATCGAGGCTGGTAGTTCTGACAGCTTTAGCGACTGTAGAATCTCTCAGGAGATAGCCTAATCTGAGGGTGGAGCGGGGGTTCCAGATGGTTACATTTCGGGCTTTATTTGCGAGGTTGAACTTCAACCTCGCAGAATTCAACTCCTTGCCAGTCAATATCTTTAGGCCATCAGCATCAAATTCAGATCGATGATACTTTACTACTGATTTCACTGTATCTATTGGAGTTTCGTAGAATTCTGCTATCTGTTCTGTAGTGGCAGCTCCTATACCTTGCCAAACATCAAAATGAAGAGCTTTGGCCTTGCTTAGCAATTCTTCGGCTCGATCTTCGATTTGAGCCAGCTGCAAATTTCTAGCTGATGGAGACTCCATCAGCACTTCTTCGTTATTTGTCATGTTGTATCTCTAAATAAGATGTACGTGTTGCCTTGGATACTTTGAGTTATTTGACGCGATGTTCATATACGGCTTGGTATTTTGGCAGGACTGGAAAGCAAAGGGTCTTACCATGGGTCTGCAAAGTCTCCATCTTCAACAGACTTGTATTCAATCAATTCTGCTGGGTTGCATTTTAGGATCTCGCATAGTCGAATAAATCGCTCAATTTGCTCTACGCCTGTCCTATTTCTCTCTAAGTTTCTAATAGTTGAAGTATCTACCTCTAAGCGAATAGCCAGCTGGCTTTGTGTCATGCCAACTTTTTTCCTCAATTCTGCAATTCTAGTCACGGCTATTTTTCCCATTCATTCTACATATCAAAATATTAGCATAAAAATCTTGACGCTAAAAAATAGACGTAATTATCTTGACAGTGTTAATAAACTCACGGTATTATATTCATATGGTCACAAACGACCACAGCGATCAACCCAGAGAGAACTGGCTGAATAAACACTGAAGGCTAAATCTGCTCCAAAAGCTATAAAGACAGAACCTGTACTCACCCAATAGCCAGCCTCTCTACTACTGATTGAACGGCAACGGCAAAGCCTAAATTATCTGGCTTCCCTTGGAGCTAAACCTATACACGCGACAAAGCGATCGACATTCTCGCAAAAGTTCATCGATCGCTTTGCTCCGCCACCCACCCATAAAGGATCAGAGGTATCTCGATTATGACATACACGACTAAGAATCCAGCTGCCTTAAGCACCCCCAACCACAACGGCTGCACGATCGATCGCCCGGTCACCCAATGGCCAGCCTTCGACCAAAACCACGAATACTGCGGAGAAATCCACCGCATCGCCGCCTGGGCAGTACCTAATGCAGTCTACGAAGCATGGGGCCTCCAAGATAACCTTGATTTATATCTGACAACCGAAGGCCACTGGGCACCGACCCTAGAAATCGCCGAACATCTTCTAGCCTCAACGCCGCCGCCAAAATCATTCAAAGTCAAAGGTTCAACCTTGCGCTTTTTCTTCCCCAGTGAATGGCTGAAAAATAAAAAGCCCAGTATCAATGAAGATTACCGAGTATTCCGCGATTTTGCTAACGAATGGACTGCTGAGGTAGCTTGATGAAAACTGTCCTCAGCCTGTTCGCAGGTGGCGGGGGAAAAACACACGGCGCGATCGAGGCAGGATACAGCCCGATCGGAGCCGTGGACAATAACCCTGAAGCCTGTGCCCACTACCGCCGAAACATTGGCGCGATCGAATGTGGAAACTTAATGCAGATTGAACCATCTGAGTTCGATAAGCCAGACCTGTTAATGGCCAGTCCTCCATGCCCAAACTTCTCTCAAGCCAAAGTAGGAGCAAGGGAAGGAGTGATGGATTTAGCCCTTTCCAACCGAGTTGGCTACTATGTCCGCAAGCTTAAGCCCAAGGCAATACTCATTGAGAATGTCCGGCAGTATGCTAACTCTCAATCTTTCCGCGAACTAATGGCGGATATCGAAAACGCTGGCTACACCTGCGATATCGGAGTATTCAACGCCGCTGATTTTGGCGTACCCCAAGGACGAATCAGATTATTTGTACGAGCTGTTAGGGGCCGTAAATCTAAGATTTTACCGCCACGCTATACCAACCAGAGGAACCCCAGCGGAGATCTGCCAGTATGGCGGGGGTGGTATGAGGCGATCGAGGATTTAATTCCGCAGATGCCCAAATCGGATCTTACGGAAAGACAGCTGGCAGCGGTATCAGGTAAAACCCAACACCAATTAATTCAGCGCACCGGCTATTACGGCTTAATTCCTAAGACCTGGGCGGACAATTTACTGATCGGAACCATCAGAGCATCGCTTGGGACTGATGGAAAAGGCAGTAAGCGATCGCTGTTCATGGATTGTTGGCTGAACCAAGCTGAGAGTTATTCCAGGTCAATTAACACAGCGGCTCTAGTTCGCTTACAAGGATGGGCGGACAATTTGAGTTGGTCTGGTGATGTCAGAGCAGACGTGCGGATATTGGGTAATTCTGTATGTCCGCCTGTTGCTAAGGCTTTGATTCGATCGATGCAGGTGGCTTGATACAGCTGCTGAGCAGCATTAGAAAAAGGAGGCTACTGATGCCCCTCCATACATATCAAGGAGCAAACCATGAGCAACATATTGAAAGCCGCGCTCGACGGGCTAAACAGAGAAATCTTTGCCGGGGTGGAATTCCCTGATGCGCTCGATAGGGTCTTGTTGGCCTTCCCAGAAGTGACCCAGGGAGAATTGACCGAAGCCTACGACCAGCAGCCATAGGTGGTGAAAAATCTAGAGAAATTAGGGGGTGAGCGATCGCCCCTGTTTTCTTTTGCCTATCAATTATTTCAAAGGAATTAACAAGGAGGTTTCCTATGGCTAGTGATGAATTTCGAGAGCTGGTGAAAAGGATGAGATCGTTGCAGAAAGAGTACTTCAGAACTCGCGATCGGCTGGTGCTGGGCCAGGCTAAAGAACTTGAAAAACAAGTCGATCTTTATCTAGCCGCAGAGGCAGAGCAAGGTTAAGGGGCGATCGATACCCCCACTTTCGTTTGTCCAATAATCCGAAAAACATAACTATGACCACCACACTGAAAGTCGCACTAGGTAGGCTGAAAAGAGAAATCTTCGCCAGTGTCGAATTCCCGGACGCATTGCACCGAATTATCTTGGCCTTTCCAGAACAATAGTCCAGACAGATTTACAACGACAAAGTACCAAATATCGACGAAAAGCGATTCATCGCGTAAGGTACAAGTATCAACAAAGTACCAGAAGAATCGCCGTATGAACGATATTATACAGACCCTCCTTACAAAAGCG
>JANOQI010000054.1:0-115854 GCA_031414775.1 Synechococcales cyanobacterium VAR_4_metabat_354
CTGCAATTCTTCCCACAGCGCAACAATCAAGGCATCTTTGGCCTCGTTAGAGAGCTGTTTTAAGTCTGGAAGTTTTTTCATGCCACCACTTTACCGGGTTTATATTTTTTGTCAAGCTACCCCTAGTTGAGCAATTACGAAAGAATTTACAAGGGAATAGTGCTTAATTCGGAATCGTAGTTGTATTTTGCAAAAAACAGAATCGTTGCTTGCAACGATTCTGTGGAGCCTCAATGTGACGCGTGAGGTAGATTATGCCTGATTTTTTTAATAGCTATGGACGTTGCATCATTTGACGAGCATCATTGCCAGGGGTGTAGTTAACTTGGTTGGTGCCGTCGTTTAAGATGCGGGGGGTAAGTAATACAATTACTTCTTGGCGGGAGTTGGCTTTAGAGGTGCTGCGGAATAATGCGCCCAGGATGGGGATGTCGCCCAAAATTGGCACTTTGCTGACAGTACTTCGATCGGATTCTTGGATAATGCCAGAAAGAATTAACGTTTGGCCATCGCGCAAGCGGATCTCACCAGAAGTGAGAATCCGTTCCTGTAGCAACGTAATAGTATTGCCACCAGCAACAGCAGTACCACTAATTGCAGATACTTTAGGTGATACCGCTACAGATACGAAACCATTATCATCAATGCGATTCACGGCAACATTTAAAGTCAGACCAGCATGTTTGATAATTGGTGTCTCTGTTCTGGTCGAAGTACCACTACTACTGGTAGAACTACTTGAAAATTCAAAGCCACCAAAGACTTCTTGTGTAAGATCGACCTTAGAGCTTTGACCTTCTTGTACCACCATGGTAGGGTCAGTCAAAATCTTACCATTACCACTAACGATTTGGGCTTGGAGAGTGGAAAGGAATTTGGTAGGATACTGGAAAGCTGTGGGAAGTCCATAAGTAGTCTTTGTACCAGTTACCGGATCTACTTCTACTTTGGTAACACCTGGTTGATAAGGATTATCATTTGTTCCAAAAGGAGGTCTAACACCATTTGACCCATTAAATGGTGAATTTGGTTGGTTATCTAGGAACGGGCCACCACCACCCGGAAAATTAATCGCACTGACAGGAGGTGTAGTAGTACTGCTAAGAACTGTGTTCTTACTTGGTGGGTTGTAACCTCCATAGTTGTAGACAGCGGCTCCTCCATCAACTGATAGAAATCCATTTCCGGTACCAAAAGATAGACTATTTTTCAACTCATCAGAATTATTTAAGTTGACATCTATAATCTTGACGTTGAGAGCTACCTGACGACGACGAGCATCCAATCGAGTTAGCATTGCCGTAGCTAATTCCACCTTGCGTAGAGAGCCAACTAAGGTAACTGCATTTAGACGACCATCAGTACTGATTGACAAACCTTTCAACAGCAAAGGCGCATTTCCTTCTGTAGCTTTAAGATTAAAAATTTCTGGAGTTTTTATTTCTACAGTACGAGCTGTCCCATCTTTACTAGAACCGACGGTATCGATTACTACCTTCTCTCTGGAAAGCTGAGTTTCAGCACCTTGCGTAGTCAAAAAAGCCGATGCCGCTTCCGCGCTCACCTGATTCATCCGCAAAGTCCGCACCACCGTACCCCGAATCGAATCCGGCAACTTCGGACCCACAAAAACCGTATTACCTACCCGATTTGCTTCATAACCACTAATTTGCAATACATAATTAAAAGCATTCTCCACCGGCTCATTCTTCAGGTTGAGCGAGATAGTGGGTTCAGCCATCTTTTTACCACTGGCATCTGTACCGCCAGCATAAGCCAAATTCAAGCCAGCATTACGCGACAGCATCTCTAGTACCTCGCGAGCAGGAGCTTCCTTCAGTACGATCGACACTCGCGCCTTAGAATCTAGCTTAATATCTGGCGAGGTCGCATCTAAACTAGAAACACTAATATCACCAACCGGCGGAGCCACCGCCCGGGTTCTAGTCATTGCCGAAGGCAAAGTTGTACCAACTGGCACATTACCAGTATTATCAGTAATAGTCACATTAGGGTTAGGTACTAATGGTTTTTGTTGAGCCATAGCTGGCTGGGCAGCAGCGACAGTCACAACACCGCCTAATACAATTTGGGTGAATCTTTTGGATAGTTTTCTCACGATCGAATTCCTAAAGCAGAGGTTTAGTTTTAATTGAGGGCAAAGATGAAGGCGTTAGCTAAATTATTTAGCGGCGACAGGCGGTGGAGCCGCTGCTACTGCTTCCTCCGCAGAGAGAGGAATTACTGCCTGTAGTTTGAACTTAGTCTTGATTTTGGGAGTCGATGATATGACACCACCACCACTTAAGTTATTCGTAGTAGCTGGGATCAAATCCGCTTGAAAATCTTTCACAATCAGTAATTGATCTAGTCTTTCTACTGTGCGCAAAATAGATTGCATCTGGTCAAAGCTACCATCCACCTCAATATCGGTAGATTTGCGACGCAATTTACCATTCAAGGCCGAGCCTAAAGAACTATCCGCAATTACCCCGGTAGAGGCCGCATCAGGAATAAATCTTTGGAGTTCACCCTGTCTAGTATTAATGAGTTTATTTAGATCCAACAACAACGTATCTAGTTTTTGATCATTGGCAAATAAAGCTAATACCGCCTGTTGTTGGACTTTAGCTTTCTCTAGATTGACTTTAGCTTCAGCAATTTTCTTGGCATTATCTTGGCGTTCTTGAATTTGCTGCTGCAAACCACTAAGCTTGGTTTGTAGTTCTTGATTGGCCTGTTGTTGGGGCATTAAATTGGTGAAACCAAAATAGCCAGCTCCAGCAAAACCCATGACTGCTAACACCCCACCAATCAACATTGGCGACAAATCAATCCCAAAAATCGAGGGATAAGTTGGTGCCTGATCTAGATAAGTAGAGTTATCCAGTTGAGAACTGGTCATTAAATCTTCGCTGTATGTCATGGCTTAATCACCTGCTGTTGCTGTAAACTTTTGAGCCTCGTAACCAGTCCGATCGCACCTTTTTGTTCCAATTCCCGTAGTAGTTCTGGGGCTGGTACCTGCTTAAGCGATGTTTGGATTTCGTACTTGACGGCTTTAATGGGAATGATGGTGGTACCGGCACCAGTGCCAGTAATGTTTGCGCCCTCCTGAACGAGGTTAGCGGTAACTAGTTGGATGTCGTTAGGATTGAAAAAAGCCGATTTTTTCAAAGTCAACATAAAGTTATTGACATCGTTAAAAGACTGGGCAATTCCGGTGACTTTGATTTTAGTAATCGGCGCATCTAAGACACTGCTAGTAGTTGCCACGGTGGTAGCCGCTGGACTCGGTGAGACTGGGGAAGCAGCTGGACTAGGTGCAGTACTAGGACTTGCACCGGGATCTGGTGGTGGAGCAGCAGCTTTGGCTAAAACACTGCCATCTTTAGGTACTGGGGCTGCGCCTTTAGCAGGAGCAGCAGCAGGGGCGGGAGGGGCAATTTGTCCGATCGTCTGGATTTGGACACCCTGGGGAATACTTTCCCGAAAATCTTGCAGAATCGCTGACCACGGACGCACTGAGTTGAATACTCCGGCTAAAGCCTTAGATTCACCCTCAATACGGCTAACTTGACCAGTGAGACCAGCTAGTTCGGTTTCTTGGGTTTTGAGCTTGCCGAGTTGTTGATCGAGTTCAACCTGCTTGGCTTGTAAGGTCTTAGCTTGCTGATCGATCACTAGCCAACCACCAGCAGTGGCGACGATAGCGGCTAGTCCAATTCCCAATCCAATATACATCGGGGTTTTGGAATAGCTGACTTGGTTATTGCGTGTGAAGCCAGTACTATCAGATTTAGCTACATTACCTTGGTAATCTGGTCGATCTTTGAGAAAATTAATGTCAATGTTATACATATTTACTGCGCCTCCCGCATACCTAGACCCAGCACGATGCCCAAACCTGGTCTTTGCATCAGTGGAATATCTAAGTTAGTGTCAATTCCCAAGGAAGAAATAGGATCAATTTGAGTGGTGGGAATGCCTAATCTTTGGGTGAAAAATAGATCTAGTTGACCTAAGCCACCGCCCGGACCAGCCAGGAGTAGTTGTTCGATTTGCAAATTGCTACTGTGGTTCATATAGAAATCGATCGATCGCCGAATTTCGTCGGCCAAGTCAGCCAGTACTCTCATTAAGGCTTGAATACCCGGACTAATCGTTTGTTCACTCATCGTCATGGTGCCGATGCTACTGACTGGGATATCGGGAATGGTGAGATTTTGTAGAATATCAGAGCTGCGTTCGGTAGGCATATTCATGCCACTACCCAGTGCTTCTTGCAATTGCTGAGTGCCGATCGATACTGTCCGGTTAAAGTGTGGCACTCCATTGACAACAATCGCAATTTCGGTACTATCAAACTCAATATCGATTAGCACCACTGCTTCTTGGGGCCCAAATTGTCGTAACTGTTCCTTAATTGTCCGTAGTAACGAAAAGCTATTAATCTCTAAAACCTTGACTCCCAATCCAGCCAATCTAAAAGTTTCAATATAGCTATCGGTAACTTCCCGCCGCGTGGCCGCCAACATAACCTGCATTTTTTCTAAACCATCTTCATCAGTTATGATTTCTAGTTTTTGATAATCAATATCTACTTCTTCCCGAGGGTAGGGCAAATACAAAGCTGCTTCATGATTCAAGATCATGTCGTTTAGCTCCATGTCGCTTAGTTCCACTGGCATCGGGATGAGTCTGGTCACTGCTTCTCGCATCGGCACAGCCGTACAGACATGTTTGGCCTTAATTTTATGATCTGCTAACGTGGCCGAAATTAAATCAGCTAGCTCCGACTGGTTAACAATTCTTCCTTCTTCAAAGACTCCTGCTGGTACTTCCGCCGAACATAGGTTCATCAGTTTGACTTCAGCACCCTGTTTTTTTAGTTGCACTACATTGATCCTTTCCGGCCCTAGTTCAATAGCCACGCCTTGACTACTTCTGGGAATTAGATCTTTTAAACGATTTAACATAAGCTTATTTGCGCATACCTGGAAAATTCACAAGCGGTGTATCAGTTAGCTGTTATTACTCTGATGAACGATCTGGACTGGCAAGACCAAGTCGTTTTTCCTAGCCGGAGACAACTTAAGTTCATGAGATAGCCTCTCCCCTTAACTTACCCAGAAAATACTAGAGCCTAAACACTGAGTGGGAAATAATACCAAAGTCACGGCGTGCTAGAGCTAGTTGTATTGGTATTGCTCGGTTACAATAGATCGAGCAAGTCAGCGCCAGCGCGATCAAAAGGCAGCTTTAACATAGGCCAAAAAATTATCATGAATGCCATTCCGTATTTGAAAACACAGCTCAGTGCTGCTCTGACTAGTGCCTGGGGCGCGGAGTATGCCGCCATCGATCCGCTGTTGGTGCCTGCTAGTAATCCCCAGTTTGGTGACTACCAAGCCAATGTGGCCATGGGTTTAGCGAAACAATTAGGTAAGTCTCCCCGTGTTATTGCCCAGGAAATTGTCGATCGATTGGATGTGTCGGCTATTTGTGAAATTCCGAGCATTGCTGGGCCTGGTTTTATTAACTTCCAGCTCACTTCTAAATATTTAGCGGAACAAATCCAACAACTGCACGCCGATCCCCGCTTAGGAATCCCGGTGGCCAGCCCGCCTCAAAAAATAGTCGTAGATTTTTCTAGCCCAAATATTGCCAAGGAAATGCATGTTGGCCACTTGCGATCGACCATTATTGGTGACTGTATTGCCCGGATTTTGGAATTTCGCGGTCATGAAGTACTGCGTCTCAACCATGTCGGTGACTGGGGTACCCAATTTGGGATGTTGATCTGTTATTTACAAGAGGTCTATCCTAGTGCCTTAGATACCGCCGATGCGCTGGATATTGGCGATTTGGTGACTTTTTATAAACAGGCCAAACAACGTTTTGACGAAGATCTAGAGTTTCAAACAGCCGCCCGTCAGGCAGTTGTCAGGCTCCAGGCCGGTGATGAATCCACCAAGAAAGCTTGGCAGTTACTCTGCACTCAGTCCCGGCGGGAGTTTCAAGTAATTTATGACCGGTTAAATATTCAGCTCACCGAACGGGGCGAGTCTTTCTATAATCCTTTTTTAGCGGAGACGATTGCCGAACTAGAACAGTTGGGGCTAGTGGAAGTGAGCGAGGGTGCCAAATGTGTTTTCACTGCCGGATTTACCAATCGGGAAGGTGAGCCACTGCCGTTAATTATCCAAAAGTCCGATGGAGGTTACAACTATGCCACTACCGATCTGGCTGCTATCCGGTATCGGTTGCGGGTAGATGAGGCCGATCGCATTATCTATATTACTGATGCCGGTCAAGCCAATCATTTTGGCCAGTTTTTCCAAGTCGTTCGCACGGCGGGGTGGATTAATGACAGTGTAGATATTAGCCATACCCCTTTTGGCTTGGTGCAGGGTGAAGATGGCAAGAAGCTGAAAACGCGATCGGGTGAGACCATTAAGCTCAAAGAGTTGCTAGATGAGGCCGTGGACAGGTCGCGCCGCGACTTGCAAGAACGGTTGACCAAAGATGAACGTACCGAGACCGCCGCATATATTGAGCACTCCGCCCAAGTAGTAGGATTAAGTGCTGTCAAGTATGCTGATCTTAGCCAAAATCGGCTGAGTAACTACATTTTCAGCTTTGACAAGATGCTAGCTTTGCAAGGCAACACCGCCCCTTACATGCTCTACGTTTATGCCCGAGTCAGAAGTATTGGCCGTAAGGGCGAAATTGATTGGGCACAACTGGGCACCCCCACTGTTCTTCTCACTGAAGATCAGGAGAAAACCTTAGCCAAGCATTTGTTGCAATTGAGCACGGTGCTACTCGAAGTAGAACAAGATTTATTCCCCAGCCGCTTATGCCAGTATTTATTTGAATTGAGCCAAAAATATAATCAGTTCTACGATAAATGCTCGGTCTTGCAAGCCGAGGACGAAGTGCGTGTCTCCAGATTGGTGTTATGCGATTTAACGGCGCGGACTCTTCAGCTCGGGTTGAATTTATTGGGAATTGAGGTGCTCGATCGCATGTAGTTAGTGATCTGGATCACTAACTCAAAAAACGATGCAGGCAAGGCAAACCTTTTCCATCGGCCAATACCAATTCAATCAAGCAACTAATCCAGCAGCTCCAATATTTTGCTAACCAAAGGTCAGCATCGATTATTTCTGGTTCTAAAGCTCGTGGCCGCACTTGCCGGGGCGAAAAATTAAGCATAAAGTCACATTGAATAAGTTGTGTGGTTTGCTGTCATATCATTACATTACAATTCGAGTATGCTAGATTGCATGTTGTAAATGACTAAACTCGATGGCAATTATCGATGCCTAAGGCGCTGAGGGCTAAAAACATCCGATCGATCAAACATCAGGCGTAATTAATATGGCCATAAATCTAGGAATAATAAAATAATATTTCGTAATGTGTCTAATCTACTTTTGAGATTGTAGATTAAAGATACTATCGTAATAGTTTCAACGACCAACACCAATCTATCGATTTAAAATGTATGCAGATAGCTGTCGATAATCACAAACCAAACATCAGAGTATTAATGCTAGGTGCAAGTTTGAATGTTAAGGGTGGCATGACATCTGTTGAAAAGCTGATTATCAACAATACTCCACCAGAACTACAAGTTCATCATGTTGCCACTTTCGATCAAGGCTCAGCCATCCACAATGTAATTGTTTTTATCAAAGCAGTTCAAAGCTTGCTTTGGGCAATACTGACTAAAAAAGTAGACATAATACATATTCATTTTGCGGAAAGAGGTAGCACTTTAAGAAAATCAATCTTGCTATTTATTAGCTTAATTTTTCGTCAGCGTATCGTTATACATTCTCATGGTGCAACATACGAAGAATTTCATGCTGGACTTCCTCATTGGATACAAAAACTGTTAGTTAGCCTATTTCGCCGATGTACTAAATTCATTGCTTTATCTAAGAGCTGGCAAGATTATTACTCCAAAACATTTTGTCTAGATGAAAATCAAATCACCGTTTTATATAATCCAGTAGCAATGCCGCCAACCTTTCCTGATCGACGAGGAAAAAAACATTTGAAATTTGTGTTTTTAGGCCGAATTGGTAGTCGTGGTGGTGCATTAGATTTAGCTAAGTCAGTGGTATCTTTTCCAAAGCAAGAGAAGGGTTCTTTTGAACTCATTAAAGCCTTTGCAGAATTATCCGTATCGGACAAAGAAAATACTGAATTGATATTAGCTGGTAATGGTGATTTAAAAACAGCTAATCAGCTGGTTACAGACCTAAAAATCCAAGATAAAATCACAATTCTTTCTTGGATTAGTCCCGAACAACGCGACGAATTACTAGCCGGAGCTGATGCTTTTATCTTGCCTTCATATAATGAAGGCTTACCCATGTCGATGCTGGAATCGATGGCTTGGGGTTTGCCTGTTATTGTTACACCAGTCGGTGGCATTCCTGAAGTTATTACTCACAAGCAAAATGGTTTGTTAGTCGAGCCAGGCAATAAAAATCAGTTGATTCAAGCGATTCAGGATCTTATTAAAGATGAAGATTTAAGAATATCGTTAGGAACAGCTGGCCGTCGGAGTGTTGAATCTCTAGACATTAAAAATTACATGAGTTCTTTAGTTAGTATCTATACCGAAGTCATCAAGCCTAAGGAAATATAATCGCTTTAGTCTCAAAATAATTATCACTCAACTGCAAGTCCAATCCAATGAATTCAAAAAAATTAGAAGCTGAGGAAATATCTGTTCTAGAACATCGTCAAATAGTTGGAATGCGTGTGGATGTTACTAGCTATGCAGATGCTACCAAAAGAATCATAGCTTGGGCACGACAACGTGAAAGTAAAAGTGTTTTTGCTTCTAATGTACATATGACAATGGAAACCTATGATGACCCAACGTTTGCCCAGATAGTTAATAAGGCCGATTTAGTAACTCCAGATGGGATGCCGTTAGTATGGGCTTTACAGGCTCTTGGTAGTAAAAATGCCTCTAGAGTTTATGGTCCCACATTAACTCTAGATGTTTGCCAAGCCGCAGCAGAAGTTGGTATTAAGATTGCACTCTATGGTGGTACAACTGATAGCTTGGTCGCTTTCACTGACTTTTTACAAAAACGATTTCCCAGTATTAATATTGTTTGTCAAATATCGCCGCCGTTTCGTCCATTAACAATGGAAGAAGATACCGACTATACAAAAACAATAGTTGAGTCAGAAGCACAAATTTTATTTGTAGGTATTGGTTGTCCTCGACAAGAGATTTGGATCGCTGAACATCAAGGGAAAATTCCAGCAGTAATGTTGGGGGTAGGAGCGGCTTTTGATTTTCATTCTGGACGGGTTAAACAGGCTCCCCAGTGGATGCAAAAAATTAGCTTAGAATGGCTGTTTAGATTGATCATGGAGCCAAAACGTTTGTGGAAGCGCTATTTTAAGCATAATCCACGCTTCTTACTTTTCTTTTTTATGCAATTATGTGGATATAAAGCTCGGCAAAATTTAAATAAATTCAATGACCTAGATGCTCGCTAACACATCGTTACTCCCTGGAATTGTAAATTTTATTAGTGATGCTTACAACATCAAGTTTTTAAGTAAGTATTCAAATAACTTCAACTGTATCAACTAGGCTTTGAATTCATGTCCCAGAAACGCCAATTAGTAAGTAATTCTGTATCAATGCTAGTGAATAAGCTAGTACAGGGTGGTACCAGTTTTGTTCTTACTGCCTCTATCGCTCGTACTTTGGGAGCTGAAGCACTAGGGCAATACTTATTGGCGCTTAGTTACTACTATATTTTTGTTAACATTTGTTCTCAAGGCTTGAAAACTCTGTTCACCCGAGAAGTGGCTCTCCAGCCAGAGAAGACTGCAGCATATTTAGTCAGTGGTACTTTACTACAGTTTTTTCTTAGTATTATTGGTTATGTCAGTATGGTATTGATAATTTATTTACTGCCATATAGTGATAAAACATCACTTCTTTGCTATACCTTAGGACTAGCAATTATGCCATTTTCACTTTCTAATATTACGGAGTCGATTCTTCAAGCACAAGAGGAAATGCATCTAATTGCCATTTCGACAGCACCAGTCTATATTGTGCGTGTATCGGTAATGATTTGGGTGATGGCTCAACATTTTGGCATTGAATACGTTGCTGGTGTGTTGGTGATTTCAGAATTAATCATATTTATTATTCAATGGTTGTTGTTGATAAATAAAGTTAAACCAAAATGGCAAATCAATCAAGATTTTATATGGTCTATGTTGCTATCGGCTAGGACTTTATTTGCGATCGAGGGTATGGGCATCATTGCTTCTAAGATAGATGTTCTATCTCTATCGTTGTTAGGCAATGAGTTTTTACTTGGTCTCTACGGTGCCGTTGGCCAGCTCATGCAACCATTTGGTTTGATCGCTAAGAGTTTGACTTTGGCAGCATTTCCCAGAATGTCGAAAGCAATCCAGTTTGGAAAAGAACAGCAACGTCAGGAGGCCGAGACTACAATTAAATTGCTACTATGCATGGGATTACCTTTCTTTGTAGGAATTATCGTTTTTAGTAATGAGATCTTAACTTTTGTCTATAACGATCCCAACTTTCTTCAGGCAAGTAACATACTCAAGATATTTGCCTTGATGCTGATTCCCAGTATATTCTCTTCTGTATTTAGCTATGTATTAATAGCAAATGGCTTAGAAAAATTCACTTTAATGGAAGTATCTATAGCTACTACCCTGGGAGGAGTATCTAGTATATTTCTGATTCCTAGTTATAAGTTAATGGGTGCAGCACTCACGTCATCAGTAATGGCTGTATCTTCTTTTGCTATTCTTGTTTATGCGATGCGGAAGTATTTGTTCTCAATCCGTTTATGGCAAGTTATCGGTCTGCCATTATTTATTAGTAGTTTGATGTTTATCATACTTCTGCTATTAAAGGAAGCCAAGATTGACTTTTTGTATATTATTATTCTGTCTATCATGGCTTATACTCTGATAGCTTTTTCACTAGCTATTCGTGAATTTGGCGGACTCAGATATGTATGGCAAAAGCTGGGTAATAAAGGGTGAATTAATCATGCCAGAAAAACTTTTATAACTGACCAATATATTTTGTGAATACCCTCGTTAGCTAGTCTTAAAATTTAAGTATGAAATTGAAAGTTGCTCTACTCCATTTTTGTTTTGAAGATTACACAATTGAATTAGCTAATGGTCTCGCTCAATATGTGGACTTGACCCTCATTCAACCAGAAAAGATTACTGCTGTTTGCCGCGATTACTTGGATCCTAGTATTCGGGTGATTAGTTTTGCCAAACCAAGAATACGCGATCCGCGCAATCTGTTGGCGATGGTGGCCATGGTGCGGATCATCAAAGATCTGCAACCCGATGTTTTACATGTGCAGGAAACCAACGATTTTTGGTATGACTTAACATTGCTTCTGAATAAAATGCCGCCATTAGTGACCACTGTTCATGATGTATATAAACATCCTGGCGATCGAGATATCCGGTTGGGAGCAGAATACACTCGGCGAATTGCTTTCTATCGATCGCAACAACTAATCGTCCACGCCCAA
The DNA here is from genome assembly GCA_031414775.1 of Synechococcales cyanobacterium VAR_4_metabat_354. Lineage (GTDB taxonomy): Bacteria > Cyanobacteriota > Cyanobacteriia > Cyanobacteriales > Chamaesiphonaceae > JAAFHZ01. The sequence continues at coordinate 11,598 of JANOQI010000054.1, forward strand.
GCACTCAAGGAAGCCCTGGTTCAAGGTTTTCAAGTGCCCGCAGAACAAGTTAATATTCTGGCTCACGGTGAACTTGGTAGCTTATTTCAAAGGCGCACAGCAGGGGAAAAGTTAGAACGAGAGCCTTATACGCTGTTGTTTTTTGGCAGAATTTGGCCATACAAAGGTTTGAATTATTTGCTAGCAGCGATGCCCTTAATTGCGGCTAAAATCCCACAAGTTAAGTTAATTATTGCTGGTAAAGGCGAGAGTCTTCAGCAATACCTATCTAATGGTTATGACCAAAGCCATCTCGAAATTATTAATGATTTTATTCCCCTGGAAGATGTCGCTGGGCTTTTCCAGCGCAGTGCCCTGTCTGTTTTACCCTATATTGAGGCATCCCAGAGTGGGGTGGCCAATTTATCTTATGGGATGGGAGTGCCGGTAGTGGCTTCTGATATCGGTGGCTTGGGCGAATTGGTCAAGTCTGGGGAAGATGGATTATTAGTCCCCGCTGGCAATGTTCAGGCTTTAGCTGACGCGATTATCCATTTGTTGAGTGATATTCCATTACAAGAAAAAATGCGGAAAGCTGCTCTAGAGCGTTGTCAGCAAGACTTGAACTGGTCGAATATTGCGGCTCAAACTGTACAAGTCTATGAGCAAGCGATAGCCACTAAATAACGGTGAATACCTGTTTGGATATTCCCAAAGACAGCTGGGACTAGTATCGATCGACATCTTGCGTTAGCCTGATGAAGCATCATTAGTTTCCCCATATATATGACAGCATCTGCTCAACCCGCTGCTCCGATCAAACTGGTGATTGTCGATATTGATGGCACGATCGCTGGTCGGAGTAACCAAGTCACCCCGGCGGTAAAAGCCGCGATTAAGGCCGCCCAAGCCCAGGATGTGCGAGTGGGCGTGGCGACTGGTCGGATGTATCGATCGGCTGCTCGTTTTCATCACGAAATTGGTGCTGACGTGCCGGTGATGGCCTATCAAGGCGCTTGGATTCAAGACCCAGCAACCAATAAAAAATATCGACATCTGCGTTTGGAGCAGTCGATCGCCAGAGAATTAATTGATTATTTTCAGCAGCCTCATCTGCCCACCGATCTATCACTGCACGTTTATGTAGATGACCAACTCTATGTGCAAAGAATCAATGAAGACACTGATGGCTATACCAAACGTAGTGGGGTGGAGGCGATTGCCCTAACTGATTTACGGGAGGCACTGACCGCTGCGCCCACTAAAGTTTTGGCCATGCATCCAGATGAAGACTTGATCGATCGATTGTTGAAAGATCTAAAAACCAAATATCGACCAGATCAGCTGCATGTTACTACCTCAGTGCCGATCTTTTTAGAAACCACTAATCCCGCCGTTAATAAAAGTACGGCGATCGACTATGTTGCTAAGGAGTTGCTGAATATTGATGCTAGCCAGATTATGACGATTGGAGATAACTATAATGATGTGGAAATGTTGGCCTATGCTGGTTGGGGAGTAGCGATGGGGAATGCGCCGGAGCCGGTGAAGTCTTATGCTAATTGGGTTGCGCCTTCGGTGGATGAAGATGGAGTGGCGGTGGCGATCGAGAAATTTGTTCTCCAGTAAATTAATGGATTTATCACCAGTTGCAACTAGAGAAATAATTGTATATCAGCCAGGGATTATGCCTTATCAAAAGGCTTGGGATTGGCAGAAGCAGCTCCAACAGTCACTGATTAATACTCCGCAGCAGAGCGATCGACTACTCCTCCTCCAACATTCGCCAGTTTATACGTTGGGGCAAGGATCTAGCGATGAATTCGTCAAATTCCCAGCGCAGCATAGCTACGAAATTCATCGGATTGAACGGGGTGGCGAAGTTACTTACCATTGCCCTGGCCAACTGGTCGGTTACCCAATTCTTAATCTGCATCACTATCAGCAAGATCTACATTGGTATTTGCGGCAGCTAGAAGAAGTTGTGATTCAACTTTTAGCACTATATGGTTTGACAGCCGCCAGGATTCCCGGGCTAACTGGGGTGTGGCTGGCAAACAAGAAAATTGCCGCAATCGGCATCAAGGTTAGTCGCTGGGTGACAATGCACGGCTTTGCCATTAATGTTTGTAATGACCTAACTGGTTTTCAGCAAATTGTACCCTGTGGCATTGTCGATCGACAGGTGGGCAGTATCCAAGAATTTGTCCCCGATATTGACCTGGCCACAGTGCAGCAGCAGGTCATTGAGGTTTTTGGGACGGTGTTCGATCGACAGATGGTGTTGGCTTAGACGGGGGTTGGGATCGTTGCGGGTTTAATCGCCTGATAGAGTTTTTCGTACTCTAGCGCCGACTTATCCCAGCTCAAATCTTCGGCCATGCCCCGCTGCTGCAAGGCTTTCCACTGTTCACGGTAGCGGAAGCTTTCGCCAGCACGAACCATACAGGTATATAAGTCTAGCGGCTCGTATCGATCGAAGCAGTAGCCCGTACCAGTATTGTGAATTGGATCATGGTGGAAAACAGTATCGACTAGGCCACCAGTGCGGCGCACAATTGGCACACAACCATAGCGCATTGCCATCATTTGGCTAATGCCACAGGGTTCAAAGCGGCTTGGCATCAAGAAAGCATCTGCTCCCCCATAGATTCGCCGGGATAAACCGTCGTCGTACATCAAATAAGTCGCCATCCGACCAGGATAACGAGCTGCTAACTGCCACAGCTGCGTTTCGTAGTTGCGATCGCCAGTGCCCAGTAATACGAACTGAGCATCAGTGTAAGCCAAGAATCTATCTAAGGTTTGCAGCAATAGATCTAAGCCCTTTTGTTCGACTAACCGCGAGACCATGCCCACCAAAAACACATCAGGATCTACAACTAAACCGACTTCCTGCTGGAGACCAGCTTTGTTGGCCGCCCGATTTTCTAAAGTGTCGGCGGTAAAATTTTTGACTAGTGCTTTATCGGTGGCTGGATCATTAAGTTCGGTATCAATCCCGTTTACAATCCCCGACAGCTTGTCGCCAATAAACGACATCAGTCCTTCGACCTTTTCACCATATTCGATCGTTTTAATCTGCTCAGCATAGGTCGGCGAGACCGTATTTACTCGATCGGCATACTGTACAGCAGCAGCCAAGGTATTGTGACCCTGCATATACCAAGGGCACCAGGTAATGCGATCGAGATACCAACGCCACGGACCTTGATAAGCTAAGTTGTGAATCGTAAAGACAGTATTGATTTCGGGGTCTTGGTGCATCCAGACCGGAATCATCCCAGTGTGCCAGTCGTGACAGTGAATAATTTCTGGCTTCCAGTAATTCCAGGCAAATTCGGCGGCACCGTTAGCAAAGAAAGTAAAACGCCAGTCTTCATCCTCACCACCATAAATGCGGGGGGGATCAAACACCGGATGTCCAAATAAATAGAGTGGCACATCGGTATTAGGCAAGGTGGTTTCGTAGACAGCAAAGTCGTTGAACATGGCGTAACCATTCCACACTGGTTCAGCGGGGATAGTCACCTTGTTAATTAGAGACCCGTAGTAAGGCATGAAGACGCGCACATCATGCCCTAATTTCCGCAAGAATTTGGGCAATGCACCCACGACATCTCCCATTCCCCCTACCTTGGCTAGAGGAACTGCCTCTGCTGCCACAAATAAAATCCGCATTTTAACCCGCTAAATAAACCCGTTTTAACGCCTCTATCATACGTTTAAATGGCTATTCTTACTCTACTGGCGATGCAGTTTGCTGGGCTAGAACCTCCCGCAGACCATCGCGGCCAACCAACGCAAAGATTTCGTCGAGAATTTCTCTGGCTCCTTGTCCACAAAGCATTGTAGCTAGTTTTTGGCCAAGCTGCTCGGCTTGATCAGCAGCGCCGGTAATTTGATTTTTAATCAAAGTTTTACCATCAAGGGTGGCAACCATGCCCACCAACGTCAGCTGATCATCAGTAATCGAGGTATTCACACCGATCGGTACCTGACAGCCACCTTCTAAGGATTTAAGAAAAGAGCGCTCTGCCCAGCAACGATAAGCAGTGGGCTGATGTTGCAAAGCTTTCAAAATTTCTAAAACTTCGGTGTCACCGTCCCGACATTCAATGCCCAGGGCACCCTGACCAACAGCATGAAGAGAAATTTCGGGGGAAATCAGTTGATGAATGCGATCGGCTAAATCTAATCGTCCTAAACCAGCAGCAGCCAAAATCAGGGCATCGTATTCACCAGCATCTAACTTGGCCAAGCGGGTAATGACATTGCCACGTACATCTTTGAAAGTAAGGTGCGGATAGCTGTGGCGCAATTGCGCCAACCGCCGCAAAGAGGAAGTACCCACTACTGCACCAGCTGGTAGGGTTTCGAGCTGATATTGTTGGTTGTTAGCATTGACGACTAAGGCATCTGCTGGATTTTCACGCTCAGTCACACAACCTAGCACCAAGCCCTCTGGTAAATTGGTGGGCAAATCTTTGAGGGAATGCACGGCAAGATCGGCAGTTCGATCGAGCATTTTCACTTCTAGCTCTTTAGTGAACAGTCCTTTGTCCCCAATCTTGGCCAAGGGCACATCCAAAATTTTGTCGCCTTTGGTGCTCATGGTTTCTACTTCAAAAGTACGGTCAGGGAAATGTTTTTGGAGCTGGTCTTGCACCCAGTAAGTCTGCACTAAAGCGAGCTGGCTTTTGCGGGAAGCAATTTTAATAATACGAGACATAGTATATGGCTTTTTATAAGGTGAGCAGAGTCGTTTGATCTAGGATACAGGAGCTTCAGGAGTTTTATCTCTAGCTGAAGATGAAAATTTGTAGCAGGTGATTAAGCTGGCACCCTGGATCAATTATGGTATTACCTGAGATAGGGATTGTGCATTTTATATCAAAATCATTTTAGGCAATTAACCAGCAATGCCTTGTTCCCTAATTCTGGCCACAATTGTCAGGAGCAGGCCATAATCTCATAAATTGATATAAACACCTACCCAGAAGTGCAACGTGAAACGCAAGCAATTTTTACAGGCATCGATCGCCAGTGTCGCAGCAGGTAGTACCTTAGTGGCTTGTAAAGCACGACGACGTGCCTCTTCCGCCAGTGGCAGTTTACCCACAATTAATTGGCAAATGGCTACTAGTTGGCCTTTGTCCCTAGATACCATCTTTGGTGGAGCCAAGACTATCGCTGATCGGGTGAAAGCGATTACCGGTGGTAAGTTTACCATTACCCCCCGCGCTGCTGGCGAGCTAGCCCCACCCCTGGAAGTGCTTAACGTAGTTTCCCAGGGGGGTGCTGCCTGTGGTCATACAGCTGGTTACTACTATTTGGGCAAAGCTCCGGCAGCAGCCTTTGGGACAGCGGTACCCTTTGGTCTAAATGCCCAACAGCAAAATGCTTGGCTGTATGAAGGCGGCGGTTTGAAAAAGTTGCAAGCCATGTATGCAAGCAAATTTAATGTGATCCAGTTTCCAGCAGGCAATACTGGTGCTCAAATGGGCGGCTGGTTTCGGAAGGAAATTGCAACCCTCAGCGATTTGCAGGGACTAAAAATGCGGATTCCTGGTTTGGGTGGTCAGGTAATGAACAAATTAGGCGTGACAGTGCAAACTTTGCCTGGCGGGGAAATTTTTCAAGCTTTGCAAACTGGGGCGATCGATGCCGCTGAATGGGTTGGTCCCTATGATGATGAAAGGCTTGGTCTGCACAAAGTCGCTAAATATTATTATTATCCCGGCTGGTGGGAACCAGGCCCGACCTTAGAGTTACAAATTAATCTCAATGAGTGGCAAAAACTTCCTCCCGAGTATCAATCAGCGATCGAAGCGGCCACCTATGAAGCTAATTCAACGATGCAAATGCGCTATGATGCCCGCAATAATGAAGCACTCCAAAGACTAATTAAAGGTGGCACAATTCTGCGCCCCTATAGTGAAGAAATTTTAGTTGCTGCCGAAAAAGCTTCTTTTGCTCTATATGAAGAATTTGCAGCTAAGGATCAAGACTTCGAGAATATCTTTCGTGATTGGCAGAAGTTCCGCGATCGAGTCTATGCTTGGCACAACATCAATGAAGGTAGTTTTGCGAGCTATAGTTACAGTAAATTGAAACGTTAGTAGATTATCCTTGCTCACTATAGTGCCACAGGACTAGCCAGATCTACCAACCACCGCACCGTTTGGGGAAAAGCGATCACGATTAATAGCATCAAAAATTGCAATGCCATAAAGGGTAAAGCTCCTTTGTGGATATCCTTCGTGCTGATTTCTGGGGGGGCAACGCTCTGGAGATAAAACAATGAGAAGCCTACTGGGGGTGAGATAAAAGCGGTTTGGAGGTTGATGGCCATCACCACTCCAAACCACACCATATCAATCCCGAGGAGCTGGGCAGCTGGTACCAACAGCGGCATCGCGATAAAGCAGATCTCAATAAATTCTAAGAACACACCCAACAGGAAAATCACGATATTACTAACAATCAAAAAAGCCAATTTGCCACCAGGCAAATTGACTAACAGCTCGGTAATTAATTCTTTGCCGCCTAACGCATCAAAAACCAGCGAGAAGAACGAAGAACAGATCAAAATGGTCATCACCACCGAAGAAACTACTGCCGTAGCATGACTGGCCGATCTAATCAGTTCCCAATTTAATCTCCTGTTGAGGGCTGCTAGTAGACAGGAACCGACTGCGCCTACTGCCCCCGCTTCGGTGGGCGTGGCTAACCCAAAGAAAATACTTCCTAACACTGCAAAAATCAGTAGTAGTGGTGGCACTACAGCCTTAATTACTTTTTTAACCAGTGCCATTCCCTTAATTTGGCGCTCAGCTAAGGGCAGAGCCGGAGCAATTTCTGGCCGAAAATAGGCTAAGACCAGAGCATAAACCATATAAGAACCAGAAAGCATGAGACCAGGAATTAGGGCACCTAAAAATAGATCACCGACCGATACTCCCAATTGATCGCTTAGTACCAAGAGCACTAAGCTTGGCGGAATCAACTGTGCCAGGGTGCCAGAAGCCACAATTACACCAGTAGCAAACTCTTTGTCATAGCCATACCGGAGCATCACTGGCAAAGAAAGCATTCCCATAATAATGACAGTGGCGGCTACTACACCGGTGGTCGCTGCTAACAGAGTACCCACCAGAATCACCGCTAGAGCCATCCCGCCGCGTACTGGACCCAGGACAATACCAATTGTCTCTAGCAGCTCTTCGGCCAGACCTGATTTTTCGAGAATTGCTCCCAAAAAAACAAAAAAAGGAATGGCTAACAGCGTGAAGTTAGACATTGTGCCAAACCAGTTGTTGGGTAATAACAACAACCGACTAGGATCGAAGCCATCCATTAACCAACCAATGAAACCAAAAACGATTGCGGTACCGGCAAAGGAGAAAGCTACCGGATAGCCACTCATTAAAAAAACAAAGAACCCAGCAAACATGGCGACCGCCAGCCATTCCGAGTCAATTACTAACCATGTAGATTCCATCGTTTCAATTTCCAAAAAATAATGAAGTTATTCCAATGGGAGGTTTTCGGCCTCAGAGCGCAGCTGCTCGGCCACTTGGGTGTAGCCTTTGTAAATCGCCAAATACTTGATGCCTTGGGAAATAGCTTGCAACAGCAGCAGCAAAAATCCCAGTACCAACATGGTTTTAATAGGAGCGCGGGGCAGGCCACCGGCATCGAGCGAGATTTCCGCTCTGCCCCAGGTGCCATTGGGCATTCTGCCCCAAGATTGCAAAGCATAGTTGAAACTGGTAATTAGCCCCAGCACACAGAAGGGAATCAAAAACATCACCGTCCCCACAAAATCTACTAGTGCTTTACGCTTTTCATCCCAGTTGGCATAGAGAAAATCTACTCGGACATTAGTCCCATGTTTCAAAATGTAAGAAAATCCCAGCAAAAACATGATCGAAAATAAGTACCACTGCAATTCAATCAACGTATTGGAGGAAAGCTGTACGCCGATCAGGCGACCCACGTAACGGGCAACAACGTTGTAGAAACCTACTCCCACGGTGAGGACAATAAGCCAGCCACTCAGCCAGCCATTAAATTCAGCCAGTCGATCGAGGTGCTGAGAAAAGTGGAGTAACTTACGCAGATGATGGGTTTTTAGCAAGGTAGATGGGTCGATGATGGCGGATGGGTGTCGCCCCAAATATTATCATGGGGGTTATACGTTATTGCTAAGTGGAGAAGATTCGGAAACTTAAATCATGGACTACCAATACATAGAAAAAACGATCGATCATTTCAAACTAGCGATCAAACGACTAGAAGAAGTTACCCCCAGTTCCCACGAGCTAACCGGAATAGCCGTGGCTGATGAAGTACAAGAACATGTCCGCCGAGCGATGGCTGCCCTCAGCGCCGCCGTAAATCCCCAGCTGCCCAACAATTTATCCGGTGATATTTTGCGCCAGCTGGCAGAGTACCACATTCCCTTAGATGATTTGGAAGTGCGCGTCGCTCTGGCTAACCATCACCACAGCCAAGTGGTAGGAGTTTTAAACGAAATTAAGAACCGATACGCAGAAATCCGTCGCCACCGGGAATACTTTCTAATGAGACTACCGAAACAACCGATCGAGGAATTAGGTTCGCGGTTGCCCTTCTGTCAGGCTAGTGACTTTGACTGGCCCACTCCGATCACTCCGCCGGAAACTCTAGCGGCACTAAAACGCAAATACAATATCGATCGACTTAAATCCCGCAAACCAACTGCTGATATCTTCAGTCAGATTGATGCCGCTCAACAAGCTTGGGCAGAAGCTAACCCACCAGAGCAGCCTCCTCCCTAAAAATTATTAACCAAATTACTAGCCCCCCACTATGTCCTGGAAAATTGCAATCGCACTTGTACTGACAATCGCCACCGCCGCCCAGGCGGAAAATCCCAACCATTTACAGCAGTTACTCTCTACCAAAGAATGCCCTAAGTGCAATTTGGCTAGTGCGGGTTTGGTAACTAACAACTTGGCCGGTGCGAATTTACATCAGGCTAATTTAGTGGGAGCCAACTTGAGTCAGGCCAACTTAAGCGGTGCTAATCTACACGGTGCTAATTTGACTGGCGCATCTTTGTACGGAGCGGATCTGACTGGAGCGGACTTAACGGGCGCAAACCTGACCAACACCGATTTGCGGGAAGCCTACCTAGCTGGTGCTAAATTGGGGGGCGTGAACTTACAAACCGCCTATGTACAAGGGGCGATCGGACTCACTAGTGCCGCTGGTACGGCTAGTGATTTTTATAAATGGGGCTATATCGAGGCGCAAAACAATAACCAGATGGGTGCGATCGCCCACTTTAACCAAGCACTGCAACTAGAACCACAGTTAGCGGGAGCTTATTTTGGCCGTGCCCTGGCACGTTTTAAGCTGCAAGATGATGCCGGAGCGGCGATCGATGCCACCAAAGCGGGTCAGCTGTATAAAACGCAAGGCGATCAGACTGGGGTATTGGCTACCCAGAATTTTGTGAAGTCGATCGAACTAGCCAAACAGCCCACTAAACCTAGCGAGGGCGGCGGCGGTAGCTTTTTTGATGTGGTCACTGGTTTAGGTTCAACACTACTGGGGCTGTTTTAGCTTTAGACTTAGAATCGCCAACGAGAAATTGATCTATGCTGCCTGCCAAAACATCTACCGAAACAAATAGCTTTCAGGACTTATTACGCAATCGATCGTTTATGTGGCTGTGGGCAGGACAAGCCTTGTCGCAAGTTGCCGATAAAATTCTGATTGTTTTCTCCATCTCGTTGTTATCCACTTACCGGATTCCAGCTAGTCTAGCGGCTTCTTCCAGTTCAGCGATTCTTATTGCTACTACGATTCCAGCGATTGTCTTTGGGGCAGCCGCCGGAATTTTTGTAGATAGGTATCTTAAACAGCGGATCATGGTACTTTCCAATCTGTTGCGAGCTGCTCTAGTCATGTCGATAGTGCTTTTGCCCAAAGAGCTGGTGCTGCTGTTACTAGTAATATTTGCAATCTCCACAGTGACTCAAGTCTTCACACCAGCGGAGCAGTCAGTCACGCCATTGGTAGTCAAGCCAGAGCATCTACTCACCGCCAATTCCCTATCTACTATTACACTGCTGGGTTCGGTGGTAGTGGGTTTTCCCATTGGGGGATGGCTGGTTAAGCAAAACTTTGGTACCCTTGGCCATGCCATCTTTCTAGGCAGCGTCTACTTATGCGCGGCTCTTTGTTGTGAGCTAATGCAGTCTCGTGAAGTCTTACCCCAGCAAGTTGGCCCCAAAAGTTATAACCCCATCCCAGAATTCATGGATGGGATTCGTTACCTCCAAAGTAATCGGTTGATTCAGCAAGCTATGATTCAACTAACTATTTTGTTCTCAACTATTACTGCTCTGCAAGTATTATCAATCAAGTTAGTAGTTGAAATGGGGCTGGATGAAACTCAGTTTAGTCTGTTAGTGTCAGCCACCGGAGTGGGTTTGATGATCGGCGCAGCCATGCTCGGAACTTGGGGCAATCGCTTACGCAACCAACCCCTACCGGTGGTGGGTTTCAGTATTATCACCCTGATGTTAGTGGGTTATATCTTGTTCAAACAGCTGTGGTCATCAATATTTATTAGTGTGATACTGGGTTTTGGCGCATCTTTGATTGCGGTGCCGATGCAAACTCTCATCCAAGAAAAAACACCAGAATCGATGCGCGGCAAAGTATTTGGCTTTCAAAATAACGCTGTCAATGTTGCTCTCAGCTTGCCGTTAGCCATTTCTGGTCCATTAGCCGATCGCTTTGGTCTGAATGCGGTGCTAATTGGGATGAGTCTAGCGATCGCTAGTGCTGGCATTTGGGTCTGGCGGAATAACCGTCACATCCAGCCAGATATTGGCTAGAATGTGTGTAACTTATCACAGAGTCGATCGATAATCAGCATTAAAAAGTACTAGAATAATTAGCTACTTATCCAGTTGCATTCATCACTTTTTCGCTCTTCCCAACTAGCCGCCAACTTACGAGGTTCATTAGTGGTTTCCCAAATCTCGACTACCAGCACGACCGTTATCCCCATCCCCGCCCCTAGCTCCAACGTGCGGACTGGAGCTTACGCCCTGCTCGATAGTCTGAGACGGCACGGAGTCAAGCATATTTTTGGCTACCCCGGCGGCGCTATCTTACCAATCTACGACGAAATAGAACGAGCCGAAGCCGCTGGTTGGATGGATCATATTTTAGTCCGACATGAACAAGGAGCCGCCCACGCCGCCGATGGCTACGCTCGATCGACTGGCCAAGTTGGGGTTTGTTTTGCGACTTCTGGACCAGGTGCCACCAACTTAGTAACTGGTATCGCCACTGCCCAGATGGATTCGATTCCGATGGTAATCGTCACTGGCCAAGTACCACGTAGTGCGATCGGCACTGATGGCTTCCAAGAAACCGACATATATGGCATTACCATGCCGATCGTCAAGCATTCTTATGTAGTACGCGATCCCCGCGAAATGGGCAGAGTCGTCGCCGAAGCTTTTTATATTGCTAGTTCCGGTCGCCCCGGCCCGGTCTTAATTGATATTCCCAAAGACGTGGGTGCCGAAGAATTTGAATATTCCCCCGTCGAACCCAATAGTATTAAGCTTCCCGGTTATCGTCCTACCCTACGCGGCAATTCTCGTCAAATCAACCAGGCTGTGCAGCTGATCAAAAACAGCAAGCAGCCTTTGCTTTATGTCGGTGGCGGAGCGATTTCGGCCAGTGCCCATGTTGAAATCAAGCAGTTGGCTGAAATCTTCCAGATACCAGTGACTACCACCCTGATGGGTAAAGGTGCCTTTAATGAAGAACATCCCTTGTCGGTGGGAATGCTGGGAATGCACGGCACGGCCTATGCTAACTGGGCAGCTACCGACTGTGATTTGTTAATTGCCGTTGGCGCTCGGTTTGACGATCGAGTCATGGGCAAACAAGATATGTTTGCCCCCCACGCCAAAATAATTCATATTGATATCGACCCAGCAGAAGTTGGCAAGATTCGGGTCCCAGATGTGCCGATCGTTGGTGATCTGAAACAGGTATTAGTTGATATTCTCGATCGCGTAGCTGAGCTGAAGCTAGATAACCAGGCCATCAAAACTGGCCATTGGCTAGACATGATTGGCGCTTGGCGCGAAGATAACCCCTTAGTGGTGCCCGAATATCCCGATACGCTCTCCCCTCAAGAAGCGATCGCTGAATGTCGCAAACAAGCGCCCAATGCTTACTACACTACCGATGTGGGGCAGCACCAAATGTGGGCAGCCCAGTTTTTAAACAACTTACCCCGCCACTGGCTTTCTAGTTCAGGTCTAGGTACCATGGGCTATGGAGTACCGGCGGCGATCGGAGCACAGGTGGCACTACCGGGTGAACAAATTATTTGTATCAGTGGTGATGCCAGCTTCCAGATGAATCTGCAAGAGTTGGGCACTATTATGGAATACCAGCTCCCCGTCAAGATTGTCGTGATTAATAATGGCTGGCAAGGCATGGTGCGCCAGTGGCAGGAAGCCTTCTACGCCGAGAATTATTCCTCTTCCGAAATGGCTCCTTCGATGCCGGATTTGATGTTATTGGCGCAAGCTTATGGCATTAAGGGGATGACGATCGATCAACGGGCGGGCTTACCCCAGGCCATCGCCGAGATGTTGGCTTACCCCGGCGCAGTTTTGATGGATGTCAAAGTTAAGCGCAACGAAAATTGCTATCCAATGGTACCAGCAGGCAAAGCCAACGCCGATATGGTTGGTCTTGCTAAACCCAAGCGCCAGTTCGGCAAATCCACTGTAGTTAGTTGTCCCAGCTGTAGTGCCCAAAATATTACTAGCAACAAATTTTGCTCAGAATGTGGCAATAAACTGTAAAATCACACTACTTTCCTAGATTTTCTGGGGTAGAGGCACTCTTAAGTTTCTCCGACCCAGGAGAAATTTTAGTGAGCAGCCTATTAAAAAGGGCTAAGGGGATTTTCCTCTTGTGCACTACTGAGGATTAGTTTTTTATGCTCCGAATTTTCATCGCTTGTGTTCTGGCCCTGGTATCTCAATCAGCGGCCTTAACCTCTATCGCGGCACCAGCAGCCCAAACACAAGTACTGCAAAAGCATCTAGTGCGTCCGCTACCGGGCAGTCTGGATAAGATTCCGGTCTTTAATAGTAATAGTCCAGAAGTGCTGATCAATGAAGGTATTTTGCTTTCCACCTGGTCGCCCGCTAATAAAGCCCAGGCCGCAGCTCATCTTAACTATGCTTTTGATGGTCGATTTGATATTTTCTCTCACCATATCTCTCGTCCAGCCTTAGATGCCAATACTGTCAACCGCTTAATGAATGTGGGCATTTTAGCTTTTAATCCTGGCCAGAAACCAATCAAGCTCAAGATTTTACAAGCGCTCAGCTATGTTAATGCCGATGCCCCCTTTGTTAATTTGGCCGCTTATGTAAACAATTCTGATGGTCGGACCTTTTCTGGCCCTGGTTCGCGCATCGCCAACGATATGAAACGTGGTCTCACTGATACCAGGCTAACCAAAGAAATTACCATTCCGCCTGGTCAAAGTAGAATTATTTTTAGTCGATCGATCCCTAATCGCAGCGCTGAATCAACTTTAATGCGCTTGCAAAGCAGTGGCAAAGTCCAGATTGCCAGTCTGGCCTTGCTCGATAAACTACAATCTCCACCACTAGGAGTTTTGGCGATCGGACATCAACCCCAGCAGCTGCCCAGCTTAGAAAAGCCAGCTGCCATGGTGAAGCCAGCCAAATTGTTGCCAGTCTATCGATCGCCAAAATCAGAAGAATGGCAAACTGCCATCAAAACTAGTAAATTAGCCACCCCTCGGGATCAGTTACCAACTAATCCGAGTGCGATCAAGCCCGGTAAAGGTGTCACCTACGGCCGAGTTGCCGGAGTTTCCCAAGGTTCACGTTGGGAAGCGAAAATCACAGATCAACCGGATAGTAATGACCTGTCCATTCCAGAACGCGGTCAGGCGGTATCTTTTGCCATTAGTACACTCGATGGGGGCACTTTAGGGACACGCCAAATCCAGAGTGCTGCTATGTTGAAACGCTATCCGGATACGGCCTACCGGGGGCATGGTAACTATGGTACTCACTATCGGTTAACGATGCCCTTGCTAAATAATTCCCAAGAAGAGCGCAGTGTAGTTATTAAAATGCAAACTCCTTTCAAGGATGATATTTTGTTTGGGGGCTTACGTTTTCTGTCCCCAATGCCCGCTGATGCACCAATTTTTTTCCGAGGCACTGTCCAGATTCGTTATTCCAATGATTTTGGGCGCACCGAAACCAAGCAAACTCATATTGTGCAAAGGCGTGGTGAACAGGGTCGAGCATTAGTAACAGTAAAGTTACCACCGGGTACCCGCCGCCAAGTCGAAATTGATTTAATTTATCCCCCCGATGCTTCGCCACCGCAGGTATTTACAGTGGAATCATTGGGCACCCCTCGCTCAGCATCTTCAGCATCGTTGGATCAAAATAAAGCCGAGCCAACTAAAAAATATCAAAAACAACAGCCGCCGATCGTCATTAAACGGATGATTCCTTGGACTTTAGTCCCAGCGACGGAGCCAGCACCCCCTGCTCCAAAGTTAAATCAGCCCTAGCTGGTATGGATTAGATCGCATAATCTAATGGGAACGGAAAAGACTTAGCTTCTTTCGGTTGCACAAAAACATGCTGTTGTGGTTGTAGTTGCAAAGCATCAAACCGCTCCCGAGTCAGATGAGCCATCATTATTTGGCCATCCGCTAAAGATAGTTCGGCTTGAACTTCCCAGCCCAAGTGAATAATGCGTTCCACCCGCGCCGGAACATTATTCCCATTGGGTGCTATCTCAATGACAATATCTTGGGGTCGTAAGAACATTTCGGGGTTACTCGACTCAAAACCATTACTCTGAAAAATATCCGAACCACTGGCCAGCACATTCACTGGGCCAATAAAACTCATAACAAAAGCAGTAGCTGGGTGATCATAAATCTGAGCTGGAGTGCCAGATTGCTCAATTTTGCCTTTATTCATCACCACGACTTTATCAGAAACTTCCATCGCCTCTTCTTGGTCGTGAGTCACAAATACAGTGGTGACATGCACCTCGTCATGTAGGCGGCGCAGCCAAGCCCGTAAATCTTTACGCACTTTGGCATCCAGCGCTCCAAAAGGTTCATCAAGTAACAATACTCTCGGTTCTACGGCCAAGGCTCTAGCTAAGGCCACCCGTTGGCGCTGACCGCCAGATAGCTGGCTGGGATAGCGATCGCCTAATCCACTTAACTGCACTAGTTCGAGTAGTTCATCAACTCTTTTTTTAGTAGTACCTGGGTTCTTTTTGCGAATATCTAGACCAAAAGCGATATTTTGGCGAATGGTCATGTGTTTGAACAAAGCATAATGCTGAAACACAAAGCCGATGTTCCGTTCTTGAACCGATTGATGGGTCGCATCAGTCCCAGTCAGCCAGATGCGACCCTCGTCCGGCAGTTCCAGACCGGCAATGAGACGGAGCAAAGTAGATTTCCCAGAACCGGAGGGACCTAGTAGCGCGACCAGGGAACCAGATTCGATTTCTAAGCTCACCTGATCGACTGCCTGGAAATTTCCAAACCGCTTGGATACGCTCTCGACTGCAATGCCCATTATTTGTCTTCCTAATTGAATCTACGGCTTTCCGATGGAGTTAGTTGGATTTTATCAAAATCATGGACTACTCACAACATCTAAAATTGGTGGCGGCAATATTACTATGCGGCTCAAAGGTCGGCTTAGATGTAATAAGTGATACTACTCTGTGCCTGAGCATCCCGCTGATCACATAAATCTTGCAAAGTACAGTTTTGAAAAATCTGGTAGGCTTCCTGTCTAGCTTTTTGCCAGATCTCGGCTAACACCAAGCTTTCGATCGATCTACCATCTCCATTTGAGGTATTGGCTTTCCCTTCCATCGCCAAAATCACATCTAGTAGACTTATTTGCCAAGGCTCTCGCCCCAACAGATAACCGCCTTTAGCTCCCCGTTGGCTTTTCACCAGACCCTGCTGGCGCAAAATACCCATGAGCTGTTCGAGATATCGATCGGGAATTTGTTGTTGCTCGGCAATCTGGCGCGTTTGGAGCGGTTCACCATCATTAAAGCGTTTGGCTAGCTCCATTAGAGCGAGCAGAGCATATTCAGTCTTGGGGGAAAGATCCACGGCACAGCAGGGCAAACAATACAGCTTCTCAT
Source organism: Synechococcales cyanobacterium VAR_4_metabat_354 (assembly GCA_031414775.1). Lineage (GTDB taxonomy): Bacteria > Cyanobacteriota > Cyanobacteriia > Cyanobacteriales > Chamaesiphonaceae > JAAFHZ01. Next base: position 27,864 of record JANOQI010000054.1, read on the forward strand.
TGTATCTTGCTCTACCACGCCGAGATGGAAAACCCCCTCATGTCAGACTTTTCTAAAATTACCTTTATTCCGGTCAAGATATAGATGATTTACTTGACTTTTCGCGATAACTTCTTTACTATCGATACTCATCAGATAAATATACGGCAATTCGATAAAGATGTCGTAGATTAAATTTAACTAGGTGAGGAATCATGAAGTCAGCAGCGATCAGTCGTCGGATAGTCACACTGTTTTTGGTGGGAGTAGTTTTGAGTGTTGCGCTCGCTGCTTGCACTGGCGGAAAAACTGTCGAGTCTGGTAATGGTCAAAAACCAGAGGTGGAGCTTACCCTAGTTTCTTTTGCTGTTACCAAAGCTGCCCATGAAGCGATCATTCCCAAATTTGTGGCCAAGTGGCAACAAGAACATGGCCAGAAAGTAACTTTTAAGCAGAGTTATGGTGGTTCTGGTTCGCAAACTCGGGCGGTCATTGATGGTTTGGCTGCTGATGTCGTTCATTTGTCGCTGGCTGGCGATACCCAAAAAATTGAAAAGGCCGGATTGATCGCCCCAGGTTGGGAGAAAAAATTCCCCCATGACAGCAATGTTTCTCGATCGATCGCCGTTTTGGTCACCAGGCCAGGTAATCCCAAGGGCATTAAAAACTGGTCAGATTTGGCCAAAGATGGCATTAAAGTAATTACCGCTAACCCCAAAACTTCGGGAGTGGCCAAGTGGAATTTCTTGGCTCTGTGGAATAATGCCATCAAAACTGGCGATGAAGCCCAAGCTCAGGAGTTTGTGAAAAAAGTTTATGATAATGCGCCAATTTTGCCCAAAGATGCTCGGGAAGCCACTGATATATTTTTTAAACAAGGCCAGGGTGATGCCTTAATTAACTACGAAAACGAAATTATTCTGGCTCAACAAAAAGGCGAGAAAGTGGAGTACATTACTCCCGATGTGAATATCTCGATCGATAATCCGATCGCCGTTGTTGATAAAAATGTTGATAAGCATGGTAGTCGCGCGGTCGCGGAAGCTTTTGTGCAGTATCTATTTACCCCAGAAGCCCAGGCCGAATTTGCCAAATTGGGCTTTCGACCAGCTGACCCGAATCAACCCACTAAATACCCGGCAGTAAAAAAACTGAGTACGATCAAAGACTTCGGCGGTTGGTCAACAGCCCAAACTAAGTTTTTTGATGACCAGGCCATCTTTGATCAAATTCAAACCAAATAACGCTAAGTAACTATGTCTTTATTTTCTGCTCTTGCTAGTCATCCTCCTCGGGTTAAGCCTCGCCCACTCCGGTTATCTTGGGCTTGGCGGATTACCATTGGCTATCTCGTAGTGATGTTGGCGTTACCAGTTTCGGCCATGTTGGTAAAGGCTAGTAGCCAGTCTCCAGCGAAGTTTTGGCAGATTGCCACTAGCCCGATCGCTCTCTCGACCTACGATGTAACTTTTGTGACCGCCTTGGTGGCTGCTGTCATCAATGGATTCTTTGGTACCCTGATTGCTTGGGTCTTAGTGCGCTATGAATTCCCTGGTAAAAAGCTCATTGATAGTTCGATCGATCTACCTTTTGCTTTACCGACAGCAGTAGCCGGTCTAACTCTGGCGACAGTTTATAGTGATAACGGCTGGATTGGTTCTTTGTTTGCTCCATTTGGTATTAAGTTAGCTTTTACTCGCACAGGGGTAGCAATCGCGATGGTTTTTATCTCTTTACCCTTTGTGGTACGGACAGTCCAGCCTGTCTTGCAAGAAATGGATGCCGATATTGAAGAAGCGGCTTGGTGCTTGGGTGCTTCGCCATGGGATACTTTCCGACGGGTAATTTTACCAGCTCTATGGCCAGCGATTTTAACTGGTGTAGCGCTAGGCTTTTCGCGAGCAGTGGGAGAGTATGGCTCCACGGTGATTTTGGCCTCCAATACTCCTTTTCAAGATTTAATCGCTCCCGTTCTAATTTTCCAGCGCTTGGAACAATATGACTTTGCCGGAGCCACAGTCATTGGAGTGGTGCTGCTGTCGATTTCTCTTGTATCCCTCCTTGCCATTAACCTGCTCCAATCATGGGGTAGCAAATACTATTAAATAGCCTAAGAAAATAATTATGAATCGTGCTACTCAGCGTTCACAACAGTGGGTGCCTAGCTTACTGATTGCGGTCGCCATTTTTTATATTGCTTTGGTGTTTTATATTCCTACTGCCAATATTTTTTACCAAGCCTTTCAGAAAGGTATTGATCCGTTTCTGGCTAACCTCAGCCGCCCAGCTTTCTTATCTGCCGTGCAGTTGACACTGAGTTTGACCCTGATCGCCGTACCGCTTAATGTGATCTTTGGCCTGTGTGCAGCCTGGGCGATCACCCGCCGATCTTTTCCCGGCAAGGCTGTGGTGTTGAGTATTATCGATCTGCCCTTTTCTATTTCTCCTGTAGTTGTTGGTTTGATGCTGGTGCTGCTCTATGGCAAACAAGGTTGGCTGGGAGGCTGGCTAGACGACCATAACATCAAGATTATTTTTGCTTTCCCGGGCATGTTGTTAGCTACCGCTTTCGTCAGTATGCCGTTTGTAGCTAGAGAAATCATCCCGGTGCTAGAAGAAGTCGGTAAAGATCAAGAAGAAGCCGCTAGAACCTTAGGAGCTAGCGATTGGCAAATCTTCTGGCGGGTGACTATACCCAATATTCGCTGGGCACTCCTTTATGGCGTCGTTCTGACGAATGCCCGGTCGATGGGGGAATTTGGAGCGGTAGCGGTGGTATCGGGAAATATTGCCAGTTCTACTCAAAGTTTGCCGCTGTATGTGGAGGACACTTACAAGCAATACGAGACGGAAGCAGCTTATTCAGCCGCCTTACTGCTGGTGCTATTGGCAGTAGTGACGCTAATCATCAAAACGATTTTAGAACACAAAACCAAAATTAAGGATGTTTAACTATGACTAATAATTCCGGTATAATTCAAACTCGGATTCGGATTCTCATTCCCGAAAATTATCATCAAGAGCCAATTATTTCTCGATTAGTATCAGATTACCAGCTCACTGTTACCATTAAGGCCGCTGTATTAGGGGCTAATGGTGCCGGTGGCGGTTGGTTTGACTTGAATTTGGAAGGTTTGCCAGCTGATATCGATCGATCTTTGCAATACTTTCGAGACCTAAAACTAGATATTTGGAACGGCGAGGAGAGAAAGGACAACTGGTGACGTTTATCTTGTGGTGTGATCCCTTGACTCAATTGAGTTTGCAGTTGACGGTATAGTAGAGGGGTTGACATGGGATTGCTTGGAGTTAAGAAACTTTAGCATCACATTGAATGCCCCTCTTTGCTACACCTTAGTCAGAAATCCTCTTGTGGCAAGGCTTTAACGACTTTTCTGCACCACCAAGCATTACCTGTCAAATCTATTAAAACAGTGCATCACAAAAAAACAAAAACAGGCGGTATTCAGACCACTTCCTCATACGTTTTTAGTTTGCCGATCGATACTTCTATGTTGGCGACTATTCGTCAGCAGCTGTGGGAAAGTATTGATCGATCGCCAGACATCACTAATTTGATGACAGCCCATCTCATTCAGTGTAAAAGGATCGATCGACAACCATTAACCTACCTCAGTGCGGTTTCTCACCAACTATTCAACAGCTCTCATCTTATTCAGTCAGTACCATATTCTTCACCGCAAGCATGCGGTGATTGGTTGCTCCAAAGATTAACCGCCACATCTTACGATGAACCAACGACTCAATGGCAAGGAGCCGTTAATAACCAAGGATATTTGTATCTGCAACCAACAATGGAGGCGATCGCTACTGGGCTAAGTCAATTACTAAGTATCAGAAGTTCAGAAATTAGCAACTATCCATCTCAAACAGCCTCATCAATTACTTTGCAATATATCTACACCCGTTGTACTCAGCTGCTCCAGCTAGCCAACAAAACTGAGATTTCTTTACAGCTAACAACTACAGAGTTAACAACCAAAACAACTAGTGAAATGGAGCTGATCGGAGCAATTTTAGATGTTTGGGATCATGTTTCCACTGATCTAGGTTCAACAAATATCAGCAATCGTCAGATTTTTTCACTCAGTCAACAATTAGTAGAAAAATTTCTAGAGTTTGAAAAATTTTGTTGGATCAGCTCTAAAGAAAATCAACCAGCCACAAACTCTAGCTGCTGCTTGCTGACAGTAGTACAGACAACAGCCAGAATGATCTTGCAGAAATACTGGTGTTTAGAGCCACTCAGTCATTGGTAATCCTTTGTCCAGAAAAGTCACAGGGCTTTAGCGTTAACTTTGATTCTGGGAACCACAAAATAGTCCCCTCGATCATCAACACCAATTTGTCCTAAAGATTCGTCGCCAGTAATTAACCGCGCCCCGCGTCTGCGCGTGAAATAACTCCAGGTCCACTGAATAAACACCACTAACTTGCTATCAAATTCAATCAAATAATAAATATGGACGAATACCCAAATCAACCAAGCAAAGAATCCCGAAAACTTCACCGCCCCAAAATCAGCTACCGCTGCATGACGACCAATTACCGACAAACTGCCCGCATCAAAATATTCAAAAGCTGGTAAATTTTCCCCAACTAATCGTTTGGAAATTAACTCCGCCACATATTTACCTTCTTGAGTAGCTACTGGTGCTACCCCCGCCAAAGGTTTGCCATCTGACTTGGTGAAATTCGCCAAATCGCCAATCACAAAAATCTGGGGATAGCCTTTGATACTCAAGTCCGACTCGACCATCACTCTTCCCACCCGATCGAGTTCTGCCCCAGTATGTTCGGCTAAAATCTTACCCATCGCCGAAGCCTTGACGCCAGCCGCCCATAGAACAGTGCGGGCTGCCACGGTTTCAGTTGTTTCGCCCTGGCGAATCGCCACCATATTGTCCTCAATGTTGGTAACTAGTGCTTTGGTTTGCACCTGAACACCCAATCCCACCAAGGACGCTTCAGCCTTGGCTGATAATTCTGGCGGATAGGTTGGCAATACTCGATCTAGCCCTTCCACTAGCACTATTTTGGCTTCCGAGGTATCGATATTACGGAAATCTTTTTTGAGAGTAGTGTAAGCCAATTCAGCGATCGCCCCGGCCAGCTCGACCCCAGTTGGTCCACCACCCACAATCACAAAAGTGAGCCAAGCCCGACGTTTTTCTGGATCAGTTTCTTTCTCGGCGGCTTCAAAAGCCATAAAAATGCGGCGACGCATTTCTAGCGCGTCTTCCACCGTCTTGAGACCGGGCGCTGTCGGTGCCCATTGGTCGTTACCAAAATAGTGATGACTGACCCCGGTGGCGACGATTAAGGTATCGTAATTAATCTCACCTTTATTCAAAAAAATCTTCTGTTTTACCGGGTCAACGTCTTGGACTTCACCCATCAGCACCTTGATATTTTTGTGCTTATTCAGAATCGATCGAAGCGGTGAGGAAATATCTGAAGGCGATAAGCCACCCGTGGCCACTTGATAAAGCAATGGCTGAAAAAGATGGAAATTACGCTTATCAATTAACGTCACCTTAACAGGAGCATCGCCCGAGGCATTGCCTAATGATTGTGCCGCATGAAGTCCACCGAAACCGCCGCCCACAATAACGACGTGATGAGGGAACTGTTTCTTAACTTCATTTGCCATAATTTTAGATTTCCTTAGTTCAATCCTAGCAGGGGCATTTAGCCATAGACTCAGTAAAGTCAATGGTTTATGGAGATGCCTACTATCTAGCTTAATATACATTCACAGAAAGACAATCGGTAAGACGGGGATCGATGTAAATTTATTGGATATCAGCTGTGACCTGTAACAGTTTATTGACGATCGAAGGCAAAATTTGCCGATTCTGTGCCGATCCTTCCGTAAAAACCACTAACATCATAGACAACCTGTCGGACATCTCGAAATAAGCAGCATCATGACGCACGGTGCTCGTCCAACCAGCCTTCGACCAGAGCTTACTCCCCGGTGGCAAACCTTCACCCAAAAAGCCATTGACCTGATTCTCTTCCCCCGGTGGCGGTATCATCTGCCCCGCCGCGACATCCCGCTGCATCAGCTCCAACATCAACTGCGATCGACTACTACTCACCGCAATTCCAGCTACCACGCTGTGTAGTAATCGCGCTGTAGCCTCGGTCGTAAGCATATTGCGATTGTCATACATGGCTCCCACAAAAGCCCGCTCACGACCATAGGGACTATCCCCCCAGGTTTTTTGATTAACATTAATTTTGTCCAGTTCTGGCCAACCCAGCGACTGAAAATAACGATTCACAATATTGCGCTGCTGCTGCCAAAACTTAAACGGCTCGGTGGGTATCTCTGGGCCGCTAGTAGTACCACTCAAAATATCGACAATTAAGCTGGTGGCATCGTTACTAGAATCGACGATCATGTCATGCGCCGCTCGATCGATCTCCGCTGAAGTACTAGTCATACCCTTTTCTAGCCATTCTTGCAGCGCCACCAGATAGAACAACTTCACAATACTGGCCGGATAAATACGCTCACCACCGCGATAACTAAATCCTCTCGGTACATACCGCCAAACATCCTGAGCCGTTAACGCCCCCGCTATATTCACTGGCGCATCTTGGTCATAGACCAACCAAGTCATGGCAATTTGCTCTTTTCCCAATGCTGGAAAATCTTGCCAGATGGCCTGTAAAACTTCTTGGCCAAAGCGATCGAGCTGCGGATCGGGGGTGAAGAATTGCATATTAGTGCCGTTGAAATGCCTAAGCCTTCAGCATAGTATGGAAAGAGCAGCACCCCCAGCACCCCATTCTATGAATCTGCCTCTTTCTGAAAATATTGAATATCTCTGTCGATCGAACATCAATCTCTACAGCACAACCGACTGTAACGGCCTAGCTTCTCAAGTCGCCGCTGGCCGACAAGTAAAAATTCTCAACACCACCATCATCAACCAAAACGTGTTGCGGGTGCGCTCAGTAGAAGACGATTATCCGGGCTGGTTAAATGCTAGCGATCTAATTCATCTCCAACCCACCCCTGATACCTATCAGCCAGCAATTATCACTCGGAAGATGATTGAACAAAGGTTACCGGCTGTAATTGACTTTGCTAAAATTGCCCTATCAGTTCCCAATCAATACTTGTGGGGAGGCACCGTTGCTCCTAATTATGACTGTTCTGGCCTTATGCAAGCAGCTTTCGCATCGCAGGGCATTTGGCTGCCTCGCGATTCTTATCAGCAAGAAGCTTTCACCAAAAGAGTGGCCATTAGTGAACTACAACCCGGCGACTTGATTTTCTTTGGCACCCCTCAAAAAACTGATCATGTAGCTATATATCTGGGTAGGCAAGGATATATCCATAGTTCTGGTATTGAAATTGGACGCAATGGAATTGGTATTAACATACTATCAGCCGACGCGGAAGATGAGGTGAGTCAAGCCTACTGGAAAAAATTTCGCTGCTGTGGTCGGGTCATGTCTAGCTATCAACGTCTGAACTGTGGTCAATAACCCCCCATGGGTTGGGTGCGGGGCTTCTGATGCTTCAACTAACAACTCTCCTCCACTTCTGCTCATGACCGATTAGACTTGTTAAACTTAAACAAAATCAACTACGAACTTTTCGGTATGCTGTCAATGAGCGAATCTGATCATCACTCCGCGCCAGACCTTTGCAGGAAAAGTGACCTGGGCAACTTAAAGCTGATCATGAACCAGAGCATCGAACAAATCTCCCAGCAGTGCCAGCTCAAGATGCAGGAGCGCTTAGAGCAAATTTGGCTAGTAGCAGAAAAAGAGCGAGCTTCCCTGGCTCAAAGGATGGTGAGTGACCATCTAGCAATGGTAGATGAAGGGATTAACAGCTTACCTAACTATCATCCCTTACACTGGTTTCAATCACAGCTTGAATTCAAGCTGTGCGGTGTTCTGGAGTTTAGCAATGCTCAGACCGCCCAGAATATTGCTCAAGACATATTGAATCAGTTGCAATCAGAAATCTTACTGTCGATCGATAGTCAACAACAAGAAATTGCCAAAGAGTTCGATCGACAAATTCAAAGTATTCGTAAATCGTTAGCTACCACGATCCAGCCCCAACTCCAAAATCAAAGAGTGATTATTGCTGAGTATGTTAATAGCTATATATCTTTAGCTAAACTACAACTACGAGAGGTCGATAAATTTGGGTTTTTCTGGAATGGCCAGCGGGTTAGTTCTAGTAATATAGTGATCTCTGGCACCACGACAGTTAGTCCTTGGTATTTATTAGGCTTGCAAAAAAAACAACAGCCTGTTCATCGGGTGATGCTTCAGCAACTAAAGTCCCTCGTAAAAGAATCCCTAGAACGTACCTTTCGTGATGTCCAAGCCCAAATCGCTAGCTATATCGAGACCGATTTACACCAGCAAATCCAAGATCTAGTATCTAGTGTATAATAGCTTACGATTTACGTTGGCTCAATATTTTCCTATCCCGGCATATTTTGGTAATACAGATGTTTTATGTCAGATAACCCACTGGAATCGGCATTCCATGCCCAGCTCTTACTAGTTAATGGTATCAGTGAAGAAATTTCCGAGTTACTGGGTAATAATCAGTGCCAAATATTTACTAACGAAATTTTGACTAGTATTCCGACAATTAAGTCTGGGGCAGAGTTTCGGCAAATAATTCAGATTATTATTCATCAGCCCGAGCGATCATTGCAATCCTTCCAACTGAATGGCCTGCAAATGAACATTCTGCACCAAAAAACCCAGTTATTAGCCATGCAATATTTGGGTAAAGAATATGCACCAGAAGTAATCAGCGATTTATTTCAGCAACTACCCAGACATTTGAAAAAATCTTTAACCAAATGGTTTGCAAGTTTGAAGTAAAAATCGGAAAATTTAAATTTAAGATTTTTTAGAAAAAATATGATCCATCAATCCGACTCATTATCCCTCTGGGATAGTATTTTGTGCAAGAAAAATGTTATTCGCTTTTCATTAATCTGGGCAATGTTGTCGTTAGCCATTTATCTGTCTTTTGGTACATCCATGCAAGGAAGTGGGCGACCAGAGTGGTACAGAATCATTACCGCTTATCCGATCCAAAATATCCCGGTGATTTTTTCTAGTATTTTGTGCCTAAGAAATGGCCTTAGTCCTCGGATGCCTAGTGGCAGCAGAGTATGGCTCCTAATTGGGATGGCTCTATTTTGTTTCTTTGTTGGTAGTATATTCTTTAGCTCCTGGGAGTTGGTTTGGCAGCTCAATTCCACTGGCTCTCTAGGCGATCCCTTCTTTGTTTTATTTTATATTTTCCTAGCTGTGGCCATGACTATAGCTGTGACTAGCAAACGCACCAACTTAAATATTTATCAGTGGCTTTTAGTAGGGATTGTCGGCGTATATGCCGCATCTTTGGCTACTTTAATTCAGGCTCCCGCCACATCCATCACTACGGCATCAGCGCAGATACAGATGTCTACATCTGATCATGATAATTCAACAACTCCAGCACTATTAGCTCCCACCATTGACTCTTCGGTCAAAGCCGAACCAGAGAAACCAGCTGTCTCTATCCCTTCCTGGGTAACAGCCGCCGATCAGTTCTTTAAACCCTATGGCAAAATCCTGAATATGTTTTATGTCTGGTGTGATGTGGGACTAATTTGTTTGGCGGCCATCATGCTATCGGGATGTTGGGGCGGCAAGTTGAGTAAAGGTTGGCGGGTTAATGCTCAGGCCGTGATCTGTATGTACATTGCCGATATGTGGTATGCCTATGCCAACAATCAAATGTCCAATTACCAAAGTGGCTTTTTCCTAGAAATATTGTGGCCTATTGGTTTATTACAATTTGGGATTGGCGCTGCGATGGAATTCGATATGGTAATGTCGCGTCGGCGGCAGGTCAGTTTGACCCAAAGTACAACTTGATTTGCTATTCACATAACCTTGGAAAATCTTTAACCAAATAGTTGGCAAGTTTGCAGTGAAAAGCGGGAAACCTAAACTTAATTAAGGTTTTCGCAGGAGAACATCATGTTCAATCACTCTGACCCCCTATCCCGCTGGGATAGTATTTTGTGCAAAAAAAATGTCATTCGCTTCTCATTTATCTGGGTAGTGTTGTCTCTAGCCATTTTTCTATCGTTTGGAACTTCCATGCAAGGAACTGGCCGACCGGAGTGGTATCGGGCTGTAACCGCTTATCCCATCCAAAATATTCCGGTGATGTTTGCTAGTATTTTGTGCTTGAGAAATGGTATCAGTCGTCGCATGCCCAGTGGTAGTAGAGTATGGCTCCTAATTAGTATCGCTTTATTTTGTTATTTTATCGGTAATATGTTCTTTAGTTCCTGGGAGTTGGTTTGGCAGCTCAGCTCCACCGGATCTTTAGGTGATCCTTTCTTTGTCCTGTTTTATGTTTTGCTCGCAGCAGCCATGATGATAGCTGTTACCAATAAGCGCACCAACTTAAATATTTACCAATGGTTTTTAGTAGGGATTGTCGGTATGTATGCCGCATCTTTGGCTACTTTGATTCAGGCTCCTGCCGCCGCGACCGCCGCTGAACCGACAGCTGTAATACAAGTCTCTGCTGATAATAATTTAGTAACACCACCACTATTGGCTAACACCACCGACTCTGCGGCCAAGATCGAAAAAGCCGAGCCAGAGACTCCAGCTGTTTCTATCCCGGCTTGGGTAAAAGCTGCCGATAATTTTCTCAAACCCTATGGCAAAACCATGAATATGTTTTATGTCTGGTGTGATGTGGGGCTAAGTTGCTTAGCGATTGTCATGCTACTGGGATGTTGGGGCGGCAAATTGAGTAAAGGCTGGCGGGTTAATGCCCAAGCCGTGATCTGTATTTATGTTGCCGACATGTGGTATGCCTATGCGGGCAACCAGATTCCCAATTACCAAAGTGGTTTTTTCCTAGAAGCATTTTGGCTCATTGGGTGCTTACAGTTTGGAATTGGCGCTGCGATGGAATTCGACACTGTCCAATCACGTCGGCGACAAGCTAGTTTCGATGAAAACGCGATTTAATTTACCACTCACGTACCCTTCTAAGTCCAGAGTGACATAGACAAAACCCAGGTTTTGGAGGGCTGACACAACTTGCTCTAGATCTTGGTTAGCGATGAACTCTTTGATCTGAGCTGGTGACAATTCAATGCGCGCCGTATCACCCTCCGATCGAACGCGCAGTTGTTCGTACCCCAGTTTGCGTAAATAAATTTCGGCACGACCAACCCGTTGCAGCTTGTCGATCGAGATGGCTTCGCCGTAGGGAAAACGGGAGCTAAGACAGGGTTGGGCTGGCTTGTTCCACCAGGACAAGCCCAAAAATTCCGAGATTTCGCGTACTTCTAACTTAGTAATTCCTAGCTCCGCCAAGGGTGACCTAGCCCCGCGCTCTTGAGCGGCTTGAATACCAGGGCGATAATCTTTTAAGTCATCGGCGTTCACCCCATCTAACACGTAGGGGTAGCCGAGTTGCTGAGCTAACGGCTTGAGGGTATCGTGCAGTTCGCTTTTACAAAAATAACAACGGTTAATCGGATTAGCCCGATATTCAGGGTTATCCATTTCATGGGTGGTGACCACCTGGTGAGCAATCCCAATGGTAGCAGCCTGAATCTGGGCATCTTCTAGCTCTTCGGGCAGTAGCGAAGGCGAGACCGCCGTGATCGCCAAAGACCTGTCGCCTAAGACATCGTAGGCAACTTTAGCCACCAGCGTACTATCCACGCCGCCGGAGTAAGCAATCAATGCTCGATCGACAGTGGTAAATAGTTGCTGAAGTGCCGATAATTTTTGGGCAGTGGCGGGTCTAATAGACATAACTTAAATAACGCTCAAAACTCGCGGCGGCTAAAGAGAGCAATGGTAATTACTAAAAACACTGCTGTATAGATTATAGAGTAACCAAAACTAGTCCACAGTTCAGCACTGTTCGGCAAGACGCTATACACGGCGCTATTTTTAAGATCGAAGCGCGCAAGATCGGGCAATAGCAAGAACAATCCATCAGCTAATTTCTGGAAGCCGGGACTTTTACTTTCTCCTAGGTGAGCCATGTTCAACATATCGCGGCTGCCGTGACCAGCTAGATATACTAAGCCCGTGAGCAAAGTAGCCAAAATAGAACTGGTGATGGAACCAAACATAATGGCCGCCGCCACAATCAGCATTAGCTCTAAAACCATAAAGACGCTGGTGATCAGTAGTGGTCCGATGGGGTAAGCAACTTTAGCAATGGTTAAAACTCCTAAATAAATAGCCATCATCAAGGCCACCAGTACGGCCAGTACTGCCGACAAGCCCAAGTGCTTGCCAATAATGAATTCCGCCCGACTTAAGGGCTTGGGGATCAGTGCTAAAATTGTTCTTCGATCGATCTCTTTATTAACTAAGTTACCCCCCAGTAAAATGGCAATTCCTACCGCCAAAACATTGATCACAGCTAGCCCAAAATCCAATAGAATCTTGTCCTGTGCTCCTGGTGCTACTTCGGGTAAGACTCGCCAAGCCAGCAGCATAATTAAAACAAAAATGCCCACGACATAGAGAATGCGATCGCGAATAATCTCTCGAAAACTATTGGAGCCGATCGCCCAGATGCGAATTAAATTCATAACAAAATTCTTGCTAATTCCTGATTTCAGGAACTAGTATACCCAAATGATGTGGTGAGTTATACTAACGCCACCAAAGCTGGGAAAAGATATAAGATATTGAAGCCCTCTGATAGAGCATCGAAATACTGTATGAGTAGAGTTGGTATCGGCATCCGCACCGCCAATCAGCGGCAAGAAAGAGAAGCAGGACAAATTCATGTCTATGATGGAGCTGGTAAAGGCAAGTCCCAAGCCGCTCTAGGCGTAGTACTAAGATCCTTGGGACTGGGAATCGAGAGCGAGACTGACCATCGTATTTTATTACTACAATTCCTGAAAGGTCCGGGGCGGGAATATGATGAAGATGCGGCCATTGCTGCTCTGCGCGGTGCTTTCCCGCACTTAATTGACCAAGTGCGAACTGGTCGAGCAGAATACTTTGGCCAAGCCGACATTACCGAGTTCGATCGAGAAGAAGCCGCTCGCGCCTGGGACGTGGCCAAAGGAGCGATCGCCTCTGATTTATATACCGTGATTGTTCTGGACGAGATGAACCCAGCCTTGGATTTGGGCTTATTGCCCATTGATGAAGTCGTCAGCACCCTAGCCAAGAAACCCCGCCACTTAGAAGTGATTGTGACTGGTCGGGATACTCCCGCCGCGCTCTTAGAGTTGTCTGATCTACATTCGGAGATGAAGCCCCATCATCATCCCGAAGCCAAAGAAAAAGGCATTGAAGGAATTGAAATTTATACCGGCGATGGCAAGGGAAAATCTACCAGCGCCTTGGGTAAAGCTTTGCAAGCGATCGGACGAGGCATCAGTCAAGATCGCAGCCATCGGGTGCTGATTATGCAATGGCTGAAGGGTGGCAGCGGCTATACCGAAGATGCTGCCATTGCCGCCCTCAAGAAAAGCTATCCTCAGCTAGTCGATCACCAACGTTGCGGTGGTGATTCGATCGTCTGGCGCGGTAAGCAGCAAGAGATTGACTTTATCGAAGCAGAACGCGGTTGGGAAATTGCTAGCAGTGCCCTGGCATCTGGTCTCTACAAAACCATTATTATGGATGAGCTAAATCCCACCGTGGATTTAGACTTGTTAGCTCAGGAACCAATCGTTGAGGCATTACTGGCTAAACCAGCGCATACCGAGGTAATTATTACTGGTCGCTGCTACAACACACCAATTTACTTTAACTTGGCCAGTATTCACTCCGAGATGATCTGTCACAAGCATTACGCTAATAGTGGGGTGAACCTGCGGCGGGGCGTAGATTTTTAGCTAATTTGAGAAAATTAACACAAATCTGTGAATAATAGCTATTAAGATATCAGTATGGGCTTTTGCCTTTAGTCATAGGAGAGTTATATCATGTCAACGAAAACTTCAGTAAAAGATATTGCTAGTTTGACCGCAGCTGATGTCGAAATAATCGCTGCCAGACTAGAGGATGACAACTATGCTAGTCCTTTTGATGGCTTGGAAGATTGGCATTTGTTGCGGGCAGTCGCTTACCAACAACCAGAGCTAGTCGAACCCTACATCCATTTGTTGGATGTGGAAGCTTACGACGAATCCTAAATCATGCGCCTACTGGTGGGCATTGGTGGTGGCATTGCTGCCTATAAAGTCTGTGGGGTCATTTCTACCCTCTTTCAGGAGGGCGTAGAAGTACGAGTCGTACTCACTACTGCTGCTCAGCAATTCATTACCCCGCTAACGGTGGCCACCCTCTCGCGGCAGCCCGCCTATACTGACGCTGATTTCTGGCAGCCCATTCACCACCGCCCTCTACATATTGAGTTAGGTGAATGGGCTGATTTGATCCTGATTGCGCCGCTGACGGCCAATACTTTGGGGAAGCTGGCCAATGGGCTGGCGGATAACTTGTTGACCAATATCGTGTTAGCCTCTGCCTGTCCGGTGTTACTAGCTCCAGCCATGAATACTGACATGTGGGAGCAGGTCGCCGTGCGCCGCAATTGGCAGCTACTGCAAGCAGATCAGCGCTATCACTGGTGCGATCCGGGAGCCGGTCTGTTGGCTTGCGATCGAGTGGGTCAAGGACGTTTGGCTGAACCAGCGATGATTATTAATCATGTTCGATCGATCTTCATCACCCACGGCAAAAGAGATTTCGTTGGTCGCCATCTTTTGATCAGCACTGGCGGCACCCGCGAATTTCTTGATCCAGTGCGGTTTATTGGCAATCCGGCCACGGGCAAAATGGGTTTGGCGCTAGCGCAAGCCGCTGCCCAGCGTGGTGCCCACGTAACATTGGTCTATGCTAATTTGCCAGAGCTACCCCAAGAATCTGGGATCACCGCCATTGCAGCGGTGAGCAGTGACTTAATGGCAGCAGAATTGTTTAAATATTTTCCTAGTGCCGATTTTACTTTCATGGCGGCGGCAGTGGCCGACGTGAAGCCAGCTAACTATGTTGACCGGAAGTTAGCCAAACAGGAATTATCGGATCATTTATCAGTGGTGGCCGTACAGGACATTGCCGCCACATTAGGTCAGCGCAAACAGCCCAGGCAAAAGCTGATTGGTTTTGCGGCGCAGACTGGAGATATTGTGACTCCGGCACAGGAAAAGTTAGTGCGCAAGAATTTGGATGCGATCGTGGCTAATCCGATCAATCTCCCCAACTCCGGTTTTGGTAGCGATCAAAATCAAGCAGTGTGGATAGACAAGTATGGTCAGCAAGTAGAGATTCCGACTTGCTCCAAGCTAGAAATGGCTCACTTACTATTGGATTTTGCACTAACGCTCTAACAAAATATCTGCCATAGCACCTAAAATCAATTTTATACTTTTGACCACATAGTCCAATTCAAAAATGACTATGCCTTTCCACTAAATCGATGTTTGATTTGGCTACGTCAACTCGTAATGTTTCCGCAGGAAAATTTATGGTCAGCAAATTTGTAGATTTGAGTTTGTTATTGGTCGCGATCGTTTGGGGATCTAGTTACAGCGTGGCCAAAGCGGCACTACTAGACATGCCAGTCCTAACTTTTCTATTTACAGGATAACGCCAGTGGCAAAAATCGCCACAGAAATAATTGTCACGAGACGCAGTCCAGAAATTTCTGCAACAATCTATATCTATATCAATCAGTTAAGTTACCGATCGATCATGCAATTGTCTAACTTTTACACTTCATCAATTGGCCGCAAATTGATTATGGCCAGTACTGGCCTGTTCTTGATGGCCTTTCTGATTGTTCATTTGGGTCTCAACGCTACAATCTTGGCTGCCGATGGCAATGCTTTGTTCGATCAAACCGCCAATCTCCTGCGCCATAACTGGGGACTGCACCTTTTAGAAATATTGGTTTTCAGCGGTTTCGCCATCCATATTTGGCAGGGCGCGTCATTAACCATGCAAAACCGTGTCAAACGTAGCACTCCCTACGCCGTCAGTTCTGATTTTTCCTTCAACCCGGCGAGATTCATGGGCATTTTGGGCGCGATCATCCTGGCTTTTTTGCTACTGCACCTTTATCAATTTTGGCTCCCCAACCTGCTCGGCACCAACTCTGATGGTTTATCTCAACTGATGCGATCGACCCTCAGTCAAGGCTGGGTAGTCGCAATTTACGTCCTGGGTTGCTTGGCCGTTGCTGCCCACCTTTGGCACGGCTGGCGCAGCGCCGCCACTACCTTTGGTGTAGCCGATAAATACCTGCAACTTCTCTCCACCGTTGGCATTAGCTTCGCCCTCGCCGTCCCACTAGGTCTAGCGGCCATCCCGATTGTCCTCTTCATCAGCGCCCATGCTTAACTCCAAAATTCCTGCTGTTCCGCTCGCTCAGCAGTGGTCAACTTACCAAGAAACTGCTCGTTTAATTAGCCCCAACAATAAGCGGCAGCTAGAAGTCATCGTTATTGGTACCGGCCTAGCTGGTGCGGCCGCCGCCGCCACCTTAGCCGAACAAGGCTACCGGGTCAAAGCTTTTTGTTTTCAGGATTCACCCCGCCGCGCCCACAGTATTGCCGCCCAAGGGGGTATCAATGCCGCTAAAAACTATCAAAATGATGGAGATTCGGTGCAGCGGCTTTTTTACGACACCATCAAGGGTGGGGACTATCGATCACGTGAAGCCAATGTCTATCGACTGGCCACGGTTAGCACCAAAATCATCGATCATTGCGTCGCTCAAGGCGTGCCTTTTGCGCGAGAATATGGCGGATTGCTCAGTAATCGCTCCTTTGGCGGCACCCAAGTACAGCGCACTTTCTATGCTGCTGGCCAAACTGGTCAACAACTTTTATTGGGTGCTTATCAAGCCCTGGAAAGGCAGATCGCACTGGGTAATGTAGTGATGAATACCCGCCATGAAATGCTGGAAATTGTCCAGATTGAGGGTAAAGCACGAGGGATTATTGCCCGTAATTTAGTAACTGGCGAGTTAGAAAGACATTTTGGTCACGCTGTTTTGCTCTGTTCTGGTGGCTACAGCAACGTCTTTTACCTTTCCACCAACGCGATGGGCAGCAATGTCAGCGCCACTTGGAAAGCCCACAAGCAAGGTGCTTTGTTTGCCAATCCTTGCTTCACTCAAATCCATCCCACCTGTATTCCTGTCGCTGGCGAATATCAATCGAAGCTCACCCTGATGTCGGAGAGTTTGCGTAACGATGGCCGAATTTGGGTACCGAAAAATAAAGACGATCAACGACCTACCGCCGACATCCCAGAAGCAGAACGGGATTACTTTTTAGAGCGGCGCTATCCGGCTTTTGGTAATTTGGTGCCCCGCGATATTGCTTCACGGGCAGTCAAGGAAGTCTGTGACGCGGGCTATGGTGTCGGCAGCTCCCAACGGGCGGTGTATCTAGATTACGCTGACGCTCTCCAGCGCGATGGCCGCGAGGTGCTGCAAAATAAGTACGGCAACTTGTTTGCGATGTACACCCAAATCACCGGCGAAGACCCCTATACAGTGCCGATGCGGATTTATCCGGCGGTACATTATACGATGGGAGGCTTATGGGTGGACTACGAATTGATGACCACTATTCCTGGCCTGTATTGTTTGGGTGAAGCTAATTTTAGCGAACATGGTGCTAATCGTCTGGGGGCTTCAGCTTTGATGCAGGGTTTAGCCGATGGTTATTTTGTAATTCCGGCGACGATTAGTAATTATTTGGCTAACGACTTAGCTAATGATCGAGGCACTACAAAACTATCGATCGAACATTCATCTTTTACTCAAGCCGAGAAAATGGTAAGAGAAAAGCTCGATCGATTGATCCAGATTCAGGGTAGCCAAACCGTCACTAGTTTCCATCAACGCTTAGGAAAAATCTTGTGGGCGCACTGTGGCATTGTTCGCAATGCCGCCGGGTTAAAGACAGCGATTCAAGAAATTCAAGCACTGCAAGTGGAGTTCTGGCGGGATGTCAAAATTCCTGGCACCGTCAACGCTCTCAACCCTGAACTAGACCAAGCCCAGCGCGTTGCTGATTTCTTGGAGCTAGGGGAGTTGATGTGTATAGATGCCCTGCACCGGGAAGAAAGCTGCGGCTGTCATTTCCGCGAGGAGTCCCAAACCGAGATGGGCGAAGCCCTGCGCCATGACGAAGAATATGCCCATGTGGCTGCCTGGGAATATCAGCAAGACCATCAATGGCAATTTCATGCAGAAGCGTTAAAATTCGATCTGGCCAAGTTTAGCCAGCGTTCTTATAAATGAAACTCACTCTCAAAATTTGGCGACAGGTTGATGCCCAAGCTCTAGGTAAATTCATTACTTACCCACTCACTGCTGTCTCCCCTGATATGTCTTTTTTGGAGACGATCGATCTCCTCAATCAAAACCTAATTTTGGCAGGCGAAGAACCAATCGCCTTCGACCACGATTGCCGGGAGGGGATTTGTGGTTCCTGCGCCATGTATATCAATGGTCGTCCTCATGGTGCCGACCAAGGCAGTACCACTTGTCAGCTGTACATGCGATCGTACCAAGATGGCGATACCATTACGATCGAACCCTGGCGATCGAATGCTTTTCCGGTGATTAAAGACTTGATGGTGGATCGGTCGGCGTTCGATCGAATCATTCAAGCTGGGGGTTATATTTCGGTCAATACTGGCAATGCGGTGGATGCGAATTCTACGCTGATCGGCAAGGAGCAGGCCGATGCAGCTTTTGCCGATGCGATGTGTATTGGTTGCGGGGCTTGTGTGGCGGCTTGCAAGAATAGTTCAGCGATGTTGTTTGTGGCGGCGAAGGTCTCACATTTGGCTAGCTTGCCGCAGGGACAACCGGAGCGGCAACGGCGGGTGGTAAATATGGTGGCACAGATGGACAAGGAGAGATTTGGTTCTTGTACGAATACGGGGACTTGTGCGGCGGTTTGTCCGAAGGAGATTTCTTTGAGTGCGATCGGGCAGTTAAATCGGGAGTATCGACAGGCTCTGTAAAGGAAAACCTCGTTTCGTGGATTCGGCGATCGCTTCAGACTTGCGCAAATTTCTTAAAAGACTGCCTAAGATTAGAGGAAAGCAATCGCAGAGGAGCCTGACTATAATAGAAGCATGGGTGAGTTCAATTTACTAATTCATTCGCGGATATCAGGAGGGTTACAATGTTAACCAACGTTGTTCCGATGGGCTGGCTTTGGGAAATAGCCCAACAATGTAGAGTAGACCTCAGGTCTCATGTTTTTTATCAATCTGTTTCCAATGCTTCGAGTGCAAAAGATCTTTTCTGGATTCGGCAACTCTACCATCTTTCAGCTGAGTTTACTGCGGCAACGGCTCTACGCTATGGCAAATGCGATGACCCACGTTTTCGGGATGCTTTTGCTGAACATGCTGCGGAAGAAGTTGGACACCCAGCACTATTAGCCCAATGGATGCGAGAGTTCGGCTTGCTCAAGCCTGATGAGTTGCCGACTTCAGTCCCACCAAATTTAGCAACATTGGCTTTGGGTTCTTATTTTATCCGATCAGTCATTCGGGAGCCACTTGCACACCAAATTATTACCCTTAACTTGATGACCGAAAGCGTTGCAGTAGATTTTTACGCCCAGATTAACCCTAAACTTGCTGAACTGGGATTAACACCTAAAGGATACTGGCTAGTTCATCAGGAAGCTGATATGCATCATCAAGTTTTAGGGTTAGATCTCATTCCACAGTGTACAAAGGATTCTCCTATGGGATCGGACTATCTCCGAACAGTCCATGAAGTTACACAGCTTTGGCAGCGGGTATTTGACTCCTGGCATCAATTGATTCAATGTCCAGCCCAGTTCAGTCCCACTGGTTCATTCCTATTGTAGGAGTTTGGATGAAGAATAACATAAAGTTCATTTGGATCATATTACTTATTACTGCTGAATTACTCGGAATTCGGATGAGGAGTGATGCACAGACTGTTTCTCAGAATCCCCAAACTTTAGGAACAACAGAGTTTGTTCGTACCCGCTGCTCTACGGATGGGAGGAATACATACATCGAATGGAGTGGTGCTGTCTACGCATTTGTGCCGCAGGAAAAACAACAAAAATTATTTAATGTTGTAGGTATGAATGTTGCTCGTTGTTTCCAGAATCAGCGAAAACAATGGGTTTTGACTTCTCGCGAACTCAACTTCTACTTAGACCCGTTGACTAACCGAATGCTGAATCGTTGGCAAAATCCGTGGACAGGGGAAAAGGTGCCCGTTGTTCATGTAGCAAATAATCCAGTCCAAAACAGTTTCAATGGAAAATATCCTGTGTCCAGGGATGGTGATCAAGTTACTTTTTCCTTAGATATTCCTCTCTTCTATCCCAATATCTTAGCCAGTGATCCAAAGTTTCAGGACTACAGCTCAGATCCACTTTATCAAGCGGGAGAGTTTTTTAAATTTACCGTTTCTATGCAAGAAATAGCCAACGCCTCTTCTGTCACGGCCACTTATATGTCGGGTACTTGGAACCGTATCGGTCCTTGGTTGCCTTGGATGAAGATGAAGGGAAAACTAGGACAACTAGTTTATAGTGCAACTATACATAAGCGGCTAAGTTTTGACGAGCTCTCTCCCTTGCTAAAACAAGAGATTACTTCACGATTACCCCTATATCGGGAAGCTCCATCTTGCTTTCTTGCGGTAAGGAATGAAACGTCGTGGATTTACTTTCAAAAACATTTTGACGATTATTTGAAAGGAACACGATTCCCTCTCTCTGAAACAGAAAGCAAGCTACCTTGTAAGTAACCTAATTCCAAAACTATAACAAAGTGAACTACTGCCATTGGCAATAGCCCACTTTGTCTAAAAAACAGCTAAATCTAGGAAGCCTTGAACCTTTTCACGCTGGAGTACAAATTCCCCAAAATAGTCGCACAGTTCGGTGCTGGTAATCCAAAAGCATGCTGATGCAAGAGTTGAAGATACAAACAACTTAACTGATGCGCCACCCCAGCCCAGCTGAAGTTCTCTCGTACCCTTCGCGCAGCCTTCTTGCGTGCTTTTTGTGCCCACACTTCATCAACCAAAGTCCGTTCGATCGCCTTGGCAAAAGCATCCACATCCTGCGGTGGTACCAATAATCCAGTTTCTTCTGATACCACCGTAAACTGTAAACCACCGACATCGGAAGCAACCACTGGTGTACCACAAGCCATCGCTTCGATCGCCACCAAACCAAACGGTTCGTAGTGACTCGGTACCACACACACATCAGCAGCAGCGTAGTACAGCGGCAATCGATCGTGACCGACCATCCCCACAAAATTTACTTGCGCCGTGATTCCCAGCTCGGTAACCAAATCCTCAATTCGCTGACGTTCTAAACCATCCGCCTGATTCGGATCACTACCACCCACAATCAGTAGACTCAACTTATCCATATCCAGATTGGAAGTCTCTCGACCATCATAAATTTGGGCGATGGCGCGCACTAAAGTCTCGATGCCTTTTCGTTGGTCAAATCGACCGACATACATCACCGTCTTGTGCTCGGTGGGTAGACCTAACTGTCGTCGAGCTTCAGGCTTAGCCAACACCTGAAAATTATCAATATCGGTACCGCAAGGAATAATTTGAGTATTGCCCTGAGTCGAAACAAAAGACTGCAAATCAGCCTGTTCTTGAGGACTAGTAGCCACCACACAGTCAAAAGATTCTAAAATTTCACGTTCGATCGATAGTCGTTGCTCAGCAATTGGTGGAATATCCGAAACCGATTGGTACTTCACCGCACCCAGCGAATGATAGGTATGCACCAACTGCGTTGGGTAATAATGCTTCAGCTGCATTCCCACCCAGCCACTCATCCAGTAGTGCGTATGCACCAATTGATAGCTAATATCATTCGCTAATTGGAACTGCAACATCGCATCTACAAAAGCTGGCATGTGCTCCATCAGCTCATCTCTAGAAACATATTCCAAAGGACCAGCCGTCAATCGAATGGTACGGCAGTATTCACTATGTTGCACGATTTCAGCATCATCAGCACTAGCTCTGCGCGTGAACATATCCACTTGCCAACCCAGCTCGGCTAAAGATTCACCCACTTGACGGACATAAACGTTTTGACCACCAGCAGCGTCCTTCCCGATTTCTGCGGCTGGGTCGCCATGCTCTGAAATTAATGCAATGCAGGGACGCTCACGACTAGCCGTCGCGAAACCGGAAGCAGTTTTAAACTTATTTGGTTTACTCATAACAGATGACATACTTAACACCTCTGGAAAATCGTGGGGAATTGTGGTTCTCTCGCACCATGTATATGGAAAAATCAAGAACTCAAATTGAACCTAAATCGGAACATTTCGTAGTTTGACTAAAAATTTGTGACAGCGGCCACCGCCGTGAAAAATATTGAAAGTAAGATACACAGTGCGCATTTAGCTCGGCATTGGCAAAGTAGTCTCTAGAATCAAGACAAATCGACTATGTGACCTCTGGTCACTAATTCATCAGTCAACAAGCTGCCTATTAATTTCATTCCGCTGGAGTGCGAAATATTTTCCTGCCGCTGGGCAACCTGGGCAATTCTCATCACTTTTCTCCTTAGTATCAACTAGATGCGAGTATTATGTGCTGTCAAATTGTCAACGTGCTTAGACTATCAAGCATTTATTTAGTCACTATCCAAAGTGAACAGTTAATGCTCAAAAGTATTAAGGTTAATGGGATCTAGCGATTTGGGTAACTAACAGGTTGAATAGTAAATATTGGAGTAGTCACTAGCTAATCATTTCGTGCGGTCACATACAAAGATTTCCCTCCTGACTGTCAATGTTTGTACTGTTTGCCTGCCCTGTAACCAATTATATCGCGTTGCTGTAATTTTCTCTCATAATTCTAACATTTTTTTGTATTTCAGCTGTAATCTTTTATCAAGCATTGAACTGTATTTAGAGATAAACTTGCTGAAACTGTCTTCTAGAGAGCAATTGAACTGTTGTATTTATTAGTTGGTAGCCCCTGAATATCTTGTGAACAACAGTATTTTTTATCGGAATTTATTACCAGCTAAAAACAATTAATTCAAAAAATGGAGAGTGAACATTGTGTGAATCTGGCCACAAAGTAGTGACAATCAGTGTTTACTATCTTGAAGGTTTAACTCCTAAACTATCTTGATTTGCTACTTGCCACTGTACGACACAGCGTTGATTGGTAGGATTATGAGAACAGGTATAAGCAACAATTGGCCTCTGTTCGGAAAAACGCAGATTAAAAATTCGCACATTAAAACCATGCTTGCGGGCAGCAGTGCCCCATCTATTGATGAGCTGATAACGCTCGGGATAGTCTAAAATATTCCAAAACTGCGGATTAACCACCACGTCAATATATTTTTTCTGGGGATAAGCCAACCAATTAAGCACTAATTTGTTAGGCAGTTGTTCTTTTGTCCACCACAGGCTAGGAGAATTGATTTGACGAGGAGAAAGCTTATCAGCTGTAATTACATCTGGTCGCGAACGCGCCAATTTGGGATTAGTCAATAGTTTTACTTCTAAGGGACTATTGGTATAACTTAGGGCAGCATATTGAGGGATCGCCTGTCCCGGTTGATTAATGACTAACCCACTAGCAATCAACATAAAACCACACCACAGCTGTTTTTTCATTATTATCATCTGTTCAAATGCCTTAATCTTACTGGCCACATTTTAACGGTGATTTTGATAGTTGCACTGTTGTCGCCAGTGATTAATCATGATGATTTTAAACCTGTAAAATCGATTGGGATGGCTGTCGGTTAATATATATATTCACGTCTTAAGCAGCTCTCACTATGATGATTCCAGAATTTCCTCAATTTACGGCACTGGCTGCCCAGGGTAATTTTATTCCGGTCTATCAAGAATGGGTTGCTGACTTAGATACTCCGATCTCGGCTTGGCAGAAGGTGTGTAGCCAGGAACCTTATAGCTTTTTATTGGAGTCGGTGGATGGCGGCGAACAGGTGGGTCGCTACAGCTTTTTAGGCTGCAACCCTTTGTGGGTAATGGAATCTCGGGGTGATAAATCTATTCAAACACACCGCGATGGTTCTAAGCAGGAATTCACTGGCAATCCTTTTACCATTTTGGCTAGTTGCTTGACAGAATATCAGCCAGTGAAGCTAACTGAACTACCTAGTGGTATTGGTGGTTTGTTTGGGTTCTGGGGCTATGAATTAATTAAATGGATTGAACCACGGGTACCTGTACATCCAGCTGAGCTGGATGGTTTGCCAGATGGCTGCTGGATGCAGGTTGATCATTTAATGATTTTTGACCAGGTGAAGCGCAAAATTTTTGCTGTTGCTTATGCTGACCTCAATGCGGCACAGGGAGATCTGCAACTAGCTTACCAACGGGCGATCGATCGAGTGCAATCTCTCTTAGATAAGCTGCAAAAAACTACTACTCCCAAGTTTTTGGCGTGGACTCCGCCGACGTCGCTCCAGAAGCTTTCGGCGACTGAGTTGCCAGCTAATTATCGCAGTAATACTACCAAAGAAAAATACTGTGCCAGTGTCGAAAAAGCCCAGGAGTACATCAAAGCTGGGGATATTTTTCAGGTAGTAATTTCCCAACGGCTCAGCACCGATTATGTGGGCGAGCCCTTCGATCTCTATCGATCGCTGCGCCTGGTTAATCCTTCGCCTTACATGGCTTACTTCAATTTTGGCGACTGGCAGATTATTGGTTCTAGCCCCGAAGTAATGGTCAAGGCTGAGCAGCATCTAGGACATATGCAAGCGACGCTGCGCCCGATCGCGGGTACCAGACCGCGCGGCGCGACTCCGGCTCTGGATGAAGCACTGGCTGCCGAGCTGTTGGCAGACCCCAAAGAAAGAGCAGAACACATTATGCTGGTGGATATGGGGCGTAATGATTTGGGGCGGGTGTGTCAAAGCGGCACGGTGGTTGTTGATGAGTTGATGTCGATCGAACGTTACTCGCATGTGATGCACATTGTCAGCAATGTGGTGGGCGAGTTAGCTGCTGACCAAACCGCCTGGGATTTAATGCAGGCTTGCTTCCCGGCTGGTACCGTGAGTGGTGCCCCCAAAATCCGGGCGCTAGAAATCATCTATGAGTTGGAAGGCTGTCGGCGCGATCCTTATGCTGGGGTTTATGGTTATTATGACTTTGAAGGTCAACTCAATACTGCGATTACCTTACGCACAATGGTGGTAAGACCTCAAGGCCATTCCCTAGGGGATAGCTCCACTGCTCACCATAAAGTTTTTGTGCAAGCTGGTGCTGGCTTGGTGGCAGATTCTAATCCCGAAAAAGAGTATGAAGAAACGCTGAACAAGGCGCGGGGTCTGTTGGAAGCAATTCGCTGTTTAGAGTAGATAACGGACGAGGTATGAAAAATCGTAATCAGGCGCAGCGAGGTCGTTTTCGACGACAACAATTAGTCCAAATCCAGAGCCGTGATGGGAAGTTTCATATTCCCAATATGGGTGCTTGGTATACCTATTGGCGCGATCCTTATCATTTGTTTTTGACGATTCCGTGGGCGGGCTTTGCTGGCATTGTGACGGTGGCATATCTAGGGATCAATGCTCTCTTTGCCCTGGCTTATTTGGCTGGTGGGAACTGCTTAGAGGGGGCGAGAGCGGGTAGTTTTGCGGATGCTTTCTTTTTTAGCGTGCAAACTCTGGGATCGATCGGCTATGGTGCCATGCATCCAATTACTTTTTATGCCAATTGCGTGGTGACGGCGGAAGCAATTATCAGTTTATTGCTAATTGCTGTTGTTACGGGGCTGGCTTTTGCCCGCTTTTCTCGCCCTCAGGCCAAAGTAATTTTTAGCAATGAAGCGGTGATCACTAAATATAATGGGGTGCCAACTTTGATGTTTCGGATTGCCAACGAGCGGCAAAATATGATTATTGAAGCTCAGCTCCAAGTCTATTTGTTGGTGGATGAGACCACTCAAGAAGGCCATTTTATGCGTCGTTTTCACGAACTGAAGATGATGCGTAATCGCACCCCTGCTCTTAGTCTCACTTGGACACCGCTGCATTCGATCGATCAAGATAGTCCGCTGTTCGGTCATACTCCTGAGTCTTTAGCCCAGCTGAATGCCCAAATTCAGGCTTCAATTACCGGTATCGATGAGGCTGTTTCTTACAATATTAGTGCTCGTCATAACTATGCCAGTCATGAAATTCTTTATCACCACCGCTTTGTCGATATTGTAGTGCCTCAAGCTAATGGCGATCGACATATCGACTATCGGCATTTTCATACCGTGGTGCCCAGCTAACTGCCCATAATTTGTTTGAGCACTGAGGAATCTACTTTACCAAAATGGATACTGCTAGCTGCTTGCCAATTTTCAAAGAATTTAATCAGCCATGGTACCTGATCGCGATTGGTTTGGTAGTAGTGATTAAAGAGAATAGATAAGCGGTGATTGAGAGAAGTTTGGGCTTTGGGGCAAATAAAAATAATCTTGAGCAGCAACCCCACTGTAGCTGCCGAGCCAAAATTGGATACCAGATCGATGAGCACCACATGGTTTGGTCGTTCTGCGCTATCGATTACTAAGAAATTCAATAGTTGGGTGTAAGTACGTACCTGAGATAACTCATCTAAGGGTTTAGGATGATTTTCTGGTAGAATATCGCGCAGGTGATGTTTGAGGCGAGTTTTAAAGCTTTGCTGAGCATAGACTGAGGTGTTGAAATCTTTGCTGAGATAGATATATAGGTTTTCTTTAAACTCGCCAAAAGTCATCGGTTGTTGCATGAGCACCAAAAAGGCACAAGCGCTATCCCAATAGCTATCCCCATCTTTGGGTTGACTCACAAAAGACTGTAAGGAAATACCAAAGTCCCGACTTTTCAGCATCGTGGGATTAGCTACTGGCACGATCGTTTTTTGGGGATCGGGGTGCTGTTTTAGCCGAGCTTTCCGAATTTGATAGGTAAGGTACTGAGAGAATCTAAATTCATAATCGCGCTGTGACCGTCTCTTGATTCTTTGGACTACTTCTAAATAATTTTTCGGCACATCTTCAGACAGCAAATTAGACTCATAAAGAAATGGGTAGCGGTCTATTAAGGTGCCTAGGATCGGATTGGCATTCAGATCAGTCGATCGTCGTGTCACAATGTTCTGGAGTTTGCGTAGCCGCTGAAAATACTCACTTTGGGCGTAGAGTTTCCACAGATAATTTAAGCGCCGGGGCAATTTGGCGTAGATTTGTTCTTTGCCATTTTCTACTTTGAGAATGATGTCGATGAGCTGGCTCACAAATGATGTGTGGCCAGTAGTCAGCCAGTGGGTAATCAGCTGGTAGCAACATCGATCGATAATTTTTAAAAATTCGCGCTCGGCACTTCGCTCTTTACTCAAGGCTAACTCTTCTACGGCCACACCAACCAGCAGATCAGGATTTCCAGAACCTTCAATGAAAAGATTTTGAAACAACTCCAACGTTTTGTCAGTGGTGTTTTCTCGCAAACTAGATTCTAGCCAACTATCAATAGATGTTGCGGTGCGCGAATTGGATTGCCAGCTAGACGTAACCATGGAGGAGTCCCTAAAAAGTATGTATAGGCCGTTGTAAAACGATGTATTTCTACATCCACATCCGATCTCTAATATGCCCAAGGGGTTAAAAAACTATCAATTTCTTTAGATCTTTCAGACATTTATCAGTTTCCGAAGCACTCGATCGATGATAATTTAACCTGATGAAGCAAGCGCAAACGAGCAGATCATGGCGGCACCACAATTAAACACAATCCAACTCGGTAGCAGTGGCCATCCGCTGCTGATGCTACATGGTTGGGGACAAAATCTTCGCTCCCTGCAACCGATGGGGGAGCTACTGGCTGATATGGCTCAGATTCACATTCTGGATTTGCCGGGATTTGGCAAGTCGGAGCCGCCCTCAGAAGATTGGAATACTACTCAATATGCCGATCGGGTGGTGGCTTATATGGATGAGCATGGCATCGCCAGAACTGACTTGTTAGGTCATTCCTTTGGGGGGCGGGTATCGATGCGATTGGCACATAAATATCCCGATCGAGTGCGATCAATCATTATGATTAATTCCGGTGGTCTCCAGAGCAAAAAAACTTGGCAAAAGTCATTGCGTAGTCAATGGATTAAGACCATGCGCGGGGCTTTTAAGGTTTCGCCAATCAACAAGCAAGCTTTGCTAGACTGGCACAGTCAAAAATATGGCTCGCGAGATTATCTCAATGCTGGCCAACTGCGAGGCACTTTGGTAAAAACAGTCCGAGAAGACGTGACAGACATCGTGCCGCAGATTAAAGCACCCGTGTTGCTGTTGTGGGGCGAAGCCGACACCGAAACGCCGGTAGAGATGGCGCATCGCTATCATCGACTGTTTCCCAATTCGCAGCTAATTACGGTGCCCCGACGGGATCACTTTATCTATCAAAACGAGGGAGCACACCTTTGTGCTTACTATGTACAGCAGTTTCTGACTGCTCAAAATGCTGTTCTCACCGCTGTTTAACTAAATACTTGCTGCTCCCATGTCTTTTCCCTTTCTAATTTTGGCGATTATTGCCAGTAGCGTCGTCCTCTTTTACGTGCGCCGATCGCTACGTTACCTTCAGTTTTTTCAGCAGGAAGAATATAACTCCAGTCGCTTCATTAACTGGTGGCTAGAAAAACGGGCTTTTGATACCCGTGGTTCATTGGTGGCAATAATTACGGGCGGTATCAGTCTGGCGCTGGCGGCTTATGCCTGGGGAACAGTAGGCGTGAGCTTATTGGGAGGTATTTTATTAATTGCAGCGTCTTGGACGGAAGATGACCCACGCAAAGTCGGGAAAATTAAGCTGAATATGACCGATCGATTAACTGCTATTTATCAGCTATCGATCGTCCTCTACAGCGTCGTAGTAATCGGGATTCTGGCCTTAATTGTGGGCTTTGGTTTTGGCGCTGCGCCGATTCTGTGGCTGGTTACGCTGACGCTAATTCAAAGCACGCCACTCTGGATTATGTTGGCCAATGCCATCCTCTGGCCAGCAGAAGAGAAAAAACAACAGGCTTTTTTGAGTGAGGCCAAGGAAATCTTGGCCGACTACGATCCTTATGTGATCGGGATTACCGGCAGTTATGGTAAGACCAGTACCAAGGCAATTTTGGGCAGTTTGTTGGAAGCGATCGAACCCACTTTCTGGACTCCTGGTAGCATCAACACCGAAATGGGGATTACCCGCCAAATTCGAGAAAATCTCAAACGCCAGCAGCGTCTCGCCATTATTGAAATGGGCGCTTATCAGATGGGATCGATTTCCAAGCTTTGTCGGCTAACCCCGCCGGATGCTGGTTTGGTGACCGCCGTCGGCGTGATGCACTTAGAAAGATTTGGCGGTGCCGAGAATATCTATAAAGCTAAGTGTGAATTACCTCAAGCCTTACCCGCCGAAGGTTTGTTGGTGTGCAATGGCGATAACCCTGGCGCTAGGCAAATGGCTACCGATTATCCGAAAGCGCGGACGCTTTTGTACGGTTTAGAGCCAGAAAAAGGACATCTAGATTGCTGGATGTCGGAGATTGCGGCGACGATGCAGGGCACGACCTTTAATCTACATTGGCAAGATCAAGTCTATCCAGGGTTTACCAAGTTGTTGGGCGTGCCGATGCTCTCCAACTTAGTGGGAGCCTTTGCGATGGCCTGCGCTTTGGGGAAAAGCCCCGAGTATGTGATGGCCGCCATTCGCAGTATTGAACCAGCCAATAATCGCCTAAATTTGCGGAAAAACGGTGATGGCTTTATTTTGGATGATTCTTACAATTCCAATCCGATCGGCTTTGTCTCGGCACTGGAAGTTCTCGGGACTTTAGCCGGGGGTCGCAAGATTTTGATGACTCCAGGGATGGTGGAATTGGGCGAAATTCAGGCTGCGGAAAATCGTCAAGCTGCTTTAAAGGCCGCTGAAATCTGCGACTTAGTAATTCTAGTCGGCGACACTAACCGCGCTGCGCTGCGTTCCGGTTTGAAAGATGGTGGTTTACCGGCAGCGCAAATCTTAGAATTCGACAACCGCGATTTAGCACTGGCGCATCTGATGGATGCTAAGTTCAAGCAGCCCGGCGATTTGATTTTGATTGAGAATGACCTGCCCGACCTCTACGAAGCTGAAGCCAAATTTTAATCTGTAACTAAAATTATGAGTAAGAAAAAAAATATTGCAGTTTTATTTGGTGGTCGATCAGTCGAACACGAAATCTCGGTAATTACGGCTTTGCAGCTGATCAACGTGCTAGATGTCACCCAATACAATCCAGTGCCGGTCTATATTGCCCAATCTGGTCGTTGGTATGTGGGAGATCGGCTCCTAGAAAAATCGTTTTATCGGGGCTTACCTGGCGCGGTGCGAGAAGTTCAAGAAGTAGCACTGATTCCGATCGCTGGCAGTAAGGGCTTAACGGTAATTAATCCCAAGCGTGGTTTGTTTGGTTTTGGTCAGGTCGCTGCCGAAATAGTACCGATCGATGTCTACTTTTTGGCTTTCCATGGGACCTTCGGCGAAGATGGCTGTATTCAAGGAATGCTGGAGATGGCCGATGCCACCTACACGGGCTGTACGGTGTTGCCAGCAGCTTTGGGCATGAACAAGTACAAGTGTAAAAAGGTACTAGCCGCCGTAGGCATTCCAGTGTTACCAGCCGGGTTGGTTGATCGATCGATCGCTCAAAAAAGTCTAGCGCAAGTGCGGGAACAGATTTTTGCCACGCCCGGTTTAGAGCAACTACCGCTATTTGTGAAGCCTTGTAATTTGGGTTCCAGTATTGGGATTGGGGTGGCCACCGACGAAGCTTCTTTGAATGGTTGTTTGGTAAATACTTTTCGGTATGATTCGCAAGCGATCGTGGAACCCTGCGTGAAGGACATTATTGAAATTAATGTATCGGTGGTGGGCGATGAAGATGGGGTGACGGCTTCGGTAGTAGAAATGCCGGTGTCTTTGAGTGGGGTTTTGACCTATGAAGAGAAGTATCTCCGCGATGATGGCGCGAAGAAAAATAGTGATAGCGATGCTCAGGGGATGGCGAATCTAGCGCGGATTATTGACCCACCGGATCTTGATCCGGCGCTGAAGCAAGCGGGGATTGACTATGCCAAAAAGGCTTTTCAAACGTTGGGCTGTAGTGGTGTTTCCCGGATTGATTTTATTATTGATAGCAATACCGATCAGCTGTATTTCAATGAAATCAATACATTACCAGGATCGTTGTCTTTCTATTTGTGGATGAAGTCACAACCAAAGGTGGTGTATACGGAGTTGCTGAATAGGATTATTCAGCAGGCGGAGAAGCGGCAGGGAACGAAGTTGTCGTTGAAGCGGCAGGAGGGAATGCGGGCTTTGTTCAAGTAGTTTACATCACGTTTCAGCCAATTTACCCTAATTTGTAAAGTGATCAAGCCGTATGCAATCCAGCGTCACCCCAACAGAATTCAGCAATATTTAAACTCCAGTCAAAAACCTCGTATAACTAGCGACCACCGCCATCATTGTCGGGAAGAATTGTTTAGCTCCCACCTGTTCGACAAAACCAGCGCGTTGTAACTCGGCAAAAATTCGGGGTTTCACGGCCACGAAACCAAGCACCATTCCTTGCTGAGCTAGTTCATCATGTAAATCTACTAACATCTCGATCGCAGTGATATCTATTGCTCCGATCGCTTCCGCATTTAAGATCAACCACCTCACGGGTGAATGTGCTTGTTCCAGAGCAGCGCGCACCCGACTGTTAAAATTGTCAGCATTACCAAAAAACAGCGGCGCATCGTAACGATAAACTACCAACCCTGGCATCTTTATAATCGGAGAGTTGCTGCCAACATATTCCCCGGCTGGCCTATCTAGCGATTTTTCCCAGACCGCATCCGTCGGGTTAGCCATCCGGAGCAAAAACTCCAGTAGCGATAGCAGCATTGCTACCAATACACCAGTCGTAATACTAGTAAAGAGCACGCCCACACTAGTCACCAGTGCCAACATAAATTCACTGAGCCGAAAGCGGTAGAGCCGCACAAATTCGGGAATTTCAATCAGGCGGCTGGCCGCATAGATGACGATCGATCCTAAAGCAGCTTTCGGAAACAAGGCTAAGACTGGCCGCAGGAAAAGCAGCACCAGAATCACTACCACCAAGGCCACCACTGAAAACAATTGGGTCTTACTGCCTAGTGATTCACCCAGCGCTGTCCGACTACCACTACTGCTAATCGGAAAGCCCTGCATCAAGCCATTGCCCAGGTTACAGCAACCGAGAGCCAGTAATTCTTGATTGGCATCAATTTGATAGCCATTCCGACTGGCAAAAGCGCGAGCAGTCAGGACATTATCGGCATATCCGACCAGTGCAATACCCAATGCGGCAATGGTGAGAGCTTGAATGTTGTCGAGCGATACCGGCGGCAAGGCTAAACTGGGCAGCCCCGCCGGGATATCCCCAATAATCTGGATACCAGCCTGATCGAGGTGCCCAGCAGCCACGGCACTGGTTGCTAGTAACACCGCCAAGAGAGGAGCCGGTGCTTGGGGAGCAAGCCGCTGTAAGCTAT
Organism: Synechococcales cyanobacterium VAR_4_metabat_354; assembly: GCA_031414775.1. Lineage (GTDB taxonomy): Bacteria > Cyanobacteriota > Cyanobacteriia > Cyanobacteriales > Chamaesiphonaceae > JAAFHZ01. The sequence continues at coordinate 60,520 of JANOQI010000054.1, forward strand.
ACATCAGAAATAATACCGCCAAGGCTAGGGTCAAGGTGGGGAGATGAATCTGCTCCCACTTGCTCACCAATTCACTGATCGTGCCGCCGATCGAAGTAGCCGTCAGGGACAAGTTAGTAATGTTACTCAATTGCCCCACCATCATCAGTAGCGAGACCCCAGTCATATACCCAATTAAAATTGGTTTGGAGAGCAGATTAGCCAAATATCCCAAGCGTAGAATATAGCCCATCAAACAAATGATTCCTACCATCAGGGCGAGCAATGATGCTAGACCAGCATAGTTATCACCGATAGCCAACGGTGCAATGGTTGCCGCCGTTAACAGGGCGGTACCAGATTCTGGTCCTACCGATAGCTGGCGCGATGAACCCAGAAAAGTGTACAGAAACAGGGGCAGCAAAATTGCCCAGAGACCAGCTACCGGTTGCACCCCGGCTAATTCTCCATAGGCCATGCATTGCGGAATTAAGTAGGCTGCAACAGTGATGCCAGCTAGTAGGTCGCCCCGTAACCAAGTGGATTGGTAAAAGAATAATGTTGGCAATCCAGGCAGTTTAGGCAAGCGACATTCTCACGAAATAATCATACTAAATGTAATTCAAGGGCATCGGGTTGCGCAAAAACTCATAAAATCTATTTTATCGATCGATAGCAAAACCCCGACCAAATCAGCCGGGGTTTTGAGCAATTCAAAAATACTGAGAATTAACAGCCTTGCCGAGAAGATAGCTTCTCGCACTGGGCTTGAGTTTCTTGCAATAATACTTGTAAGCTATCGCCGGACTGCATTAAGTCTGGTACTAAATTACGCGCTTGTAGAGCCATATGCAGTTGCAAATGCGCTACATAGTCACTAATCTCGGCACCGAGGGACGGCTCTAACTGAGGTGGAGTGTTGGGCGTTTCCATCTGTAATTGTGTGTTCGGTAAACAAAAAGTATCACAATACATTCACTTACTGCCAGATCTTGCAAACAAACGTTTACAAACTCAAGTTACCCCGCAGCTAGTTGATTAGCAACACAACCACTTCATTGCCTGCTAATACCTGCTGAACACCTACAGGCATTAGGGCTAGTCCATTAGCCAACGCTAAATTAATTAAATTGCCAGAATTATGACCACCAGCCACTGGCATAAATTGATAACGACCCTGGACGCAGCTGACTTGACCCCACAAATAGTTTTCCCGTTGGCCATTGGAGAACAGGGATTGGGTCGTAATGGCATTTTGCCAAGCTAATTGGGGTTCTGGTACGCCCGCTAAACGCTGGAAACTCAAATACACAAAGCGCCAGCAGCTGACCAAGGCGGACACCGGATTTCCTGGTAGTCCAAAATAAATGATCGATCGATCCTGCCGTTCAAAAGTGGCAACGGTGAGAGGCTTACCTGGTTTCACAGCCACAGCGGTCAGATGAATATGACCACCCAGTTCGGCTAACACTCGATCGACATAATCGAAATCGCCAACCGACACGCCGCCAGTAGACAAAACAATATCAGCTTGATCGATCGCCTGTTGCATGGTGGCTGCTAAAGCCGCTGGCTGGTCGGGGACAATCTCCAAACAGATGGCCTCACCACCCCATTGCTGGACTAAAGCGGCTAAGGCATACTGATTGGAATTAACAATTTGCCCTGGTTGGAGGATCTGCTCAGGCGGCACCAATTCATCGCCAGTGGAGATGATAACGACCTTGGGTCGCGGGTAAACCTGAACTTCGGCATACTGGGCGGCGGCTAATACCGCGATCGCTGGCGGTAATAATCTAGTCCCAGTCGGTAATAACAGATCGCCACGGTGGGCATAATCGCCCTGTTTGCGCACAAATTGACCAAATGCCTGCGGTGCTTGTTGGATCGTCACCACTTCACCGGCTAAGATGGTCTGCTCTTGCATGACGATCGTATCGGCTCCAGCGGGCAACATTGCCCCGGTAAAAATGCGCGCCGCTTCACCAAAACCAACTGGTTTAGTCGGTAGCACGCCAGCGGGAATGGTTTCTACTATTTTCAAACTAATCGGCTGGTCGGTAGCATTCGCCTGGAAATCTGACCACCGTACAGCGTAGCCATCCATGGCGGAATTGTCCCAGTGGGGAAAATCTAGTTTACTAACAATAGGTTGTGCCAGGATCCGGTCTAATGCCTGATCCAAACTAACTGTTTCGGTGGTTAGCAGGGGCTTACTAAGAGCAAGAATGATCTGAGTTGCTTGGTCGGCAGTGAGCATAAAGATATTAAGGTTAACTTATAGGTTGATCGCACTTCACACCGCATTGTAATTAGGTATTGGGTATTTCATGGCCTCTGGGAAGAATCACGATCGCATTACTTTGGTTTGTCTCCCGGTGGTGGCTGGAGTTAGTTTGGTTATCACCAAAAATACTGATCTCACGTTTTGGGCAGCTAGTAGCTTTCTTTTTAGTGGCCTCATGTTTGGCCCTGATCTAGATATTTACTCGCAGCAGTATCAGCGGTGGGGTTGGTTTCGGTGGCTGTGGCGACCTTATCAACGCTGTATTCGCCATCGATCGCCTCTTTCCCATGGTCCGCTGATTGGTACCATCCTGCGGATTTTATATCTTGGTCTGTGGCTGGGTTTGATTGGTTTTATTTACTTAGGCATTAGTCGATCGATCGGTCATAATCCTGGGATCGATCGACCGTTGCTAACCCTGGCGCAAGAATTGATTATTAGTCACCAGCAACAAATACTAGCGGCCGTAGTTGGTCTAGAGTTAGGAGCCATGAGTCATTATCTCGCCGATATTTTCTCCTCCAAAATGAAGCAGTGGGGCAAACGCTCCACCGCTCGATCGACCAAAAAGAACAAAGTCTAAGCCTTAATTTTCTAGAGAATTCTAGCTAAAAATTCCTAGTTAGACTGACGACGCATCATCAACAGCTGCACGAGTTGCATTACAGCGGAAATAGTACTCGCCACATAGGTTAAGGCGGCTGCGCTCAACACTTTTTTAGCCGCCTTATTTTCTTCACCTTGCAAAATGCCTAAATCATTGATGATATTTAAGGCTCGGCGGGAAGCATCAAATTCTACGGGTAAAGTCACGATGTGAAATAGTACTGCTGCTGCAAATACCACAATTCCCACATTGAGGAGGGTGTTACCTAAAAACGGACTGGCCGCAGTTAAAAATAAACCACCCATGACCAACAATGGGCCAAACTGGCTACCAATATTAGCGACTGGTACCAAAGCTGCCCGCAGATTCATCGGCTTGTAACCTTGCACATCTTGCAGCACATGACCGCACTCATGAGCGGCAATCGCCGCAGCTGATAATGAGCTAGATCCGTATACCCCTTCAGAAAGACGCACTGCTCGGGCGGATGGGTCGTAATGATCACTAAGTTGGCCGCCTACTGGTTCAACATTCACATCATTCACCCCCATCTTTTGGAGAATTGTCTGAGCGACTTCAGCACCAGTCATCCCCAAACTAGAATTCACCTCGGAATACTTATAGTAGGTATTTTTGACATGGAACTGTGACCACATCATCAGTGCAGCAGGAATTATCAAAAGTAAATAGTAACCCATAAGCTCCTTTGCGATTAATCAAACTAACTTAAATTCAATATTTTTATCCTAACAGCTGTATTTCGCTTGCTAGAGTAATGTTTACCCTACTTCATGGATGGGTATTGATACATTTGTGTCGCTAATTACCTCTTGCCAGGCAAGGTCAATTACGATTTTTTTATATCTGCTGTCGATCGACTACCGGTCAAATTCTCGCGCAACTGCTTAATTCGATCGCGTAACTTCGCTGCCAACTCAAACTCCATTTCCTTCGCCGCCGCCTTCATCTCCGTCTCCAACTGCTTAATCACCCCCGGAATCTGATCCAACGATAACTCTTCAATATTTTCAATCACCGCTTCAATCTGCTGACTATTCAAGCGCCGTGATACATCCAAGAATTGCAAAATTCCATTGCTCTTCCCCTTGCTCTGCACCGACTGCGGCGTAATGTTATTCAGATTGTTATGCGCTGTCTGAATTCCCCGCCTTCTTTCTGTCTCCTCGATCGCTCTCGTCATACTGTCTGTCATATTGTCGGCATAAAGGATCGCCTGTCCGTTGACATGCCGTGCCGCCCGCCCAATTGTTTGAATCAAAGACCGCTCCGATCGCAAGAAACCTTCCTTATCCGCATCCAAAATCGCCACCAAAGATACCTCTGGCAAATCCAAACCCTCCCGCAACAAATTCACCCCAATTAATACATCAAATTCCCCATTGCGTAGAGCTTGAATAATTTCAATTCGTTCGATCGATTGAATTTCGGAATGCAAATACCTGACCCGTACCTGTCGTTCTTGAAAATACTCTACTAAATCTTCGGCCATCCGCTTCGTAAGTGTAGTGATTAAAACTCGTTCTTGCCGTTCCGTCCGACCATGAATTTCTGCTAACAGATCGTCGATCTGACCAGTTGTGGGTCGCACAAAAATCTCCGGGTCAATTACCCCGGTCGGTCGAATCACCTGCTCAGCGATCCGATCGCCAGACAAGTCCAATTCCCAAGCCGCTGGAGTAGCTGAGACAAAAATGCACTGATTCACCTTGCCCCAAAATTCATCAGGCTTCAACGGTCGATTGTCCGCCGCACTGGGCAAACGGAAACCGTGGTCGATCAGTGTTTTCTTACGGGCTTGGTCACCGTTATACATCCCTCGAATCTGCGGCACACTCACATGGGATTCATCAACTACCAGCACCCAATCATCCGGGAAATAATCCACTAAACATTCTGGTGGTGCCCCGGCAGCACGACGAGCCAAGTGTCGCGAGTAATTCTCCACTCCATTGCAATAACCCACTTCTCCCAGCATTTCCAGATCGTAGCGAGTGCGTTGATCAATGCGCTGGGCTTCCAGGAGTTTACCCAAACCTTCCAACGTCAGCTTCTGTTCATTCAGCTCATTACGAATATCTTCGATCGCCTGTTCCAAGGTTTCTTCCGGGGTCACAAAGTGACGAGCGGGATAGATATTTAAGCCCGAGATAGTTTGCATGACGGCACCGGTTACCGGATCGACATAGCGAATCGCGTCGATTTCGTCCCCAAAAAACTCGATGCGTACAATCCGGTCTTCGTAAGCTGGACCGATTTCTAACACATCACCCCGCACCCGAAATTTACCTCGTCCCATCTCAATGTCATTACGGGTATATTGCACCGCTACCAGCTGCTTCAACACTTCACCCATATTGATTTCCATCCCCACTTGAAAGGGAATGGAGGCTTTCAGATATTCAGCCGGTGTTCCCAAGCCATAGATACAACTAATCGAAGCCACTACAATTACATCGCGCCGCTCAAATAGCGATCGAGTAGCGGAGTGACGCAGCATATCAATTTCTTCATTGATCGCCGAGGTTTTTTCAATATAAGTATCAGTGACCGGAATGTAGGCTTCCGGCTGGTAGTAGTCGTAGTAAGAAATGAAATATTCGACAGCGTTGTGGGGGAAGAACTGCCGAAATTCGTTGCAGAGCTGGGCGGCCAGGGTTTTGTTGTGAGCTAGGACTAGAGTTGGTTTACCATAGGCGGCAATGGCCGAGGCGATCGTGAAGGTTTTACCAGTCCCGGTCGCCCCCAATAGGGTTTGATATTGCTGATTAGTTTGGAGATTGGCCAAGAGTTGTTCGATCGCTTTCGGTTGATCGCCAGTAGGACTAAAGGGAGCTTCGAGGATGAAGGGGCTATCCATAATCGATTTTCTTAAGTAAAGGCTACGCCAACAAGAACTGCGTTAGTTTGTACTATTTTAGCATTACCGAATTTAATGCAGTGGCTCATCCGGATCTTTTCAGTCATTGACCATCAAAGACTTACTCTTTCAAGACTAGTTCTATCCTAGCCCATTCTTTTAATCTAGTTGATCTGGATCGACGAGTTGGCTAGTGGATTTAAGGCAAGTTTGCTGTTTGCAGTAAGGCTAGAAATTAAGAACTGAAGCCCAAGCGATCAATATCCCTAAAATAGCGCCCACAATTACCTGAACCGGCGTATGGCCAAGTAACTCTTTAAGGCGCTGCTCATTAAAGTGGTGATCCTCAGAAAATAATTCATCCACCATTTGATTCAAAATTTTGGCCTGTTTGCCAGCCGCTTGCCGTACACCAGCCGCATCATACATTACGATAATTGCAAAGATGGTCGCGATCGCAAATTCCACACTATCCCAGCCCTTGACTTGGCCAACCCCCGCTGCCAGCGCTGTCACAAAAGCTGAATGAGCACTGGGCATCCCACCTGTCGTCGTCAGCACACGCAGACTCACTTTTCTATTCTTGATCAGATCAATCATCAGCTTTAATGCCTGCGCAATACCGCAAGCTGCTAGAGCCACTATCAGTACGTGGTTATTCAAAACAGCACTAATATTTTGAATTGTGGGATCTGCTGAACTGGGCACAAAGCTTACCTGGGGTAGGGAATAGAAACAATGTAATACTGGATACTGAATGACAGTAAGCAGTTAGTTGCGCCGCGTCGTAATGAAGTCGGCTAAGGCTTGCAGCGGTTGTGCGGCGGCACCATAAACATTCAATACTTCTTTAGCAGTAGTGACTAGTGCGGTTGCTTGGCGCTGAGACTCCTCAATTCCCAAGAGCTTGGGATAGGTGGCTTTTTCAGCTTGGAGATCTTTCCCAGCACTTTTACCCAATTCTTCGGAAGTGGCTGTAATGTCTAAGATATCATCAATGATCTGGAAGGCCAGACCAATGTTTCGAGCATATTGAGACAGGCGTTGCAGGTCGTCTGCCACAGCACCAGCAATAATGCCGCCGCAGGCCACGGCTGATTCTAGTAAAGCACCGGTCTTATGGGCATGGATATAGCTCAAGGTTTCTAGGGTTACATCGGCCTGACCTTCGGAGGCTAAGTCCACCACTTGGCCTCCCACCAATCCACCAGCACCAGAGGCTTTAGCTAAATGCACCACGGCATCAAGGATTCGATCGATCGGCACCGGCACTTGCCTACTTCCTTGCGTCATATGTTCAAAAGCGTAGGCCAACAGACCATCACCAGCGAGGATGGCAATATCTTCGCCGTAAACTTTATGATTGGTTAATTGACCCCGACGGTAGTCATCATTGTCCATCGCGGGCAAGTCATCATGAATCAGCGACATAGTATGAATCATTTCCATCGCACAGGCCGTGGGCATGGCCATTTCGATGTTTCCACCCAGCAATTCGCAACTGGCAATCGTCAAAATTGGCCGCAGTCGTTTGCCCCCAGCTAACAATGAATAGCGCATTGCTTCATAGATTTTGGCGGGATAGGCTAGCGGCAATGATTTGGCCAATGCGGCTTCCACCTGCGCCTGTCGATCGATCAGGTAGGGCTGGAGCTGGAAGTTGGTTTGGATGGAAGGTGGATTACTGGTCATTGCCAAAAGTCACAGATTTCATATTCCATCATTTTAAAGGGCTTTGGCGCTGTTTGGAGACCGGAAAACTTAGCCATCAGTTAACGTGGCGTTAACTTTAAATATCTGCGCACTAGCAAAATAGCGACCAAATCATCGATCGGACGGGGTGGTAAGCGCATTCCTGGGGGAATAATTTTCTGAAAGCCCTGGGCTGGGTACATTTCCCAGTAGAGATCCCTCGCTTCTAAGGTGCTGTGATGTTCATCGACGGGTGTGATCAAGAGCTGTGGCAACTCTGTTTGTAATTGAGTTTGCCACTGTCTAGATGTTGTCCCATCGCCTATCACCACCTGCGTTACTGACCACTGTGCCGCCAGCATTTTAATTTGTTCCACGACGGTGGCAGTGGGAATCACTTCGTGGTACTGGGCTTGTCCTTGGTCATCGACGATGGCCACTCCACATTTATCTTTACCGGGATCAAAACCTAGATACATCATACGCACGCCTTCTGGATTCATCAGCCTTGACTAATCAGTTCCCAACTAGTGACAATCTTTAGAATACCTGGCCTGAGTAAAAGAAAAATTCATGAAAGTAGCAATCACCGGAGCCACTGGCTTCGTCGGTAGTCGGTTAGTCGAAAAATTATTGGCGCGGGGCGATGAGGTTGTAGTATTGACCCGGAATCCAGCCGCTGCCCACAAGTTAGCAGCTACCAAAATTGTGCAGTACCGACCGCTGGAAAGTGGCGACTGGCAGCAAGAAATTTCTGGCTGCGACGCAGTGGTTAATTTGGCAGGGGAGCCGATCGCCGAGAAACGCTGGACAACCGAGCAGAAAAAAGTAATTTTGGAGAGCCGCAAACTTGGCACCCAAAAAATTGTGGAAGCGATCCAACAGGCCGCATCCCCACCCCAGGTTTTAATTAATGCTTCGGCGATTGGTTTCTACGGTATTAGTGATACGGCCAAGTTTGATGAATCTAGCCCCTCTGGTAGTGATTTCTTAGCTGAAGTTTGTCGAGAGTGGGAAACGGCGGCACAGCAAACTACTGCGCGGTTGGTAATGCTGCGGTTAGGTGTGGTGCTGGGAAATGGTGGTGCTTTAGCCAAAATGATCCCAGCTTTCAAAATGTTTATGGGCGGTCCGATCGGATCTGGCGATCAATGGTTTTCTTGGGTACACCTAGATGATGTGGTGGGAATGATCCTAGCGGCTCTGGACGACCAAACCATGTCGGGCGTGTTTAATGCCACCGCCCCACAACCAGTCAGCATGAAAGAATTATGCCAACAGCTGGGCGAGGTGATGGGGCGACCATCCTGGATGCCTGTGCCCAGTTTCGTCTTAGAGGCGATGCTCGGTGACGGGGCGACGGTCGTACTGGAAGGTCAACAGGTATTACCAACGGCTGCCTTAAGCCGAGGTTTTTCTTTCCAATACCCGCAAATTACTGCCGCTTTGAGATCGATCATCTAACTAAAATTTATAACCTTTCGGTAAACAACACTCTGGCCATTCGGCTTGCCCGATATTGCTCTGGGCAAGCCTAGCGTAGATTTAGAAGAATCACTACATCGCCTCTCAAATAGACTGTGCGGTAGGTACGGTAAACCACCCTTCAAAAAAATCCTCAATCAAACCAGGATAGGGTTGGTAAGTGCAGTTGCAGACCAACTGTCATTAACGCAGTTTCTCCTCATAGAGAATCGCTTGTCGCCGCATCATGGCCAATTAGCCCTGTTCTGGGGTGGCAAATAGTAAACCCAACTGTCATATAGATAAAAAGGAATAGTTAAAGCTTTATGGGAAAAGTCGTAGGCATTGATTTAGGAACAACCAACTCTTGCGTAGCAGTAATGGAAGGTGGCAAACCCACTGTAATTGCTAACGCTGAGGGCTTCCGCACTACCCCTTCCGTGGTTGCTTTTGCTAAGAATGGCGATCGGCTGGTCGGGCAGATTGCTAAGCGGCAAGCGGTAATGAACCCCGAAAACACATTTTATTCGGTTAAGCGTTTTATCGGTCGGCGCTTTGACGAGATTACTAACGAAGCCACCGAAGTTGCTTACAAAGTTTTGAACGAAGGCAATAGCGTTCGGATCGACAGTAATGGCAAGAAGTACGCCCCGGAAGAAATTTCAGCCTTGGTACTACGCAAGCTGGTCGATGATGCCAGCAAGTACTTAGGTGAAACTGTTACCCAGGCCGTAATTACAGTTCCAGCTTACTTCAACGATTCTCAGCGGCAAGCCACCAAAGATGCTGGTAAGATTGCTGGGATCGAAGTGCTGCGGATTATCAACGAGCCAACTGCTGCTTCTTTGGCCTATGGTCTCGACAAAAAGAGCAGTGAAACCATCTTGGTATTTGACTTAGGTGGCGGTACTTTCGACGTATCCCTATTAGAAGTAGGTGATGGTGTATTTGAAGTACTTTCTACCTCCGGCGATACCCACTTAGGTGGTGATGACTTCGATAAAAAGATCGTAGACTTCATGGCCGATGACTTTGCTCGGAAAGAAGGCATTGACCTTCGCAAAGACCGTCAAGCCCTGCAACGCCTCACTGAGGCCGCAGAAAAAGCCAAGATTGAGCTGTCTAGTGTGACCCAGGCTGATATCAACCTGCCCTTTATCACAGCTACTCAGGATGGGCCAAAACATTTAGACCTCACCTTGACCAGAGCTAAGTTTGAAGAAATTTGTGCTGATTTGATCGATCGATGCCGCGTGCCCGTAGAAAACGCTGTCCGCGATGCCAAAATCGACAAAAGCAAAATTGATGAAATCGTACTAGTTGGTGGTTCGACCCGGATTCCAGCAGTCCAAGAAGTCGTCAAAAAAGTGTTGGGTAAAGACCCTAACCAAACCGTAAACCCTGACGAAGTAGTAGCTGTCGGTGCTGCTGTACAAGCGGGCGTACTAGCTGGAGAAGTTAAAGACATTCTCTTACTAGATGTTACCCCGTTGTCCTTGGGCGTTGAAACCTTAGGTGGTGTAATGACTCGGATCATTCCCCGCAACACGACGATCCCTACCAAAAAGTCTGAAACCTTCTCGACAGCAGTGGATGGCCAAAGCAATGTCGAAATCCATGTGCTGCAAGGTGAGCGGGAAATGTCCAAAGACAACAAGTCCTTAGGAACCTTCCGTTTAGATGGTATTCCACCCTCACAACGCGGTGTACCGCAAATCGAAGTCACTTTCGACATCGATGCCAACGGCATCTTAAGCGTCATTGCTAAAGATAAGGGCACCGGCAAAGAACAGACTATCAGTATCACCGGTGCTTCTACTCTCGACAAAAACGAAGTAGAAAGAATGGTAACGGAAGCTGAGCGGAATGCTTCCTCTGATAAAGAGTTAAAAGATAAAGTAGAACGGAAAAACCAAGCTGATTCTCTTTGCTATCAGGCTGAAAAACAGTTAGAAGAACTGGGTGATAAAGTTCCAGTCGCTGACAAGACTAAGTTAGAAGGCTTAATCAAGGAATTGAAAGAAGCTGTCACCAAGGAAGATGATGCTGATATTCAGCGATTGACTCCTGAAGTTCAACAGACCCTTTATACGATCGGTAGCAATATCTATCAACAGTCTAGTCCTGGCGACGCTGGCACCCCTCCTGATGATGCCGCTACACCGCCAAGCGGTGGTGATGATGTGATCGATGCAGAGTTTTCTGAATCAGACAACAAATAATTCATTTCATCTGACTGGAAATCTTTATCCCACTGCCTAGGCAGTGGGATTTTGTATCTTAATGCTACTAAACACCATCAAACTCATCAACTGGTAGTGGATTTGATACTCCAACGCATTATGATATGAATTACTGATGACTAAAATAGTTTATTAACAAAGTCCAGAGTGCTATAATTGCGACGTTAAGAGTATGTATCGGTTAAATTGTTTGTTTCTAGTATTGACGAGTTTTTTACGTTCTGCATTGGCAGCCTTCTCTCCGAAATCTCACTCTCTACACCATTCTGATTTTGGAGAAAATATATGTCAATTTATGTAGGTAACCTATCCTATGAGGTTAAAGAAGCTGATCTGAGCGCTGTTTTTGCAGAGTACGGATCGGTTAAGCGGGTACAGTTGCCCACTGACCGCGAAACTGGTCGCATGCGCGGCTTTGGTTTTGTGGAAATGAGCACTGATGCTGAAGAAGACGCTGCTATCGCTGCTTTAGACGGAGCAGAATGGATGGGGCGCGACTTGAAAGTTAACAAGGCTAAGCCTCGCGAAGACCGAGGTTCTGGTGGTGGCGATCGCCGTGGTGGCGGTGGCGGCGGTTTTAACCGTAACTACTAAGAAAATATTTTAAGTTAGATAGTCTATCTGCCCTCAGCTCAGGTCACTCTAACGTAAACTACTGGCTCAAGCTCATAAGGCTTGGGTTTTTTTGTATGTGAAAATACTTTTTTTGATCGATGCCTCGCTGCGGAATCGATGAGTTATTCGCAAATGCGGCGATAGCTAGCAATTTTGTTAAGATAAAGCCATTGCAATCTGTTTTAGAAAGATATGGCTGCTGCCGTTTTTGTTCAAAATCTTCATAAAAACTACGGTACTACCGTAGCTGTGCAAGATGTCTCTTTCCAAGTAGCATCGGGCGAAATTTTCGGCTTGCTCGGACCCAATGGGGCTGGTAAAACTACTACTATTCGCTGTCTCTGTACCCTAACGAAACCCGATAGTGGCCGCTTAGAAGTTGCTGGAGTTTCTGTTTTAGAAGATCCGCGATCGGCACGCCGTAAGCTGGGCTACGTGGCTCAAGAAGTTGCTTTAGATAAGGTTTTAACTGGGCGGGAGTTATTAGAACTGCAGGCGGCGCTCTACCATCTCCCCAGAGCCTTAGCCCGCGATCGGATCGAATTTCTTACTGAAGTCCTAGGTTTATCAGACCACATCGACAAAAAAACTGGCATCTATTCTGGTGGTCTCAAACGACGGCTAGACCTGGCGGCTGGCTTACTCCATCAACCCGAAGTCCTGATTTTAGACGAACCCACCGTGGGTCTAGATATTGAGAGCCGGGTAGTGGTCTGGGACTTTTTAAGGCAACTGCGATCGAGTGGCACCACCATCTTAATTACCAGCCATTATCTCGAAGAAATCGATGCTTTAGCCGATCGGGTGGGGATTATTGATGGCGGCGTGATCATTGCTACTGGCACCCCCAGTGAGTTGAAAGACCGCTTGGGAGGTGATCGGATCACCCTGCGGATTAGGGAGTTTTCACCAGCAGCAGAGGCAGCTACTGCCAAGGTACTGCTTAACGATTTGCCTTTTGTGCAGAACGTGATCATCAATACCAACCAGGGCAATTCCCTCAATTTGGTAGTACAAACCGAAAGTGATGCACTGACTACTATTCAGTCCACACTCCAGAGCGCTGGCCTACCCATTTTTGGAATTTCGCAATCGCGTCCCAGTTTGGATGATGTTTATTTAGCAGCGACTGGTAAAACTTTGATGGATGCCGAACTGTCTGCCGCTGGCAGTCGCGATCTAAAAGCTGAGAAAAAGAAAAGTATGAAATAACTGCCATCAAATGGAGTCTGGCAATAATTTTTATCTACTTAATATTATGATTACTAACACTTCTAAAACCTTTGCTGACTGGCAACCCGCTAGTGAAAGTCCCAATCTTAGCCAGCCCAATCATTGGAGCGATTTTATTCAAGAAACCGCAGGTTTGACCAAGCGCTTGTTTATTCAGCTCCAGCGCCGCCCCAGTACCCTAATTGCTGGCATTATTCAGCCATTGATGTGGCTATTGTTGTTTGGAGCGCTATTTCAAAATATTCCTCAAGATCTATTTGGTGCCAATTATGGTCAGTTTTTGGGCGCGGGGGTAATTGTATTCACCGCCTTTGTGGGGGCGCTGAATGCTGGGTTACCGGTGATGTTCGATCGAGAGTTTGGCTTTTTAAATCGATTATTAGTTGCACCCCTGGCTAGTCGTTATTCGATCGTCGCCGCCTCGGCCATCTACATTGTGGCTCTAACTTTTGTGCAAACTTTTGCCATTATCGCACTGAGTGTGGGATTAGGCTCTGGCTTTCCCGGACTAGTGGGACTAGGTATAATTGCTTTAGTAGTACTAATGTTGGTAGTTGGTGTGACCGCCTTAAGTTTAGGCTTAACCTTTGCCCTACCTGGCCATATCGAACTAATTGCCGTTATTTTTGTTACTAACTTGCCATTATTGTTTGCCAGCACCGCTTTAGCCCCCCTCGCTTTTATGCCCCCCTGGCTCCAAGTAATCGCTTGTCTCAATCCACTTAGTTATGCGATTGAACCAATTCGTTATTTGTACGTCAATGATCATTGGCAGTGGTCGAGCGTGGTACTTCAAGCTCCCTGGGGCGCGGTAACTTTCGGCAACTCGTTATTAATCCTATTGGTTTTCGCGGTAGTTGCTTTGTTATCAATTCAGCCATTACTACGCCGCCGATTGGCTTAGCATCAGTGTAAAATCGAAAAATGAGTGTGGTTTATTATTATGTCTAAATTCAATTGCTTAGTCGTTGGCTTATTAGTCGGTAGCAGCTTAACTGCTTTGAGCCAACCCAGTTTTGCCCAAAGCAGCTTTGGTGGCGACTCTCGTGATCCATTTAGTAGTGCCAGCCAGGGTGATAGCACCGGTTTGCTCCGACTCCTCAATGGTATCCAAAATGGGAAGCAGACTAGCGAGAAAGACTTTTTATCTCAGCAGCAGGTACAACTTTCTGGCTCTGCTCAAGATTTTCGGTCTCAGCAACTCCGTCGCCTGCGTGAAAAGAAACAGCAGCCTCAACAGCTAAAAAAACAACCTTAATGGTTGGTTTTATGACAAAGCAAGTCGGTGGGAAAATATCCCCACCGACTGTTTTATAACAGGCTGAGCTGCTGCTATAGTAGTTGTTCGTCCGTTATGGAGACAGAACTACGGTTTACACACGCCCTCTTGCCACGCTGATCGAAAAACTGCAACGCTTGCCCGGAATTGGCCCTAAGTCTGCCCAGCGGTTGGCACTTTATTTACTAAAACGCCCAGAAACTGAAATTACCGAATTAGCCCAGGCTCTAATTGCTGCCAAACAGCAGGTGGGTCTTTGCCAAAATTGCTTTCATCTATCGGCGGAGCCGATTTGTCATATTTGTCGTCATCCCCAGCGCGATAGCCATACGATCTGTGTGGTGTCCGATTCACGCGATGTCATTGCCCTCGAAAAAACCCGAGAATACAGCGGCCAGTATCATGTTTTAGGGGGTACTATTTCGCCAATGGATGGCATTGGCCCGAAACAGTTAACCATCCAACCCTTGGTGCGCCGTATTCATGAGCAGCAAGTCACAGAAGTGATTATTGCGGTTAGTCCAACGATCGAAGGAGAAACTACCACCCTTTATCTGGGGCGATTATTGCAACCACTGACCAAAGTGACTCGAATTGCGTTTGGCTTACCAATGGGTGGCGACCTAGAATATGCCGATGAAGTAACTTTGGTGAGAGCCTTAGAAGGTCGCCGGGAATTTGAGTAGCTACATCAGTTTTTTCTTTAGTAACATCACCAGTTGTGCTAACTGCTTCTTCAAGGTGGTGATTTCGCTATCCATATCTTGAATCTGAGATTGGAGATCCTCAATTTCACTGCTGCTAGCCTTCCGAAATAGACTAAGCTGATTCATTAACTCTTGAGCCGATTGGGTAGTAGAATTTTCCATTTCTAGCATCCGCTCTTGCAGTGCTTCGATTTCAGGAGTCGCGTCATATTCCATGTTGGCAGCAACAGGAATCGGAGGAGCTTGAGGCCGGACTTTCTTGGCCTTGGCCATCGCATCTTTAATAGCTTGGGCTAGGCTAATTCTGTCAAAAGGTTTTTCAACAAATTCAAAATATTCAAAAGGCTCAGAGATTTTGTTGGTAACTTCTTCTCGCCGACCAGACATTAAAACCAAAGGAATTTTTTGCAATTCTGGATGGGACTGAATTTGCTGAAAAACTTCCCAGCCACTCATTTTAGGCAAAATGAAGTCTAGCATAATCAAATTTGGGCGATGCTCTTTGACCAGGTTAATCCCTTCAATCCCATCTTTAGCTTCGATCACCTCAAAATCGCCTTCGGGTAACATGTCTTTGACAGTTTTGCGAATAACTCGACTATCATCAATTACTAAAATTTTGCTATTAGCCACGACTTACTCCTGCGATATTTAGTGTTATGGGTGTAAATCTTACTCATCAGTATTTAATTCTAAATGATGGGTATTTACTAGTAAGATTATTTTTAGTGAGATATGCCAGAAAAAGGATATCTTGGTGCTTGCCCATAATACAGTTCGGATAAGCTATTCTATCCTACTTGCTGTACTGGCTGCGATTCTGTCACTCTCTAAAGATTATGTTACCCATTTTTTCAGACGAAATTGGTGAGAGCTTGAAAAACCTCTGTTTTGCACATATCCTCTAGGTGTATGTAATAGATGGTGACCAAGCAGACATGAGTAGTTTTGATTCTTCTGACTCAACATCTATAGCTTCTACCGCAGAATGGAAATCGAATGTCCGTTCATTACCACCCTGGCTACGCCGATCGATCGGCAGTGCTAGCGAAATTTCTACTGTCCAACAAATTATTAAACAGCGTCAAATTCATACTATCTGTGAGGAAGGACGTTGTCCGAATCGGGCGGAGTGCTACAGCCAAAAAACCGCGACTTTTCTGCTGATGGGACCGACCTGCACCCGTAGCTGTGGTTTTTGCCAAGTGGATAAGGGTCATGCCCCGATGCCTTTAGACCCCCAGGAGCCAGCTAAAGTCGCTGAAGCGGTGCAACTCTTAGGATTACGCTATGTAGTACTCACCGCCGTGGCCAGAGATGATTTAGCTGATGGTGGAGCTGGTTGGTTTGTTCAGACTATGCAGGCTATTCGATCGATCGACCCAACTATTCAAATAGAAGTACTCACCCCGGATTTCTGGAGCGGTAAAGAAGCTGAGACCCTTCAGTATCAACGAGTTGCTACCATTGTTGAAGCGATTCCGGTTTGTTATAACCATAATATTGAGACGGTCTCGCGCCTCCAAGATCGGGTGCGGCGGGGGGCTAAATATGACCGTTCTTTAGCTGTGTTGCGTTACGTCAAAGAATGCAATTCCCAGATTCCCACCAAATCGGGGCTTATGTTAGGTCATGGCGAGACTAGAGCCGAGATTTTAGCAGCTCTAGCAGATCTGCGGGCGGTGGGATGCGATCGAGTGACTCTCGGCCAATATATGCAGCCTTCTCTCGAACATTTACCGGTGATCAAGTACTGGACTCCAGCTGAATTTGATGAATTAGGTCAAGTTGCCACATCTTTGGGCTTTAACCACGTTCGATCGGGCCCATTAGTCCGCAGCTCTTACCATGCGGGTGAGGTTTAAATAAAAAACGCCCAGGTTGAAAACTTGGGCGTTTTGTCGCCGATCAATTTGGTAGTACCTTAACAACTGATAACCGATCAGAGCTGATTCTATATTCAGACTTATTTAGAACCAAAGCTACCAAAGTTACCAAAGCCACCAGCACTAGTGCCACCACCTGGAACTGCGATTGCACCAGAGTTAGAGTTAGCATTAGACGAGCCAAAGCCATTGCTGCCAGCACTTGCTGAAGCAGTACCACTACCCGAAGTAGGGTTAACAGCTACGCCAGTATTTGCACCACCAGAACTAAAAACGCCAGTAGCACTAACGTTTGCTGCTGTACCAGAAAAAGTACCATTAGGATTTGCACTACTATTCGAGCCAGAAGTAGCACCAGTGTTAGAACCAGTAGCTGAACCAGTACTACTGCTGTTAGAGAGAGTACCATTAGAGCCGGGAGTACCAGAAGCACCTAAACTAGTACTTTGACCGCCCACACTAGTAGAATTTTGGCTATGGCTAGGAGTTACAGCGAGGAGTGAAGCTGCTGCCACGGTAATAGTGACTACAGCTACGGAAAATAATTTATTAGACATCGTTCAAATTCACCCTGTATTACACGAAAAATTACAACCAACTCGATAACTTGATAGCTTTCTAGATAAAGCAAAGACATAAATAAATATCTATGTAATTTGCATTTTCGCGAGATAAGCAGTTTAATATCGAGTGACACTAACATATCATAGAAAATAGTGATGTCAATAGTTGATCAGTATTAAAAAGCACATATGGAATTAACTTAGTTATTTAATCCTGCTCTGAGTAGCCATTTCCCGAGTTAAGATTAGTTTAACTCGTGCTATTCTTCCCCTACTATTGAAAAATAGTATCATTAGTTTGACGGAAAACGAATGCACAAATTCACTGACAATATTTAGACCCCCAGGTATCAAATAAACAGACAGTGGTTTTTAGATTATTTACTAGTACTAATATATTGAAATTTAATGGATTAGATTGCCGAATCTTTGAGCTTTAACCACGTTTGATCGGGCCCATTAGTCCGCAGCTCTTACCATGCTGACGAAGCTTAATCCACCTTCATATGCACACAAAAAACCAAGGGATAAATACACCCTTGGTTGCTATCTACTAGCAGTTTAGTAAATATTTTGACGAAATAGCAATTCAAACAGCTATTAATTCGTAACAATTAGAATCCTGAAGTGATATTACCGTATGTCCCGGCAGCTCCACCACCACTAAGTTGCAGTCCAGGCAAGGATACTGCGTTAGTATTGGTAGCTGCAACACTGGCACCTAGTCCACCATTACCACCGGCACTGGCACCAGCGTCAGTTTTAATGCCTTCAGGACCAAATGTCACCTTGGAATCTGCTGCTCCGCTGGATTCGAGTCCGTTAGCAGTGGTAGCTTTACCATTGAGCTGGGTGCTTAGCTCAGTAGGTGTTGCGGTACTGGTGATACCAGTTGCCGCGCTGCCCGGAGCAGTGGTGACGGAGAGATTAGCACCACTAGTGGATTCGCCGCCAATGCTAGTACCGAACGAAATGGTAGAACCAATCGTAGCAGCGGATTGCAGAGGTGCTGCTTGGCTAGTAGGCACGTTGGCAAGAGTAGTGGCTACCAAAGCAGCACCAGCTAAACTACCAAAAAATAATTTGTTAGACATTAGTTTTGATTCCTTACATATCGCGAAAAATTACAAATACTTACGAACAAAGCACCTAGGTCTAATATCGATCCTCGGTGCTTTGTCACAGACAGATTCAGTAGAAAATTAATATTTGACTACTAGATCAAAACTGGCTTCGTCTTAGAACGATTGGCCTAAAGTACCAAATGAACCGCTACCAGCAGCTTGGGTACCAAAACCTGGAACTGAGATAGTACCTGTGCTACTAGCACCAAAGGTAGCACCCAGGCCATTGTTGCCAGCTTCAGCACCAGAAGAAGCAGTTGCTGCATCGGGAGCAACGCCAACGCCACTTGCAGTACTACCAAAAGCACTAAGACCAGTAGTAGAAGCTCCACCACCTGTTGCGGAACCAGCAGCGCTAGGATCGGCGTTGCTGCCGGATCCAGAGCTAGCAGCGCTGTTAAAACCAGTAGCGGCGGAGACGCTCTTACCGAAAGTAGCAGTACCGTTAGGGCCTGGAGTACCAGAAGCACCCAAAGTACCAGTTTCACCAGCAACGCCAGCAGCGCCAGGTAAAGCGTGGCTAGGAGCTACAGCCAAAAAAGAAGCGGCTGCTACAGCTACACCAGCTACACCAACGGAAAATAATTTCTTAGACATCGTTCAAATCCACCTTGTATTACACGAAAAATTACAACACTACTTAATACTCCACAGCCTTCTTGAGCTTTTCCAGAAACCTTGAAAAATAAACTTATTAATTTTCGCAGGACTGTATGCGTTTCAAGACGTACATAATGTAGTTATAAGTAACACCATCCTAGCGTGGAAAACTGCAATGTCAATAGGTATTCAGGTATACACAATGGATTTTCTGATAATCACTGAAAAGCTTTACAAGCTTAAACTCACTGTGGGCAAAAGTTTCAGCAGTACAATTCAAGAATATAAAATAAAAATAAAGTTTGTGAAATTGCCATATATACGCTATTTAGCTTGAAATATTGAGTACAAACCTCCTGAAAAGCGGAGTTGCTTGCCTCGAAATACCATTTTGGGCTGGGCAAATATCAATAGAATCTTGTCTATTAGTCACGTTTTTACCCGAGCGTGCTACACCTTTTTTTTCTTAGTTTGCTACATTCAGCTAAAATGGCAGTAATTTGTGATTACTTAACTGTAGTATTGACAGGATTTGGTGATAGTAGTGGCATGGTGCTGTTGATCGGACTGGGTGCAAGAGTGGGTGAAGGGATGCTGTTAGTTGGTATTTTGGGAGTAAGAGCGGGAGCCGTCGCTGACTTGGCGATCGACTGAATCTGATCCTTATACTGGGCGGGAGCAATCTCGACGGCCTGACTTAACAGAGCCTGAGCTTCATTTGTGTTGCCTAGTTGTTTAAAGACAATGCCTTGTGCCAACACCGGCCGAAAATCTCGGTTATTCGCTTGAATTAGTTCGTCATAGATCGGTAGCGCATCAGCATGACGTTGTTGACTAACATAAATTTGGGCTAGCAGCAGTTTTAACGGTGCAATATCGCCAGTTTTTCCTTTGGCTGCTTGGTCATTAATAGCTTTTTGGACATTCCCGATCGCTGCCTCTGGCTTTTTGCCTTCTACTAATAGACTGACTAAACCTTGCAATGCCTGAATATTTTGGGGTTGGTCATTAAGAGCTTTGCGATAGCTAGCTACGGCGGCTTCTCGATCGCCTAAATGCTGTTGAGTCTGTCCGAGTAATACTCTATATTCCGGAACTTGCGGTTTTAAGGTGGCCAGCTTTTCGAGAGGGGTGATGCTTCCTCTGAGGTCATTTAACTGCAACTTAGCCTTGATGATGGCTTCGACGGCTGCCGGATCATCGGGCTGGGCTGATAAGGCTTTTTCAGCAGCTAGTACCTGATTGCGTAGTTCAGTGACTTTGCTGGCTGGGAGTCGAGGATTACTCCAGGTGCTACTTTTCCACCAGGCGATCGCTAAAGGTGATAACAAAGCGCCAATAGTAGTAATGACAGCAGTACCAATGACAAAATTAAGGATCGATCGACGGCGATTAGTAGACACAGTATCTTTACAGGTATCTTGAATTTCGCTTTAATCCTCTCACAATTTGGTCATGGTGACCGGCATCTAAAGATCAGAATTACATTCAAGATCAACAATGGCTCCGGTACCTTGCTATGATGAACGGGGCAAAGCCAGATATCAGAACTAGTTGGGAAGAGTCTTGTGACCATAACCAAATTCTTTGGACCGGGTGGCATATTTGAATTAGGCGGCATTGCGATGTGGCCATTAGCACTGCTGTCAGTGCTATCGGTGGCCACTGTTTTAGAGCGCCTCTGGTTTTGGGTCAGAATTTTAAGTAAAGAAAGAGAAACCATTGACCGGGTGCTAGACGCTAGTACTGCTAATCAATGGGATCAAGCTGCCCAATTTGCCAGAAACGAGCGAGACAAGCCGATCGGCCGTTTTTTATACGCCCCTTTAAAACGCGAAAATCTCGATCCAGAATCTTTTAAATTAGCTCTAGAAGCCGAAGCCGAGGAAGAGCTACATGCTATGCGGCGGGGTGAGAAAACCCTACAAGCAATCATTGCCTTAGCGCCGTTATTAGGACTATTAGGTACCGTTTTGGGTCTAATTCAGTCGCTTGATCGCATTAAACTCACCGATCTCGGATCGAATGTCACCTTGGGGATTAGTCAATCGTTGATTGCGACGGCGACTGGCATGGTGATCGCCATTGTCAGTTTGGCTTTTTACTGGGTCTTTCAAGGTTTGCTCTTCAATCAAATTAATTTGTTCCGGCGATCGGGTAATGAGCTAGAGCTACTCTATCGAGAAAAGTATTTACACTCTGCTCAACCACCTTCAGCAGTAGAGGAAGCTGAGTTGCTATGAAAATCAAGCTCGGAAGTGATCACAACCAGACCCCGCGAGTGGAAATGATTCCGCTGATCGACATCATTTTCTGTATTTTGACTTTCTTCTTGCTGTCAGGAATGCAAATGGCTCGTCAGCAGTCGCTTAATGTGGATATTCCCGCTGCTAAAACAGCAGAAGCGCAGACTCGGGAAATCTTGATTGTGAGCCTGGATGCTGCTGGTCAAGCTTTTATTGAACAGCAGCCGGTAACGCAGTTAGATGTGTTGCTGCAACAGATTAAAAGTTACCGGATTACCAAACCAAACAGTTCGATCGTACTTTATGCTTCCAAGCAAGTTAAATACGAGCGAGTCATTGAAGTCTTAGACTTACTCCGACAGGCCGGGGGCGATAATGTGGCACTGGCAACGGTGACAGAGCCAGCGGTTCCCAATCCCACCAGCACTCCACTTACTCCCCCAAATTCACTTGCTCCTAGCCCGCCAGTAACGGCGATGCCGTCCCCTTTTAATGTCACGCCAACTGCCCCTAGTCCAACTCCCGCGATGACACCTTTCTCGCCTTCTTTAGCACCTAGCCCGGTACGGCGATAGTTTGTTGGCCAGCTAATTCAAAAGCCTGGTGAATAGTCTGGAGAGCGATCACCCCTTGTTCTTGGGGTACTAAGCAACTGACCCGAATCTCTGAAGTAGTAATCATTTGGATGTTGATTCCGGCACTGGCTAGAGCTTGAAACATTTTGCTGGCGATGCCCGGTTGACCGATCATGCCAGAACCGACAATGCTAACCTTGGCGATTGCCTCGTCCACAACAATGTCACCACATTCCAAATGAGCCGCTTCTAAGATGTTTTTGGCATCATAGGCATCAGCCTGGGCAATGGTGCAGGCAATATCGCGGGTCGTCACACCGTTAATTAGGCGGGTGCGCTGGGACTGAATAATCATATCGACACTGATATTTTTATCGGCTAGCAGTCCAAAGAGGTGAGCAGCCATGCCTGGTCGATCGGGCACATTCAAGACTGCTAACCGAGCTTGTTTGAGGTCTAAGGCCACGCCTCGCACTGGAACAGAGTTCAGGTGCTGATCTTCTACCGGTGCTGGAGCAATCCCAATCCCAAAATGTTGGCAGAGCAGCGTTACCGCTCGATCACATTGGTCGGCGGTAATCACACAGCTCACTTTGATCTCGGAGGTGGAGATCATTTGGATATTAATTTGGGCGTTGGCTAGTAGCCGGAAAATTTCGGCGGCGATGGCTGGCCGACCAATCATTCCCGCTCCAGCCACACTGATTTTGGCGATTTGATCATCACCCATAACGGTGGCTGTAATTTTACCAGAGGGAGCGGCGAGGGCGGGGGCGATCGCTTCTGCTACCGACTGGGCACGTTGCATGATCGATCGATCAACGGTGAAAGCAATATCGTTACTGTTGCCCTCGTGAATAGACTGAATGATCAAGTCCACATTCACATTCTTTTTACCCATTTCGGTGAATAACTTGCTGGCAATCCCTGGCCGATCAGGAACATGCAGCATTGCAATCTTAGCTTGGCCGGTAGTGAATTCCACCGCATCTACTGCCTGGGCAATTTCCAGATTTTTCAGGGGGCGGGGGCTGAGTACTGGTGAAATAACTTTGGTGCCCGGATCGTCTGTCCAGCTAGATCTGACGACCAAGGGTACGCCGTAATTGCGGGCAATTTCCACCGCCCTGGGATGAAGGACTTTCGCACCTAAGCTGGCTAATTCCAGCATTTCATCGGCGGTAATCTGCTCCAGCAATTGAGCATTGGCGACTAGGCGCGGATCGGTAGTATAGATGCCCGGTACATCGGTGTAGATTTCGCAATAGTCGGCTTTCAGGGCGGCGGCTAAGGCGACAGCAGAGGTATCAGAGCCGCCCCGACCGAGGGTAGTGATTTCTAGGTCATCTAGGCAGCTAACACCCTGAAAGCCAGCTACTACGACAACTTCCTGTCGATCGAGATGACGGGTAATGCGATCGGTCTCAATTTCTACGATCCGCGCTCGGGTATGTTCTTTCTCGGTCAGAATGCCCACTTGAGCGCCCGTCAGGGAAATAGCCGCTTGGCCAGCCGCTTGCAGCGCCATACTTAGGAGCGCGATCGTCACCTGCTCGCCGGTAGCTAGCAACATATCCATTTCCCGGCGAGAGGGCTGAGTGGCGATGTCCTGGGCGAGTGCTACGAGGCCATCGGTTGCTTTGGCCATCGCCGATACCACCACTACCACCGAGTTACCGGCGTTAACCGTGCGGATCACTCGTTTAGCGACTTCCTTGATCCGCTCTGCGGAGCCAACAGATGTTCCCCCATATTTTTGGACGATCAGAGCCATTCTTTTCCTCGTTAATTTTTCTTGAATTTATCGGTGATCCGTTGCATGGCTTCGTTCACATTGGCACGGCTATTAAAAGCCGAAATCCGAAAATAGCCTTCCCCTGCGGCTCCAAACCCAGAACCAGGCGTACCCACAACATTACAGCTGTGGAGTAGCTTGTCAAAAAAGTCCCAGCTGGAGAGACCATCGGGGGTTTTTACCCAGACATAAGGAGCATTGATACCGCCATAAACTTGCAGTCCAGCGGCGCTCAGTTGGGCACGAATGATCTGGGCGTTTTCCATGTAAAAGTTCACCAAAGCCTTGGTCTGAGCTTGACCATCCGGTGAGTAAACCGCCTCCGCACCGCGTTGCACGATGTAAGAAACCCCGTTGAATTTAGTCGATTGGCGGCGATTCCAGAGCTTCCATAGCTCCACGTCTGAACCATCAGCGGCTTTGCCAGTAAGAGTTTTGGGCACCACGCTGAGAGCGCAGCGAGTACCAGTGAATCCGGCATTTTTAGAAAAAGAACGGAATTCGATCGCACAGTCCCGAGCACCGGGAATTTCGTAAATGGAATGGGGAATATCCGGATCAGTGATGAACGCTTCATAAGCCGCATCAAAAAAGATGATCGAGCCGTGGGCTTTAGCGTAATCGACCCAAGCCTGAAGATGTTCTCTGGTGGCCACGGCACCAGTGGGATTATTCGGAAAGCATAGATAGATTAGGTCTACTTTTTGGCTGGGAATCTGGGCGGTAAAGTTATTTTCAGCCGTTACTGGCAAATAAACCAAGCCCCCATATTCACCTTTTTCATTAGCTTCGCCCGTGTGGCCAGCCATCACATTGGTGTCTACATAGACTGGGTAAACTGGATCGGTGACCGCGATCGAGTTATTGTGGCCAAAAATATCCAGCATATTGCCGTTGTCGCACTTAGAACCATCGGAGATGAAAATTTCATCGGCACTAATATCACAACCCCGCGCCTGAAAGTCTTGAGCGGCAATTTTTTCCCGCAGCCATGCATAGCCTTGCTCGGGGCCATAGCCCTTAAAACCAGCGGGGTTGCCCATGTCTTCGACAGCGGTAATCATAGCCGATCGACAGGCAGCTGGCAGTGGTTCGGTCACATCGCCAATCCCCAGCCGAATAATCGGAGCCTGGGGATGATCGGCTGCAAAGTTATTTACTCGCCGTGCAATTTCTGGAAACAAGTACCCAGCCTTAAGCTTGAGGTAGTTATCGTTGATAGTAGCCACAGTTGTCTCTTCTTGAACGTTATTGTGACCCTAGTTTACCTGCTGAGCTGCCTCAATTGGTATCTCCAGGATCAATCGGTGCTGGCATTTTCGGCCTTTTTGGGCAGTGGCCGCACTGTCGGCCTCGCGATCACCTCTGCGTTCTCCCCTGACTTTTTGATGATTGGTCGTCCCGCTGGAATGTCCGACCCACGGACATCTTTAGGATCATCACCTTCATACTTCCGGAAAGACCTTTGCCCTCCGGCACCTTTACTTGGTTTTGGCCGCAGAGTAGCTACCTGATTTCCAGTTCTAATCACTAAGTCATCGCCTTGGCGCAGTACATCAAACTCCCAAAAATCTCCTACCATTTTTTGAGGGAAATCGCCAATCAGACGTAGTTTAAAGTGGCGCGGTTCTTCATCTTTTTTACGAGCGGCCTGCCGCACTTTTACAAAAATTTCCTTGGTATCCCGTGCCTGAAAAATCACTTCACCTCGCACCGAAAAATAATTATCGGGGATGCCAATATGATCGGGAGTTGGTAGTTTTTCCTCAGCAGCATTGGCCGCCGCTGCTGCCGTACCCTCATTGCCATAAACTAATTTAGGATCCCAAATTCCCATCACCTGAATATGCAATTTGCCATCATCCTTGCGAATGCGGGGATATACCACCCACAAATGAGACTGCTCTAAATCCAGATGTTTTTTAGTCAGGCTCATAATCCGACCTAGCAATACAGCATCAATCAGAGTGCCATCGTCAGCAAGCATGGAACCCCTGGTCAATTCATCGGGAGCTGGTGAATATTTGCCCTGCACCAAGCCGATCGCTCGGTACTGCAATGGTTCACTGGCCAACGGAATCGGCATATTACCGTTAAGTTCCAGCATTGGTAGTGCTGGTGGGTAATCTCGTGGTGTTCGTGATGGTTTAGCGACTTCACTCTTCGGACGCTTCACAGGTTTGTTTGGTTTAGGAGCTAAGGATGGCTCGGTCGAAAAATTTTCGGAACTCATAATGCACTGGGGGTAGCGAGAGAATTCTTCTCTCGATTTACTCAACTAATAAATAATATTGTATTTTTTTATGGCCTAGCTGCGGCCTAACGAGTGATGACGACCTGATTTTTACGCTGCTTGCGGCTCAGACTGACAATTAGCTTGGGTTTAACGGCCTCAAACTCCTCTTTTAGATATTTTCTACTGACTTTTTGCTCATTAGAACTAGGTGTGATTTGACTCTCTGCCAGCCATTCTTCTAATTTTAAAACTTTTGTACTAGGAATTTTACCTTTAATGATGCTAATACAATGATCATCTCCGTCTAGACCAAAAAATAAGAGGCGGTAGCTTTGAGTTTTGGCTAATGTGCTCAAGGTTTTTTCACTAGTTTGCTTCTTTAAGTCTAAATAGGAAGGGAGTAAACGATGCTGTTGTTCGTTGTGATAGAGCGCAGCAATCCAGAGCAGCATGGGATGTGGTGTCGCCAAAAAGAGGAACTGACAATGGGGTGGTTGTTGTTTGTAATAGTTGATTTCGGCGCGCGACAGCATAATCCACAGAGTGGCTCCTACCTCTGATTCATATTCCATCAAACGGGGGAAAACAATTTCGGCTCGGGGTTTATCGGCTGGCCAGGTGGCTTGCAAGCATAATTCATCGAGGCTATTAACTTTTTTGGTCGATTTGGCTGGGCGTTTACCGCTAGAAGTAGTCGTTCCCGAAATATAGGTGGATTCGAGCAGCTCGATCGCATGTAGAATTTCTTCGACGTTTTGGGGTCGATCTTTAACAGATTTAGCCATGCAGCTCATCACTAATTCTTCGACCTCTTGGGGCAAATCCAGTGTGGGGCAGGCTTCTTTGAAAGATTTGGGGGCAACTTTATGATGGACGTTAAACCAGCCCTCAAAAGAACTAGCGGACGGACGCAAGGGCAATTCCCCGGTGAGCATCTGGAACATCATGATCCCCAGACTGTAAATGTCCGATCGATTGTCTAAGACCTTGCCTTCCATTTGCTCGGGTGAACAATAGGCGGGAGTGCCCATAAAACCTGTCGGGGAGTCATCGGACTGAAGCAGGGCAATGCCAAAGTCTAGAACCTTTACAAAATCCCCCAAAGTGGGATTTTGGGTCACAATAATGTTGCTGGGCTTGATGTCGCGGTGAATTACCTGGCACAGATTTCCCTCAATTTCAATTCCTTCGTGAGCGCAATCTAAACCAAGACAAATTTGGCGTAGAACATTAAAAAACCGGGGCAATGGCATGGGGCGCTTGTGGATAATATCTTTGAGACTATCGCCCTGTAAAAATTCCATTACATAGAAGGGCATCTCGGTCTCATCCAAGCCATAGTCGCGCACTTTGACGATGTGAATACTGTTTTCACCCAACAAGGCACTAATGGTGGCCTCTTGCATAAACCTGTCGCGAATTTTTTGGGTGAGGCTGGCTTTCGATAAAAACTTCACTGCAACCTTTACGCCACCCAACAGCATATCTTTTGCCAGATACACTTGACCCATGGAACCCTTGCCAGCTATTTCTAGCAGCTGATAGCGCTGCATGATCAGCCGACCATAATTCTCATCTTTATTACTCATTACCAATCTGCCTCCACAAAGGTAGTTGCGGTGCAGGGTAACAATTGGCGATCGCCGGAGCGGGGAGAACCATGACTGTGGTCAACTCTTTTTACAATATACAAGCGAAAACTTCCTGGCAGCTTGCCTAACACTGGCGACTAAACTGCAATTCCATCAGGCTAGCGAGACGATTCATACAAATAGAACTATGTGCTAAGCGATAATTATTATGATCGATTTGATGAAAAGCCTCAAAGCCAGTCCGCTTGTGCTGATCATCTAAAACCCAGTAGCGTTGCACCACTGAGTCTGAACCTATCCAACCTTCTCCTTCAATCTTCCCCATTTGACTATGAGTCAAAATAAATGTGTACTGCTGGGCACCAGGTTCTAAGTAACCACGATACTGCCAGGTAATGTCTGGATGGGACTGATCTGGAATGCTTAACTTAGTAATCATCGTAAACCAATTATCCATGCTCCAAGCTACAACTGTCTTACCAGTTACAGTTAGAGGCGGCTTGTTATCTTCTTGCCAGATCCCGGAGGATTTCCAACGACCGGGCTGAAGTAAAAAAGTATGTGTCACTGGTCAATTGCATTAGTGAGAGATGGATCAAAAGATACCAGATTAATATACCCAGCTGGTGAGTAGCGTTCACAGTTACTGTAATGTGAATTCATGAATGTCTCCTAGAAGTACGGCTGAACTAGCCCCAGTGACTAGCCGTAAATTGCCTGGAATCTGGTGCCAGCGCCAATAGGCTAAGACAGCGAAGGCAATCGCCTCCTTAAAATCGCTATCTAAGCCAGCGGCGATGGTAGTTGTCACTTGGGCGGTGGGTAAGAGTTCTTGTAGACATTTCTTTAAGAAAAGATTATGTGCTCCGCCACCACAGAGTAATACTTTGTCGGGTTGATGGGGCAAGCGGCGATAGCTAGTGGCAATGCTAGCGGCGGTGAGAGCCGTAATGGTGGCCAAAAAGTCGGGGGCACTGAGCTGACTGGCATCTTGGCGACAAGCCCGGAGATACTCTCGGCCAAACAGCTCTCGGCCAGTAGATTTGGGGGGTGCCATCTGGAAATATTCTTGCTGGAGCCACTGCTCTACTAAAGCCTGACAGACCTGACCCTGTGCTGCCCAGGCACCATCTTGATCGTAGGTTTTTTGACCATTGCTCAGTTCGCTCACTGCCAGGTCAATCAGGCTGTTGCCTGGTCCTGTGTCCCAGCCAGTAATTTGGGATTCCCAGTTGACTTGGGAGCGGGGTGGCAAGTAGGTGAAGTTGCCGATGCCCCCAATATTTTGAATACAAAGATGGGCATCTCGATCGCTTAACAAGTAAGCATCAACTTTGGGGACTAGCGGTGCTCCTTGGCCACCCGCTGCAATATCGGCAGCCCGAAAATTATCGATGACCATCAGCCCGGTTTGTCTGGCGATCACAGCACCCCGGCCAATCTGGTGGCTATAGCCGAGTTGCTGGGGGGTAGCGGGACGATGAAAAACTGTTTGGCCGTGGGAACCAATTAGTTTCGCTACTTGGTGGGTAGCTTGGATATTTTGGACTGCTGTGGCAAAACAATGAGCGATCGCATCATCTAGCTGGGCTAGTTCGGCCATGCTCAGTTTGGCTCCAGCACAAACATCTAAAATTTGCTGGCGCAGAGCGGGGGGATAGGGATAGGTATCACCAGCGATCAGTTGCACTTGTAAATCGGTGGTGGTGCCCTGAATCTCTACTAGGGCGGCATCAATGCCATCCACGGACGTACCGCTCATCAGTCCAATGACTAACATCTGGCGACTCCTCTGTTTACACTTACGCTAATTATCATGGAAAGCCGGTGTGGATAGAAAGCCAACAGTAGCATCGAGAGCTATTACTGGCAGGTCTTCACCAAAAATCTTGCGTACCTTGATTTCTCGATAAAACTCTTCTTGGCTGAGTTCTACCTTGGATTGGGACGAGAGCAGTAGTAGTGCCCAGAATACCCCGACTCGATCGTGAGTAGTAATTTCACCCTGATCGTTTTCCATAGCTTTGACCCACAGACGCAACAAGTCTTCTAAGTCAATCCAGTCTAGCTCAGTGGCTTGTAAGAATTCAGCCAGCTGGGCCGCTGTTTCGGTGAGGTTTTCGCTGTGGGCTAAGTCGGCAATCGCTTGGGCTGCTTTGGTGGCCGAAAGATTGACTATTCTGGCTTTACGTGGGCGGAGTGGCTGATCGCTCATTTTGGCGGCGATCGATCGCAACTGCTGAATTAAATCCTGGAGGGTCACTGGCCGCCGTTGCATGGGGCTAGAAGTGAGGCGACGGCGAATCCGTTGTTCTAAGTTGGGCGGTAGTGCCCGCAACTCCAACAGAGCCAACTGGTCAGTATCATCGAGCAAGAAATCTTCTTCAATCTCTGGAAACTGTTGCTCTTCGAGGCTATTGGCTTTAAGCAGTACTAGCATGGCTGCCCACAAAAAGGCTTGACCAGAAAGAGATAAATTAGCCTGTTTATCGCCAGCCATCGCCGCAATTTGTTGCGGAATTCGGCTGAGATGATTGTCAATCACATCAATCACCTGCACATCCCAGGGGTTGATTTCTCCCCGTTGAGCCAGATCAATTAATAGGTCGATCCCCAGCTGGGTTAAGGCATGGGGGTCGATCTCTGGCGATCGGACTTGTTCTCGTTCTGGGAGTAGCACCATTTATTTAATTATGAGCAATAACACTTAGCTAAATACGTGAAAATAAAATTCAAGTGAAAAATTGGTAAAAGGTTAAGAATATTTTTTTAACGTTCTTCACTGGTAGCCAGCGCGAGTTCCTCTTCTTTTTGGGATTGGCGAATCATATCGATAGTACTCTTGATCGTACCAGCGATCGGCACTCCTACTAACACTCCCAAAAAGCCCGCAATTTGCAAACCCACCAGCACCGCTAGCAGAATCATCACCGGATTGAGACCAATAAAGTCACCCATCAGTTTGGGAGCTAAAAAATTATCCTTAACCTGCTGCAAGACAAAAGAGGTGCCGCCGACCCACAAGGCTAAGGGCAAACTTTTCAGGAGCACTAACAAGGTGACAATGCCGATGCCCAAAGTGGCTCCCACAAAGGGAATTAATTGAGACAGTCCAATGAAAATGGCGAAAGACAGGCCAAAGGGGACATTTAAGAAAAAGAAAATAATGGTCAAAGCTAGAGCCATAAAGCCCCCTAGCAAAAATTGACTGATGAAAAAACGCTGAAAATTCATCCGTAGGGATTCACCCAAAGAATATCCCCAGGGCGGGGGCAACACTTTGATAATTCCATTCCACATCTTGTCGCCATCGATCAGCATATAAACACTTAAAACGATGATCAAGAAGAAGTCTAGCAGGCCGGAGGCGGTGCCTACTGCTAAAGTGACTACCTGACTAGCAAAGCCTTCAATTTGTCGTTGCAAGTTGGAGTTGATTTGGGTGCGTAATACATTAAAATCCAGGCGTAGACCACGCTTTTGGGCTAGCTGCTCTAGGTCATTAATATTTTGATTACTGCCCTGAATCCATTTGGGTACTTGTTCGGAGAGTCCGGCCACTTGTTCGATGACACTGGGCACAACCGTTACGGCTAGTACTACTACTAGTACTAAAGAAATTATCAGTACTACAAACACTGCTTGCGATCGACTAATGGCGGCTCGATCAAGGAACCGAACTGGGTAATTGAGTAAAAAAGCCACGATTGCCGAAACTACTAGGATCGTGATGAGGTGCTCAAAATACCGAAAAACTTGGGAAAATAACCAAATATTAATGGCGGTAGCCGCACTGAGCAGCAGCCATACTAATAATTTATTGGCGTTGATTGATCGCCACATGCAAAATTAAGGGGTGAAATATTGCTCCCAATCTAACATTCTTGGCCATTGTTAACTCTTGCCCAAGAATTAGCCGGAACATGACAACGTATAATTGCGGTCAAAGGAACTGTCCAGCCTGATGCTGTTGCCTATGTCTATTTCTGTTCACTTACTGCCCAATCCACAGGGCGTTTTGCATATTCCCTCTGTGACCAATAGCGAAATCCAGTTGTCGCTGATTTTGCCCACTTATCAGGAAGGACAAAATATTGCCCAAATTGTCGAGCTATTAGCCAGCAAGTTAGATATTATTTTGCCCGGTGCCTACGAATTAATTGTGGTGGATGATGATAGCCCCGATCGCACCTGGGAGATAGCCGCTGCCTTGACTCAGCAGTATCCCCAACTGCATGTCATGCGGCGCACGACGGAGCGGGGGTTGGCAACGGCGGTGGTAAGGGGCTGGCAAGCTGCGCAAGGACGGGTCTTGGGAGTCATTGATGCCGATTTGCAACATCCCCCAGAAGTATTAGGACAACTGTGGCAGGCGCTGCACGCACAAAATGCTGACCTAGCGGTGGCTAGTCGCAATGCGGATGGCGGTGGAGTGAGTGAATGGAGTTTGTTACGGCGCTGTCTATCGCGGGGGGCACAAGTATTGGGGTTGGTGTTGCTACCGGAGGTAGTTGGTCGGATTAGTGACCCGATGAGTGGTTATTTTTTACTGCGGCGGGAGGCGATTGCTGGTCGGACTCTCAGTCCGTTAGGATACAAGATTTTGATCGAAGCAGTGGGGCGGGGGCAGGTGAGTAAAATCGCCGAGGTGGGCTATGAGTTTCAGGAGCGCCAGAGTGGTGAGAGCAAGGTTACTGCTCGGCAATATGTGGAATATATTCAGCATTTAGTCCGGTTGCGACTAGCGCGCAGTAGTAGGTTTTTGCGGTTTATTGCGGTGGGCTTGAGTGGGCTAGCGATCGATATGCTAATTCTTTATCTGTTGACCGATGCCAGCACGCTGCATTTGCCCTTGACCCGGAGTGCGATTGTGGCGGGTGAAATTGCTATTATCAATAATTTTTTCTGGAACGATCGCTGGACTTTTCACGATCTGTCCAGTCAACAGACTGGGCGACGACAAATGATGCGGCGCTTTCTGAAATTTAATTTGATATGTCTGATGGGCTTAGTGCTAAAAGCGCTGATTTTGAACTTGCTGTTCAACTTTGTATTCCATAACCAGTACATCAGCAATTTCCTAGCAATCGTCTGTGTCACGCTCTGGAATTTTTGGATTAATCTTAAACTTAGTTGGCGAGTGACCGATCGACAAAACTGATTAACTATTTTGAGCTTCGGTGTGAACATCCAAACCCAAAAAATCCTCAATTTGATCGACAATCTGCTGATCCTGATGTCGCCGGGAGCATGATAAATATTTTTTACTGAGCGGCTGAGTATGCCCATCATTAGTCTTTAGCACCAAGCGATGTGGCATATTTTCTGACGATCCAGCTACATACACTTGTTTTTTATCTTCTAATTCGACCCCATTAATGTGACTGATGGCATATCGATCAATCTGCTGACCTTTCCAGCTCCAGTTATGCACCTGACACTCATTTTGGTCTTTATTAAATTTAACGATGGTCAAACCGCCGGACAACAGGAAAACTAAACAAGTCAATCCAGCAGCACCGGACACGAAATATGCCAAGTTTAAACCCCCATCAGCAACTTTAAACGCGCTAGCAGTGGGTGATTCCAAAAACGCGGCTAGTTGGCTGGCGATTTGGTCTCTTTCGGCGGCATCGCCAGCGAGAGTCACCGGCATCGTCTTACCATCTTTCCCAATGAGCAGAACTCTTGTCCAGGGATTTTCTTCGTCACTGTTGTTGGCTTCTAGGTCAACTTTTTGGATGGTATTGAAGGGAATTGATTGGCTTTGGTGGGTAAACAAACCATTATTCTGGAGCCGACACTGACCAGTTAATGGTGTCGATCGATAGCAAGAAAGTTTGATTTCTTGCCCAAAAATATTGCTCACGGCCAAGCCTGTGAGCAACGCCCCTAGGGGTATTAATAAAGAAGGCCAATTATTTTGCCAGAGGGTGAGAGTGCGATCGGTCTTTTTGAAAATTCGCATAGTTTAAAGCCTATCCGTTATGTCAGCTGGATATTTCAAATAATGCTGAGAGTACAACATTAGAGTACAGAAAACCATCCGGGTCTCTAAGGCGCAGGCTTCCCTGTACTGGTATATCGCCTGTTGGGCGATCAAAAATGACCCAATCTGGGGAATAACGTTGAATTTTCGACCAAGCTGCTTGCCATAACTCCAGTCCAAATTCGGCAATTAATGGCTGAATTTCTAAACCACTAGCTAACCGCAGACCAAGCATCAGGGTATCTAGAAAACGCTCAGTTTGGTCCAGTAATTCGGGTTTATAACTACAGCCAGCGGCTACCCATTGAAAATAATCTTGGGTGTAACGAGGGCGGGTGAAGCGAGTATCTTCCAGATAGCTAGCAGCGCCCATCCCAAAGGCGTAGTAAGGCTGATTTTTCCAATAGACTTGGTTGTGACGACAGGCCAGTCCCGGTTGAGCATAGTTAGAAACTTCGTAATGCTCGTAGCCCGCTGTAGTTAAGACTTGCTGAGCAGTGCGATACATATCGGCAGTGATGGTATCACTAGGGAGGGGATACTCGCTGGGCTGATATTGTTTGGCAAAAGGGGTTTGGGCTTCCACAATCAGATCGTAAACAGAAATGTGGGTGGGGTAGGCAGCGATCGATCTCGCCAGTGACTCTAACCACATATTCATAGTCTGATCTGGCAAGCCAGAAATTAAGTCTAAGCTCCAGTTTTGGATAGAAGATTGATGGATGAGACCTATCGATCTTTCAATATCGGTAAGACCATGCGACCTACCACAGACTTGCAGCAGAGGATCTTGCCATGCTTGAACGCCCATACTAATCCGGTTTACGCCAGCGGCTAGGTAAGCTTGCAACTGTTCGAGAGTGAAGGTGCCGGGATCAATTTCCATCGAGATTTCGGCCTGGGAAGAGATGCCGATCGATCGTGCTAATGTCTGGAGAATTTGGGCTAGCTGGGTGGGGGTGAGTAGTGATGGCGTACCGCCGCCGAAGAATATGGTATCTAGAACCTGACCATAGTTATGGCTGGCAGTGATTTCTTGGCAGATGACTTCGACATAGGTTTGCACCATTTGAGAGTTCTCGCCACTACGTTTATCGCCTACTACATATACTGGAAAGTCGCAGTAGTAGCAGCGCCGCCGACAGAAGGGAATATGAAGATAAGCTGCGGAAACGCTAGAAGTTGTGGCCAAAATCATTTACTTACTTAGCTGAGGAATATCTGTGGTGATAGCTTCAATCGATCTAACTCAAAACTTGCACATCTAATCCAGCTAGACTGGGCAAACTTTTTCACTCATTAATTCTGACTGACAAGGATGTAGCTAATATTAATATTTTTTGATTACTTTGATATTAACTCCTGTTTGGGGTGCCAATGTCACCCCCCGGCGAGCTGGAGCGATCGGCAACTGGTCAGTGAGTTGTAATTCACAACTAGTCAAAACTTCGACTAAAGCCAGTTTAAGTTCTAACTGTGCCAAAGCTAACCCAATACAACGCCGCGCACCGCCACCAAAAGGAAAATATTCGTAAGGCGAGAATTGGCGCTCTAAAAAACGTTCCGGTTTAAATAAATCTGGTTCGGGGTAAAGGTCGGGACGATGATGAGTCAGATACATACAACCCATTACGACCGTACCTGCCGCCAAATCATACCCTTGGATCGAGACCGGTTCTTGAGCGATGCGGGCAAATGTCAGCATTGCTACTGGATGAATACGCAGCACTTCCGAACAAAATGCCCCCAGGTAAAGCAGTTTACTAATAGCCATCCCATCCCGATCGGCACCCAAGGTAGCAATATCAGCTAAGAGTTTGGCGCGCACTTCTGGTAGGTAGGTCGCCCAATAAATACCCCAGGATAAAGCTGTCGCAGTGGTTTCATGGCCAGCAAATAGCAAAGTCATTAGCTCATCGCGCAGCTCTTGATCGTTCATCCCTTGACCATCAGCATCTTGTGACCCAATTAATAAGTTCAAAATATCGGTACGCCCTGGCTGATAGTCCCGACGACGATCAGCAATTTCTTGATAAAGTAATTGGTCGAGTTCGGCGATATCTCGTTTGAATCTGCCCCAAGGACTCCAAGCTCCCCAGTCTTGTTGTAGTTTAGGTATAAACATAAAGCTAGATTTCAGGGGTGAGTCAGTTACCGAAATCACAGCAATTAGTTTGTCCCGAATACGATCGAACTTTTCTCCTTGGTAGAGTCCAAAAATTGTTTGCAAAATCACTGACAGCGACACCGATTGCATTTGTTCTCTGGCATTGATTGTGGCACCCACTGGCCATTGTTTAATCACCTCCCGGGTAATTTGCTGAATTGAATCAGTGTAGCCCCGAATTTTGTCGCCATGAAAAGCAGGCATCACTAACTGGCGGCGTTGGCGGTGTTCCTGACCATCGAGCAAAATTACCCCGCGATCGCCTAAGAAAGGCCGAAGAATTTGATTCGCTGCTCCTGGTGCCGCAAATTGCTTAGTATCGCTAGTCAATAGCTGTTGAATAGCAGCGGGATTGCTGATAAAGATGATATCTTTAAATACACTAGACCAATTAACCGTAAACATGTCCCCATACTGTCGATCGCAATTGTGCAAATACTTGACTGGGTTGGTAATCCATTGCCATAACTGAATT
The DNA here is from genome assembly GCA_031414775.1 of Synechococcales cyanobacterium VAR_4_metabat_354. Classification (GTDB taxonomy): domain Bacteria; phylum Cyanobacteriota; class Cyanobacteriia; order Cyanobacteriales; family Chamaesiphonaceae; genus JAAFHZ01. Next base: position 96,752 of record JANOQI010000054.1, read on the forward strand.
GCATTAGGCGTTTTTACAGATGGGGGCATCATAAAGATTTCGAGATTAAACGGCTATGAGTAATATAACAATTCCCTTGCCACTGCATGATTTTCAATCATTGCTAAATCTCGGTCTCAAATCAGCTGAGTATTATACTGGAAAGAGTTAGAGCGTGTTTTTGTCAGGTGTTGCTGGGACTCTACAATCAAGTAATTTTTATTACAACTAAATTGCTGGCTTTGTTTTTGGAATATCATACCAACAGATTCTACTAACTTTGGAGTAATACAATATGGCTACCTATTCTGACCCAGAACTATCTACTATTGCCAATGCGGCTATGATGACTGGGATGGCTGTTGCTATGGTTGACATGGGAATTATTTCCAGTGCGATCGAAGCAGCCGCCATGTCTAAGGAAATCGTCGGTGCTGCCGGTAAATACCCCAACAACACCATTATTCAAGCGGCTTTCTCAGAAACTGCTATTAGGGGTGGTACCGTGAAAATGAATAAGCCCGATATTAAATCTGAAGATGTTAAATCTGGCGTGTTTGTGGATAAAGCAATCGTGTCAGTGAATAACGCAATTGCGGTCTTAGATGGCAAAGCCACCCCGGCTGAAATTCAAGAGTACAAAACATTTATCTATACTTGTGCCGAAGCGGTAGCTAAGGCTGCGGGTAGTGGTTTATTTGGCTCTGGCGAACAAAAAATTAGCGACCAAGAAGCAGCTGCTCTGACTAAAATCAAGACGGCTTTGGGCATTTAATCAGGATATCGATCAATCCCACCCCTGGGATTGATCAACTGATGGTAGTTCGTTGCTAATATCTCAATAGTTCCACATTTTCTTAATGGCAATAACAGCAATGACTTGGAAATTAACTATTCCGAATATGGCCTGTAGTGCTTGCGTTGCCAACATTACTAAGACCGTCCAATCGCTGGATGCTCAAGCAACTCTGTCCGCTGATTTAGTCAGCAAGCAGGTATCGATCGATAGTGCCCAGTCCAAAGAGGCGATAACTCAAGCTATTACTCAATCTGGCTATCCTGTCCAGACTGAGTAATCTGAAGACATTTGCTTTAGCAATAACCCTTACCTAAACTTTAACTTTTAGATGGGGCTGCTTAGATCTGTCTTGGTGATCTACACCATTGCTAGAACTTTTTAGAGATTGGGGTTGAATTACGCCATAGCCACCATGATTGCGTTGATAAATCACATTAATTTCATTAGTTTCGGAGTTGCAAAACATATAGAAATCATGATCTACCATTTGCAAATGTTCTTGGGCTTCGTCCATGGTCATTGGGGGCATGGCAAAATATTTTACACGGACTACTTCTGTTGGTAATGATGGCTCTCGATCACCTACTAAATCATAGTCCACAGACTCCATCAATTCGTTCTCTAGGCTTTGATCTTTGAGAGAAGTTTGAGTCTTTTTAGCAATGAAATTTTTTTCCTTGTACTTACGCAGTTTCCGAGTGATTTTATCAGCTACTAAATCAATACTTGCATATATTTTCTCAGCAGATTCCTGCGCCCGAATCACAGTACCATTAGCGTAAACGGTTACTTCTGCCACCTGTCGATCGGCTGCACGCGGGTTATGATTTATTGATAAATTAACGTCAATCTCAGTGGTTAAATTTTCAAAATGACTCACCGCCTTTTCGATTTTCTGCTGCACATATTCGCGGATTGCATCAGTAAGCTCGATATTTTTACCTTGGAGGACTAACTTCATATACGAATCTCCTAACTTGAGGATGAAATTGCAGTCTGGACCTACAACTTCGATGAGAACTTAACTACAGGTTAACACTTTATGAGTAATGGTCAATAAACTTAAAGATTGCCACTTCATAGAATTAATTAAACAACATATCTCTTAATTTTCTGTAACGCATTACTCATTTCTAGTAAATTTCTACCAACCCCAGCTACCAGGGCTACCTTTAAATGGTCCGACGATATTTTGAGTAATCCACCCACCGTAAAACTCGCCGGGCTGTGGCTGCACCAGTTCATTGTCTATGTAGCAGGCATCCATAGACTGAGCGTAAAAAGCTAAGTGATTTGCGATCAGCTGAAAATTTTTAGTCGGTGTAGAATAAGCCCAAGCGGCATTTTCGATTCGCCGATCTCCTACGACGATGTGATAGTAGAGAGCATCTCCTTTCCATTCACAGAAAGAGCTACGCTCGGTAATATGCAAATATTGCATTTGGATGTCGGCTGGGGGCAGATAGTAAACGGGCGGATGACTAGTTTCTAAAACGCGATAAGCTTGATTGGTATTGGCAATGATTTGGTCATTAAAAATAATTTGAATTTTCTTGTCAACTGGCTCTAGACGCGGAGGTCGCGGATAGTCCCAGACTGATTCTTGACCTGGTTGTGGTGGAATACGTTGAGGATGCATAAGCTACGATCAAGTCCTGTAGTTACTTGGGCTCTAATGGGCGACTCAAAATTAATTTTTGCTCTAGCTCAAGAGCTTTAACATTAAGTGTATTGCTTTCTTTTCCTCAGATGACAGATTAGATCGGATATTCGTCCCCCAAAATGTATGGGCTAGGTAGGATCGAGCAATAATAGTTCTATCCCCAGTAAATTTCCTCTCCTTACTTTCACCATGTCCCCAACATCTACCCTGCCGCTTCCCCCCGGTAGCTTTGGCTTACCTTTCATCGGCGAAACTCCTAAATTTTTATCCGATCCAGATTTTGTGAGCAAGCGTCGTCAGCGATACGGAGCCATCTTTAAAACCAACATTCTGAACCGTCCGACTGTCGTCATGAGCGGCATCGAAGCCAATAAATTTATTCTTTTCACCCACTTTCATAAATTCTCTTGGCAAGATGGTTGGCCCAAATCCTTTAAAGAGCTACTGGGTGCATCCCTATTTCTGCAAGAAGGTGCCGAACACCAACGTAATCGTCGCTTAATGATGCCCGCCTTCCATGGCAAAGCCCTGGGTAACTATGTTGATGTGATGGCCGAAATCACCGATCGCTATTGCCAGCAATGGCTCCAACAGGGTGATCTGACCTGGTTCAACGAATTCAAACAACTTACCTTTGCGATCGCTAGTACCCTGCTGATTGGTGCGACTTCCCAAGATAATTCCATCCCACAAATGAGTCAGCGGTTTACCGAATTGACTAACGGCTTTTTTACGCTCCCCTTCAAAATCCCTGGCAGTACCTACAGTAAAGCCCTGCAAGCTCGCGAGCGCCTACTAGCTCATGTCGAAACCGTGATCCAGTCTAAGCAAAACAATCCCGGTGAAGATGTCTTAGGATTATTGATGCAGAGTGTCGATGAAGATGGTGGTCGCCTATCGATCGAGGAACTCAAAGTCCAGGCCATTTTGTTATTATTCGCTGGCCACGAAACTACCACATCTCTGCTCACCTCATTTTGTATGGTGGTAGCCCAGCGTCCCAATCTCCTCGCTCAGCTCAGAGCCGAACAAGCATCTATTGGTCTAGATCTACCCTTGAACTTGGGATTACTTAAACAAATGACGGTTCTTGATCGCACGATTAAAGAAGTAGAAAGACTATATCCACCAGTAGGTGGTGGTTTCCGGGGCGTAGTAGAAGAATTTGAATTCAACGGCTTTCGGGTACCTGCTGGTTGGCAAGTATTATATCGAATTCCTGAAGCTCACTTGGACAAAGAAATCTTTCCCAATCCTACCGATTTTGATATCGATCGACATCATGAACGTGCTCCAGATTTTAGCTTGGTCACTTACGGCGGTGGTTCCAGAGTTTGCATTGGCTTGGCCTTTGCTCAAATGGAGATGAAAATTATTGCTAGCAAACTTTTGCGACACTACTCTTGGGAGCTACTGCTGGGACAGAGTTTGGCGATGAATGCTATTCCGACATTGCATCCCCAGGATGGCTTGAAAATTAAATTCACTGCCCGGGAATAACTATGGATATATCCCAATCGATCGAAGATGCTATTGGCTCCTACTTTAACAGCTGGTTCCAAGAGCATCAGTTGATGTGGTGGCTCATCAGTAACCCGGTGTGGAGCTTAGTCATCTTGTTACTATTGATCGCCTTATTTGTTGGCCTCTTGGGTGCGATCGGACGAGGCATTGAACAATTTTGGATTTGGCTGTTGCGAACACCCCTGCAAATTATGCAACCGATAAGTCTCTGGCTCTGGCAGAAAGGTACTAACCAAAAGTCTCTAGCTTCATTATCAGCACAAAATCGAAAGATTGATCTCTTAGTAAGCCGACTACGCCAGATTCAACAAGAGCAAGATAAGCTGATGCAAGAGTTGCTGAAAATAGTAAAGGCTGAATCATGACTGCACCCGACCAAATGACTACGGCTATTCAAGAACTAGTCGATATCGTTGCTAAATTGCGATCGCCCGACGGGGGGTGCCCCTGGGATTTGGCTCAAACGCCCGAAAGCTTGACTCCTTATATTGTGGAAGAAGCCTACGAAACAGTCCATGCTATTCGGACTGGCCAGCCGGAATTAATTGTCGAAGAACTAGGTGACTTATTACTGCAAGTAGTATTGCAAGCGCAGATTGCCAGTGAAGTTGGTCACTTTAGTTTGGCCGAAGTCGCCGCTGGGATCAGCCAAAAACTAGTGCGTCGTCATCCCCATGTTTTTGGTGAAGTGACAGCTACTAGTATCGAAGAAGTGAAAAGTAATTGGGACGAAATCAAAGCCGCCGAGAAACCAGCTAATCGAGACTTGCCAAGCTTCAAGATTCAGAAATATGCTGAAACCCTACCACCACTGCTGGCTGCCATAAAAGTATCGGAAGCGGCTGCCAAATTTGGCTTTGAATGGGAAAATGTTGAGGATGTCTGGGCAAAGTTTGAAGAAGAACTTGGAGAATTGCGAGAAGCGATCGATACCGATGATCGAGAACATCAAGAATCCGAATTAGGCGATTTACTATTCACCGTAGTTAATCTGGCTCGTTGGTACAAACTAGATCCTGATCGCGGACTGCACGGCACGATCGACAGATTTAGCCAACGCTTACAACAAATGGAAACAGTGATCAGCCGACCATTATCAGAATACTCCCTAGCTGAACTAGAAATTCTATGGCAGGAAGCCAAGCAGCAACTGCGCCTCGGTCAAGAGTTGGGTAGCAATCTGGACATCTAAGTTATGCACCGCCGGTAGACTATCAACAACGATCGCACTGCACAGCAGCATCATGTAGAGAATCGAAAACTTAAACAAAGACTTGGCCACACCCTTATCGATCGGATCGGCTAGTAGATCGCGCACTTTCTGAATTAAAACTATTCCCAAACCCAGCGCTATCAAACCATAGATCGCCCCCGAAGCTCCCAAGGGATAAATCAACAAGCCAGTGGTTGGCACTAGCAAGAGCGTATACCACCAAATTTGTTCGGCAGTTTTGGCTTCCCCTACAATTACGGGCAACATCGGCACCCCCACTTTGGCATAATCATCCTTTAACATCAGTGCCAAAGACCAAAAATGAGGCGGAGTCCAAATAAAGACGATCGCAAATATCGACCAAGCGGTCAGGCTCACTTCACCAGTCACTGCGGCCCAGCCCACCAAGGCGGGGATCGCGCCAGCAGCACCACCAATCACAATGTTTTGACTAGTATGGCGCTTCAGAAAATGAGTATAAACCACCACATAGAAGCCGATCCCGGCCATTGTCCACAAGGCAGCGGCTAGTGTCGCGTAAGTAACAAGCAGCATGAAAGACATGGCGGCCAGGACAAAAGCAAAGACCAGGGCATGACTAGGCTGCACCCGCTCGGAGGGGATTGGTCGGTGACGAGTCCGTTCCATCGCATAGTCGATGTCCCCATCGTAAACACAGTTCAAAGTCTGAGCAGCCGCAGCAGCTAGTGTCCCGCCCAAATTGGTCACTAGTAGCAGAAATGGATCGATCCGGCCGTCTGAGGCCAGCCACATCGAAGCCGAAGTAGTAATTAGCAACAGTGGAATAATGCGCGGCTTGGTTAGTTGATAGTAACTGCGGACAACTTCTGACCAGGTTTGAGAATGGGGAAATGTTTCTTGCATGATATTTTGGTCTGGCGCCACTGAATATTTTAGGATCTGGAGAACTTGGCGAGATTGGATTTGGCGGCTAGCCCAGTGAATACGACTAAGGTGCCGAGTAGCAACGCTCCAATGGCCTGATGACTAACCGTCAAAGGCGCAACCTGGAGGCGTAAATAGAAAGTTGATAAACCCAAGCCCATCTGAAGAATCAGTAATCCACCTACAGCCCAGCCTAACCATCGTAGTAGAGGATCTGTCGATGGGCTACGCCACAGGAGCAGCAAGAACACCAAAATGCTGATAGTAGCGGGAATCACACCGAGTAAATGGCTATTCATCACCGCACACAGTTGACTATTTCCTAAGCACTGATGCAGCGCCCAGCGAGAGCCAACAACTGCCCCTAACAAGCTTTGTAGATAGATGATGATCGCTGCCACTAAACCAGCTCCGACGAGAGAGCGGTGGACGGGCGCAACACTGACCGGCGATAGTCCCACCCCAATAATCAACAAGCTAGAAAAAAATAGCAATGCTGTGCCAAGGTGAGCTGTGACAATATCAAAGCGCAACAGCTCAGTCACAGTGAAAGCACCGAGCAGGGCTTGAGTGAAAATCAATAGGAGCGAAATAGTGGATGCGATCGGCAACCACTGTGGTAAACCTCTTCGCCACTGCCAAGATTTGAGGCACAACCAGAGAGTACTGAACCCAATCAAACCGGCATCCAATCGATGAAACCACTCCAAAAATACCTGAAGATTCATTTGGTGGAGCGGAATTGCTTGACCGTAGCAAAGTGGCCAATCGGGGCAAGCCAGTCCGGCATTCATCACCCGCGTGGCACTGCCCACCGCCATCAGTAGCCAAGTTGCCAACACGATCTTCCAGACTAGGTGCAAAATTTGAGTAGCAGGCGGCTGGCGACTGGTTAGAGTCGCGTTGGTAAAACGGCGCAATCCGCTAAAGGTGGAGTCCGACATAACTTAACTTACAAATTTTTTACGGTGATCGATCAACAAGATTATCAACTTAATGAAATCGCTAATAGCTTTTCTTTAGACAAGGCTGATTGTTCAAGCCCACCCAAATCGTGATAGGGACTACCCAAGGATGAGTTGATGCTTAATAATTCGCAATGCTTATGCAAGTTATATTCTTAATATAGGGCATTATTCAGCTAAGTCTACAAACTATATTGATCAAACTGATCTCTGTCAAACCTTTGTGTCAAGCAGACTTTCACTCATATCAATAATAAAGAAAACCTAAAGATTGTTATGAACTGTCGTTGATTATTAATGGGCTGCGGTAAATTAGCAGCATGAGGGTTACTCTCATCTTTGCTTTACACAGATTTACAAAGCTCATTTTGGTAAAGTGTTATTCACTACTCTCCATCAACTCTGTCGAAATAATTAAAATTAGTAAATTACCAATTCAGGTATTTACTCGCCATTATTTTCCCTTGATACCTAGCTTCAAATATCTAGTCACCCCAACAATTACTCTATGAAAATCCCAAATTCTATATGGACGTTGGTTGGTGGCATCGCCCTAACCATCGTCAGCATATGGTATGGCTACAACAACGACTTGATGCCGATTGCTGCTTCGGAAGAAGCCACACATGTGGATGGCTTATTCAATGCCATGATGACCGTTGCAACCGGGCTATTCATTATTGTGCAGGGTGTCATCATCTTTGCGGCGATCAAGTTTCGGCGCCAAAAAGGCGACACTACTGATGGGCCAGCGATCGAAGGTAATGTCCCCCTCGAAATCCTCTGGACATCGATCCCTGCCGTGATCGTGTTGTGGATTTCCTTTTACAGTTTTGAAATTTATGGCGAGATGGGTGGCTTTGATCCCCAAGCCGCCAATGACATGCACGGGATGCATATGCATGGCGGGAACTCGGCGATCGCCGCTGAGATGGGCGACATGAAATCTGCGCCCCAAATCGCCTTGGGGATCGGGGCTTCTCCAGCTAGTGAAGGAACTCGCGCTGCCGTGAATGTAAATGTTTTAGGTCTGCAATACGCCTGGATTTTCACCTATCCCGACACCAGCATCACCTCTGGTGAGCTGCATGTGCCCATAGGACAAGAAGTGCAACTAAACATGACAGCGCAAGATGTGATTCATGCCGTTTGGATTCCTCAACTCCGCCTGAAGCAAGACATTATTCCTGGTACGACTACTCAATTGAGGTTTACGACCAATCGTGTTGGTACTTACCCGGTGCGCTGTGCCGAACTCTGTGGTGGTTATCATGGTTCGATGGTAACCAATATGGTTGTCCATACCCCCGAAGACTACAAAACTTGGGTAGCTAGTCAAATTCAGCCCGAGCAGACTGCTACTGCAGGAATGGATAAAATTATTGCGATGAATCCAGCCACCATGACCAGTGCTGAATATCTGCAACCCTACGTTCAAGAAATGGGAGTCCAGCCTGAAATGGTTCATTCTCTTGCTCATACTCACAGCTAAAGCATCTCCAGCAACCCTGCCAAAATTACTATGACTGCAAACATTTTGATACCGGAGGCAGTGAAGACTGACTCCCACAGCCACGGTGAACGCCGCTGGCAAGACTATTTCACTTTCTGTACCGACCATAAGGTCATTGGCATTCAGTACATGGTAATGGGCTTTTTCTTTTACCTAATCGGCGGTCTGCTCGCCGAAGGTATTCGGACAGAATTAGCTACGCCCGACCCAGATTTAGTAGATCCGGCTTTCTACAACAGCATGTTTACCATGCACGCCACGATCATGATCTTTTTGTGGATCGTGCCCGCCGGAACGGGAGCCTTTGCCAACTATCTGATTCCGTTGATGATTGGTGCTCGGGATATGGCCTTTCCTCGACTCAATGCAGTGGCTTTTTGGATGTTGCCACCAGCTGGTGTCATGTTGATGGCTAGCTTTTTCTTTGGCACCGCCCAGGCTGGTTGGACATCTTATCCACCTCTGAGCTTAATGAACGGCAAAATTGGGGAAGGAATCTGGATCATGAGCTTATTGCTCGCCGGCACTTCTTCGATTTTAGGCGGAATCAACTTCATTACCACCATCCTAAATATGCGGGTGCCCAGCATGAAGATGATGCAGATGCCCCTATTTTGCTGGGCAATGCTCTCTACTTCAGCTTTGATGATCATTGCTACTCCCATTTTGGCCGGCGCTTTGATTCTGCTGTCTTTTGACCTGATTGCTGGCACGGCGTTCTTTAACCCGACCGGTGGTGGTCAGCCGGTCGTTTATCAACACATGTTTTGGTTCTACTCCCACCCAGCGGTGTACATCATGGTACTGCCATTCTTTGGGGTGATTTCCGAGGTGATCCCGATCCATTCTCGTAAACCAATTTTTGGATACGGGGCGATCGCTTACTCCAGTATGGCCATCAGCTTTTTGGGTCTGATTGTTTGGGCACACCACATGTTTACCAGTGGCACCCCCGCTTGGTTGCGGATGTTCTTCATGATTACCACCATGATTATTGCCGTTCCAACTGGGATCAAGGTTTTTGGTTGGCTAGCTACTATGTGGGGCGGTAAAATTGCCCTGAACAGCCCGATGTTATTTGCGATGGGCTTTTTATCGACCTTCGTGGTCGGTGGTTTAAGTGGAGTCATGTTGGCAGCGGTGCCTTTCGATATCCATGTGCATGACACCTATTTCGTAGTAGCACATTTGCACTATGTATTGTTTGGTGGCTCAGTGTTTGGAATTTTTACCGGGATCTATCACTGGTATCCCAAAGCGATCGGACGCAATTACAACGAGTTCTGGGGTAAGGTGCATTTTGTCATGACCTTTGTGGGTTTTAACGTCACCTTCCTGCCTATGCACATCTTAGGATTGCAAGGGATGCCCCGCCGGATTGCCATGTATGCTCCTGAGTTCCAGGGTTTGAACCAGATTATTACTTGGGGCAGCTATTTATTAGCGGTTTCCACGATCCCCTTCTTGGTGAATGTTCTGTGGTGCTGGTTCTATGGTGAAAAAGCCGAGCGTAATCCTTGGAATGCTCTAACTTTAGAATGGCAGACTAGTTCACCACCAGAGATCGAAAACTTCAAAGTATTGCCAGTTTTAACCACTGGCCCATACGACTATGGGGTGATTGAAGAAGAAATGCTTACTAGTATTTAGCCTAAATATAAATTAACCTTACCAACTATTAAGTACTATGCAGGGTTCGATCGATACTCAATCTATCCAAATAACTAGCACTGCCGAGGTGCAGTCCGACCACGAAGAACATCCAGATTTGCGGATATTTGGCCTCGCCATGTTCCTGATTTCGGAAAGTATGCTCTTTTTAGGTCTATTTGTGGCCTATCTAACTTTTCGGGCCGTGTCCCCAGTGTGGCCACCAGCCGGGACCCCAGAGTTAGAGCTGGCTTTACCGATGGCTAATACAGTAGTACTAATTTCTAGCAGTTTTGTCATTCATCAGGCTGATGCCGCCATTAAAAAGAATGATGTGGCTGGTTTACGCCGTTGGTTCGCCCTCACGGCGGCAATGGGCATTTTGTTTCTCTGCGGTCAAATTTACGAATATATGCACTTGGAATTTGCACTGCGAACCAACTTGTTCGCCAGTACTTTTTATGTGTTAACTGGTTTCCACGGTTTGCACGTCACTGTTGGTGTTTTATTGATTTTGGCCGTACTGTGGCGATCAATCAAGAATCCCACCCATTACAGTAGCTCCCACCACTTTGGTGTCGAAGCTGCTGAACTCTATTGGCACTTTGTCGATGTGGTGTGGATTGTGCTATTTATTTTGTTATATCTGCTCTAGCGATTATTCAATTTTATTGGGAAATGCAGCTGGTGCGATCAGCTGCTTTTTTGTGATTAAATTTATGACTAATCTTTTACCTATTTCCCAAATTGGTGCTGCCATTCTCCGACAACAGGCCCAGCTGATCGATCTGCCTCTAACCGCAGCGCTTCAGGAATTGATTGATAGCTTACTTCAAACTGCTGATGCTGCCAATGGAGTCGGCATTGCTGCGCCGCAAGTCGCTAATAGCTGCCGCTTGATGATCGTAGCTTCGCGTCCCAGTCCACGCTATCCCCAAGCACCAACGATGGAGCCAATGGCGATGATTAATCCCCAGATTATTGATCGCAGTTCTGAAGAAGTGATGGGTTGGGAAGGCTGTTTAAGCGTGCCGGGTCAGAGGGGATTAGTCGCCCGTGCCCAGTGGGTAGATGTAATGTATATCGACAGGTCTGGCGGGCAACACCAAGAACGGCTCACGGATTTTGTGGCGCGGATTTTTCAGCATGAATATGATCACTTAGAAGGGATCTTGTTTGTCGATCGCATCACTAACCCAGCAAATTTAATTGCTGAGGAAGAATACCAAAAAATCCAGTTCGATCCCATTGAGATTTAAATGGCACCAATTATTGATAGTGAATGGTTCGATCGATCAGCAATCACCGTTGCCCCCGAGTTAATCGGTTGTACGTTAGTACGGCAACTTCCCGATGGCCAACAGTTGCGTGGCATCATTGTCGAGACAGAGGCTTACCAAGCAGGAGATCCAGCTTGTCATGCCTATCGCAAACAGACAACGCGCAATCGGATTATGTTTGGTGCCCCAGGATATGTTTATGTGTATTTAATTTATGGCATGTATCACTGCGTAAATGTGGTTACCGATCGAAATGGTGCGGCTAGTGCCGTATTGATTCGGGCGCTAGAACTAGATATCAATACCTTAAACACGATTTCACTGAAACCAAAAGAGAAATTAGAAAAGGCCGCCGCCGGGCCAGGAAAGCTATGTCGAGCTATGCAAATCGATCTAAATCTTTATGGTACGAAGCTCGCCCAAAATCAGGCGCTGTGGATTGAGCACCGCTCCATAGATTGGCAAACCATGTTAGATATCGATCACCTTAAACTCATCCAGACTACCCGTATCGGACTGACCCAGGGGATAGAATTACCTTGGCGCTGGTATTTGAAGAATTGCCCAGCAGTCTCCAAATGGTAAAAATTAATTTTCCGATATTGCTATGTATGGCGATTCGGAAAGGCCACTCAGCGGTTAAAATAGTGGCGCTTCATTCTGTTGGGGCTGAGTTATCGTTGGTTCATTGGTATTGTTATCTGTCGGTTCATCTTTAGGCTCCGACCTATCAGGCTTTTCTGTTTTTTCTGGCTTGTCTGGCCTGAATGGTTTGGTTCTGGGTTCTTGTTCGACCGGCTCAGCCCTACGATTATTGCCATCTAAGCTGGGAGCATTTGATTCCTCTGATTGTTTACGAGGAGTTGTAGATTGCTGCGGTGTTGTTTCCGTCGCTACCATTTTTCGTCTCCTGCGCCGAGACTTAGGCGGTTCTGATTCAGCTGATGGATCTGATTTCTCAGAATTAGATGGAGTCGGTTCACTATCAATGCGCGACCGTCTCGAACGCGACCGTCGTGAGCGAGGAGTGCTTTCAACAGCGGGAGTCCCGTTGACGGATTCCACTGACTGAGATTTAGGATTTTCGGTTGGTGAAATTCCTGGAGTGGGCGTTTCTGGCTCTCTTGTCATTTCTGGACTAGCAGAACTGTCCGGACTAGGGCTATCTGATGGCACCGCTGGAGATGACGATTCCGGGCTAATCGCTGTCGTCGGGATCGACTTGGGTTTGTTGACATCACTCGTTGCACCCCATACGAGGCCGATCGCGGCCAAAATACCGACAATTCCAATCGATGTCGGGTTGAGGACTTTTCGCCAGCCATTATTATCCACATGGGCAGTAATCGCTGAACTGGGTACAAAAGCATTTTTTTTGTTTGGTGATGCCAATACTTGCTTGTTGTTTGGCGATACCACTGCGGTGCCAGCAGCGGTCGGATTGGCCACAGGCAAAGCCACTGGTATAGGGGTTTGCCCATACTGATAATTTTGGAGAGCTTGTAAAACTTCGGTCGCTGACTGCATTCGATCGCCAGGCTTTGGTTGCAACATGCGATCGAAGATCTGGTCTAGATCAGGTGATAGCTGGATAGATTTACGCCACTTCCAATTCATCGTTTGGGGATCGAGTAGTGACAGAGGTTCTTGACCGGTCAGTAAGACTAAACAGGTAGCTGCCAAGGCATATAAATCACTGTGCGGCGAAACCGTGCCTCGTTGCATTTGTTCATTGGGGGCGTACCCTACTTTTCCTAGACGGGTCAGCGCTTCGGTAGTCCCCAGTGCCTGAATTTCGGCATTAACAGCAATTTGTTTTACCCCGCCAAAATCGATGAGGACTGGCATGCCATCGCTCGATCGAATGATCAAATTATCGGGAGCAATATCGCGATGGATTACACCCAGAGAGTGAGTGTATTCTAATACTGGCAAAAGATTGACTAGTAACCGTCGCACTTCATCTTCGCGAAAAGTTTGGTTTTGTTGGAGACGAGAATTGAGAGCATAGCGATAAGTATGACCAGCTACATAGTCTTGAACTAGAAATAAACCACCGCCACCAGTGGTCATTTGGAATAGTTCTCGGAATTTAGGAATCTGGGGATGCTGAAGCTGATAAAGAACATTCGCTTCCCGTTCAAACAGCCTCTTGGCCTTGTCTAGAGCTGTCGCCCCATGTACCTGCGGCGCAAATTCTTTCAAAACGCATGGTTCATTGAAGCGATTGAGATCCTCACACAGATAAGTGCGTCCAAAGCCGCCTTGACCAATTTGTTGCACCAGCCGATACCGTCCCTCTAGAATCGCTCCTGATACCAGATAATTTATGGCTGGTTGCGACAGCTTTTCACCACAAACCTGACAAAAAAGATTGTTGCCGGGATTCTCATGGCTGCTGCTACAAAAAATGATGGTCATGGGATGGATTCTGGGGATGAGCGACTAGGATTTTGCTATGTGCCGAAGCCGCCGCAGTGGTCAGGCGCGCCAGCAATATATCAAGGATTTCTGGCTTTTAGGCTAGCATAGCCGCCCAGACAATTCGCACTGGTTGCGCAATTGTGATTTCTAGAATTGTGCTACCAAAGTTTACCTTAACCCAGATTAGCATTCGTCAAGTCCACTGTTTGGAGTTGGACGTTGTTGAGGTTTGCGCCCATTCAGTTTGCAATTTGTAACTTGGTACTCTTATATTAATCCCGACTATTTTAGTCGGGATTAGTTGACACTCAGAATTGAGGCAATTACTATATTGAGGAAGATTAAAAATGCTTAAACTAAAAAAGGCCAACCATGACCCAAGCAACCATCCCTACTACTGCCATCAAAGGATTAGCCTGCAAAGAATGTGGTACAGAATATGAGCTAACACCTACTCATATCTGCGAAATGTGTTTTGGGCCATTGGAAGTGCAGTACGACTATGAGTACTTGAGCAAAATTGTTACCAGAGAAAGAATTGAAGCTGGCCCCAACTCGATTTGGCGCTATCATGACCTACTGCCCGGGGGTGATAACCCGATCGATGTGGGTACGGGTATGACCCCATTGTTGAAATCGAACCGGTTGGCTCGTCGCTTGGGTCTAAAAAATCTTTACATTAAGAATGACGCGGTGAACATGCCGACGTTGAGCTTTAAAGACAGAGTGGTATCGATCGCTCTTTCTAAAGCTAGAGAATTTGGATTTTCGACTGTATCTTGCGCCAGCACTGGCAACTTAGCAAACTCGACGGCGGCGATCGCGGCCTACGCTGGTCTGGACTGTTGTGTATTTATCCCCTCCGATTTAGAAGCTGGAAAAGTACTGGGCACCGTTATCTATGGACCTAAAGTCATGGCTGTAGAAGGCAACTACGACCAAGTGAACCGCCTTTGTTGCGAAGTTGCTAACACCCACGGTTGGGGTTTTGTGAATATCAACTTACGTCCTTACTATTCGGAAGGCTCTAAGACCTTGGCCTATGAAGTGGCTGAGCAGTTAGGCTGGCAGTTACCCGACCACATCGTGGCTCCTTTGGCTTCTGGTTCGCTCTTCACCAAGATTCACAAAGGTTTCCAAGAATTCGTCAAGCTGGGCTTGGTAGATGAGAAAGCAGTACGCTTTAGTGGTGCTCAAGCAGAAGGTTGCTCGCCGATCGCGAAAGCCTTTGCTGAAGGCCGTGACTTTGTGGTACCAGAGAAACCCAACACTATTGCTAAATCGATCGCGATCGGCAACCCGGCTGATGGCGTCTACGCTTTAGAAATTGCCAGAAAAACCAACGGTAATATTGCCATGGTCAATGATGCCGAAATTATTGAAGGCATGAAGTTGTTGGCCGAAACGGAAGGCATCTTTACTGAGACTGCTGGCGGTACAACAGTTGCTGTCCTCAAAAAGTTGATAGAGCAGGGCAAGATTGACCCTGAAGAAACCACCGTGCTGTACATTACTGGTAATGGTCTCAAGACCCAAGAAGCCATTCAAGGTTATGTCGGTGAACCGTTGACAATCGAAGCTAACTTAGAAAGTTTTGAAAGAGCTTGGGAACGGTCACAAACTCTCGATCGCTTAGACTGGCAACAGGTTTTAGTCTAGAACCTAATTTTTCTCACACATTCAAGTCACTAAATTTAAAGACAACATGGCTGTTAAAGTTCTCGTTCCCACCACTCTGCAAAAGTTCACCAATGACCAACCCACGATCGAATGTGGTGGTACCAATGTCTCCGAGTTGATCGATCAGCTGGAAGCTAATTGCCCTGGTATCAAGGCTCGTCTTTGTGATGAAAGCGGCAAGCCTCGCCGTTTTTTGAACTTCTATGTCAATGACGAAGATATTCGTTTCTTGGAAGGGACTGATACAGTACTAGCCGATGGCGATAAGGTAAGCATTGTACCAGCAGTTGCTGGGGGCTAGATTCGCTCAATCGAATTAGTAGAAAGGTCAGGCTATTTAAGTCTGGCCTTTTTTAGTGGGTCAGGAAACCTAAACTTAAAAAATGAATCCGATCGAACGGGGCTTTTGTATATCTAATAGAACCTTACAGAAACTCAATCGTTGCTATGAAATTTCCTACTTCTCAAATTATCGCTATCCTAGCTATATCCGCCACCACCACAATTGGCATCAATGCCCTCCAAGCTAGATCTGTGCCAACGGCTACCGCCACCCCACCAAAATTAATGGCGATGGGCGGTACCACGGCTTTAGCTAAAGAACTACAAGGAAAACCAGTAGTTGTTGATGTCTATGCCAGCTGGTGTCCGGCTTGTAAAAATGTTGCCCCCACCCTCTCGCAACTCAAACAACAATATGGCAATAAAGCTAATTTTGTAGTGCTGGATGTGACCGATCGACAAGCCACTGCCAACACCATGAAATTAGCGGCCAAGACAGGTTTGACTAAATTTTTAAATGCTAATAAGTCCCAAACTGGGACGATCGCCATCATCGATCCGGCTAGTGGCAAAGTGATTAAACAATTTCGGAATAACGCCACCCTCTCTGACTACACCGCCGTGCTTGATCGATCGATCGCCAAGATGGGTAAAGGTGATGCCATGAAAAAGCCCTAGTCGCTATCTCTCAGTGTGGAATCGGGCGAGTGCGATCGTGTCACTTGCCCAGCCCAATTGTTAATAACATCATCCAACCCACTAATACGTCATGAATGACCACAACGCTAATGAGCCAAGAACTAAAACCCGCCGACTTTTACCAAAATGGTCGATCTGGTTGGGCTTAAGCATCGTCACGATGGGGGCAATTGGATTCACCAAGAATTTTGATTGGCTACAGCTAATCAAACAAATATTGTCCAACGTTGAAATCAGTTGGCAAAATCTATCCCACCCGATAGAAAAAGCGGTGTCCGGAGCTGAAAATAGCTACCAAAAATGGGGTGAAAATCAACCTCTAAATAATCCGTGGATTTTGCTACCCTTCGCCGCTGGTGGTGGATTGTTGGCCAGTATTTCTCCTTGTATTTTGGCGATGTTACCAGTCAACCTGAGCTATATTGGCACTCTTAACGTGAAATCACGACGAGCGGCGTTCTTTAATGCTACCGGATTTGTATTGGGCGTAGTTACAGTACTTAGTGTTTTTGGACTATTCTCGTCGGTAGCAGCGGCAGTGATGGTCGATTGGCGCGGGCATATTAATATTGCGATCGGACTCTTAATTATTTTGATGGGTTTGAGTTTTGGGGGTTTATTCCATCTACCTTTACCACAAAGCCAAATCTCCTTACCGGGGGCTGGTACCTACGGGGTGGGGCTGACCTTTGCTCTGATTAGTTCTCCCTGTGCTAGTCCGGTGCTGTTTGCCGTGCTGGCCGCTGCCGCCGCCACTGGCTCCCCGGTGTGGAGTACTTTGACGATGGTGGCTTATGCCCTGGGCTACACGGCAGTGATTTTTGCAACCAGCTTATTTGCCGGTTTAATCAAAGTCAGTCGCCAGATTTTAATGAAGTCTGATACAGTGCTGCGCTGGGGTGGACTAGTAATGGTACTCATGGGTGGGTATTATGTGATATCAGGTATTCTCTGGTTTTTCTAGGCTTATGCTCACCGACCAGTCCGATCTCCAAGTCGTTATGGCACTGCAAGAAGGTAATAATACCGCTCTCGGCATTGTGTACGATCGCTATGGTGCAGCAGTTTACAGGTTAGCTCTCCGGATTTTGGCCAATCCCACCGAAGCTGAAGATCTGACCCAAGAGGTGTTTCTAGCTTTTTGGCGGGGAGTGGATAAATACGATCCGCAACGCGGCACTTTACTCGTTTTTCTGCTGACGATTGCTAGATCGCGGGCATTGAATCGCCTGCAACAGCAGAACTCGCAACAAAATTTGCAGCAAAAGTTTGGCCACCATCTACCGTCAATACCGAGCCAGCCCGGGATGGAATCAGTTGCTCTCAGCGAATTAAGCGATCGAATGGGTAAAGCCCTCCAACAACTGCCGACCGCCCAAAAGCAAGTTCTAGAGATGGCTTACTATGGAGGTAAGAGTCAATCAACGATCGCCCAAGAATTGGGTCTGCCTCTGGGTACCATCAAAACTCGATCGCGTCAGGGCCTACTCAAACTTAGACAATTATTACGGGATTTAGTGGAAGGATGAAATCCTAAATGACAGAACTTACGCCCCGATCTCAATCCGAACCTTGGTCAGAACTGCTGGCTGGATATGTTTTGGGTGATCTTACCCCAGCCGAAATTGTTATTGTCGAACAATATTTAACCGAGCATCCCGAGCAGCAAGCTGAGGTAGCAAGCTTGCTGGTGCCATTGGAGTTGCTGCCACTCAGCCTCCCCGCAAATCTACCCTCAGCATCACTCCGGCAGCAAATCATGCAAATAGCTGCCAGTGAAACTGTAGTGAATGAAGCCTCCGCTTCAACGTCCCCCATTCAACTCCAAAAATTAAAATTATGGCTAGCGACGATTGCGGGGCTAGGAGTATTAGCCTGTTCGGGTTTAGGTTGGCAGAATTACCATCTGAGTCAAGAACTAGCCCAAGCTAAACAGGATTTAATCCGTACTAGCACTGCTCAAAAACAGCAGAATTCGCCGATGGCTCAAGCTGTTGTCAACATACTCCAGCAACCGAATAATCGCTTCCTGGCATTGAAAAGTATGGGTAAAAAACCAATGGGGATGGGCAGTTTAGTGATGGCACCCCAGAAAGCTTCAGCTGTATTAACTCTTCAGCAAGTGCCGCCTGTGCCGCCTGGCCAAGTCTATCGAGTATGGGCAATTCTGGGTAATGGGGAGATGGCTTGTGGTGATTTTTTGCCCGATGCGGCTGGCCAGGTGTTGATGCAGTTGCCGCTGAATAGCTGGGATAAGGTGAATAAAGTGACGATTACGATCGAAGACAAAGCGTCAGTCCATGCGGTGGGGGAAATTGCGATCGAAGGTGAGAGTCATATTTAATTTCAGTACAACTTAGCAGCACAATTTTATGAAACTTTATTAACAATACTCCGGACACATTTTGAGCGGTTTTTGGAGCGCAAGCCCTGATGCTCTCGTAGGCTCGATATTTATTTCAATGTCTGGATTATCCCAGACATTGAAATAAATCCCAATTCCTGAATTAAAGGTGCTGAAAGCCT
>JANOQI010000055.1:0-10302 GCA_031414775.1 Synechococcales cyanobacterium VAR_4_metabat_354
TGCACCCTTACTAGGAATGGTTCGACACGTAGTTGAATTTACTATCTGCAACTTGAGTTATTTTAGCAAAAATGGTGCAACCCTAGTTTTTCTTTCTTGCCTATCGGCAGACGGGGACTAAAGTCCCCCGAGTCGCTTCCCACTCAGGGCTAAAGCCACAGAGTTTCCCACATCCCGCACTATTACTATGAGAAAGTTAGCTCACAAAAATTTCCCCAGTGCTACGACAGCCCAGGGAAATCAGAAACTAAACAATACAGAATCGCCAGACCTTAGAACCGGTAGGCAAAATTGATGCCCACATCAAAGCTGCTACCAGAAACAGATGAGCTACCTTTGAATCCGCCAGGACCGGAAACATCCAACGTGCCAGTCTTAGAAAAGTTGTAAGTACCGCTAAGGCCAGCAATAAAGTCTGGAGAAATTTCATAATCGGCACCCACTAAGAGACCAATATTTGTTTCGTTGGTGTTGGTGTCAAAATTGCCAGCTTTACTAGAGCCAGATGCAAATAATACTCTAGGGCCAATATATCCGCTGAGCTTTTTGTCAGCTGATTCAAAATCGTAAGTCACAGCTGCCCCATAAGCAACTCCAGCGCCTGGCGTAAAGCCCACAGCTTCTGTGCGGGTAACAAATGAGATGTAACTGTTAGCCACAGTCAATGCAGTTTGACCCGCATTAGGATTAGTCAAAGCATTGTTGATTTGACTGGCGATCGTATCAGCTTGTGTATCGCTCAAAGTCACATTGTACGCGGTCTTAATTGCTGCTCTTTTTGCCACAGGAGTTAAGGCCGTAAAAGTTGCTGGGTCAGTGGGATTTCCAATGGCATCAACCAAAATATTTTGTTCAGCAGTTCGGCTAGCAGGAGCCGCAGCCAAAGCTTCACTCGTGCGTTTGGCAACATCATCAGCTTGCTGATCGTTCAAATTAAGATCAGTAAATAATTTCACCTGTGCTCTTTGCTGTGCCGGAGTCAAGGTAGTGAAGACAGGCACAGGACCAGTTGTAGCAGCAATCAAAGCATTTTGTTCAGGAGTTCGAGTAGCCACAGGCTCGGCTAGAGCATCAGCTAACAGTGCATCGGCGTCTGCGTCAGTCAAAGTAAGAGTTGGATTTTGTTGGCGTACGATCGCTCTCTTCTGGTCTGGAGTCAAAAGAACTTTAGTATCAAAACTATTAGCAACACCACTTGCTACAGCTTTACCAAAATCCCCACCACTAACATTAGGGGTATAACCAAACAGCACAATGGGTCTAAAAGATAGTGGTACACCTGGATTGGTAATCTTACCTTTAATACCAAAAGAAGTGCCACCACCACTGAACTCGATCGCTGGGCCTACCGAATTTAATTTCGTTTTGGATGCTTTTTCTTGAGCATTAGCACTACCAGCTATCAGAAGAGAAGAGAAGAGAAGAGAAGAGAAGAAAGCGCCACTAGACTTAATACGATTCATAATTTTGAGTTTAAAGGGGGTCTTTAAACACCATTCCCAAAATTTAAAAATTTTACACAAAAGCCCAGATATCTATGCAAGTTATTTCTTTAGCTGAGCGTGATCAATAATCCTGCTACTACGAAATATCACCTATCGATCAGTATTTACTTCTGAACCTGGACTGTCTTCGGAAAAACCAGCTTAAAACCAACACCCAACAAAGATCCCGGACTCTGTTAAGATATTGAAGATCAGCGTTAAGATATATCTCAATCTGCCGCGAACTGCTAAGGTTGAGACCCCCGACGTATTACACAATTGCTCATTCATAGCAGTTCTAGGAGAATTACCACCCATGGTGCAAATGGCAGCCAGTTTGGCACTTGACTTTCAAAGTGAAGCTTATAAAGATGCCTATAGTCGTATCAATGCGATCGTGATCGAGGGCGAAGACGAAGCTCACGACAACTACGTCAAGCTAGCCGACATGCTACCTGATCAAAAAGAAGAGCTAGTTAAGCTCTCCCGCATGGAACTCAAGCACAAAAAAGGCTTTGAAGCCTGTGCCAAAAACTTGAGCGTCGTCGCTGATCTTGGTTTTGCCAAAGAGTTCTTTGCCCCCCTCCACCGCAACTTTCAGATTGCCGCTGATGCTGGCAAACTGGTTACTTGCTTGTTAATTCAATCCCTCATCATTGAATGCTTTGCAATCGCCGCCTACAACATCTATATTCCCGTCGCTGACGATTTTGCCCGTAAAATCACCGAAGGCGTAGTCAAAGACGAATATATGCACTTAAACTTCGGCGAAGAATGGTTAAAAGCCAACCTAGATAGTGCCAAGGCCGAACTCCAAGAAGCCAACAAGCAAAATCTCCCTCTTGTGTGGAAAATGCTTAATCAAGTAGCTGGTGATGCCAAAGTACTGGGGATGGAAAAAGACGCTTTAATTGAAGATTTTATGATTGCATACGGTGAAGCACTCGGCAATATCGGCTTCAGTACCGGCGAAATTATGCGGATGTCTGCCTACGGATTAATGGGAGCCTAAGCAAAGCAACCACTGCTACTTTTCGATTCGAGTTCCACACTCCATTAGTTCAAAACCTACCCATGTTTGGTCTCATCGGTCATCTCACCAGTTTAGAACACGCCAAAACTGTCGCTAAAGATTTAGGCTACCCAGAATATGCTGATCAGGGTCTAGATTTTTGGTGCAGCGCACCGCCTCAAACTGTCGATCACATCAAAGTAACTAGCATCACCGGTCAGATGATCGAAGGCCAATACATAGAATCTTGCTTTTTGCCCGAGATGCTGGCCACCCGCCGGATCAAAGCCGCCATTCGCAAGATTCTCAATGCGATGGCACATGCTCAAAAGCAGGGTATTGATATTACTGCTTTGGGCGGCTTCTCTTCGATCATTTTTGAAGAGTTTGACCTCAGCAACAACAAACAAGTCCGCAATGTAGAACTAGACTTTGAGCGCTTTACCACCGGTAACACTCATACTGCCTACATTATTTGTCAGCAGGTCGAGCAGGGTGCACAACAACTCGGCATCGATTTGACTACTGCTAAAGTTGCGGTCATCGGCGCCACTGGTGATATTGGCAGTGCCGTCTGTCGGTGGCTCACCACCAAAACAGCAGTCAAAGATTTACTCCTTGTGGCTCGCAATCAAGAACGGCTTCAAAATCTGCAAGGTGAGCTGGGCGGTGGTCAAATTCTTGATCTATCGATCGCTCTCGCTGAAGCCGATATCATTGTCTGGGTGGCCAGTATGCCCAAGGGAGTGAAAATCGACCCCAGCAAGCTCCAGCAACCTTGCTTACTCATTGATGGTGGTTATCCCAAGAATCTTGGCAGTAAAGTGCAGCACCCTCACGTCCATGTCATGAATGGTGGGATTGTCGAACATTCTTTGGACATTGATTGGAAAATCATGAACATTGTCAGTATGGATGTACCAGCCAGACAGCTGTTCGCCTGTTTCGCTGAGTCCATGATTCTAGAGTTTGAAAAATGGCATACCAATTTTTCCTGGGGCCGCAATCAAATAACCGTGGCCAAAATGGAACAGATTGGCCAAGCTTCTGTTAAGCACGGCTTTCGTCCCCTGCTTTCTCTCGTTAGTGGCTAATTCGTTTACTTTATCCCCTGGATCGCTATGGCAGTAGAACGCAAACCCCTGCTCCTGGACTTTGAAAAACCGCTCTTTGAGCTTCAGCAAAAAATTCAGAATATTCGCGAACTTGCCGAAGAAAGTGGCGTCGATGTCTCTAGTCAACTCCAACCACTAGAGACCAAGTACGTGCAGCTGCAAGAAGAAATTTTCAGTAATCTAAATCCTTCTCAGCGCCTGCAACTAGCTCGTCACCCCCGTCGCCCTAGTACCCTGGACTATATTCAGGCGATTACTGATGAGTGGATTGAGTTGCATGGCGATCGCGGCGGTCGTGATGACCCAGCCTTAGTGGGAGGGATCGCCCGCCTAGATGGGATGGCTGTGATGATGCTCGGCCATCAAAAAGGTCGCGACACCAAAGATAATGTTGCTCGCAACTTTGGGATGGCTGCCCCTAGCGGTTACCGTAAAGCCATGCGCCTTATGGAACATGCCAATCGGTTTGGAATGCCCATTTTAACTTTTATCGACACCCCCGGAGCTTGGCCAGGCTTAGAAGGAGAAGAACTTGGCCAGGGAGAAGCGATCGCTTACAACCTGCGCGAAATGTTTTTATTAGAAGTACCGATTATTTGTACAGTGATTGGGGAAGGCGGCTCTGGTGGAGCCTTGGGAATTGGAGTAGGCGACAGGCTACTGATGCTTGAACATTCCGTCTACACCGTAGCTACCCCCGAAGCCTGCGCCGCTATTCTATGGAAAGATGCTAAAAAAGCCCCCCAAGCAGCAGAAGCTCTCCGCATTACAGCTCAAGATCTAAAGCATCTGAAGATTTTAGATCAAATTTTACCGGAGCCTTGGGGTGGTGCCCACGCCAACTCAATCAAAGCAGCAGAAACTTTGCGCCAGTCCCTAATTACTAATTTGAAAGAACTCCTCCAATTGAGCATCGCCGACTTGCAAGAACAGCGTTACCAAAAATTCCGGCAAATGGGAATCTTCCTAGAAGAAAAAACTCTGTAGCATCATGTTATAATTCCTCTAGCAATTATTAACAAAAGTTCACAATCGTAGAGTGATTTACTAATCTAAAAGATCGGCAATGGCAAATAGAACAGCATTAATTACTGGCGCAAGTAGTGGTATAGGCAAAGCCACCGCTTTAGCCTTTGCCAAAGCAGGCATCAATCTACTTCTAGTTGGTCGCTCCCAAAAGCGTTTACAGCCAGTATTAGCAGCAGCCACAGCAGCAGGGGTTCAGGTAAAAGCTTACGAAGTAGATCTTATCCAACTCGCTCTAGTCCGCTCACAAATCGCAGCAATTATTAAGGACAATGGTTCTATAGATATCTTGGTTAATAGTGCCGGGACAGCATATACCAATCCGTTGATAGACACCCCCTTAACTGACTGGCAGAATATCATTGACTTAAATCTGTCCAGTGTTTTGCAAGTGACACAAGGGGTATTGCCCCAAATGCGTCAGCAACGCTCAGGTAACATCATTAATGTAGTTTCAGTCGCTGGCCAACAAGTATTCCCAGACTGGGGGGCATATTCCGTAAGCAAATTCGGCCTCGTTGCTTTATCCAAAGCGCTGGCCATCGAAGAACGAGCTTACGGCATTCGTGTTACAGCGATCTATCCTGGTTCAGTGAATACTCCTTTGTGGGATCAACAGCAGGTTCAGGCCGATTTTGATAGGTCAGCGATGCTCACAGCGGAAGCAGTGGCAGAATCGATTCTCTACAGTGCTAACGCACCACAGACTGCCACAATTCAAGAACTTACCATTATGCCCAGTGCTGGGACTTTCTAGCTGGGCATTATCATTCCTTTAACAATATCTATGACTACCTCCAAACCCTCTATCAGACCCGATCGCAACACTAATTCCAGTGGCCAATCAGCGCAGGCAACTCATCAGAAACACAAGCACAATGATGACATGATGGCAGCAGTACGCACCATAATTCAAGGTGTAGGCGAAGACCCCGAACGAGAAGGGCTACTCAAAACGCCCAAACGGGTTGCGGAATCCATGCGCTTTTTAACCAGTGGCTATGAGCAGTCCCTAGATGACATTATCAATGGTGCGATCTTTGATGAAGGTCACAATGAAATGGTTTTAGTTAGAGACATTACTTTTTTCAGCCTCTGTGAACACCATATGCTACCCTTTATGGGTCGTGCTCATGTCGCTTATATTCCCAACCAAAAAGTTGTTGGATTGAGCAAGCTAGCGCGAATCGTGGAGATGTTCTCTCGCCGGTTACAAGTACAAGAACGCCTCACCCGTCAGGTGGCCGAAGCCCTACAAGAAGTTTTAGAACCACAGGGAGTAGCAGTGGTAATGGAAGCTAGCCACATGTGTATGGTAATGCGCGGTGTCCAAAAGCCCGGTTCTTGGACTGTTACCAGTGCTATGGTAGGAGCTTTTCAAGACGACCAGAAAACCAGAGAGGAGTTTTTAAACCTCATTCGTCATCAGCCAGCCTTCTTCGGATAGGAATAGCGAGCCAATATCTGCGATTTTATATACCAGCCAGCATTTTACAAGCTGGCTGGTAAAATTTTAGCCCAGTTTGATATTCTCAAGGGTGCACATGGCATACTAGTGAGAAGTTAGCTTGTCATGGTGATCGATTAAGTAGAATACTCCAGTTAATTCGAGTCTGATAAATCACCCAATTTTCACTTCAGTGTATATGCTTGTTTGTCCCCAGTGCAGCTCGAACAATCCGCTCCATCACAAATTTTGCCAGAGGTGTGGTTTTTCTCTGGTTTGTCGTTGGGCCATAGTTGTCGATCATTCCCAAGATGATGGGGAAACAACCATACCTCAACTAAACGATGGTCAGTTACCGGCTCGTTTATATCTGGGTGCTAGATATCAAAAACTCGACTTAGAAATCAAAGAATTACCAGCACATACCACTCTAGTGAAAGTGCTGGACAGTTTACCCAGTCAGTCATCACCTCTACAAGAATTAATGAAGCAACAGCCTGTAGATCCTGATCCGGCCAGATTAGGACAGCTACCAGCTAATTTTCCAGAATGGGAGCTGTGGGAGCGGGGCGGCGTTAGCCAAGAAGCTCGGCCATACTTAGCCTTGCAACCATTATTAGGTGAGCATATACCAAAGCTTTATGATGCCTGGCACCGCAATAACCAAGCGGTCTTAATTTTAGAAGCTAGAGACGGAGACACTACTCTTATCGATCGATGTCAAGAATTACAGCAGCTCCCATCCCAACTAGCTAACTGGTGCAATATACTATTGCGGCTTTGGGTTTATTTAGAACCCTGGGCAGTTAGATCAAGTTTGTTGGATTTAGATAATCTCTACGTTGACAATAACCAGCAAATTTATTGTCAACGACTCATCCCCGAAATAGTAACACAGCCTTTATCTCTGCAAGATTTAGTAGATTTCTGGTTGAAAATACTACCAGATTCTAAGCTACGGTCATCTTTAGTCGAATTCATCAAAGAAAAAGAACACCTGACAGTCGAAAGCTTAAAGCAACATTTCCAGCAGATCTATGAGCACCCGGAAATCAACAGATCAACAGATAAAACTCTCGCACCAGTAACCGTCATCGGACTAGAAGCTGCTGCTGCTACTGATGTTGGCCAACAGCGAGACCACAACGAAGATTTTTACAGCATTGAAACTAACCACCGAATCAAACAAAATCCAGAGGGGGTAAATTCAGAATATCAAGGTCTTTACATACTTTGTGACGGAATGGGGGGCCATGCAGCCGGAGAAGTAGCCAGCGCCATGGCTATCCAAAAACTACAAAATTATTGGGAAAAGCACTGGCAGAATGTTCTACCCAGTGAAGAAGAAATTCAGCAAGCTATTTTTTTTACAAATCAGGCTCTATTTGAAATAAATCAAGACAAAGCCGGTAATGGCAGAATGGGTACTACTCTGGTCATGGTAATGGTACAAGATAACCAAATTGCCATTGCACATGTGGGGGACTCCCGCTGCTACATTTTAGAAACCAATGGTAGCCCAGTTCAAATTACGCTCGACCATGAAGTAGGGCAACGAGAAATCTTGCGCGGGGTAGAGCCAGAAATAGCTTACGGAAGACATGATTCGTACCAGCTCACCCAAGCGATTGGCCCTCGTGATGAAAACTCGATCGATCCAGAAGTCCAATTTTTCAGTCTCCGAGAAGACACGTTGATATTACTTGCTTCTGATGGCCTAACTGATCAAGATCTATTAGAGATTCATGGTGAAGAACTCCTCAGACCAATGGTACAGAAAGAAATCAGCTTATCAGTGGGAATCAATAAGTTAGTGGAATTTGGAAACAGTTATAACGGCCACGATAACATTACAGCTATTGCAGTTCTCGTTAACATAGACAAGTAGCCCAGCAATGGTGATTCTGACCCTCTTCGATGCAACTAGTGGGAATATTCTCAAACAGTGGCAATTTGACCAATCTCGACAAATTCGATTGGGCAGAGCACCTGAAAATCAGGTGGTAATCGATCACCCATTGGTATCGAGGTTTCATGCTGAGCTAGTATTTAACAATAGCTGGCAAGTCATCAATCATGGCGCCAACGGTATATTGATCAAAGATCAAACAGTAGAAAGAGCAGTTCTTACTCACAACACCGTGATTCAACTAGCCCCAAATAGACCACTAGTCAAATTTGAACAGGTCAGCACTCCTGAGATTTGTCAACATCAAGATAATCCACCAAATCAACTTTTTTGTATCCACTGTGGCAAACCAGTCAATGTTATCAAAACTGTTCGTGACTATCAAATCCTCAAAGTGTTGGGACAAGGCGGCATGGGCACCACCTATTTAGCCTGGACAGGTCAAGAATTATTAGTACTTAAAGAAATGAATGCCGATATAGCTCATCACGCCAAAGCACAAGAGTTATTTGAACGAGAAGCAAAAATTCTTAAAACGCTGCAACACACTGGAATCCCTAAATATCAAGATTTTTTCTGGGAAGCAGGACAACGCTACCTAGCAATGGAATTAGTACATGGTCAAGATCTAGAACATTATGTCTACCAACGTGGTCCAGTAACTTTAACTCAAGCTATCAACTGGATGATCCAACTCTGTCGAATTTTGTCATATATTCACAGCAAACAACCGCCCTTGATTCACCGCGATGTCAAACCAGCTAATTTATTGGTTACTAATATCGATCGGCAGATTTTCTTGATTGATTTTGGAGCAGTAAAAGAAATTGGATCAATAGGCAGTACTCGCATCGGGGCACCTGACTATATGGCTCCTGAACAAAACCAAGGCAAGCCAGTGGTTGAGTCTGATCTCTATGCGATCGGGCCAACAATCATATTTTTGACAACTGGCCGAAATCCTGGCGAATTTCTTCAACTGAATAAAGATGGCTACCAGTTCAACCTGGCCAATATTCCGACTATTACACCAACAGTTGCCAAATTAATCCACCAAGTAACGGCAAATCGAGTGATCGATCGATATCCAACAGCACTAGATTTATCTCAAGCTTTAGCGCGTTGCTAATTTAGATGCTGTTACAATTAAGTGTGATGCATAAAACTCTATTAGCTAGCACTTTCTTACTAGCATAAGATAAATAATCCTATGGCTGTTCAGATTTTAGTTGAAAAGAAAAAAATAGATAAACCTCCACTAATTATTCACTTGTTAGGCGATAAAACACTCAGGCAAGCTGCCAAAAGAATTAGTAAGGTAGACGATGAATTACGGCAAACCGTTCGAGAGATGCTGCAAACAATGTACAGCTCTGACGGCATTGGCTTAGCAGCACCGCAAGTGGGAATTCATAAACAACTGATCGTAATAGATTGTGAACTAGAAAATCCTGCAACACCACCGATAGTATTAATTAATCCAGAAATCAAGAGCCATAGTCAATCCTTTTGTAAAGATCAAGAAGGCTGCCTAAGCATTCCAGGTGTATATATGGATGTAGAACGCCCAGAACAAGTAGAAGTCAGCTATAAGGACGAGCATGGTCGTCCACGAACACTCAAAGCTGATGGCCTATTAGCTAGAGCAATCCAGCATGAAATGGATCATCTACAAGGAGTATTATTTGTGGATCACATTACAGACAGTCTGACTCTTACTGAAGAACTAAAAAAGAAAGGCTTTTCTATCCAAGCAGTTCAACCCATCAGCAACGGAGCTAAATAGCTAATATGGCAACTTATACTCCTTTGAGTAGTTTGTGTTTATTGGGTGCGTGTATATCCGCTATTGCAGCTGTTGGTTCAGTTTTTGAGCTAAGCTCAGGAACACCAGAATTAGGTGTTTCCATAACAAGTGGAATTTTGGCGGTCAGCATTCCACTATGTACCGGCCTGTTTTACATAGCTGTCCGCAGCTCTAACGAAGCTAATAAGTAACCTTGCCTCAAAAAAGTAGACATTTCCGAAGAGTCTAAGATTAGATCAAGGAAAATGGACAAATGACACCAAGAACGAAACAAACATTCACTGAAGAGCAGAAAGCAGAAACTTCACTGCTACTGAACTCGACCAGGCTTGGGTTGCTAGTATCACATATATTGCCACTCATCAATACTGCTCGACAAGGTATTAAAAAATATCGTAATGCTTTAATTCAACTAGCCATATAAAGAAAGAGACTCCATCCAGTTAGGACGAAGTCTCTTTCTTATCTTTCTCTTGTCAATATTAAGCCTGGCAGTGAGCTA
>JANOQI010000056.1:0-68538 GCA_031414775.1 Synechococcales cyanobacterium VAR_4_metabat_354
TACATTATCATTAACTAAGGTTGTTGATAATATTGTCATCGATGTGCAAAGAAAATGCAAGGGATTTGTTCGTTTCCTCATGCACCGCTTATCTACTGCTAGCTGTGCTTTGCATCTCGCGAGCGGCACAATCGTCAACTCGCTCGCTATCCATCCCTACGCCGCTCCGCTGAGCGTAGGGACTTTTGCTGATTCCGTTAAACTGGCAGCAGGAGCTGATTCTCTCTCAATCTGAGTGTTTCCAAGCAAGGTGGTGGCAATCAGACGGGTGAACAGATCAGAGAACTGGCTTTGAAATGGAGCTAGAAGCTGAGCCAGGTCATCAGGGATATCGATCGTGATTTGAGCCATAGTATTTGGTGAGATTATCTTTACTGTAATTACAGATTGCGTTAAATTTCGCGCATGAAGAACTCTCGTACATCCAAATTATATCAATCAAGTATTGGTCATAACAGATTTAAGACCAATACTAATGAGAACTCAATCTCAATTAATTCTCCCGCAATTGTCTAATTCGATCGCGCAACTTCTCGTTACATAATTTGATTCAGTTTTTGGATACTGTTTCCATAGACTAAAAATTCTGTTAGACCTAAGAGTAAAAGTCAGATTTGGTAAGCTGTACAGCTTATTCCTTAACTCAAACTGACATTAATGATGGTTGGCTCCGCTCAACTCTCACATGATGCTGATGAATGGAACGAAGCCAAAACTTACCACCTACTTTTTCTGAACTTTAGCCAAAACTTTTTCTAGCTCTTCGACCGTCACCACCCCAGAGAGAAATTCACCATTCATCAGAAAAGATGGTGTACCATTAACACCCAGTTTGCGACCTAATGTAAAATCTTGGACAACTGACTGGTCAGCGACTTTGCGATCAGCATTGAATTTCGCTAAATTCAGCTGTAATTTTTGGGCAGTGGCTACATAAAAAGTTTCACCCAACTGCTTTTGATTAGCAAACAGTTCATCGTGATATTCCCAGAATTTACCCTGTTTGTTAGCAGCCCAAGCGGCTTGAGCCGCCGGCAATGCCTCAGGGTGAATTTGGGTCAACGGAAAATGTTTATAGACCAAAGTCACTTGACCTTTGTGCTTGTCCATAAACTTTTTGAGATTACCGTGCGCTTGGGCGCAAAAAGTACATTGGAAATCCGAGAATTCTACCAACACAATCTGGCGATTAGCTGCTCCAGTGGTGGGAGAATCACCAATCAGGGCAGCAGTATTCTGGCGCAGCTGTTGGAGTGCTAGTGCTTGAGCGGCTTTTTCTTTTCGTTCTTGCTCAGCAACGTATTTCTGCACCGACTCAAGTACGACTTCGGGGTGGCGGCGAATAATCTCTAAGACTTGTTTCTCCATTTCCGGCGTAATTTTAGGCTGACTGGTCGGCAGGGTAGCTGCGGGCAAAATCTTCGGCTTTTTGCCCGCCAAGGCTGGCGAGGCTATCCAAACACCTAATAATAGGGTCAATAATAAAACTGAACGAGTGGATGAAAATAACATAAAAGTTTGGTAGATGAAAAATTAAGCACAATTATGATTACCAACGCCGTGTTGAACACTACCGCCAGTAGTCGCTAGTCAGAAATAAAGTTACTTTAGATAGTTAAATCTGCTTGCCGAGGAGTTTTGACCCATTTCAGAGTCTTGGGCTGCAAAGCCATGCGCACGGTTGTCCAAGGCATCACTACCACCCAATGAACTAAATACAACAATCCTACCGCAATAGAGCTAATGGACAGCTGTTGACCAATACGCTGCGCTCCAATAATCATGCCCACTACTTGCAAGATAATACCAACGACAGTCAAAGGGGTTAGCAACGGCGATTCTTGCCAAGCGATCGATAGCACCAAATCGGGCACCAACGCCAAGGGCAAAATATATTGCATCAGACTAAAAGAAAACAAATCCCAGTTTTTTTGCCAAGTCCCCAACTTATTAGCAGTTAGCAACCGCCAATAGTCTAAATAGCGTTGATAGCCGCCTTCGCCCCAGCGTTGGCGCTGTGGCCATAATGCTGTTAAGGTAGTGACGCCTTCTTCTTGAACACAAGGCCACAACGCCAGATCAATATCCCAGCCTTGCAGATGTAGACGAAAAGTCAGATCCAAATCATCGGTGATGGTCTCCTCATTCCAGCCACCACAGTCGATTAGCGCCTGCCGCCGCAAAAATTGACCATTACCACGTAGTTCGCCAATCCCGCCAGTAGCAATCCGCTGCTGCTGAATGTAGGCATCCATGGTCATCTCGATCGATTGTCCTTGAGTCAACCAATTGCTAGAAGCATTGGCGATCGACTTCCGCATCTGCACGGCACCCACTCGAGGATTGTCAAAATAGGGTACTAGCGTCTGTAAAAAATCTGGTGCTACTTGGGCATCAGCATCAAACACCCCGATAAATTCACCGGTGAGAAAAGGCAGCACCTGATTGAGTGCCCCTGATTTACCACCACTACCGGTGGTGCGATGCAACACTTGGAGTAGGGGATATTGTACAGCTAATTTATCTAGTAGCTGCGGCGTTCGATCGATACTCCGGTCATCAATCACCCAAACCTCATAACGATCGGCTGGATAGTCCAACTGGCCAAGATTAGCCGCTAACTGCTCGACCACATTTTCTTCATTGTGAGCAGAAACTACCAAAGAAATCAGAGGGAAATCAGTAATAACAGCAGCAGTTGCTGCTGGCCGCGCCACAAAAAGACGCAACATCTGGCCAGAAAAAATTAGTGCCATTCCCCAGATAACCCAACCGCCCCCAGTCACTCCATGTACAACAATTACTAGTACCCATACTATGATCATGACCAATGCGGCCTTCAGCCGCCGACCATCCATTCCAGCATCAAAATCAATCAAATTTGGCCTTGGCACTAATTGATCAAAGTCATCGGGGAGCGGCACACTGTTATTGGACATACATGTTTGCTAACTACGGAAGCGACTGTAAAAACTGATAGTCTGCCAAGAATTTAAAACCTGACTATTTACCCTTGCGATTTTAGCGTGAAACGGAAATTTTCTGGCTGGGGATTGATAAGTTTTCCATAGAATTGGTGAACAATAAGCATGACCGGCAACGGTAACGCTTATTTTTCAGGTTTGATATGAATCTTGTTGATGAATTAACTCCGGCTAGTCCCGACAAAGTAAATCTCTACATGCCCTATTTCATGAAGTCAATGGCGCGACGCAATATGCTCCCCAAAGCTATCACGTTATATTACAAAGGCGGACTGACGGGCTATCGCAATATTGTGGGGCAAGAACAAATCCCCTTTGTCGCCAGCTGGGCAATGCGCGATTTGCCTGGCGATTTGACCCGCTGTCGGGTACAGTTTGAAGAAAATGCGGATTTAGTCTATGAGTTGGGCTTATCTAATTCTGATTTTGTGAGCTTCTTGATCGATTGGCTGATTAGTTGTAAAGATGCCAATATTCCAGATTTTCCCCAGCTTTTCTACCGCAAACTACTGCGCTTGGAAGATTAATGATCGAAATTTGCTCAATACTCAAGTAATTTCGACGAAGATAGCTAGTATAGTTAATAGCATATCTGGAGTGGGAGTTGATGAGTGAGAGCGGCAAGTAAGCGGTTACTAATTGCATCAACAGAGGCTTGCAGTGGCAAGTCAGCTGTTTTGTTGGGTCTGGCAGACAAGTTGCAAAAACAAGGCGTAGAAATTGTCTATAGCAAGCCCTTAGGCAACTACCATAGCGATGAATCACCTGAAGATGCTGATGTACAACTAGTCAGAGATTATTTGGCTCTATCTGATCACCAACTCTTTCCACCGCTGGTTAATTTGAGTACGGCGAATGGACGACGGCGACTTCTAGGCGAAGATCAAACAGACTATCAGCAGCTCTTGCGCGCTCAATTACAGCATTCAGAACAGCTGATGTGCATTGAAGGCGGTAGCAACCTGTGGGAAGGTAAAAGCTTTCAGTTATCGACTGGGGAAATTGCGGCGACTACTGATGCGGTAGTATTGTTGGTGGTACGGTACCATTCTTGGCAATCGATCGAACAAGTACTGATGGCACAAGCAGATTTAGGTAATCGACTCCTAGGTATTGTGCTGAATGATGTACCTCTCAGTGAAATGGAATCGGTGCAGAGCGTAGTTTTACCAGCTTTGGTGAACTTTAATATTCAGGTATTAGGAGTACTGCCCCGCGATCAAATTTTGCATGGGGTTAGTGTTGGGGAACTGGTGAAAAAGCTCCATGCCGAAATTCTCTGCCGCCCAGACCGCTTAGATTTGTTGGTTCAAAGTCTATCGATCGGAGCAATGAATTGCAACTCCGCTTTTGAATATTTTCGAGCAACAGCCCATAAAGCAGTGGTTACCGGTGGCGATCGAGAAGATATCCAAATTGCGGCCTTAGAAACCTCTACCAACTGTCTGATTTTGACAGGTCATCTTAAACCCCGACCCTGGGTAGTTAGCCGAGCCGAAATCCTTGAAATCCCCATCCTATCAGTTGATCTAGATACTCTCACCACTGTCGAAATTATTGAACGGTGCTTTAAGCAAGTGCGTATTCAAGAGCCGGTCAAAGTAGAAACTATTCGCCAGTTGGTGGCCAAGCATTTTAATTTTGAGCTGTTTAATCAATGGTTGAATACACCTTGAGCAATAGTTAAGTATTTAACTTGTCGCAGAATTTTAACTATAGCTAAAATAGCAGCTTCTTAATGCTACACAGCAGAAAAAAGCTGGGTAATACCCAGCTTTTTCGAGACATTCTAATGATTAAAGGCCAAAGTTACATCAAGCCTAGAAAGTGCAGTACACCCTGGCCGGTAACTAGTTCGGTGACGACAGCGGCAACAAAGCCGATCATCGCCATCCGGCCATTGAGATTTTCTGCTGATGTAGTGAAACCGAATTTAGCGTCGTTTTGGTTTTGCATAGTCCAGACTCCGGTAGATTAAGTTAATTGTAACCTTATATTAAATAAGGTGGCTATCTTTCACTAAAAATGCAGCATCAATAGCTGTCCTTCCTACCCAGTTTAGACCAAGCCTAAAAAGTGCAGAACTCCTTGACCAGTAGCTAGTTCAGTTGCCAGGGCAGCAACAAAGCCGATCATTGCTGCTCTACCATTGAGGTTTTCTGCGGAGGCAGTGAAACCAAATTTAGCGTCGTCTTTCTTTTGCATAGTTCGGTCTCTGTTGTACAAATTGATTGTTAATTTATATTAACTAATGTAACTAACTATTACCAGCAATGCAAGCTCAGTAGATTTAGACTGGGTAGTAATTACCGCCCTTTTTCTCTGCCGGCTATATAATTTACAGACGGCTACCTGTGTACTTTTGCGCTCTTTTTTATGTCTAACCAATCTGCTGCGCTCGATCGCTATTACCGCGAAATCCAAGATGTAATTCTAGTTCGCCAAAATCCCATTACCGGTCTATTGCCTGCCAGTACGGCCATCACGGCTCACGGCGACTATACCGATGCTTGGGTGCGGGACAATGTATATAGTATTCTGGCCGTTTGGGGATTGGCATTGGCCTATCGGCGGGCGGGAGCACCACCTGGTCGGCTCTACGTTTTAGAAAATAGTGTAATTAAGCTAATGCGGGGCTTACTGTTTTGCATGATGCGCCAATCGGCAAAAGTTGAGCAATTTAAATACACGCAGTCACCTTTAGACGCACTCCACGCCAAATACAGTACGACTACTGGGGATGAGGTGGTGGGTGATGACGAGTGGGGACACTTGCAACTAGATGCCACCTCCCTATTTATCTTGATGCTGGCGCAAATGATTAGTTCTGGTTTGGCGATTATTTACTCGATCGATGAGGTAAATTTTGTCCAGAATTTGGTTTACTATATTGGTCGCACCTACCGCACCCCCGATTATGGTCTGTGGGAACGGGGCAATAAAATTAATCACGGTAAGGCAGAGCTAAATGCTAGTTCGATCGGCATGGCCAAAGCCGCACTAGAAGCCATTAACGGCTTGGATCTATTTGGCAGCAAAGGCTCCCAAGCTTCAGTAATTCATGTATTGCCCGATGAGATTGCGCGGGCACGGATCACCTTGGCCGCTCTACTCCCTAGAGAATCTGCTTCTAAAGAAACCGACGCGGCACTGCTTAGCGTAATTGGATTCCCGGCCTTTGCGATCGAAGATCCCTATTTAGTAGAGCGCACTCGAAATAAAATCTTGACCAAACTAGCTGGTCGCTATGGCTGCAAACGTTTTCTGCGCGATGGACACCAGACGACGATCGAAGACCAGACCCGCCTGCACTATGAACCATGGGAACTGCAAGCTTTTGAAGATATTGAATGCGAATGGCCGCTGTTTTTCACATATTTGCACTTGGATGCTCTGTTTCGACGCGATCAAGCAGAAGTTGATAAATACCAAGCCTTACTCCAAGATGTTTTAGTAGAGCATAATGGCTATCAACTCTTGCCGGAGTTGTACTATGTACCCAGCGATAAGATTGCCGCCGAGAAGCAATCTCCTCGTAGCCAAGAACGCTTACCGAATGAGAATGTACCCTTGGTCTGGGCGCAAAGTCTTTATTTACTGGGGCAAATGATGTATGAAGGCTTGCTGGCTCCAGGGGATTTAGATCCTCAAGGACGGCATCTGCAAATAGGTCCCCGTCGCCAGCACACCATTCAAATTGCCCTGATTGCCGAAAATCAAGATTTGCAAGCGCTGCTGGCTGAATATGGAATTGCCAGCCAAACACCTGCCCAAATTGATCCAATCCAAGTCCGATCGGCCACCGAATTAGCAGCCATCTATCACCAGATTGGGGTTAATTCTAAGTTGGGTCTGACTGGTCGGCCAGTGCGGCGGCTGCGTAGTTTAATGACAGCGCAGATTTTTCAGATTAAAGATCAGCAGGTGGTATTCTTGCCATCTTTCCTCGATCAGCAGCAGTTTTATCTGACTCTGGACTATCACTTTTTGGTGTCCCAAATGCGCGCCGAAATTGCCTACATCAGTCAGCACTGGCATCAGCTGGGAAGACCGACCATGACACTGCTCCTCACTAATGCCTTGCTGCAAGAGGGGCAAGAGGAGTTTCATAACCCCAACTACAGTTCACCATTACTAGAATTACTGCATGAACTCAAACAAGGCAACTGTCAGGGGATTAAAGTGCGGCTCGGTCAACTTAGCCAGCTGATGCTCACCGCGGGTGCAGAGAGAATTGATGAAATACATGGTTTTGAATTTAATTGCAATCCGATCGAACAATTAGCCATTCCACCACGTTATTTGCGATCAAACGTCGAGCGAGATGTGCCGCTCAGTCCTAATCAAGAATTTCGGCTAGAATCGACTACAGATATCCGCTGGCTGTTACAAAGCTTGCAGCAATCTGAGAATATCTACCAACAAATTGAGTTGTTACATACTCTGACCAAACTGAAAGGTCTGAACTTTAACGTAGGTTGGGACAATCCTAACCAGCAGATTACCGTATCCCAGCTACTCATGGAGGTCTATGACCGCGCGGGTCAAGCCCACCCCCATCCAAACTGGGCAGTAGTACGCTATGCCGCTGGACTCTTGGGCAAAGTGGATGTCAGTCTTTCCGATGCTGTCACCGAAATTTTAGTACAAGGTAAACAAATCACGGTGGGCATGGCCTACAGCGAAGCCGCTGTAATTAATACCCCCGTTTCCCATCTGGAGCTAGCCGAAAAAATTGATAAATTCTGTCGCGAAGATATCCGCGATCGAGTTTTAACTCAAGAAATTTTGATTTATATCAGTTTGTTAATCAAGGCCGAGCCAGACATAATCAAAGGAATGCTCACCCTGCGAGTTGGTTATTTGATCCTGCTACTGACTAGTGAAATTGTGATTGAGCAGCACATTACTCAAGATGAAGCTTACGAGCAATTAATGCAGCTTAGTCCTTTTGAAATCAAAAGTCGGTTGCGGCGAGTGTTGATGGATTACCAAAAAGTTGATGGTTTGGTTTTTCAGCAAGAATCCTTGCATTTGAGCCAAGATCAAAACCAAATTCGTTGGACTTTGGGACAGGCTACTGACCAGCCAGCCACACCGGCTGGTGGTTGGCTACGACAGCGTCAACGGGATGGCGCAATGAACCGTACTCAGCCCAACTTCTATCCCAGCATCTGGTGGTTACTAGAGCACTGCCTCGGCATTATTGTGGGGGATAAGTTAGAGAAACGCAATCGGCTAGAAAGCGCCCTGATTCTGGCAGAAATGACCCCGGGAGAAAAGAATTTTGCTTTGCGGGTGGAGCATCTCCTCAACAAAATTCCGGCTCCCGAATACCGCCAGTTGAATATTGAGGCATTGATGGCTCTGGCTGCTTTTTCCGAGCAAAATCCCCAGTTGCGGGTGGCAGAATATATCGTTCTAGATGTTTTGATTGGTCATGCCGTGCGGTTAGCCTGGTTGGATCCTAATTTACCCAAGCCACTGGTTGAAATGATTTGTCCGGAGGACTTACATTCAGCCAACTACTCCCAACACAAAGTACAAGCTTGGAATAACTTCTATGCTAGTTCGCCAACCGTCGTGGCAGAGTATGTGGTGAAGTCCTTGCAGTTCTTAAGCCAACTGGCCATTTCTGAACCATCGACTCATTGACGTTCCCACAGCCGAATGGTGTTGTCGCTGCTGCTGCTGGCCAAAATTTGACCATTGGGACTAAATACAATGTGGTAGACACTATCACTATGACCGGTGAGGGTTTGGATGGTTTCACCACTGTCCATTGCCCAAATTTTGATGGTTTTATCATCCCCAGCACTGGCTAATAACTTGCCGTCGGGACTAAAGCAAACCGAGTTAATCGCGCTTAAAAAACTCCCAAAACTGTGCATCACTTGGCCAGTCTTGACACTCCACATTTTGATCGTGCGATCGTCACTAGCACTGGCGATCATTTCGCCGTTAGGGCTAAAAGCAATCGTGTTGACGGAGCTGTCATGACCCACGAGCGTCATACTTTCTTGGCCAGTTTTCAGATTCCAGAGTTTAATTTGCTGATCATGACTACCACTAGCCAATGTTTGACCGTCTGGACTAACGGCCAGACAGTTGACCAAGCTAGTATGTCCCTGCAAGGTGCGAATCCGGTTACCAGTCTTGGTATTCCAAATTTTGATGGTGTAGTCCCAGCTCCCACTAATTACCATTTGGGTATTGGGGACAAACACGACGGCAGCCACATTACCAGTGTGCGCTTCTAAGGTCTGGAGTTCCAAGCAGCTTTCGACATCCCAAAGCTTGACGGTATGGTCGCCATTGGCGCTGGCTAGGAGCTTACCATCATGATTAAAAGCTACGTCATAAACCCAAAGATGGCCGGTGAGTGTGCGGAATCCTTTGCGGGAAGCGACATGCCACAGTTTAATGGTCTGGTCGTGGCTAGCACTAGCCAACATCTGACCATCGGGACTAAAACTCACGGAATAAACACTTTCACTATGACTAGTCAGAGTATCGACTAGCTGCCATTTGGCATCTTGGGTGTTTTTGGTGGCCGGAGATGCAAAACCAGTAGATATTGGATCGATCGCAGTTAGTTGTTGAGAAAAATCTTGGTGCTGTTTTTTTTGAAGATCGGTAAGGAGAGCCAGATAAAATTTTACGGCGGCAGCATCTAAACCCACTTTGTCAAAGTATTTTTCAAGACGCAAAAGTTGAGGATTGTAAGCGGGATAAAGATGCAAATAGTAAATATCGATCGCAAAAGCGGCCAGTAGTTGATAGACACTGACAATAGTTTTTCGCACAGCCCGCAGTGATTGTAATTCAGTTTGTTGCCGGATTTGTAATTGCTCTGTGGCCTCTTCCCAATTCCACCCAATTAAGCTGAATTTAAATACTTCTTTACTCTGCAAATGCCACATACTGACATGGATATAGAGTTTATGATCGCTGACCGTACTGTACAAGACAACTGCTGGAACAGGGGATAAGATGGTGTGGATTTGATTCAAGTCGGTATCGGTAATCGATCGCTTGAAGTAATTACCAGAAAACTTGACCGGCGCGGTGTCATTGTCATAATAATGCTGTAAAAAATCACTCATTTCTTCGAGCAATTCAATTTCCAAGTCATTTTGCAACGGTGCTGGACAACTGGCACTAATTTTAGGCTGGGCAACCAAGACAAGTAATTGGTGCTTCTTTTGGGCAGCTTGCAAAAGACTATAAGTTTCAGATTGATGGCAAAGGGCTGCTAAATTTCTATTATCAAAAGCATCTCTAACATCAAATGACTGCCGCTCAATCTTGTCAGCTTGCCACTCACTAATGCAACTCAAAAATTGTCGGTTGAGGGATTTTATTTGCTCTACTGATTCTAAGCTAGCAGATTGTTGATATTGCTCCATAATCTGTAAGCAGTGCTGTTCTGATTTGAGTTCGATCGGTACCATGGCACAGACACTAGAATCACCGATTAGTCCTGTAGTCAACTTCACTTGATTGCGGGCAAACTGTTTAGCAGTACTAATTAGTAATTTAGTGAGCGCGTTGGTAGCAGTGATCGATGATGGCATAGCTGGTTTTGGCAGTGGATATGCTGAGGATAAACCGCTTCTAATCATTAGAAAAAATTAAATAGAACAGCTGAGAAAAACTTATTACTAACATTTGTCACACCTAGAGACTAAATTACTTGATAAGTTGATCACAGTACATCAATCGGCAATCGATGGGGCACACAGCCTAATTTTACCGATTTATTAATAACTAACCATACCGGGTATTTAGGAAATAGTCGATACATTTGCCAGGTTATTGTCTGGAAGCTTTTGATAGCAAACGATTTTAGAATTTGTCGGAATTTGATCGATCGACTGGCGAGAAACAGCTAAGATGTTACTCAGACACTAGCTAAACCGTTATTTCCCCATGTTAGGTAATTTCCAACATAGCCATTTACGCATCGAAGTAGCCGCGGCTGGTCAGACTATTCGCCAGCAATTGCTGACCCCCGCCCGGCTACGCCAGTGGCTGTTTCCCATGCAATTTTCTTTTAAAAGCGAGGATTTGCTGCGCTCTGATGCAGTATTTAGCAGTACCTTCGGGCTAGTAACTGTCGAACACCGGGTTGATTGGGTGAATGATCAGGGTATTCGACTGATTTTAAATACTGGGGTAGACGGCTATCAAGAGTGGTGTTGGGGTGATGGTTGGGTGCAATCGCGCTTAGAAGGTATTTCCTTGCTACCCCTCAATTTGATCCAGACAGCCAATCTATTGCGGTTACGACTAGCACTGGCTGCTTAGATCAAGATAGTAGTGGACATTAAGAAACAGTAAAAGCTACGACGATTAACCCTAAGATCAGGAGTGAGCCAACTACTCCGACAATCAGATAATTACGCTTTTGCTCTGAACCCAAAGATTCGGTTGGATACATAGCTGGTTCTTTGGCAAAGTTGTTGAGTTTGCCAGTTTCGTCATTGATGTAAGGCATAACACTCACTCTAATATTTATCTCAACCAGTAAATAACGTTTTGCTTTTGTTAATGAAGGAATGTTACAAAAGTTTTAGTTGAGATATTCAATTAAGGCTCAGGTTCCCGTTGCTCTCCGGCCAGAAGATTAGGAACATCTGCACAACCACCCGGAATAGTCGATCGAGTCTTTTCACCGCCCCAAGCACAGCAATAACAGCGTTGTTCTTCATTCATATCGATCGCATTGCTAAAATCGGCATTTTCGATGACAGCTCCGGTAAATGCCCCTGTTTCATAGTTGGGTGTCTCGGTTTTACTGCGGGGGCTAGCCTGAGCTGCTTTGCCGTAGAAAAAAAGTGTGGCTTTCAGGTCGGTGTGGCTGAGGTTGCTGCCATAGAGGATGGTGCGAGATAAATTAGCTTTAACTAAGTCGCAGCCCTGCAAGTTCGCTCGGATAAAATTGGCCTCGCTAAGATCTGTCCATCGCAAATCGGTATGGGATAGATCGGCTCCGGCCAAGATTACCCCTAAGTCAATAACCCGGGCACCGTGGGCACGATCTTCGGCATAGCCACCATCGCCATCTAGCATCGGGCGGCCTAAGCGCCGATCGCGTTTCAAGGGCGTAATTAGCTTGGACTGCGACAAAAATCTGAGGACTTTAGCTTTGCCATTGGCATCAATACTACTCATCAGGGCGGCGGTACGTCCGATCGCGAAAGCTTGCTCTTGCGGCCAATCTTCTAAAAAACCTTCATCATCCAGCGCCAGATCGGAAACACCCTGAAAATAGGTATCGATCGTCTGCTGTTGGGTCAAAATATTTTGCTGAGTGGTGAGACGGTTTTGTTCGATCGTCAAGTCTCGCGAAATCACATACTGTCGCCAAGCAATATATACAGCTAACACCGCAATCAGCACCTGTCCCAAGGCTCCTGTCCATTCGGCCAGACTACCAGCCACATCCCAGGGAATGGTTTTCGCCCAACGGCTGATTCCATCAATCACCCCAGTGATCTTAGCCAACACGATGAGAGCAATGAGGGTGTTGATGACAGCGGTGGCTTGCCGACGTTGGGCGGGGTTCAGGACTTCGATGTATTCTTGCTGAATTGCCCGGCCAATTACTGGTAGAGACAATAACAGTGCCAAAACACAGCCGCTCAGGGCAATCCACCAATAACCAAAATATAGACCGGTAGCCATCAGTCCGATCGCAATAAGATTTAACCAAACCATAGATTATTTATTTAGATGACAGGTACCGAAAGCCTTATAAACTCGCGTGCTAGCATAAATGATATGAGAAAAGTCGCTATTGTTATCGTTCCCTGCCAAATTCGGGAAAGTCCTAACCAAAATGAAAGATAAAGTCTGGAATTTCATCAACTTATTTTTGACCGCCAATGTATTTTTTGTATTAGCGGTGTTTAGCTGGTTTGTAGTGGGTTTAATTGGTCAGGCGAATAATATTAATTTGGGCTTTGACCTGTGGCGGAGCCTGTGGGAACCAGTTTTTATGCCCGCGATCAGTATTTTGATGGGCGGAGCGCTCCTCAGTGGCCTGGGGCAGTGGCTGAGTAAGTGGTGGCTGGCCAGAAGCGAACAGTCGTGAAGGCTAGGGCGACTCTAGAGCAATGGTTCGAGCGGTTTCCGTTGGCACAGCAACAGACTTATATGCAGCAAGCGATCGAACTAGCAGCTGCTGCTGGTCAGGCGGGAGAGGTGCCGGTGGGGGCACTAGTGGTGGATGGACAAGGGCAAGTAATTGCTACGGGTGAAAATCGGCGGGAGCGGGATCATGATCCGACGGCTCATGCTGAGGTAATCGCCCTCCGCCAGGCGGGGCAAGTTTTGGGCAACTGGCATTTGAATGACTGTGCGTTATTTGTTACCTTAGAACCCTGTCCGATGTGTGCCGGGGCAATTGTCGCCGCCCGGTTGGGTTTGTTGGTTTATGGCGCTGATGATCCCAAAGCTGGAGCCGTGCGATCGATCTTAAATATTCCCGATAGTGAATGTAGTAATCATCGACTAGCAGTAATTGCCGGAATTGGAGTAGAGCCAGCCCGGCGGCAGCTTCAGGATTGGTTTCAACAGCAGCGAACTATAGCTGCTCGAAACCGTCGGTAGCTGATAAAATCTGGTAGCGTAATTACTAAGTTCTCTCCATGTCCGACCCCACTCCTCTCTATGAAGGTAAAGCTAAGATTCTTTATGCCACCGAAGATCCCGATGTTCTACTGACCTATTTTAAAGACGATGCCACCGCCTTTAATGCGCAAAAGAAAGGGACAATTATCGATAAAGGTGCCATCAACTGCCAAATCACCACCTATCTGTTCCAACTGATCGAGAAACAGGGGATTGATACCCACTTAATCAGTACCCCCAGCCAGCGCGAAATGTTGGTGAAGGCTGTCACTATTATTCCGCTAGAAGTAGTTGTCAGAAACATTGCGGCTGGCAGCCTTTGTAAACAGACTAATTTAACGCTGGGTCAAGTTCTGCCCCAGCCGCTCGTGGAGTTTTTCTACAAAGATGATGCTTTAGGCGATCCGCTCTTGACGATCGATAGGCTAACCTTAATGAACATTGCCACCGCCGATCAAGTCACCGCCTTGCAACAGAAAGCTCTTCAGATCAACCAAATCCTCCAGGATTTTTTTGCTCAATGTGGCATTACTTTAGTCGATTTTAAAATTGAATTTGGGATCGATCGATTTAATAATATTTTGCTAGCTGATGAAATCAGCCCCGATAGCTGTCGGCTATGGCTCACCGACGAACAAGATCCGATCAAGCGTGTTTTGGACAAAGACCGTTTTCGTCAAGATCTTGGTCAAGTAGAAAATGCTTATCAACAGGTACTACAGCTTATCCAGTCCCAACTGTAAGAAATCCAATAATTATTTTCGCTAGCATTTTTCATGCCACTAGAATGTATCAGCCATATCTCGATCGGAACACGATCGACTATTCTAAAGTCTAGTGCCTTAATGGATTATTCCAATTGCAATGCCCACGTCGAGTTTATTGAAGT
Organism: Synechococcales cyanobacterium VAR_4_metabat_354; assembly: GCA_031414775.1. GTDB lineage: Bacteria > Cyanobacteriota > Cyanobacteriia > Cyanobacteriales > Chamaesiphonaceae > JAAFHZ01. The sequence continues at coordinate 14,512 of JANOQI010000056.1, forward strand.
CATGAAACTGTATTCCAAACTGATATTTGTCGGGATATTTGCCTCTATGGGCAATATCAACTCAGCCATGGCTGCCTCTGACCTGAATGTTGCAGGGCTAGAAACCAGTGCGACCAAGATAGACTTAAACGCTATCGTGACGGCTAATCAACCGGCGGAGCAGTTGAAGCAACCATTAGTAGCTCGTCGTACTCTCCAAAAATCCAAAGCCAAAGTCAAAAAGCCACTAGCTAAGCCAGTTCAGCCTCCAGCAAATAATCCTAGTCTAAATCCCGATTCATCGTCTGAGCAAACTGCCCCCACTGGCAAAAAAGTACTGATTACAGACATTGATGTGCAGTCGGCCACCGGCCAACTTTCCCCAGAGATGCGGGCAAAAGTTTTACAAGCAATCACCTCCAAGGTTGGTCAAACGGCCACTAGCGAGCAACTACAACAAGATGTAAATGCAATCCAGGCGCTCGGTGCTTTTGAAGCTGTCAAGGTGCAACCACAGCAATCTGGTAAAGGCGTAAAACTAACTTATCTAGTCTCCACTTTTGGAACGCTGCGTCAGATTGGTATTCAAACTTTGCCAGCTGGTACGTCCAGCGTGATTCCTCAATCAGATATCGATGAAATCTTTAAAGACCAATACGGACAAACCCTGAACGCCGCCGCCCTCCAAGAAGGCGTGAAGAAACTGAATCAGCTCTATAAAGACAAAGGCTATGAGTTAGCTCAGGTAGTCAATGTTGAAAATATGAGCGCCGATGGCAAAGTTACCTTGACCGTGGCGGAGGGGGTGATCGAAGAAGTGCAGGTAGAGTTCTTGAATAAAGAACGCAAAGCCGTAGATGACAAAGGCAAGCCGATTGTCGGTGCCACCCGCGAATTTATTATTACCCGCGAGGCTGAATCCAAAGCTGGCAAAGTCTACAACCGCAAAATGGTTGAAAAAGACTTGCGGCGCATCTATGCTCTAGGTCTATTTGAAGACTTAGGCTTAAAGTTTGCCCCCGGTAAAGACGATCCTAGTAAAGTTGTGTTGCAAATCAGTGTAATTGAACGTAAAACCGGATCAATCGTCGCTGGTGGTGGGGTCAGCTCCTCCAATGGTCTATTTGGTTCCTTAAGTTATCAAGAGCAAAATTTGGGCGGCAATGCCCAAAAGATTGGCGGTGAAGTCCAGCTCGGTACTAGAGAACTGCTATTTGATGCTAACTTTACAGACCCTTGGATTGCAGGTGATCCTAATCGAACATCTTATACCGTTAACATCTTCCAACGTCGATCGCAATCCTTGATATTTGATGGTGGTCCCAATGGCATTTTTCTAGACCCAGTAGCGGATAAACAAGTGCCCAGAGTCGTGAGATCTGGCGGTGGTATTACTTTTTCTCGACCACTGAATGGTGATCCTTATAGCGATGGTGGTTGGCGGGCTACGGCAGGCATTCAATACCAAAAAGTTGCTATCCAAGATAAAGATGGTGGTACAGCTACTGTCGATAGTGAGGGCAAGCCCTTGAGCTTTAGTGGTACTGGTCAAGATGATTTGCTTTTAGCACAGCTGGGTCTGAGTCAAGATTTACGGAATAGTGCAACAGATCCAACCCAAGGTTCTCTCTTCCGGATTGGCCTAGATAAATCGATTCCGATCGGCGCTGCTAATATCAACCTCACCCGCTTACGGGGGAGTTTTACTCAGTATGTGCCCGTCAGTTTGATAAACCTCGATAAAGGCTCACAGGCATTAGTCTTTAATGTCCAAGGTGGCACCGTACTGGGTGACATCCCACCCTATGAAGCTTTTAGTTTAGGTGGTGTCACCTCCGTACGTGGTTACGATGATGGCGCGGTGGGTTCTGGTAAAAGCTTCTTACAAGCCAGTGCCGAGTATCGCTTCCCAATTTTCTCGATCGTCGGCGGTACCCTGTTTGCTGATTATGGTACTGATTTAGGTACCGGTCGAGACGTACCAGGTGATCCAGCTGCTACGCGGGGCAAGCCGGGGAGTGGTTTCGGTTATGGTGCGGGGGTGCGGATCAACTCGCCACTGGGTCCTTTGCGCTTGGACTTTGGTCTGAATGATAGAGGCGAGAGTCGGATTCAGTTTGGTATTGCGGAAAGATTCTAAATTAGCTAGCTATCTTTGCCAATAAGTAAAATCGCCCAGGGGTGTTCAGTATAGAGCACCCCTTTTGGCTGATAATAAATACCGATGCTCATCAACAGACTAATCGCTCAGACGAGGTATATGTCTAACGAAGTAAAGTTCAGCACTAATAATATTGGTGTGGCGATAGCTCCGCTTGCGCCAAGGGCGATCGAATTAACCGGCATTGGTTTACACTCTGGGGTGCAGACTAATGTGCGGATTATTCCAGCGCCAGCTGGCACTGGCCGTTGTTTTGTGCGGGTCGATCTACCAGATTCTCCGATCATCCCTGCCCAGATCGAGGCTGTTAATACCACCACTCTTTCAACGGAATTAAAGATGGGCACCGCTAGTGTCCGCACTGTTGAACATCTCTTAGCCAGTTTGGCAGCTCTAAGCATCGAGGATGCCTACATTGAAATTGATGGTGCAGAGGTGCCATTACTAGATGGTTCTGCCCAAATGTGGGTGGATGCGATCTTGGCAGCGGGCTGGGTTAGCCCCGATGCGGGCATTACTCCTGGTCAACCGATAACAGAGGCATTGTGGCTGCACCAAGGCGACCAGTTTGTAGCGGCATTACCTTCTCTGGAACTAAGATTCACCTACGGCATTGATTTTGACCTGAAGCCGATTGGAAACCAATGGTACAGCTGGCAACCCCAACAAGAGAGTTTTGCTAACGCCATCGCACCAGCACGGACATTTGGATTGGCTCATCAAATCGAGCAATTACGTCAAGCTGGTTTAATTAAGGGTGGTAGCCTGGATAACGCCTTGGTTTGCGACCAGGAACAATGGCTTAATCCGCCCTTGCGGTTCCCAAATGAGCCAGTCCGTCATAAACTATTAGACTTGATTGGTGATCTCAGTTTACTTGGTTCATTTCCCCAAGCTCACTTTATCGCCTATAAAGCTAGCCATGATTTGCACACTAAATTAGCACAGCAACTCCGCATCGCCGGATTTTAGTTCACCTATTTTTAATTTGTTGATGAATCCCACCATATCTGTTCACCTTGAGCCAGTCGTTGATCAGCCGGACGTTACGGTTAAGAAAACTTTTAATCTTCAAGAAATTCATGCTTTACTGCCCCACCGTTATCCATTTGCCTTAGTGGATAAAATTATTGACTTCGTACCTGGCGAGCAAGCGGTCGGCGTTAAGAATGTGACCTTTAACGAACAGTTTTTTCAAGGACATTTTCCTGAATTCCCCCTCATGCCGGGGGTATTAATTGTGGAAGCGATGGCACAGGTGGGGGGCATTGTACTAACTCACTTGCCAGAATACACTAGCCTGCCCAATGATTATCGTGGACTGTTTATGTTTATGGGTATTGATGGCGTGCGGTTTCGGCGGCAAGTTGTTCCTGGCGATCAGCTAGTAATGACTGTACAGTTGTTGTCTTTCAAGCGAGGCCGGATTGCTACAATGAAAGCCCGCGCTGAAGTTGATGGCAAAGTGGCTGCTGATGGGGAACTAATGTTTTCACTAGTGGAGGTCTGAGGCAACATTTGGTGAACAATATTGATAGTAACTGGGTCATCTAGTTCTATGTCGTTCATGAAATGTTGGGTCAACTGATGCAGATGCTTGGAGTAGCAAATTTGACAAGGCTGATTCACCCTACAGCAGTAATTCATATCGGAGCTGAAATTGACCCGAGTGTCAAAATCGGTCCCTTTGCAGTGATTGGCGATCGAGTCAAGATTGGTGCCAACACTTCGGTAGGTGCCCACGTCATTATTGAAGGTCCTACCGAAATTGGAATTGGTAATCAAATTTTCCCTGGTGCGGCCATTGGTCTAGATAGCCAAGACCTGAAATATGATGGCGGCGATACCTGGGTGAAGATTGGCGACCACAACCGGATTCGGGAGTATGTCACCATCAATCGAGCGACTGGTGATGGTGAAGCAACGGTGATTGGTAATCACAATTTACTGATGGCTTATGTGCATGTGGCTCATAATTGCACGATGGAAAACGAAGTAAAGATTGCCAATGCCACTTCGCTGGCGGGGGATGTATATATTGAATCTGGTGCCGTGCTTAGTGGAGTGCTAGGAGTTCACCAGTTTGTGCGGATTGGCCGGCTAGCGATGGTGGCAGGCATGACCAGAGTGCAGCGGGATGTGCCACCTTACACCATTGTGGAAGGAAACCCAGCGCGGGTGAGATCTTTAAATCTGGTGGGGATGAAGCGATCGAACTTCAGTGCCGCTGAATTAAACGCTCTGAAAGAGGCTTATCGCATTATTTATAGTTCTAATCATACTCTCCAAGAAGCTCTGGCTAGTCTGGGGAGTAGCGCCATGACCGACCAAGTCAAGAACTTGCATGAGTTTTTGCAAGCTTCTAGCCAATCGCCTCGGCGTGGTCCCATTCCCGGTCGATCGCTCGATCGCCGGGATGCTGAATCATGAAGAGAATTTTTATCAGCACTGGAGAAGTTTCCGGTGACTTACAAGGGTCTTTGCTAGTCAAAGCTCTCTATCAAGCTGCCCAGCGACAAAATATCGAAATTGAAATTGTTGCCCTGGGCGGGGACAAAATGGCTGCTGCTGGTGCCAAGCTGTTGGGAAACACTATTGGGATTGGCTCGGTGGGCATTGCGGAAGCTTTAGCTTTTGTAGGACCGACAGTAAAGGTACAACGTCAAGCGAAGCAGTATTTGCAAGTAAATCCCCCCGATGCGATCGTTTTGATTGACTACATGGGACCGAATTTATTCATCGGCAAGTTTGTTAAACAGACCTTCCCGAACATTCCAGTTTTTTACTACATTGCCCCTCAACAATGGGTGTATGCGTTCAGCGAAAAAGACACGCAAGCGATTATTGGTTTTACCGATCAAATCTTTGCGGTGTTTCCAGCCGAAGCAACTTTCTTTACAACGAAAGGTGGCAATGCTAAATTTGTTGGTCATCCGTTGATCGATCGGATGGCAAATTGTCCGACGCGAGCAGAAGCTAGAAGCACGCTAGGTATTTCTGATGATGAAATTGCCATTGCCCTCATTCCAGCTTCGCGCTGGCAAGAATTGAAGTACTTGATGCCCGCGATTTTTGAGGCTGCCCAGCGCTTGCAAACCCAGTTACCCAAGGTCAGGTTTTGGATACCCTTGTCGCGAGAAGAGTATCGGGAATCGATTCAAAGCGCTATTAATCGCTATCAACTGCAAGCAACGTTGGTGTCTGATCAGCCCGATGCAGCCTTGGCAGCGGCAGACTTGGCTATTACCAAATCTGGCACGGTCAGTTTAGAGTTGGGGCTATTGAATGTACCCCATATGGTGATTTATAAATTTAGTCCCATCACTGCTTGGTTGGCACGTAATATTTTGCGCGTGACTTATCCCTTTATTTCGCCAGTCAATTTGGCCGAGATGAAGCCGATCATAACAGAACTAGTCCAAGAGGAAGCTAATCCTGATCGGATTGTGGAGGAATCCTTGGCACTCTTGCAAAATGCCGATCGACGGGCAAAAATGTTGGCCGATTATGCTGAAATGCGGTTAGCTTTTGGAACGCCCGGAGTATGCGATCGAGTAGCGATCGAAATCCTAGAAAAGTTAACTGCCTAAGACAGATCTTGTCATCACAACAATCAGCCGCAAATCTTGTTGAGACGTACTAGCTGTTACTCCTCCGGATCTTCACTAGGTAGGTCGTACATGGTTGGCAATGTATTGACAGGTGATGCAGGGTAATTTTGGTACATACTTTCTACACCTCATACTTTTCCAATTCTAGCCCATCAAATCAGTCAATTTTAGTTCGCTATTTACCACTCCAAATCCTTAACTAATTTCGGCACTGCCGCCGTCAATACCTCTGGTTTGCCAGCCGTCACCAACACATCATCTTCAATTCGCACCCCAATCCCTCGCCACTTATCAGCAATTTGCGGCTGATCTTCAGCAGCTTCAATATCCGGTGAAATATAAATCCCCGGCTCTACCGTAATCACATTGCCCGGCTGAAACTGATACCAAGCCTCCTCATTCAGCCGATAAGAACCGACATCGTGCACATCCAATCCCAACCAGTGACCAGTCCCATGCATATAGAAGTTCTTATACTTCTCTTCTTCTATTAGTTTTTCAACGGCACCAGCTAATAAGCCCAACTCCACCAGACCTGCCGTGATAACCTGTACCGCCGTTTTGTGAAATTCATCCCAAGTAGTTCCAACCACTACTTGATCAATACAAGCCAGCTGTGCTTTCAGCACTAATTCATAGATCGCTTTTTGCTCGGTGGTAAATTTACCATTCACTGGAAAAGTCCTGGTGATGTCGGAGTTGTAATAACCACAGGCACAACCAGCATCAATTAGTAGCAAATCACCATCTTCGATCGGACTATCGTTTTCGATATAGTGCAGCACGCAAGCATTCCCACCACTGGCCACGATCGAAGGATAAGCTGGTCCCATCGCGCCATTTTTACGAAACAGATATTCCATCTCAGCTTGCACTTGGTACTCATATTTACCAGGTCGAGCGAAACTCAGGGCATGAATGTGGGCTTCGGCAGCAATGTTAGCCGCTTGGCGCAGCAAATGGATTTCCGCCTCAGACTTCACCCGCCGCAGAGCATGTAGAACAGTAGCCGGATCTTCGATCGACATCGGTCCAGTACCCCTTTTTTGATAACCGAGGAGCAGATGTTGCCACTGCTGAATGATCTGTTTATTCAGATCTTCATCCCGTCCCATATGGTAATAAATACGATCGGCCTTGGTCAGATATTGTGGTAACTTCTCGGCTAACTCGCTAATCGGATAGGCTTCATCGGCTCCATATTCTTCCTTGGCGGCATCAACTCCTACCCGATAGCCCGTCCAAATTTCTCTTTCCCGTTCTTTTGGTCGCACAAATAAAATAAACTTATGTTCCTCTTGGTGCGGTGCCAAAACTGCTACCGCCCCATCTTCATTGAAACCAGTTAAATAGTAAAAATCACTCTCTTGCCGATAAACATACTCCACATCATTATGCATCACTGCCTGCGGCGCGCTGCCAAAAATCGCTGTCCCCTGACCAATTTTGGCCATGAGCTGGGCGCGCCGTTGCTGATATTCTGTCTGCATAGCTAGAGTCTCATTTCATGAACTAACTTCTATTATGCCAAGATTTGCCGTCTCTTAAGAATAGAGAGCAGATCTTACTCTGTCTAAATCTGCAACGGAATTTAGTAGCGAGCGCGAATATAATCTTTAGTGTCAATAACTCGTCCCTTGTAATTGCGGAAACGTCCCACATTAGCCACGGTATTTATCTTTTCGCTAGAGATCTTCAGATCGTTATTCGGCAAGTTTTCCTCTAAAGATAGAATCTCGGCGGTGCTGCTCTGTACACAGCCAACTGTCAGCTGCGGGTTAACAGCATTTGGGGGCGAACAGGCCAGACTGTTCGAGCTAACACCGACCAGCAAGAGCATCGCAGAGGTACCAACGGCCAACAGATTAGAAATATACATGGGGGGCAGGGAGGAGAAAAAAGAGTGCTGATTGAGAAATCGCCATACCTCAGTACAATTAAACCGAAATAATTGCCATCAGCGGTGATGCTTATCACTGTTATTCAATGCACTGAAAAATAGATTTTGTTACCTACTCACTGTTTAGGCGATCGCCACTGATAGTGCTGTGATATTAATCAAGTATTAGTCTCAATTACTTACCTATTCACTATTCTGCTGCTTAGCTCCGGATGAAATCTGCCATGAAGCCTCCAAAACCTTACCAAAAAATACTGATTCAAGAATGTGGTGAACCACTAGTCCCCATACCGCTTCAGGAATTGGCCATCGTCGATCCCCATCCGTATATGGCTTGTGGAGCTGACTACGCTGGCAAATCACCTTACTATTTGAGAGCAGGTGTTGTCGATCAATTACAGCAAGCCCAAGCCTATCTGACCCAAATCCAACCGGGCTACCGATTGCAAATCTTTGATGCCTACCGGCCAGTAGAAGTCCAGCAATACATGGTGGACTATACTTTTCAGGAAGTTTGCCAAACAAAACAAATGTCTCAACCGACGGCCATTGAAGCAGCCGCAATTTGGCAACAGGTCTATCAAATTTGGGCAGTCCCCAGTTTTGATTTGGCCACGCCACCACCACATAGTACCGGGGCAGCGATCGATCTATCAATTATCGATGCCCAGCAGCAGCCCTTAGATATGGGTTCTCCGATCGATGAAATGTCCGATCGGTCTCAGCCTAATTATTTTGCCCCAGAACCAGACGGCCAGCTTTTCCACCAAAATCGGGAACTGTTGCGCCAAGTAATGGAAACCGCCGGATTTCAGCGGCATCCGGGAGAATGGTGGCATTTTTCTTGGGGGGATCAGCTCTGGGCTTGGATCTCTCAGGAGAATAATCTGATGCGACCAGCGGTAGCTCGGTATGGTAGGTTAGTGAATAGTTAGCCCCCAGTCTCATTATGCGTATATACGTCATTCTCTTTAATGCCCGTACCGATAATGAAGGAATTCATTCCTTACAGTCGGGCGATCACAACGTCATCATGATGTTTACCGAACAGGATGACGCGGAACGCTATGCGATTATGCTCGAAGCTCAAGATATGCCTAGCCCCTCCGTCGAGGAAATGGATGCTACCGAGATCGAAGAATTTTGTGCCTCGTCCAACTATGAATGTCTACTCGTCGAAGAAGGAATGCTGGTAGTTCCCCCTGAAAATAACGTCACCGAAACAGACTGGCAGGCCGATGGTGAACATCGATCGCCAGAACTCAACAACGGTAGTGCTAGCAATCGCCCCAGTGATGGGATTGATTATGACCAGATTCGCCGACAATTAGAAGGCTTGATATAAATTCGCTAGAACCATGCCAGAACCATTGACCACCCGTGGACATTTGTTGACCGAACAGGTTAATCAACTCAGCCAAAACCTTGACCAGCTCAGTACTCTAGAGCTGGTCGATCTATTCAATACCGAAGACAACCAGACCATCAAAGCCATTGCTGGTGCTCGGCAAGAGCTAGCAATGGCGATCGAAGCAACAGCCACCGGAATGCGCCAAGGTGGCCGACTTTTTTATATTGGCGCTGGCACCAGTGGCCGTTTAGGAGTACTAGATGCCGCCGAATGTCCACCCACCTTTTGTACCCCGCCAGAAATAGTGCAAGGAATTTTGGCTGGGGGTACTGGGGCTTTGTTAAAGAGTTCAGAGGGCTTAGAAGATATTGCCGCTGATGGTGCCCAAGCGATGGCTGATCACCAGATTGGTCAACATGATGTGGTGGTCGGTATTACGGCTGGCGGTACCACGCCCTATGTCCACGGTGCTCTAGCAGCCGCTAAAACGCGGGGAGCAATGACTGTTTTCATTGCCTGCGTACCGCTAGAGCAAGTGCCAGCCGCTGCTGATATTGATATCCGAGTGCCGGTGGGACCCGAAATCCTGACCGGATCCACTCGTCTCAAATCTGGCACTGTTACCAAAATGGCTTTGAATATTATTTCTACCGGTACGATGGTACAGCTGGGGAAGGTCTACGGCAATCGCATGATTGATGTGGCTGTTACCAACAGTAAGCTACACGATCGAGCGCTGCGGATGTTGCAAGATCTAACTGACTTAGATCGACCAGCTGCTAGCGATTTACTAGAAGCCAGTGGTCGATCGGTCAAGCTGGCGCTATTGATGCATTGGACAGGGATCGATCGAGTTAACGGACAAAATTTATTAGCTGCCCACCAAGGTCAGTTACGCCTAGCCTTAGCTGCCGCTAATCAATCTTAAATTCTCACTACAATCTACTAGGCTTGGCCGCTGAGCATTGTCCATCGCTCGCGGTCACTAAGCTCCCCCATGTCGTAATCGATCGTTAACCGATTGGGCTTACAACGCTTGACCTGCACCTGAAGCACCTGAGCCTGTTCTGATTCCAAGTCTTCCACATAACCAGCCTGAGCTAAATTTGCCACTTGGGCACTAGCAAAAGGGCCAAAGTAGTAAGTGCATTTAGGCTCAGCTGTGGAAATTTCCACCCACCAAGCTCGGCCTACAAGGTCTAGCGCGTTAGTCCAGATCTCTCCGATCTTTGTCGGCATGTTGCTGCTCCAATAATTAAGTCTTAAAAGTCTACTGTGTCTGAATCGGCTGGTATCAAACTTTTCCATCTGATTCTAACTGGTAACGAAAATGAGCATTTCTACTCAATTTAGTACCAGTAATAACTATGGATCGCTCTTCGACATTAGGTTTTCACCATACCGATCACTTTTGATAGTGTTCACCAATCTTAATGGTTAATTACTATCATTCACAAAATCTTTGGTTGAATCTTTGCTAGAAGTCCAACTTGACTTTAACTCAATTAATGAGCAGGAAGACGTATCATATTTGACCATCTTTGCCGCTGGATCTCATATAGGCTCATGGCTGCGGCTGTCGCCGCATTCAAGCTAGCTGTTTTACCAGTGAGCGGGATCGAGACCAAGAAATCACAAGTGTTTTCGGTTAGCAGGCTCAGACCTTCGCCTTCAGCACCCACTACAATCACGACCGGACCATCAAACTTTACGTCGTGAATGTTGGTAGTAGCAGTGGCAGTAGTGCCATAAATCCAGAATCCCGCCTCTTTCAATTCTTTTAAAGCCCGACTGAGGTTGGTAACTCTGGCCACCGGTAGATGCTCTAGAGCACCTGCGGCTACTTTTTGCACTACAGAGGTAATTCCTACTGCCCGACGTTGGGGGATCACCATGCCTTGGATTCCTAATGCTTCAGCAGTCCGAATCATTGATCCCAGGTTCTGGGGATCGGTAATACTGTCGGCTACCAGGATGACGGCGTGATCATTTACGGCTTTAGCTTTCTCAATTAGCTCACTTAAATCTATATAATGATAAGGAGCCACCTGAGCAACTATGCCCTGATGGTTACCACCATCGCAAATCTGACTCAAGCGCCGGGGATCAACTTCATCAATGATCGCACCACTATCTTTAGCTTTGTTGATCAGTAAATTGAACTGGGGATCGTAGCGCAGTTTAGAGAGTAACCAAATGCGGTTAATCTGCCGACCACTCTCCAAAGCACTGAGTACTGGATGTTTACCGTAGAGGTAATCAGTTTGTTCAGTAGATTCTTCAATCTCTGATGGAGCTTGCTGATCAACGAATTTAGCTGGGCGATAACTATCATTTCGATCGAACCTATCAAAACCCCGATTTCTGTCGTCACCTTGATTATCTCTGTCGAATGATCTAGCTGGTCTGTCACTTCTGTCGCTGCCGCCTCGGCTATCTCTATCGAAAGATCTAGCTGGTCGATCACTTCTGTCGCTGCCACCTCGGCTATCTCTGTCGAATGACCTGGCTGGTCGATCACTTCTGTCGCTGCCGCCTCGACTATCTCTATCGAAGGATCTAGCTGGTCGATCACCTCTGTCGCTGCCACCTCGACTATCTCTATCGAAGGATCTAGCTGGTCTGTCACTGCGACCCCGATTGTCTTGATCGAATGGTCTAGCTGGTCTGTCACTACTACTGCGACGGTCTCGATCGAAAGATTTAGCTGGCCGCCCACCACCGTACTGACTGTCTCGAATGACCGGTTTCCGTGGTTGATTGTTACCGAATTTATCTGCTCTGCCGATTGGTTTTGGTCGATCATCCTCTACAGGCCGATCGAAAGATCCCGTATCATCACGGCGGTCTCGGCGCGGACGATCAGGACGATCGCCTTCAAAACGGGGCGCGTCCGATCGATCTCGGGGCGCAGAATCATCACGGCGACTGGATTTAAATTTGCCACCCAATCGCGCTTTTCGTGGTTTGAACGTCATAATGATATTTCTCAGTTAGGAAGTAGCAGGTACAAGGTTGATCTCTGCCAATAACTCTTGTAAACGCTGTGGATTAGTAAGATATAAATAGCCAATTAATGTTTCTAGACTAGTAGCTTGCTGATAAATCTCTGGATCTAACCGGCGCGGACCACCACCGGCAGCATTGCGGCCACGCTTGAGCCAATTCAACTCTGGCTCAGTCAATTTTGGTAATAATATTTGCAAATGTTGAGCTTGAGTTTCAGCTCTAACTTGAGACACCACTTCTTGATGATAAGCATGAGAACGCTTCAACGGCAGCAAAAAAACAGTGCGCACATATAGTTCATAAACAGCATCGCCTAGATAAGCTAAAGACACTGGTGATAATTGATTAACAGGTATCACTCGATCGCCAATTACTGGTAAATTAGGCCATAAATTTTCCTCTTCACCCAAATCGATCACTAAAATTAATTAAGTAGTAAATAGACAAATGCATTGAACCAATATCATAGCAACTGCAATGGGCAACTGTTATGAACATTCTGAAGTTGCCCATTTAGGTTGCTTGTTACACTAGCTGGCTGATAGTTTTTCGACAGCTGTTTCCACCGAAGATTGCAAAGATAAAAACTGTTCGAGGCGAACCAGCTTCACAGTTTGAGTAACTCGTGCATTAGCCACAATTTGCAGAGTGCCTTCCAATGCCTGAGTCTTTTTCACTAGCTTTACTAATGCACCCAGGCCAGAGCTATCCACAAAATCGATTTTAGACAAGTCCAAGATAATATTGGCTGGGCCTTCATCAATCAGCTTGCCAATCACTTTTTGAAAGGTTGGCTCGGAAAAAGCATCCAATAGACCAGTTAGTCGAAATAATTGACAATTATCTCTAACCTCTCTGGTACCGCGCAGACTGACGGTGAGAATAAGTGTTTCAGCGATGATCGCCTCCTCATGGTTTCTGATTCAAATAGAGTTGAGAATATAACAGTCTTGGGGACACGAATCAACTTTCTGTAACAGTTTTTTGCGTACGGGCTTGGCGCATCTGATCAACAAACTGAGAAAACAGATAGTCAGCATCATGGGGGCCGGGGCTGGCTTCAGGATGATACTGCACCGAAAAGAAAGGTAAAGTCTTATGGCGTAGTCCGGCGATGGTTCGATCGTTCAAATTAAGGTGGGTCACTTCCACTTCGGCACTTATCGACTCGGCAGTGAGCGCAAAGCCATGATTTTGGCTCGTAATTTCCACTGGCTGCTCAGCTAGCCCCGCCGGTTGATTTAAACCCCGGTGACCAAACTTCAGTTTAAATGTCTCTGCCCCTAAAGCCAGACCTAGAATCTGATGACCCATGCAAATACCGAAAATCGGCTTTTGAGCCTGGAGTAATTCTTTGGCAGTGGCAATTCCCTCCGTGACAGCAGCTGGGTCACCGGGACCATTAGAAAGAAAAATACCATCAGGATTGTGGCTAAGGATTTCAGCGGCACTGGTGTGGGCAGGCATCACTTTTACTTGGCAGCCATGACTGGCTAAGCGGTGCAAAATGTTGCGCTTGATCCCAAAATCTAAGGCAATTACCTTAAAAGTCTCACTGGTGATCGATCGATCCTGAAATTCCCAGGCGCGATCACTAGGCGTTGACCAATCATAAGCAGTGGTAGTGCTAACCACATTTACCAGATTTAATCCATCCATGTGGGGCGCTGTTTGCACCTGAGCCAGTAACAAGGCGGGGTCTAAAATTTCACTAGAAATTGCCCCATTCATCGCCCCCACCACCCGCAGTTTTCGCGTTAGCGCTCTGGTGTCAATGCCGTAAATACCAGGAATGTTGTGCTGCTGCAAATAGTCGGGCAAGGATTGAGTCGATCGCCAATTACTAGGTCGCTGGCAAATGTTACGAGCAATCACTGCCTGAATTTGCGGCCGGTCGGATTCCTCATCGGCCTGATTCACGCCGGTATTGCCTAATTCTGGATAAGTAAAAGTAACAATCTGGCCATGGTAGCTCGGGTCAGTTAGAACCTCCTGATAACCAGTCATACCAGTATTAAAAACTACCTCACCTACTGTAGTACCGGTAGCCCCAAATGACCAGCCGCGATAAGTAGTACCATCAGCTAAAACTAACAGTGCTGGTTGTGCAGAAGAAGCCGCCATTGTGTCTGCCTGGAAATAAAGCGAGGCAATTATAGCATATGCCTGTGGTTGAGGCAGTTTCGGGAACTCTGGGTGACACCCCTTAGACTATATTGGAGTATGAATTATCAGTTTGAGGTGTCATGAGTGCAGCCCAGCCAGCCGTAACCCCCCAAAAGTTTCGATTTGATCGACAACTTTGGAAAAGATTTGTAGAAGTTGCCCAGCCCTATTTCTATCCACCAGGACCAAGGAGTTCGTCCCAATTTTTGTTTTTGGTATTGACCCAGCTAGTCTTTGTGGTGGCCTTCACCTTCTTTTTCATTGTAGTCTTGGCTTTAGTGGGTTTCCAGTTTGTGCCAAAGCTTTTTGCTGGGTTTACCAAAGAAATTATTTACCTGAAATTTCTCTCCGGCTTAGGGAAAACTCCGGCGGAAATTTTACAAGGTTTGCTGAGTTTCACGCCTTTTTACATATTTTTAGCACTGATCGTATTGAGTGCTGGTATTTTCTTTGCTTATCGAAACAAGCTTAAAGGGCGCGAAAAACAGTGGCTAATTTTAGGGGTCTTGCTATTTTTGGCCTTTATTGTGAGCAGCCTGAACGTTCTAATCAGCTACGTTTTTCGCTTTATTGACAATGCCCTGAATGGCAAAAACCCGCAATTATTCTGGGAAAATTTGTGGATTTATGGCATTACTCTAGTCATTGCCATTCCGATTTTGATCGCCTACCGTTATACCCGTCGCCGTTTGGCCTTATTTTGGAGGGAATGGCTAACGACCAGCTTTTTAGATAGCTACTTTCAAGATCGCGCTTACTATGAGTTAGATTCTAACGCTGCCAATACCGATATAGATAACCCCGATCAGCGGATCACCGAGGATGTGCGCGCCTTTACGGTTACTGTTCTCGATCTAATATTAGATATTTTAAACTCGGTCTTAGATCTGGTGGCTTTTACCGGCATTCTATACAGCATTTCCAAAGAACTCACTCTGGGGCTGGCTGGTTATGTATCGATCGGAACTCTGCTAGCGGTATCGATCGGTACCAAGCTGATTAAGCTCAACTTCAACCAACTGCGGTTTGAAGGGGACTTTCGTTATGGCATGGTGCATGTGCGGGACAATGCCGAATCGATCGCCTTTTATCAAGGGGAAAGTTTAGAGCGCCGTCAAGTTGAAGGGCGGCTCGGCCAAACCATCAAAAATTATAATTTTCTGATTATTTGGTTAGCCTTTTTAGATATTTTTCAGTATGCCTACAACTACTTTGCCCGGTTAGTACCGTATCTAATTGTGGCACCTTTGTATTTTGCTGGGAAAGTAGACTTCGGAACGATTGGCCAGGGCATATTTGCTTTCCAAATGGTATTAGGTGCTTTGTCTCTAATTCCTACCCGTATTCAAGATATTTCTTCCTTTGCAGCCAGTATTGAGCGGCTGGGGATGCTCAACGAAAGGTTTGGCCGTCAAGCTGCCAACATTAGCGCCGAGGGCGATCGGATTCAAAACCATCTCTTTAGCCATTTCAAAATTAATCAATTAACATTGCGGACTCCAAACGCTGAGCAAACCCTATTTCAAAACCTCTCCTTTGAACTAGAATCATCCCAATCGCTGCTAGTAGTAGGAGCCAGTGGCCGGGGTAAGAGTTCTTTACTACGGGCGATCGCTGGTCTGTGGCGGAATGGTTCGGGCACCATTGAAAGCCCTAATTTTCAGGAAGTGCTATTTTTGCCCCAGACTCCTTACATGTTGCTAGGTAGCCTCCGGGAACAGTTAGTCTATCCTAACCGCCGACCGGATATCACCGATCAAGAAATCCAGGCAGCTCTCACCAACGTAAATTTGGCTGATTTGATCGATCGCATGGGCGGACTCGATAATGAAAAAGATTGGGCAACCGTGTTGTCGATCGGCGAACAACAGCGGCTCGCTTTTGCCCGGATTCTGCTGAGTCGTCCCCAATACGTCATTTTGGATGAAGCGACCAGTGCCCTGGATGTCACCAATGAGCGGCGGTTGTACAAAATGTTGCAAGGTCTGGATATTACCTATATCAGCGTTGGCCATCGACCAAGCTTGGTCGATTACCACCAAAGAGTACTAGACCTGGGAGCCGCTAACGGCTGGCAGCTACTGGGGGCTAGCGATTATCAGTTTGCGCAATAGCACTTTATGTTAGATGTTTCCGCTATACTATTTCGACATTAGAGAATTCAGCAGTTTGCCAACATTACCACCCATGATTTTCCGAAAATACCTTGCCATTGTTCTGTGTTGCATCTGTCTGCTAACGACTAGCTGTGGTGGAGGATCAGCGGGTGGTAATAATTCCCGCGCTGGCTGGATTACTGTCGGCACTAAAGAAAAACCTCGGACTCTCGACCCTGCCGATGCTTACGAGCTAAGCTCTTTTTCCATAATTACCAATGTGGGGGAACGACTCTACACCTACGAGCCCGGTAGTACCGAACTAAAGCCCCAACTGGCCACGGCTTTACCCAAAATCAGCACTGATGGACTTACCTATACCATTCCCATTCGGCAGGGAGTGGTTTTTCATGATGGCAGCGCCTTTGATGCCGAGGCCATGGCGCATTCACTAAAGCGTTTTATCGCCCTGGGTGGCGGGCCCGCCTTCTTGTTAGCTGATCGCATTGATTATCTGCGCCCCGATCCGCAAGACAAAGAGAAGCCAGCGACCATCAATGCTGATGGTCTCAAAGCCACTGAAAAGTACGAGCTAACCATCAAGCTGAAACAACCCTTTGCTGCTTTTCCTTCACTTCTGGCCTTCCCAGGCGCTTGCGCCGTCTCCCCCCAGGCTTACCCCATTAAAGATGCTAAGGCCGAGGATAAATTCAAGACTGATGACGATGGTTTTGTGGGGACTGGGCCTTACAAAATGCTGCCCAAAACCAGTGAAGGTCGGCTGGAACTAGTGGCCTTTGATAAATATTGGGGACCCCAGCCCGCCAATAAAGGCATCACTGTTCAAATATATTTAGGTAGCTCTTCCAATCTCTACAACTCTTTCAAAACCGGTGCAATAGATGTGGCCTATCTATCGCTAGAGCCAGATCAGATTCGGAGCCTCCAAGATGGCCAAGCAACAAAAGGCTGGAAAGTAATTGAAGTAGACGGCAATGGTACAGTCTACATGATGCTGAATGTCACCCAACCACCTCTTGATAATCCCTTAGTTAGACAGGCGGTGGCAGCGATGATCGATCGACCGCTGATGAACGACCGAGTTTTGTATGGCCAGGGTAAACCTCTTTACAGTCTGATCCCAGCCAGTTTCAAAGAATCACAAGATAGCTTCAAAGCCGCCTATAGCAATCCCCAAGGCAGCGGTGATTTAGAAAAGTCGAAAGCTCTACTTAAGCAAGCTGGATTTTCACAGCAAAATCCCGCTCGGATTCCAGTTTGGTATCGCTCTAGCTCTTCCACTCATAAAATGATTGCTAACTTCTTGCGCGCCTATGCCAAGAAAAAAATGGATGGATTATTAGTATTTGAAACCAACGCCGCTGAAAAAGTATCCTTTACCAAAATGCTCAAGACTGGTGCTTATCCAGTAGCTTTCCAAGATTGGTATCCAGACTTTATTGATGTTGATACTTACATCCAACCTTTTTTGGAATGCTCAAAAGGTGATAGCAAAGGCTGTAAATCAGGTGGCAGTAGTGAACAGGGTTCTTTTTATAATGATCCCCAAATGAATAAGCTGATTGCTGCTCAGGGGCAAATTGCCAATCCCCAAGAGCGGCTGAAGCTCATCACCCAAATCCAAGACCAAGCCGTGCGCGATGTTCCCCAAATCCCCCTCTGGCAGAGCAAGGACTTTATCTTTGCGCGTCCCGGCATTACTGGGGTGGGCACCGATCCTCTCCAGAATCTGAAATACTCCAACCTCAAAAAATCTGCTGCTCAGTAATTACTATGTCTAGATTAAAGTCTCTCCAATACTATTTACTGGCCAGATTGTTATTAGCGCCGCTGATGCTCTGGACAATCGTCACGATTATCTTTTTGCTGATGCGTGCTACCCCCGGCGATCCAGTCGATGCGATCGTCGGTTCACGGGCTTCCCAAACGATTAAAGACGAGATGCGAGTAAAGTTAGGACTAGATAAATCTTTGTGGGAGCAGTATGGCGCTTATCTAGATAAGTTATTCCACTTCGACTTGGGCAAGTCCATTACTAGTTCGGGTAAGGCCGTAACTACGATTATTTCCGATCACTTCCCCGCCACGCTAGAACTAGCCGTCGGTGCAATTTTGGTGGCATTTACTGTGGGTATTACGATCGGAGTGATTTCAGCAGCCAAGCGTGATACTGGCGTAGAGGCGGCTGGTCGGCTGTTTGGGGTGATTAGCTACTCTTTACCGATTTTCTGGGTGGGAATGCTACTGCAACTAGTTTTTGCGGTGAATCTCAACTGGTTTCCTCTGGGTGGTAGATTTCCCTCGACAGCAACACCACCCGACCGCATTTTTGGTCTGTATTCGATCGATAGCCTGCTCCATTTAAATTTGGGTCAGTTTTTCACCTCCATTCATCATTTATTCTTGCCCTGTTTCACCCTAGGAATATTACTAAGCGGAATTTTCGAGCGAATTGTACGGGTCAACCTCAAAGAAAATTTGAAGTCGGACTATGTGGAAGCAGCTAGGGCCAGAGGCATTCCGGAACAGCGAATTCTGCTAGTTCATGCCCTCAAAAATTCTTTAATTCCGGTGATTACGGTGTTAGGTTTAACCACCGCTTCACTGCTGGGGGGAGCGGTGCTAACGGAAGTGACTTTTTCCTGGCCGGGTTTGGCTGGTCGATTGTATGAGGCGATCTCTGCTCGGGACTATCCAACAATTCAAGGAATCATGGTTTTCTTTGCCATGATCGTGGTGTTTGCCAGCATTATCATTGATGTGATTAATGCTTGGATCGATCCCAGAATTAAATATTAGCGACTTTTTTAATTAGCTAATAATATAAAGCTTTTCAGGCTAAGTTTTCTCCTTGATTTTCTCGGCGATAACGCTTCATCCATCGATAGGAAACTATATTCAAGAGCAAGCCAATCAGGACTAAGATCGTCATGAGTGCAATTTGATACCAAGCAATCGGACTGACCAATAAATCAGCCAACAGGTGAGAAAAATTGAGAACTGAGTAAACAACAGTTAGCCAAAAGTGAAAAATACGATATCTTTGATGATCGGTAAAGGTTGGCAGGATAATGGCCATTAAGGGCGGAACAAAAAAAGCTAGCATTGACCAAAGAATCCAGGAAATATTTTGGTTGTCCTGAGAATGTGCAATATTTTGGCCGTGGAATAAGGGCATCAACCCCAAATCAGTATGAAAGAGCAGTGCTAGCAAAAAAGCTGTCCAGAGAGACATAATTTGGCTGGTATAATTCGGTTGCATCAGCTCTACACCTTATTAGTATTGGTAAATCATTCTTTTACTAAGACTTCGGCCAACTGCTGAGATAAATTTATAATTCGAGCACAGCTTTCGGCGTGCCAGACTTTAAACTTACTGTTGATATTACCCGCAATTAATGGCCCCATTAAATAAAAATTTTTGTTGAGTTCAAAGTTTTCATTAACTGTAAAACCACAGTGAGAATCATTGGGTACACAGATTTCGCGTTTAATTAAATTGTTAATCAAAGCCGATGATGATGCGGTTAAGTCTTGGAAACCTGCACAATTAATGACGACTTTAACAGAGGTTGGGAACTGCTTTGGTTGACCATATTCATCCATATATTCAAAACCTTGCTCCCGATCTTTCAGCAACAAGGTTCTGACCAACTTGCCTTTCAACATTTCTAATTTACCAATATCAATTAAATTCTCAACTACACTCAAATAGTCTGATCCAGCGCGTCTTTGGAACTTACCAATTTCCACTCCGTATTTAATCACGAATAGCTTTTGTTCAGCGGGAGAAAGTTGCTGCAAAACATCAATGATACCCTTGGAAATCAGGGCATAAGTACTACCAACAGTCTCATTTTGGGCTAAGGCACTAGCGACATCTTCTTGAACAGCCTGCAGCATCTTTTGGGCTGTCGGTTCCGGAGATTGCAGTAGCGATTGTAGCGCCCGAGGTTGATATTGATCCGCAGTGGTGGCCGGGCAGATCCGGTGGGGGAAAGAAGCGTTGGGGGAAATAACAATGAACTTGCCGATCGATCCCAAAGTTTCAGGGTGATTATTCAAGCTATAGATAGTTTCTAGCGCACTAGCATTAGAACCCACAATTAGAACCTGATTTTGGTGCGGATTAAGGGATTTTTTTAAGATCTGGCCGATCCGATCAATGCTAGAAGACTGAGACGGGTCATACATATTTTCGATATAACAGAACTCATCGCCCACAGCAGGCGTGGGAGCCAACCGACTGCTCTTATTCGGCGGGCTACCAATAGCCAAGATAACCTTCTGTGCCATTAAAAAAGACGGAGTTTGATCCGGAGAACTCATCTCGAGCTGATACATATCATCAACTAATTGCAGATCGATCACATCAGCTGTTAGCAGACTGCACTCCACAATATCTTTAGCTTCCTGTAGCAATCGATCGATACGTTCTTGTAAATATAATCCAACCGTATAGCGAGGGATAAATAGCTCTTCCCACAACCCCGCAGACATATCTGGGGCATGTAAATCTTGCCAGTGGCTAGCCAGTAAACCCGCCTGGCGACTGGGAGTATTAAATACCTCACTATAATTTTGACTGAGCCACTGCTTAAAATTATCTAGTTCTGGCTGCGGAAAAAACTCTTTCAGGGAAGAAATAATTAAGGACTGTTGACCAGATCTCTGACCATAGGCAATACCAGTCCAGAATTCATCAGCCTTATCTATTATTGCTAATTTAACCGGTTTTATTGGTGCTTGTTTTAACAGTAGTGAAATATAGTGAATTACCGTATAAGTACAAGATATCCCTGAACCAATGATCGCAATGTCACAATTATTGTCCAAAGACAGACCACTTAGTTGAGTTTCAGAAAAAAGATTTATGGCTATGCTGGAGTTTTGCATACTAGCTATATTACAAAGATTTAATTGTTAACAATACTGATGGCAAATTATCGCAGCTTTTATCAATCCAAGGAAAAACCATGCTGTCAATACTAATGTTTACATGACAACAATGTGTGAATCAGGAGAGAAATTGGGAAGAATAATTTATAGATTGATTAATAATTAATTACTCTTAATCTGTGCCTTATATCTATTGTATATAATACTTCTTGGAACATTGTGTTGGCAAGCAGATGAATAGAAATACTAAATCTATGTACTTGTACGGGGCTGGAGGACACTCAAAGGTTATCACCGACATACTACAAAGTCTAAATATTACAGTAGTCGGGGTGTTTGATGACCAACCGACGGGTGCCAAACTGAAGGGCATCGAAATAGATGCTGGGGTAAAGATTCAGAAAAATAGCTTTCCAAAATTAGATGCGCCATTGATCATCAGTGTCGGCGACAATACTAGACGCGCCGAGCTGGCTCGCATGATTACGGCAACCTATGGTCAAGCTATTCATGGTACTGCCATTGTTTCGGCTAAAGCCTCGATCGGCGAGGGGACAGTGATTCTCCAAGGTGCGATCGTCCAATCAGCAGCACAAGTTGGCAAGCATGTACTAATTAATACGGCGGCCAGTATCGATCATGACAATGTGATTGGTGACTATGCTCATATTTCACCCCATGCAACGTTGTGTGGCCATGTGCAAGTTGGGGAAGGCACACACATTGGGGCAGGTGCAGTAGTTATTCCATCTATACGGATTGGGCAGTGGTGTACGATCGGAGCTGGCGCAGTAGTAATTCGAGATATTCCAGATTTTGCCACAGCCGTCGGCAACCCAGCCCAAGTAATTAAGGTGAAAGGACAACTCCGGCACAACCTATTTATAAAACCCCAGAAGAATTGACTCAACAATGAGAAGAAAATGAGTAAAAGTACTTTCAGATATAGCTTCCAGTAATATTGATCTCACTAAAGAAATCTTTACTTGCTAAATAATGTTAGAAGCTTTTACGGCTGGATTACTGTTAATCACAGCTGCTGAGTTAGGAGATAAAACCTTCTTCATGGCCATGATTTTGGCTACCCGCTATCCCAGAAAGCCAGTTTTGTTCGGGGTCGTGGGAGCACTGGCGACAATGACAGTTCTCTCAGTGGGTATTGGACAGTTTCTGACATTACTACCCCAGTTTTTAGCTCAGTATTTACCCCCCAGTCTCTTGGGTATTACTCATATTTCTCTTCAGCAAATTGCGGCTTTATTATTTTTCTTATTTGGTCTCAAGCTATTGTACGAATCCCGGCAGATGTCCGCCCAGACGGATCTGGAAGTGAGAGCAGCAGCAGCAGCAGCAGTAACAGCCGGAGACCGAAAATTTCACCAGCGCAACACGACCTGGAAAATCATTATCGAGAGCTTTGTGCTCACTTTTGTGGCGGAGTGGGGCGATCGCACTCAAATTACCACCATTACCCTGGCCGCAGCTCACCAAGCTAGTGGCGTTATGCTAGGTGGTATTGTTGGTCACACCATTTGTTCGTTAATTGCAGTATGGGGTGGCAAGGTCATTGCTGGCCGGATCTCCGAACAGATAATTACAATTATTGGTGGAGTATTGTTCATTTTGTTTGCGGTACTAGCAATTTGGCCAGGGAGTTAGGAATGCGGGCCTGGGAAAAGATTGGTTTTTACTCAGAGAATATTGAAACTCCGATCAGGAAATGGCGAACCTCCTCATTATTTATAAACGCTGCGGTACCGAACTATAATGCCGTAAGTTAAAAAACAACTATTTTATGGATCGACTGCTATCTAGCTACCTTTATCAATTACCAGAAGAACTAATCGCCCAAATGCCGGTGGTGCCTCGGGATCAGTCGCGACTATTAGTAGTAAGTGCAAAAGAACACGAGCATCGCCAGTTTTTTGAAATTGCCGACTTACTGCAACCGGGAGATTTATTGGTGTTTAATAACACCAAAGTAATGCCAGCCCGATTGCACGGGCACAAAGTTAGCGGAGCCAAGATAGAGGCATTATTGCTCTCCGAAAAAAGTAGGAATACTTGGTTGGCGTTGGTGAAACCAGGACGGAAGCTACCGATCGGCACCAAGCTGGTCTTTCCAGCACTGACTGACAATTCACCAGATTTAGTGGCGGAGATTGTCGATCGAGATGAACCAACAGGTGGTCGGATTTTGCAATTTTTGGTACCAAGCGATCGACCATTGCTGGAAATTTTAGATAATTATGGTCAAATTCCTTTTCCGCCCTATGTGACGGCCAATACGGCGACAGCGGAGCAGTATCAGACGGTCTACGCCCAAGATCCGGGTTCGGTAGCAGCGCCTACGGCGGGTTTACATTTTACCGATGAGTTACTAGTGCAGTTAGCGAAGCGGGGAATTGAACAGGCACAGGTCACGCTACATGTGGGAGTAGGCACTTTTCGCCCAGTAACAGTTGAGAATATTCTGGATCATCAAATGCATAGTGAATGGCTGGTGGTGCCAGAGATTACCGTAGCTAAAGCTTTGGCGACTAGGGAACGGGGGAATAAAGTATATGCAGTGGGGACTACTACTGTTCGATCGCTAGAAACAGCGGCTCAGTCAGGAGAGTTGTTGCCTTATAGTGGCCAGACGGATATTTTCATTTATCCCGGTTATCAGTGGCGGGTGGTGGATGGCCTGGTAACTAATTTCCATTTGCCGGGATCGAGTTTGCTGATGTTGGTGAGTGCTCTGCTGGGGCGAGAAAGATTGTTGGATTTGTATGGAGTTGCAATCGAAGAAGGCTATCGTTTTTATTCTTTTGGTGATGCCATGCTGATTCTACCAGCAGCCATTCTCGGTTAATTTAGTTGTTGGATTTTGCTTAATCCTCTAACCAACTAAATAATTGGCCAACCGTATATTTGAACCTACTGCTCGCCCACCAGTGACAATCTAAGCCTTAGAATAGGTAACTTACAGCATTTAATTTCTTCTATTGGAGTCGGTCATGCCAGACAATCGCCGCAGTCAAGCCATCACCCAAGGGGTACAAAGATCACCCAACCGCGCCATGCTCCGCGCCGTCGGCTTCGGCGACGATGACTTCACCAAACCTATTGTGGGACTAGCCAACGGCTACAGCACCATTACTCCCTGCAACATGGGCATCAACAGCTTGGCGATCCGCGCCGAAGCTGCCCTCAAAAAAGCCAGCGCCATGCCCCAAATGTTCGGCACCATCACCATCAGCGATGGTATTTCGATGGGCACTGAGGGCATGAAGTATTCTTTGGTGTCACGGGAAGTCATTGCTGATTCGATCGAGACTGCCTGCACAGGTCAGAGTATGGATGGCGTACTGGCAATCGGCGGTTGTGATAAAAATATGCCCGGTGCCATGCTAGCAATGGCGCGGATGAACATTCCGGCAATTTTTGTCTATGGTGGCACTATTAAACCCGGCCATCACAATGGCAAAGATTTGACGGTAGTGAGTTCCTTTGAGGCTGTCGGCCAGTTCAGTGCCGGGAAAATTGACGAGGCCGAATTGAAAGCGATCGAAGAGAAGGCTTGCCCCGGAGCAGGTTCCTGCGGCGGTATGTTTACTGCCAATACCATGTCCTCAGCCTTTGAAGCGCTAGGCATGAGTCTGCCCTATTCTTCGACGATGGCCGCTGAAGATGAAGAAAAGGCGGTCAGTGCTGAGAAATCAGCTTTTGTGTTGGTGGAAGCCATTCGTAAGCAAATTCTGCCCAGCCAAATTTTGACCCGCAAAGCTTTTGAGAACGCGATCGCCGTGATTATGGCGGTCGGTGGTTCTACCAATTCGGTACTGCATTTATTGGCCATTGCCCGCACCATGGGAGTGCCACTATCGATCGACGATTTTGAAATTATTCGCGGTAAAGTACCAGTTCTCTGCGATCTAAAGCCTTCTGGCAAATATGTCGCTACCGATCTCCATCAGGCCGGCGGGATTCCCCAGGTGATGAAAATGCTTTTGGTTAAGGGATTACTCCATGGTGATGCCCTCACTATTAGCGGTGAGACTGTCGCTGAGGTTTTAGCCAATATTCCTGCCGAACCCCGTGCCGATCAAGATGTGATTCGACCTTGGGATCGTCCGATGTATGCTCAAGGGCATTTAGCCATCTTGAAAGGTAACTTAGCTACCGAAGGCTCGGTGGCCAAAATCACCGGGGTGAAAAATCCTAAAATCACCGGTCCAGCGCGGGTGTTTGAATCCGAAGAAGCCTGTTTGGATGCAATTTTAGCAAACAAAATCAAAGCTGGCGATGTGCTGGTGATTCGCTACGAAGGTCCCAAGGGTGGTCCGGGAATGCGG
This sequence comes from Synechococcales cyanobacterium VAR_4_metabat_354, assembly GCA_031414775.1. Taxonomy (GTDB): domain Bacteria; phylum Cyanobacteriota; class Cyanobacteriia; order Cyanobacteriales; family Chamaesiphonaceae; genus JAAFHZ01. The sequence goes on from JANOQI010000056.1 coordinate 40,045, forward strand.
GAAATGCTGGCTCCTACTGCGGCGATTATTGGCGCTGGTTTGGGCGATACGGTTGGTCTGATTACGGATGGTCGTTTCTCCGGTGGTACTTACGGGATGGTGGTAGGGCATGTAGCCCCCGAAGCTTATGTCGGTGGATTGATTGCCCTGGTGCAAGAAGGCGATACCATCACGATCGATGCCCCCCAACGTCAACTACAACTGGAAGTCTCCGAGGCGGAGTTGAGTATGAGGCGATCGAACTGGGTAGCACCAGCACCCCGCTACAAAACTGGGGTTTTGGGTAAATATGCCAAGTTAGTATCTTCTAGTAGTCTGGGTGCCTTGACTGATATGGATCTCTTTCCGTAGTTATCTTAAAAAAAGTGGCTAGTGATCATCTGGAGAGGCTGTTACTGACTCGTAAACATTCCCCACAAATCGATCACTGACACTTACTAACTTGAGACCCCCTCAACTAAATTTCTGAAAATACTGATAAGCACTGTAAGCCAGGGTAACAACTCCGGTCAGCAGAGCTTCTTCGTTAATCTCAAATAGAGGGTGATGAAGGGGATAGTTGCGGCGATCTTCATAACCTACCCCCAGCCGAAACATACTACCAGGAGCTTTTTCTAGATAAACAGAGAAATCTTCAGCACCCAAAGAAGGTTCTGGCAAAATCTGCACCTTATCACTCCCCAAAGCCGACCGGGCAGACGACTCCACCAATTGAGTCAGAGCGATATCGTTCTGCACGGAAGGTACGCCCCGTTGATAATTAACTTGGCACTTTGCTCCATAGGTGGCACAGGTTTGACTCACAATATTTTCAATCCAAGTAGGCAAAACCTCATGAGTCTCGGGATGGAGCGATCGGACGGTTCCTTTCATGGTTACTTGATCGGCAATTACATTGGGAGCGCGACCACCACTAATGGTGCCGATGGTCAACACTACTGGACGTAAAGGGTTCTGGGTGCGGCTGATGGCCTGTTGCAAATTGGTAATCACCTGAGCGGCAATCCAAATGGCATCGGTCGCTTCATGAGGCCGAGCACCATGACCAGACTCACCTTGGATCGTAATTTCTAAATCATCAGCCGCTGCGGTTAAGGCTCCATAGCGAATGCCGATCGATCCCCCCGGAATTGAAGGGAAAACATGAACGCTCAGGATATGATCTACCTCCGACATCGCCTGATCCTTGACCATCCAGCGCGCCCCTTGAGCAATTTCCTCCGCTGGTTGAAACAAAAACCGCACGTTACCTGGCAAAGTTTCACCCAATTGCGCTAGCACCATCGCCGTCCCCAAACCCAAAGTGGTATGGAGATCGTGACCACAGGCGTGCATCACGCCAGCGCTTTGAGAGGCAAACTCTAAACCAGTTTTTTCATTAATGGGCAGTGCATCCATATCAGTGCGGATAGCTAATCGCCGCTGACCGCTAGCACTCCCAGCTAGCTCTCCCATTACACCGGTCTGCCCTACCCCTTCAGTAACATGGAGTCCGATCGAGGACAACACCCCGGCAATATAAACTGCTGTTTGATGTTCTTGGCCACTTAGTTCCGGATGAGCATGAAGATAGCGGCGAATTTCGATTAGTCGAGGGGCGAGGTTCTGAGAGATCGATTGGATCTGGGTGAGCATGAGGATGGTAGTTAATTTACTTACAGCCGCACAGGATGAAGCCAATTCTTAGATTCTACCCCTTCCTAAGCATCACCTGTTGAACACCGCCATTCTTAAGCGATCAATGGGCTTTATCCATCAGCTAACTCACTATCGTGCAAATAAGGAAGAAACAAATCACGAGTATCAGCTGACAGTGCTGATGGTCGAAGAGTTTCGGAATTAACAAAAACACCTTTTTGATGCCCCGTCGCTGCCAGAACTCCATCCCCGTTATAAAATCGGAATTCGATGACGTGGGTTACTTTCTCCAGCTTAGAGAGCCACATTGCTAAAGAAACTTTGTCGCCCAAGTATAGTGGCTTTTTGTAAGCAACATTCATATTGGCGATCACCGGAACAACTCCACTAGCAATGGCAGCGTGAATCGGAAAACCAGCAGCTTCCAAAAATTTACAGCGTCCCATCTCTACCCACTGGAGATAAACATTGTTGCCAACATGTCCGGCAAAATCAATATCGAAGGTATAAATAGATAGGTCAAGATTGAGCTTCTTCATAGGAGTCTTAGAATGGTTAGTTTTGGGGAGGCATCACTACTTTTTTTGCCAAGCCGAGCTTTTGTAATCCTTGAATCACCCACCAAGTGGTGTCGATTTCCCACCAAGTTCGACCCGCTGGAGCCACATTCGGATAAGCATGATGGTTATTATGCCAGCCTTCACCATAGGTGAGCAGCGCCGTCCACCACAGATTACGAGAGTTATCACCAGTTTCTTTAAAGGAACGATAGCCAGTGATATGTGAAGCAGAATTAATCAACCAAGTGGTGTGCCATAGCACTACAGCGCGAACAAATACACCATAAACCACAAATGACCAACCACCAATTGCATACAGCAAAATGCCAACAGGGATTTGTAGGGTCAAAAAATATTTGTCCAGCCAGCGATAGAAAGCATCTTTTTCTAGATCTGGAACAAAGCGACGGTAAGATTTAGGATCAAAAGATTCCTGCGTAGGGTAAAAAATCCAGAGCATGTGACTCCACCAAAAACCGCGCTTGGCCGAGTAAGGATCTTTGTCCCAATCTTCGGTGTGTAGATGATGTTGGCGATGTCCGGCTACCCAAAATCCGGGTCCACCTTGCATGGCCATCGCACCTAAAGTAGCGATCGAATACTCTAGCCATTTCGGCACCTGAAAACTGCGGTGCGTTAGTAGACGATGATAGCCCAAGCAAATGCCAATGCCACCAAAGAGCCAATGTAATAGAAAGATGCTGCCCAAAGCTGACCAGGAAAAAAACCAGGGGGCTAAGAGCGCCAGCACATGGATAGAGCCAAAGAAACCAACATTTGTCCAAGACAAACCTTTAGTCCATTGAGATATTGGTTGAACTGATTTAGAAATCATAAAATCCTGAAAGAGATAAATAAAATCCGCAGTGACCTGACATCCCAACTGGCCAAAATGCCTTAAAGTAGAAACAGATGTAAGTGACACTTGCATATCTAGCTTACCAAGACTTTTTAAAATATGCAAGTGCTGCTTGCATTCTTATGGCAACTCCCCGCAACCCCACCCGTCAACGCCTAGTCAGTGCCGCTTTAGAGCTGTTTGCCCAACAGGGCATCACTGAAACCACCACCAAACAAATTGCCGAATTAGCCGAAGTAAATGAAGTTACGCTCTTTCGGCAGTTTGGAAACAAGCAAGGATTGGTGCTGGCGGTCATGGAAGAATCCGAGATATTTGACCAACTGGCGGCGGCTTTAGGAGAGCAAAGTAGCCAGACTAGTAGCCCAGCTCAGGTGATCAGGAAATACGCCCAGTCTTATTTGCAATTATTAGATGCGGTGCCGGAAATGGTTCGATCGATCATTGGCGAAGCGGGCAAGTATCCGATCGAGAACCGTGAAGCGCTAGGTCGGGGCATTAATCAGGCTAACCAGTCAGTGACCACATATTTAGGGGGCGTGGATTCGCCCTTAGACAGCGATCGATTGGTCAGTTTGGTGAATAGTACGCTGTTGGGTTATGCGGTGCTGGAGTTTACGACGGAGTTTCACGGGTTGTGGCCGAATAGAGAAAGCTTTATCGAAAATCTGGTGCAGTTGGTTTTGAGTCAGCCAGTCGCCCCTTCTCCTCATCCACAAATTGCTGATCTGCCCACCACCCTGGTGCATACTATTTTGCAACGCGCTCAGAAGAAAAGCTTACGGGAAGCTGCTGTGGTTTATCTATTGTTTGGGGCGGGTTTGAGTCCCACCGAAATTGTGAATCTGGAGCGGGTGCATTATTTCAGCGATAAAGATGCCCAGTTTTTGCAAATTATGCAGGGGTCAGTGCGACAGGTACCGGTGAATCAATGGATTCTGGGCAAGCGTTATGGTTCTTATCAAAAGAATTCGCTCACTCAATATTTAAAGAGTCGGAAGGATGATCGAGCATCGTTATTGCTGGGCACTGCTCAAGAGCCAATCACTATTACTGAGATTCAGGAAATTTGGCAGAGTTTAACTACAGATTTGGTAGGATTGAATGGCCAGTCGCTATCGATCGATCAGGCGCAGCAAACTTGGGTGGTGGAAATGTTGATGCGCGGTATTAGTGTGGAGGATATGCAAATTTTGACCGGGATATCTTTGGAAAAGCTAACTATTTATGGGCGACGGGCTAAGGAAAAAATAGTGTTAGAGCAGGGTTTGGCGCTGGATAAACAAAGGTAATGTGAATGTGGTGCAAACCAAAAACATCCTTGATGGGCAATATTTAATCGACCCAGCCCCGAGCAGAATTTTACAGTCCCTAAAAAGGATCAGCCTTGCCCTGCCAATTCAAATCATTAAGCTTGAAGCCGATCGAGCCCAGTTGTAAAACCGGATTGTAGCGTACCAAAATTCCAAATGTGCGCCGACTATATTCTAAATAATAATCAGTCCCCAAAGATTGACCGTTATCAATATTGATCGAAGTCTGAATTCCGGCCTTAAACGGACCAAAAAGCTGTTGACTGATCCCAGCCGTCACCACCCGCGTATCTAAAAACCTATCGAACAAATAGGGAGAACTACCACTCAAGAAATTTTGAGCATAGCCAATATTAAAACCGGTATAGTCCAAAAATGGTGCTGTAAAATGACCAATCTGACCCTGGAGACTGGCATTAAAACCATATAGCGACTGACTATCACCATTGCTATAGCTATTCGCCTTTGCTTGCAATCCAGTATTGAGCTGGAGATAGGGTACCACTGGTACCGGACTGTAGTTATAGGTAGAGCGCTCATTAACCGGTGGACCAATGCCTTCCCACAAGCGGAAACTTTTCTCCAGACTGGCTCCCACCTGCAAACGACTCAAATTAATGCGCCCATCACTACCAGCCAAATCAGGCCGATCGGTATTGGCGTTAAATATATCAGCGCCAGCAAAATATTTCAGATTAATGCCAGTACCGCCTAGATCGATTTTCGGTGAAGTAATCTTGGCACCCAAACTACTTTGCACATCCTGAAAACCCAGGGTGCCGTTAGAAACCCGATCACGATAAGCACCGCTTACTTCCAAATTATGCTTGCCGCTGAGCAGATCCAGTTCTTGATTGAAAGCCAGGCGCGATCGCAAGGTATTACCCACCCGGCTAGGTTCTAAACTAGTGACATCTACGGAGCCTTTTACCGTACTACCCGGTGCCAAATTCGCGTCCAGGTTAGCTTTCACGCCAAATGAATCAAGACTCAAGTACTGATTTTGGCTAATTGCCCGTTGCAAATAGTACTGAGGCAGTATCGTTAAGCGCAAATTTTTCTGGAGAATCGGGTAAAAACTACGCTCTAAATAAAGCCCGCCCCGATCATCGTTATCAAATCCCACCCCAAAAGGATTAGTATCTCTGCCCAACTGATTCAGCGATAGCTGACTTACCACCAGCGGGAGGCTAAAGCCTTGATCGATCGTCACCCGAGGATTGGATGCGGTGACCTGATTTTCTTCCTCCGATAGGCTTTGAAAGCTGATTTGATCAGCGCGCACCTCTAATTCTGGTGGCGAGAAAGGATCGTTGGTCAGTCGGACATCCTTCCCCGACAAGATTTTGCCGTCAAATTCTAACTGATTCGCTCGATAACGAAATCTGGTCACTGATCCAGAGGGTTGGAGCGGTGGTTGAAACTCAATTTCTCGATCGGAACCAATCGTAATGCTGCTGGAACCAACGCCAGTGATTCGCCTCACCGGTTGGTCATTTTGCAACTTGTCGGCTAGGGAAAGATCGGTAAGATCGCCGCTGGCTGGAGCCACCCGCGGCACATTCAAATCTTTAGCGATCGAAGGCTGAAAAATTTCTCCGCCTGCTGTCGTAATTACACCTTTATCATTGCCAAAATCATAGTCAAACTTTTCACCAGTCAGGATCTGTTGACCCCGTTTCAGAGAAACATTACCAGTGGCCACCGCTTTTTTGGTCTGCAAACTAACTTCTAATCGATCGGCCTTCAACAGCGCATTCCGAAAACGCATCACCACCTTACCGCTAGCTGTAATTAATTGCTCGGTATTGTTGTATTCTTGCTGCTCGGCTTGGAGTTCTACCACCCCCGACACTGGCAAAGGGGGCTTTTTCTCCGCTGAATTAGCTGCTGGCGGTTGGGCTACTGGGGATAGGGCAGGCGGTGGCGGTAACGTTTGTGCCAAGATCTGCCGCGACGGAGGAGATAATTGGTGCCCGACGGCTTTAGGTAAAGAACGACCAACGGACGCATTAGTCGATCGATCGATATTTAAGTGGCAGCTCAGACTGGCTGGCTCACAGATATAAATATTGCCAATATTAGAAACCGGTGGAACATCAACCATATGAACTGGAAAAAGTTTTATAGTACAAAGACCGCCACCGCCAACAGAAAGCCCCTATTTCCATGGGCAATGCTGTGAGCGGAAACAGGGGCGTTAGATTTTTGGATGACCGCAATCTAGTCAGACGAATCACGCTGATTAGGGTTCCGGGAAGGGTCATTAGAAAGGAACCCAAAGATAAATAGCAGTAGGAAAAAGGCGACGACTACGTTAACAACAATTTTCAAAGTAAGCATAAAAGCTAGTAACTCCCAGTATTGAGAAATCTTACAAATATTTGATCCCCATCATAACCGATCAATGGCTGGGTATCTAGACCGCAGAGAGAATCAGGCCAGTTACCAAGCGACAGCCATTCACAAAATCAGCTCCAGACTGCGGTTTTTTGCCAGACAGCTGCACCTGTTGTAATAACAAGTAGCCTTCCCCAGTTTGGATTACTGGTCCTTGGCCTTTGATAATCCAGGCGATCGATCCCACCTCTCCAGTGGCTAAGTCTGAGGGAATATCGCCAGTCCAGTAAGGTGCCTGCAAAGGTACAGCCTGCAAAACCTTGACTGGCTGGTCACGCAGCAGAAAATAACAGTCTGGATAAAAGCCACGTATTTGGTTATGGAGTTCGATGGCACTGCGCGACCAATCCATTAGCCAGTCAGTTTTCCGAATCATCGCCGCATAAGTAGCCAGGGAATTATCTTGGGGTTGCGGGGTCAGGTGGGGCAATTGCGATAAAGTCTGAATAAGCAGATCAGCACCGATTTCTGCTAGATTTTCACCAAGTTCTTTGGCATTAACTAAAGGCGATACTGGCACCCCCGCAGTCAGCAGCATAGCGCCAGTGTCCATGCCAGCATCCATTAGCATGGTGGTAATACCAGTCTCGATTGCGCCATCGACCAAACAGCGTTGGATCGGTGCCGCTCCCCGATAGGCCGGTAATAGAGAGCCATGCACATTGATGCAGCCCAATTTGGGAATATCCAAGATTTCCTGGGACAGAATTTGTCCGTAGGCCACCACTACAAAAACATCGGCTTGGAGACTACGCAACCAATCAATCGTCTCGATCGATCTCTTAATGCTAACTGGTTGATGAATAGCCAATTGGTGATCGATCGCCACCGCTTTCACTGGTGACGGCCATAGCTGACTGCCCCGTCCCCGCTTGCGGTCAGGCTGAGTGACAACCCCCACAACCTCTAGTGCGGGCTGTGCCACAATTCTTTCTAAGGTAACAACAGCAAATTGAGGTGTGCCAAAAAAAACTATTTTCATCTAAGTACTAGTAGTAATGCCCCGGCTGGTCATTTGATTCATAAAATATTCTTCCAAAGACATCCGGGATTGTCTAATTTCAATTAGTTGAGCACTCATCAAGCGGAGGGTCGCCAAAAATTCTTGGGGTTCACCGCGCAATTGACCAGACCACTCACCATGATCTATCACCAAGTCGGTAATCCAGCGCTGGAGAATGTCTGGGTTGCCACCACAACCCCGCACCACATATTCACCCTCATTGTCAGTCAATAGTTCACTGAGAGTACCACAAGCAATCAATTCACCCCTAGCCAAAATACCAACCCGATTACAAACTTGTTCCACTTCACTCAAGACATGGCTATTAAAGAATATAGTTTTGTGATTGTCACTCAAGGACAAAATGATATCCCGCATCTGTTTGCGCCCCAAAGGATCGAGACCAGACATCGGCTCATCTAAAAATACAATATCTGGATCGTTAATAAGCGCTTGTGCCATCCCAATCCGTTGCTGCATTCCTTTAGAATATTGACGCATTTTCTTATTCTGGGCAGCACTACGCGCCAAGCCGACCATATCCAACAGCGCCGGAATCCTTTGCCGTCGGACATCCCAAGGAATTTGAAAGATGTCAGCGGTAAACTCTAAAATTTCCCAGCCGGTCAGGTATTCATAAAAATAGGCATTTTCTGGCAAGTAGCCAATTCTTTGCCGGACTGCGGGACTCGTGATCGAACGGCCAAATAACTGTGCTTGGCCATGAGTAGGGCGCACAATCCCTAGTAAAGTCTTAAGTAGGGTAGTTTTGCCTGCCCCATTTAAACCTAATAGCCCAAAGGTTTCACCCTCAAAAATTTTTAGTGAGCAGCGCTTGAGTGATTCCACCTGTTGATTCATCAAAAATCCGGTGCGGTAAGTTTTGCTCAGTTCCTGGGTTTCGATCACGGCGATCGATTTAGTGGACTGTTCAATAACTTTTAATTTGGTAATCGCAGTCATAATTTTCGGTAGCGGTGGCAAATTCTTCTCTTATAAGTACCCTATTTTGCCAGAGAAAAGATCACCACCAGCTGAACACGATAAAATTGCTATGTTTGGGAAACAACAGTTGGGAAACAACACAAAGTATGGAAAGATCCAAAGTGGTGGCCATCGTAACCGGAGCAATTTCTTTAGCACTGGCGATCGCCTACTTGATAGTAGTCCAGTTTTTGGATATGCGGGGCGAGATGATTCCCGCTCCGCTGGTAGAAGTATTGCATTTTGGGCTTTCGGATGGGGCAACAAATTTTCGGCTTTTGATGGGAGTTGGCTAGTGTTATATTAGTTCTGATCGAGTGGTTATAATTAATGTCATTGCCGCCAGTACTTCCGCCCACCAACTTTGCCCATTTACAAGAATATAATGAACAGCTGCTACGACTGGGGATGCTGGCAGAAAAGTACTTTGCAGAAGATCCCAATACTTGCCTGCTCAAGCTGCGGCAATTAGCAGAGCTTTTAGCCCAGATGGTGGCTGCACAGGTGGGGCTGTTTGTAGCAGCCGATGAAGCTCAATATGAACTGCTCCGCCGATTGCAAGATCAGGGAATTTTGCCGCGTGAAATTGCCCAATTGTTTGGGGGAATTCGTCGATCGGGCAATTCTGCAAATCATACATTTCATAGATGATCATCGCACAGCATTGGATAATCTCAAGATTGTTTGGCAGCTTAGTTTGTGGTTTCATCGCACCTTCAAAAATCCACAGTTCAAGTCAGGAGCATTTATTCCGCCGGTGGCACCTCCCGATGAAAGTGCCGAATTACGAACGGAACTAGCTCAATTAAGCCGGGCTTTAAAGGTGTATGAAACAACCCAGCAAGAAACTGTTCAACAGCTAGAAACTGTAGCAGCTAATTTAAAGACTGCCCAAGAAGAGCAGTTATTTTGGGAGCAAATGGCAATTGAGGCCGATCAAGCCAAGGCTGAATTGGCCAAACGCTTGGCAGAACAACAAGCTACTGCACTGACTCAGCCAAAAAATTTACTCAAGACTTATATCAAAGCCTCGAACCAAGCTGCTGAATCAGTGCAGCTTGATGAGGCTAGTACCCGTAAATTAATTGATGAACAGTTGCGGCAGGTAGGCTGGGAAGTTGATTCTGTCGAACTTATTTACAAGAAAGGGGCACGACCAGCCAAAGGCAAAAATCGAGCGATCGCCGAGTGGCCAGTTAGTAATGGCCGTGCCGACTATGTGCTGTTTGTGGGAATGATGCCGATCGCGACAGTAGAGGCCAAGCGCAAAAATGCCAATGTATCGGGGGCTTTACAGCAGGCCAAACGCTACAGTCGAGATTTTCGGTTAGAGGCTGAACAGCAGCAGCCGGGAGGGGATTGGGGGGAATATGTGATCCCTTTTGTGTTTTCGGCCAATGGTCGCCCTTATTTACGGCAGCTCGAAACCTTTAGTGGGATTTGGTTTAATGATGTGCGGCGAGCTGAGAATTTGGCTCATGCTTTGGATGGTTGGTACACCCCAGAGGGTTTGGTGGCTTTGCTAAAACGAGATGTGGCGGCGGCGCAGCAGTCTTTAACAGAGCAGGGTTTTGACTATAATTTGCAGTTGCGGCCTTATCAACAAGAGGCAATTTTGGCGATCGAGGCGCGGATTGCGGCGGAGCAGCGGGAACTGTTGGTGGCGATGGCCACGGGCACTGGTAAAACTAAGACTTGTATTGCTTTGATTTATCGGTTGTTGAAGGCGCAGCGTTTTAAGCGGGTGTTGTTTTTGGTCGATCGATCGGCTTTGGGTGAGCAGGCCGCCAATGCTTTTAAAGATACGCGCATGGAGAATTTGCAGACTTTTGCCGATATATTTGGGATCAAGGAATTAGAGGAGCAAAAAGCTGATACTGATACCGCTGTGCATATTGCCACGATTCAAGGAATGGTGCAACGGATTTTGTATGCCGGGGAGAATGCAGTGCCGCCTGCTATCGATGAATATGATTGCATTATTGTGGATGAATGCCACCGGGGTTATTTGCTCGATCGAGAAATGGCTGATACGGAGATGACTTTCCGCAGTTTTGATGACTACATTTCTAAGTATCGGCGGGTTTTAGATTATTTTGATGCGGTGAAGATTGGTTTGACTGCTACTCCAGCCTTGCATACTACGCAGGTTTTTGGGCTGCCGGTGTATGTCTATAGTTACCGAGAGGCCGTAATTGATGGCTATTTAGTAGATCATGAGCCACCGGTACAAATCAATACCCAGCTTGCTACTGAGGGTATTAAGTGGCGAGTAGGCGAAGAAGTGAAGCTCTACAATGTGTAGCAGAGTGAGGTGGATCTTTTTACTACGCCTGATGAGATTCAGTTAGAGGTAGAAGCTTTTAACCGCAAGGTAATTACAGAGCCTTTCAATCGGGTAGTTTGTGAGTATTTAGCGCAGGAATTAGATCCTAGCTCACGGCAGAAGACGCTGGTTTTTTGTGCTAATGATGCTCATGCTGATTTGGTAGTTACTTTATTGAAGCGGGCGTTTGAGGATTTATATGGCACGGTGGATGACGATGCCGTAATTAAGATCACTGGTACTGCCGACAAACCCTTGCAGCTAATTCGGCGCTACAAAAATGAGCGTCATCCAAATATCGCGGTGACGGTGGACTTGTTGACGACGGGGATTGATGTGCCGGAGATTTGTAATTTGGTATTTTTGCGGCGGATTAATAGTCGGATTTTGTACGACCAAATGTTGGGACGGGCGACAAGATTGTGTCCGGCGATCGGCAAGGAGACTTTTCGGGTTTTTGATGCGGTGCAGCTTTATGATGCCTTAGAAAAGGTGACGGCGATGAAGCCGGTGGTGGTAAATCCGCAAATTTCTTTTGGGCAGTTGGTAGCCGAGATGCAGACGGTGGTGGGTGATGAGGCTAAGGAGTTAGTGCGCGATCAATTTGTGGCTAAGTTGCAGCGCAAGAAGCGACATTTGAGTGAAGGGTCTTTGCAAGATTTTGAGATGGTGGTAGGGATGCCACCAGATGATTTTATGCGAGAGCTGCGCCAGATGCCTTTGGCCAAGGTGGCGGCTTGGTTTACGCAGAATCCTGATTTGGGTGAAATTTTGGATCGACGGCAGACTGGCAATGCACCACTGATTTTTATTTCGGAACATCCTGATGCTTTGCATAGTATTGAGCGGGGCTATGGTAATGCCCAGAAGCCGGAAGATTATTTACGGGAGTTCAATGAATTTATTCGGAGCAATAGCAATACGCTACCGGCGCTGATCACGGTGTTGACTCGTCCGCAAGATTTGACTCGCAAGCAGTTGCGGGAGCTAGCGCTGGAGTTAGATAAACGGGGTTTTACGGAGACTAATTTGGCGACGGCTTGGCGGGAGATGACGAATCAAGATATTGCGGCGCGGATTGTGGGGTATATTCGGCAGGCGGCGATCGGGGATGCCCTAGAACCTTATGAGCAAAGGGTCGATCGAGCTTTGCAGAAAATCTTGGCTTCGCGGGTTTGGACTACGCCCCAGCGGCAGTGGTTACAAAAAATTGCGGCACAGACCAAGACTAATTTGGTGGTCGATCGTGATGCTTTGGATGATCCTGATTTGGTATTTCGGCGCGAGGGCGGCGGTTTTACACGACTGGATAAAATTTTTCAGGGGCAGCTAGAGCAGGTGTTAGCAGATTTTAATGATGGGTTATGGCCATCAAAGGAGGCTTGAGTCTTAATAGCAAGGTAGAATATAGCAGGAGTATTAGGGAGTTTAGCAATGAAGTTAGATCGTATCTCTGTAGATCCCAATCAGATGAATGGGCAGCCATGTATTCGTGGTATGCGGATCACAGTTCGCCGAGTGATTGAATTATTGGCGACCTATCCTGATCGCTCAGAGCTATTTCAGGAGTTTCCTGAGTTAGAAAATGAGGATATTCAACAAGCGTTGATTTTTGTAGCATCTTACATGGATGATAAAATTGTCGATCTACCAAAAAGCTATGAAGCTGTTGCTTGACCAAGGGTTGCCCAGTTCTGCCGCAGCTTTGCTGCGGAGCATGGGTATCGATACAATTCACGTTGGTGAGATTGAAATGTCCGCAGCGGCAGATGTAGAGATTATCCAAAAAGCAAAGGAAGAAGATCGAATTGTTGTGACTCTTGATGCCGACTTCCATGCATTGTTGGCACTCGCCGAGGCCACATCTCCTTCAGTGATTCGTATTCGGATTGAGAGATTACGTGCTGCTGCATTGGTTGAATTGCTGCGGCAAGTGACTGATGAATGTGCTGAAGAACTTTTACGAGGTGCGGCGGTGACAGTCGAACCAGAAAGAATTAGGACTCGTTATCTACCTTTATTGCCCACTGTTTAACTGCTTCCGATGCCCTAGAACCCTATGAACAAAAGGTCGATCGCGATGCGTTGGATGATCCTGATTTGGTGTTTCGGCGGGAGGGCGGTGGTTTTACGCGCTTGGATCGAATTTTCCAGGGGCAACTGGATCAAGTATTAGCAGATTTTAATGATGGATTGTGGCCAGCGGCTTGATATAATGTATTCAGAGCTTGGAAATCAGTCCAGAAGAAATCGTCAGATCTTCAAAATATTAACAATATGGCAACAGTTATGAAGCGAACTATTAATCAAATAAAAGTTAGTGAAATTTCTGATGTTATCCAAAGTATGGACATTGATCGAGACATGATAATCAACATCACGATCGAGACTATCGAAGATGATTTTTTGACGGTATTCGATCTAATCGGGAAAGAGGCAAGAGATGAAGGACTCACCGAAGAAGTTTTGGCCGGACTATTAGCAGATGAGTCGTAGGTTCATTGTAATCGATACCAATATTTTTATTAGTGCAGCGTTAAGCCCACAGGGTACTGCTTACCAGGCATTGGCCTTGGCTGTCCAAGAATTTACCATTGTGCAGAGTGCGGAAACTTATCAAGAAATAGCACAGCGTATTTATAAGCCGAAATTTGACAAGTATGTCTCTGATGAAAGAAGAGAGGAATTGCTAAATCTCATTAAGAGCAAAAGTCAGTTTATTGAAACAACATCTAGAATTGTATCTTGTCGAGATTTGGATGACAATAAATTTTTAGAACTAGCGATCGATGCCCATGCCGAATTCTTGATTACCGGAGATCAAGATCTGTTGACTCTCAAATCTCAGCCTGAATACCAACATCTCATTATTAGCGCCAGAGACTTTCTAGAACTTCATTGAAAAATTGCGGCTGAATCCGGCTTAATTGCGTCAGCAGTGCTGACGCAATTGCAAAAAGTGACCGGTAAGGGATAGAGTAAGATGTTTTGACTGCATTCCTCTGCCCCAGTGATTTCTATGAGTGCTACCACCCACGATATTGTTGCCAAGCTGTGGAACCTTTGCAATATTTTGAAAGATGATGGGGTGACGTACCACCAGTATGTGACGGAGCTGACCTATTTGCTGTTTTTGAAGATGGCTAAGGAGACGGGGACAGAGGATCAGATTCCTGATGGGTATCGATGGGATGTGTTGGAGCGCAAGGCGGCACCCGATCGATTGGATTTCTATAAAAAACTATTGATCGATCTGGGTAAGCAGAATGCTACGGGTTCTACTTTGGTGCAAGAGATTTTTGCTAATGCCAGCTCGTTTATCCGCAAGCCAGCGACGCTTTCGACGCTGGTGACCGAGATCGAAAAGTTAGATTGGTACAGCGCTCGGCAAGAGGGTTTGGGCGATTTGTATGAGGGGCTATTAGAAAAAAACGCTAACGAAAAGAAGTCGGGGGCGGGTCAATATTTTACGCCTCGTCCGCTGATTGATAGCATGGTGGCGGTGATGCGCCCTGGGTTGAATGATGTAGTGCAAGATCCGGCGGCGGGGACTGGGGGCTTTTTGATTGCGGCGAGTCGCTATATGCAGGAGCATAGTGATCCAGATAGTTGGACGGAGGCGCAACAGCGGCGTTATCATCTTCAGACTTTTTATGGGATGGAGCATGTGCAAGATACGCACCGGTTGGCGCTGATGAATTTGATGCTCCATGGTTTGACTTCTGATCCTAATGAGGGGGGCATTCACTATGGAGATACGTTGGGTGCTGATGGGGAGATGTTGGGGCGGGTGGGGGCAACGTTGATGCTGACTAATCCGCCGTTTGGTACTAAGAAGGGCGGTGGTTTGCCGAGTCGTGACGATTTTACGTTTCCGACGAGTAATAAGCAGTTTTGTTTTTTGCAGCATATTTATCGGGGGCTGAAGCCCGGTGGGCGGGCGGCGGTGGTGTTGCCAGATAATGTGTTGTTTGAAGGCAATGTGGGGCGACAGATTAGGGCTGATTTGATGGATAAGTGTAATTTGCATACTATTTTGCGGCTGCCGACGGGGATTTTTTATGCCCAGGGGGTGAAGACAAATGTGTTGTTTTTTACGCGGGGTGAAAAGGAGAAGGGCAATACTAAGGAGGTGTGGGTGTACGATTTACGGGCGAATATGCCCCAGTATGGCAAGCGGACGCAGTTGACGCGGCAGCATTTTGCGGAGTTTGAGGCGGCGTTTGGTAGTGATCCTTTGGGTGGTAAGGCTGCTTTGAAGAAGCGGGTGGATACGGGGGAAGAGGGGCGGTTTCGGTGTTTTAGCCGGGATTGGATCGGGGAGCGTAATGATAATTTAGATATTGCTTGGTTGCGGGATGATAGTGACGACAGTGCAGAGGAGCTGCCGGAACCGGCGGCTTTGGCGCAGATGGCGATGGTGGAGTTGGAGGCGGTGATGGCGGAGTTGCAGGGGATTTTGGGGGAGTTGGGTGAGGAGGTGGAGGTATGAATGAAATTCCAAATGGTTGGATTGATACAAAAATCGAAGATGTTGCTGAATATGTCCAGCGAGGTAAATCCCCCAAATATATAGATAAAAGTGATCTGCCTGTCATTAATCAAAAATGTATTCGATGGTCAGGGGTAGATCCTAGATATCTAAAATTCATTCATCCCGATCAATGGGATTCATGGACATCAGAAAGATTCCTTCGAGAAGGGGATATTCTTTGGAATTCCACAGGTACTGGGACTATTGGCAGAGCAGCATTATACAAAAATCTGGATGGATATGAACGAGTCGTCGTCGATAGCCATGTAACGATTGTTCGAGCAAATGAGGCTTGCGATTCAAGATTTCTTCACTATTTTATCCGTTCATCATTGGTTCAGTCGAAAATCGAAGATATGCAATCTGGTTCGACAAACCAAGTTGAATTAAGTCGAGGACAAGTAATAAATACAGTTATCCCGATCGCTCCCCTGAATGAACAGAAGAGGATTGCGGATAAGCTCGATCGACTTTTGGCCAAAGTAGATAATTGCCGGGAAAGGATCGATCGAATCCCCCTCATCCTCAAACGATTTCGCCAATCAGTTCTTGCTACAGCTATATCAGGAGAACTTACAAGAGATTGGAGAGATGAAAAAGAATTGTGCTACGAAGATTGGCAGAGCTTTGTGCTTGGAGATATTGTTGATGAAGTTCGAAATGGAATTAGTGTAAAACCCGATGAAAAGCCTTTAGGAGTGAGCATTCTTCGGATTAGCTCAGTTCGACCATTTAATGTCAATTTTGATGACAGTAGACTTTTGTCTTCAGAAGCTGCTTTGGATATTTATTTATTAGAATTTGATGACTTACTTTTTACTCGCTACAATGGAACGTTGGAATTTGTAGGAGTTTGTGCAAGAGTTAAAAAACTACCTTCTTATCCTGTAGTCTATCCTGACAAAGTTATTCGGGTGAGAGTTGACAAGTCTCTAGCTATTGCAGGATTCATAGAGATAGTAGCAAATTCACCCGTAAGTAGGAAATTTATCGAAGGACTTGCCAAAACTAGCGCTGGGCAAACAGGCATATCTGGGAAAGATTTAAAAAGTTTGTCAGTTATTTTACCAACTTCCCCAGAACAAAAAGAAATTGTTCGGCGGGTTGAAAAGCTCTTTAATTTCGCCGATCGACTCGAAGCCCGTTATCAAACAGCCCGTGCCCAAATCGACAAACTCACCCCCGCCCTCCTCGCCAAAGCCTTCCGAGGTGAACTAGTCCCCCAAGACCCCACCGATGAACCTGCCGCCACCCTACTAGCCAAAATCCAGAGCACCTAACCTTAGATGGCATTCGAGCTGAAGACGTGACCGTTACACCACCTAGCGGATTTCGCTTCGCCTGCCAGTTGTTCAGCCTTTCCCAGCGCGACCTCGATCGCACTGGCCAAAAGATATCAGAATTTGAATTAGAGCCAGATGAAGGTTTTAGCGATCGTCAGAACATCGAACAAAAAATTGACCAGTTGAAGGTCGAACAAGTACTGAAAGATGCCGTTCAACAGCTTTTTCCCTAGTTGACAATCTTAGATAAACTAGATATAGTTATCATACTATAATAGCTAAATTATGGGTAGAAAAAAGTTAGACAAAGTACAATTTCCCAGCTACCGAGTAAGACCAGAAACTCTGGACTTACTGAAAGAAACAGCATTAGAACTGGGTTATGGCTATGGAGAAGGCGCAGCCATGGGTCAATTCTTGGATCATGTGGCCTTACTCGATCGCGATTTATTGAAGCTGGTTTTCAATAAAAGCTCTTTTTGATTGCCTGGTATCTGTATCTAAGTTAAATAGTCTTATTTCTGCAAGTTAATTAACAATGGCCACCGAATTAGCCCAAGTTTTACAATCGATCGCCGATCTAAAAGCCGATCTGAAAATGGAGTTTACCACCGAGCTGAAAGAGTCTGAAGCTAGGCTGGAAAACAAAATCGACACTTTTAACGAGCGATTCGACAACTACCAAAAAGCGACTCAGTGGGTGGTAGCCTTGTCCTTTAGCCTGATTGCTTCCGCCACGGTGATCACAGTTATATCGAGCGTATTTCGTCGCTAAGAATCTAATATAGCTGAACATATATAGGGACTAACATGTCCACTGTCACTGATTCTGGCTTACAACAACTCAAAGACCTGATTACTGCTGGCCAATTGGCCACCCAGAAGCAGATCGCCGATTTAAATAAAAAGATGGAGGTAGGATTTGCGAACTTTGATACCAAATTCGCACACTTAGAAGGCAAAATTAACACCTTGAGTGGTGAACTATCTATTATCCAGTCGAATCAAAAGGGACAAGATACCCGTTTCTGGTCGCTAGTTTTCCTGATTCTGACCACATTTATCAGGGCTATCTGCAAGTTGGCCAAATTTTATTGATTTTGGCCAAAAAAAATTATTGGATAGTAATTTGATTCTGGTATAGTTTAAAACACTAGAAAGTACGTAATATTGTGGTCTAACGGATGGCACCGGGATGAGCGGCTAGCCTTCTACGGCTAACCGCTCAAGCACTTAAAGCCAAACAAGCTGGTGGACAGACTCGAACTCCCGACCGGCTGATTACAAACCAGCCGCACAAGACGGCATAGGATGACGCGGAATAAAGGTTACAGGCCGTACCGTTAGTAGGCAGAGAGTAAGACAGTCATCTTAAAGGGATTCATCAACCCAAAAAGACAGTATTTACATGAATAATACTAGGTAGATTTGTTGGTGGTATTCAAATAACAATATGATGGTAATGACTGGAAAATGCAAATAAAAAAAAGTTGCAAAAAAAACGCCTTTTTTGCCCCAAATCGCTAGAATCAAGTTTCCACAACGATTTAACCGTGGGGAAAGACTTTTACACGGAAAAAAAAGGGGCAAAGTTTCACCCCTAATCTGGCCTGATCGATAAAATCGCGGTGGTATCTAGATAATTTTTCTCAATCATGGCGGTGGAATTATCCACCCATTTAGCGACCAGGGCGATCGGTTTACCTTTTTCAATTTGGCGGGTAATAAAAGTGTCTCGCGCACTGTAGGGTGTGGATTTTCGGCCTAGAACCTTGTCGGCTAGCGTTTTCCAGGCGCGTTTACAAAAACCGTCGTAATCAAGGAACCGCCCATTTACTTGAAATACTGCCCCTTGGCCGTTACTACTAGCCGAAATATCTAATAGCAGTCTCTGAAGTGGTTCACTAGTGGGCAATATCCGGGCGCGGTTGGTCTTGGAAAACTGGTTGGTTTTAAACTCAGTCCCGATCTTCACCACTGATCGATCAAATCTAATTTCGGAGCAGTCTGGATTAATTTGCTCCCAGTGCAGTCCTACCGCCTCTGATGGACGGCAGCCGCTCAAAAATAGAAATTCTACAAACTGACCGCAATAGTTCCAGGTCTGGGAATCATAGAATGCTTGAATTAGTTGCTCTTGCTCCTGGGCGGTGAGGGCGTTAGCTCTAGCCACTACGCCGCCTTTCCCCTTCAATTCACTGGCCATTTTGCGGTAAGGATTCCGCTGTGACTGGATCAAGCCGACCCGGAGGGCCCATTCAATGCAGGTTTCGATCGATTGCAATACCCGCGCCGACATGCCGGGGGTAGTCGATCGCAAAAGGTACGATCGCACAGCGAGTGAGTTTCGCCAATCCGGGGGGGTCTGCTTGATCCAGTGCCCGATTATTCGGTGATAGTAGTCGGCGGTTTTGGCCTTCCAGTGGTTGGCCTTATATTCACAGTACTTAGTCCAGAGCTGGTTAATATCGTAGTAATCCCATTCCGTGGGTGATTGGGGGCGATATCTGGCGAATGAGCGATCGAAGGTACCCGATCGATAGTCGGTATTAATTTGGGTAGCGATCTGATTCCCATAAGCCAAATTCTCAAAAGTGGCGGGGATTTGCAAACTAAACATTTTTTGCTTACCCCCAAACCAATTACGGGGTAAGCGGATTATGACCCGACCTTTTTTGGTTTGAGCCTCGGCGGCACGGCTATTTTGTCTCACATCAATATCAAATAGATATTTCAGGGGCAAAGTGGGCGTTTTGTCGTTCGAGCATGTGTAGGGTCTTATGGGTCACTTTACCGATCGACAGCCGCATTAATTCGCCTGTTTTGTTAATACCGATCAGAGAAAAACCGCATTTTTTAACGAATGCTTCCCACTGGGGCACGATCGCCGCTGATACCCATACATAAACTCGTCTAATGGTTTGGTCGGGGGCATAGATCGCCTCAATCCGGGGGGTTCCCACTGGTACCATCTCCGGGGCAATGGGAGCGGTGGGGGCTGGCTTGATGTTTCCTAGTCGCAGATGACTAAGAATGTTCACTTCATCCATCACTGGAACTATCCAGAAGAAGAAGCCGCCGATCTTACCGGTGCGATGTCCCCCAAACTGTTCTAGCTTGGTGCTAAAGTTGCGCGAGTTTAGCGGGGTAATCCCGTTGTCGCGACTCCAATCACCATACTGTTTATAAAGGTCGCGCGGCTTGATTCTGGAATCGCCGTCGGGGTAACTCTCCGCCAAAAAGCTGAAAACCGGATTATTAGCCTCAAAACGTTCGGTGCTGGCTTTGGCGACGGCGGCGATTTCTCCCGCCCCACGCACCCGATCGAGCATCTCAGTTTCACTAATTGACCATGCCCAGTTAAATACCCCCGATAGTTCGCTGTTCAGCCGTTCCTGTAAATATGGATCTCTCACGGGCGGCTGATAGTCAAAACTCATGGCCACAATCCGCCGATCTAAGGCGCTGTTGTTGTTGCCGGTGGTGGTCACAAAGTCATTATAGGCGCGGACAAAGAAGGTATTTAGGCTGGTAAATGTGGCGTTTTGGTAGAGCAGTTTGATCCCGACTGGCTCATTACTAATCAGTTCCCCAAACAGCCCCACGTCTTCTAAGTGGCCAGAATCATCCGAGCTGATCGAACACAATTTATCTTTGAGGTGGGCTAGATAGTTGGGGTTGGTCAGCTGAGATGTTTTGAAGGTGCCGGAGTTGTCCCGCCCGACCAAATTACGCAGAGTCTCCAGGGTCGTACCCTTGCCGGTGCCCGGTTTGCCGAATAAATCCCAACAAACTTCTAACTTTAACTTACCGTTACCTTTGGGCGTTAGTGCCCATCGAAAGAACGCCTGAACCAATTCGATCGCCTTGAGATCACCGCCCAGAGCCTCGGATAGAAACTTATGCCAGCTGGGGGCTGTGGCCTGGGGTTCATAAGAATATGTCAGGACTTTGGTATTGCGATCGTCTGGGCAATGGTCTCTAAAGGTGCCGGTGCTGATGTCTAATACCCCATTCTGGAAGGGGACAATCTGTGCTTGATCCCAACCATCAGCGACTACTGATTTAGCCTTGAGGTGGCGACATAGACCGTTCATCACGCCATTAGTTTGGGTGTACCATTCGTTGGCATCCAAAAACTCATAGATGGCTGCGTCTAGGTAGGTTCCCTGTCCGTCATCCCGCACCTCCCATCTCTTGCCGGTCCAGTGACACCAGCCATAACCGGGGCGGTAAGACCAGCTACGCATGAAGGCGGCTTGGCACATGATCGCTCTTACTCTTAGATCTGGTTCTTTGGGAATATTCAATTTCCATTCATCATTTTTGCGAATCATGGCTGGTTCAGCATTTTTTATTAACAGGTCGATCGCCGCTTTGCCGTGTCGGGTAATCAAGTCGTCTGCTCCATTTTTTCTACCATCCGCATCAGTAGGAAGTAAACATAGTTTTGAATCACTGCCCTGTTCTTTCAGCCATATCGCTAATTTCAGCGCGGCGTGACGAACCATATAATTTCTACTAAGATCGCTGTCATATGTGATTATGAAATCTCTTTCCCCAAAGGTTTTCAACAACTCTTCGAGTTCTGGAAGTGGTCTAGAGGATTCCAACTGCTCTGGCTTGAGCGCGTCATCTTCTACCACTTGAGCTACTGAATTGGATTTGTCTTCATTCCGTTCAGCTTTATCTCTCCAGCCAAAGACTCCACATAGCCCGATGGCTGGGTACCCGGCGCTGCATAAAGCCGCCGCTGTCTTTTCCCCCTCAGTGATGATGATGGGGGATTTCTTTTTGGCTTTCAGAAATCCCGGCCAGTCAAAATTCTGGGGATAGTACGGGCGATTCCCAACGCCTTTGGGGGTTAAGTATTTGGGGGCATCATCATCGATGTCGTCGTTTGGAATTGGTTTAAGTCGATAGAAGTCGCCGCCGTTGTGCCCGATGTAGGGAACGCCCCAGGGGTCGAAGTAGGGAATCAGTAGCCCGTCGATCGAATAGCCGGTTAGCCGCTTGGAGGTGGGGGCATTACCTGAGAAGACCTTTAGCGCTGTGATATCGGCTCTAGTGAGAGACGATGCTTTTAACTCATCTTGATGATGGGAGGAAAGGAAGTTGGACATTACATTATTGGTAGATGCGATGGGGCATATGCAATCAAGCCCCCAGATAGAGGGCTTGATAAGTGATTCACTTCACACGAGACTGCTTAGATAGCAGCCAGTGATAGAGCGTAGCCATTTGATACCCCCAAGCCCGAAAATGGGAGTTGCGACAATAATTTACGGACTTGGGTTAAGGTAATTGACGGTTACTATACTATAATATAGTAACCGTCAATCCCCACGCCCAAGATTTTTGGGCATGGGCAAAAATAAGACTTTGAAGCAGATAATCCATGAATCAGGCATGACACATCAGCAAATAGCTGATGCACTTGGGGTTAAACAGCCTAATATTTCTACGTGGCTGAGACCAGGTAAAGATATTAGAATTAGCAACGCTGTAAAACTGGCTAGATTACTAAATGTCAGTTTGAAAACGTTAGCTGCTTCCGTGGGTGTCGATACCGAAGGTGTTCCAGATGATAAAGAAAGAGACGATCACTCATCCGAGGGTTGACGGCAAGGGAAGAAACACTAGATTTAGATAATTCAGGTACTTGTAAGCCAGTGTCTTTACTGTTTCCAACAAGTCAAAGCCCTGGCTAAAACTGGAGAGTATCCCCCGCTGTCAATCCATTAATGAAAACCAAATATGTCGTCTACAACAAAACCACTGAAGAATACCTTCTTCCTCTCAAAGACGATCTGTTTACTAATAGAAACTGGTCACAGGAATACGCTCAAGCTGAAATGTATGAAACGGTGATGGATGCTCATACAGCATTAAACAGCCTTGAATCTCAGAGAAATGATAAACATAAAAGTGGAAATGATGAAGATGGTGAATATGAAAGTGATTTCACAGTTTTAGGCGTTCAACTAGTCGAAATGCCCACAGCTGAAGAACTGAAGGCAAGAAGAATAATGTCGGCGCGTATTGCTGCTCAACTGGAAGTATTAATGGTTGGACCACGAAACACAATTCATGTTAATTGTGCGGATGATGGCACCATCACGATCGCCAATTCATTCACTCAACTTATAGCATTAAACCCAGAAGCAACATTACAAACCCTGCGTGGTTGCTCCGCCGCCCCCGCAAATTTTGATAAAGTCTGGAGTGCATTACGCGGGGCACCTAACATAAATATTTAGGACGAACCCAAGGCATCCGACCGAGTAACACCGTGTCGGATGTTTGCCGTTTAGCTACCCATCCAATACCCATAACCGCAAAAATCCGAGACTCTAACCGCGACAGATTAAAAGCAATATCGATCAGCTCTTTCTCTCCCTCTGGTGAATATTCAGCGATCGCGATTGCCTCAACTTTATGGGTTAAACCTTGAATCAGTTCATACGAAGAAATCATGAATGGGATGTCTCTAGAAAACTAGTAGGTACGTTTTGAAATATTAGCGTTTTTTTGGCTCCCCCTATGGAACGGCGGCACCATCCACCCACAAGATCGCCGCCGGATCGACAAAATTACAGGGCGGGTATCCCAGCAAATCTTGATAAGCGTTGTATCTGTTTTGGAGCGTCAAACACTCCAACAGCCCCGCCCCAGCTAAATACAGCTCTGGATTAATCCGCAGAACTCCATCAATTTGGATCGCGCCCTGGTCGGCCTGATTGACCGTTAGCGCCACCGTCCCGTAATTGTGATCAAACTGGGTGATCTTGTCCGTGGCACCAATTGACGTAAAAGTAGCCATTTATTTCAATAACTCCTTGAGTGGTTGGCTGTAGGCTCTAACTTTGGGATCTTGCTCCGAGCAGATCGGCAAAGTATCGATCCTTTCGTACCCTGGTCCGGGGTTGGTCTGTGGTGGTTCAGCGCTGGCCGCTTCGTCCCTAGCATCATTCAGCTTTTCGGCTAGATAATCGTTGTTAGGGCTTTGAGGGTTGGACGTGTCATTTTCTTGAGCGGCGAATAGCCCCTCTACGCTGCCGGGTTCAGAAATTGAAATCGGTGAGCCGCTGGCCAACTGCTGGAAAGTCGATCGATCGAACACCAACCCGTGAATATCCAAGGTATAAGGCGGTGGCGTGGCCTGGATTTGAGCGTTGATTGCATTGACCTGTACCGCATTGCAATATTCAATGAATCGCCCTAACTGACTGGCCACCAGCCCCAACCAACAGGCCAGCCGCTCCAAGGTGGTGATCTCTGGGGGAATATCAGGCCGGGGAAAGCCTACCCCCGCCGGGAACAGGGTCAGCGGTTCGGTCTCTGGCTGAAAGTCGGTATAGGTTGGAATCTTGAGCGGCAATCCTGGCTTACTTTCCAACGGATTATGATCGACCAGGGGAAACAGCATCGAAAACGTAAACAACGGCTGACCATCACCATCTAGCCGCACGTTCCAGTTCACATAATCGATCGCCTCCGGCCTGATGGTTACATAGTTCAGCATGTCCGAATTGTTCGGGCTGCGGTTGGCTTCTGCTAGCGTTACCACTGCCCAGATCAGCGCCTGATCTAAACTTTGCAATTGTGCGTATTCTGTCCGGTTAATTTGGGTCATTTGGCCACCTCCTCGATGTCTTGATATTTCATAACTGCACACTCCAGGCCGGGGTCTGAGTGGCTGGCGGGTAGTAGTCCGCCCGGAAAGCCCGGACTTTTTGACCGGTTAAACCGATCGCTTTGCCCTGGCGCTTGGTAGTCGAAATAACCAAGTTTTTGGGGATGAATTCCGGCTGGACGTAATAGAGCAGCGCCCTGACCATCCGGATCGCTTCTTCATCCGATTCAGCGTGCACCAAAATACTACTGTGGTCTGTTAGCGTGGCTTTGCCGCTGAACTGTCCGACAGTGTAACCAGGGATTTTGGGGCGGGTGTCACCGTTGTAGTGGGGAATATGTAGTTGCACGTTGTGATCGTATTTCCCGAATCCAAACTTGCGCCGCTTCTCTGGTCGGAAAGCGATCGCTAGTTGCTGACGTAACCCCCGCTGCACCTTCACGCTCCAATACATTGGCACAGTGGCAGCGGTGTTAATCCGGCCACAGACCAGATAAAAGATCGCCATTTTCAGCATCAGAGTAGTGAAGGGGTCAGCAGTCCGCACCAACAGCGCCGATCTAAGTACCGGTTGATCTTGATAGGCTTGGGCTACTTGGGGATTGTGGATTTTAAACAGGATGGTTTTTAGTAACCTCACTTCGGTGGCTAGGTTCATATATCCCCCGGCTTAAAGTTGGGTACGTCTGGCGTAGTCTCTGCCCCATACTTTTTATCAGCGCTGCTGGTGTTCTTCTCGGTTTCCTTCTTCTTCTCTTCAAAGTCCTTATCAATTTGCTCTAATTCCTGGTTCCCAGACTTGATATCAGCCGCCGCTTGGGCTAGTGCTGATGATGCTCCATCCGCCACCTGTAAAGCGGCTCCCACTTCTACCAATTTACTTTTCTGTTGAGTGGCGGACACATTTTCATCGAACGCCGCCATAGTCTGATCAAAGAACCCCGCCGCCCTTAATCCATTTCCGATTTTGCCGGTATTGTTGGTGCCAATTTCAACAGCGTTTCCAAGTACATTAGATGCACTCCGGACGCTGTTAATAACATTTCCAGCTGCACTGACAGCAGAAGAAACTTTAGCCCACTGATATTTGACATAATCTACTTTCTCCTTCCCAAAAGCACTATTTAGCAGCCCGTCCATCGTATCAGTGAGCGGCTTAGCGACATCTTCACCTAATCCTAGTAATGACCCAATTGTGTTGAACAACGCCGCAAAACTACCCGCAATATTGTTGCAAGTTACTAACAGATTTTGGATGTTGAAAATAAATGCCACAATCTGAATCACATATTGGAGAGCAAACATGATCGCTGACACTACCGCCGCAATTCCCAACAGTGCCGCAATGTTGCCCACGGTGTTCGATTGCGGTGCTATTTGGCCATTAGCGCCCCGCTTCATCACCCCATTACTTACGACTTTGGTCTTGATGGTAGTGGGTGCTTGAGTAACCGGCGGGGTGCTGCTGGCTAGGTTCGCTGATTGATTTTGCAGATTAGAGCGATCGAGGTAACTATCACCGGGGTAAGGCGTGCCGTTAGTGCCAAAGACTACCGCCGCATCACCGACCGCCGTTCCTCGTTGTCCGGCCTGGGCTTTCACAAACTGACTAGCGACCCGCTCCTGTTTGGCTGTGTCCAACTTTGGTTTGATGGTCGGAACTATCCAAGCTTGGGGGCGACCACTCACCGCCCCGTAATTTACCTTGCTACTATTCAAGCTCACCGCCGCCCGACCACCGGGGGCGGTAGCCGCTGGTTTCGGTAGCTTTTTTTTCAGTGATGCCCGGTAAGGCTTGGTTGGGTGTTTTTTGGCTGTGGGAATCTGTTTTGCTTTCCACTGGCCGAGCTGTTCATCAACTTTTTCATGTTGATGCTTATCAGTACAGCTATTTTCATTGCCCCGGCTGGTGGCGGTGGCCAAAGACATTTGAAAGCTGGCCAAGTCGGTAACTAACTGCTTTTGCTGTTTCTTCTGTTCCTTTGCGGCCAGCGCCGCCGGGGGCTTGCCGGGGGTGATCACCTTGTCCAGCGATACCGCTTTTTCAGCTTTGGCCAAATCCGGGAAATCCGATCGATTAAATTTAGCGAGGATATCGAAAAGGCTCATAGAATTTGACCATTGCCCAGCCCAACGTTATAAGCAACGGTGGCAATTTCTCGCTGTAAGGATTTATCGGGTTGAATCCCCCAATAGGGCAATTTCGCCCCGCCGATCGTTACCGATTTGGCTACTGTGGGTAAACCAATTCCAGCGATCACCTCATTGATCGACTGCTGACTGACTAGCGAAGATGTCCAGATTTCTTTAATTTGGCGCTTCTGGGGAATCAGTGCGGTGGCCATTTCCACTAGTAGCGCTAGCTGGCTGGCGTAGGTGTAAGTTTTGTCCCCATCCTTGATCTGAATAGAAGTGGAATCTTGTAGATTCATGGCCTCATTCAGCTGATCCAGGACTTCGGTTAGTAGTTGGGGAATATCATGGATCGCCACATAGCCGCCAGCTTCCCAGCCTGCGGTTGTTTTCTTGTTGGGTAAGCGACGCATCAGTAGCCCTCGTTTGCCAAACCGTCCGGCCAAATAATCCCCAGCTGGCGGGGTGGCTCCTGGTTTTAGTACTGCCCGTTGGTAAGTGGTCTTTTCAGCGGCTTGATCGATCATGCCGTCGGCCTTGGGTCGATAGCCCAATAGGCCAGCGGTACGATCGATTAAGTGCCCTAGAGTGGCCACCCGTGGCACATTTGGATCGAGTTCATTAACTGCATACTTACCGGCTTCTAGAGCCGCATGTATCTCGATTGTCCTGGGTGAATCCATGGTTAATATACCTATGCTGTCATCTGGTTGTGGTGCAATATGCCACTGATAGGCGCGGCTATCGTTCAGCTCAAACATCGGATGAGCCGATTCAAAACCAATATCTGAATAAATCGTCGGGTCATTATTCCAGCAATTATTATTAGCAGCTAACGACCTAATGGCTCTGTTGGCCTCGGCTGTAGTAGTAAGCTCATCCTGTACGATAATTGCCGGTGACGAATATTCAGGCGGTAATGGTGGCAGTACTTGCGGCGGTGTTGCTTGTTGCCACAGCGTTAGCCAATGACCATAAAGCTCTGGTAGACTCGATTCTAAGTAATCTGAATATCGATAAAAATTTGATGACAATGCCAGATTATTGAGCAAGCTCAGTAAATTAGTGTCATTGCCTTTTATAATTCTCAGTGTGCCAAAGACGCAATCATTCAAGGGAATAATTACATTTTGATTCGCTACTAGCTGTAAATCGTACTCTAGCCAATCAATGCTAGTCAGTCCCGGTATGGGTTCTAGGGTATTTTGGCGGTAATACCCTATTCTTAATTTTTCAGTTTTAACGGGTTTAACTTTTGGTGACGGCGGCTTAGTTCGAGAGTCGAGTGCATAGCCCCTAATAAAATCCTTGTAATTAGGTCTCCTAGGGGCAGGGGCTGCGTTAGTCAAAAGTGGTGAATGCAGCACCCGCACCTTAGATACATGGCGGCTGATGATTTTGAATCGATAGCTGATATGGTATCTCTCCCCACCCGCTACCACAATATCTTGTCCTGCGGGGGTAAGGTAGTCTCCGACGGGAACGGAAAACACAGGAAAAGCTTCCCTCACAGTGACAACTTTTTCTAACAACCCTGCGAATTTATCATTAGGGAATAATTGATATGGTGGAGGAAAATTTACCCCAGTCTGAGAATATCCCAGTACATAAATTCCATACCAAGTCGTCTCTTCCCGTTCACTTTCACTAGGATTAACGCTTGTATTTCTAGGGGATACGTTGTACCAATAGTCCGGACAGATTTATGGTGTCAAAGAACCGTACTGAAGAAGACTGGCGTAGTTGGGATGGGATTTAATCAAAGTCAGGTCAAGGTCTAACATGGAAATAAATCGCTCAAGTAAATGACGATTGAGTGCTTGTC
>JANOQI010000057.1:0-101708 GCA_031414775.1 Synechococcales cyanobacterium VAR_4_metabat_354
CGACAAGCACTCAATCATCATTTACTTGAGCGATTTATTTCCATGTTAGACCTTGACCTGACTTGGATTAAATCCCATCCTAACTACGCCAGCCTTCTCCAGTACGGTTCTTTGACACCATAAATCTGTCCGGACTATTGAGTAAGTAGCTACCAAATTCAAAATGATCGATCGTTGCAATTAAGATCTTATTCCCTGCGGTGCTGGCAGCAGCTAGACTTGTAAAAACTACGGGACTAGTTGCACTAGGCTGAACAAGTTGACTTGTAAAAACTGCGGTACGCTGGCGCGGAAATGTCGGTCCAGGTCTACTCAACGGGCGGCGTGGCGATCGACTAACTGGTCGCGATGAACGATTAGGCGATCGACTAGGAACACGGCTCGGACGACTGGCTGGTCGTGATGCCGGGCGACTCGTGGCGCGACGGGGCGGGCGCACCTCCCATTCATATTCAGAATGATTGGCTGCTGGGGTTTCAAACAGCCAGGGGCTTGGTCTGTTCATTGCTTAAGTTCTCTATTATTCAAATATTGGAAATCAAAGGTTATCCCACTACTCTGGGAGCTGGCATTAACCCATTCGACCTGGCGAAAATGGGATCGCGGCGTTGGCCACTAGGCGGCGCTCCCGGCATATAAACATTGCGCGGTGGTGGTGTTGGCCGACTGATTCGCAGCGCTTCTTCGCTGGAAATCCACTCTTCCGCTGGTTCAGCAATGCGATAGAGTAGCGCCTCAAAGTCGGTACGATTTTTTTGCAGTACAAACGGTTCAGCCAGCCAGCGAATAATGTCACGACCATTGACGGCCATCCGGTTCATGGTGCTGGCATTTACCGATTCATGGCAGTATTGCCACAACACTAATTCGATCAGTTCCCACTGATTGTCGGCACCAAATTGGGCACGTACATCCGGCGCGTTGAGTACTTTAAAAGCTTCGGCCAGAGCTTGACTGGTTTCCACCCGCAGGACGTTGATATAGCCATAGGAAGAGTTCTTCAGATTATTGCGCAGATCCAAACCCGATCGGCGGACGATCGCCACTGACCCAAAAGTTGGATCGGTGGCGCGTTCGCGGATTACTTCACTGATCCGCTTATCGCGCCAGTACTTGGCAGTTTCCCCAATAAAGTGTGAAAACAGACCGTAGAACTGGGGATTAGCCCGAGCGCTGGCACCGGGATCGACTTTGGTGTAGCCAAAAACTCGGCTGTAAGCACGTAGTCGATCGAGTAAGTGGTAGCGCAAAATATTGCAATATAGCCCATAAGCTCCCTCCCCACTAGAAATCCGTAAGGTGCCTGCTCTAAATAGCTCCTGTAACTTATGCATCACGCGGAAAACTCCTAAGCGTTCGTGCATGTAGAGGTAATACAAATCGGCACTGGCCAGAATTCGATCGCTAGTAACAGTGTCGTCGTAGTCGATCACCCCTTTAGAAATATGGGTATCGCCCAAATCCTTGGGTGAATCTTTGCCCAGACCTACTAAATCGGCCAGGCCGCCATCGGCGGGTTGTCCCTTGCCGTTGTGAGCAGCGTCGAATTGGTTCACTTGGTCATCCACGATCCGATTTAGGATGGCGGCTAGTTCGGGGTTGGCTACCAGCTCGGGACCAAGATTCTCAATAGTGTTTTGTAATAGTGCCGCAATTCGATCGTTTTGCTGGTCATAATCTTTTGTTTTCAAGTTCATGAGTTTTATCCTACTAATATCTGTAGTGACTACGAGATGCTTTTACTAAGGCTGGACGACTTGTGTCGTGATGGCTCCACTGCGAGGTTAAGACTACGGTCGGTCGTTAGTGCCTTTTTTCACACCAAAATCAGCCAAGGTATCTAATTGGAAAGCCAGCTCTAGCAGAGTTTGCTTTACCCGATCGAATGCTAGAATTCTCTCCAACAGAGTTTCTTTCACACCATTTTTATCGGATTGAATAAAGTCCAAGACAATGGCAATCACCCAAAAGAGGGTATCGGCTTGGTCGGTCACAAAATCTAGTCCAAAGCGTCCAGAGTCTGCTAGCACCGTCGGTGCTTCTAGAGTGGTAAAGCGATCGATCCAATCATTGAAATCATTGAGCGTGATATTGGGCAATGAAACTAGATCTAAATCCAACTTAGAACCTTTTTTTTCTGGATCATCGACTTTTTTAGCAACATCATCATTAAGTAGAATGCCCACAATAAAAGTATGATGAAGATAGAAAAACTAATTAAGTGTTATGCCAGCTCCACTCAGAATCAGTCTCACTTCAGAGCAAGAAAGAACCCTGCAAGAATTACGAGTTGCCTCTAAATTACCGCAACGGACAAAAGATCGTGCGCAAATGTTACTAGCAAATGCTAATGGCTGTAATGCGCCAGCAATAGCACAATTCATGGGATGCCGAGAGCATACAGTACACGAAGCCATCAGACGCTGGCGAGTGTTCGGATTAGGAGGATTATGGGATGCAGAAAGATGTGGGTCAAAGCCTCGCTGGACAGAAGAAGACATGGCATATCTAGAACAATATTTAGAAGAAGAGCAAAGAACATATAATTCTCCTCAATTAGCCCAAAAGTTGGAAAAGGAGCGTCATGTCCGCCTGAGTGATCAACAAATTCGCAAGGTGCTAAAAAAAAGGGCTGGCGATGGAAAAGAACTAGGCATAGCCAGAAGCGGAAGCAAGACCTCATCAAAAGAGCGCTAAAAATGGCGCATCTCAAGAAGCTAGAACTAATGATGTTAGATGGTTTTGTGGATTTAAAATATTTAGATGAGTCGGGATTTTGTGCTTGGAGTGGAGTCAGCTATAGCTATAGTCGAACAGGTGAGCAAAAGAGATTAGAGCAACCCAAAAAAAGGGCGAAAAGGTTGAGTGTTATTGGATTACTAGGACAGGGTAAGGGCTTTGAGTATGGATTGATAGAAGGAAGTTTCAATAGCCAAGTCTACATTAAATTTATGGATATGGCAGCACACAGAGCTGCCCAACAATTCAAAAAAACTGGTCGCATCACAGTAATCATTCAGGATAATAGTTCTGTACACAGATCAAAATTGAGCCAAGCACAATGGAGTCGGTGGAATAAGATGGGGCTGTGGCTATTCTTCTTGCCACCCTACTGTTCTGAGCTAAATGCAATTGAGGGAGAATGGCACCAAATTAAAGCACATGAAATATGCGGTCGCATGTTTGCAGACGAAAGCGAGTTAAGGGAAGGAGTAATAGCTGCTATTGAGTCAAGAAATCAGAAAAACAAGATGCGTGTTGAACAGTTTTCATTAGTCTCATGAAGTATTATCTATCTTAATTAGTATTGAAATATGCATACTCTTTTTGTCTTGTATGACCTACTTATCAATAGATAAATCAAAGGAAGTGGACAGGCCAGCCGCCAAAGTGGTAAATAAGGCGGCATCCGATCGACGTTCGCTTTCAGTAGCCAATCGAATCCAGAGCGGCCATAAAGCTGATGTTGCCATCGGCCACTACGGGTAATAGGATGCTAACCTTCGCCAACCTCTCGCTGTAATGACCAGAGGTTTTTTCTGACTTACTTTCGCGCAAGAAGCGATTTGAGATGTTTTTTAAAGTATTGCGATAGTTTTTCAGCAGTTCTAATGCGGCCACTTGTGCCTCATCATCAAGAGTAACTGGGAAAATATTGCCAAAATTATTCTGGATCAATTTACCAGAGATAGTAGTAGAGATATTGCTGAGCCGACCACGAATTCCTAGCTCATCAAGATTATCTTTTATGGTACATAAGTACAAATTGACCAAATCGTTACGTGGTTCGTCCAATCGGCCAAATTCGGCTACTAGTGAATCAATCTGGGTGCGAATTAGGGCTTTGAGGGCTTCCACCGCATCAATATCTGCTGTCGGATCAAATGGTTCGATCGATCCCAGCACCTGCAAAGCATCAGTAGCTACAATACTCGCTTGCCGATACAAATTGGCTTGTTCGATCGGCAGTTGACCCGCCAGACTAGCACCACTACTATCCGAAAGCACTTGATTCCCATCACCATAAGGGCTGTAGAGAGAAACAACACTCCGGGCTGGGGTAGACATTACCTGGCCATTCCTGGTCGTGGGGAAAGCACTATTTAGAGCTTTCATGAAGCCAGTAGAACCTTTGCCAGGAGAACGTCCCAGTACTTGAGAGATAGCCCGCTCCACTTGGCGCGTCAATAAATTTGCGGTGCCAGTCGCACTGGTTCTAACTAAGCCATCTTCATAAGCTGTTGGTTCGTTAGTGGCCGATCGACTCAGAACCTGCACAATTTGAGCCAGCTGTTCGGGAATACCCGGTCCTACCCTGGCAGGCTGGATGAAGAGATTAGCAATCAGGGATTGTCGCAAAAATTGCAATTGTTCAGGGCTTAGTGTTTTTTCTACATTATTAATAAGAATCGGGACTGGAAAAGCCATGATTTATTACCTCGCAGGAGTTGAGAAAATGGGAAGGGAACTAAAAACTAACGTCGCCCCAAGGTGCGATAAAAGTTATCAGTAATAGTCTGGGGAGTAGCTAGCTGTCGATCGACAGCAAAGCGAGCGGCGCTAATCATAAAGCGGAGCGGAATCGTCCCCGGATCTTGGCCAGCGGCTAGTCGTTGCCCAGCTAATTCGATCATCGCCATTTGAGCCGGGCCGAATTGAATAATTTGCGCCAAGGATTTATTCGCAAGTTGCCGGTAAGGCTGAAAAACCATCGTATCCACTACCATTTCAGCAGCAGGATAAAAGGTTTTCATAAACCACGGCGGAATATCAGCGGGAGTGATGCGCGGATACAGACGTTGCCACACCCGATGCAGATCGGCAGCCATGGAGCCACAGCCGAGCCGTTTGAGCAAAATCAGGTTAATCAGCACCCGCAAATAGGGAGTAGGATGCACCGAGTCGGGATCGAATTGCACCGTACTAGCCGGAGCACGACCGACCACATCCATCAAAGATTCGATCGCTGCCGCCCCCCCCCCAAATAAGCGCAAACATATCGGCCATGGTCTCTTTGTGCCAGTTAGCCCAGACTTGGGCGATGGCGGCGGGTAGCCACCCCTCGCTAACTAAGCGCTGGTAAACCCGTTTCGGAATTTCTTCCCATAGTCCTAAATCGGCTTGCAGATTATGGGACACCTCATGCAACACGCTGGACAATGCCCAGACATTATCGAGGCGATGTTGGGGAATCACGATCAGCGGAAAAGGGTTGGGATTGCGCCGCAGTCGCATCATCGGTACGCCGCGCCGGAAAGTGACGGGGCTGAACCCACTGTTGGCATAGCTCATCGGGAGCAAGCTGGGGGTAGGTTGGGCGGTGCCGAGGCCGACATAAATGTCTTCGTAGCAGTTAGCCGCAATCCGATCGATCGCAACCGTTCCCCAAAACTAGATAGCCGTTGGACAAACAGATCGAAATAGAAGTCCCAGATTCCTTCGACGTAAAGAACTTGGTTCCCAATCATTTCTTTGCGTTCTAGTAACACCCGCCGTCTGGCGGCAGTTGGCTCCCGACGGGCAGCACTGGCAGCGGCCTCCACCCACCGTACTTGATCGACCACTTGGCTACGAAATCGATCGATCAAGCGGTTGACAGCTTCAATGTGCGCTTCACTAGGGGCAGCCGGGCTGGTGCCAAACTCATCCTTCGTAAATGGTCGTAGTGAACGGGCATGACGAGTTAAGTTAATAGCCTGGATATTTAACCAGTTATCTAACAACTGTCGCTCACTGGCTGTTTTTGTCGCTGGCCAATTGCTGGTGGCTCCGGCTGGAGTAACTACAGACAATAATGTGGAAGATAACGATGCCGCTTTCATAACTACCTACATCATCCCAGCCGGTGCCCGCCGGGGGCTGGGCGGAGCTGTGCGTTGGCGCAGAGCGCCATTGCGTACCATCGCCTGTTGGACTTTTTGGGGATTACCTAAAACCTGGTGGCTAGCGGCTGCCATGGCCTTGATGGCCATCGCTCCGGTAATGGGTTGACCAGAACGAGCGGCGGCTTTGAGCGTGGCGATCGCCCGGCGATGAATAGTTGGCATTATTCTGAGGAGTTGTTTGCCAACTAGACCTTGTTTCACTAAAGTTCCGGCTACGGCCGCATTTGCTTGCGACAAAGTAGGGGTGATCGATCGGAGGGCTTTACTACCACCCATCGCCTTGATAGTAATGGGCAGAGCAGCACCGATGGCGGCTTGGGCCTCCGCTTCATTGGTAGCTTCAGCGGCTTGGGTAGCCAAAAACTCCGCAAGCGCAGCTTCATAGGCTACTTCGGTATTAGCGACTTCGGCGACAGCTTCATTCATGCCAAATAATGCTGCTTCCATTTGGGTAGCTTCCATTTCGCCTTCGCTGACTAGCTGGCTGGTTAGCTTAGCAGCTAATGGACCTGCTATTAATCCAGCTCCCGGAATCATCCCAGCTAGCTTCCCCGCTATAATCGGAGCAAACTTTTTGGCCAGTGGGGCAGCCGCTTTTAATAATTTTTTAAAGCCCCTCCCAATTTTCTTCCAGAATTCGGCTTCATATTCATACTCTGGACTGCCATAGGGGTTTGCGCCTGCCATTTCCCACTCGTACTCTGGACTGCCACTGCCATAAGGATTTGCTCCTGACATTTCCCATTCATACTCTGGATTGCCGTAGGGATTAGCTCCCGGCATTTCCCATTCATTTTCTGGACTGCCATAGGGATTAGCTCCTGGCATTTCCCACTCATATTCCATCGCTGGGGTGGAATACGAATTGCTGTAATGAGTTGCTTCTTGCATTTCCCACTCGCTTTCCATTTCTGGATTGCTGTAGGGGTTATTAGCTTCTGGTGTTGTCCATTCATCCTCAAACTCTGGGGTGGAATAAGGATTTTGATTATAGTTAGCCGCGTGGGCTACGGGAGTTTCAAAAAGTGCCATGTTGGAATTCTCCTGATTGGTTAGATAAAACAATTGGTCTTGATCTGAACTTGATCATCCGATCGAGGAGTTGGCCGTTGCTACGGTCGAAAACCGGATCAGAGCATTGCGAGTCATAAACAACTTGACAGCTGCCGCAGTGCCCAACAACCGTCTAGTCTGCGCTGCCAACACACTACAAACCAAAGCAGTAGTTAGCCGATAGCCCCACCGCCGTGCTGCTTGCAGACTAGCCACCGTCCAGCGCAAGATAGTAGGCAAGAGCCGCAACAAGCGCCGGCTCGCCGGACTATAACGATGCAAGCAGCGAATGAGACGGCCAGTTGCCTGGAGCATAAAAGGCAAGAAAGGACGCAGCAGTTGGGAGCTACCCATCACTCGCAACGTTAGGGGTAACACCGCGCCAATTAAGGCTGCTGCTTCACTTTCACTGCCAGTGTGACTGGCTTCGGCAGCTAATACTTCCGCTAAGGCGGCTTCCTGAGCACGGCTGGTATTACTCACCACTACTGTTGTACTACGGTGGCTAAAAAATGCTGCTTCTTGTTGGTGGCTATTCTTTTCCCCACAACGGAGTAAGGGCAATAGTAGTTGATAGGTCAGTGAATTAAAACTCGATCGAGCAGCGGGTACCATATCGATCAAAATCCTCGCCAACAGCGGAGCTAAATCTAGAGCGAGTGGTACAACGCGCCTCGCCATTTGATTAATGCCCAATAATATTTGCTGACGCTCTAATGTCTGTTGATCGATCCGTTCTGGCTGAAAACCGTGAGCGATGGAAGAGCCTGACCTGTAATACTCGAATTGAGTAGGCAGCGGAGTCTCAACCTCCGGTAGAGTCATGCTTCTGCCGTTAGTATGAGCATAAATATTCATTGGTTTGCTCTCCCCGCTGATGGCTTGGTAAAATTCTGCTGTTCATCGTTATATTCACAAACACTAACGGTGAGAGCAGGTGCTGTGCTAGTCACATATTCTAGGTAGTCCAATTTGGGGAAGAAGAAGCTACTCTAAAGTACCGCTTCGTCTTTGATGAAAAGCGCTGAGGGCAAGCCTGAGATTTTAGCTAATTTTCGTTCCTTAAGATAAAGATCCAGCATAGGAAATCA
Organism: Synechococcales cyanobacterium VAR_4_metabat_354; assembly: GCA_031414775.1. Taxonomy (GTDB): domain Bacteria; phylum Cyanobacteriota; class Cyanobacteriia; order Cyanobacteriales; family Chamaesiphonaceae; genus JAAFHZ01. The sequence continues at coordinate 8,030 of JANOQI010000057.1, forward strand.
GCTGCGAAATCCGATAGCGCAAGGTCTCTAGACCAATTCGCTCCGCTGCGGCGATAAAGATCGCTCGCGGAAACTCCTCCTCCGCCTGCGCCAGTCGCTCACTATCCACTTGATCGATTTTATTAAACACCACTATGGCTGGGCCTGCCGCGATCGGCATTCCTTCTAAAATCGACATCACCGCCCGAATATGGCTGTGCCAAGCCGGATGGGACAGATCTACCAAATGAATCAGCGCATCCGCTTCAGTCACTTCTTCGAGAGTAGCGCGGAAAGAATCTACTAACGGCGGTGGCAGTTCGTGGATAAAACCCACCGTATCGGTTAGCAAAATTTGGCTGGTGTTGCCTTCGTTATCGATCGGAACCCGCATCCGGCGAGTAGTAGGATCTAGCGTCGCGAACAATTTATCTGCCGCATAGACTTCGGCATTAGTCAGGGCATTGAGCAGCGTCGATTTACCAGCATTGGTATAACCAACGATCGCTACCGAGGGTACCTCTTTTTGCTGGCGCTGGAGACGCAGCCGCGACCGGTGGGCTTGAAGCTGATTAACTTCCTGCTGCAAGCGCGAAATCCGTTTCTGGATCGCCCGCCGCTCGGTTTCCAGCTTAGTTTCCCCCGGCCCTCTGGTTCCAATCCCACCACCCTGACGGGACAGAGCCTGACCCTTCCCCGTCAAGCGCGGTAGCTGATATTCTAACTGGGCTAGTTCTACTTGCAGTTTCCCGGCACCGGATTGCGCCCGTTGGGCAAAGATATCTAAAATCACTTCCGTTCGATCGACCACCCGAATTCCAATCATCGTTTCCAGGTTCCGACACTGACTAGGGGAAAGATTGCAATCAAAAGCAATCAGATTGGCTCCCACTTTTTGAGCCGCCAAGGCAATTTCTTGCACCTTGCCCTCACCTACCACCGTCTGGGGATGGGGCTTGGTGCGTTTTTGTTTGATGATCTGTAAGACTTCGCCCCCAGCGGTTTCCACTAGGCGAGTCAATTCATCCAAACCATCTTGAAAGCGTAAATCACCAACTGCCGTAGTTTTGAGACCAACAATCAGCACTCGATCGGCTTGCACCCCGGCCTGATTGCCCGCAAATTCTTGGGAATATTCCTGCTCAATATTAGAAACCAGCTCAATCAAATCTTGATCGCTGACTACTTCTAGGGTCAGCGGCGGCGAAACTGTCCAATTCACCTCGGGGTGCGGCACCAAGTGCGATAGATAGACCTGTTGAACATAGCCAGTTACACCACCACCTCGTTTTTGAAAGCCGGTCGCTATTACATCTAAGCTGACCAGGGCATCAAGTCTTTGCAGCGCCATGGCCATTAAAGCCGCTTCACTGGGTGGCTCTACCTTTAATTGCGTGGTTACACACCTAATGCCGCTGAGACGCTCGGCACCATAGCGCGGTAACTCTAAGGGCGGAATTTGAGTTTGATGAGGTGTGCCCACTCCCACCCGCATGATTTGGCCACGCCGGTTCACATAGGCACAAATTGGTGACTTAATTTCACTACTAATGGCCGCTAGTTTTTGACTAAATTCTGGGGTAGTCAATCGATCGACAGGCAGGCGTTCGTGATACAAGCGGCGCAACTGCTTGATTTGATTAGACTTGAGACCTTGTAATTTGCCGTAGATGATGTCGATATCTTAATCTCTCCGCTGAAACCTGATTGATCACATTCTAGCAAGTAGGTGGAGAGCAGTCGAAAGCCACTACCCAATCCCCTGTTTTTTTTCGTTTAGAGGTAGTTCCAAGCAATAACCCGCCCCATAAACGGTTTTAATATACTGCGGTCGGCGGGGTTCTGGCTCCATTTTGGTGCGTAAGTGACGGACATGCACCCGGATGGTTTCAATATCATCGTTGGGGTCGTAGCCCCAGACTTCTTTAAGAATATCGCTGGGCGATACAGTCTGGCCGTGACGTTGCAACAGACAATGGAGCAGCTCAAATTCTAGGTGAGTAAGCTTAATAGTTTTGTCGAACCATACCACTTCAAAGCGCTCGGGTACTAGAATTAAAGGGCCATAGTTCAGAATCTCGGAGTGTTTGGCAGCTTGGGGGATGCGATCGGTACGGCGCAACAAAGCCCGCACCCGCGCCAGCATTTCTTCAATTTCAAATGGTTTGGTTAAATAGTCATCTGCTCCAGCATTAAAACCATCTACTTTATTTTGAGTTTGACCCAAAGCGGTGAGCATCAAAATAGGAATATCGGAAGTGCGCTCGTCCCGGCGTAGCCGCTGACAAACGGTGTAGCCATCCACCTTCGGCAACATCAAGTCCAGCATCACGAGATCCGGTATCATCTGGATAGCCATCGCTTGACCTTGAATACCGTCAGGCGCTTGTTTGACTTCGTATCCAGCCATTTCGAGGTTAATACAGACTATTTCGGAAATCGCGGCATCGTCATCGACGACTAGTATCCGGGGCATGGTCAAAATTTACACTTTTAATAGATGATTTGTGGCAATCTCATACCAATTCTTAAGAAAGAATACGGATTCTTGTAAAGATTATAAACGGGTAATTCACTAAAGGAGCAAAAGAAGGTTTTTCTTTATATCTCTGGAGGTAAGCACACCCATATTCTGTGATTATTCTACATTGGGAAGCAGTTAGCTCCGTTATTGTTTTCTCATATTTTTCCTTATCAATTTTATTTTTACATTTTTACATGCCCAAACTCCCTGCCCAGGTCTGGATGCTGGCCATTGGCCGCTTATTGTCTCAGATTGGTTCGGGTCTAACCCTGTTCTATGCACCAATTTTCTTTGTTAACCAGCTCGGTCTCTCGGCGACAGCAGTGGGGATGGCGATCGGATCCCAGTCGATTACCGGAGTAGTTGGTCGGTTGCTGAGTGGTTCTTTGGTCGATCGATTGGGGCGCAAGCCAATTTTGTTAAGCGCGATGGTGCTATCGGCGATCGGAGCGGGTATTTTTGCACTGGCTCATGATTTCTCCACCTTAGTAATTGGCAATCTTTGCTTTGGCCTGGGGGTTGGTTTGTATTGGCCAGCCAACGAATCACTGGTCGCTGACCTGACCACTAGTTCCGAGGAACGCCGCACCGCCTACGCTTTTACCCGCTTGGCCGACAATCTGGGGATGGGTTTAGGAATTGTGGGGGGCGGCCTGATGATTCAGTTGGCTTTTAATTATCGGTGGTTGTTTGGCCTGGATGCCTTGTCATTTATCGTTTTTGCGGGGGTAATTTTCTGGGGAATTCGGGAAACCAAGCCGCAACACACCAGTACGACATCGGCTTGGGGCGGTTATGCCCAAGCCCTCTGCGATCGGCGGTTACAGCTGTATTTGTTGGTGAATATTATTTTTACTACCTATATGGCGCAGCTAGAAACCACGATGCCGCTGTATATTACTAAATTTGCGGGGGGCACCACGGCGATTGTCACGGCTTTGTTTACGCTGAATTTGATTATGTTGGCCGCTGGTCAGCTACCCGTAATTAAATGGCTGCGACCTTACCGCCATGCTCATGCCCTAGGCATGGCAGCTAGCTTTTGCGGGATTGGATTTATTTGTACCGCCTTAGCGACGATCGACAGACCCCACAGTTTGGGCTGGCTGGTATTCACCATGATTTTTTGGGCGATCGCCATTGCCGCCTATAATCCGACGGCTTCAGCTTTAACAGCCGATATTGCCCCCGTCCAGCTGATGGGCGTTTACACTTCTCTCAACTCGCTGTGCTGGGCGGTCGGCTTTGCTATTGGGCCGCCTTTGGGTGGTTGGGCACTAGACCAGTCAGTGAGAGTGGTGCAAATTTTCTGGGGAATGCTGGCACTGGGTTCGCTGCTGATGTGGGTAATTTTACTAGCTCTCGATCGACTGCTGCTCCAGTCGCGGCCAGCTTCAGAGAATTTATAATAGAAAAATGTGAATCAATTGATACATCAAGGTTTTTCCCTGGTAGCGTATTACTGGGAATGTTTAAATTAAAGATTTTAGATTGGGGCTTAGGTATTGACATATGGATAACAACTTAGCGCTTTGGCAAAAATATCAGGACTGGCTCTACTACCATCCCGGCTTAGAGTTTTATTTAGATATCAGTCGGATTCAGTTTACAGACGCTGATGTTAGCAATCTTGCCCCCAAATTTGACCAGGCTTTTCAGGATATGGCCAAGCTGGAAGCCGGATCGATCGCTAACCCCGATGAGAATCGCATGGTTGGTCATTACTGGCTGCGCAATCCGGCTCTAGCTCCTAGCCCAGATATTGCCAAAGACATTGTGACCAACGTTGAGCACATTCAGGATTTTGTCCAAAAGATTCACAGCGGCGCGATCAAGCCACCCACCGCTCCCAAATTCACCGACATTATCTCGATCGGGATTGGCGGATCGTCTTTGGGTCCACAATTTGTGGCCGAAGCCTTAGCACCGGATGTACCGCCGTTGGCTATTCATTTTATTGACAACTCCGATCCAGCTGGAGTCGATCGACTGATTCATCAAGTCGGTGATCGGTTGGCCAGCTCCTTGGTAATTGTGATTTCTAAATCAGGCAGCACCCCAGAACCTCAAAACGGCATGTTAGAAGTTGCGGCGGCTTTTCAAGCAGCTCAGCTCAACTTCGCCGCCCAGGCAATCGCGATTACCGGCTCCGGCAGCAAATTGGATAAATATGCGGAATCCCAAAAGTGGATCGACAGATTTCCAATGGAAGATTGGGTGGGTGGCCGCACCTCGGAGCTTTCGGCGGTGGGCTTATTACCAGCCGCCCTGCAAGGAATTGATATCCAAGCAATGCTGGATGGGGCTAAAGAAATGGATATCGCCACCCGTCAACCAATATTTAAGCAAAATCCAGCCGCACTACTGGCTTTTTGCTGGTACGTAGAAGGCAAGGGTAAAGGTGCCAAAGACATGGTGGTCTTGCCTTACAAAGACAACCTCATGTTGTTTAGCCGCTACTTGCAACAGCTCGTTATGGAATCTTTGGGCAAAGAGTTAGATCTCGATGGCAATCAGGTCTACCAAGGAATTGCCGTCTATGGTAACAAAGGCTCTACTGACCAACATGCCTATGTCCAACAGCTACGGGAAGGCGTACCCAACTTTTTCATGACCTTTATCGAGGTGTTACTCGATCGCACCGGACCATCTCTAGAACTAGAAGCCGGAGTAACCATGGGCGATTATCTCTCCGGTTTCCTCCAAGGTACCCGCACCGCCCTCTACGAAAAAGGCCGGGACTCCATTAGTATTACCATCCAAGCAGCCAATGCTCGGACGATTGGCGCGTTAATTGCTCTCTACGAGAGAGCTGTAGGCTTCTATGCTTCGTTGATCAATGTCAATGCCTACCATCAACCCGGCGTGGAAGCAGGCAAAAAAGCTGCTGCCGATGTGATTAAACTGCAAGCCCAGGTTTTAGAGGTGCTGAACCAAAACCCCTCACCGATTTCTTTGGTGGATTTAGCCACCAAGATGAACGCGGTCGATCGCATCGAAGAAGTCTACAAAATTGTCCGACATTTAGCCAGCAACGATCGGGTAGTGACCGAAGGCAGCAAAGGTGCCCCCGGCAAATTGTGGGTGAAAGGAGTTAAGCTCTAAGCCGGAATTCCCAGTAGTTGGCCAGTACCGGCTACTACTGCGCCGATTTGGTAAGCTCCCAAATCTTGCTGCTGAAACCAATCGATCATCGTCTGAGCCTCGGCAGCGGGCACGATTACCACAAACCCAATTCCCATATTGAAGGTGTGATACATATCTCGATCGGACACCCCGCCTTGCTCCGCTAGCCAAGTAAAAGCAGCGGGCACCGGCCAACTCCCTAAGTTAACTTGCACTGCCTGCCCTGCTCCCAAACAGCGCGGTAGGTTTTCGGGTAAACCACCACCAGTGATATGTGCCATGCCCCGAATCGGCAAGTTAGCTTTCTTGGCCGCCAAAATTGTCGATACATAAATGTGAGTCGGGGTCAGATACACTTCGCCCACCGTTTGGCCACCAAGAGCCGCCGGTCGATCGATCCATTCCACCCCCGCCGTTTCAATCACCTTGCGCACCAGACTATAGCCATTACTGTGAATGCCACTACTCGCTAGTCCGATCGCCACATCCCCAACCTGAATCTGAGACCCATCCAGAATTTCGCTTTTTTCGACCACCCCGACGGTGAAACCAGCTAAGTCATATTCACCAGACTGGTAAAAACCAGGCATTTCTGCTGTTTCCCCGCCCAGCAATGCACAACCAGCTTGCTTACAACCATCAGTAATCCCCGCGACCACCTGCACCAACTCGGCTGGTTCTAATTTGCCCGTTGCCAAATAATCCAGAAAGAACAGCGGTTCAGCGCCACAGGTTACGATGTCATTTACACACATCGCCACCAAGTCAATGCCAATTGTTTGATGCTGGTTCAGGGTTTGGGCAATTTTGAGCTTAGTTCCCACCCCATCAGTACCCGAAACTAGCACCGGCTGTCGATAGCCCGCCGGTAACTCAAACCAACCACTAAAACCACCGAAACCACCCAATACTCCGGGACGATGGGTACTTTTCACCAGACTCTTGATCTGCTGCACAAATGCTCTACCAGCCTCAACATCTACTCCAGCTGCTTGATAGTCCATACTTTGAAATTAGGTATTGATGATGTGTCCACCAAATCCTAGCCTTTGCGATCGATCCAATTACGTGAGTATTACTTATATTTAGTGCCTAAAGTATATAAATTATTAATAATTGGCAACTATTAGTAATAATCTCAGTCTCTATTAACCATGAATCATAGACCATCTCCCATATTTCTTGGAAGTGGCCATGTTACACACGATCCTTACAAAACGCCTGATTTAGCGTGATGGTGTGTAGGCGAATAGTGTTCTTTAACTTGGTTATTATGTATAAAATTTGGCTTAGTCTGACAACAATCTTGGTAGCAGCTGCAATGCAGCCTCTACAAATGGCACTAGCAGCTAATCAAAACTTGCCAGTAGTGACAGCAATCACAAAATTGAATACCAGAGACGCATCATCTCATTTCTCCCGCAACAAAATAGTCGTTCGACAATCGCAAAAGAAAATTGCGGCCATCCCTAGAGTTCAGCCCTTGCCAAACATCAAAAGCACGGCTCCGACTAGCTTAGATCTACCAGAAACAGTAGCTAGTAAAACACCATCAGTAGAGCCACTGCCATTATTAAAAAAATTCGCTGCTACCAGTCTAGATTTGCCAGCAAAATCTTCCCTTGTTAAGGCCATCCAACCCCTGCCCAGCAATTTTAAAGTTTCGCAACAGCAGCGGGCAGGTAATTCACTGGTAGCGCAAGTACAACCGTTACCAACCTTAAAAAATGTAGCAGCCACTAGCTTAGAACTAGAGCCAGACACGGGAGCACTCCCAACCAAAATCCTTTCGACCCAAACCGGTGGCGCTTCTTGGTATGGTCCCGAGGGTGGACCATTAACAGCAACTGGTGAACGCTATATTCCCAGCGGTTTGACAGCGGCTCACCGGACATTACCTTTCGGCACCAAAGTTCAGGTTACGAATTTGCGCAATAACCAATCAGTGGTTGTGCGGATCAATGATCGAGGACCCTTTATTGGTGGCCGGATTATTGATTTGTCTGATGCCGCTGCCGCCGAAGTTGGGATTAAGAGTTCAGGGGTGGGTAGAGTCCGCTTAGATATCTTGAGCTATGGCAATGGTCGCCGCGTGCGACGTTAGATTCTATTTTTGGTCGTTGCTGAATGTCGGAGAAAATCCTCATTCAGCAGCGCTTTTTATTCTCAATCATAAGGACATAACAGTAAGTGATTAATCAACATATTTCCGCTAGTTTAGTAGCTATGACTATCACGGTGACATCATTTGCACCGGCAGCAATAGCTGGTCAAAGAGGTCAAGCCTCCTGGTATGGACATGAAGGTGGTAGTGTTACTGCCACCGGAGAAAGATACAATCCGAGTGGTTTAACTGCTGCTCACCGCACGCTGCCAATGGGTAGTAGAGTGCGCGTCACTAATAATCGCAACGGTCGATCGGTAGTAGTCCGGATTAATGATCGGGGACCTTTTACTGGTGGTCGGGTTATTGACTTATCGGAAGGCGCGGCAGCAGCGATCGGCATTAAAAGCAGTGGTGTTGGGAATGTTACGATCGAACCACTAGGTGGCGGTAGCCGTAGGGGCAAAAGTTAATTTCCCATGATTACAATTCCATAGAATTCAAATAGAATTTCAATCTCAGTCTGAGGATGGGGAACCATCCTCATTTTTTAGATATTGATAACAGCGCTGTAAGATAATTACATTCTGATTTTCTAGCTGTGCATTACTCATGACTAACTGGCAAGCTTGTGGCAATTACACCGATATTCTTTATCACAAGCAGAACGGCATTGCCAAAATCACTATCAATCGCCCCCACAAACGCAATGCTTTTCGACCCCAAACAGTCAACGAAATGTACGCCGCTTTTTGTGATGCCCGCGAAGATCTCCAAATTGGAGTGATTTTGTTAACCGGTGCTGGCCCTCACACCGATGGCAAATACGCCTTTTGTGCCGGTGGCGATCAATCAGTCCGCACTACTGGCGGCTATGCTGACGAGCAAGGTATTCCCCGTTTAAATGTCTTGGATCTGCAAAAGTTGATCCGATCGATCCCCAAAGTGGTCATTGCTCTGGTGGGTGGCTATGCAATCGGCGGTGGACACGTTTTACACCTAGTTTGTGACTTATCGATTGCGGCGGATAATGCCATTTTTGGCCAAACTGGCCCCAAAGTAGGCAGCTTTGATGGTGGCTTTGGTGCCAGCTATCTCGCCCGAGTGGTTGGCCAAAAAAAAGCCCGCGAGATTTGGTTTCTCTGTCGGCAATACGACGCGGCAGCCGCTTTGGAGATGGGTTTAGTGAATTGCGTGGTGCCAATCGCTGAACTAGAAGGCACTGGCATCAGCTGGGCTGAAGAAATTTTGGCGAAAAGTCCTTTGGCGATTCGTTGCCTCAAGTCAGCATTCAATGCCGATTGTGATGGTCAAGCTGGTCTTCAAGAACTAGCTGGGAATGCAACCATGCTGTATTACATGACCGCAGAGGGTGCCGAAGGTAAACAAGCATTTCTAGATAAGAGAGAGCCAGACTTTCAACAATATCCCTGGTTACCTTAAGCCACATCAGTCTAGATCTAAACCTTTCTACTGGTCTCGGCAACTTCAAAATGTAAAGGCATTTCGGTGGTCGCTACCGTCACTTCTTTTCTTACTTCTTCTTGGACTGGTAAATCTTCCAAAATTTGCCAACTGTGAGCAAAGGCTGGTAGACCCAATTGGCAAGTTGGCCAACTGCCACCCACCGATACATTTAACTGTTGGCAAGAACCACCATTGTGGCCTTGAGGTTGATAGAAGCAACAGTTTCTACAAACAGAAGTGGCAGATTTATTTGCAGCGAATTCATATGTTTGCATTGTGCACCTCATCTAAGGTCGGGTAAATCGGGAGCGGGGATATTCGTTTTTTATCGCTCCCCTATCATCCACCATCCAAAGATGGGGATCATTGCTGTATAAAGATTGTGCTGTCAGGCTTCGAGCGATCCCCAGACCACTTTTATGTTTAGATTGTCTTCATATTTGATTTACACATGGATACATTAGTTGATATATTTACCTATCTCATTAACGCCACAAAGACGCGCTCAGAAATCACTATTGTTTGGCGATCTAAACAAATTGATTAAACACTGGGGATCATGAGTAAATATACTGAGATACACAAATTTGATAACTTGAAATTACGAACCTCCGACACCAAAATCAACTCAAGCCTTAACCAAAGAAGCTTTTCGGCTAATTTTCCATCTTGAAGCTAAATAAAGCTCACTAACGTATTCACAAATTCTCAAGATATAATTGATTGTGGAAGTGGTGGCAGGTCGGCACTAGATCGCTCTGTCCAAGAAAACTTTTAGGCGAGTGTGTCAGCACTTTATGAGAGGAAACCTCATTAAAGAACCTGTATCACTGTATGGGTTCAATACACTTAATTTAACTCCACTGTTGTACTAGACTAAGGACAGATCATCATGGGATTACTCGATCGAATTGGCAGAGTGATGCGCGCTAATGTTAACGACATGGTGAGCAAGGCGGAAGATCCAGAAAAGATTCTGGAACAGGCCGTCATGGATATGCAAGAAGACCTGCTGCAATTGCGTCAGGCTGTAGCCAGTGCCATTGCCAGCCAAAAGCGTAGCGAGCAACAATACAACAAAGCTATTAATGACGAAAATAGCTGGCAGCAAAAAGCCCAGCTGGCTCTGCAAAAAGGTGATGAAAACCTGGCGCGGGAAGCACTGGTGCGGAAAAAGACTTACAGCGAAACGGCAGTAGCGCTGAAAGGTCAATTAGATGGGCAGTCTGGCCAAATCGAAACTTTAAAACGTAGCTTGATTCAGATCGAGAGCAAAATTTCTGAGGCCAAAACCAAAAAAGACATGCTCAAAGCGCGCTCTCAGGCTGCTAAAGCCCAAGAGCAATTACAGAGCGCTGTTGGTCGGGTGGGCAATAATAGCTCCATGGCAGCCTTTGAACGGATGGAAGAGAAGGTGCTGATGTCGGAAGCCCGGTCGCAAGCGGCGGCGGAAATTGCCGGATCTGATTTAGAGAGCAAGTTTATTGCCCTCGAAGCTGGCAGTGGTGTCGAAGACGAATTGGCAATGATGAAACAGCAAATGCTGGCTAGTGCCAATCCGCAACAGCAGAGTGCTCTGCCCGCAGCTGCTACCGGCTCAGTTCCCAGTAACCCGGCCAGTGAACCAGTAGATGCAGAAATTGAAGCTCTGCGCAAAAAGATCGATAATCTGTAAATTCAGATTGTTGCCAAATCACCACAGTAATTTAAGATTCCCGATCGCAATAGCAGATTGGGAATTTTGGGTGTCAGCAGCTAAACTAAATAAAAATTTGGATAAGATTTTATGAGCGGCGTTAGTGTTATCAGCGATGATTTATTTGCCACCGAAGTATTAGCTAGTGAGCAGCCAGTGGTGGTCTATCTGTGGGCAGATTGGTGTGGGCCATGCAAGTTAGTCTCGCCTTCGATCGAATGGATTGCCCAGAATTATGCCGATCGACTAAAGGTGGTCAAAATGCCGGTGGATGATAATCCCAGCACTGTCAAGACCTATAAGGTTGAAGGGGTACCAGCGATTCGCCTCTTTCAGAGTGGTAATCTGCTCCATTCCTGGGAAGGCGCAATTACTAAAGCGAAGCTGATTACGATGATTGATCAGTACTTTCCAGCTGCTAGCTAAATTTGCCTAGTCTCTTTAGTTCTCTGAGTCACCCCCCCACATCATGCAATTTGCCCAGCGCCTGCAACCGATTAAAACCAACGTCTTTGCTGATATGGATCGGGCAAAAGGTCAGGCGCGAGCGGCTGGGCAAGAAATTATTGATTTGTCTTTGGGTTCTTCCGACTTACCGACCGCTCCCCATGTAATCCAGGCGATCGCCAATTCTTTGCAAGATCCGCAGACCCATGGCTACCTACTATTTAATGACACCAGTTCTTTTCGGGTGGCCGCTGCTGACTGGTATACCAAGAAATATGGAGTATCGATCGATCCCGATACTGAAGTATTGCCCTTGATTGGCTCCCAGGAGGGCACCGCCCACCTGCCATTGGCAATTCTAGAAACAGGGGACTATGCTTTACTGGTGGACCCTGGTTATCCATCCCACATGGGCGGAGTTTATCTGGCTGGTGGCCAAATTCATCCGATGCCTTTGCGGCCAGAACAGAATTTTTTACCGGTGTTTAGCGAGATTCCAGCGACGGTTTTAGACCGGGCACGTTTGATGGTCTTGAGTTATCCGCACAACCCGACGGCAGCGATTGCCACCTTAGAATTTTTTAAAACGGCTGTAGCCTTTTGCCAGCAGCACAATTTGGTGTTGGTGCATGATTTTCCCTATGGAGACATGGCTTTTGGTCGGCAACAAATGCCCTCAATTTTGCAAGCCGACCCAGCTAAAACTTGTTCGATCGAATTCTTCACCATGTCGAAATCTTACAATATGGGCGGTTTTCGGGTGGGGTATGCGATCGGCAATGCCGAATTAATTAGTGCGCTACGCCAAATTAAAGCAGTGGTAGATTTTAATCAATATCGCGGCATTTTAAATGGGGCAATCGCCGCCCTGAGTGGTGATCAAGCTGCCGTCACGGCCACCGTCCAGACTTTTCAGCAACGACGCGATGTATTTGTACAAGCTTTAGCGAACATTGGTTGGGCTGTCCCCACCCCCGCTGCCACTATGTATATCTGGGCAAAACTACCGCCCCAGTGGTCGGGGCGTTCGCTCGATTTTTGTACTAAGCTGGTGGCTACTACGGGGGTGGTGGCTTCGCCGGGGATTGGGTTTGGGGCTGCGGGGGAGGGTTATGTGCGGTTTGCCTTGGTACATCCGCCAGCTGTTCTTCAGGCGGCAGTCGATCGAATGGCTAAATTTTTGGTTACTTAGTCAGGCCATGTTCCAGAGCATAACGGACTAGCTCAGTGCGGCTGTTCGTACCAGTTTTTCCAAACAGCCGACTAACATACTTTTCCACATTGCGGACACTGGTTTCCAGCTGTCTGGCAATTTCTTTATTCATCAGACCCGCCGATACTAAATCTAAAACGCTTTGCTCGCGGGGAGTGAAGTCAATATTGATGGGGGGTGGGGTCGTCACAATCGCGCTGCCGCTGCTGTTCCCGCTCCCAAACATTCCTTTTAGCTCTGCCGCAATTTGTTTAGCGATGCCTTCCACTTCTGGATTGTTGTTACTAGTCGCAGTAGCGCGCCGCTGAAGTACATTTTGGACAATCGCAATTAGTTCTTCGGGATCAAAAGGCTTAGAAAGATAGGCATCACAGCCAGCTTGATAACCAGTGATTCGATCGGACTTCATTCCTCGCGCCGTCAGAAACACCACTGGCAGTGCCACAAACTTGGGGTCTTCCCGTAATTGCTTTAAAAACTGGTAGCCATCGACCTGCGGCATCATCAGATCGGAGATCACCAAGTCCGGCTGATTCTGTTGCAGCATATCCCAAGCATCTTTGGCATTACTAGCAACTTGCACCTGATAACCACTGTCTTCTAAGTAAGCCTGGACAGACTCTCTCACGCCTGGCTCATCATCGACTAAAAGTAATTTTGCTGACATGGCTATTTCCTGGAATTATCTGGATGGGTCAAGCGGTAGAATCGTTATTTTCCAGTCTAACACCCATCAGAAACGGCCTGATCAGGGTTGGTAGACTGTGAAAAAGTTAGTGGCTCCTCACGCACCAATACATTATGGATAAAATTCCGCCTACTTTAACAGTGGCAATTTGGAGCCTCCGATCGGTACCAATAATTATGTCGCTGGGGCTACTGTTCAACATCTGGCAGGGCAATATTACTACGGCCGATTGGTCAGATCTACTGAGTGTACTGGGGGTGACTAGTACTGTCGTGATTTTTGGACTACTCATGGAAGCCCTAGTCAAAGAATTACAAAGGTTAAAAAAATGGGCGCTACGAGTAGCGATCGGACTCTCCCTATTCTATGTAGCAAGTATTATTTTCTTTTTGCCGGGGGCTTTGAGTTTATGGTGTCTGAACTATTACGAAACTTTGGCGGCCTTCAAACAACGCGATCGATCCTAAAACCAAAAGATAAAAATAAAAATTGTAAAATTGTGGACGATGGTACCAATCTCGTCAATTACAGTAATTCCTAACCTTCTAACCAGCACCAACCATGCAAATTGACTTCCATCATGGGGTGACTTATGTAGTCTCCAGGTTAGCGGGTTTCACCCATCCAGAGGCCGCGATCATTGCCTACAGCGCTCAGTATGTTGATGATGCCATCAATCAAGGGGTGGTGAGATTTAAAAATAGCAAAACCTTATTCCGGCGGATTAGTTCAGCACATCGGATGTTGGACTATCGCAACTTTGAAGCACTGGCTAAAAATCCGGTCTGGATTCCTTTTCATTTTTTGCCTAGTGGTGGTGAGCATCCCGATCAAGATTTAGTGGACAAACTAATCTGCCGCCCTAATAGCCCGGTGGCACAAGCAATGGTCAGGCATTGTATCCTGCAAAAAAACCATCTCCATGGTCTCCATCGGCTAGGTATTACCATGCACGTTTTTGCTGATACTTGGGCGCATCAAGGCTTTGCCGGGATCAATCACGAAATCAATAAAGTATCTGAGCTAGTGGATGCTGATGGTCAACCGGATCACCATTTGCGCGATCGATTAGCAGGCTATTTTGTCAGCAAAGCGCTACCCCTTGGTCACGGTGGCGCCTTGAGTCATCCCGATCGACCTTATTTAATTTGGGGCTATACCAATGGGCGCAAAGAAACTGTCCGCCGCCACAATCCCAGCGATTTTTTTACTGCCGCTGACGAAATGTGTAAAACCATGCAACGCTATCGCTTAGGTGATCCCGATGCCCAGGTGCCGGGGTTGAGGGAACCAGACAGGTCACATATCGCTCATTTAATCAGTAATCTTACTAGTCCTAATAAACAAGAGCGCCACCAGCAGTGGTTGCAGCAGATTAGCCAAGGAAAATTCAGTTTTGGGGCTAGTCAGGTTAGCTATGTCGATAAAGGAATGGGATCTTGGAAACATACCGCCTTGGGCACCGACAGTACCGAAGATGCTACTGATGAAATTTTCACCTATCAAAACAGTTTTTTGGGTAGTGATTGGAAACTTTTTCACGAGGCACTGCAAGTTCATCGACTTTTTATCTTGCAAGAGCTGCTCCCCCAATATGGAATTCGCCTGACCTAGGGACAAAAAACCGAAAAATCACCCTCTGCCAGCAAGCGAGTCTGTTGAAAGCTAGGATGAATGGTGTTGACCTGCTGATATTTTGTTGCAGAGCTGAGTAAATTATCTGCACCACTGGTAAAAACATTGACCCCAAAACCAGAGTCATCCCGATCGTGCTTAAGCAGCTTATGGTCCGCAGTTTTACTGTTTGGTCAAGTTTCGCTGCATCTATGCCAAGGCAAAATTTATCGGCGACTGATTATCGAGCAAATTTTTAGAGCTGGTCCCATGTCCATTACGCCAGTGTTGCTGGTCAATGTTTTTGCTGGGATGATTTTCACAATCCAAACTGCTCGGGAGCTGGCTAAATTTGGTGCCGCTGACGGGGTAGGAGGGCCTTTTGCTCTGGCTTTTTGTCGGGAACTCGCTCCCATTCTCACGGCTTGTATTCTGGCTGGACAAGTGGGTTCCGCTTTTACCGCCGAAATTGGAGCCATGCGGATTTCGGAGCAGATTGACGCGCTGTATGTGCTCCGCACTGATCCGATCGATTACCTAGTAATTCCGCGCGTGATTGGCTGTAGCCTCATGGTGCCAGTACTAACATTTTTTTCGTTAGTGATTGGGGTGTTAGGCGGCATGTTTGCCGCCGCCCAGCTTTACCATGTAGATCCCGAAAAATTTTTAGACTCTATTCAAAAAATTCTCAGCCTCACCGATTTAGTGGTGATTTTAATCAAGGGGTTTGTTTTTGGAGTGATTGTAGCCGTCAATAGCTGTAGCTGGGGATTAAACGTGACGGGCGGAGTCCGGGGGGTCGGCAATGCTACCACTTCCGCTGTGGTCACCACTTGGATTGCAATTTTTATTGTCGATCTAGTGATTTCTCTAGTTTTCTTTGAAAATCCTTTGCTGTAATGTGCTGTGCATCACGCTTGGCGAACATTGCCAAGCTGCTATAATGGCATCGTCGTTAAGTTGGTAAGACTTTTTTGGTTAACGTATCCAATATAGACACCCTAGCTCAGGAGCTAGCCAGCATCCAGCAGACTGGTTCCAAAAAGATTGCTTTACTAGGTTCCCGCCATGTACCCATCACTCATCAGCATTTAATTGAAATGATGAGCTATGCACTGGTGTTATCAGGAAATCGGATTATTACTTCGGGCGCAGCTGGTGCTAATGCAGCGGCGATCAAAGGAGCAATGCGCGCCGATCGCGACAGGTTAACCGTGATCTTGCCTCAAAGCCTAGATCGGCAACCCTTAGAGTCGCAAGAACAATTGCAGCAAGTACTGCACTTAGTGGAAAGTCCTCAAAACGATGATTTACCCCTCGGTGAAGCCAGCACCATCTGCAACCAAGAAATTATTTCGCGCTGCCAACAGCTCATTTGTTTTGCCTTTCATGACAGTCGCACGCTGCTCCAGACTTGTCAGGAAGCTGAAGAACAGCGTAAGGTAGTTACGTTGTTCTACTTCGACTAAGCTGGTATGAATTTTTTGAATCTTCCCACCACGACTGTACTCTTGGGCGCGATCGGTTTGGCGGCTGCGCTGATTTATTTTCCTTATATTGTGGTGGCGATCGGTCGGTTTCAGGTAGGGTTTGATATGGGGGCACCTCGGGCTAGTTTTGACAAACTGCCAGACTATGCTAAGCGGGCTAACTGGGCACATCAAAACTCTTTTGAAACCTTTATCACCTTTGCCGCCGCTGCTTTGATGGCCTATGCCACCAAGCAGGATTCAGCTTACGCCGCGAACTTGGCAATCGCCTTTGTGGTTTCCCGCTTTTTGTTCTCGATCTTTTATATTATTAATTTCCCCATCGGGCGTTCCCTGATGTTTGGAGTTGGTTCATTTGCCACTGCCAGCCTCATGATTATGAGCATCCAGAGCGCTTTAACCTAGCTTTGATTTGGCCAAAAACACTTGAGGATAATATTATGGCTTCTTCTTATTCATTTGATATCGTGAGCGATTTCGACAGGCAAGAACTGGTCAATGCGATCGATCAAGCCAGTCGTGAAATTAACAGTCGCTACGACCTGAAAGATACCAAAACCACCTTGGAATTGGGCGATGAAAATATCAAGGTCGAAACCGCCAGCGAAATGACTCTCACCGCCGTGCATGACATCATGCAAAGCAAGGCTGTGAAACGCAACCTGTCTTTGAAGATTTTTGATTATGGATCGATCGAATCGGCCAGCGGCAACCGCATCCGCCAAGAAATTACCCTTAAAAAAGGCATTAGCCAAGAACTGGGCAAACAAATTAGCAAGCTGATTCGGGAAGAAATCAAAAAAGTGCAACCCTCCATTCAAGGCGATGTGGTACGGGTAACAGCTAAGGACAAAGATGACTTACAGACCGTGATTCAGCGGCTAAAGCAAGAAGATTACCCGGTGTCATTGCAATTTACCAATTATCGCTAGTGGCGGTTTTTGCTACCGCTGGCACTGCACCAGCGCTGACTAATCAACGATAATTAAACATATCCTTAAAATAACGACTTCAACATGATACCCACCGTCATTGAGCAATCAGGCAGAGGCGAAAGAGCCTTTGATATTTACTCGCGTTTGCTGCGCGAGCGGATCATTTTCCTTGGCCAACAGGTGGATTCGGATATTGCCAACTTAATTGTGGCGCAGCTTTTGTACCTGGAGTCGGAAGACCCCGAAAAAGACATTTTCCTCTACATCAACTCACCTGGTGGTTCAGTTTCCGCCGGCATGGGCATCTATGACACCATGAATCAGGTGCGTCCTGATATTTCGACTATTTGTGTTGGCTTCGCGGCCAGCATGGGGGCGTTTCTGCTCAGTGCGGGGACAAAAGGCAAGCGGATGAGTTTGCCGCACTCCCGCATTATGATTCACCAACCTTCCGGCGGTGCCCAAGGTCAGGCCACTGATATTACGATTCAAGCTAAGGAAATTCTGTACATCAAGGATCGGCTGAATACGCTCTTGGCTGGTCACACCGGTCAACCGTTAGAGAAGATCCAAGACGATACCGAGCGAGATTTCTTTATGTCTGCGGCTGAAGCGACTGAGTATGGATTGATTGATAAAGTTCTAGACCGAAGACAGCTGACTGTTGTTCACTAATCAATTTAATTATTCCGTTTATCCATCGGTAGCTGGTTGGGCTTGCAAGTAACGTAGCAAGCCTAACAATTCTTCGTCACTAAGCAACGAGCTAGAGCGCTTATTGTAGAGTTCAATAATGCAATCTCGGCCTTTTTCCCGCGACCAACCCAGCCGCTTGAGTTCCATATTAATTAGTGGAATCATATCAGTAACGCTGAGAGGCGGCTCCACTGGTAAATTAGCCGAGATATCGTAAGTAGTAGCTTCAGCATTCTCTTGGACAATCGCTGTGGCACCAGCGGTGATTGCCGCTTTTTCCTTTCTATTCTTAGCTGATTGGGGTGCTAGCTCGATATTATCACTTGCGCCAAAATCGGTAGCTGCGCTTGCACCAGAGGCGATAATTTCACTTGTGCCTGCGGCGATCGATCCAATTTCATCAAAAATAATTGGCGATGCTGTCTTGGCGATGTCATTCAGTCTGGCATCAAGAATAGGCGGAACTAACTCCAATTTTGGTTGCCGATCCAGGGGTAACTCGGTCAGTGCTGACTCACCAAGATACAATGTTTGGAGCGCTTGGGCAGTGGCCTGGGCTTCAGCCACTTGGATTTGCTCATCGGCAGCCAAAGTCGTCGCCAAAACAACCCCATCAACCTTAATAGAAACACTAACGATATATCGATCGTTATGAATTTGGATTAGACTACTGGTGATACTGCCTTGCGGATATTTTTGCCGAAATCGATCGAACATATCTAATGGCTGGTGAAGCAGGGATTAACCATTGTACCGCGCTATTTTATGGAAAATTCAGCCTCGAACATGAACTCAATCGCCCTTGGCGCCAGCGAAGCCATCGACAACTGCCAAATCAACCCCGAACGCCTCAAGTCACTGACCGAATGCTTAGAGACCTATGGCATTAGGCGGGATCATCCTGATGAAAAAAACTGGCCGCATAATGTGCTTTCTACGCAGACGGTGGTTTACGACTGTGGTGCTTACGGCCAGTCAGGTGATGTGATTCCTCATCATCATGACCCAGTTGAATTCAAGCTCTGTCAAGACTTAGCCGCCAAAGCAGCTGAGATCATGCAAGGTATTTGCATTGGCATGGGCGATGAAAACGACCATGAGCTGGCTGCTTTCTACGTAGTGGCTAATCAGGATCGCCCCGTTCCAACAAGTATTACCGAGCAAGAGATTCGATCGGCTTTTGGGGGCACTATTTATCCCCAGGCTAGAATCGACATCTGTCCATTACAAACTGGCGCTGGCCAATGGTGGGAATATCTCAGCGATCCAGAATATACTGAGCCAGAGGTTATGACAGCTTGGCAACAACTCATTGATTGGTATCGCGAACAGGCCGACTTCACCCAGGCTGTTTTTGTGGAAATTAATCTATGCACTGAGGATGGCCACGAAAATAATGGCTGTGTGTTTCCGCGCTTAGTCTTGGGATTAACCAAAGCTGGCAGCCTGGTAGGTTTGAGTAGTTGCGTGGTGCATACCTAGTCTTATTAGATATCATTGCTAGTGGATTAATTGTAGTCCTTGCGATATCGCTCAGGTAAAAATTTCTGTTGGAAGTAAAGGCTTCGGTAAAAGAGCTTCAAGCTATACTTAGAGATGAAAGGCTGGAGATAGTTTTGCTTTTCAGTTTTGATTCGAGCGACCAGCGATCGCAATATTCACAAGAAGGCTTGATTTAAGATGGTTCAAAAAATTGCCCTATTCAACCACAAGGGTGGGGTCAGCAAGACCACGACTACCTTCAATTTGGGCTGGATGCTTGCTTCAAAAGGAAAAAGAGTGATTCTTGTAGATAGCGATCCGCAATGTAATCTTACAGGCATGGCTTTGGGAGAGGAAACGGAGAATGACGAGGCGAGAATTCAAGAAATCTATAGTACGACCTCAAATATAAAGACAGGATTGGCTCCCGCGTTTGAGTCGCAACCAAGATCTATCGAAGCCGTCGATTGTATTCCAGTAAACGGTCGGGATGGTTTATTTCTATTGCCTGGACATGTTGGCTTTGCTGAGTATGAAGTACAACTAGGTATCGCGCAAGAGCTAAGTGGATCGCTTCAAGCCCTCAGAAACTTGCCAGGTGCTATCAATGATTTACTTGAGAAAACAGCGGCTAAGTTTAATGCAGACTACATCTTGATTGATATGAGTCCTAGCTTGGGTTCCATTAATCAAAATATCCTCATGATCAGTGACTTTTTTTTAGTACCTACTACTGCTGATTTTTTCTCTGTGATGGCAATCGATTCTTTAGCCAGAGTTTTACCAAGATGGCGTGCTTGGGCTAAGTCAGCTAATTCACTTCAAATTCTAAAAGAAGCTAATTATCCTTTTCCTGATTCTAATCCACGTTTTTTAGGAATTATTATTCAGAATTACCGAATCAAAAGTGGTAAAGAGACAGCTGCTTTCCAAACTTGGATTAGGAAAATTGAGGAGGCGGTCATTTCTAAGCTAATTCCTAGTCTCTCCGACAGCAACATGATGCTATCGGAGAGAGCTTATGAAGAACAAGGAATGAACACTAGTTTGTGTTTGACAAAAATCCCTGACTTCAATAGTTTGATTGCCCTGTCCCAGCAAAATCAAACTCCAGTTTATGAATTGACAAATCGTCATTTGAAGCAGTCTGGTGTTGTTCTAGAAACTACCAAAAATAAGCAAGACGAGTTTAAGAAAACTTTTTCGGATTTGGCAGACAAAGTTATTGCACTAAGTGCTGAAAGCCCCGCTTATGCAATCAGCGCTTGATCAATTTCGGATTAGCATTGATCGTGTCCGAGACTTAATTACGCTTCATAATTCTGTCAAAGTTCAAACTACAGATGCACTTGATGTATCAGATATGTTGCGTGCGGCTCTAGTTCTCGCTGTTAGTGCATTAGATTATTATGTGCATGAAGTTGTAACCTTGGGAATGTTAGAAATCCATCGAGGTCAACGAGTGGAGCCAATATCTTCAGCAAACACAACTCAGTCAGCATTCTCACGTTTTCAAGTATCATTGGGTGGCGCACGTCAAGATCGACTAACAGCAATCGATCTTACGTCTTGGCTTGAAGCTGAACTTCAGCAAACTTACGGGTATGATTTTCTCCAACAATCACACACTGTTTCAGCTTTGGTTCCTGCAATATCGAGCAGTATGCTGGATAGGCTTAATAATACTTCTTGGCTAGAGAGTGAAATTAGGGAGCGTTTAGGATATCAAAGCTTTCAGCAAGCAGACAAAATCGCTGAGGCAATCAGATACATATCAGACAAAAAATTGTGGGATGAGGTCGCTACCAAAATGAATAACCCCACTAAAAATATTACCGCGCAAGGTATTAAGCAGCAACTAAACTCAATTGTCGATCGAAGAAATAAAATCGCTCATGAAGCTGACATAGATCCGACTTTCAATATTGGAAGTCGATGGAATATTGATGAGCTGCTTGTTGGTGACGCAGTTGACTTTATTGAGAGACTTGTTGAAAATATTCATCAAGTGCTGTAGGAATAGCAATGGTGTAAACCATCTAAAATCGTTGGGCTAAGATAATTGAAGCTAAAATTAGCAGTAATCATTTCTTTATCTCTGCCATGATTCTTCCAGCTTTTCAGAAATACTCTCTGGCAGCAGTACTAAGCTCACTAATTATTGCTCTGACCCCCCAAATTATTTGGGGGCAGGTGCCCACCGAAAAAACGCTGATGTGGGAAATCTCTGGCCCGGGAATCAAGAAACCGTCTTATTTATTTGGCACTATTCACAACGCCTGTATCGATCGACTAGTTCTCAAACCCAAGCAAAAAAAGGTCTTAGATAATGTTCAACAGCTTTATCTAGAGATTGATATTACTGATGCTAGTGTGCCGTTACTGGCCGGGGCGGGCATGTTATTACCCCGTGGCCAGAGCTTAAAAGATGTGATGACGGCTCAAGAATACCGCAAAGTCAGAACTTTCTTTGCCAAGGAAATAAAAGATGTGCCTTTTCGGAGCATTAGCAATCTGCGCCCGATGCTAGTGAGTGGCATCGTGGCTGGAGTCGCCGCCGATAAGTGCCAAACCAGTTCTTGGGAAGTCACTCTCGGCAAGCTAGCTCGCAAAAAAGACATTGCCATCAAAGGTTTAGAAACTCCCCAAGAACAATTATCGGTATTCGATCGCATCCCCGTCAAAGAGCAAGTAAAGCAGCTGATGGAATCGATCGACAATCGTCAAAAAGTCCGCAAACAAAGTACCAAAGACTATCAAAATCTCCAAATTGCCTACAAAAATCAAGATATTGCCAAACTGTATGGATTGGTATCCAAGGGGGTCGAAACTGGCGTATCTAGCGACGTTAATAAACAGTTCTTGGCCGCTTTGCTAGATGAGCGCAATCGCAAGTGGATTCCAATTATTGGCCGCGTCGCTAAAGAGAAACCTACTTTCTTTGGGGTAGGAGCTGGACATTTGGGTGGTAAACAGGGAGTCATTGCTTTACTACGCACCGCTGGTTATAAAGTCAGTCCCATCTTTGAAAAATAGCCCGCCACTTCCATAATTCTCTCGAATTTCCCCAATATTACTGAAATATGTACGGAAACGTTGGGGCAATAACTGTAAATAAAGACAGTTACCCATGGAGAAGATTATGGAGGCCTCTAAATCAGAACACTTTGCGCCAGACGATTACAGCCATTCTTACCTCAGCCCCCTGCGTCAATGGATCGATCGACTGACCATCAACAATGAACTTCAAGCTAACCGTTTATGTCAGCTGATTCCGGCTCAATGTCCTTTCGAGCGCGATATTAAAATCTGGGGTCATACAGTGCTCCACATTCCATCACTATGTAAATTAAACCCCGTCTATACGGAAGTCGTTGCCCTCCGGTGGCGAGCCTTATGCTACTTAGCCGATGAATGCGGCGCTGATATTAGCAAATATTATTGATCCCTCATCTTCCCAAGACATAAAATATCAGGCTACACTCCCCTGTTTTGCAGCAATCGCATGGGTATGTGCAGGAATTGCATGTAGACTAAAGCTAGTAAATATAAAATTGTTTCTGGAATGACAGCCATCTAGCTTTGACATTCCTAACGTGGAGGAATAGCCATGTCTTTAGTCTCTACAAATATTGATTTAAAAACTGCAATTATTCATAAACCTCTGACCATCGCCTCTACAGCACCGATTACAGAGGCAATTACCTGGATTAGCGAAAGTGGCTATGTTTTGGCATTAGACAATCACCGACTAATTGGTATTGTTACTAAGCACGATCTCGCCAAACATCATTCAGCTGGTCAAGATCTCCGCGATCTGTCGATCGCAGATGTAATGATATCGCCCGTCGTGACCTTACGAGACCAAGAATTTACCGATGTACTAGTGCCCCTGCATTTATTGCAACGGCATCAAATTAAACATTTGCCCTTGGTCGATGATGGCGGTGCCGTCGTAGGATTGCTCAAGCATACGAATCTGCTCCAGATCTTCAATTCACCAGAGATCTGTCGCTGGGTCGAAACTCTGGAGCAAAAAGTATTTCGTCTAGAGGCCGAGAAGCTAGCTCTTATCCAAACCCATCATACCGAAATGGCTCAGGCTGCGGCAGCAAAAGAACAAGCCACCATCGCTCTCGAACAATTGAACCAGGAACTAGAAATTGAAGTTGCGGGGCGAACGGTAGCACTCCAAGAAAGTCAAGAATTCATTCAAAAAATTGCTGACGCATCGCCGAACATTTTGTATCTGTTTGATCTGCAAGAGCAGCGCAACGTTTATGCCAATCGCGAACTAACAGCGTTGCTAGGCTATACACCAGAGCAGATCCAAGCGATGGGTACCAACTTTGTCCAAGAGCTAATGCATCCCGATGATCAACGAGACTTGCTACCCACCTACTTTGAGAAACTAAATACTAGTCAAGAAGGAGAGGTATTTGAATTTGAGTATCGGATGAAACAAGCCAATGGCCAATGGCGGTGGCTTTATAGTAGGGAATCAGTCTTTAGTCGCGATGCCCATGGGGTGGTAAAACAATCGATCGGCACAGCTCAAGACATTAGCGAACGTAAGCGTCTAGAAAAAGACCAGTCGCAACTAATTTCGATCTTGGAGGCATCTACCGATTACATTGGCATGGCCGATGTCCAAGGCAATGTTATTTGGACTAATACCCAAGGCCGCCAGATTCATGGCTTGCAAAACATCGATGTTGCAGTTTCACTCCAGCACTTTTCGGATTGCTACCCAGATTGGGCACTAGCAAAAATTCGCCAAGAAGGATTACCCACCGCGATTAAGACCGGTAGTTGGTTTGGTGAAACCGCTCTCCTCGATGCTGATGGTCAAGAAATTCCGACAGCACAGATGATTTTGGCTCACAAGTCGCCACAAGGGGAAGTGGAGTTATTTTCAACTATTTTGCGAGACATTCGTGCCAGCAAGGAATACGAAAAATGCCTGGAGCGATCGAATGCCGAGTTAACTCGCGCCACCCAGCTCAAAGATGAATTTCTGGCTACCATGAGCCATGAACTACGCACGCCCCTCAACGCTATTTTGGGCATGTCCGAAAGTTTAGAAGAAGACGTTTATGGGCCGATTAGTGAACGGCAACGGCAGTCAATCGCGACCATCAGCCGCAGTGGCAATCATCTACTGGAGATGATTAACGACATTCTGGAAATATCAAATATTACTGCTGGTCGGCTCGAACTAAATATTGCAAGTGTAGAAATCAAGCAACTCTGTCAATCTATTTTGTCTGTTGTGCAACCACGAGCACGGCACAAACACATGACCATAGCCATGAATATCGCGGCCGATCTAGGAGAAATTGCTGTCGATCAGCGACGAATCCAACGGGTATTAATTAATTTGCTAGGAAACGCGATAAAGTTCACCACGAACCATGGTCAGATCAGCCTGAATGTCTATCGAGAAGAGCCAACCGATGCTCCCCAGCAATTTATCTGGTTTTCGGTAATGGACACTGGTATTGGCATTGCCGCCGCCGATTTGCCGAAACTCTTTCAGCCCTTTATCCAAATTGATAGCGACCTGAATCGCCAGTATGAAGGAACTGGTCTAGGACTGACGTTAGTCAAGCAAATTGTGGAATTACATGGCGGCGGTGTTAACGTGCAGAGTGAACTAGGGCAGGGTAGTTGTTTTGCCTTTAAGCTGCCGCTGATTGCTACTAATTAATGATCCAAAATCTCTGGGTACAGTCGATAATTTTAGATAACAACTAAACCTAAAACGGCTCCCAACATTGCAACAAGTTGACTTCACCACCCTCACCGCCACTTGCCAAGAATTAGCCGCCACCTGGATTCCAGCGCGGGTCGAAACCGTTTATCAGCTCGATCGACACACCATCGTTCTGGGACTACGTACTTTATCAGAGCGAGGCTGGCTGGCTGTATCTTGGCATCCCGAAGCCGCCCGCATTGTCCTCACCGACCCACCGCCGCGCCGCCCAGACACCTTCACTTTTAGTCAACAACTTAAGCACCAGCTGGGAGGCTTGGCTTTAGTAGCCATTCAACCAGTGGCTCCCTGGGAACGGGTGATGGATTTGCAATTTGCGCCACGACCAGGGGAATCGGCGGTTTATCATTTATTTGTAGAGGTGATGGGTAAATATAGCAACACCACGCTGACGGATGCCGATCGACTAATTATCGCCACTGCTCATCAAGTCAGTGGCAAACAATCTTCGGTACGCACAGTGCAAACTGGCCAACCCTATGAACTGCCACCCGGTTTGCTTACTAACATGCCTAGCCGCCAAGAAACGTTAACTAGTTGGCAAGAGCGGGTTAGCCTCGTACCGGGGCTAGTTACCAAAAAATTGATCAGTAACTATCGGGGCTTAAGCACGGCGATTACCCAAGCAATGCTCACCGCCGCTGCGATTAAAATTGATGCGACTACGACAGAGCTATCCGACTTGGACTGGCAGCGACTATTTCGGGTTTGGCAGCAATGGCAAAGCACCTTAGCTGATGGTCAAACTTGGCAACCGGGCTGGACAGCGGATGGCTACAACGTTCTAGGCTGGGGTACCTCTCGATCGGCTCCCTCGGTGAATCAGATGGTGAATGAGTATTTCACCAACATCCTCAACCACACCAATTTTCAACAACTGCGCCACCAGCTCACCACCAAACTGGGCGGTGTAATTAGCAAGTTAGAAGTCAAAGCCCAAACCTTTCGATCGCGCTTGGCCGAATCACAAGATGCGGAAGAACTTCGTAGCCGCGCTGACTTGCTGATGGCTCATCTGCATCTATGGCAATCCGGCCTGTCGGAGATGGTGCTGACTGATTTTGAAACAGAACAGCCAGTGCGTATCACCCTTAATCCCGAAAAAAGCGGCAGTCAAAATGCCCAATCTATCTACAAAAAATATCAAAAACTGAAACGGGCACAAACCTTGGTACTGCCGCTGTTAGCCGCCGTCCAAGCTGAGTTGGACTATCTCACTCAAATTGCGGCCAGCATCAGCCAAATCGAATTTTATCAACAGTCGATCGATCTAGAAACCCTGACCGAAATCAAAGAGGAATTAATTCAAAGCGGCTATTTACCAGCCCCCGCCAACCGCCCGAAATCGATCGTACTGCCGGAAACTCAACCGCGCAGTTTTACTAGTCCAAGTGGTTTTGAGGTGTTAGTTGGTCGCAATAATCGGCAGAATGATCGATTGACTTTTAAAACCGCCACAGACTATGACTTATGGTTTCATGCTCAGGAAATTTCTGGTAGTCATGGCTTACTACGCCTACCAGCGGGGGCAGTACCAGAAACTGTCGATTTACAGTACGTGGCGAATCTGATGGCTTATCACAGTCGCGGGCGGCAAAGTGAGGCAGTGCCAGTGGTTTATACTGCGACTAAGCATGTTTATAAGCCCAAGGGAGCCAAGCTAGGGATGGTGATTTATAAACATGAGCAGATTATTTGGGGACACCCGCAATACTGTTCGGTTGATCCTTAAACCGTGCTGTGAATGGCGAAAGTACGCTAGTCGCCGTTTGGTTTTTATTGTAACGGCTAGAATATCTGAAAGATCTCAGGAAAAATCAGTTTCATTATTAAGTCAAATTCATGTCCTTTCTCGATCGCCATCGTCAAATTGTCCAAGATCCCCACTATCGCTTTCAATCCCTGGCCGAGTTAACCACTGCTGCCGAGCTAGGCGTGAAGATTGATGCCAATCGTGCCACTGTTGATGACTGGCTGCGCTTACCCGGAATTTCTATTCATCAAGCTAAATCTTTAGTCACCTTGCAAAATGCCGGTGTAGAGTTTTATGCGATCGAAGACGTAGCCGCCGCCTTGGGAATACCATTCCAACGGATTCAGGCTTGGAGCTTAGTTTTAAGCTTTCAATACCGTCATCCCGATCTGCAAATTCTGCAATTTGATGTCAACCAAGCCACTGCCGCCGAACTCCAGCAACTCACTGACATTAGCCCCATACTCGCTCAAACCATTATTGCTAATCGACTAACGCAAGGAAAGTACCAAGATTTAGTGAATTTTCAACAGCGATTAAATCTGCCCGGTACATTGCTCGCTAGCCTGATGCATCATCTCAAATTTATTCACTAGATTGATAAATTTTGGCTACGGTCAGCATGATCAATAAATCTTTTCAGAAAATCTTGAATTAGTAGATCTAGAACAAAGGGATCTTTACAGGCATGATGCAATTTAGCCGCAAAAGGAATAAAAAGTTGATTGTTTTGCCAATAGCGTTTGCCAAAATAAAAATAAGGCTGACCAATAATTTCACTTTGTTGTGAATGTAAGGTTAATCCAGTGAATTGAAGATTAGGTAAATTTCCCAAAAAACAAGATAGCAAAAAGATTTCTGGGGTAGTTCTTTGACCTTGATCGCTTCTAATGTGGTCTAGCTTTTGACGGTATTGAATAATAAATTCTGGGTAACTAATTTGACTGACATTCTCTAATGACATTTCTCGAAATCGTTCCTTACCACCAACTGCTACTGGAATTACTACCGGCGGATTATCGAGAATAAACCATTCGTTTTCTATGCGGCGGAGATTGAAGCAAAAATGGTTTTTGAGGGTGTGCAGCAAATGCCAAGTCAAGAAACTAAAGAAAGTTGCTCCTTCTATGAAATTGGCTTGATACAGTTTATAGGCATGAGTAACATTTAGTTGAATTGTGATGTCTACATAAGGAACTGGAATGGTCTGTGGATCGGTAAAAAAATCCAAAGACCAGTTCAAATAACCTTCTTTCGCTATGTCGTCTAATAATCTGGGCTGATATTCACTAGGAATAGTCATCAATAGCTACTCGTAAACGACAATAACAAATAACAGCGATTTCTATTTTCTCTAGCTCAGAAATTGTCTAAATCAATTCTAATTTAGGGACTTAAAGCCAAAACCTTCGCTCTCGCCGCAATAGCTTCGGCGATCGATACCAATGCTTGAGCCGCCGCAGACTTCGGAGCCGCAACCACAATCGGCTGACCAGCATCACCACCCACGCGCACTGGAATTTCTAGTGGAATACAACCCAGCAAAGGAATCTGCAATTCTGCCGCCAACTTCTGACCACCATTCGAGCCGAAAATATCGTACTGGCGATCGGGCATATCCGGTGGGATAAAGTAGCTCATATTTTCGACCACACCCAGAATGGTCGTGAACTTCTCAAACATCCTCAGACCTTTGCGAGCATCAGCGATTGCTACATCTTGAGGTGTAGTTACAATCACCGCTCCGGCCATTGGTACCGCTTGTGCTAGAGTCAATTGCGCATCCCCAGTCCCCGGCGGCAGATCTACAATTAAGTAATCTAGCTCGCCCCAGTCCACTTCATACAAAAACTGCCTAATCACCCCATTCAGCATGGGGCCACGCCAGGGCAAAGGCTGATCGGGTTCAATGAAAAAAGCCATCGATACCACTTTTACCCCGTGATTACTGGGGGGAATCAGCTTGCCACCTTCGGGCATTTTAGCCTTGGTGCCAGTTAATCCCAACATAATCGGAGCATTGGGGCCATAAATATCTGAATCAATCAAACCGACCCGCGCTCCTAACTGCGCCAGAGCCACTGCTACATTGATTGAAACCGTACTTTTACCCACGCCGCCTTTACCACTGGAGATCGCGATGATATTTTTGACACCGTCAATACCCACGCGATCGGGTACAGATTTTTGTGGGGGGATTTGCTTGGAATCTAACATGATTAAAGGTTTTTAATAAAAAATTGTGATATTGGCACTCAATAGCAAGACGGAGAATTCCCCTTTGAACAAAGGGAATCTCCAGCCTCGTTCTATCTTTACTCGTACAACCAAGGAGTAATTGTTGGCTTCCAGGTAGACAATTCTTCCGGCTTAAACCACAGAGCTACTTCTTGTTGGGCTGTCTCGATCGCATCCGAACCATGAATCAAATTCCGACCAATGCTCACACCTAAGTCGCCGCGAATTGTCCCCGGCTCTGAAGTCAGCGGATTAGTGGCTCCAATTATTTTGCGCGCTGAGGCCACCACGCCGTCGCCTTCCCAAACCATTGCTACCACTGGCGCTGAAATAATAAAATCTACCAAACCAGCAAAAAATGGTCTTTCCTTATGTACACCATAATGTTGCTCGGCTAATTCCCGGCTCACCATCATCAGCTTCATACCCACTAAGGTAAAACCTTTGCGCTCGAACCGACCAATAATTTCGCTAACTAAGCCGCGCTGTACACCATCTGGTTTGATCGCGATAAATGTCCGTTCCACTGTTAACTCCTAAAATTTCACGGGTTGATAGCCAACAATCCAGGATAGCGGATTATTAGCGCCGATTGAATAATCCGTTGAGGAGAGTAGAGACTAATGAAAGAATAAATGTCCCTAAAATGGCTGGCAGCCAGCCGTTAATTACAAAGTCTGGCCGATACCAATCTACGGCCAGCAAACAAGCCACATTCAACACGATCGCTGACAAACCCAGGGTCAGCAAGGTGAGGGGAAAAGTCAAAAGCTTTAGTACTGGCCGAATGAAAGTGTTAACCGCGCCCAAAAGTACCGCCGCCCCGATCACCGCAGTAGTATTCGCAAAACTGAACCCCTTGGGGATCAACTGGTTCACAATTTCGGCAGTAATGGGCAACGAAATCGCATTGAGTAGCCAGGTCATGAATAGTTTGATCATAGGTAGCAAGTGATTCTGCCATACAATAGCAGAGGCATTATGAACTTTCCTTAATTATCTCATGTCCCAAATTTTCGCTGTTATTTTGGCCTGTTGTTTGTGGCTAATTCCTACCACTGCTTGGGCACTACCCGCACCACCGCTATCTTTTAGCAATGCTGAGCTAGCCCGCAAAGACTTTTCTGGCCAAAAACTCCAAAAAGCCGAATTTTCTAATGCCAACCTCGAAAGTACTAACTTTGCGGGCGCAGACATGATTGGGGCAGTTTTGAGTACCTCATCGCTGGTTAATACCAATCTGCATGGCACCAACCTCACCCAAGCGCTGATCGATCAAGTAAAGTTCAATGGCGCTGATCTCAGCGATGCCATCTTGGTCGATAGTATTATGCTCAGATCGAGATTTAAGAATGTCAACATTCATGGCACCGATTTCAGCGGTGCGATTTTGGGGAAAGTGCAAGTCAAACAACTTTGTGAGCAAGCCGATGGCGTGAATCCGACCACTGGGGTGGCCACTCGTGATTCTTTGGGTTGTTAACTGAACTATGAAACGTGTAGGAATTATTGGCGGTGGTCAACTGGCTTGGATGATGGCTAAGGAGGCAGCGGCGCTGGAGTTAGAGATCAATATTCAAACCCCAGATGCTACCGATGTGGCTGTTAGCTTAGCCCAGCACACGGTTTTAGCGGCGATCGATGACGTGCCAGCCACCGCCAAATTAGCTCAGGACTGTGACTGGGTTACCTTTGAGAATGAATTTGTGGATTTAGCAGCGCTGGGTGCGCTGCCAGAGATCTGCTTCCGGCCACCCTTGGCAGCACTAGCTCCCCTGTTGGATAAATATGATCAACGGCAATACCTGAAGCAACTAGGGCTACCAGTGCCCAGATTCTGTGCTGGCTTAGATTACCAAGCCGCCGATTGGCAGTTTCCAATTGTCGTCAAAGCTAGGCGAAATGGTTACGATGGCCAAGGCACCCACATTGTCAAAGATGCCACCGCCTTAGCCGCCCTGCCTTTAGAGCAGATGCTCATCGAAGAATTTGTACCCTTCACTTGTGAGTTGGCAGTGATGGCCGCTCGATCGATCACTGGCCAAATCGTAGTGTATCCAGTAGTGGAAACCCAACAGGTCGAACAGGTTTGTCGGCGGGTTTATACCACCATAGATATCAGCGATCAGTTGAAATTAGAGATCGATCGATTGGCTCACCAGATTCTCGACAACTTAGCCACCGTCGGAGTAATGGGCATTGAACTGTTTTTGACAGCCGATGGTCGGGTGTTAATTAACGAACTAGCGCCCCGCACCCATAACTCTGGGCATCTCACCATTGAAGCTTGCCATACTTCGCAGTTTGCCCAACACCTGCGAGCGGTAGCCGGGATGGAACTCGGCGATCCCAGCCTCCATTGTGCCGGAGCCGTGATGGTGAATTTATTAGGTTACGAAGCTACGACTAGCGATTATCTAGATCAGCGCCAGAAAATCGCGGCGTTACCCCACACTTATCTTCATTGGTATGAAAAAAATCAAGCCAGACCAGGCCGCAAGCTCGGCCATGTGACAGTCATTCTCGATCAGAACAATCGGGAAATGGCAATTGCGATCGCTCAACAAATTGAAGACCTGTGGTACCCAGCTCATGACAAACATGTCTAAATCTGCGATCGGACGAAATATTGCTAACTATGCGCTCCTAGGTGGCTTAGCCACCTTAACTCTTGCTCCCTTATTGTGGCTTGGTAGCACTGCCCTCAAATCCAGCTCTGAAAATGTCTTTCAGTCGCCACCCCAGCTGTTACCCAGCGCCCCGACTCTCGATAATTTCGTAGAGGTGTTTCAGAGTAGCAATTTTGGACAGGCTTTGTGGAATAGCTTGGTGGTGGCCGTGCTCAGTGTTGGCTGTAATTTATTGTTTTGTAGCTTGGCGGCCTATCCTCTGGCCAGACTTCAGTTTTCTGGCAATAAAATTATCTGGGCAATGGTGCTGTCAACCCTGATGATTCCTTTTCAAATTGTGATGATTCCGCTTTACATCATCACGGTGCAGCTAGGACTGGTCAATAGTTATCTGGGAATTGTATTACCCAACGTGGTCTCCGCTTTTGGAATTTATCTGTTGCGCCAAGCTTTTCAAGGGGTGCCCCAAGAACTAGAGGAAGCCGCGCGGCTAGATGGCTGTTCTGACTTGGGAATCTGGTGGCACATTATGCTACCCGCCATTCGCCCCGCCCTGATTACGCTCTCGATTTTTGTTTTCATTGGAGCCTGGAGCGATTTTCTGTGGCCATTGATCGTAGCCAGCGATGAGAATTATTATACTTTGCCCCTAGCAGTCTCCAAGTTGGCAACTGGCGCTTTTGGTTCTAACTGGCGGCTCATAGCAGCAGGGGCGATCGTATCGATCGCCCCCGTGTTAATTCTTTTCCTGTTTGTCCAGAAATACATTGTGCCCACCGATATCAGCAGCGGGGTCAAAGGCTAAGCTGTTTCATCCAAGTATTCTTGATTGATAGTATCTTCGCCATTGAGAGGCAATACATTAATAGTTCGAGTTACCATCACAGCTTCATGAGCGTGATAATTTCCCAGGGTGTTTTTGACCTGGGGCGAATAACGTTCCTGCAAGATATTTTCTAACTGATACAAATAAGCGGTGATCGTTAACCATAGCGCCCAGGTATAGAACTGGAAGTTATAAGCATCGATGCTAGCTGCCAAGTCCTGAATTCCTGTTGGTGCAAACTGACCCATACAAACATTGGACGAAGTGAACGATTGAACTATTTGACAGATAGAATTTTCAATTATAGTGGTAATGCTGACCGTGCCTGCAAAAGACAAAAAGATGATCGCTATAGTGGAGATCGCGAACCAAGCAGTTCGGTACGCCGAACGATTGGAACTCCTTCGCCAAGACATTACTAGCTGATAAAGACCAGCCAAAATCAGGACTGGAATAGCCACATGCATAGTCATGAACATCACAGCTGCCAATAGCCAACTAAAGGGAAAGCTCATCCAAGTAAACCAAGATAAACCCGATGCTACAACCCTCATGCCTGGCAGCACTAGTGGCAATAGACACAAAGCTCGAATCCAAGAGGTTTTGGTGGGTAACCAGGCGGTAGATAACTTGATAGGGGATCGACGACGGCGGGGCTGAGGCGAATCTATATCTGGCAGTACAGGCGAATTCATAAACTGAGAATTGTTTGTAGGCGGTAAACTTGAAGCTGGTAGTTTTATCATTCCCCGTTCCTGAAAATAAGAACACGCCATATGTTGAGATTGTGATAGTTCACAAACCGCTCAATAGATTCTATTTATAAACGAGAGAGGATGTGGTTATGGAGACTACATCCGAGCAACTACTAGGAATTTCTTATTCAAATATAACAAGAACTTAATTTCTTTAAACTGGTCAGAGCATAGTTTACGGCTTCTGGCTTAGTACGAATTTTGTTACATACTTGAGCCAGCTGTAGTTCTTGTAATAACTGACCAACTAGGGGAGACGGTTGTAGAGCTAGGGCTTGCATTAACTCGGTACCATTCAGCAATGGGAGCGGATGAGCAAGGGGATCAGTAGGATCTAGATATCGATCAATCAAATGGCTGATCTCTGACAGGGGCTGACCGCTGGCCAAACTCAAAATCACCACCAGGGGAAATACGGCGCCCACTTCTCGGAACAGGTGATATTGAGCCACCGGCTCCACTGATGATAATTTTGCCAGTTGGGGAAAGCATTTGAGAGCTGTCTGAATCGCTTTGATTTCGGTAATACTGGCCGTGAGATTAGTCAGCAACTGGCCACTACCGGCAGCGATGGGTTGCAGTAAATAAGCGAGTAAAGCTGCACCGGCACCGGTCATATTAATAGTAGGGCGCAAATTTTGGTGGAGAATATTGCTCAAGGCTGGATAGGTATGATCGATCAGTTGCAAGGCGGCAACCACCATGTTTAATTTATCTACCAATCTGGAGTCACTATAGTTACTATTAATACCAGGTAGCCAACTATCGGATAGTCCAGTCTCCACCACGGCCGCTAATTGGCAGGGATCGCTGAGGCTGCTGCTGATCAAGTAGCGGATTTCGGCAAAAACTCGCTCGGCGGCGACCTGACTCAACAGCGGGGCTAGTTTTTGAATGGTTCTTTGAGTGGCTGGATCGATCGAGAAGCCCAATTGAGCTGCTTGGCGATACCCCCGCAATAACCGCAGGGGATCAGCGGCCAGATTGTCCACCGCAATCATCCGTACCACCCGCTGTTCAATATCGGCCACGCCTCCCAGCGGATCAACTAGTTGCTGGGTGAGCAGATGGTAGGCAATCGCGTTCATCCGATAATCCCGGCGGTGGAGATCGGACTCTAAGCTACCCCCAACCTGCTGAGCAAAGTCTACAGTCATTTCAGAAAATACCAGGCGGGCGATCGATCGATCAGCATCTAGAATCACAAATCCAGCATTATATTGGCTGGCAATGGTGCGGGCCAGTTCGATCGCGTCTACCGGTACTACTAGATCTAGATCGATCGGATAACGCTGTCTATTTAATAGAGCATCCCGCACAGCCCCACCAACGAGGTAAGCATCGGTTGGTAAGAACGCCAAGCTAAAAGGTAAAGGGAATTCCATAGAATGGCGTTGGAGTAGAATACTTTTAATATCTAGTGAATATTTAGTGCTAGCAAGGATGATCTGACTTAACTGCTAGCCCACTATACCAATATACAATTTCATCATACAGTCCATGAAAAGTGCATGAAATGATAGCCTTCATCGGCCACTTGTTCAGAAAATCGCTCTCCAAAACTAATCAACTAGAAGCGCTGGTATAAAAACGCAAAGCAAAACGCCAAAAGCGATTGGCGAGGAACATCAATAAAATTGCCAGTCCGATCGAACCACTCAAACTGGCCATATTGACCCGACCCAATAAAGTCTCCGCTGGCACCGTAGTAATAAAAGTCACTGGTACCACAAAAGTAAAAAAGAACCGATAAGCCACCGGATAAGCCACCAGCGGATAGCGACCGGCTTCCAACAACCCCCGCAACACCTCAGTAACGTTGTAGATTTTGACAAACCAAATGCTAGTGGCACCGAGCATAAACCACAGACTATAGAGAATCAAAAAAGCCGCAGTGAGCGGAATCAAGCTCAAAAAGTAATTACTCACCGGCAAATGAAGTTGATTACCAGCATAAATGACCAACGCTATCCCCAGAAAGACATCCGGCAAACCCCAGGGCGAGATCGATCGAGTAGATAACCAAAACTGACTACTCACCGGTTTTAATAGCACAAAATCTAGGGTGCCTTTTTGGATTTGTTCAATGATTTTGCTGAGGTTGGGACTAAGGAAAGCTGCCGACACACCCTGGAAAAAAGTGAACACTCCCACCACAATCAAGGCTGAAGACCAAGACCAGCCTGGAAACTGATAGCCCCGCTGATAAAACAAGTACAGCCCAAACAAACTGCCCACAAAGTTACCCACACTGGTGAAGGTTTCGATCCAAAAATTCAGACGGTATTCCATTTCAGCAGCGATCGCCGCTGTCCAAAACCGCTGGATAATCGAGAGGTATTTGGGAATCATGGTAATTAATCGATTTTCGCGGCAGACAACTTAACTGACTACTAACATTGTGCCGGATTATTGTGAAAGCTTACCTCGATCGTCATCTTATTGATATTCTTTCTCATAAAAGTTAAGATACACACATCGCTAGCAACTTAGCAAGGCACTAAGTTAAGATGCCGAATATGGGCAAGTTAGCAGGCGTGATTGCTAAAGAAATTGACTGGGTGCAAGCCTTATAGCTTCATGCTATTCACTTTGCTCTACGTACCCTGTCTCTCAACGGTAGCTGTGATTAAAACAGAATCCAAGAGCATCAAATTTGCCCTGCTCTCAGTTTCTTGGTCGATCGGCTTAGCCTGGGTCGTAAGCTTTTTGTTCTATCAAGGTGCCAGAGCATTGGGTTTTTAAAATGGCGACTGTTGGCCAACAAGGTGAAGAATTAGTCGGAGCCTGGCTGCAAACTAAAAATGCTCAGGTTTTGTACTATCGCTGGCGCAGCCGTCGAGCGGAGATTGATCTGATCGCGCAAAAGCAAGATGGTACAGTGCTTTTTATTGAGGTCAAAACCCGCAGTAGGAGAAACTGGGATGCTAATGGATTACTATCGATCGATCATCACAAGCAGTCTAAAATTATCCACGGTGCTCAGATGTTTTTGGGACTTAACCATGCTTTAGCCGAGTATCCCTGCCGTTTTGATGTCGCTTTAGTCAGCCTAGGCAAAGTAAAAACAGAGGCTTTGTACTCCATTCAGCTAGAGAATGGTAGTTACTTACATTTGCAAAAGTATTTGGTAAATGCTTTTGACGGAGATGGTTAGAATCGGCCTAGAACTCAATTACCTAGAGATTAATGAGATACTGAATGTTTGCCCTCCGACTTACTATCCATGCGTCGAGACACGATCTTTTTCCAACTATTCCAACAGTTACCGACCCTTTTATTTGAGCTACTGCCTCAGATGCCTGATCGGGCTAATGAATATACTTTTGATTCGGTGGAGGTGAAGGAAACTTCTTTTCGGATAGACGGGGTTTTTATTCCGCCTGATTCGGCAGGAATAGTTTATTTTTGCGAAGTACAATTTCAACCGGATGAGTTGCTTTACGAGCGAATGGTCAGCGAGATTTCGATTTACGCTTATCGTCACCGTAGTTTGTTCTCAGATTGGCGAGCAGTAGCGATCTATCCATCACGTAGTTTAGAGCAATCAAACAGAGAAATAGTTGCGGAGATACTAGCAAGTGGCAGAATCACGCCGATTTATCTTGATGAGTTAGAACGTGAAGAGGAATTACCAATAGGATTGGGCTTAATGGTTTTGACTACGCTGGAAGGCGATCGAGCTACGGCTGAGGCCAGGAGGTTAATCGGACAGGCACAGGGTAGTAGAGATATAATTAATCTGGTATCAACGATCGTCTTGTATAAGTTCAATACTCTGAGTAGGGATGAGGTAGATCTGATGTTAGGAATTGAATTGCAGCAAACAAGGGTTTATAGGGATGCCATAGCTGAGGGCGAGCTTAAAGGAGAACAAGCCCTGATTCTTCGTTTATTAAATCGACAGGTGGGGAATGTTTCGATCGAGGTGGAGGCTCAGGTGAGAGCGTTACCGTTGTTATTGTTGGAGGAGTTGGGTGAGGCTTTGTTAGATTTTAGTGAAATGTCGGATTTGTTGGCTTGGCTAGGTGCCGATCGATCGTGAGTATATGCTTGTGGGCAATACCCACCGTTACTTTTCTACTCTCGCCATAATAAAGCCATCATAGCCTTTACAACCCACAGTTTGTAAGGCTGTAGCACTAACACGCGGTTCTGCTGCAAGCAATTCACTAAAACGGCGCACACCCTGAACCTTAGCATCTTTACTGTTTGGGTTAATAACCTCACCGTTACGAACTACGTTGTCTCCGATAATGATTGTACCTATGCGAGATAGCTTGAGCGCCCAAGCCAAATAGTCGGGGTTGCTGGGTTTGTCTGCATCGATAAAAATGAAATCGAATGACTCGCCACCCTCTGCATCAAGCTTCTGCAAGGATTCCAGTGCGTTGCCCAATCGAAGTTCGACCAAGTGACTAAGACCTGCCCGTGTGATGTTGGCCTGTGCAACTTCAGCATGTGTTGGATTGGATTCCAGCGTAACTAGGTGACCATTGGTAGGCAATGCGCGTGACAGCCAAATGGTACTGTAACCCGCCAAAGTTCCAATTTCGAGAATATTGCGTGCGCCTTGAACCTGTGCCAGTAATTGCAGCAATTTACCTTGATTGGGTGCTACATGATGAGAAGGTAAACCAGCTTCATCGCTGCTTTTAATGGCAGCATCTAATGCTGTATCAGATGGCACTAGCAAATCACAGAAATAGGTGTCAACATTTGTCCACTGCTGTTGGTTCATTGATACGGTCTCCTAATAACCATCTATGCTGACGGGTTCAGTCTAACATTTCACATAGGGTATTTATGCAGACAGACTCCCAATCTAAACTAATTTTTCAAGGTATTAAAGCGTCAATTTGGACACTCTAACTATGTATCAGATATTTGTAATCGTTGTGCCAAGCGATCGATCTCAACCAAACTCAAACTATTGGCTCCCCAGGCACCAAAATACCTTCCTCATCAAATTTCTTCTTAATCGCCTCTTGCGTCTCAAAATACACATCCCAATAGTCCGAAGTTTTCACCCAAGGACGCACCGCAAAGCGAATACCAACACTACCCCAATCCAAAATCCCAATCAAAGTCTTCGGCTCCTCTAAAACTCGCCGATCCTGTGCCAAAACATCTGAGATAACTTTTTTTACTCGATCGACATCATTTTCATACTTAGTCCCAAACACCAAATCGATCCGACGGTAGGGCTGAGCAGAATAATTGGTCAAACAATCATCAAACAACTTGCGATTGGGAGCAATCACGGTGCGATTATCAGCGGTAAGTAAAGTAGTGGTAAGAGGATGAATTTTTTTAACTGTGCCTCCAATGCCCAAACCTTCAATGTAGTCGCCAACTTTAAAGGGTCGCAGCAAAATAATCAAAATTCCAGCAGCAAAGTTAGATAAAGAACCTTGCAAAGCCAGTCCGATCGTTACCCCTACTGAACCCAAAATAGCGATAAATGACGCGGTCTGCACCCCTAACTGGCTCAGAGCTACAATCGCTGTCATCGTCACCACAGCGATATACACCAAATTGCTGGCGAATGAGGCCAAGGTGGCATCTATTCTGGCTTTTTGAACAGCTTTACTAACGATAGCTTGGAGAAAGTGGGCGAGCTGGATACCAATCATCATGATCAGAAAAGCAGCAATTGCTTTCAAGCCTAAATCAGCAATCCAGGTCTGGAGTTGAGGAAGAATATCTGTTTTATTGTCCATAGAAAATGCAGTTCAAGGGCGAGTTGTCCCACTCTACCCCATACATGACAAATCCGGCAAAGCTGTTAGCTCAAAAGCCTATTCTAGTAAGCAGTTGAGGATTAAGGAAAGTATTTGTAGTACAAGTTTTAACCAAATCCACTAGAATAATGCAAATGCCATCTTCACCCCACCGCTAGTTTCATGGCTCAGAAATCTGCTACTGCCACAACTCGGAAAACCAAATCGGCCAGCACTCGACCGGTTGCTCATGAGGGTCTAGCCCTTTCTGACTTGCGAATTAGACTGGAGTTTCTAGAAAAAAATAATGAAAAACTACTCAAGCAAATTAATAAAAAACGTACTGAGCTAGAGAATCTGATCGATCGAATTCAAGAGCTTGGCCGCGAATTAGCTCAGCGCAGTGCGCCGGTCTTACAACAGCTGTTTGAAATTGACCAACAGATCCATGCCGTTTTTGCCGAGATTTTCAATGGTAGGAAATTGGGTAAACAGACCCGGCAAAACATCCAGCGCATCTATCAAAATATGCAGATTTCCGGTCTCATTAGCCCTAATTTGGATGACGCTGGCCAGCCAGATAAAGATGGGATGTTTGATTTTGACATGGATGATTTCCCTGATTTTGGAGAGGCCGATTCAGAGTGGCCGGGGAATCGATCGATCAATGATTTAGGTGATTCCGCGTCCAAGCCCGATCGAGATGAACTGAAAAAAATTCGCCAGTTGTTTTTGCGCTTAGCTGATGTCTTTCACCCGGACAAGGCCGGAGTCGATGCCGATCAGGAATATCACGCCGAGGTGATGAAGGAAATTAACCAAGCTTACCAAAATGGTGATTTGGCAAAGCTACTGGCGATCGAAAAACAGCATCAGATGGGAGAAATGATCGATCGCGATAACGAAGATGATCTAACGCGGCGTTGCGCTCGCGTCGAGCAAGAAAATGAATTTCTCCAAAGCCAGTTTGATAGCCTCAAACAAGAACTACGGCTAGCGAAGAATTCCCAGGAAGGAGCAATGGCCACAGAACATCGCCAACTAATCAAAGCTGGCATTGACCCGATTAGTGATGCGATTGCTGAAGCCGAAGAGCAATGCCAACTAGTAAAAGATGTTCACGAATTTGTAGTTAAATTTCGCGATAAACG
Organism: Synechococcales cyanobacterium VAR_4_metabat_354; assembly: GCA_031414775.1. GTDB lineage: Bacteria > Cyanobacteriota > Cyanobacteriia > Cyanobacteriales > Chamaesiphonaceae > JAAFHZ01. The sequence continues at coordinate 48,343 of JANOQI010000057.1, forward strand.
GATCACCATTAAAGAGTTTTTGCTGGGACCACCCATACTTCAGCAGCCGGATGAAATTGATATAGAAGAATTATTGATGGAATATTTAGAGTTTTCGGATATGCCACGATACGCCAAAACCCAACCACCACGGCGTAAAAGGTAAGTAAACGCTGTCGGTCTCAATATAGTTCTTTGTGACCAAATTGAGGATAACAACATGTCAGTAGATCCAAAGCTAAATAAATCGCCCGACAAGCCAACGATGGGAGGCGGCTTCCCCATTATTAGATATTGGGCTGAACAAACGATCACACCCACTGGCAGCAAACTATGGCAAATCCTCAATCACAAAAGTGCCTGTCTGTCTTGTGCCTGGGGCACCGGTGGCCAAAAAGGGGGCTTTGCCAACGAACTCGGTGAAACTCTCCAGCGTTGCGCGAAAAGTGTCGAAGCGATCGCGGCTGAATTGCAACCGGGGATTGAAAAACATTACTTCGATCGGCATAGTTTAAATGAACTTCAGAGCTTAACTTCCCTAGAGTCCGATCGTCTGGGAAGGCTGAGTTTTCCCGTAATTAAACGAGCGGGTAGTAGTCACTATCAAAGAATTAGCTGGCCAGAAATTTATCAGATTGCCGCCACGGCCTTTCGTCAACCAGCCCATCGAGTGGCTTCCTATAGCTCTGGTCGTTCTTCCAACGAGGCCGCTTTTTTACTGCAGTTAATGATGCGATCGATCGGTTCTAATCACTTAGCCGATTGCTCCGATCTCTGTCATGTCCCCTCCACCATTGGCTTACAGAATATGTTTGGCACTGGCACCTCGATGGTTAGCCTAGAGAGTCTCCGTCAAGCCGACTGTGTGGTGCTGATTGGTTCCAACGCCCCCGCGAACCATCCCCGCCTCATGAATGAACTAATTGCCTTGCGCGATCGCGGTGGTCAGGTGCTGGTGATCAATCCTATCGTTGAAGTAGGACTGGTAAAATTCGCCTCGCCCGCCCATCCACTCACTTCCCTATTAACCGGTTCAGAGATTTCTTCCCTCTATTTGCAGCCCATTCCCGGCAGCGATGTAGCATTGTTCGTCGGAATTCAAAAGGCTCTTATTGAACACAACCTCATTAAACCAAATTATTTGGAGGCTCATACGATCGACTGGCCAGCAGTAACCCAGCAAGCACAAGCCACCAGTTGGCAGCAAATTACTAGCACTTGTGGTGTGGAGCAGAGTGCCATCGAAGCAGCAGCACGAATGATTGGTCAAGCTCAGGCGGTAGTTTTTGCTTGGGCGATGGGGGTCACCCAGCAAACCAATGGAGTAGACAATGTCCATGCGATTGCTAACACGGCCTTGCTCACTGGTAACGCCGGTTGGAAAGGTACTGGCTTAATGCCCATTCGTGGCCACTCCAATGTCCAGGGCTTTGGTTCCATGGGAGTAACAGCGCATTTGCAACCCCGGATTTTGCAGGCGCTAGAAAAATTACTGGGTCGTCCGCTCAATTCCCAACCGGGCTACCGCACCCGGCAATTAATTGACGCCGCGAATGCCAACCAGGTGGATACCCTGATTTGTTTAGGCGGCAATCTCTACGGCGCGAATCCTAACCTAGCAGAAGCTCAAGCAGCGCTCGGCAAAATCGAGACGATTATCTACTTGGCCACCAAACCCAATCCAGGACATTTCCACGGCCTAGCCAAACAAAACACGATTATTATTCCGGTCTTTAACCGCTTTGAAAATCCCCAGGCTACCACTACAGAATCTGGTAACAATTTTGTGCGGCTCAACAATCCAGGAACTACGCATTTAGACCAAGCTGATTTAATTGCAGAAGTAGAATTTATTGCCCAGCTAGCCCACCAATTACATGGAGAGCAACCAATTGATTGGCGGTTGTTGCAAGATCCAGTTTATGTTCGACAATTAATTTCCCAGACTATTCCAGGCTATGAAAAGATTGCGGAGATCGATCGAACTAAAACGGAGTTCACCATCTCAGGCCGGATCTGCACCGCTGGCGAATTTCCGACCCCAACAGGCAAAGCCCAGATGTTTGTGACCCCGCTTCCCAATTTAGACTTACCAATACCCGCTCAACCGGGCGGTGATGGGACGGGCATTATGCTAGCACTAATTACTGGTCGTAGTTATTCTCAGCACAATACAGTGGTTTATAAAGAGGGCGATCGCTATCGCGGGATGCCCCATCGCAATTGTATTTTGATGAATGCTACAGATGCGCAGGCTGCTAATTTTGCAGAGCATCAACGGGTGACAGTGCAAGGAGATGCCGGTCAGCTGGAGCAGGTGGAGATCATTTTGGGGGATGTGCGATCGGGAGCCGCTTTGATGTTTTATCCCGAAGTCAATGTGATTTTCCAAGCACGTACCGATCCAAAGTCTAGGATTCCAGCATATAAGCGAGTACCAGTTTGGGTATATCCGACAGTCGGATAAATTTTTATAGTTAAAAGGAAAGATCTTAAATTGATTGCCAAATCTAGGTATTCTAGGTGTGCTGTGTAAGCTATGTAAATTTACTGAGTAAAAAATTGCTTATTTTGGGAAGTTCCGTAGATCAACCCTATTGACTCGATCGCCATTTAGGGAAAATGTGAATGTTCAAAACATCACATCTACTAGTTACCAACCCCGATGGCCACTGCAAACGCTGCTACCCCCGCTGCCGACAATCGCAACACGGAATCAATATCCTTATTGATGACCTATCACGAAAAACCGAGTGTCCCGGTTCGCAACAAATTAGTCCTACTCAATGCTGGTTTAGTTCGACAAGTAGCCCATCGTTTGAGTCGCCAGTGTGTAGAAAATTACCAAGATTTAGAACAAATTGGTTACTTAGGCTTGATTCGAGCGATCGAGCGATTCAATCCTTATCAAGGCTGTGCCTTTAGCTCCTTTGCCATCCCCTACATTCGCGGCGAAATTCTGCACTTTTTACGGGATCGGAGCAGTGCCGTCAAGATTCCCCGCCGCTGGCAAGAACTAAAAAGAGAAGGCGAAAAAATGCGGCAACATCTCACCTTAATTCTCGATCGGAAGCCCAGCGATGTCGAAATTGCTGATGCCCTGCAAGTTACCATTGAAGAATGGTGCGCAGCCCAAGCCGCTGATCGCAACCGTCAAACTTTGAGCTTAGATGCCACGATCGGTCACATGATGGATTATCCAGTAACTTTAGGTGATAGTCTTCCTGATATTTATGAACAGAATCGGCAACATGTAGAAGAAGAACGTCAACAGCTGGTAGGTATGATTAATCAGCTAGAGCGAAAAACGCAACAGGCGATCGAATGTGTCTATATCCAGGGGATGCCGCGAAAAGAAGCTGCCGAAAAAATTGGTGTTAGTCCCATGACTGTTACCCGCCACTTGCAAAAAGGAGTCAAACAGCTCTCCACCATGATGAATAACAATTGTAGTGTGGCAATCTAGCAATTAGTTATTTTTCTGGCTGGAGATCATCCACTCGATCGATAATCGTCAGTTGTCCACCGCGCAAGTCTTGGTAATCAAATTCTACGCGGCGATCAAGAGCATAAGGCTGGTTTCCCTGTTCATTGCTACGGCGTTTGTTAAATCCAAAAGAACGCGTTGTCAACCGTTGGGAAGCAATACCCTGCTTCAGTAGATAGTTACGAACTGCTACTACCCGGCGCATTCCTAAAGCTTGGTTATAGGCTTGGGAGGCACGAGGATCGGTATGACCAGACAAATCCACAGAAATGTAAGGATGGTCTTTTAGCACCCGGGCAATTTCGATTAGTACTCGCGCCGAAGCTGGGCTAATAGTAGATTTGTTTAAGGCAAAATGCACATTGCGCGAAATGGTGAGCTTAGTCACAATCGAGGGTGACACAACTGCCAACGGTGGTGTAGGAACTTCATCTGGCGACTTCACTGTCAAAGAAGTCTCGGCCAGAGCACAATCGGCTGGAACCAGGTAAGTAGCTTTAGGCTTAACAGCAATACCCGGCATTGTAATCACGATATTATCAGCTGGTTCGGAAGTACCATATTTACGATCGCTGGCAATCGCACTTACAACAGTACCAGGCAATAAATTTTGGAAAGTAGCTTGGAAGCGACCCTGGGAGTCGGCCATCACCTTTTTCAAGGGTTGAGATAGCGGCCCATTATTACTATCATCGGGGTTGACTTGATAAATTTCCACTTCCGAGCCAGGATCAGCAACTCCATCTAAATTGACGCGATCGCCAATCAGATAAAATTCTGAGGCTAAAAAGCGGGGGGCATTAATGGCAGCATTCCCAGTATCGGAACGACGATTTTCGGTATTACGCGGCGGGTTAAGGCCATCACCATTTTGGAAGTCTTCGACAGCTTCGTTCCGATAAGTAATTAGATCAATACTTAAACCAGCGATTTTTTGAAAGCGATTGTTCGTAATCAGGTTGCGCCGGGATAAAGATTCTTCACTGGCAGCAAAAGCTGTAACGGCCACCCCAGAACCATTTTGGAATTCGATCGAGTTGTTAGTGACCTGGTGATCGTTGCCCATTAAGTAGATAGCCGCTCGCCGTAACCGCCGACCATTAGATTGCAGATGATTATTAGTAATTTTGACACTGCCAGCAGCAGGCTTAAAGACAAAAATTCCGCTACCATCGTTACCACAAATCAAATTACCTTGAATTTTGTTTTGTCTCAAATTGCCTTCTAAGCGAATAGCATCAGGCATGCCTTGCGAGCCATTGCCGAAAATAGCGTTATTGGCAATTAATAAATTGTTGGCATTGGCTTGGCTAATAATACCACTAGCACTATGGTATCCGATCGCATTGTGCCGAATCGTGGTGCCTTGGGAATTAAATACATACACCCCAAAATCGGAGGTTTGGTCAGGGATATTCCGATTAGGTAGAATACCTAGCCAGTTATTTTCAATTAGCACCCGCTGGGGAGCCGACCTGTCATCAAGCTGGGGGTAATTACTGGTACCGACAAAAATATCTGCAGCTGGGATGTTTTGGGTCGCAGCTTGGTTGCCGACCCGAAAGCCATAGATACTCAGACCAGTCACCGTAATATCGTCAGCCATAATCGACAGACCACGATTAATTTGCTGGCCGGGAGCCGGAGTAATTTCCACCGACGGCGTAGCAAAAGTCAGATTTTGAATAGCTGCTTGGCTACGGCTCTTGCCACCATCGATCGTCACTTTACTCTTAATAATCGCCGGTAGTTCGGAGCGCAGAGCAATCTGGCTTTGGCCTTCAGATAATTGAAATTCCAGAAGATGACCGTTAGCGTTGGTCAGTACTTTTACTTGAAGTTGTTCAGCAGGGCTGAGTCGATCGAACTGAAGTTGGCCATTACTGATACTGATGGCTTCTCTCAAAGTGAGAAATTGATCAGCAACAATTTCATCGCGATTACTGTTGATAGTAATTTTGAAATATTGCTCTGGAGCCGCGAGACTGACTGATGGCCATAGTCCTACTAGACTAACCAGAAACAGCCGCGACAGGGAAGAATAACTAATCGGGAATAAAGTGTTTTTCATGGCGCTGACGACTCCTGTTTTTGAACGGGGGTCAACGATGGTTGACTAACATCCCCAGTGACTTGTGACTCTTTCTTGGGAGGATTTAACGGTTGTTGTGAACTAGCATTCTTAGTCACTTGCGATTCCTGTTGTTGAACAGGGTTCAACTGTTGACGACCAAAGCCGCCAAATAATTCATTAACTTTGACAGTCAAGCCGACATATGGACCATTGGCATTCCGACCACCGCCATTCGGGTCATCAGATACCCCTAAGCTATAGCCAGCGGAGAGCCGCAAATCGGGAGTGAGATAGTAGCCAGCTTCGATCGCTGCACCAACTTCACTTTGGCCAGTGGCGAATTGATTCAACCAGCGCACATCGCCAGTCAGATCCCAGTTGTAGCCGAGGCGGTAAGTAGCCCGCAGTTGACTGATGCCGATGGCACTTCCCGCTGTCAGGGACTCATCCAGATAACTGGTAGCGTTACGCAAAGCATATTTGCCTGCAAATTCCCATTGCCAGTTCGGGGCATAAATTCCTTCTAAGGCTAAGGTGTGGTCTTCGGAGCCAGTACCGACACTGGTTAAGATACTAGTAGGCAACAAGGATGGATTTTTGCGATATTGATAACTGAGAAAGCCATTAAATTCATCGCTAACTGGATTGCGGAAGGCCATGCCCAGCTTGAGGTTAGTGGTAGCTCCCAATTGGCTAGTAGTTCCCGATCCAGCATCCCGAATAATCTGGTTGGCGGCACTGGATTGCTGGAATCTAAACAGAGCAGTCAATTCGGGTGTTAGCTTACCCGTGGCACCAGCCGAGATGTTGCTACTGCTTGCTAAATTAGAATTGCGGTATTCATAACGAGCATTAGCTTGGAAATTGGGGTTGTCGGTATAATTGACAGCCACACCATAACTATCGCCGCTAGTTACCCCTAATGAAGACGACGTTTGGCCTAAGCTATAGGGTTGAGAATATTGCTGACCAGCACCAGTAGAAACATTCACGCCACCACCAATCACTCGATCGTAATTCAGGTCTAGCTTTAAACCAGGACTGAGGACAATCCCTTGCTGCATTCCTACTGATCCGATCGATTGAAACGGACTGAGTGAATAGCGGCCTGTCACCTTAGTACTAGGAGTCAAACTATAACTACTGTCGAAATCCAAACTCGTATAGCTAGTATCACCATACTGGGCACTGGAAATCAGGTTTTGACTGAGGCCAAGTTTGATGCCGGGGAAGACTGTCCAGTCAATGCCTAAGGCACTACGGTTCGGATAAACAACATCTTGCTGGCTGCTCAGGTTGGTTTCGTTTTGAGCACGTAAGGCCAGAGTATTAGTCAGTGGCCAGCTAAAGCGCGATCGAATCTGATCGGAAGACACATTGGCTTGATTTGGATCTAGTGTCAATCGGTCTTGACGATTACGATTGACATAATCCACATCTAAAGTGGCGGTGCCAAACCGCTGCTGAACACCAGCTGTAATGGTTCTTAAGTCATTATCAACTAAGCCAGTTGCCGGATTGACGGGAGTAAGTAGGTTGGCAATGTTGCCATTAACCAACGGTGGCGCACCCCGATTTTCTTCTCGATCGACCTGTAACTTTAAGCTAGTGCTGTCACTCAGCCTGGTTAACAGATCGGCACCGTAGCGAGTTTGACCCGGTACAAAGCTGGTAGTAGCATTATTGGCAAAACCCGCTTCGCTACTGCGTAGATAAGCACGACCGGTAGTAGCATCGCTAAATTTAAACTGGCCTTCCAGGCGCATCGCGCTGCCAGTAATGGGGCTACCAGCTCCGGTATTGTTAGAAGATCGAGCATATTCAGCCACGATATTACTAGTGGAACCCAGAGAAATCAGGGCATCCGCACCAAGAATACTAAAGTCGCGAATACCTTGATTCTCTTGTGTCCAGCTGGCACCGATCCAACTTTCTTGACCAGCCGATCGATTGAGATTGTATTGAGCGCGACCACCATAAATATTGCTATTAGTACCGCTAGCATACTGATAAGTAGCCACTAAACGACGCACTAAGATAGTGCCATTATCAGCAACACTCGTCCGTAATAGAGGACGACGGAGTAAGATGGTACCTCGATCGTAATCTACCTCGTAGTCTAGACCTCGATTCAGAAACTCTTGTTTAACCACAGTGCCTGGTCGATCGAGTTCTTCTGATTCGATCATCAGGTTTTCGCTACCACCCAAAATCAGGCGCTGCGACAAGAAATAAATGCCACTGGTGCCATCGGGGGCAATATTGTCCCGCTGGAAGCCCTGGACATTATCACCATAGAAGCCACTTACTAAAAGGTCACCAAAGTTGTAGTTTAGTTTAGCACCGTGCAAGTTGCGGTTGGTGGCGGTGAATTGCTGCGATCGATTAGCAAACTCGTTGGTGCCATAATCGCCCCACATGGCCATATTTGGCACATTTCCTAACACCCCAGTAGAGCTTTCTACTTTTAAGAAAACGCTATCGCGGGAAGGAGTCAACACGTCTACTTTAGAAGTATCACCATAAACTGGATAAACTTCTTCGCAAGATTGACTACTGTAAGTATCACGAGAGAGTCGATCGTTAGTACCACACAGTTTATTAAGTGGCCGATCGGTATTTAGAGCACCAGTTACCGCCCAGTCTCCAATGCGACTAGTGGCAAAAGCCTGGCCTCGTACTTGGAGTTGAGTACTATTATCTCGATCGATCGGCAAGAATTCGGTGAAAGGCCGATAGTAATCGGTACCCCGCGCTCCCAGGCGGAAGTCTACTACACCAGTAGCGATCGAACTGCGTAAGTTGGTTTCAAACTGTACCTGGGCAAAGGCTTCCAGATTTAGGTTGGTGGCACGGACGCGGACTGTTTGGGCATCTAAGCCTGCTCGCAACTTGGCAGTGAATCTTCCTTTTTGGACAGGTACCTGAAATCCCGGTTGATCCTTGTTAGTGTCAATACCGGCAAACTCACCAGCACTAGTATAGAGAGTAACGATGCCATCTTGTTTGGTAACGTTACCATTGTCATCGAGTAGCTGACCATCTAAGTTAACTAGAGACCGACCATCAGCTGGAATGCGAGTTTCGGCGCTGTTCAGTTGGATCTTAGTTGGTGTCCCGGTTACTTGGATCGTAGTGGTGGATACTTCGCCTTGGCTGGTTTTGGCGGTAACAGTATTTTTACCAGCACCGAGGGATACCCCATACCAAGTCTGGGTAATTAGCTTAGTGCGGCTATCAGTTTCGGTACGACCAATTAGTTTACTATCGACTGGTTGATTGTTGACTTTTAGCTCAACTGTGCTACCAACTTGATATTGTAAAACGACGGTAGTCGCTGGAATATCTAAGACACTATTGGGGGTAGGAGCCAGAATCTGGACGGCTGGCGAACGCTGATTTTCAGGAGCGGGCGGTGCTGGCGCTGTTCCTACAGGAACAACTATAGTAGGTGTAGCTGGTGAAATATTTTGTTCAGCTGGGGCTGACGATTTCACTGGTGCCACGGCATCAGTTTGAGCAAGGGCAGGGTTGACTAGTAGCAGTCCGAGGCTACTAATTGCTGTACCCAGGCATAAAGCTCTGAGCATTGTGACTATCAGTTGATGCTGCATGACTTATTTGACCTCACGCGCGGTAGGTGTAACGCCAAAGTTCATACGAGCTATTCCACCTGGTGCTAGTTTTACTAATCGCGATCGACTGTTTCGTTCGCTAAAATATAAGTTGGGAGCAGGGCTGTATCCGGGTAGGCTGCTGAGGTCTAGTGCGCCAGTCCGATAACCAGCGACGACTGATTGCACGGAGAACAGGCCATTGGGATCGGTAGTGATTCGGTTGCCATCATCCATGAAGATGACGGCGTTAGGAATACCGGGTTCGTTGCCCTGTTGTTGGCCATCGAAGTTTTTATCGACGAAGACACGGCCAATGAGGGTGCCGGTATCACGAATCAAACCTGGGCGAATACTCAATGTATGAGTAGCCGGACCATCAATTAGAACAGTAATATTGCTATTATTATTGGCACTACTAACGTTATTGTAAGTACCGCTCAAGGTGGCAAGATTAAGACCAGTACCACGAATGGCATCTGTGCCTAAAGTGACGGCGTAGACCAAATCAACAACCTTTCCAGCAGGAATGACAAATTTAGGTGCGCCGACACTACTACACAAACCATTAGCTATAGTTATCGGTACGAGCAGAGCTGTTACAGGAGTAGTCCCGATCTGGAAGCAAGCAATATTGCCTTCTTGCTTCAGAGTAACTGGCTCAGTCCTCAGACCAAAAGGAGTTGTACTACCAGGAAGAATCCTGTCATCGTACCATTGAGCCTTAATCGAATTCGGACGTATCGACATCCCGAGAGGTAAAGTATCTGTAACTATTGGGTTTAAAATATCATCAGGAGAATTATTCTTGAGGGCAATGCGATAAACTACGGTATCACCTACTTCAGCAGTAGCTCGATCGGCACTTTTAGTAATCTTGGCAGGTTGGCTGTCACATACTCCAATCCCAACCAAAGCGACTCTCGCCGCATCACTGACATCCACCACAACATTTTGGGTAACTCCCTCAGTAGTACTAAGCGGTTTGCCATCGAGAGAAGTAGCTCTGTAACTCAAGATACCGCCATTAAAGCCAGTAATATCTATCCGGACGCGACGTTCACCATAAGTGGAACCAGCTGGTGTTTTAACGATGAGAATATAGCTCTTGCCGATCGCAATTTGGCTCCGATTAAAAAGGAAGTTGTATCGACCTTCACCATCGGGATCGAGCGGGTATGGATTAATGTTGTCAAGGTTCGGTGGAATACGATCTTGCTGAGGAGAGCCGGCAGTGGAAGTAAGCTGTAATAAAGTAGTGGGGTCTAGATTGTTAGGTGCTACATTGTACAATCCAACAGAGAAGTCTTTATAACTAGATAAGCGTTCACCCTGACAGCCTGTGATAATACCCAGTGGATCGATTAATCCAGAAGGATCAGCGATAACTTTATTGCTAACACCCTCGATTAGGGTGTTTGGATTACCTGGATCGACGTATTGGTAATCAGCTTCGTTGATAATTTTTGGTGGTGGTGGCGGATCTACTATGGGTGGGTTATTTTGAGCGATCGAAGGCTGAGTAGAAACCAAAGTGGCCAGAACCAGCCCCGTGACACAATTTTTAAATAAATGAGATTTTGGCCGAAAGGGCTGGAATCTGGACACGAGATTATTCCTGTAATAATTAATCGATGGGAGCTTTCGAGGGGAACCCCCCATAAGTAATTAGCGAATCCGAACTTCGTAGCTCAAATTGCTTTGAGACCGGGGTGCAACACTACTGGTAAAAGCCCAACGGACGTTGGTATAGTTGCCAGCAGCTGCTGGCTTTTTATCGAACATTGGTTGTGCGCTATAGCTTCTACCACCATCAGTACTAAAAGTCAGTTGTGCGCCTTTAACAGGAGTAGCAGAATTCAGGACGTAGGACGTGCCGGGGCGAATTTTCTGGTTGAGAATTAGTTTGTTCACTGGCTTGGTGCTAACGTTGTTGGCAGCAATTCGATAGACAATGACATCACCAGGCTTAGCACTAGCAACGGATACTAGCTTGAAGCCTTTTTTATCAGCAACTTTTTTGAATTGAGAAAGCTTCAGCTGAATAGATTTCTTGGCGGCTACTTGCGCTCCTACTGGCTGAGTGAATTGGCCGATAACTGGCAAATTACCGCTGACTAAAACAGTAGTGGATAGTGCCATCATGGCGATGGTGGTAGAAAGTAAACGTTTCATACGTGGGATTACTCCGGTATAGATGTAAAAGGTCGGGCACAGCCCATGCAAACTAGTATTCCCAGAGAGGATGCTAGACTTGCTATGGCTTAACGGGCAAGAATAAAAATATATTGGGGCTATGAGTAATAGCCGTTTTATTTATGTACTTAATTAATTATTTACTGGTCTAGATCTAGAAGGCAGGAGATAGAAACCGTGGCTTCTATCTCCCGTAAGTATCTAGTTCAATTTACGTTTGAAGCTAAATGTACCAGTGCTACCAGGAGCAACTACAGTTGTGACAGTATCAACATATTTAGTGATGTCAGTAGCAGCAGTTGTACCAGATTGGTCAACCGAAGTAGTACCACCAGCTGGGTCTTTAAACAAACCAATGGTGGAGGTAGTGTCTGGATCAACCGCTGAACCTACGACGTTACTAGTATCTAGCGCGCCGTTACTATCAGTATCTTTAGCCCAAGTATTAGTACCAGTAGTACCATTCTCAGTAATTACTAAATTGGCAGCCTTCATGACAGAGCTACCAGTACCAACTAACTTATCCGAAATATTTTCGTAAGTAATGCGATACTCAATGATATTGCCGGAAGCTGGCTTCTTATCGGCAGTGCTGAAGTTAACGTCAGCTGGTAAAACTGCTGGGCCGGTGCCTTGCAAAATACGAGTTTCTTTGGTCAGTTTGACGAAACCGGTGTAAACACGATCGATCGTTTTGTTAGTAGCTGTTGGTGCTGCCAGTGCAATATCCCCACCAGTAGGAGCAGTTACAGTACCACCAGTAAAGGCATTAATTACAACAGGGAAACTTTCTAGTGGCTTGGTGGTAGCATCTTGAGCCAGGTCAACGCTGACTTGGTATGCAGCAAGCGCATCAGGTGCCACAGCATTTAAGGTAACTGGGTTAGTAGCGCTAATGGGGCCATTGGCATTACTACCAACACCAGAAAGTGGCTTGAAAGTAAAACCAGTAGCAGTGGCTACATAAGTAGCTTCTTGACCATTAGCAGAAATTTTAACTTCAGTGCCTACTGGTAATGGATCACCAGCTAATAATTCTGGCAACAGAGAAATGTTAGCAGCAGCACCACCAGTATTTCTGACAGTATTGTTGAAGCCAGCAGCAGCTGGATCAAAAGTAGCCGTTGGTGCAGTACCAGCAGGTACGGTGGTGGACTTATTCGTAAAGTCATCGTTAGTGTTAGTTGGACCAATTGCTTCTGGTACACCTACTGGACCATTCAACAGGGAATTTGTTGCTGCAGCAGTGAACGTATATTTGTATTCGTTGATTTCACCAGCAAGGCTACCAACAGCACTGTTGTCGTTAGCAGTATCAACCACAAACGCCGGATCAGCTACACCAGTGGTAATAGCACTGGAGCTAGGAGCAGCAGGCGTAATGGGAGTAGCCGAATCGAAGTTGTTAGGAGTTTGGTCACCAGATTCGTCATAAACAATCGCAGTTGGTGAACCACCAGCAGTAGTACCAAAAGCTTGTGCCATACTATCGATCGTGTAGGTAGTAGCAGTAGGCGCAACACCACTAGTGACAACCTTGAAGTTGAAACCAGTAACTTCGGCACCAGGCGCTACAACAGCAGCATTAGTATCGGTGATAAAGCCTACGCGCTTGTAAACTGCTGCTGGATCAAAGGTTGTTACCCAGGCAGTAGTCGGATCGTTAGCAAATGTGCTGGTTGAAGTAGTTGTGTAAACTGCTGTCCAGCCAATTGGTGCAGTCGCTGCTGCGGCTAACTTAGTACCATCAGGAATTGCACTAGAAACCAAGATCCGGTTAACGGTGCTAGGGCCAGAGCCAGTGTCTACTGTCAGAGCTGAACCGGCTAAAGCACTAGGAGTAATACCAGAGTTAGTAATATCTGTGCTCGCAACTTTCAAACCAAGGCCGTAGCTGATTACATCATCAGATAAGTTGGCTGGAGTAGCATTATCACTAACGCCAGTACGAGTTTCAGTGACAGTGGCCAAGGCAATATTCTTGACTACGGTACCAATATTAACTGATTGAGTCGCACTACTTTCGCGTTGACCGTTGGCTGGAGCACCACCAGTAGTATTAACGTTATTGGGGTTACCATCAGCTACCAGGGGCTGGTTTGGTTGGTCACTAGGAGTGTTACCTAATTGAACGGCAATAGTAGAGCCAGTACCATTATTAACAGTCACTTCTGCGCGGACTTGGACAACACCACCGGCAGCAACGTTCGGTACATCTACACCAGCTGCTGGTACAGGCTTCCAGATATTATCAGCAGGGTCTAGGTACTCCAATTTGTTAAAAGTACCAGGACCGGTCACAGTGGGCTGACCAGGAATGCGTATAGTAGTGGAAGTGTTACCAACGTTGGTAACAGTGTAGTCAAACTCTAGCTTGTCGCCAACAGTAACAGCACCACCAGGGTTAGTTTTATTAACGATACCGCTACCGGAAACATCAATACCGGCAACATCAGCAACAATCACCTTAACTTCGTTAGAAGTAGCGTTGATGGGAGTACCGGGGTTACCTGGATCATCATAGCTAGCAGTAGCCGTGTTGGAAATAGCAGTACCGGCAGCTGTCTCAGCCAACACTGGTGCCACTAACTGTAAAAGACCACCACTCACCAAAAGAGTAACCAGAAGAGGGCGAGAGTATTTCATCATATTAATATTGTTTACTTTCATCGGGAGAAGAACTCGGGGTTTAAACTAGGCTTGTTTAACTAATCGGCATCGCACAGACTAGCTTCAAATTCATGATTCACCCAAACTCAGTCAAAATTACTACACCTCTCACCTTTTTTCTAAAGTTCAGTGGAAATAGCAAAAACAACATTAGATAGTTTTGAAAAACCAGCTATAAATACGGAGCAGGCAATAAGAATACTGTAATTTAATCTTGTCTTCAGGGGCTTTCAGGCCGTTACTAAGTACCTTTACTGAATCAAGTAAATCCGGACGAAAATATATTTATCTTAGTGATATTAAGACTTGACAATCTAAATAAATATGATAATCCGGTCTTTTATTGCTATCTCTAAAAACCCAAAAAAAGGGGCACGTCCCTGCGGAAACGCACCCTTAGCAAAATTCATGAATCTATTTGAACTATATTTCCTGAGACTGGATGGCTTGGACTCGATCGTTAGCGAAGCGTTCCACCTCGGAAATTGATAGCTCTGTAATTGAGGCAACATCTTCTACAGACATACCCTTTTTCAACATTTTCAGTGCAATCTCTTTTTGAGTTTCCTGCTGGCCGCGCTTAAAACCAATTTTTTCAACACTGGTAACGTAAGTCATCTTTTTATCCTCTTCGTAAGCTTTAAAGTCATTCCAAAAACTGTTACTCAATCCTTCAGGCAAAACCAGAATCCAGTCAATGAACTTAAACAAATCTACTACCTGGCTTCTATTGTAGCCCCTTTCATAGAGTCCCCTCACCAGCTGAAACTTCCAATTCTTCCGCTCCTGATCCTTACTTTTCATCTCCTGCGCCTTTAGGTGAGCCATCACCACAACCGCAAACGGGTTGGCATTAGACTCCAATTCTTCCCATTGCTCTTGGTAATCTAGCAACTTCACTGCGGTGAAATTAAATTCCAACGAAGAGCCTGGAGCAGTTAATAAATGCTCTTTCGGTCGCCAGGTAGAATTAGAATCACACAAGATAGCTAAACTGCTGGGTAATTGATTGAACCTATCATAGATACGCATCGCATAGGTCAGCATCCTCTCTTCAAAGTTTTTCTCTTTGCTAGCTTGGATTTCCAAGTGCAAAAGTAGCATCAAAGA
Source organism: Synechococcales cyanobacterium VAR_4_metabat_354 (assembly GCA_031414775.1). Classification (GTDB taxonomy): domain Bacteria; phylum Cyanobacteriota; class Cyanobacteriia; order Cyanobacteriales; family Chamaesiphonaceae; genus JAAFHZ01. The sequence continues at coordinate 63,473 of JANOQI010000057.1, forward strand.
CTTACCCCGCCTGAGCTTCACCTCCACCAACTGGTCGGCGTATCTCTTACCCACTTCAGCATTGGGCGAGAGCTGCTGAAACTCCTTGTCTAAAAAGACTGGCGGCGATTGCCAATCAATTAATTGTGCAATCATGGGAAAGAAGAATTCGATGGCTTCTGGAAAATATGCACGCAGCATCGACTTCCAAGGGGAATCTGCATCATTAAATTTAGCCACGATACTTCACTAAAAAACAAGCGCCCTGATTCTATCCCGTAATTGGTCGGTTGTTGAATTTCCCTTTAGCCACAAACCATTAGTCGATTGACAGCTCTGCAATTAGCTTGAAAGATTATATAATAGGAAAATGACCCATACTTTTAATCGCGATCGATATAAAGATTTATTATCTGAATATCAGCCCAAACTAGTTAAAACAGAAGCCGAGAACGATCAAGCATTAGCCATGATAGAACGGTTGATGCATCTATCTCATCGTACTCCCGAACAGCAAGAACTTTATGAATTACTAATTGTTTTGGTTGAGAAATTTGAGCAAGAATTTTATCGTCCAACACTGGGAAACAACTCAAAATCGATGCTGTCGTTCTTGCTGGAACAGAGAGATATGCAACCATCTGAACTAGTAGATATTTTGGGGTCGAGAGAAGTGGTTGAAGATATCTTGACTGGTAAAACTCAGATTGATCGATCGGATGCTGAGTTACTGGGTCAGTTATTTCACGTCGATCCAATGTTATTTCTTTGATGTGGCCATATAGCCACTAAAGTCACACTTCCCCAGACCCCCTCAGATATCTCAATGTCAGCAACCCCTTCTCGCACCACCCCCAACACCAAAATCCTGATTGCGATCGCGATCGGCTACCTGGCCTTAATTATTTTGCTGCCAGCCATTAACGTCTTAATCCAAGCCTTCGCTGGTGGCCTGCCCAGCTTACTTAGCTCCTACGCTAACCCCGAATTCTTCCAGGCTCTAATCTTGACGCTATCGATCGCCCTCCTCGTTCTGCCCATCAACATCATCTTTGGACTCTGCGCCGCCTGGGTGATCGCCCGTCATCAATTCCCTGGTCGCACTCTCCTAATTAGCGTGCTAGATCTACCTTTTTCCATCTCCCCGGTCGTCGTCGGCCTCATGATGATCTTGCTCTATGGCAACAAAGGTTGGTTGGGGGGATTTTTGCAATCGATCGGACTCAAAGTAATTTTCGCTTGGCCAGGGATGGTGTTAGCGACGGCCTTTGTCACCCTGCCCTTTATTGCCAAAGAAGTAATTCCCGTCCTAGAAGAAATCGGCACCGACCAAGAAGAAGCCGCCCGTACTCTAGGAGCTAGCGAATGGCAGATCTTCTGGCGGGTTACTTTGCCCAATTTGCGCTGGAGCTTACTATACGGCGTAATTCTGACCAATGCCCGCGCCATGGGCGAGTTTGGGGCAGTGTCGGTGGTTTCTGGCAATATCGCTCGCAAGACCCAAACCTTATCTTTATATGTGGAAGATGCTTACAAACAATATCAAACCCAAGCGGCTTTTGCCGCTGCTCTACTGCTAGCCGCTCTGGGATTAGTTACGCTGTTAATTCAAGAATGGATTAATTATCGCAATAGCAAGCTGCAAGGCTCCGATTCGGAGTAGATTATGGTAACTCTACCGAAGTGGGTTTGGCAATATGCGGTAGCCCCCAACCAAGTTTCTCTCGGAGGATGCGGAAAAATTCCGGTGGTTGCAAACGAATGAAATTGGCAGTGTAGATCGATCGAACAATATGTACGTAGTAATCCGGCAAAATAAAGCAGCCACCATTACCATCTACAACCATCACCAATCGGTTTGGATTAGCTGGGTAGATCGTAACTGGCTCTGTATCGGGGAAAACTAGTGCCCGTGAAGCTAGAGAATGAGGACAAATCGGTACCAATTGCAGAGCCTCTACCCCCGGAGCAATTACTGGTCCCCCAGCACTCAAAGAATAGGCCGTCGAACCGGTTGGAGTGGAAAGAATAATACCATCAGCGGCGATATCCACCGGGGCATGTCGCCCCACCTCAATCTCGAAGTGGCACATACTGGTAAGTGGTTCGCGATGGATCACCATCTCATTTAGGCACAGCGCTTCCCATAGCAGAGTGTCTTTATGACGCACCTGCACCGTGAGCATGGCACGTTCTTCAACTTGATAATCCCCAGCGATCGCTTGCTCTAAAGCGTCTGGTAATTGGTTGACAAAAGTCTCGGTCAAGAAACCCATATGGCCAGTATTAACGGCCAACAACGGAATCCCCAAAGGAGCTAACTGACGGACTGCCGCCAGGACAGTGCCATCGCCGCCCAGCACCAAGGCAAACTTCATGGTGGAATCAAAACCAGGAGCGGCCAGGGATTCGATCGGAGTATAGCTAGCGGTAGCCGAGGGGTGAGCATACCCCAAAATGCCCCGTTTACCCATCGCTAGACAGACTTCCCAGCCTAGACCAGTTAATTTATCCTGCAACTCGGTGGCAATGTTGCAGGCTAAGGGCTTGCCTTCATTATAAATAATGCCTATTTTGGGCACGTGAGCACTGGGGCTGAATGTTTATGTTTCTGGAACAAGCAACGATGCTTCAGAGTGGAGCTATTCTATCACGATCCAGCGGCGGGGATCGTTGACCACTATGGTTAGTAGAATGCCTTCTTTTTTTTGCTTTTGCCCGCTTTGGCTTGCTTTTGCTTTTCTTTTTCGTATTCCAACTCCCGCAGCTTTTTCACAATGCGGCTGAAGTATTCTTGGAAATAGGATTCTAAAGTAGTGTTCTCTTGCGGATCCAAGCCCAAAATTTGATAGGTTTCCGTCATATCAGCATTTAAAGGCTGGCCAGTAGCCAACACTTCCGCAAAAGCTAACCGGTCGGCAGAATTCCAACTCCACTCAAAAAACTGAGCAAATCGGCGCACCGCACTCAGCAATCCCAACGGCACTCTCGTAACCTTCGCTTCCTTGCCAGAAAGCCGCTCACACAAACCAATGATTTCATCCCCACTCCAAGCTTTATTGCCAACTACTGGCAAGGTTTTGTTAATTGCTGCCGGGACAGCCAAAGCTTTGACAGCAAACTTGGCCACATCTTGAGTATCCATAAAGGCAGTCGGTGCAACCTGACCAGCCATCCAGACTGCTTGACCTTCTAAAATGGGAATGGCATACTGGCCAACCAATCCTTGCAAAAAGCCACAAGGCTTCAAAATGGTGTAGTTCAGGCCAGATTCTGCTAAAAACTTTTCTGTGCAGTACTTAATGTCCATAAGCGGTACCGATCGATATTTATCGGCATCTAGCACCGACATAAAAACAAACCTATTGACCTTGGCCGCTACTGCCGCCTGAATTAAATTGACTTTACCTTGCCAGTCTACTTGGTAAATACTGAGAGAATCATTCGCCCGCGCCGTAGCCGCATCAACCACCGCCGTAATTCCTTCCATGGCGGGCTTCAACGACTCCGGCTTGCACAAATCGCCCAGAAACAACTCAGCACCCCATTCCTTCAGGAAAGCGGCTTTTCTAAAACTCCGTACCAAACAACGTACCTCGTAGCCTTCATCTAAGGCGCGTCGTACTATTTGTCTGCCCAGAGTGCCGGTAGCACCAACGATTAGTAAAGTCATTTATATAAAATTAAATAATGTTAAGCATTCCCTCAAATATTAACAGAATTTATCAGTTTCTGATACGAAACGTTACATTAATAGCAAATGGGGGATCACGCCCCCAACATTCATCCCGCTTATTCTTCTTCGGGGCCTTGAATCTTGAGAATCAAGAAACCCAAGCTCAAACCTACCAAAATTAAGGTAAAAGGAATAATTGCCGCCGTAAAAATTTCACCAATCATTTTATTAACTCCTGATTATTAAGCTATGACATTCTCTCATAAAGATCGGCCCCGGTTAGCGATCGCCCTCGGTGATCCCGCCGGAATCGGTACCGAAGTCGTACTTAAAGCCTTAACACCGGAAATTACGGCTGGAGCGACATTAACATTAGTCGGAAATAGACAATTACTGGCTAATTATCATCAGCAGTTGATGGCGATGGGAGCAACTGATTTGCCCGGTCTGGCGCAGCTGAAATTGTGGGAAGTACCGCTGGCTACTGCTACGACTAGTCAAATTCAGCTTGGTCAAGAGCATACAGCCAGTGGCGAGGCTAGTTTTCAGTTTTTGCAAACGGCGATCGCCCAAACCCTGGCAGGAAATTTTGATGGCGTGGTCACGGCGCCGATCGCCAAGTCGGCCTGGGCAGCAGCGGGTCATTACTATCCCGGTCAGACGGAGTTGCTAGCCGAAATGGCCGGTGTAGATAAATCTGGAATGATGTTTGTGGGACGGTCGCCCCATACCGGCTGGCAGTTGCGGATGTTGTTGGCGACGACGCATATTCCGTTGAGGGCAGTGTCCGACAGGTTAACACCGCAATTACTCAGTGATAAGTTGGCATTACTAATTCATTGTCTACAAGATGATTTTGGCATTGCTCAACCCCAAATTAATGTGGCCGGTTTGAATCCACATAGCGGCGAACAAGGTCAGATCGGGCGCGAAGAAGTAGATTGGTTGCAAGATTGGTTACGCTCGGAGCAGCAACGCTATCCGCAAGTGAAATTAGTGGGTTTATTGTCGCCAGATACCATGTGGGTAGCGCCAGGTCAGGCTTGGTTTGGCACTGGGCAACAGGCGGTAGCTGATGGCTATTTGGCGCTATATCACGATCAGGGGCTAATTCCAGTGAAGTTGATGGCGTTCGATCGAGCGGTGAACACCACGATCGGGTTGCCGTTTGTAAGAACTTCTCCCGATCATGGAACGGCTTTTGATATTGCCGGTCAGAATAAAGCGGATGCGACGAGTATGCGAGAGGCTATTTTGCTGGCGATAGAATTGGTCAATAAACGAAGATCAGGATCTTAAGGAACAGTAGTGTTGTAATAGCCAACACGGATAACAATCGGTCCAGTCAGATTGTAATTGCCACTATTGGCGATCGCTGACCAGACATCTACCCTTGTAACCGTTTCTGCCCAAGCCTTCCGAGTAGATCGATCGTGGGAACGAGATAGATGTGTCCGTCGTATTTGCAAAAAGGCAGTTAACCAAGCTTTTTCATCTACACCCGTGCGGGGTGTTCCACCCATGCGCTCCTGCGTCTCCCTTAAAAGAACGGATAAAGAGTCTGGGTCATTTCCATTGCCATGTTGAATTATCGTATCGTATAAAGCCGAGCGAGATAGAGCAAACTGCAATCCTTGGGCTGTGGCGTGAACCATTGCTGGTAAATAATACATTTGATTCATATTCCGATCTTGAATCGATCGAAACATGGGATCTTGAGCAGCATTTTGCCAAGCGGTCATAAATCCGTCTAGCCCGCTAACATCATCTCTATTATCAGCTGTAAGTAAGCGCTCCAACTCCGCTAAATACTTAGCCAAGGAATTCTGCGGAACTTTCTCGGTATATTGTTTCACCACAATATAGGCATCTCCAGTGCCAGTGGTAAAACCAGCCCGTCCAGCAGTAATCCCCCGCCCGTCACGCAAAACTTCAGCATAGCCATATTGAAACTCTAAAGTGTTATTTTCAAACAAACTAATTAGTTGTTCAGCTCGCAGTTTTTGCTGGGGAGAAAATCTGGTATTGTCAACAGCTTTCGTCTGATGGGTAGATGCCTGACGATTTTTAGGAATAGTAGGTGTGGAGGATAATAGTATCCATAGGATAAGTATGGTGGCGCTCAAAATTAGTAATAACGGCATCCTGTTGGTTAAATATTCAATTAAGTATTTAGATTGATTACTTTTGTACAATTCTCTCCTGAGTTAAAATTACGGCAATTAGCTGGCAATCATAGCAAGGTGATAGATTCAAATACCTGATTCGCCTCTTCCCCGATATTCTTGACGCTAGCGGTACGTTCTAGTTTATTCCAGCCCATCATCCGACCTTGAATGGCGGCTAACACGGCTTTAATCGCTACAAAATACATCAGTTGGCGATAGAAAAAACGCTGGGGAAATAGCCAGATTAGCTGGCTCCAATCTTCTTTAGTCGGTTCCAAAGCAAAGGCGATGCCAGCAGCCAGATAGTCAACAGCTACAAACAACAGATAGTAGCCCAATAAATGGAATAACACCTCTGGTGAAAATTGGTCGGGATGCTGCTGTTTTTGCCAAATGCTCCACCCTAACGATAGCAACATAAATAGATCCATCAGCGGTGAAACCAAAGATAAAACAACTTGAAATATCAGGATATTTGGCAAGGTAATCATGCCCATTGCTTTATAGCGGGGGCGCAAGATGGCATGGCGGTGTTTCCAAATAGCTTGAAAAGTTCCAAACATCCAACGAAACCGCTGTTTTAATAAGCTGTTGATATTTTCTGGTGCTTCTGTATAGGAAATAGCTGACTCTTCAGAGCGAATTTTATAACCCATGCTCAAGAGAGTTAGGGTCAAGTCAGCATCTTCCGCGAGAGTATCGTGGGCAAACAATCCAGCTGCTAGCAGGTATTCTCTCCGCCAAGCACCGATTGCCCCAGGTACTACTCCGATTCCATTCAGAACACTCATTGCCCGTCGTTCTAGATTTTGGCTGGTTATATATTCTAGGGACTGCCAGTAGGTTAGTAGATTTACCCGATTACCCACCTTCACGTTACCAGCAACAGCGGCTACTTGATGGTCGGAAAAGTGACGAATGAGCTTCCGGATCGCACTCGGTTCTAAGATGGTGTCGGCATCGATCGTGAGAATTATTTCAGCATTAGATTGTAAAATGCCATAGTTAATAGCTGTTGATTTGCCCCCATTTTCCTTACTCAGAATATGTACTCGTTGATGATTTCCAAACTCTTGTACCACTTGGTAGTGGGTCAGGTCAGTCGAACCATCATCAACGACGATCACCTCTACGTTAGGATAGTCCGAATTAAGCAAAGAATGGATCGTACGACAAATCACCTTGTCTTCATTAAAGGCCGCCACCACTACAGTCACTAATGGTTGGTATTCATCAGACTTAGAGGTGTGTTTGCGGTGGTGATGAGGTTGATAAAGTGCTAATCCTCCAATAAAGATTAACCGCAGAACACTAAACCAAATCCCCACGATGAACAAATAATAAATTGCTGAACCCAAGTAACTAAATATCTGAAAAACGATCAAATTAGAGGAAGCCAGCAGAATATCGCGCTCTGAAACAAGGGGCATGACTGCATCCCGATCTAATCCAAGAAGATTAGATACTGTCACTAATTCAAAACCCTGATCGCGTAATCCTTGGATGATTTTTGGCAGAGCAGCAACGGTTTGAGATCTGTCGCCACCGCTATCGTGTAGCAAGACAATATTGCCCTGATGATCGATCGCCTGCTTAATGGTGGCTGCCATCAGTTTATCTGCCCCGAAATTACGCCAATCTTGGGGGTCAATCTTTAGCCCTACCGTATAATAACCAAGCTGGCCAGTTGCCTCGACTGGGACAATTTGCTCCACTGTATCCGGTTCCATATCTTCGGCATAAGGCGGACGAAATAGCAGCACTTTTCGTCCTAAATGACTTTCTAACAAACGCTCGGTGGCATTGAGTTCAAAGTGCAATTGCTCTTTAGAAACTTTAGAAATATTGGGGTGAGTGAAGGTATGAGAACCAATTTCATGACCTTCATCGACAATCCGATGTAGTAAATCAGGATGCTGTTTGGCATTCATTCCCACCACGAAAAAGGTGGAAGGGGCGTGATATTGATTCAAAATATCCAGTATCCGACCAGTGTACTCAGCACTGGGGCCATCATCAAAAGTTAGGGCAATTTTTTTGCTGTTCTCACCGCCCCAGCGTTGGATTGTGTAGGGAGAAGGATAGGAATAAAACTTTTGATCGATAATCAAACCAGATTGTTGATTGTAAACAATTTTTCTTTTGCCATCAGTCGGTGGAGCGGTCACCTTCAGAACTTCTCCAGTACCTTTATACTCAATGCCATATCCAACATTCACAGTTTCTAGAGATTTAGCTACCGATCGATCTAACTTACTCCGCCGATCAAAGACCTGCCAAATGGAGGGATCCTCTGCGCCCAATCGCCACATAGCAAATCCTCGCACACCATGTTTCTGAGCAGTGACAACTTGGTTAAATCCAGTCACAGCGTCCAATAAATAAACTTGATGATGTTCTTTTTGCTCATCATCATAATCAAAGGTTTGATTGAGAGAAGTCGGATCTAGCTTAATCTCTTGGCTAAATTTACGCGCAAGCTGAGTCGCATCTTGAAAAGTAACAGTAGACATGTTTTTACCATGCCAATCGGAACCATAGCTGCCGATCGCTATCACATATTTATCGGCGGGTAAGTCGATTAACCGATGCTCTAAATGTTGAGTGTACCAACTCTGAGCAGCAAGCGGTCCAGCTAGTTGGTCAGTGACATGTTGGTCATAAGCTATCAAGATCAAATAGTCGTTAAATTGAGCCAGAGTACGATAATCTATGATGGGATCATTTAAAGGTAAACTTTGGGACACTTCCAATCCCAGAGGAGAAAAGCGATCGTGCAATTCCCGCATATAGACTACCAAGTCTGGATAATTAGCTGATGCCAAATTCTGAAAGTCAATACTAATACCCGCAAAGTGATTGCTTTGAACAAATCTTAGTAAGTTTTGGATATTCCGTTGACGGGCTTCAGGACTAGCTAGCATGGCACCGAGCTTTTCTAGTTGCCAACTTTGAGTGGAGCGATCAAAATTATTAATTAAGGGGACAATTTTTAGATCAGGACGATGCTGGCGGGTATAGGCCAATACTTGCTCTTGCTTGTGGCGATCATCGATCGAGATCGTGCCATCGGCTTGCTCTAGGTGTAGCCATTCTGGAATAAGTTTATCGATCTGGGAAACATGCTGCTGGAGGGAGGAGAAACTATGATCATCCCAATTGACGAAAAATCCAATGATCTCTGATTTATTGGCAACGGCTGTGGACATTTTGGCAGCGGCAGCTATTAATTCATTGGTTTTTGAGTCTGGAAGCAAGTCATTTTGATTAAATTTGGGATGCCCATCCCGATGAGCCGAAGATAAGCTATCTCTTTTTGTCCCTAAAGACAGACTAGGGAGGTGGGGATTATGGAAAACACTAAAAATTAAAATACTTAAAAAAGTGATGATTCCAATACTAATAAATATCGTCATTCGCCGAAAAATAGCACTACGTTTTTGCTCTGGATCGTAAAAAGTAGGATGAGTTGTAAAACGAGTCATAAGTTGCCGAGTATTACGGTTTTTACTAGGTCAGAATATAAAAATAGATAACTCAAAATTTCAGCATTTTGACCGAAACACATTGTTCATCTCTTGCCGGGTAGATGTTTCACACTGCAAATCAGTAATGCTAATTATTGATGTTATTTAGAAAAAAATATTTATCGGCATTCCTATTTTGAGAAAATCAAAATAGCGAAATATATAGGTGTCTATAGCTATAGAGATACTGCTCACCAAAATTGAGATATATCCGTCGCATAATGCCATGTTGCACGACAATTTAAAAATCATGTTATAGGCAAAATGCTTAAAAAACTTGTCTCTAATTAAGCCTTTTGCCGATTCCATCTAGTCAATCAGCAGACCCAAAGATATAGTCGATAAAAAGCTACTGTTCGGCGTATTGAGCACTCTATATTTACTAATTAGCCTGGGCAAAAAACCACCTACAAATGAAAAGAAATAAATTGAATTTACTTGCAACTATTGTGAGTGTCTTGATTATCAATATTTTTGGAATTCAGGGCGTACAAGCAAACAAAGTGAAATCATTAGTTACTGCTGACTTGCTATCCGACTCTTTGACTAACTTTGCGGATCAGAACAGTCTGAAGACTAAACCAAAATCAGCGAGCGAATCACCACAGAATAAGACCAAGCCTGAGTCAATTGTTAAACTAATCAGTGCTGAAGCCTACAACGATCGAGGCAATGAACGCGCTGCCGCCGGAGATAACCAAGGCGCAATCGCCGATTTTACCGAAGCCATCAAACTTCAACCTAACTATGCCGAAGCCTACAAAAATCGTGGAGGGCTACGATGGAGCTTGGGAAATAAGCAAGGCGCACTGGCCGATTTCAACCAAGTAATTCAACTCAATCCCAAACCAGAAGCTGACGATTACAAAAGTCGCGGGAATTTACAGTGGGATTTAGGAGATAAACAAAAGGCGATCACTGACTTTGATCGAGCACTTGCTTTAAATCCCAAAGATGCCAGCATTTACAATAGTCGGGGTAATGTCCGAGCTGAATTAGGAGATAAACAGGGCGCACTTGCCGACTTCAATCAAGCGGTTCAACTCAATTCTAACGATGCCCAAGCTTATAATAATCGGGGCAATATCCGTGCCGAACTAGATGATCGTCCAGGCGCGATCGCTGATTATACTCAAGCCTTAAAAATCAATCCGAACTATACCGAAGCTGATCGTAATCGCCGTGGTTTACTGTTTTCTACGACACCTCAAATCCAAGGAGAGCTGATTTTTGGTGGAGGTAGTGTGAGTGGAGGAAATGCGGCTCGCGATCTGAGTGCTCTGAGCAGAGAATCGCTCAGTCTCCTAGCTAGTGTAACTGTCACTCATAGTTTTACAGGGTACGATCAGCTGCTGGCCAGATTTCAAGCCTCTGCTTTTGGTGCACCAACATCGATCGATCCAGGTGGTTATACACCCGAAGGTCGTTTATCCTGGACAGATGGCACGCTGAATAATCAGCCTGGTTTACAAGCTCTCACCTACCAATTTCCAGTATCGCCGACCACCGAAGTCGCTCTAGCTCTTAGGGGTGGAGATGGGATCGAAACTATTGCGGGCAAAAATATTAATCCCTACTTTAGCGGTGGCGGATCGAGTGGCTCTATTTCTTATTTTGGGAGTTCACCTTCGTTTTATAATCATGCATCTGGAACGGGATTTGGTATTCAACAAAAGCTGGGTAGCCAATTTGAACTAGGAGTGGGCTATTTGAGTTCAAGTGGTTTGTTTAGTGGGGAATCAGCTGGATTAGCCCGACTGCTTTATAAGCCCAACGATCAATCCAAAATTGGTCTGACCTATGTGAATTCCGATCGGACTTCAACTTTTACCGGAAGTAGAAATGTCAACAATGTCTACGCTCAGAGCACCAATCAAGCTCTAGGTTTAGAAGGATATTATCAAGTCAGTTCTAACTTTGGATTGGGTGGTTGGATTGGACACACAACTAGTAATGTCTCTGGTGGAAATGCCACAAGTTTGAGTTGGGCAGTGAGTGCGGCTTTCCCTAATAATGGTAATATCGCTGGTTTATTAGTAGGGCAAGAGCCTCATGTTACTAATGCTTCAGGTAGTTTGAGTTCTTTTGCTGATCAAAGTAGCTCTCTGCATTTAGAAGCTTTCTATCAGTACAAAATTAACGATATTCTCTCTATTACCCCTGGTGTGATTTATGTGACGGCACTTGATAGCAATGGGCAAAATGGAGCAGCCTTAATTGGCGTGATCCGCACTAATCTCAGTTTCAGTTTTTAGATGATGTGGCGATTAAAATGGGTGAAGAGGGACTCGAACCCCCGACCAGCTACTTAGAAGGTAGCTGCTCTATCCGGCTGAGCTATTCACCCCCGTCCTCTATCTTACCCCAGCACCAGCAAAAGTTAAAGCGATGGCCACAATTGCCAGTATTTGGATCTTTCCAATTAAGTCTCTTGATGGAGTAATGGTTGAGACTGCCTCGATCGAACGGGGCGGTTCTCTAGCAGATGACCGACGGTGGGCAATTGCTGACCTTCAGGGCAAGTTTGTGAATGGCAAAAAATACCCCCAAATTCAACAAATTCGAGCGCAGTTTGATTTAGATACGGGGACAGTGAAACTGTCTGCGCCCGGTCAGCCAACAGGCCAATTTCAGGTTGCTATCGAGAATACTGCCCTTATTGACTGGCTGAGTAGCTATTTGGGCTTTGCCACTCAGCTGATCGAAAATGTCGAAATTGGCTTCCCTGATGACACGAAATCACCGGGGCCAACAATTATTAGTACAGCTACTCTGAGTACGATCGCCAGCTGGTATCCAGATTTAGAGATAGCCGAAGTGCGCCGCCGGCTCCGCACCAATATTGAATTGGATGGATGCACAGCTTTTGAGGAAGATCGGCTCTTTGACCAAGGATCATTTCAGCTCGGTCAGGTAAAAATACTCGGCATCAACCCCTGTCAGCGCTGCGTAGTGCCCACCCGCGACTCTCTGACCGGAGTACCAGACAGCCAATTCCAGAAAGTTTTTAGCCAACAACGATCGGCGACCCTCCCGGCTTGGACAAAATTAAGTCTGTTCAACCATTTTTACCGAGCTGCCGTCAACACCAAAATTCCGACGACAGAAGTCGGTAAACTGCTGCAACCTGGCGATATTTTGCAAGATTAATTCAGTTTAAGGCGTGCCACTAGTCAGAGCATTATTCAAAGATTTTTCTTCTGCCGACAACGACTTGTAGCCACGCAACATCTGATTGTATGCCTGAGACTGTTGATTGATTTCTCGCACGAACTGATTGTAAGTATTTACCTGTTGGTTATATTCATAGCGCCTACCGGGATCTATCCGATCGAGTGTTGTCCGGTGCTCTTGTGCCCGACTTTCTAGCCGTTTGAGGCTAGCTTGCAGTGCCAGTAACTGCCGTTCTAGTTGTTGGGCTTTGGTCTCGAATTGGGTAAAAGCTTTTTCGTAGTTTTTGGAAAGTGCTACAACTGCTGATCGATCGCTAAAGTAATTGCGATAGTGTTTCTCGAGTTCCGGACTAAGATTAGCCACTTTAGTACCCAAGAGTGAATGCAGCTCGTTACTTACCACATCAGGATCACGCTGCCGATAGATATTTACCAGCTTGTGCAGTCCAGGGTCTGGCGCATGATCAAAAGCCTCTAATAGCTGTGAATTGAGTATATCTTTTTCAGAAATAGACAACTCATGATAGGCAGCATGGAGCATTTCATGAGCCGCCGTGGTTTCCATCACGCCTTGCAGGCGCTGGTCATTTACCTCCAGGATGAAAATACCCTTGGCTGGGATGTAGCATCCTAAAGTATTAGTATTATCACTAGAACCGGACTTTTTACAAGGGGTCAGACCAGATGTTTTGGGTTCAATTTGAGGATTAGTGAGATAAAACAAGCGCCGACCTTTTTCGGTCATGCGCGTGGATTGGGCGAGTTGAGCAATCCGCTGCGGTGGCTGATATTTGGATAGCTTGATGTTGTCACTGATCGCTTTACCCTGGGTATGCCACACATATAAGGCCAAAGCCGCCGGTACCCAAAGATATTTACGCAGATTGCTCATAGTGGAATTGTGCTAAGCGGCTGGTTGCCCGAGAGTCGTAATATACAATACCGCTTCATCAGTAGGAATTCCTAGTACTTCGTTAACCTGATCATCAAAGAAACCAGCAATGCCGCTCACCCCCACACCTAAACGAATGGCCGCTAGGTTTAGGCGCTGTCCTAAGTGTCCAGCATCTAAATGCAAATAGCGGTAAGCTCGATCACCATAACGATCGATCGCCTGACTCAAATCAGCCGTGTGGAACAGCACAGCGGCTGCATCCCGGCCTAGTTCTTGACCTAAACAGAGATAGTGCAGTTCCCGCTGGAAGTTTTTGAACCGAATTTGGCGCAATTCTTGGGTTTGAGGGGCGTAGTAATAACAACCTTCCTCCAAACCATTTACGCCCGAAACCGCAATAAAGCTTTGAATCAAGCTCAGATCAAAGTAGTCGGGAATTTCATCTAGACCACAGTCGCCATAATGCTGGGGTTGGTAAGTAAAGTCTAAAACTGCTTTCAACTGATCGAATTCCAGGTTGGTGCCGGTATAACTTCTGGTCGATCGACGCTTTAAGATCGTGTCTTCTAAACCATCTAGAAAAGCATTATCTTGCCACAAAACAGGCTGTGTCACCGTCGAAAGCTTCAGGCAAAAAGGAAAGTTATATTTATCAGCAGACTGGTTGCTGGGTTTTTCGATACCACCGGTTAGCGAAGCTATCGGTGGTGGCTGCTCCTCGGCGGCAATTTTGGTAATTTCATGACAGTAAGCCAACAGCTGACCATCGGGCAAATCAGGATATTCTTGGCTAGTGAGCGAAGGCCAAGCTGAGGGCGTAGTCGGGCTAGCAGGTAATTCGCCTTCCAGATCTACCAAAGGCATCACAGTGGTAGTACCCTCTTGATTGCTATCTAGATACAGCAAATCATCTAGTGATCGATCGATAAAGCCACCCACCAAATAGGGGCGAAAACCATTAATCGCTCCGGCTAGTTCTAAGTTACCTAGTAAATGACCAGTATCTAAGCAGATCCGCCGATAGGCTCGGTCTTGGTAGCGCCAAGCCGATCGATTAAAAACAGCGGTGGTCACTAGCACCAAATCCGTCTCCGCCAGCAATGGATGCTGAAAACAAGCTGCTTGCAGAGCAGGCCAGACGTCACTTTCCCAAAAATGGATGAGAGAATGATCTTTAGGCTGATAGCTATATAAACCTGGTCGTAAGAGTTTAGTACCTTTAGAAATTAGGTAAATCTCGGCTGGATATAAACCGCCAGCAGAGGGAGCCGATCGTAAATAAATTGGTGCGACCGTCGTCGAAATTTTAGCCGTCAGGCCATAGCTACAGAGCAAGAAGAGAGAAAGTCGCTTCCACCATTGATCAGAGGCCGTAGTACCCTCTTCTTGTAAATAAGACTTCAGATCAAAGCTAGCACCAATTTTATATTCTTTATAAGACAAAGGCTGTTTACTCCAATCCAACCCAGTACTTTTGCTGGAGATCGTTTCGGGGTCGTATTTAGTCCGCTGATGATAATGCTGGACAAAGGATTCCGTCATAAGAACAGGGGGCTAAAACTGCTAATCTTCTTCAGCTTATCATCCAGTGATGGTCATTCCCTGAGTAGTGGCTGTCCAAATCGCCCAAACGTCCACCAGAAGCAGCAAAGCCGTCACGCCCAAGAGGATAAAATACATCCAGGGTTGGGCTAGCGGGCGCACATCTTGAGTGTCAACACTGGTCTGGGATTGAACAATTTCTACTAACCGATTAAATCCAGCCACCCGCATTGGTAATAGGTAGCCCTGTTGGGATTTATCCATAAAGTAATAGACCAAGCCACCCTGACCGGTAGAACGCGCCTTTAGAGCTACCACATTTTGCCAGGGCAGTGACCAACTGGTCACCAACAGCGACGGTACCCACCACGGATAGCACACTTGAATCTGTCGATCGTCCGTCACCACTTGCTGACTTAAAGCCCCTTGTAGCAAAATCAAGCCAGCACCGGCTCCCGTCAACATTAGCCAAGGTGAGGCTCCGCCCGTCATCTGAGCCAAAAAAGGCAATGGTAGCAATAGGGCAATATAAAAAAGGGTCAGAGTAATTCTGATCAGTGGCGAAATCCGAAAGGTTTGCAGAACAGTCATGCTCAAAATATCAAAAACTGTTCGTAAGATAACCTACTTCTTCGTCGCCCAGTCCTTACCGAGCTTGATAGTGATATCAGCATAAAGATCCCCAGAGGTATCGACTTCTACTGCTCCTACGCCAATTTTTTCTTTGATCAGCTCACCAGCCACTGGTCCACCATACTGGACATTAATCTGAGTAGTCGCCAGATTTTCTTTGAGGGCTTTCGGATCGCGATCGAGGCTGACATGCTGATAGCCAGATTTTTCCAGGGTTTTCAGAAAACGCTGAGTGGCATCTGGATAGTAGCCGGTATCTTGAACTCTGATCCGCAGTTTTTCAGGAGGAATAGGCGTATTATCAATTTCACCATGTCCGAAATATTGAGCCATTTTGCTTTTAATACCCGCTTCATTCGGTAGCCAGTAGCTAGTACCGTGGCGGCCATCACCATTGTAGTCACCAGGCAACCGCATCATTTGAGTCTTACCTTTAGCTGATCCACTGGCAAAGCCAGCTAGAGCAATGATTTGTTCAACGTTCAAATTAGTATCAATGTGATCGCGGACGATCGACATCAGTTGCGGTACCCGAGCAACGTTCATGGGATTCACCCATTGCTCTAGCATGGCACGCATGGCAATTTGCTGACGTTGCATCCGGCCTAAATCACCATTAGCATCCTTCCGAAAACGTAAAAATCCTAATAATTTGTTGCCATCTAGCTGCTGCTTACCAGCCTTGAGGTTGACATAAAAATGCTGAGAGTCATCTTGATACTTCATGTCTTTGGGCACCGTCAAGTTCACCCCACCCAAAGCATCAATCAGTTTTTCGAGACCGAAGTTATTCATCCGGACGTACTTATCAATTTCGATGCCATTGAGGGTAGTACTGACTACCTTCGCTGCTTGACCAATGCCACTTTCTTGATCGATCGCATTAATTTTGACAAATTTACCATTCACTTCCACCTTAGTATCACGGGGAATTCCCATTACGATGACCTGCTTACTGACAGGATCAAAGCGAATCAGCATCATCGTGTCCGATAATCCCTGGAGAGAATCTGATTCAGCATCATAACCAGCTTTTTTACGCTCCGTGCGATCGTCACTCCGAATGTCTGAGAGGTTGGTTTTAATACCCAACAATAAAATATTTACGGGCTTCGTAACTTCTGGTACCTGGAGAGTACTGCGCGAGAAAGAATTGCTCTGCCGAAAGATTGACGCTTCAGCGGCGCTGAGCTGGCGATGTAAAAAAGGAGTAGCGGAAAGAAAAGAACCTAATGATGCGCCCCCGATGGCGGACAAAGCTCCCACCACGGCTAAACTCTTCCATAGCCAAGATGTAGACCTCTTTTTCTGCTTAGGCCGCCGTCTTAGCGCTGGATTGGTTCGCTTACTAGAACTGAGGCGAGTATTATCTACTTTTCTAGCTTCCACTAAATATCCTCGAAGTCATGATATGGAACGTGGGTACTTGGGTAAATCTGGGCTAAGTTCACGTTCAGGGTGTTCAATTTCAGCATTCCCATTTTCGACTCAAGAGTTGATGCTCTGCATCCAAAATCTTTCAGTTAATCTGGGTACCAAAACATACCTTTGATGCCTTCGGGGTCTTCGACAAAGCCCATTCCTCCATAAAAGCCCACCACCTGTGGATCGGCAAATAAAGTGATGTTGCTAATATCTTCAGAGCGAATTTTTTTGATCATATATTTCATCATAGCCTTGCCCATGCGCTGACTTTGAAAGTCTGGGTGTACAACTACATCCCAGATAGTAGCGTTAAAAGCACCATCAGATGTAGCACGAGCAAAACCTATGAGACGGCGAGTGTTACCCCTTAGTTCCCACATGGATACTACTATAAAACTATTCTGTAGTGCTTTGCGTACTTTCCTTAGTGGCCGCCGCGACCAGCCAACGGCATCGCACAGCTCTTCTAATTCATAAATATCTAATTGTGGATCTAGGCTTAGGACAATTGGATTGAGACCCGGCGGATTAATACCAGTGATTTGAATGGGTACAGTTTTTACCACAGCTGATGCTGAGCTATTGCCCTCTGCGCCATTAAACAAACCTTTCCAAAAAACCATGCTAGATGTTGAGGGTCAAAAAAGTGATAAGTTTTGTGGGTAAATCATAACACTTAAGTACTCCACAGGTGGCGGACTGTTTTGATAGCTATGGACTACTTTCCCGCCGTTTTGGGTCAATCTCAAGCGATCGACATCCTCACCCAGGCAGTGAGGAAACAACGCATTGCCCCGGCCTATTTATTTGCGGGGGTAGCTGGAATTGGCAAAGGTTTAACAGCCCGCTGTTGGCTAGAAATGCTGCTGTGTATTGGTCAGGAAGAAGACCAAGTTAGTCGCACTCGCCATCAAATTCGGCAGGGAAACCATCCTGATCTGTTGTGGATTGAGCCAACTTACAATCACCAAGGAAAGTTGCTGTCGGCCACAGAAGCAACTGCCGCTGGGGTGAAAAAGAAAGCGCCACCCCAGATTCGGATTGAACAAATTCGTCAAATCACTAAGTTTTTAGCTCAGCCTCCTATGGCAAGCGATCGAGCGGTGGTGGTCATTGAACAGGCCGAGACGATGGCCGAGGGTGCCGCCAACGCCCTCCTGAAAACGTTAGAAGAACCGGGACAAGCCACCCTAATTTTATTGGCTAGTGATAGTGCCGCTCTGCTACCCACAATTATCTCGCGTTGTCAGCGAATTTCTTTTCAGCGGTTAGCGCAACCACTAGTGGCCGAAATTCTTACTCAGGCTGGGCATGGTGAGATGGTGGCCGATCCATTAGTGATGGGGATGGCACAGGGCAGTCCGGGGCAGGCGATCGATCTCTGGGAGCAGCTCCAAACTATTCCGAGTGAGCTGAAGTCGGAGCTAGAGAATTTGCCGACGGCTCTGCCTCAGGCTTTAAGGTTGGCGAGGTGGATCGATCGAGAGCTGGATAGTGCGGTGCAGCTGACTTTGCTGGACTATCTGCAATATTGTTACTGGCAAAAATACCAAAATCCGAACATGCTATTGGCACTAACGACCAGCCGTCAGCAATTACTGGCCTATGTCCAGCCCCGCTTGGTATGGGAATGCTTATTGATGAGTTTAATTCCTTAGCGCATGGCGGCACTTGCTTCCAGATGTTTGATCAAAGTGCCAATCGGCAGTGGTCCCTGAATATGACTCCAAGGCAATAGTCGATCGATCGGCCAATCTTGATGTACATAAAAATCCAGGGGCGGCACCTGGCCTTGCAATTCCTTAAAAGCCCGCTTGTAACTACCCAAAGAATCACCATATTCACGAGTCAGTTCTAGGACTTTGGTGAGCCTGCGATCGCCTCGGGCAATCAGGGCTTGAATAATTGACCAGTTATAGCTTTCTGGGCGAAACTCAATGCCTTTGGGTTTGAGACTTTTCTGAAGCAGTTGCAGGCGTTTTTCCGCAGTTTTTCTGACCCCCAACCACTGGAAAGGGGTATGAGCTTTGGGGACAAAAGTGCTACAACCGAAGGTCAGGCGTAAACCAGGAGCAGCTTTCTTGAGGCCAATCATCATCGCCACCGTGGCTTCAATATCCTCAGCATTTTCCCCCGGAATCCCGGCCATGCCGTAGAGTTTCAAGCTTTTCAAGCCACCCGCCTTAGCATTTATCGCCGCTTGGGTAATTTCAGCAGTGGTCAGCTTTTTGTTGACAATTTCCCGCACCCGCTCCGAGCCACTTTCCACAGCAATCGTCAGGGATCGGGTATCGCGCTGGGTTAAAAGTTGAGCCAGTTCGACGGTGACGGTATTGGTGCGTACCGAAGCAATGCTCAACCGCACATCAGCAAACTGGGGCTGACCCAAATAGGCAATCAGTCGATCGAACTCCGGATGCTGGGTCACGGAGGCACCGAGTAATCCCAATCGCTTAGTGACAGTGAGGCCACGTTCGATCGCCGGAATCAAACCATCATCTAAACTGGCTGTCCGAAAGGGCAGGGTCAGGTAACTGGCCATGCAAAACCGACACATCTCCGGGCAGCTACGCACCACCTCGACCATGAAAATGTTTTCCCAGGCGGCAGCCGGAGTGACGACGGTGGAAGTGGAAAGCTGTTCTCCCCGATAGGTTTGCTTAACTATTTGGGCTGGAATATCGGGATCGATCGGCTGAATATTAGCAATATGGTCGCCGTCGTAGGTCACTTCGTACAGACTGGGAACATACACGCCGGGAACTTGAGCGAGGCGACGTAGTTTAGTAGCTCGATCAGCTGTGCGCACTTCAGCGTAGGCACTAATAAATTCCCCCAATAAAACTTCGCCATCGCCGATTAAGACCACATCGAAAAAAGCGGCAAAAGGTTCAGGATTGGCGCTCAAGACTGGTCCGCCGCCAAAGATTAAGGGATGCTGATTAGTTCGATCAATACCATGGGAGGGTACTTCAAGCTGTTGTAACAGATTGAGAATATTGACATAATCTAGCTCCCAGGACAGAGAAAAACCGACCAGTTCTGGCTCGCGGGGCAGATTTTCGTAGCCATCAATAAATAAGCGACTGACAGATAATAGGGGATTAGTTGCCAAATTAGCCCACACTACCTGATAACCCAAGCTAGTAATTCCTACCGAGTAAGTATTGGGGAAAGCGTAGATAGTTGGGATGGCTTGGTCGCTGGGTGCCAGGGGCTGAAACAGTAGTTTTTCGTCTGTGAACAAGGACAAATTAAGATTTTTAGATAGTGCTTTAGAGACTTTGCTCTGTAACCATATTATCGTGCAGGATTTCGCTGACCGGAAATTGAGGCTGAATAGTTGGTCGGTATTGGCAATTTGGCGGCAGCTCCAAGGGAATAGCACCCAGCAAACCGGTACGAAAATTATTCAAAATGTTGTGGGAACCACGTTCCAAATCGCCGAGATATTTATCATTAGACACCGCATGAATAAAATCTTCGCCCGTCATAGACATAGGATCGATCGCATACCTTTCATGCAAACTTTCTTGATAGCCCAGCTTCTTGATCAATTCCACCATAGCAGCAGTAATTCGCTGTCGATCGTATCCGGCCTCCCCAATATCATCACAAATTGCTAGCTTAATTGCCGATTTCTGATCATGCAGCTTACCTGGAATAATCCCTGGTGCATCCAATAGTTCTAATTCATCAGAAATTCTCACCCAGCGCAGCTGCCGAGTCACACCGGGCTTACGGGCACTTTCTACCACCCTTTTCTTAAGTAAGCGATTAATCAAAGCCGACTTGCCCACATTCGGAAAACCAATGACTACGGCTCGGACAGCTCGCGGCAACATCCCTCGATCGCTGCGCCGTTGATTAACCGCAATTCCCGCCTTTTGAGCCGCTTTCATGATCGCCGCCACCCCAGTCCCTTGCCGCGCATCGGCATAATAAACCGATTCACCCTGGGTTCTAAACCAGTCTGTCCACAGTTGACGCACTTCCGGCGTAATCATATCCACCCGATTCAAGATCAACAGCCGCATTTTGTTACCAATCCAGCCAGCCACCTCGGGGTGATGAGTCGATAGCGGAATCCGGGCATCCCGTACTTCTAATATCACATCGACCTTTTTGATTTGTTCTTGCAGTTGGCGTTGAGCTTTTGCAATGTGGCCGGGGTACCATTGAATGGCAGGAGTAGTCATAACTGTCCAGATTCTTACACTGTCAGTGTAATCAATCTTGAGACTGAGCAACAGTGGCAATCAATTAGTAAAAAAATATTTATTGATATTGCCATATCACCGTGCCAGATAAGACAAAAAACTCATATTATTAATATATAGATTAATCCGAACTAATTCTATGGATACAGGTAAACAAGATAAGAGTAATCGTGCCCTAGCTGCCTACCAAATTGCCAACCAGCAACTTGGGTTGGGTCATTATTCGCAGGCACTTATTTCTTACCATGCCGCGATTAGGCTCCAGCCAGATGCGGCTCAGGCTTACCACGGTCGGGGGACTGTTTATGCTGCACTACAAAACTTTGAATTAGCTTTGCGCGATGCTAAGCAGGCCATAATTCTCGCCCCAGATTATGCGTTGGCCTACTATTTACACGGGGCAGTGAGCTACGCGATCGGAAATCTGGAAATGGCCAAAACTGATTTGGCCTTAGCCGCAGACCTATTTCAGAAAGCCGACCAGCAAACTGACTACGAAAAAGTGACTGGATTGTTGAAGAACATCGAAAATAACTAAATCACTATCAATCATTTTTTACTCTTACTAACTGACCAACTGCTCTTGATCCTTTGGGATAAAATTAAATTCATAGATCGACCAAGACCCCAGCGCTGCAATCGAATCATTGGAGAGAAGTCTTTGTGAGTAATCCAGTTACCCTAAATCCACCCAAAAAAGTTAGTTCATGGCCTAGTGCTACCTGGACAGAATATCTACACCGTCTAGAAAATTCAATTAGCGATCGAGAGTGCGTTTTTTTCAACTTAAATAAAATTTGGATCGATATGGGCAACGAAGGCATCAACCACTCCAGATTTAACGAACTGTTTTCTCTGATACTATTTATCTGGTTTTCTAGACAATCTGAAGTGAAATTTGATCTGCTGGGTGGTTGTGTAATCGAAAAGCCGCAGACTCAAGGTGCTGCCCCGGATAAGGTTCTATATATTGGTGGTAACTCTCCGCGCTGGAAGCAAGGACAACCTCGCCGAGTCAACTTAGAAGAATGGCGGGTGCCAGATTTAGTAGCAGAGATTTCTGACACTACTCTAGCGATCGATCTAGATGAAAAGAAGCAATTGTATTTAGCTTTGGGGATTCCAGAATATTGGGTGATTGATGTACGTGGTCGGCAAGTGATGGCTTTTCGGCTAATTGATGGCTTGTACGAACAATGTAGTGAATCGGTGGCGTTAAAGGGACTGCCGATCGATCTCCTAGAACAAACTCTTGCCCAGATGGATAACGATAATGGGAATGCGGCTCTGTGGTTTGCTGCCCAGATTCAAGATTTATCTCTCTAAATACTGGCGACAAAGCACTATTTATAGCAAATTACTAACACCTCACAATTTTTCCAAGAAATTTTCAGCGTTCTGTAAATGCTGGTTTCTTTTCTCTTCGGTCATTTTATCAAAAGTTCTAACAAGCATTCCCAAGCGCGGATTAGAAAGAAAAAAGTCGCGATGGACATGCATAAATCGCCAGAATAAACCATCCCAAATTGGCTGCCAATCTCCTTTACTAAAGTTGCTCATTTTCATGAGATAGTTACTACCACTAATGTAGGGCTTAGTACACATACCACCCCCATCCGCAAACTGGCTCATTGCATAAACATTGGGTACCATCACCCAGTCATAGGCATCCACAAACATTTCCATGAACCAGCGATACACTTCATCAGGATCAAATTCGCACAGTATCATAAAATTACCCAACACCATCAACCGTTCAATGTGATGGCAGTAGCCACTCTCTAAGGTTCTTTTAATTACAATATCTAGAGGTGCAATGCCAGTTTCGCCAGTCCAGAAACTGGGCGGGATTGGTTTATGAAATCCCCAATAGTTACGGGTGCGTTGCTGGCGACCAACCCGCTCATAGGTAAGCCGGATAAACTCTCGCCAGCCGATGATTTGACGGATAAATCCCTCTAAGCTATTGAGAGGAATTTCGTCTGCGATCGATAAAACTGCTGTCAAAATTTGCTGGGGCGAAAGCAAGCCAATATTCAGCATGGGTGTAAGCAGTGAATGATGGAGAATGGATTGGTCTGAAACGATCGCATCTTCATAAGCCCCAAAATCTCGTAATCTCTCTTGCAAAAAATCTTGTAAATATTCTTCGGCTTCCACAAAAGTGGTGGGATAGTAGCCAGCGGTAAAGGGCTGCTGTGTCGATCCATAGTTGTCTGGAAAATGTCGATCGACATACACTTGCGCTTCTTTTACATAATTATTTAAATCCGGTAGCTGAACAACTGGTGGGATTTGATTTTTTGGGTATTTTTGACGATTGTCAACGTCGTAAGTCCATTGTCCACCCACTGGTTTCCCATTACTGTCAATCAGAATCTGCCGCCGTTTGCGCTGGTCAATATAAAAATCAGTTTGCTTGTAGCTTTTACGACTGGCAAAAAACTCTGCAACTTCACGGGGTTCATTCAAGAAATTAGGCGAAGGATACTCAATAAGTTTGATTTTCGTCCCAGCAGCACTCACTAACCGCTGTTGCAGCCAGTCATCTACTACCGCAGTGTAATGTAGTTCACTGATTTCAGTGAGTTGGGGGATCAGTTTTTGAACATCACAGATGGAGGAAGTGGCGGCGATATATCTAACTTCATAGCCCTGCTGTTGCAAGTAATCGGTATACATTTGCATGGTCGATCGATGGATCAGCAGCTTCTGTTTATGAAAACGATACTGATGGAAATACAACCATTCTTCAACTAGATAAACTGGGCGACCGAGAGATAGTGCTGGATGATTTTGGTAGAGCTGATGGGGGAAAACAATACTAGCAGCGGACATAATCAAACTAAAACCTATTTTTTGGTGTTGTGAGACTGGAAACGGCCAGCAATAAATTCGCGCTGTTGCAAGTGTTTAGTTTTACGACTAGTGACTCGCTCCCGCCACATTTTGAAGCTAGAGCGTTGCATTTCGCGACGCATTAGGGCAATTACGTGCTTTTCTTGCAGGCCAAACTGGAGTTCGATCGATTCAAAAGTCGTCCGGTCTTCCCAGGCCATTTCTACCACTCGATCGATCTCAGCCTGCGTTAAAAGTGGTAGTTTCATAAAAATTTAAATAGTAATGCCAACAATCAATTTTAACCACAAAAAAATTAGATAGCCAATTAGCCGGAGCCGATAAAAATCAGAGCAGAAAATATCCCTGCTCTGCCTTAAACTCTATAATCTTTACCCATCGGCCATCCTGACTAACTGGCTACTAAAAATGGATAGTCGGTATAGCCTTTAGCTCCCGACGTATAGAAGGTATCAAAGTCGGGGGGATTGAGAGGAGCATTATGTTTGATACGTTCAGTCAAATCGGGATTAGTTAAGAAAGGAACACCATAAGCAATCAGATCAGCTTCTTTATTAGCGATTGCTGCTTCTCCAGTCACCCCATCATAGCCACCATTAATCATCAAAGTACCCTGATAAGCTTGGCGAATGTGCGGAGTTACTCGTTCACCAGGACCAGCTAACATATGACCAGGCAAGGCTTCCATAATGTGTAAATAAGCCAAATTGAAGTTGTTTAATGACTTAGCGACTGCCGTGAAAGTAGCGATCGGATCACTATCGCGCATATCATTAAAACCGCCAGTGGGCGAAAGGCGAATACCCACCCGATCAGCACTCCACGCTTTTATTACAGCTGCTGTGACTTCTAATAATAAACGCGAGCGATTGGCCACACTGCCCCCATAGTCATCAGTGCGCTGATTGACTCCATCCCGCAAAAACTGATCTAACAAATAACCATTAGCACTATGAATTTCTACTCCATCAAATCCGGCCTCTTGGGCGCGGTGGGTGGCGGCTACATAATCTTGCACTAAAGCAGGGATTTCGCTGGTTTCCAAGGCTCGTGGCACTGGATAAGGCTTTTTACCACTCGCGGTATGGGCTTCCCCGACAGCCGCGATCGCACTAGAAGAAACTGGAGTCTCACCATGCGGCTGAAAGTCCGGGTGGGAAGCCCTTCCACAGTGCCAAAGTTGTAAATAAATTCGACCACCTTGATTATGGACAGCCTTAGTTACTTTTTGCCAGCCTTGAACTTGAGCATCGTTATGAATACCAGGGCTATTCAGCCAGCCCGCTGCTGTTTCCGAAATGTTGGTGGCTTCGGCAATAATGAGACCAGCACTGGCTCTTTGAGCATAGTGCTCGGCCATTAATTCGTTAGGCAGGCGGTCTTGACCGGCACGGCCACGGGTGAGGGGTGCCATAATCAAGCGATGGGGTAAGGTGAGGGCACCCAATTGATAGGTGGAAAAAAGATGAGGTAATGCATTCATGGTTTGTTCGCGGAGCGTCTCCGCAGGAGAATCGAGCTAATTACTTAAAGTGCAAAACCGCTCTAAGATGGAAGGTAGTAAATGCCCTTCTTCTTAAGTCGATAGTTCGAGTATATCGAACAATCGAACTTTGTGCCAAACTATTAAGATTCATGCGCCCGTTAGCTCATCCCGATCGAGAACAATTGACTATAACCGCTGTGCTTTACGCACTAGGCGATCCGGTACGGTTAGAAATTGTGCGAACTTTAGTCGATCGAGGAGAACTATGCTGTAATGCTTTCGACTCCAGTATTCCGAAATCTACGATGTCTCACCATTTTCGGATTTTGCGAGAAGCAGGAGTTATTCATAAGCGAAAAGAAGGCACCCAACATATTAATACTCTGCGCCGCACTGACTTAGAGATCAGATTTCCTGGTTTGTTAGATGTGGTGTTGAAAGCCACGAACAAGGAGCTACTGCCATAGTTTGAATGCTATTAAAAATCAGTCTGTAACAACCACCTCTGATACAGCAGAGTTAAATGATTGCCACAGGCTGATTCTCTAGCCAATAAATTTTAGGCAGTAGCGGCCACAGCTTCCTTAACAGCCAGCATCTGGATGTTAAGGAACTGAATCTGCACAGCATCACCCGTGACCGCATCGGCCATCGTGCGTTCGTTCAAGATAAAGTAATCACCAACCTGAGTATACAGATCAGTAAACAGGGTTTTGCCACCCTTCGCTTCACCAGTAGCCGGGTCAGAATAGACCGAATCGTATTGGTGAGACAGATAACCTGCACCAGTATCATGACTGCTAGAAGTATTGATGGTGACGATAGTGCCATGAATCTTGCGGTGTACCATACAGACTTCATTGTTGCGAAGTTTGTATTTGTCGCCGCTGGCTTTGCCGCCAATCAGGATTTCGATTGCCCCTGTCTCATCGACATCGCCATACTCAAAAGAGTTCTTGCTATGAGTCTCCTCAAAGGTACGACGCACTCGATGAACAGCGATT
Organism: Synechococcales cyanobacterium VAR_4_metabat_354; assembly: GCA_031414775.1. GTDB lineage: Bacteria > Cyanobacteriota > Cyanobacteriia > Cyanobacteriales > Chamaesiphonaceae > JAAFHZ01. Next base: position 90,060 of record JANOQI010000057.1, read on the forward strand.
TCCCACAACTGACCTTTAACCACATCACTGGCTTCTTTATTATCGATGCCAGTAATGGCAGTACTGTAGTCGGCATTAACCTGAGCCTGACCGTGAAATACCTCACCGTTCTGGGTGAGCTGAACATTAGCACTGTAGCCAGGAAATTTTTTATCCCAGGTGTAGCGATTTTCATAAGCAGCCTGGAATAATTCTTGGGCAGTTCTTTGCTCTGTCATATAAATAAAGCCTGAATGTTATTTCCTCACCATTTTAAAGTTTTTCACCAGATGTAGCTGAGGCATGAGTAGTTAAGAAAGAAGAAGACTGACCGCAAGGACATTAATCAATCTAGAATACATGTATTCTAGAAATCTCAAGTTTTAGTGCTATCAGGTGATGCCATCGATGCTGCGTAAAATCCAGGTTAGTAAAGTTGCTGAGGGGGTCAAAAAAAAATCATCTTGGAAAATTGCTTTGCCTTGGATGCTAATCGTACCGTTTATCATGCAAGTATCGATAATAGTTGGTTTGGTTGGTTATCTCTCTTACCGCAATGGACAACAGGCGGTACAAGATTTGACGGGTCAGATGATGGATTCATCTAGTCAGCGGCTTGAAGAAAAATTAACTGGCTATCTGGCGACTGCCAAGTTAGCAAATAAACTTAACAGTGATGCGATTTGGCGGGGTGACTTGCAGCTCAATTTAGAGCAATCCAGTGCTCAGCGAGAAAAATATCTCTGGCAGCAAATGCAATTGTTTAATAACCTCACCTGGATTGGCTTTGGTACAGAACAGAATGGCAACAGCTTAGGTATTTGGCGACCGGGAGCCAATCAAGATTTACAGTTTTTTATCTCTAACCAATCAACTCAGCATGTTGGCAATTACTATGCGATCGATCAACAAGGACAGCGGACTACGCAGTTAAAAAACAAGAAGCAGGCGTTTGACACCCGTACTCGCCCCTGGTACAAAGAAGCGATCGCCGCCAAGACAGCTATCTGGACGAGTATTCATCCTGGTGTATCACCTGGAAACTTCTTTATTGCGACCAGCCAGCCGCTTTATCAACAGAACAATCAGCTTGTCGGAGTTAGTGTTATTGATATTTCGCTATTAGATATTCAAACATTTCTGGCTCAACACCCGGTCAGTCCGGCTGGACAAACTTTTGTGATTGAGAAATCAGGGTTACTAGTAGCCAGTTCTAGCCAAGAAGAAACCTTCCAGCTCCAGGCCGACCAGCCACAACGGATCAAGGCATTGGATAGTCAAACGCCTTTGATTAAAGCAACAATGCAAGCCTTACAGCAGCGAGTTGGCAATTTGACCAATATTCAGCAGCGCCAAAAATTTCATTTTGAGCTGGATCACCAATCACAACTTGTGCAAGTGTCCTCCTTTACCCAGAAACCAGGCTTGGATTGGTTGGTTGTGATTGTAGTACCAGAGTCAGATGTAATGACCAAAATTTATGCTGGCACCAAAACCACCATCTGGCTGTGTTTGGTAGCATTGATCGGCATCATTGCCTTGAATATATTCATCAGTCAATGGTTGGCTACACCAATTAGGGCGTTGAGCAAGGCCATTCAAAAAGTTGCCCAGGGCAATTTTGATTACCAGGTCAAGACTTCCAGAATTCAGGAATTATCGATGTTGGCGACCTCCTTTAGCCAAATGAGCCAGGAAATTCAGCAATCTCGGGCCCAACTGGAAGAATACTCTCGATCGCTAGAACAACAAGTTAATGATCGCACCCAAGCACTTCAGCAAGAAATTAAACAACGGCAGACAGCGGAGATATCATTGCAAGCCGCCAACCAGGAATTAAAAAGTCTGGCTTACCTGGATAGCATGACTCGCATTGCTAACCGGCGACGGTTTGATGATCAGCTGGAAAAAGAGTGGCACAGAATGAAACGAGAAAAATTACCACTCTCCTTGATTTTGTGCGATGTCGATTATTTTAAGCAGTACAACGACACCTACGGGCACCAAGTAGGAGATGAGTGTCTTTGCCACATTGCCCGCGCCATTGCGGCCTCCGCCAAACGTCCGGCCGATCTAGTTGCCCGCTATGGCGGCGAAGAGTTTGTGATGCTCTTACCCAATACCCCTTTGGGCGGAGCCAGACAAGTAGCCAGCATCATTCAGTTAAACATCAAAAATTTGCAACTGCATCACCAAAATTCGGATGTAAGTAAGTACGTAACAGCTAGTTATGGGATAGCTAGTATGATACCCAATGACAATAACGAGCCAAGACAATTGCTGTTGCGAGTAGATAAGGCGCTGTATTATGCCAAGCGTTCAGGCCGCGATCGAATTGCCGATAGTTGATCACTAAGCCCCGGCCCACATTTGGAGATTGTAAAGCTGTTGCGGTGTCACCTGAGACAGCATCGCCAATTCATATTTGGTGGGCTGGGCAGTGGCCAGCTGCACAGAATAGGTACAGAGCTGGTCTTGCTGAAAAACAGTAATTTGCACATTTTGACCGGGTTGATAGTTCAGCAACCTTTCATTTAGCTGCTCGGCGCTTACTTTATAGCCATCGATCGCTAGCAATTCATCGCCGGGATTAATCCCCACTGCTGCCGCTGGCGAACCGCTGGCCACTGTTTTAATCATGGCATGGCCATTTTCATTTTTAACGATTGCTCCCCAGAAGGGCGGCAGCGGATCGGGGTCGGCGGCGATTATCTCTAAACCAAAGGGTCGGAGATAGTCATTAAAAGGTAACTCCGTCAGTCCATAGAGATAGTTTTGATAGAATTCTGGCAGATCCACACCAGCGACTTCTTGAATCAGCGCTTCTAGGCCAATAGCCGTAAATCCTTGGGCTGGTTGACCATACTCTAGCCATAGTTGTCTTAAGACATCATCAAAAGAGCGCTGGTTTTTGCTCCGATCGCGAATTAGTAGATCCAGCAGCAGCGCCACCATCGCCCCCTTCAGATAGTAAGACATTTGGGAATTACTGCTGTTGGCATCCTGGCGATAGAGCTTAATCCAGGCATCAAAGCTCGATGCCGTGACGGGCTGCACCCAGCGCCCTGGAGTCGTTAGATAGCGGCTAATTTCTTTGCTGAGTTCCTTTAAGAAAGTTTGTCGATCGTAGATCCCGGCCCGACAGGGAACAAGCAAATCGTAGTAGCTAGTGACTCCTTCGCTAAACCATAAACTAGGAGTATAGTTTTCTCCGTCGTAGTCAAATTTTTCTAAGCCTTGCGGGAAGATGCGTTTGACATTCCATAGATGAAAAAATTCGTGGGCAATTAATTGAATAAAGCGCTGGTAGTGTTTATCGGAGCGCATTTCCCAGCGGGGATACAACAAAGAACAACAATTTTTATGCTCCAAGCCGCCATAACTGTTGGCTGATAAATGCAATAGAAATAGATATCGATCGTAAGGCAAATCACCAAAAATCTGGGCGGTGGTGCTTACTATTTTTTGGATATCGGTAATGGCTTTGGCCACTTCCAAATTTCCTTCGCCCCAAATCGCCAACTGATGGGGTTTCCCGCCCGCCATAAATTCATGAATTTGATGCTGACCAATCTCGAAGGGACTATCGACCAACGTATCAAAATTGGCCGCCACAAAAGTATTTAGCTGAGTGCTAGGCAACGGCGTAGTAATTTGCCAACCAACTGGTGGATCGATCGCAATCTCGATCGGCTGCTGCTCATAGCCAGGAATGTAAAAAAATAGTGCTGCTGGGTTGAAATAACCGTGGGTGGCATCCAGATGATTAGTGCGCACAGTCAACTCATTGGCAAAAACTTGATACTTTACCGTAATTTTTTGCTGACCCTGGGTCGCAATTTGCCAGTGGTTTTTCGCTACTTTAGTCGCCGACAAAACCTGCCCCGCTACACCAGTGGCGGTTAAAACCGGAATGTGACGAGCATATTCTCGCACCAGATAAGAACCAGGTGTCCACACCGGCATTTTCAGATCGAGGGTAGGCGCTGACCAATTCTCCACCTGAGCTGTCACCTCAAACAGATGGGTGTGGGGCTGGGGCATGGCCACCAAGTAGGCCAATGTGGAAGTTGCAGACATAGAGTTGAAAGTTGTAAATGGGGTAATTTTAACCGCTACGCAGTTCTTGGGCGGCCAGATAGACCTGGCTCCATTCGCTGACCACCTGATTAGTTTTGAGGTTCAGAGCTTTAGCAATGGTATCGATCGATTCACCAGCCTTTAAACTGATCAAAATAGAATGCTGGTTAGGAGCCAAATTGTCCTGAAAAACCTGCCACTGGCTCTTGGTTAAACCCAAGTTATGTTCTTGCAAAGAAGCTTTCAGCCATTCCGCTACGATCTCCGGCTGACTTTTTACCGCAAATACTTTCACCGCATGGTAAGAAATTTTTTCACGGAGACGGTACACCTGCTTAATATCTAGTCCTAATTCTTGGGCAATTTCTTCTGGCGACTTACCCAAAAGATAGAGCCGCAGCCACTCCTGAGCATCTCTCCCGACGTTTTCGGCCAGATAAGCCAGCATTTGATCTTTAACCTGAGTACGCATTACTTGGGTTTCTTCCCAATCTTGCTGTTCTTGATAGTCTTCTAAAACCTGATTATCTAATAAATTAAAAGAAGTATCGCCATACTCATCAGTGATCGTATCGGAAACTAGTTTTACCGAGTCACTTTGGGGCACATTCGTTACTCCACCCCGTTGGCTACGACGTAGATAATTAACAAACCGGTAGGATAGCAACGGCTGATTTCGAATGGGACGCAGACAATATTCTTCGAGCGTGGCCAGCATCAGAGTATCGCGCAGCCGAGGATTTTTGGTACATTGCGCAATCCAGACAATCTGTTGCTGAATATATTTATCACTTTGGAGCATTTCCTGAACGACTTCTTGTAGCACATCTACTACTGGCCGCTGTCGATCGCGACTAGAAGACAACCAAGCTCGAACTTTTTCTCGCATAATGGACAAGCTGCCCAGTCGTTGCATCAGGTTTTTATAAGCTTTTTCGGGAGAAAATCCTAAATAGCGCTGCACCAAAATCCGATATCGATAATCCATCGATTGAGCCATAATCGAAGTCTGCTCTGGGGTCAGCTGGGCAAAGCGCTCTTGATTTTCACCTACCAACCATTGCACCACACTCACTTGGGTAGCAGCATTCTGACCCGCGCACTCTTCGTGCAAGCGCGTTTGCCATTGTTCGATAATTTGGCTTGCTAACTTATTCATCACTGCTCCTCGGCACTGCCCTACATATATGTTAATGGGGAATAACGCCAGCCTACATGCTTACATTTTGTAGTATAAGGGAGGTTAGTCAATTATTAACTTGTCGCTTGCGCACCAATTCAATCAGCTGTTGCTGCATAGTTTGTTTAACCTGTTGGTAACAAGACCACACATAGTTTTTATCATTAGCAGCATCTCGACCGCAGTAAGAAAAAGTAATAGGTTTACAAATACGATTGTGAATTTGGACTGGCGCCGGGATATTAGGCAAAGGACCAATGGCCACACCCCAAGGAAAGCCTAAATATACGGGTAGGGTTAAAGGATCGACACCGCCCAGCCACGGTAAGCCTAACGGCTTAATCTGAGAATACAAATTGCCCAAAACCAGCAAGCTATCGTGCGCCCCAGCCGAGATCACCGGCACAATTGGCACTTTTTCGCGCAGGGCTAACTTAATAAAACCAGTGCGGCTAGCAAAGTTGATGCGGTGTCGCCACTGGTGACGGCGAAAAACATCTTCTACCCCACCGGGATAAACCAAAACCGGACAACCTTGACGCAAAGCACGGCTAGCCGCCCGGGGATGCGCGACCACTGCCCCAAATTCCATGGCCATTTCGGCGATCGGTGGTGAAATTTCCCAAACCTTGGGGTGCATTAAGCCATAAATGGGCTGCTCGGTACCATAACGCTGAAACCATTCGTACATTAGCATGTACATATCCGGCGCTGCTAACCCACCGTTATGACTACCCACCGCCAAAAAGGGCTGACCAAGAGGCACATGATCCCAACCATCGCTGGTGACCCGAAAGTAGTAGCGATAAAACCATGACCAAATCGGCATCATGGCCTTAATCGTATCTGGGTTACGTCGATCGAGAGACCAAATATGGCGCGGATAGTGTACTTCCAAGGAGATTAGATATTTTTTAGTTGCATTGAAATGATTAATCCATGCTTAGAGGTGTTTCGTCAACCAAAACAATTTTGGTGTACCTGTTGACAAACCAGCAAAAAGCATCTAATGTTGATATTCGGTGTTCAAACGCGGGCGGTTAACTCAGCGGTAGAGTATCTGCCTTACAAGCAGGCTGCCACAAGTTCGAATCTTGTACCGCCCATAGTATGCACCTTAAAAGCTAGTCTTTAATCGAGACAGGCTTTTATTTTTTCATCTCACAATATTTGCATCTTCAACTAGTCTCTGATATAGTCAGAGATCGGCAACCACAAAACCTCAAGAATCACAAAATCGATTTGCAGATGTGGCGGAATTGGTATACGCGCACGCTTGAGGTGCGTGTGGTCCTAGACCTTGCGAGTTCGAGTCTCGCTATCTGCATCAAATAATAACTAGCAACTTTCAGTGCTTTTCCTTATGATTAAGGTGATCACTGGAAGTTAATTTTTATTAATATTTTGACTACAATCGCTTCCCCTAGTACTTGGCATAGTTTGCAACCTATTTGGCAGGGCAGCCCAGCCACGGTGCAATCTGGTCTAGCTCACAGTCAACTGCCACCAGCTTGGCAACTTTTACTTTTGGGAGATGGTTCACCGACCCGCCACTTACAACTCCTGACCGGTGAGCCGATCGAAGTGGATGTTTTAGATATGTCGGTGGTCGGGATGGATCAAGACGGGGCACCACCCGAAATCCTGGAAATTCCAGGGCCGCGTTTGCGACGGCAAGTATGGCTGCGCACAGCCTCTGGCCAAAGGTTGGCCTATGCCACTTCCTGGTGGAATGCCGACCATGTAGATGAATATTTACAGAATCGATCGATCCCCATTTGGGCAAGTTTGGCCAGATTGCGAACGGAGCTGTATCGCGATGTACGGGGCATTTGCTGCGGTCATTCACCAATTTTGACGGCGGCCTTTGAGCCAGGACAGTTATGGAGTCGTCATTATCTCTTTTGGCATCACGGTCAGCCCTTGACCCTGATCTATGAGGTATTTTCACCTAACCTTCAGCAATATCTGGGTCAACTGCCAGATATTGCTAAAAAATTCTGAATCAGTAAATCACCAGTGTTCATACCGTGTCAATTTTCCGCGAACTAGCTCCCTTTCAACGTCAGCAAGTTTGGCGGCTGTTCGGGGCAGCTTTATTATTCTGGACAAGCGTTGCCATTTTGCTGCCAACGTTGCCTATCCATTTAGAAGATATTGGTTTTGATCAGAGATCGATCGGACTAATCACCGGTGCTTTTGCTCTTGGACTATTGCTTACCAGACCATCCCTGGGAAAAATCGCTGATATTCAGGGTCGAACGCGAGTATTAATATTAGGTAGCCTGGTCGCAACTAGTGCCCCACTGGGATATTTGGTATTGCAACAACTTTGGCCATTGTTCTTGCTCCGCGCTTATCACGGCTTAAGTATTGCCGCCTTTACCACCGCCTTCAGTGCCTTGGTAGTAGATATCGCCCCACCACAGCAGCGTGGCCAACTAATTGGCTATATGAGCCTAGCCAACCCCATTGGAGTCGCCATGGGGCCAGCGATCGGCGGCTTTTTCATTGATAGTAATGGTACAAATAATTTTCTGGCTATTTTCCTGTTGTCGGCGGGGTTGGGGCTAGGCAGTTTACTGCTAGCAGTAAGTGTTAAAGAACAGTCCAGACCGGGTTTGGCGACGGAGCAGGATCAATCCTCAGCCTTCGATGCTGTCTGGCAAACGATTACGGCTAAACAGTTATTAGTACCAACCTTGGTTCTATTACTAGTGGGTTTTCCCTTTGGAGCGCTACATACCTTTGTGCCGCTGTACATTAAAAGCAGTGCGGTTGCTCTTAATCCAGGTTGGTTTTATACCGCAGCGGCACTGTCTAGTTTCTCGGCGCGGTTATTCTTGGGAAGGGCAACCGATCGATATGGACGAGGGATTTTTATTGCGGGTAGTTTGATCCTCTATGCCCTCGCGATGACTTTACTAGCCACATCACATTCGGCAGTTCAGTTCTTGTTAGCAGCCGTTCTAGAAGGTCTCAGCTTCGGTACCCTAATGCCGACGATCGTAGCTTTATTGACCGATCGCTGTCCGATCGATCGGCGGGGACGAGTAATTACGATTAGTATTGCGGGCTTAGATTTGGGGATTGCGATCGCCGCCCCAGTATTTGGTCTGATGGTGCCCCAGATTGGTTATGCCGGTATTTTTGGGCTAGGAGCAGGCATGGCGCTACTGGCACTGATTTTGTTTAGCGGCTGGGCTAATCCGAGCGTGAGCAGCTCGATCGGTTTTGCGACAGGCAAGGAAGAAGATAAATTTGTAGTTAGCCTGTAAGAGCAAGTCCTACAGACTAGTTAAGTTAAATCTCTCTTAACAACCATCTTCTTGCCTAGATAACAGACGATCCATTACTTCTGTCTGATTCGGCGCAATTACTTGTAGGTGCACATAGTCTTGTTCTTGAGGCTGCCAGACCACCCGGTATTGGGTGTTGCCGTTATTCCAAGTATAAAGACGCTTGTTACCTTGATGAATGATCGTCGCTCCTCGGAGATTGATCGACTTACCTGTTCTTAAATCGTAGGCCGAATAGCGGTAAACACCATTTTGTTCACTAACTGTGACTGTCCAATTGCCATCACGAAAAGTACCAATAGGCGGAGCAACTGAGGCAACTGCTTGGGACTGAGCCGCAGCAGGATGAGAAAAATTGTCTGCTAGAGGTACAACTAATCCCACCATTACCGCAGTCACCAAAGCATGAAATCTCATTCAATAATCCCCAAGTTGTCCATTGCTTAAGATTAACTACACTCAAGAATGTCTAAGTTCCAGAAACGTTAAAAAAATCAGCCGATTTTGGCCATCTCTGATTAGAACAGCAGTGATTTGGTTTAACTTCGCTAGGCGACATTCAAAAGCTAGTACCAGAAACCGATACTGGTTCTGGTTTTAGGTAGTGGCTAGGCTGACCGGATCATTAATAGATCAGCCTAACCATTGATCAAAAGCAGAACGAAGTTGCAATCAACATTTAGTTATTACTAACTGTGACAACCTTCTTCTTGTCTGGATAGCAAACGATTCAAAACTTCTTGCCGATTAGGTTTAATCACTTGCAGGCGTACATAATCTTGATCCTGTGGCTGCCAAGTCACCCGATATTTAGTATCACCATTATGCCAAGTATAAAGACGTTTACTACCTTGACTAGTAACTACAGCTCCTAATAGTTCGATCGACTTACTAGTTTTTTGATCGTAGCCAGTATATCGATAGACACCATTTTGTTCACTGACTGTCACGAGCCAATTGCCATCGCTAAAAGTACCCATCAATGGACTAGGCAATAGTCTGGGCAGTGGAACTGCCTGGGTAACTTTGCGAGAATGGGCAGTGGCAGGACTAGAAAACGAAGTTACCAACGGACTAGCCATTCCCATCAAGATAGCAGCCGCCAAAGCATAAACTTTCATCCGAAAACCTTTAGTATTGAGTTGTTAAAAGTAACTACACTTACCCAAATCTCAGTTCCGGAAATGTCTAAAACATAAATCAACAGTCAGCCAAAACGATGATGAGTACTATCAGCTCAGCTTGGTAATCAACTCTTGAAGCCGCAGATGACCATGGTGGAAAACCGACCAACCATCACCAACTAGCACCGCTTCAATTTGTTTTAACTCCGCTAAACGTCGTACCGAATTAATGGCTTGGGATCGATCGAACAACTTACCATCTGGTAATAACATCAGTGAGCCAGCTTGGTGTGCTCGGACTAAATCACCAGTAATTAAAGTAGTTGTTTGTAGTAACAAGGCCAACTCGCCCGGAGTCTTAGAACCGTGGAGTTCGATCGCCTCCAGCCCTGGCAAAATCGAATCACCATCAGCCAGCCAACGTTGCACTGGAATGGGGAAAGAATCTTGCTCACCGATCGGAGCAGCAATTTGAGCACCAGTTTTTTCGGCGACTACCTGACTGGCACGCAAATGATCAGAATTAGTGATCACAATCCATTGAGCGCCACCCAAAGACTGGAGGTGTGCCCAGTCGTGGTCAGATAGCGGCAGCGGATCGATCAAGACATTTCCGGCAGGGCTAATCCAGGCCGTGCTGTGGAAATCAACATTGCGTTCGGCATCAAAAATAGACCAGCAGTAAAGATCGTGACGGTGTAATGATTTCATTGGTAAGCCTAAAATAAGTGCCAAGGAATATAGATGAAGAAGGTCTGATTCCCTTTTGATGGTAGCCTAACAATCATCGGCGATAGATTCAATTTATAGATAGCCTGAGTAACGTTGATTTCATCGATATTGATTTTTGGCAATAGATCGATCGACATTCCTAAAATTCTGGCCAGATTACTTATTGGCGTTGCATAATTAGAATATGAATATTGCAATAAAAGTTGATGCAATTCCCAGAATGCGAATCTCAACATATTCGGAAAAATGGAAAGAGAACAAGGTAAAAAATTGCGGCATCAGACTACTTTGCGCCAAACCACTTGTCGTAGTTCTCTTGGTAAATGCCCTTTTCCTGTAGCATCAGCAAAGCACTATTAATGTCTTTTCGGTAAGGACTTTGATTGGGTAAAGCGATCGCATAGTTCTCTTTGCGAAAAATACTGCCTACTAATTGCACTTTGCCTTTGCCTTCATGAGCAGCGTAGTACAGCAAAATTGGGGCATCATAAATCACAGCATCCACTTCCGAATTAATCAAAGCAGCATAAGCCCCATCAATTTTTGGAAATGTCTGAGTTTCTAAATGCTGCTGTTGCAAATATTTAGCCGAAGTACTACCAGTTACAGTCGCGACTTTTTTGCCGGGGAGGTCATTAATTCCTTTGATGTTGGTCTGTAGTTGATCCACTGTGAGAGAGGTAGTAACGGTAGCCGTAAAATAAGCAATAAACACGACGCTGATAAACATCCACAGTATGGCTGTAATTCTTCCCAAAGCTCCTTTGGGCATCTCTTCTGCCTGGGTTGCTAGAGTCGCTGCTGCCCACCAAAAAGCTTTGAAGATTCCTGGAAAATAAGAGCTATTTTGTAGAAACCCACCTTTATGATTTCGCTCTACCAGCCATACAATATGGCCAGGAATCAAAATGATAATGAGCATAATGCCCAATAAATTGAGCAGTGCCGGGTTGAAAATCAAACTGAGCAATCGCCAGACCGAATTCTTTGTCCCCTGACTCTGCACTAATATCTGCAATCCTGAATCAAAAATCGGCTGAGAGAAATCTATTTCCTTTTCTCGCTGCGCTGTGACAGAAATTGCTCCCACTCCCAAATCTACTTGTTCAGACTTAACAGCAGCTAAGAGATCGCTAATACTTGCAGTCTTTTTAAATTCAAACTTCACTTTCATTTCTTCAGCAATCTTGTTCCACAGATCAATGCTAAAGCCGCTTAGTTGACCATTCTCTTCGGTGACAAAAGGTGGCAGTAC
>JANOQI010000058.1:0-27954 GCA_031414775.1 Synechococcales cyanobacterium VAR_4_metabat_354
CTCCCCAAGGATAACAGAGAGGCTCGCGGTAACGACTATCCACTAGTTCGCTGGCATACAAACATTTGTCCCCCCCAAACCGCAATAGCCGCCTGGATTCTTGGCAAGATATTGTTGATGATAGACCTCAGCATAGTAAAACTCTGGTGCAGTGATAATTTCTGTCGTAATTTCTTGATAACCTGCGCTGTTGAGAGCTGATTGATAAGCTGCTTTAGAATCCGCTGCTAACTTTAGGTGACTGTCAGAATAACAATAAATGCCGGATCGATATTGAGTACCAGCATCATTACCCTGGCGCATTCCCTGGGTGGGATTGTGACTTTCCCAAAAAACTTGGAGTAGTTGTTGGTAGCTAATTTTTTGTGGATCGTAGACTACTAGGACAACTTCGTTGTGACCAGTCTGTCCGGAGCAAACTTCTTTGTAATTGGGATTGGGGGTAGAACCAGCTGCATAGCCCACCGCCGTAATATAAACACCCTCTTGCTGCCAAAACTTACGCTCCACACCCCAAAAACAACCAGCCCCAAACATCGCTTGTTCCATCGTAGCGGGATAGGGAGGCGGTAGCGGATGGCCATTGACATAATGAGTAGCAGGAGCTTGCCCTCGCCCCGGCAAGGCATCGCTAGCACTAGGTACTGTAGGTTTCTTGTTACCGAAAAGTCCGAACATGATGGTGTGTTGTAAATAAATAACCCTTGCTATGATAACGCAGCTGCCAGAGGGAGGAGTACCGTAAATTTGGTGCCGGGCATTTTGGCATTCCGATCGATCGGACTACTCACCTCGATCGTACCGCCCATTTGCTCGACTAATTCTTTAGCGATCGATAATCCCAAACCAGTCCCCGGAATCTGCCCATGGGCTTGTGCCCCTCGATAACTGCGTTGAAATAAATTTGGCAGATCTGCCGCTGCAATCCCCAGACCAGTATCACTAATAGCGATCGATAACTGGTGTGGCAAAGGTTGTACTTGCACCTCAATGCCGCCGCTAGGAGTGTACTTAAGAGCGTTATCAATCAAATTCCCCAACACCTCGCGTAAAGCCCCACTACTGGCCATCGCCAATGGTAATTGTGGCGGAATATAAGTCTGAAAAGACAACTGCTTTTCTTGGGCAATTTCGGCAGCATTAGCCAAAATTGGCTCTAAGATCTCGGGTAGCGCGCAGGGATGCAGCTGAAGGCTGGAGGATGGCAGCAAAGACAAAGGGGATGCTTGTCCGGATAAAGCGGGGGTTTCCGAAACTGGTTCGATCGAATAATCCAATTGTTGCAGCAACTCCTTCAGATGCTCACTCTCCCGCAAAATATTACTAGCCACCTGACGATTGGCATCTTCAGCGGGTAATCTTTTGAGCAACAACTTCCCGAAGGTATAGATGGCAGTCAGGGGGTTACGGAGTTGATGCAGCAAATTGTGCAGCATTTCTTGCTGGCGGCTACGCCACTGTTGCTGTTCTTGCAAGGCTATTTCCGCCCACTGCCGTTCTCGATCGATCACCAACGCCAAGGTAATAGTCTGACCCACTTGCTCAATTTGACTACGCTCCCGCTTATTCCAAGGTCGGTTAAGACGCATGGTCATCAGCAATCCCAAAATCGCACCTTCCGAAGTCAGTGGTTGAAAAAATTTCTGGGTAGACTGCCGACTGGGAATAGCACTCCGATCTTGACCAATTGACTCAGTTTGGGAAAAACGCAAGTAATTATCTGCTGGTAAATATTTACTAGAAATTGGCTCTAGCCAGGGTTGGCTATTAGCTAATAATTTATTCGCCGTAGTTTCTGGATAGAAAACCAGTGGCTCTAACTGCGGTTCTTGACCAACTGGCACTTCTTTAGTCAAATAAATTACACCTAAATCGGCGCTAAAGCTATTCGCGACAAGAATGAGCTGGGAACGACAAAGAGTGATGAATTCGGGACTATGGGAAGCAGACATAATTAAATTGAAATTAGATTGAATCGGAGAAAATCTGAAGGACAGCATTCTACAGAAGGACTACTTAAACAAATGTTAAGTTTTTATGAAGTTTTATATGTTAACTAGCCTAAAATCTTAGGATTTTCTTTATGCCAAAGCATTTACAAGCGATTTTGTTACCAATTTAACAGCTCTTGAATTTTTGAAGCAAAGCGGATATGATATCGACGGCTTTCAGAGCAATCATTACAACTGGGCGAGCACAAACTGGCACAGAGAAAAGGAGGTAATTAGGTTGGCTAGAAGACGTAAACGCAAGAGCAGACGGCGGCAAGAGGGTCGAAGAATCCTGGAGCAAGTACCTCAGTATAGTATCGAAAGCGGCGAAGACAAACCTGTCACTGCGGCTAGACGATATATTCATACTGAAGGCATCGCCCCCCCAGCACTTCTATTAGTGAAGCGCAACGAACACACCACCGATAGATATTTCTGGGCAGAGAAAGGTCTCTTTGGTGCCCAGTATGTTGAAGAGAATCATTTTCTTTTCCCTAGTCTCAGAATATTGGAAAATCCTGAGCCAGCTTTGGTCGGCACCAAGTAATTCCCTGATCGCTCGTGGCTAGTTAGCAATGGCCTCAATCGTATTTGATTAAATCGTACTTAATTAGGCTGAAATTTGTTGTAGCTAACAAAATTCAGTCTATTTTCATGAGATTTATACGAGACTTTCGAGGGGTTCGATCGACAAAGTTTTTTCTAACACGCTGAGTTCATCACGATGGCCAGTAACAGTAACAATCGTGCGATCATCCCGATCGGCTAACTTCAGGTTAACCTGTTCAGGTCGGGCGGCTTTTCGCCAATAAAACATGCCTGCCAAGGGCGCTAAAACGATCAGAAGTAAAAACCCATTACCGATCGCAGGTAGCCAATAACTCATCATCAAACCCAGACATAAAAAGCCACCAGCGGCCAAACTGGTTAGAAAAATCGCCATAAACCAACTGGGACTAACTAAACCTTCATAAATCACCCCAGCATCTTCACTAACGGTCACTAAGCGATAGGCACGACCAGTCAAATGCTCCTGGAGTTTGGGCATAAAAGCATCGGCTGGCTCTGTTAAGACAAAAGACAGCTGCTCAATCCGCTCTTTAACTGATGCTCGGATAAAAAATCCCAGGCCGATGATCATTAACAGAGCGATCGCCGAAATAGAAATCAAAGCTGTACTCACAAGCGATCAAGTCCTCTAGAATCAGGACTCACCAACGAAAGGTCTATTTAAAATATACTAGCTTCTAGAGCCGATATGTCAGGAATGGTCATTTTATCTGACGATCGAATAATGAGACCATCTCGTTCCAACTTAGTTAAGACCCTGGTTACTGTTTCACGGGCGAGACCACTCATACTACTTAATTCTCGATGGGGGAAGTTAGGAATCTCCGCTCCCTTATCACTGTTAATGTCTACACCCTGACCTTCCGCTAAAAACAAGAGTGTATCAGCGACCCGCGAGGAACTGCTCGATTCCCGCAGCCGCAGACGGCGATTCAGCTGACGCAAACGACGACCCATCAGCTGGGCGAGCTTGATGCCAGCCAGCGGCTCACTTTTCAACAGTCGCACAAAATCTGCCGCTGGGATATTGGCAATAGTAACGGCAGTCAAACTCAATACATCGGTAGAACGAGGAGAGTGCTCTAGAGCAGCCATTTCTCCCACAATTTCACCTTGGCCGATAATGTTTAAGGTGACTTCTTTACCATCGGCGTTATAGGTACGAATTTTTAGCCACCCACTCAAAACAAAATAAACAGAACTGCCCCAATCATTTTCTAGTAGGATCATCTGATTGGCCGAATGACTGCGCACCACCGCCTGATCTAGAGCTAACCGCCGAGCAGCTTCGGGCAACTCTGCAAAAAAGGCCGTGGTTTTCAACAATTCTTGGAGGCTGGGAGCCAGTGGGGGAGTGTTTTGTCGAGCTTCCATAAATACTAACTATCTAAAGAAATGATGGATAAATATCACTGAATATCTAGTTAAATATCTAAAATTCAGACTTGCTTCTTACAACATGCCCATATTTTTGGAGTGATCACTGTTCTATGAATTTGCCCAACTCGGTCACCTGCTCGCGGTTACTTGGTATTCCGATCGTCATTTATGGACTTTATCAATCTGCTCCAGTCTGGCATTGGGCATCATTTACTATTTTTTTAATAGCGGCGGCTACCGACTGGTTGGATGGTTATTTAGCCCGAAAACTCAATCAAGTTACTGACTTGGGAAAGTTTTTAGACCCATTGGTAGATAAATTGTTGGTACTGATTCCCTATCTCACTTTAGTTGAGTTGCATTTAGTGCCCGCTGTCGGGGTGAGTTTAATTTTGCTGCGGGAGTTAGTAGTTGCGGGTTGGCGAGTAAATCAAACCCAAATTAGCGGTGCTAATCTATGGGGCAAAGCTAAAGCAGTAGTCCAAATGGGTTCGATCGCTCTCTTAATTATTCCAATCCCTGCCCTGCAAGTTTGGGGGATAGTCGTATTTTGGGCAGCCGTCGCGATCACCTTAATTTCTGGTGGTATTTACCTGGGTGCGGGGCTGAGGCAAACTAACAGCTAATCCGTAAATGTTTTATTTATTTTATTTATGAAAACTGATTTTTCGGTGCCAAACAGTCGATCGATCGCTGTCCCTTGAGCCGCTGGCATCTGACCAAAACTAAAAATACCAGGCAGATCAGCTGGTAGAGTTGCCGCTAAATCTTGAAAAAGATAAGGACTACCATAAATTACCAATGCCTGTAATTGATTCTTAGCCACTAATTCCTGGCAGATTTTCTTGGCCTGGGGCGCAATGCCCAAACCACCTAAAAAAGGATTGCCACGAATAAATAGCTGCAAAACGACTGGCTCATCGCCGATAGTAAAATTCAGCGGCGTGTATTTATTCACAATCTGACAGGCGTAGCCCTGTTCGCGCAGTTTGACGATCGCGGGTGCTGTTCTTCCCAAAAACGGACAGTCCAGAATTTCATCAATCATGATCAAATTCACGCCCTTGATAGCTACTAAGGGCAAATTGCCCTGGGATTGCAGAGCCGTGCGATCGATCTCATCCACCAAAGCATTACCCTGCTCCGTCACCGTCCCCAAAGACAGAGCGTTATTGACTCGTGGCGCTGGTGATTCTTGATTAGCATTAAAGATTTTTTGTTTGGCCGCCCAGATCCGGCCAACACTAGCCCGAATTTGTTCTTCACTAATTTTCCCTTGTTCTACCGCTTGGCAAATAGCCGTAATGGCCTGGGGCGGATCGACTGGCATCAGCACAATATCCGTCCCAGCTTAAACGGCTAACACCGCTGCTTCTTCAGCACCATAGCGATTGACGATCGCCCCCATCATCAAGGCATCGGTCACAATCAGACCATTAAATTCTAAGCGCTGCCGCAGCTCACCTGTCAGAATTTTGGTTGACAGCGTGGCTGGATACTGGTCATCTAAGCTGGGAATCAATAAATGAGCCGTCATCACCCCATCGACCCCCCAGAAAAATCACACCCCCCACGCCTAAATCTGCTACCCAGTGCTAGAGAGTCTCCGCATTGGCCTCCCAAGCCGGATATTGAATCTGTCGATCGAGCAGATGGCCAGAGGTTCTAACCATTACCATTTGGGCGACTAGCTGCGCCAAGGACAAACCGTCGAGTTCACTAGGAGAAAAGTTCATAGGTGCAATCAGGGGATTATTCTTCAGCAGTAGGAATATCGTCCTCGCTCTCCACTGGCTCGACTTCAGCGGGGCGTTCCTGCTCCAGTCGGTTCAGCAATGACAGCATTTCGGTACCTCTTTCTAGGGAGCGATCTTCCGCGAAAATAACTTCGGGAGTGCGGCGTAAGCGCACCCGTTTCCCTAAATTGCTGCGAATGTAGCCAGCCGCCGAATGTAAAGCGGCCATTGTTTCTGCTCTAGCTTCGTCGCTGCCATAAATGCTGACAAAAATCTTGGCATGTTGCAAGTCACCGGAGACATCCACATCAGTAATACTGATCATCCCGGCTCCCACTCGATCGTCTTTGAGTTCAAACAGGATCATCTGACTAACTTCCCGCTTAATTAACTCGGCAACGCGGGACATGCGACGTGTTGTAGCCATGGCTTTTCACCTATTTTTCGCTAACTGAATGCTGAATTTTTCGAGATCAGCCGGTATACATCTTAGTTGATATCTTAGCTAATCGGCGTAAATCCCAGCATGGCTTTCAGGGTTAAGCCAATAAAGGCCAACAAGCCTACGCCCATCCCCACCAACGCAGTGGCCGTAAATTTATTTTGCCATAGAGGCTTAAGCCAGCTAAATGTCGAGATAAAAATCCCTAAAATCACTGTAATAAAGTACCGCTGGTAGCGCAGCACATTGCCAAAAAAATCGTCGAACATAGGTGTTAAATATTTTTACTAAATTGCTTAGATCATAACATTAGAAAGCTGTGGGGCATTAAGATACAGCCATTAAAGGAAACGAAATGAAACCAAAATTTGCAACCGAGCAAGCTTGGCAGCAGGCCGAAATACTGATGCAACCAGCTTACATTCGTCTGGTAGACCAAATTCGTCGCCAAACGGAAGAAAATGAGAGTGAAATTCAAGTTAGTTACGAAGAAGTAACTGATCCCTATCCCAGTAATTTACTGTGTTTACAACCAAAGGTTAATGCTAGTAATCCCGACCAAACCACCACCAATCAAGCTCAGCCGCTGCTCAAAGTAGATATTTGGGATTTATGTTTTCAGGTGTGCTTTGTCAACTATGAGCCACTACCCGCTGATCAACCAGAACAATTAGTGGCGATCGATCTCAGTTTATTTGGCCACAACAGCCCAGAAATCGACTGGAACAAGCTAGATCAAAAAGCCCAAGCTGCTGTTCGCCAGGTTTTCGCTCGGTTCAAATTGCTAAACCACCCCTGACCACATTTACCTAATCAGTCACTAACTTCAATAGCCCTAAGCCCAAATCCTCTGGTTCGATCGATTGAGTCTCAATTATTGCCAGCATATCTTTGGGTTGGGGATTGCCCCGGGCTTTTCCCGTCAAACCTTGGGCAATAATTAAGCCGCAGCGGCCTTTGGTTTGCTGACAACGTTGCGTCCATTTACGGCGAGCAGCAAGATGGGTCTGATCATCGATATCAAACTCACCAAATAGTTGCATCTGACCGTCAGCCAACTGGATGAGACCCAGTTCTAGGGTATCTTGCCTAAAACCTTCACCCAGATTGAAAATAATTCCCCGCACTCCTCCGACGGCGGTGATTTTCTCAATCATGGTCTGTGCCTTAGCGCGGGTGGTTTGCACCATAATTACTGGCAAACCGTCGCCGTCAAGTTTACTCTGAAATACAGCGGCCTGCGGCTGCACTCGCCGTAAGTTGTCCCAAGGTATCACCCCCAAGCTAATGCAAGCCTTATCCGGCACCAAATCATCCAGAATAACATCGTCCTCTTCGTCCAATTCTTCATCATTTTGCATTGCCCATAAATCGCGACTTTCTTGGGGTAGCGTGGCCACGGTCACAGTGATCGATTTAGCTAAATCAGGAATTTGAGTAGGTAAATTAATCCGCAATTTCTGACTAATTTCAGGTAATTCTTCATGGCCCAGCAGCTTAGCCTGTTTCACAATAAAACGTTGCAGCGCACTCAGAGCCACATAAGCAGCTAAGGCTTCATCCTGGCCAAGCACCGTCCGCAAACCTTCTAAGGGATGGATTACACCATAGTGCGCCTCAAAGTCATCAGATTGCTGATTGAAAGGTGATGGCCGTTTTTCTGATCCTGAATCGAAAGTCAAAAAAATGCAGTCTTGCGCCAAAAAAACTGCTTCCATATCCTGAAGACCATCATTTTGCAGTGCTGCTCGCCGAAATTGCTGTACCGATTCGATCGATCGATAGAGCAAAATCCCGTATTCCATCCCCATCATGCCCATTACACAGGCATACAGTTGATCCACATCCCAACACTGAATGTCAATTTTTAAAATTTGATGGTCGGGTAACAATTGCCAAGGAGTCACTTGCCAAACTTCTTTCGCCACTGTTTGCAAAATTTCGGTGTAGGCCGGTGGTAATTGGGGACTCTGAAAGGCGCTCATTTCACCAAAGCGCTCAACCAACTGCGCCACTAGTGGCAGATTAGCGACATATTCTACGTCAATACCCAGGTCGCACAATACCCCGCGTAAATAAAATTGCTCTGATCGATCGCTCACCACAATCTTTTGGGGACGCACTGGCGGATAAGGACCCTGAGGATGCTCCATCGCCCGCAGCAATGAACGAACCATCGCCTCCGGGCCTATTTCCATACCCACCGACTCTAAAGAGCGCACGGTACCCTCCATCCCATCCATCCAAATAATCATTTGGCGCTCATCAGACTCATCATCAAAACTTAGACCCAGCTTGCCTGGAAGTTCTAATCTAGCTCCTTCCCACACGCCCGGAACTTGAGGTAGGCGCTGAAGACGCTTAATAGTTGAGGCACTTAGAGTCATAAAATTCTTAAACAGCTCGTAAAAAGTCTGGCTGTTACAGCAAACTTGATTGACACCCAAATTCTAACGGAGGCGGGGAGGGTGCAGAAAAAATTCCATCAATCGCAGAGAAAAGTTAACATAGAAGATATTCACTAGCAATCACCTGCGGAGTTCCACCATGACTCAAGCTCCATCGAAACCTGCCATTCAATTAACCGAAGCCGCTCTCAGCCATGTCATGGCACTGCGTGAACAGCAGGGCAAAGACTTGTGCCTCCGGGTAGGGGTACGCCAAGGTGGTTGTTCCGGGATGTCTTACCTCATGGAATTTGAAGAAACGGGCAATACGCGCCCCGATGATGAAGTTTTTGACTATCAAGGTTTTCAATTAATCTGCGATCGCAAGAGTTTGCTGTATATTTATGGGCTGGTACTAGACTATAGCAATGCCATGATTGGCGGCGGCTTCCAGTTCACAAATCCCAATGCTAGTCAAAGCTGCGGCTGTGGCAAGTCTTTTGCTGTTTAAGCTGTTTAAATTTATCTATCCCTAACTCTATCCGATGGCTGAAACTCTAAACGATACCTTTGATAACGCAATTAAACGCTACCAAGATGGTGAAAGTGTTGACAAGTTAATTCCTGTTTTTCAGGATATCTGTACCCAAGCACCCAAAATGAATAGTGCTTGGACTTGTCTAGCTTGGCTCTATCTATTGGATGAGCAGCCCGAGAATGCGGTGAAAGCGGCCGAGCGATCGATCAAAATCGATCCTTACGATGCTCAAGCCCGTATTAACCTGGCGATGGCCATGCTCGAAGCCAAACAAAAAGGCGTGCGCGCCCACATCGAAGTCGCCCAACAGCTAATTGACGGTGCCGCCGAAATCCGCGAACAAGTGGCATACAGCATAACCGATGGTCTGCAACGCAATCCAGACTGGGCGAGCCTCAAGCAAATAAAATCTTGGATTACGGTCTAATTCACCACCTATGCTTCCTCCCAAAATATCGCTGACTGGCTTGAGAGCCGATCGCTTTCGTCATCCTTTTGATTTAGAGGCCACCACTAACCTCAAGCAACTGCCCGGATTGGATCTGCTAATCCGCAGCTTAGTGGGTTCGATCGCCGAAGAAACTCTCTACCTCAATAACATCGCCGCCAGCGTGTTGGTGGGTGAGCAGCAACTCCCTCATATCCACCAGTTGCTACTCGATGCCTGTCGGATTTTGGATGTGGAAGCACCCCAGCTTTATCTAAAGCAACATCCCATGCCCAATGCCTATACGATGGCAATGCGCGGCAAGAAACCGTTTGTGGTGGTGCATACTTCCCTAGTCGATCTCCTCACCCCCGCCGAACTTCAAGCCGTAATCGCTCACGAACTAGGACATTTGAAGTGTGAGCATGGTGTGTATCTGACCATGGCTAACTTGCTCGTCTTAACCGCTGGTAGTGTAATCCCTGGCCTGGGGCAGGCTATTCAGGGTCAAATGTTACAGTGGTTGCGCTGTGCCGAATTTTCTTGCGACCGAGCAGCACTATTAGTGGTGCAAGATGCCAAGATAGTAGCTTCCCTATTGATGAAACTTTGCGGTGGTTCCCCCGCCTTGGCACCCCTGCTCAACGTCGAGGCATTCTTAGAGCAAGCTCGGGCTTATGAATCGTTCAGCAGTAGCTCGGAATTAAGCAAAGCATTACGCACCGCCCAAACCGAGCCATTAAGTCACCCGGTGCCCGTGCTACGCGCTAAAGAAATTGAACGATGGTCGCAGAGCAATGAATATTTTTCCTTGCTAAAAAGCCCAGCTCCAGGTTATGATGACAAAGATGTGAATAAGGGCGACTGGCGGAATTGGTAGACGCAGTTGACTCAAAATCATCCGCGAAAGCGTGCCGGTTCGAGTCCGGCGTTGCCCATTTACAGAAGCCAAGATAACTTACCCAGCGGGTAGGTTATTTTTTTTGATATCGATACGTTAACAAAAGTAGCCATCTATTAGGACAAGTCCAGGTTTTTGTGGCATCATAAATCTTTGCTTTATGTAACTCTTCCCCATTACTTCTTATGCAGTTAAGACTAGGTGATACCGCCCCAAATTTCACCCAAGCTTCTACCCATGGCGACATTAATTTTTACCAATGGGCTGGTGATAGCTGGGTTGTTCTATTTTCTCACCCCGCCGACTTTACGCCGGTTTGCACCACCGAACTAGGTGAAGTAGCCAAACTCAAGCCAGAATTCGATAAACGTAATGTCAAGCCCATCGCGCTCAGTGTTGATGATGTAGCCTCCCATAATGGTTGGGTCGGCGACATCGAAGAAACTCAAGGCACTGCTTTGAACTATCCGATTCTGGCCGATCCAGATAAGAAGGTTTCAGATCTTTACGACATGATCCACCCCAACGCCAACGCCAAGGTGACAGTTCGATCGGTATTTGTAATCGACAACAACAAAAAACTGCGCTTAACCATCACTTATCCACCTAGCACTGGCCGTAATTTCGATGAAATTTTGCGAGTGATTGATTCGCTGCAACTTACCGACAATTACAGCGTGGCTACTCCAGCCAACTGGGTAGATGGTGATGATTGTGTGGTAGTACCGACCATTTCCACTGCCGATGCTCAAGTAAAATTCCCTAAAGGAGTCAAAGAAATCAAGCCTTATCTGCGGATGACTCCGCAGCCGAATAAGTAGATTTACTACTCAGCATCTAGATCCCCGCAATTGCGGGGATTTTTTATGTCGATCGACACCAGCTTTTCGTTAGAATAGCTATTGGCTCCCGTGTCCGGTTCTATTTTAAATGAGTGATTCTTCCGCTGCGCTAACTTTTTTAGCGTTTCAACAAAAATTTGCTGCTGCCACCGAAAAAAATCGATTGCAATTGTTAACAGAGATTGATAATACCGATCCTGCTGCTTTAGAGTTTTTAAAAACGGTGGTATCCGAACCAGTCACAAACTGGCCAACGTTATTGCAGGGCAAAGCTTATCAACGGCTGTACGAATCACCCTTGCCCATGGCCACCGATTTTTTACAATCCACCTTTCCGGCTGGCATTGTCCCACTGAAATCTGCTGCGGGGGTGGAATATCAAGATCTACAACAGTTGTTGATCGATCGACAGTGGCAAGACGCTGATAAACTCACCAACCTCAAACTCTGCGAATTAGCTGGTCCCATCGCCCTCCAGCGCCAGTGGCTCTACTTTACCGACATCAAAACGCTGCCGATTCTGGATTTACAAACGATCGATCGACTGTGGTGGACATATTCAGAAGGGATGTTTGGTTTCGCAGTCCAACGCGACATTTGGCTGAGTGTCAGCAAAAACTGGGACAAGCTCTGGCCTAAAATCGGCTGGAAAGATGGCATCTACTGGACCCGTTATCCGGGCAGCTTCACCTGGGATATGAGTGCCCCACGCGGTCATCTGCCCCTTTCCAATCAACTACGCGGAGTTCGATCGATGGCTGCTCTGCTGGCTCATCCAGCTTGGCAGTAATTAAATCCAGCAGGCAATTACCATATCCGTAATGAGTCACGATCTGACCTCAAGCCTTAGAGTCTGTTACTTCTAGAAGAGTCGGGGGCATCTTATTATTAGGTACCATGTCTAAAAAACAAACCCTTCTTTCCAATTCATGTCACAGCAGGTGGCAGGCACATGCTGAATTCAGATATTCTTCAACTGAATACTAAAAATAGCCACCGAGTAAGCTCCCCAAAACATCAACAAATCGTGACGGACAAAAGCTTAAAGAAAAACAGTTTAGCCAAAACCTATCAACAAGCAGTGATCAAAGCTAGCCGGATATTAGAAATACCGCTAGCGATTTTGTCAGTGTTCGGCGAAACTGAAACGATCCAGGCAGCGGTAGGTCTGGAAGTATTACCCCTCAACATTCTAGATGTATCACCGCAAATGTTGGGCATCCAAAAATGTAGCCAGTATTTAGAATGCAGCCATCAAGGATTAACGATCGCTGATGTGAAAATGTCTGGCCAGTATTTTGACCAAGCTGTGATGATCAAGTCTTATTTGGGCGTACCACTACTCACGAGAGCTGGTGACTGCTTGGGCACATTAGCTGTCATGGATACCCAAGCGCGATCCTTTACAGCTCAGCAGCAAGACATGCTAGATACGATCGGCTGCTGGCTAGTTTGCGAGCTGGAGCGAGAAATTTTACTCAAGGCTCAAATTGCTAATTTCTTCGACTTGCATGGCAACAAGCCCGACACCGGGTTAGATCAATCCCTAGAAACAGCCACCAAGTTTAATTTACTGACCCATTTATCCCAATCTCTACGCACTCCACTAACAGCGATTGTCGGCATGACCAGCGTCTTGCAAAGAGAGTTATATGGACCACTCAATGAAAAACAACAAAGCTATACCAATATCATTAATCATAGCGGTCAACAGTTAGTGGCGTTGGTCAACGAGATCACCAATTTAGGTGAACTAGACCAACTAGACAGTAAGCCAGTTTTAAAAGCAGTAGATATTGAAATGCTCTGCCAACAATCCATTCGAGACTTGGAAACTATTCTTAAACAGCGCCGCCAGCATGTCGAACTGGTCATAACAAGTACGCAACGTATTTGTTTAGTCGATCGAGACAAGGTACGCCAAATTATTTATTATGTGATGCTCAGCACCCTGCAAAAAATTGATCCTGGTCATCAGATTCATCTCCAAGTATTCACTAGCCAAGATCAACTGATCATTGAAATCAAACCCATCCCTGTTCATAACTTGCGAGTATTACCCGGTGGTAATACACCAATGATTGATATCACCCATGCTCAATTGGGATTAGTGCTCAGTCATGTCCTCACCGAAGGACATCACGGTTCCTTAGAAACAATAAACGATAGCGGCTACCGGTTAAGTTTGCCCCTAATTACCGGGGGCTTGGAAGAGCACTAAGCCAGTATTTGATATGATGTGGGTCAACTATGCGTAGCTGACTCTTTATGAATTCCCTTTGGCAAAAACTTACCCTCATGGAGGTGTCTCTGCCACAATGGCAACGGCACAGCTATTTAACTCGTTGGATTGGGGCTGTCCAAGAGTGGCGGGTCAGCAGTTGGATTTTGCAATGGGGCGAATCGATCGGAGCCTTAATTACTGTCGCCATTTTAGGGATGAGTCCCTTTGTCACTACCAATTTTCTAGCCTTTTTCCTGACCATTAGCGCTGTTTTTTGGATTTTACTAACCATCGCTGATGATGGGCCGCAGGGCTTTACCCCAATTCATCTCACCATAATTGTCTATTTGGCAATCGCCGTTTTAGCTTCAGCTTTTGCCCCCGAAAAATCCCTGGGATTGAAAGGACTCAAAATGCTAGCCTTCAATGAGGGAATCGCCAAGCTGTCGCTATATTTACTCTTTTTCGCCATGTCTGCTAGACTCTTGCGATCGGCCAGGCTGCGCTCCTGGATTCTGGGCATTTACTTACATATCGCTTTGTTGATCAGTGCGTTTGGTGTTCAGCAGTCCATTTATGGTGCTAGAGCACTGGCTACTTGGGTCGATCCAGAATCCCCCCTAGCCAAAACCACCCGCGCCTATAGCTATTTAGGCAATCCGAATGTGCTAGCGGGTTACTTACTCCCAGCGATCGCCCTGAGCATCGCCGCCGTTTTTACCTGGCAGCGAAAACTACCAAAAGCCCTGGCAGTTTTTATGGTGATGGTCAATAGTTGGTGTCTATATGCCACCCAGAGTCGCGGCGGCTGGATTGCTTTTCTAGCAATGATCGTGATAGCCGGAGTAGGGGTCTACTATTGGTATCGGCCAAAACTGTCACCTTTTTGGCGGTTATGGCTGCTCCCGATCGCCTGTGGGGCAGCGATTGTTCTGGTGGGTGGTGCTGTAGCAATATCACCAATATTACGAGAGCGGTTATCGAGCATTTTTACGAGCAGAGGCGATAGTAGCAATAACTTCCGCATCAATGTCTGGGCAGCTGCCGACGAAATGATTAAAAGAAGGCCAATTTTGGGAATTGGTTATGGCGATCGAGTATTCAAGAAAGTCTATCCCCTCTACCAAATCAATCCTAAGTACAGTGCCCTCAGCACCTACTCGATCTATCGAGAAACCATTGTCGAGACTGGATTTGTGGGTTTATTTTCTTTACTGTGGCTGATGCTAGTAGCTGGGTGCCAAGGAGTACTGCCGCTGCACCGTCTCCGGCAGAGCGGCGATACCCACTATTTTTGGCTATTGGGTGGATTGGCTGGGGCGATCGGACTGGCAGTGCAAGGATTTTTTGACACCGTTTGGTATCGACCAGTAATCAACATTTTGTGGTGGTTAATGCTCGCGATCATTGCTAGCTTCTACTATCCAGCTCTCACATCACAGACCCCCCAAGAGTCGTCTTAGTCACCAGCCCCAAGACTCGGACTAACGACCAAAGATACCGAGTACCTTGTGATTTTGTTGCTGAGAATGCTCGGGGGTTTGAGATTCATTAACTTCAAATATCCCCAAAACTTTTCTCTTGACAGGCTGATGGGAGCGTGGGATACCAGCTCGACCCGCTGATGGCCGATGAGTGTCGTTATTTCGACCAAAGATGCCACCGGACACTCGGCCCTCGCGCGGATGGTCATGGTCATAGCCGCCCCGACCCCACCCATAACTAGAAGAATGGGAAGAAGCTGAAGAGCCGCCTCGACCCCAACCATAACCAGAAGAATGGGAAGAAGCTGAAGAGCCACCTCGACCCCAACCGTACTTGGGAGCATGAGAAGAAGTTGAAGAGCCACCTCTTCCAAATGGTGCAGTAGAACGAACAGGAGCTGTCTTTCTCCGGCCAGCTCTTCCGGCGGAGGGTCGATCATCAGGGGTAGACTCTTCGTGATGCTCAGGACGAGCCAAGCCACCTCGTCCGGCTAATAACAACGACTGTCCAGAAACATTAGAACGCTCAGCAGATGGTTGCTCAGAGTTCGATCGCGCTGCTGCGGGGTGACAGGCTGCGGTGATCGCTAGCGCGGAAGTCACGAGACAAATTGATGTAAGGCAGCTGATGGATTTCATGATAAAGAATCTGGTGAAGGTTCATATACCTACCAAGACCCCGAACAGCTCCTTCTAGTTCCAAGCATGTAACATCAATGTTGCGAACATGAGGAGCAAGTGGTTTGCCGCTATAGTAGTTTTAGTACTGCCTCATAAGTCGCACCATGCTCACCACCGATATTGTCCAACCTACCCAGCTATCACATATTTTGGATAATCTCCAAGTCCCAGCTGACTGGATTGGCATCAGATTAGTGCAAGAAACCACCACCACCCGCTCGGTGCGCGATGGTCAGCCCCAGCGCAATCACAGCGCCATCAACTGGGGAGCGATGGTAGAAGTATTAGTGAATGGTCAAATGGGCTATGGTGCTACCAATTTGTTGACTCCAGCCGGTTTACAAATGGCGGCCACTGCTGCTACTCAACAAGCGACAGCCACTTACATTGATAGGCTACACAATTGGTCGATCGATCAACGCCCTCCTACCGTCGGTGAATATATCTCGCCCATCGCCCAGCCGCTGGATCAGCTGTCAGTAGGAGAAATCAACGACCTATTAATCAAGATTTGCCAGACATTACATATTGACGATCGGATCATCCAGACCCAGGCATTAGTAACCACCAAAGATATTAAAACTTGGTACGTCAGCAGCAATGGTAGCGATATTCATCAACAGATCCGGCTGATCGTGAGTGATTATGGGGCGACGGCTCAAGACAATGGCATAGTGCAAACACGCAGTGATGGGGGCTTGGGTAGCCACTGTCATCAAGGCGGTTGGGAATATTTCCATACCCCAGACTTATGGAACAGAGTACAACGCATTGGTGAAGAGGCTTTGGAGCTATTGACCGCACCGGAATGCCCTAATACTCAAACCACCTTGGTATTAGACCCCGGTCAAATGTTACTGCAAATTCACGAAAGCATTGGTCATCCGTTGGAGATCGATCGCATCCTGGGGGATGAGCGTAATTACGCCGGGGGCAGCTTTGTGAAACCCACCGATTTTGGGCATCTGCAATATGGTTCATCCCTGATGAATGTGACCTTCGACCCAACAGTGGGTGATGAATTTGCCAGTTATGGCTTTGATGACAGCGGCACCCCAGCCCACAAAGAATACTTAATTAAAGACGGCCAGCTGCTGCGCGGCCTGGGCAGCGTCGATAGTCAATCCCGGTCTAATTTGCCGGGAGTGGCCTGTAGCCGCGCCTCTGACTGGAATCGCCCGCCGATCGATCGAATGGCTAATATCAACCTGGAACCAGGTAATTCTAGCTTTACCGAAATCATTAGTGGCATTGAGTCTGGGGTATATATGGAATCAAACCGCTCCTGGTCGATCGATGATCAGCGCCACAAATTTCAGTTTGGGTGCGAGTATGCCAAATTAATTAAAGATGGCCAACTGACCACCACCCTGCGCAACCCCAATTATCGAGATATCACGCCCAATTTCTGGGGGAATCTGATCGCAGTGGGTGATGCTAGTACTTGGCAAACCTATGGTTCACCTTACTGTGGCAAAGGCGAACCCAATCAAATGATTTGGGTTGGCCACGGTTCACCAGTGGCAGCTTTTGCTAATGTCGAAGTATTCGGCGGCGGTTAGAAAATAAATAATATTCAGCAGCAAGAGCACTTCATCATGACTTTTAGTTCGGTAATGGCCACTGGCTTTGAGCAAGTAGTCCAAGATTTACGGCAAAACTTAGCTGATCACGAGCATTTCATCCTGAGCCTGCATGGTGAAGACAGCCTCTTTACTCGTTTTAATCGCGCTCAAGTCCGGCAGTCGGGCACTGTTCGCGATGCCCGCTACCAACTAACTCTCTTTAAAGAACAAAGAAACTGCCGCTACGAGTTCCCTTGTATTGGTACAGAGATCGATCGACAGCAAGCCCAACAAGTTTTGAATGCCCTGCGAGCCGAAATTTTGGGGGTACCGATCGATCCCTACCAAGTACTGCCCACTGGCAATGCCCACAGCCATCAGGTCAACCTAGGACATTTACTAGCACCCGATCAAATCACCGCCGCCATCCTTACCCCTGTCAAAGATTTAGACTTTACCGGCATTTACGCTGGCGGCACCGTGATCCGGGGCTATGCTGATAGCAACGGCCAACAACATTGGTTTGCCACCGATACCTTTACCCTGGACTACTCCTTATTTACTGCCGATGGCCAAGCCGTGAAAGGAACGATCGCCGGTAGTGACTGGCTACCCAAAAAATATCAAGCCCAAATCGCCATCTCTCGTCAGCAATTAGCACGGCTCGCCCAGCCACCACAGACCATTAAGCCTGGTAAATATCGCACCTATTTAGCCCCCGCCGCCGTAGCCGATTTAGTGGGAATGATGTCTTGGGGCGGTTTGAGTGAGTCTGATATGCAGCAGGGGCAGAGCGGCCTAGCTCAACTGCGCGAGGGTCAACAGCTTTCGGATCTGTTCACACTCCAAGAAAATTTTAGTCATGGCCTGGTACCACAGTTCAACCATCTTGGGGAAATTACACCGCAACAATTACCCCTAATTATCACTGGTCAACTGGTAAATACTTTAGTAAATACCCGCACCGCACGGGAATACCAAAAAGTCTCCAATCAAGCCAACAGCGGCGAATCACTACGAGCGGCGGAAGTT
This sequence comes from Synechococcales cyanobacterium VAR_4_metabat_354, assembly GCA_031414775.1. Taxonomy (GTDB): domain Bacteria; phylum Cyanobacteriota; class Cyanobacteriia; order Cyanobacteriales; family Chamaesiphonaceae; genus JAAFHZ01. The sequence continues at coordinate 18,201 of JANOQI010000058.1, forward strand.
AACACCGGTCAATTAGCCCAAGTACAAATTTTAGCCGAGCTGGATACTGGCCTCTATCTCAGCAACTTGCACTATCTCAACTGGAGCGATCGACAGACTGGTCGAATTACCGGCATGACTCGGTATGCTTGTTTTTGGGTAGAGAACGGCAAAATCATTGCGCCGATTAACAATCTCCGCTTTGATGAAAGCCTGTATAACTTTTGGGGCAATAATCTGCTATCAGTCACCAACTTTGCAGAATATGCAGCAGACGTGGATAGTTATGGTCAGCGCAGTTTGGGCGGTAGTTGGGTACCAGGAATGCTGATTAAGGATTTCACTTACACCTTATAAGCCAAACTCGCGCAGTGCTGGCACAAAATTGTTTTGCTCATGACTAGATCCAGTCAACTTAAAAAGTGCAAACCGCTGCAAAGGCGATAGTCCAGCCCATTGGTTCAAACTAATTTCTAGGCCAGCATTGCGGCACCGGGATTGGATCAATGCCGGAATCGCTGTCATATCTGACCAAGGAGGAGCGGGATCGATCGATAGTTCAGTAGCAGTTTCGCCAGTTCTTGATCGAATCATTTTCACCAACAAATCTCGATACTTTTGGATCTCATCGGCATTGTTGGTTGAATGGTCGGCTAGCTGCTGTCGATCGATCAAATCAAATTTTTCCCACTGGGGTAGCTTCAGCTTAATCCCGCACATATCTAAGTGGTAACGCACCTGCATCGGAATGCAACGCAAGGTTTTTACAAAATCGGCTTCAAACTGAAAAAATTCTGCCATAACTAACTTTTAATACTAGATACTAATGTGGGTGATCGATCGAATAAAATCGACGCTGTATAATGACTTAATATCATTATTTGGCGTTGCTGATTTATAGTATGAAAACCCAATTTATCAAAAATGAAAACCAGATTCAGTAAAGCTTCTGTATTTTCGATTCATTCGCTTTCATATCTCGATTCAGCAACGCCAGATTATCGATCCACATCTCCAATCGCTATTTCTTGGTCAACTGGGTCAGAACCTGATTAGACCTGTCCACAAACGCATTCATACTATCGGCATCGAAGCCTTTCTGAGCCATCAAAGCCAAATCATAGACATGATGACAAATTAGATTTACTAGTTCCTGATTAGATGAAGTGCCATCGGCTTTGACGATCGAACTCTGCTCCATCGCGGCCAAGTTCTGAATCAGCGGGTGCGCCGTATTCACCATCAAAATATGCTCCTCTGGAAACTCGGCAACTTGCTGCTGCATCATCGCCATAATCTCCTGCATCCGGCGCTGCTCCTCCGGTAATAGCACCATCGCTGGCGGGATCGAGGCCGGATTATCACTCTTCAGTGATTCGGTGCGAATAGTCAGCTTTGGCTTGCTCAGAGCATTGGTGAATAGATCCTTCATCCGATCGCCTAAGGTTTGATTAGTTGTGGGGTCAACAATTTCAGAATTTTCCTTTTCAATTAGCGACTCATCCAATTCAGAATCGAGCCGCGCGAATTTCACGTCTCTAAATTCCTGTTCTAAGAAAGTAGCAAAGTGGCTGTCAATGAACGCATTCATAAACAGTACCTCAATCCCTCGGCTCTGATAGAGGTTGACATAGGTAGCTTGGCTGACTTCATCGGTACAGTAGAACACCCGATTTTCGTGGCGTTCTTTGTTCCGCTCTAAGTATTCCTTGAGCGTGGTGTAAGTCTGGCCGTTGACAGTATTCTTGGTAGCCTCTGATTCCCAAGCATCATCCTCGGATTGCTCTACGTCTACGGGCGGTTGTTCTGGTTTTGCCGTCCAAGTAGTGCGGAAAATAACGATATCTTCGGCCTGTTTTTTGAACTTGTCATCGTTCATCATGCCAAACTTTACGAAAGTGCCTAAGTCTTGCCAGGAGCTAACGTAGGCCGCTCGATCGTCACGATATAGTTCTTTGAGCCTGTCGCCTACTTTCTTAGAAATATAATCAGCGATCCGCCGCACAGTCCGATCGTTAGTTAAAGCACTCCGCGAGACATTCAGTGGTACATCCGGGCTGTCAATTACACCCCGTAAAGGTGTTAAAAACTTAGGAATTACTTCCTCGCAGTGGTCACTGACAAACACCTGATTGCAGAACAACTTGGCTTGGCCTTTAGTGACATCAATCTCGGGCTTCAGTTTCGGAAAGAAGAGAATCCCATTGAGTAAGAAAGGATAATCAGTGTTTAGGTGCACCCACAGTAATGGTTCCGCTTCAAAAGGATATAGATAGCGATAAAACTCTAAGTAGTCTTCTTTGGTTAGGTTCTGGGGTGATTCTTTCCAGAGGGCACGTTGCTTGTTGATCGCTTCGTCGCCCAACTTAATGGGCACGGGCAAGAAGTCACAGTAGGTCTTTACTAACTGCCTAATCCGTGCTTCTTCGGCGTATTCCCCTTCTTCATCTTGGAGAGTGAGAGTAATGGTGGTGCCGCGTGTGGTTCTGGTGGAGTCGCTGAGGGAAAACTGAGGCGAACCATCACAAGACCAATGTACCGGAGTCGCGTCTGGTTTATAGGATAGGGTATCAATTTCAACGAGCTGGGCTACCATGAACGCCGAATAAAATCCGAGGCCGAAGTGGCCGATGATCTGCTGGTCGTCGTTCTTTTTGTACTTCTCAATGAATTCTTCGGCGCTGGAAAAGGCTACTTGGTTGATGTATTTTTTAACTTCATCAACGGTCATGCCGATGCCGTTGTCGCTAATGGAGAGGGTTTTTTTCTCGCTATCGACCGCAATTACTACTGCTGACTCACCGATTTCACCGTTTAATTCTCCGGCCAGGGAGACCATTTTCAGTTTACCGATCGCATCAACGGCATTGGCAATCAGTTCGCGCAAGAAAATTTCATGGTCGGTATACAGAGACTTCTTGATAATTGGGAAGATATTCTCAGTATGGATCGTAATATTGCCTTGTTCTTGGATCGTGGTCATTGCTGGATGGGGTTATGTAATCTGGTTCTTTCAAATTGTAGAGGGAAGTAATCCATCCAGCTCGATCGTGCAATGGCGAGATTTCCGCACAAAGCGGTCAATCTAGATCTTGAGTTAGCGCTTTTGACGCAACAACATATGGATCACAATAATGGCAACGCCGCGCTGTGGTTTTCGACTCAACTGCCCAATTTATCAAACACTTAACCTTCTCCATGGATCAACTAATTAGGGTATGTAACTTAGCTGCCACTTCATCGATCGTCTCCAGTGGCAAAGACTCAATATATTTAATCTGACGTGCTATCCAATCCACAGTTTTGACTTGAAAAGTAAGAATTACCCCCGTGGTATTCAAGCCCTCTGGCAAAATTACCTCCAGCTTAAACCCTTTGATTTTGCTGGTGATTGGGCAAGCTAGAGCTAATCCGGTAGCTCTATTAAAATCCTGCGGGGTCACAATTAAAGCCGGTCGGTAACCGGCTTGTTCTCTACCTAAAGTAGGATCAAAATCAAATTTAACAATATCCCCCCGCTCTGGGACATACTTGGATTTAGTTACCATACTTCTTTACCAACCGGCTCACCCCAGTCATATTCGCCGCCGATCAGTTCAGGTGTAATTCCTTCCAGCAGCTCATCTAGTTGATACTTTTTTTTCACTGGCGAAACAACCAGTGTGTTATTAACCACTTCGATCGATACCACCGTGCCAGCTGTCAAACCAACTTGATTGGCTACCGGCTGCGGAATTCTTAGACCTAAGCTGTTACCCCATTTGTTAACAATATTAGTCATGTTTTAGAGAATATTTGTATATCCCAAGTATATCCATGACTAAGTATTTTGTCGAGTGCTAAGGCCTAATTAAACTAGGGAGTACTGAAATATAGCTAGTCTATTTCACTAGGCAATACTGACCCGCTTGCGGCGCTCCTTATAGGAAACTCCCACATTTTGTAGTCCAGCTTTCACCATTTCTCTTTCCAGCAGCGCAAAGAAACTTGATCGATCAGCTCCCCGCACCACTGCATAATTATGGGCTTCTGCCAAGGCCACCGGATAACCCTGGCCTTTCTTGACCTGAGCCAGCATAATCCCTAAAGCTTGATCCAAAAGCTGACGATCGGTAGCCACCCAAGCCGGCATCTCCACCCGAGCGATCTCAGCCCCCACATTCACATAACAAAAATAAACCCGCTGCTCCTGGCTATAAAAATCGAGAGTACGGGCAGTACTTTGCCACAGGCAACTGCGCTGTCCTGGTTTTAAACGATTTAGCCACAAAGAAGTATCGCGCAGACCATCAAAGATTTGGCAGGGAGGTCTTTCGATATCGATGCAGTGTTTGGTGCAGTCTGGCTCTGGAAAGCCGCAGCCCAACAACCGCAAAAAATTTAGGCCATCGATGCTGCGCGAGGAGCTGATATAGCTAATCATCGGGATTTTGACTTGGCGAAGTTTTTCCCAGGCCGTCAAGATGGGGGCAATGGTAAGTTCTCGGGCTTCAGCTGGCAATTCCTCCAAGAATCGATAGATCAAAGAACCATCCACCATCGCTAAGGTCGGTACCTTGGGTGGCTGAGGATTCACAATCTCTTCAAACCCGATCGGGGGATTAGCCCAATCAAAGCCCAAATCTCCCAGCAACAAGGCTTCATCAACGGTACGCTGATAGCCCAGCCATTCCTCAGTGCTAATGCCCCACTGGCGAGATTGGTAAAGGTCTTTTGTTTGATAAAAAACCTCAGGAATACTGTCCAACAACGGATGTAAATCTTGCCCATAGTGAATCATCACCCGCCCAATGTTGATCAGGTAGCAATAGGCAATCTCGTGATGACTGGGGGCAATTTGGGAGCCATCGGTGGCTAGTACTGTATGGGCGGTCGCTGGTATCGAAATATCTTGGCAAGTGCTGAGGTCTTCGACGGGGATAGCTGCGCCAAACCGGAATTTATTATTCCAAATAATTTGCAGCTGTTCCAGATCGGACTGCTGATCGATCGCTTTCAGCAGATATTCATTAGCACGTCGCAGCCGCAAGTTACTGGCCTGGGCTTCTTTGGTAAGATGTTGGCCAACCTGAGGCAGTTGCTTGGCAATTTTGTTGAGATCCAGCATGAATTTATGTCCAGCTTGATGTATCTTGGCAGAACTTATCGATCGATAGCAATTTCACTCGATCGTTATCTTGAGCAACTGCTCGTTCGGCGGGGGTGTTGTAGCCCCAATCAGCTAAGAACAATTGTACCGAATCAAGGTCGGGCTGATGGCTGATGGTGCGCAAAGTTGGCAATCGATCTTCTATGAACCAAATTTGGTCGGGCTGACTGGTTAACAACTGGCGGAGAGTATCGGTTTTGGACTTTTTTCTTTCCTTACCAAAAATTGCCTCAGCAGGGAGTTGAACGCCTCGATCTTCTAGCAGCTGGCGGGTGAAGCGTCCATCTTTGGTGGTGATAATCACAGGTTGGATGGTTGGTGGGAGCGCTAATAGCTTTTCAATGGTGCCAGGATAGCAGCGTTGCAAGTTCAGCCAAGCTGGTAGATCTTGATCGATCGATCTGTCCCGCACTTCATCCAAAACCTGCACCACATCTTTACTACTTAACTTCTCGTCGGCCAAAATCTGGCTAGCCAAGTTTAGCCAATCGCTAGCAATAAGATCTTCTGGTATATTTTGTCTTAAAGCCCACAAGAGCAAAGGCATTTCCCAGCCATGTTCAATGAGGGGTCGCAACCGTGCAAAGGAAGGAAATAACTCTAATAGCACTGGTGCAGCTGGTACCGACCAAATTTGACTATAGACCAACCAAGAAGAGTGAAAATACTCCTGCATGCCATCGCAGATTACACCGTCAAAGTCTAAGGCCAAGATGGAGTGATTGTTTGCCATAGGTGAAATAAAACTAAAGGCTCAGATTATTTTAAATCTGAGCCTTTGGCAAGTACCACTTATTAACTGGGGTGCAAGGATTCGAACCTCGGAATGCCTGGACCAAAACCAGGTGCCTTACCACTTGGCGACACCCCATCGATATCGCAGCTCACTGAATATAGCACAGGGCAGCAGGTGTCTGTCAAGAATTTTTTATTATTGACAGCTTTAGATAAACCAGTGCAACAGACATAAACTTCATAAGAAGAACAAAAAAAGAACCGACGACTGGCCGTGTTTCGTCTCGGTTCTTTTTTTGATTTACTCCTCACACCCCTATATAATAACTTTTTTGTACGAATTGTCAATAGGTAGATACAATCTTTTTTAAGATAGCTGGCACCTGTTACACGCCAGGAGATAAATCACTGCGAGCAGTAACCCTGTAGAGTCTCAATAATAGCAAGAATTTTTTCATACTCGGACGGCTGACCATGACGGAGGTGGAGACTGGCAGCGCGCCGGTAATCAGCAACAGCACCTACATAATCTTTTAACTCTTGACGAGCAATACCTCGATTCCGCAGACAGTCTAGAGCTTCTGGATCGATGCTCAAACCTTGGCTATAGTCTTGAATGGCTGCTTGCCGGTCTCCTTGATGACGCTTGATCACACCGCGATTGTTATAAGCCTGGACTAAATTGGGGTTGAGAGCCAGCGCTTGATTATAATCATTTAACGCCGCTATTAAATTGCCTGTTTCGCTGTTAAGCAAGCCCATTTGGTGATAAATATCGGCATGAGGCGCAAGGCTGGCAGCCTGTTGATAATCGTGAAAAGCTGAGGTTAAGTCTCCCTGCCGATGGTAAATCCAGCCCCGTTGCTGATAGGCGATCGCCAGTTGGGAATCCAGCTGGATTGCGTTACTATAATCGGCTAGCGCTGCTCCCAGGTTGGCTTGCCGGTCATAAAAAATGCCTCGGTTATAGTAAGCCTTAGCAGACTGCGGATTGACTTGAATCGCTTGATCATAATCGGCCATCGCAGCAGCATGATCGCCCAGTTGTTGGTAAACATTGCCCCGCTGATAGTAAGCAGAAGTATGATAGGGCTGATACTCCAAGAATTTGGTATAGTCGGCGAGCGCTGCTGTCAGCTCACCCATCTTTTGATAAGTGAGACCTCTTTCCCAATAAATTATGGCCAGATTTGGCAATAACTTGATGCAGTAGCTGTAATCTTCGATCGCAGCTGGTAAGTTTCCGAGCAAACGCTGCACATAGGCGCGATTTTGATGGGCACTAGGAAAATCTGGCTTGAGGGCAAGGGTGGTGTCATAGTCTTGGAGAGCCTTATGGTATTCACCTAGTTCATGGGCATACATAATGCCACGATTGTGATAGTACAATGCTTGCGGATCGAGTTGAATTAGCTCGCTATAATCAGCGATCGCCTCGGCTATATGACCCTGAAGAAACTTGCGATCGGCTTTGGCTTTGAGTTCACTACTATCATTATCAAAATTTAGATCAGTCATCAAATTGGTAGTGCAGGTCTGTTGCTGGGTGAAGATTTTATTCATCACTTTGCTTAATTTTACTTGGTGTTGATCCAGTCCATCGAATGTGGCAAAAGCATCACTCCCCAGCATTCGATCGACAATTAAGCTAAAATACTGAGGCTGTGATCGAACTAGAATCTATGACTCGCGCCATTATCGAAACCGACAAGGGTACCATCAACATCCAATTCTTTGATGCTGATGCTCCCAATACTGTTAAGAATTTTGTTGACTTATCCGAAAAAGGCTTTTACGACGGTCTGAATTTCCACCGGGTGATCCCCAACTTTATGGTTCAGGGCGGCTGTCCCCAAGGAACTGGTACTGGTGGGCCTGGCTACAAAATTAATTGCGAAATCAATCACAACAAGCATGAAGCTGGTAGCCTTTCGATGGCTCATGCTGGTAAAAATACCGGCGGTAGCCAGTTCTTTATTTGTCATTCACCTCAAGGACACTTGGATGGCGTCCATACTGTGTTTGGCAAAACCGCAGATATGGCAGTCGTCAACGCTATTAAGGGCGGTGACAAAATTCAATCTGTAAAAATAGTTCATGATTAACTGATCAGGGCAATGTGGTAGAAACCAGCTCATGGTGTTCTTAGCGATAAGTCCATCAGGTTAGAGAGTTTATAGACAATTCTGGCTGCCACGTTGCCATCCCACTCCGCATCGCCGACCTCGCAGAGATCAAAACCCACTATCTGGCGACCACTTTTAACTAGTTCTCGAAATAAGCAATAAGTTTGCTCTAGCTCTAAACCACCAGGAACGGGGGTGCCAGTGTGGGGACAGAGCTTCGGATCGAGACCATCCACATCAAAACTAATATGTACCTGTTGCGGTAGATGGCTAATAATTTCTTGACAGATAGCTATCCAGTTCTGGCCAGCATAGAGCCGTTGATTGATGGCAGCATCGTAATAAGCCACAATCCGCCCCTGGGATGCATTGATAATGTTCACTTCATCCTGACAAATATCTCGTAATCCTACCTGCACCAGTTTGGTGAGTTGGGGGAGTTCGATCGCATGAAACATGATCGAAGCGTGAGAATAGGCAAAGCCTTCGTAAGCATCACGCAGGTCAGCATGGGCATCGATGTGCAAAATGCCGAAATCTGGATACTTGGTAGCTAAGGCACGAAAGTATCCTAAGGGTGAGCTGTGATCGCCACCGATCACGGCGACCCTTTTACCAGCTTGCATGGCTTGTAGGCATTGTTTTTCTAGCCACTGGTTGACCTGTTCTCCAGCTTGGTTGATGTCGGTGACAATTTTGGTTAACTCTGGTGTTAATGTTTGGCCTTTTTCTAAAGCGGTAATTATTAATGCGGCTTGAGCGCGATAGTATCGATTTTTTTCTAAAATTGCTGGCGAAATTTCTGTCATGAAAATGCCTTGCCGCCAACCATCGGGATGGTCGAAGTCAAATAAATCTAATTGGGTCGAGGCATTGAGGATTTGCTGGGGAGCATTGGCGGTACCGGCACCGTAGGAAACGGTGACTTCCCAGGGCACGGGAATGACAATCAGTTGGGCGGAATCGTAGTCAAAGGGAAAGCCGTAGAGATTACCATTGGCGGTGGCTACGCCACTGGGGTTGTAATCGGGATTATTCATTGATTATCAGCCAACGTTTAAAAATCTTGTACAAATACACTTATACTGTAAAAATTGCGATTAGACCGTACTTAAAATCTCATTTGTAGTAGATGGATAAAATTAAACCTAGCTTGTTTGGCATCAAAAAAACTAATAGAGATTTCACTCAAAAAGAAACATGGGGGAAAAACCAGTTCAACTCATCTTTCCCAGCATTTTTGTGTTGCTATCTTGCGGCAAAAGATATGCAAGCAAATTATCTTTCTATTTTAGATGGCAAGATAAAGCCAAGCCTGATATCAATAAAAGATATTTTTGGAATAAAAGCAGATGATAATGATATCTATTTTGCTTTTGAAGCACAACATACCCCGTATCAAAAATATGTTATTGGTTCTTTGCCAAGAACAGATTTAGTCATTCAAAGAGAAAGTACAGGAGAATGTTTATCTGGTCTTGAAGTGAAACTTACTGCATTACCAGATAACACCACTTGTGATCTTGCTGAAGGGTCATATGGTAGTGAAATTGTGGTTAGACCAGATACTATTGTTTACCTTGCATGTAGTATCGCCGTAAGTTTAGTAAGCGAACTCGGTGATCTAAGTAGAATGCCCACAATAAAAGTATGATGAAGATAGAAAAACTAATTAAGTGTTATGCCAGCTCCACTCAGAATCAGTCTCACTTCAGAGCAAGAAAGAACCCTGCAAGAATTACGAGTTGCCTCTAAATTACCGCAA
>JANOQI010000059.1:0-78181 GCA_031414775.1 Synechococcales cyanobacterium VAR_4_metabat_354
TGATGACGTGATTGCCAAGCTGGATATCCAAGATGGTGATAATATCTTGGATTTTGGTTGTGGTTGGGGTTGTGTTCCCAATTACATTTTATCGAAGTTCCCCAACGTCAAATTTACGGGATTGAACTTGAGTCATGAACAATGTGAATATATGCGCCAAAAAATGCAAGATCCCGGGAGTTATCTTAGTTCAGGGCGCTTTACTTTAGTTGAAGGAGATCTCAATGAAGTAAAGTTTGTCGAAAAATTCGATAAGATTTTGTCGATCGGAGTCTTTTGTCATGTCGGTAGTCTGACTAATGCTTTTCAGAAACTAGCTGCTTTTTTAAAGCCTGACGGCAAATGTTTTATTCATATCATTACTGTCCGCTTGCCTAATAATATTTCTAGTGCTTTTACTCACAAATACATATTTCCACATGGTCGTTTCTGGAAATATGATGCAATTCCTAGCTGTAATCAAGACTTAAAAACAGTGCAGAGCTGGTATCTCAACGGTATGAATTACTCTAAAACCCTGGAGACCTGGTTAGAGAATTTTGATAACAGCTATGACCAAATTAAAGATCTAAACTATGAGATGGATTTTGCTAAATTCCGACGGATGTGGCGTTTTTACTTAATTTGGGTTGGTCGTAACTTTGCCAGCTGTGACGGTGAAATCAACGGTAATGGTCAATTCTTGATGGTTCATGCTAGTTAGAAATAATTCCTGACCACTGTACTTTCTTGAGCTTTTCTCGCCGATAGGAGAAAAAGTGTTCTGCCTCTTGGAAGGTGCAATGGGGTGCGATCGATATCTGATCAACCTTCAAACCCAGTTGTTGAAGCTGTAAAGCATTGACTTGTCGGACATCTAGTCTGACTCGCCCTAGTTGTTGATCGGGTAAAAGTGGTGAATTTGTTAAGTTCAAAGCTTTATCCACAATCAGATCTGGTTCAGCTCCGGCTAGGTCTGGCAGAATTGATCGGCAAACTTCTGCGCCTACTTGATTAGTGACCTGATAAACTTTGCCATCGATCGCTGGGCCAATGGCCACGAGGAGCTGATCAACACTGCTGCCAGCATCGATAAATCTTTGGACTGCCACCGGCACAATTTTTTGGGCAGTACCACGCCAACCAGCATGGATAGCAGATACTTGGCCAGAATGTCGATCGGCAATTAACACTGGATTACAGTCAGCACTGGCCACCCAGACCCCCTGTTGAGACTCTTCCGAGATCAAGCCATCGGCTAATGCCCAACCAGTTTCTAGTTCTTTTTCCGAGATGTTTTCAGCCTCGGTAGGCGTTAGCACTATGTTGCCATGCACTTGTTTGAGGCGATAACCAGTAGCTTTTGGTTGGAACAATTTAGTAATTTCTTGGGGTTCTAAGGGCGAAAAATGTTTAGTCATAAAACCATGCTGCCAATCTGATAGGAGGCTACAGGTTAGATAAGAAGAGCCATCCAGGATTTGCCACTGCCAAGTTGTCATTTATTCACTTTCCTATTCCAACAAGTCTCAGTCTAGCAGTCTCAGCTTAAAAGTAACTGGCACCCGATCGCTATCTAGTTTTACTATTTTTAGCAAAACTTTTTAAACGATCAAGTGCCAGTTAATACTTTATTTTACTACTAACCCTTGCTATTTCCAGCCTTTTTCAGACTGAGCTAAAACGTAGGTAGCAACGTCTTCGATTTGAGCCGCGCTCAACCGACCACCAAAAGCAGGCATCGCATTCTTGCCTTTGGTGACTTGGGTGGTAATCGCTGCGATCGAATTCATCCCGTACTCAGCCAAAGCTTCTTTTTTCAAAGTTTTATTGGCCATGATCACGTTGTTACCACCAGCGTGGCAAGCCGCACAGTTTGCACTGAAGATTTTGGCACCAGCTGCTGCGTCACCAGCAAAAGCAGGGGTTGCAAAAGCCATGAAAACCATGGTGATGGCGATCGCCAAAGCTGAAATCAATTTTTTCAAAGTATTTCTCCTCTATAACAGCACTGTAAAACAGTAATTAACTTCTGACAGAATATTTTAACGGTGATAGCTGTTAGATGTATATACAGATATGCTTCTGTATCGAAACCTTAACAATTTACCACCATTAACCTCGGTCTCAAACAGTCCTTAACGTACTGTTTTGCCACCGCCCCATTGGTCACCCATGATTTTGGGTTGCATGAGAATATGACCAGCGATTGCGGTCAAGTCACTATCGGATAGATTTTTCATCTCAGTAAAGATATCCGCACTCTCTAATGAAGGGTGAAGTTCCGAGATCGAAGTCTCCCCATCATAAGTAGTAGGGTGTTTCATATAATCTACCAAAGCATTCACATTGTCGCGGGCTGGAGTAGCTCCAGACAGATCACGAGGGCTGAGGCCAACGTTAAAGTCAGTTCTGGTAACACCACCGGCATGACATTGAGCACAAGTGTCGCTAAACAATCTTCGGCCTTTAGCTACTTGCTTCATGCTCATCGTGACGGTTCCGCCTTCGGCATTAAGCGGCACAGTACGGATAGCAGGATCCAAATCAACAGCTTGCGCTGGCAGGGTAATCGACTGGAAAGCGAACATCAAAGTCGCTACAACCAGCATTAGCAGTCGCTTGAACATGTTTCTCCCTCGAAAATTTGACTTACAAAAATGAATAAATGACACAGTAAATTTAAAAGTTACAGGTATGACTCGCCAGAGCAATATCATCCCACTATCCAGATGTCGATCGGAGCAATGGCCAGTTGAAGGTTAAAAAAAATTAACATTTGCTCGCCACTTTTCTCATTAAAACTGCTGAATTACTTTGTTTAAGAGCTGGCGCACATATTATCGAGACTTCTGTCAAGTCCATAAACCTTAACCTCACTGCTAAACCGCTTAAGTCACAATAGAAATAATCTGACTATTATTTTGACGGAAGCTTTATGATCTTATCCAATTGGCGTAAAGGACTGATCCCAGTTGTTTTGTCGCTGGTTTTATTGCTCTCAGGCTGTTTCCAGAAAGAACCTTCTCGGTTTGCCCAGGTTCAAAAGGATACCACTGCTCGTAGTGCCCAGCCAGCCGTTGTCAAGAATGCCACTCAGGGCAGTAGTTTTAATAAGTTCTTCCCTCAAGATGCCGATGGATTCGATCGCGTCTTTTCTCAGGAGAAGAAAGGTTTTGCTGAAGCTAAGCTAAACAAAGGTGGTAAAAATGTGGCAATGCTAGCTATCAGCGATACTAGTAGCCTACCAGCCGCTGCTAAGAAGTATGAAAAAAGCACTGAGAAGCTTAGTGGTTATCCTGTGTTAGTAGAGACCCCACTAAAAAGCACTGGCGTACTAGTAAAGAAATTTCAGGTCAAAGTTATATCTAGAGATCCTTCTTTTACCGCTGATAATCGGATGGCTTGGCTAAAGAAATTCAACTTAGATGGTCTGAGTAAGTTGCAGTAAATACTTAATAACTCAAAATAATTCAAAGGTGTTTGGCACCTACTGAATTTCGCATTTACCCAAAAAACAATCATAGGAGTTTGTGATGAGTAAACCAATTTTTGAAGCAGTCGATAAACTGCCTACCGGCGGTATTACCGTCATGGCGCTAAATTCTTTGGACTTCGTAATTCCTGGCCAATGGCAGAATTTAGTGGGTTTTGAAAATACGATTAAAGTTGTCACCGGTACTGATGACCAAGAGTATATTCAGGCAATCGGCGAACGCGCCGTTGCTTTGTACAACGACAAGTCCCAAGGCTACCAAACGGCCATGTGGCTTTACGACACCGTAGATGCTGGTTCGAGTGCCTTAGGTGCTGCCGCTATGGCCAACAAAATTGGCGAAAAAATCCCACTACTAGGGTTTCTAGGTAACATTACACCTAAGGCCGAAACAGCTCAGACGATCGATCTAAGTGTGAAGCTCGTTGCCGAAATCGTGGCTTTTTGTCAAATTAACGGTATTCCCGGCGATAGCGTCAGCGATTTCTTGGCCGCTCTGGCCGACTATGGTGGCGAATCATTGATGCGGATGGCAGCATTAGTTTGCTTTGATGGTTTGATTCCCCTCGGCCCAGATTTTGTGCTCAAAACCTTTGACAACCTCAGTGGCATGGGACCAAAAGAACTAGAAGGTAATAAAACCTTCCAGGGTATTAAAGATGTAATTCCTGGCGGTGATTCTGCTGGTCAGTTGGGCTTTATCAATCAAAGCTTCGACTCGGTAAAGGGCTGGATGAGTAGCTTTGTAACCGATCGCGGATTATCTCCGGAAGCGGTGGTGGGCAATCTACGCAACTTTATTGAAGTCAGCGAAGATAAGTTGGATTATCTGGGAGCTTTCTTAGATGTTTCTACTAATTACTATTCCCATACTGGTACCCAAACCCTGGCACGGCGCTTAATTGAGCGGGCTGCTGCTGAAATGTAAAATAGAATCTTCAAGTAGTTAAGTAGAACTTTAAAACCTTCTACTTAACGCCCTTATCATGCCTTTGCTGTTTTTTGAGTATCCGAAAACTTCAGAATCTTGACTTCTTCTAAAATTAATAATTAATATGACCATTACTAGTGCCACCAGCCACAAGACAGTGTCAGCAATAAATAGTTTTAGAAACCCCTCTAGAGATCTAGAGATAAAAAATGATTATAGTGTACCATTGATTTTTTCTTTTTTTTCAGGTGCGGGTTTTTTGGATTTAGGATTTGAAAAAGCAGGCTATGAGATTGGTTATGTTAATGAAATTCACAAGCCATTTCTTGATGCTTATAAGTATTCTCGGCAAAAAATGGGCACTCCAAAACCTCTTCATGGATACTTTGAAGGAGATATAGAATGTTGTCTTATCGGTGAAGAGGCGAAACACTTAGGTGCTTTTATTAGTGATACAAAAAAGAATAAGCAATTGGTGGGCTTCATTGGGGGTCCACCATGTCCTGATTTTTCTGTTGGTGGAAAAAATCGTGGGCAACATGGTGAAAATGGTAATTTGTCTCAGATATATATTGATCTAATTTGTAAGCAGAAACCAGATTTTTTTGTGTTTGAGAATGTAAAAGGTTTATACCGCACTATAAAGCATCGGCAGTTTTTTGATGGACTAAAATCTCAGCTTGCTCAGGCTGGGTATAGCTGTACAGAGCGGTTAATCAATGCAATTGAATATGGTGCGCCCCAAGACCGTGAGCGGATCATTCTTTTTGGGGTTATCCAGCCGCAAGCAAAGAAAAGTCTCGCTAAGTTCAATTGGCTTTCACACACGCTATACCATGAGGCATTAAACTACCCGTGGCCTGACTCTCAGCCCATTGCTGTATCACGCCCTCAACCCCTCCAAATTCTTTTGGAATTAACTATTCAGTATTGGTTTGAAAAAAATGATGTCGTTCATCATCCTAATGCACTTCACCAGTTCAAGCCTAGAGCTGGTCTAGCAAAGTTTGAGACTGTTTACGAGGGAGATGATAGTAAGAAATCTTACAAAAGATTACATCGTTGGCGGTATTCTCCAACAGCTGCGTATGGCAATAATGAAGTACATATTCATCCTTATCTCCCTCGTCGTATTTCTGTCGCAGAAGCATTAGCAATTCAATCATTACCCAGAGAGTTCGAGCTTCCTGCTCATATGACTCTTAGTAATATGTTTAAGACAGTAGGTAACGGTGTCCCATTTCTGGCAGCACATGGTCTGGCACTAACAATATTAGATTTTTTAGAAGAGGCTAGCAAATGCAGTTGACAGCGAGCAATATTATTAAGTCGATCGATAAACTCCCAAGAGACCAGTGGTTTGAATATATTAGTAAAAAGACTAATACCAAGGTCAAAATTATTAGTATCACCAAGCCTGAAGGACCGATAACTATTGCGAGATATGACCCCGCAAAGGGAAGCATGTCAACAGCTACGGAAGTGTCCATATCAGTGCAAATGATTTGGCGTATTGCGAATGCTTTTCAGCTCAATATACCAATCAATTTTGACCGTGTTCTTGGTGCAAGTTACAACACAAGATCGGCATTAGAAACACTAATGGCGCATACGCCAGAATTTTATTGGTGTACACCTGGTCGTATTGAGCTAGCAAACTCCACTCAAGAAATCAAAGCAGGTCACAAGCATCTCATCTGGCGAACAGAAGCGCCACATAGAAATGGAGTTTTGGAGGAATTTCCAACCGACATGGTAATTTCTGAAATTCCATCAGCAAATGCAGTTTATGAGGCATTGCAAATACCTGGTGTAATGACAGAGGGAATTATGGATATTAATGTTCAGAGGCGGCATTTACAAATTCAAATTGCTCTAGTTGCGATTGGATATCAGCTCGGATTTAGAACATGGGTAGCACGTAACGATCAAGGAATTACCTATGGAAACAAGAAAGTTGGTGAGCTTGATGGTATTGTAATGAGTTTGGAGAAAGAAAGTTTGCTGCAACCATGGAATGATGCTGTCAAAGCGGCTTTGCATATAGATTGTATATGGTTTAAAAATAGTAAATTCATGCCTGCTGTCATGGAAGTTGAACATAGTACGGGTGTTGTCACTGGATTAGCTCGGATGAAAAAATTCCAAGACCAAATTCCGGCATTTCCGACTAGGTGGGTTATTGTTGCGCCCGATGAAGACAGAAAAAAGGTTATGAAAGAAGCCAATGAGACTCAATTCCGTGATTTAAGAACCATGTTTTTTCCCTATTCTGCCGTTGATGAATTATATGCGCTGTGCCACAAACGTAAGCTGACAAGCAAAGCCGTTAATGAAGCATTCCTAGATTGCTTTATGGAACCATGCTTGGAAGCATTGTTGTAGTTAACATTAGACACTCATTGCGTCTGAGGATTCTGCTAAAATGATGGCGAACTGAAACTAGCAATTACCCATGCGGATCTTAGCGCTTGTCCCTGGTGGCATTGGCGACCAAATTTTATTTTTCCCAACGCTGGATGATCTAAAACGCTCCTATCCGAATGCTCAAATTGATGTGGTTGTTGAGCCGCGATCGGTGTCAGCATACCAAGTATGTAAAGCTTTTCCCCAAATTATTCCCTTTGATTTTAAAGATACGAATGGTCCGGCAGACTGGGGTAACTTACTGGGGATTATTCGCGATCGAGAGTACGATGCCACGCTGTCTTTGGGGCGGCGCTTAGGGGTAGGTTTTTTTCTGTGGCTGACCGGGATTCCCAAGCGAGTTGGTTATAAAGTTGGTTTTGGCCAAAACTTTTTGACCAACCCAGTAGAATTTAATCCCAATCAATATGCTGCCCACATGTATCATGATTTGGTCAAAGGCTTGGGTATTGATAGCCTTTGCCCAGATATGAGTGTGAATGTGCCCAAGGCCGATGTGGAGTGGGCAGAACGAGAACTAATGCGGTTGGGAGTGGCCGAGAGTGGTTATATCTTGATTCATGGTGGTTCTAGTAAACTCGCTCGGCAACTGGGTATGGATAAGATTTATCCGATCGATAAATGGCAGCAGGTAATTAAAGGTTTGCAAACCCGCCAAGATAAACCAGTGGTTTTCATTGAAGGTCCTGACGATCAAGAAGTTGTCGCTGGTATTGTGCAAGCTTGCCCCAATGTCAAAATTATTAAGCCCACCGATATTGGCAAATTAACGGCTGTGATTGCTGCTGCTAGCCTGATGCTCTGTACTGATAGTGGCCCAATGCACTTGGCTGTCGCTGCTGGCACTTATACTTTTGCCCTATTTGGCCCGACTGATCCGGCTAAGTTAATCCCAGCCAATAGTAAGGCCGTGGCGATTAAGTCTCATACCGGCAAAATGGCCGATATTCCGCCTGCTGATATTTTGGCAAAGGTGTGGGGCAATGGGTAAACGCGCTGTATTTCTCGATCGAGATGGGGTCTTAAACATCGAGGCTGGTTATCTATACCAGATCGAAGACCTGAATCTGATGCCAGGTGTGGCAACGGCGGTCAAAAAGCTAAACGAATTAGATTTATTTTGTTGTTTAGTTTCCAATCAATCTGGGCCAGCTCGCAGTTATTATGCTGCTCAGCATGTCGAAGATTTGCATGACCGGTTAGCACAATTACTAGAACAAGAAGCTGGTGCTCATCTAGATGCTCGTTATTTTTGTCCCCATCTCAGTCCGCCAGCAGGAGGCACCAATCCTGACTATGCCCAGTGGAGTACTTGGCGCAAACCAAATACGGGCATGTTAGTGGCTGCGGCCTGGGAATATGATTTAGATATTGCGCGCAGTTTTATGGTGGGTGACAAAGCTACTGACGTAGATCTTGCTCACAATGCTGGCTGTTTAGGAATACTAGTACAGACTGGCTTTGGTGAGCAAGTTTTGAGTGGTGATTATCAGCACCAAACCCGACCAGATTATCTGGCTATCGATTTAGCTGCTGCTGTTGACTGGATTGCTAAACAAGTTGTCTAAAACTTTTTAACTTGCTCAATTACCCAGCGGGGGCATCCCCGATTGATTTCAATAACTTTAGTGCTAATAACTTGACCCCGATTATCTTTCAATATTTCAGTATTAACAATTTTTTCACCATCGTTTAAGTAGTCTACTAGTCTTGCTAATGCCTTTAGTTTAATAGTGCTTTTTAGATTTTTTAGTACTTCATCTGGTGTTGGCGGAGTAGCCATGATTACGGGTGTTTTAAATACAGCAGTTATTTCATTAGTAGCATCTCCAGTCATTTTACTCGTACCAAAATTAGTTGTCGAATTAAACATATCTTTGGTCGATGTTGGCAATGCCGAAGAAACTTTACCTGGAAAGAGCTTAACCGATTCGGGTGATTGTTGAGGTAATGTTGCTGTGATCGGAGCGGAGCTTAGTTGATTAGTGACTGGTAGTCGATCGATCCAAATGATTAAATCTTTATTGCCGATCGTAATCTCACTGATAATAGTCCGCAGCAGAACAATTTCTTTGTAAGTATCGACCTCTTGGACTGGATACCAGTTATTCCCCTGGTAAATCATAATGCTATTGGGCTGATAGCGAGCTGATCGATCGTAGCGTTCTTGCCAAGACTTGAGTAGTACATGTGCTGATTCATAAAACAGCTGATAGCCACGAGGAACTTGATATTTATGATACTCCGCAAAATCGGGATGACCATTTCTGTCGATGGATAAAAAATTACTGTTCTTAATCTTTTCTTGAATTATTTCCAAGTATATTGAGTTACGGTAGAGCAGTATTTTTTGTTGCCATTCGTTGACCTGCTTAGTGATTCCAACTACTCGATTTTGTTGATCAATGAGCTTAACCGCCTTTGCTCCGTACTCGATGTGCAGATTAGAGCCGCTGATCAACTTTCTTTTTCCTAAGATAAAGTAGTCGATTAGCTGGAGATCTTGGGGAATAATATTTTGCTGTTTATAAGAAGCTTTATCAAAATCGATCATGACTTTCGGCAATCGCTTACAACGATCAGAACTGTCCTCATTTTATCTAGCTAGTACGGGAGTGGCTTGGGGCAATTGGCTCATTCACATTACATCAGACTCATCTATGATTACATTTAGTGACATCATATTACATCTTAGGCATAATTCAATGTGTTTTGGCTTAGCCAAATAGTCGTTGCCAGATGATTAATCACAAATTAGATGGGAGCAATGCTGATTTTTAACTGCTTGCTGACCATCATGAGGCTATAGGGCGGAATCCGATGCCAATGCTGCTCCTTATGCCGATCAAACGGCTCTGATGCAATCATGATACCGTTGATCTCTGACCAGTAAAGAGACGGGACTGGTGCTGGGGTAACATCACCATCTAAGGGAAAGGCATATCGGCTGGCCACTAGTTGCTGACCGTCACTGACTACAATATTAGCCGAAAAGCTGGTCTTGTTTTTGGCTGCTATTGTTGATAATTCATTGATGGTGGCTCTTAGGGCATCGGCGATACAGTGTGAAATTTGCCAATAGCTTAAAAATAAACCAAAAATATGTTCGGAATCGGTACTGCCTTTAATTAGGCGATAAATATCATCTGGGAGTCGATCAGAGATCGATCGATACAAGGTATGGCGGAAGTCGTGAATAAAGCCGTTATGAATAAAGATGATGTTGCCATGAGTAAAGGGCTGACAATTACTAAGGCTCAGGGAATACATCTCAGTGGCGCTGCGGATATTAGCTAAGATGCAGCCAGATTCAATGTAGCGGCTGAGCTGCGGTAGATTAACATCGTTCCAGATGGGGATAGTATTTTTGTAGGTAAAGGGAGCGGTTTCTTGGTGGGGATGATACCAACCAATCCCAAAGCCATCGGCGTTAATCACACCAGCGGTCATTTCTCGGGGTTGATAGCTTTGCACAATTAGGGAGTGTTCCGGCTCATCTAAGATACTAGTCAAAGAACGGGGTTTTCCTAAATAGGCAAGAAGGCGGCACATGGCAAGAAACTAGGTTGGAGTATCACAACTTAACTTAAGATAGATGATTTTGTGGATTTCTTGATAAATTGATGGTTTTTTGTAGAGATTGAGTTGCTGTTGAAAAGACCAAAGCGAGCCAAGATCAAAAGTAAGTTAATGATTGAGTACATCTTAATTTTTTTTCTCTTTCTGCAATTGACTCGTCAGTGGTGAATCCATGACTGGCCGATGATCCAAAATCATGGTGGCCGTGTCATTGCGAACAAAGCCTAAGCGTTCATAAAAGTTTTGTTGATGGCTAGTGGTCAGATAAACCTTCTCAACACCAGCTAGCTTGGGATGATTGACCAATGTTGCAACTAACTGCCGCCCTAAACCCAAACCCCGATAGGTTTCATCAATCACCACATCCCAGATCATCGCCCGATAAATTCCATCAGAAGTGGCGCGAGCAAAACCCACTAATTTTTCACCATCCCACATCGAGATAGTTGGGTCACTGTGTTCAATCGCGATCGCTAAATCCTCAATTCGTCGTTCCCTTGCCCAAAAAGCATGATTATTAAATAAGGCTTGCAGTTGCTCCAAGCTAATATCAGACTTTTGATCGCAGCAACGAATAGGGGTTTTGGTCATCTCAGTGGGCAAGATTGGGTAGAGTCAGAGCTTAAAGATTATGCCTGGTCAGGCTGATAATTTCAATGATGTGGTGGCTCACTCAAATAGTTCCCCAAAAACGGGGAAAAATAACTCTGTAGACCTATCATGATTTTAGGCTAAGACCGTGACCCAATGGTTAGAAGTGCGTGCAAAGTTGGAGCAAATTTGGGGCTACTCAGACTTTCGATCGCCCCAGGGTGAAATCGTACAGTCTTTGCTGGCAGGGCAAGATGCCCTGATTGTGTTGCCAACGGGAGCGGGCAAATCGATCTGCTTTCAGCTCCCCGCCTTGTTTCAAAAAGGTTTGACTTTGGTGGTTTCACCCCTGGTGGCCTTGATGGAAAATCAAGTACAAGAGTTGTTGGCTAAAGGATTACCTGCTGCCGCTCTGCATAGTGAGTTGCCTCCAGCACGCCAACGGCAAGTACTGCAAACTGTGAAATCTCAACAAATACGGTTGCTATATCTGTCGCCCGAGACCTTGTTGAACGATCGATTGTGGTCGCTGATCAGTCATCCTCAAATGCAAATCAATGGTTTGATTTTGGATGAAGCTCATTGTCTAGTGCAGTGGGGTGAGACTTTTCGGCCAGCTTACAGACGCTTGGGCGCAGTAAGACCGGCCTTGCTAGCTAATAAACCAGTTGGCACGAAGATTCCGATTGCTGCTTTTACGGCCACTGCCGATCCAGCGGCGCAGGCTACGATTACTCAAGTCCTTCGACTACAGCAACCCGCCCAGTTTTTGATTAATCCCCATCGCCCCAATTTGCATTTAGCTGTCCAAACCGTGTGGACTCCGCGCGGTCGTCGCCAGCAGTTACGCCAATTTATCGATCGACATCCCGATCAAGTTGGTTTAGTCTACGTTCGTACTCGCCAAGATGCTGAAGAACTAGCTGCTTGGTTGAATCAGACTGGTTTACAGACGATGGCTTATCATGCCGGTTTGAGTCCTCAACAGCGCCGACAGGTTGAACAAAAATGGCTAAATAGCAAATTGAATTTTGTGGTTTGTACCTGTGCTTTTGGCATGGGGATCAACAAACCAGATGTGCGGTGGATTGCCCATTTTCAGAGTCCATTATTATTGAGCGAGTATGTTCAAGAAATCGGGCGGGCAGGGCGGGATGGTCTACCCGCGACGGCCTTAATGCTGGTGTGTGAGCCGACGGGTTGGTTATATCCAGACGATAAGCAACGCCAGCAATTTTTTGTGACCCAACTGCGGCAGCTAGAATTAGAGGCCAAGCAACTAGCCGTCAAAATTCCGATGGCTGGAGAAATCACGGTGCTGAGTCAACAGCTTCCTAAAGCTGAGATTGCGCTAGCCCTATGGCATCGCCAAGGGTTATTGGAATGGACTAGTCCCTTTCACTACCGGCGATTAGAGGGCAAAACCCTACAGTCATCACCCTCGGCCTATCCGCAAATGCTGGAGTATGCTAATACTAAGAACTGTCGTTGGCAATATTTACTTATGGCCTTTGGCTTTACCGATCAAGAACAAAAGTGGCGTTGTGGCCATTGTGATCGCTGCTCTGCGCAACCATGATTATCTATTTCTACAAAGCTGATCAGCCTTATGGCTGTTTTTCTAACTTTTCATGGCACCCCATTTCTATGGTGGGCGCTCATTGGCCGACGGTGGAGCATTATTATCAGTCACGTAAGTTTGTGGGCACCAAGTTTGACTATTTGGTTTCCAAAATTCAATTCGCTGCTACCCCCGAAGAAGCGGCGGCGCTCGGTCGTCAGCAAATTTATGCTCCGCATTCCCAATGGGGTGAGCAAAAATGTGGGGTGATGTATGCCGCTGTGCAGCAAAAATTTCTGACTCACCGCAATTTGCAATTAGTGCTATTGGATACCGGCGACCAAGAAATCGTAGAAGACTCGCCAGTAGATTATTTTTGGGGCTGTGGTGGGGATCGATCGGGTACCAATCACTTGGGGCGAATTTTAATGAGAATTAGAGCGGAACTCCAGCAAACAGTGGCCGATGCTGCAAACTATTGACCCATCACCATGTAATATATGCTTTGAGTATTTCTATCAGATAGCGCGTATATAAAGGTAAGCTCCAGACTATGAATATGCATGACATGGCGATCGACGAAATTGTGGCACGGGAAATCCTAGACTCTCGGGGCAAACCAACCATCGAAGCGGAAGTGTATCTAGTCAACGGTGGTTTCGGAATAGCACAGGTACCGAGTGGCGCTTCCACCGGTAGTTTTGAAGCCCATGAACTTCGTGATGAAGATGCTAAACGCTATGGCGGTAAGGGTGTTTTGCAGGCAGTGGCCAACGTTAATGATAAAATCGCTCCGGCCTTAGAGGGCATGAATGCTTTTGACCAGCAATCGATCGATCAAGCCATGATCGAGCTGGATGGTTCTCCCAACAAAACTAATTTGGGAGCCAACGCTATTTTGGCAGTGTCTCTGGCCAATGCTAAGGCCGTTGCCCAAGCGCTAGGCGTGCCTCTCTATCGTTATTTAGGTGGCCCGATGGCCAGCTTATTGCCAACGCCTTTGATGAATTTGATCAACGGCGGCGCTCATGCTGCTAACAATGTTGATTTTCAAGAATTTATGATCGTGCCCGTGGGTGCGCCCACTTTTCGGGAAGCTTTGCGCTGGGGTGCCGAAGTTTTTGCGTCTCTTAGTAAAGTATTAGATAGCAAAGGTTTGCTGACTGGGGTGGGCGATGAAGGTGGTTTTGCTCCCAACCTAGATTCCAATCAAATAGCCTTAGATTTGCTGGTATCAGCGATCGAGCAAGCTGGTTACAAACCAGGTGAACAAATTGCCCTAGCTCTCGATGTGGCCGCCAGTGAATTTTATGTGAATGGTAATTACCGCTACGACGGTGCCGAACATAGTCCGGCTGAGTTTATCGACTACTTAGCCGGTCTGACGGCCAAGTATCCGATCGTCTCGATCGAAGATGGCTTACACGAAGATGATTGGGCTAACTGGCAAGCTCTCACCCAGAAGGTTGGTAACAATGTTCAGTTGGTTGGTGACGATTTGTTTGTTACCAATGTCACTCGGTTACAAGAAGGTATTGAAAAGTCTGCCGCTAACTCAATTCTGATTAAGCTCAACCAAATTGGCACTTTGACGGAAACTTTGGCCACGATCGATCTAGGTACTCGGAATGGCTATCGATCGATCATTAGCCATCGCTCTGGTGAAACCGAAGATACTACTATTGCTGATCTAGCTGTCGCTACTCGGGCTGGCCAAATAAAAACCGGTTCCTTATGTCGGAGTGAACGGGTAGCTAAATATAACCGCTTACTGCGGATTGAAGATGAACTGGGTAGTTTAGCTGTTTATGCTGGTTGGTATAAGTAGTCACGTGCTGTAGTAGATGTTTTTTGAGTTACCCTCGTATATTAGTACTTTGTTAGCTATAATATAATAGAAGTAAGACATTATCTTACTTGGTTAAGAAACATCTGCCTAGTGATAACTAGCCATTGTGATGTGCATCACCTTCCCTTTAACATTCATTGCCCATAACGTCGTACTGTTAACCTGTGTTTTCTAGGTAACTGCAAAGTATTTGTTATGGGCAGTGTAGTATGTTAAGTAAATGCTGTAGTATGTAATGAACATTACCTTTGCTACATACGACATGTTAAAGTTACCCGGTGACTTTTAGCATGTGCAACACAAATAATCGTTGAACCCAATAACTTATCAGCTGGTGATTTCTACTCAAATTTAGTTGTAGGTGTTGTCATGTGTTTGATAGACATACAAAACACAACTTTGCTTAATAGAAAATCTGGATTAAAGAATTTTTTTCCAGATGTGACTTTCATCAGTACTTGTCTTTTCATTTAGCTGAAACTCTTTAATCATTTAGCTGATATTTATTTCAGTAGATGATATGAACTGCTAAAGTAATAAAAATAACTTCGCTCCTAAAAAATATATGGTTTTCCCAGATTCTAATACTCTTCCGATTTCTGTTGATCCGCATGTGCCGATCACGATCAATTCTCAAATTGCTGAACAGATTAAGCTTCTGATTGCAGTTGGGGTGTTACATGCTGGTGATGCTCTGCCGACAGTTACTCAATTAGCTAAGCAACTGAGTGTCAATCACAACACGATTGCTGCTGTTTACAATGATCTGATTGTGGCTAGCTATTTGATGGCTCAACGTGGTAAGGGCACTTTTGTAGCCAACACCCAAAATGTGCAAAGTATCGTTACTTATCGTCAGGTCTACGAACATTTAGAAAAAGCTTTTAGTTCTGCTAGTAGCTTAGGCATGACAGCCTCTGCTTTTGGCTCGGCAGCTTATGCTCAAGCTGTAATGGTTAGTCAAAGACAAGTACAAACAGTCAAGGTCGTTTTTGTCGATCGGCTGCAACATTCTCCTAAACTACATACAGTTCTGCAATCTGAACTAGGCATCGAACCAGCCTTGGTAGAACTATCCGCTGTCCAAGAAAGTAGAGATTTTCTGGATGCTGATTTAATTATTACTCTGGGTCAGCACTTGGATGCAGTGAAAAAGCAGGCCAGTGCTACTCAGGAAGTAATAGCTTTGGATGTCAAACCAAACTTGTTGTTGTTAGCAGAAATTTCGGCACTACCGCTAAATAGCCAAGTATTAGTGGTAGGCAACAATACGCCCGAAGCAGAAATTATGCAACAGGTGTTAGTCGATGCTGGTGTTACCCACGTTCAGTACAAATTAGTTGCTGCCAAAGACATCAAACCAGAACTAGTGAAACAGTCGGTGGTGGCATTAGCTGCACCAGGCGTGTCCGAAAGTGCCGTCGGTGGTGAAATTAAGGTTGTACCTTTTAATGTCAACATCGAACAAGCAAATTTACTGCTAATGAAGGCTCGTTTGTCAACAGTGAAAGCTGCTAAAAATTTGACTTAAATAGTTCAGTTGATTTGGCTTAATTAAAATTGGTCTCAACAAAGAAGGAGGGTGTTTAAAACACCCTCCTTCTTTGTTTTTTTGCTTATGATGTAATATCGGCAACAATAGCTATGGAATTTTATGTTGGATCATCCTGAAATTATTATTATTGCTGCTTTGAGTGCTGTCGATCGGATCATTGGCCAAGATGGCAAATTGCCTTGGAGCATCCCCGCCGACTCCCAGCGATTTCAAGACCTCACCCAGGGCTATGCGGTAATTATGGGCAGAAAAACTTGGGAATCTGATGTGGGCCGCTGCCCATTACCTCAGCGCTATAACATTGTTGTTTCATCTCAGCCCCAATTGGGTGAGGTCGATGCCGATTGTTTGAGTAATTCTTTAGGTGTCGAGCTGGTTTCTTCGGTCACGGCGGCGATCGCCAAAGCCCAGAAATTTCCGAAAATTTTTATTGTGGGCGGCGCAGGTATCTACACGGAAGCTCTGGCCATAGCTGATACCTGGGAATTAACTCTAGTCGAAGGTGAGTATCAAGGCGATACTTTTTTTCCAGAATACCAATCACTAGTTGATAAAAAATTTAGGTTGGTCAACGTGGAAAATCACCAAGGTTTTCGATATGAAACCTATCGTAAGATTATAGCTTAGGTGGTCTTCGACTCCGCTCAAACTCAACATTAGCTCCTAGATTGTTGCGAATTGCTACTGATGGACTCTGCTAGGGAAAAATCTTAGTTAGAATCGGTAAAAATGCACTTCTGTCGTCGGCTTATGATTGATGTATCTGCTCTTCATGAATTTTCTCGTTGTCACTGCGTAGCCATTTGTGCAGGATTAGTGCCTGCCAACTTGTTGTTGTCTACAGCGGTGATTGGGCTAACGATGTTTAACGGATCTTTGGTACTGCGTCGTTGGCTGTCGATCGGTGGGGCTTTTTGTGGTTTGTTATTACTTTCCCATGTTGGAAGTTGGTGGCTCATTGGTGTGGTAGCTCCGGCTACGTTTATTTTGCCTGCCTTGGGTCTGCTTTGTTCAGCAATTAATTGGGCTTGCCTGAACTATCCAATCAGTACGGGGCGGTTTTGGAGATCGATCGTCATGCACGATTGGAAAGCCAGCAGTTTATAATAGTAAAGACTTTATTAAGTTTTCACTGCTAAATGCATGACTGTTAAACCAAATTGGTTACGGGTAAAAGCACCTCAGTTAGAGCGAATCGGCGCTGTGCAAGACGTTCTACGGGATCTTCAGCTTCATACGGTGTGTGAAGAAGCTTCTTGTCCCAATATTGGAGAATGTTTCCAAGCTGGTACAGCTACCTTTTTAATCATGGGACCAGCTTGTACCCGGGCTTGCCCATACTGCGATATTGATTTCAATAAAAAACCGCCAGCGCTAGATCCCAACGAGCCGCATCAACTAGCTGCCGCTGTGAAACGCTTAAAACTCAATCATGTGGTGATTACTTCGGTTAATCGGGATGACTTGCCGGATGGTGGTGCTACTCAGTTTCTGCGCTGTATTGGTGCCGTCCGGGCACTTTCCCCCGACACGACGATTGAAGTATTGATTCCAGACTTGTGTGGCAATTGGTCAGCGTTAGAAGTAATTCTGCGCGCCGCACCAGAAGTGCTCAATCACAACACCGAGACAGTGCCCCGCTTATATCGGCAAGTCCGGCCCCAAGGCAATTATTTGCGCAGTTTGGAGGTAGTTTCTAGGACGCGCCAGCTGAGTCCGCAGACTTATACCAAGTCCGGAATTATGGTGGGCTTGGGTGAAACGGATGCCGAAGTGCGGCAAACTATGCGCGATCTTCGCACTGCACACTGTGATATTTTGACGATCGGTCAATATTTGCAACCCACTCCCCAGCATTTACCGGTGGCAGAATTTGTCACTCCGGCACAGTTTGCGAACTGGCGAAAATTTGGTGAAGCGATCGGCTTTCTACAAGTAGTTTCCTCGCCCTTAACCCGCAGCTCTTATCATGCCGAGCAAGTGCGAGAATTGATGGTGAGATACCCACGTTGAGTATGGTAGAAAACGTTGCGGTGATTGGCACTGGGGCTTGGGGTTCAGTCTTGGCTCAACTCGTACAAGCCCCCACGGTGGTCAGTTGGTCGCGGCGCTCTGGTTCTAATTTGCCTGAATTGATCGCTCCTAGTCAGATGATTGTCTCAGCGGTGTCGATGGCCGGGGTTCAAGATATTATTGACGAATTGCGCGGCCAATTATCACCCGAGCAGATTATTGTTACCACTACTAAGGGCTTAGACTTAGCCACCAATTTTACTCCAGCACAGCTGTGGGCAGCCGCTTTTCCGCAGAATGCGATCGTGGTGTTGTCTGGTCCCAATTTGTCTGCCGAAATCAAACAGGGTTTGCCTGCTGCCACAGTGGTTGCTAGTCATCACCTGGTAGCGGCAGTAAAAGTACAAACGGCTTTTTCGTCGGCGCAGTTTCGGGTTTATACCAATAATGATCCTTTAGGTGTTGAACTGGGTGGCACGGTCAAAAATGTGATGGCAATCGCCGCTGGTACCTGTGATGGATTGGGCTTAGGTACTAATGCCAAGGCTGGTTTGATGACCAGAGGTCTAGCTGAAATCATCAGAATTGGCAAACAGTGGGGAGCAAGACCAGAAACATTTTATGGTTTATCTGGTCTGGGAGATTTGTTGGCTACTTGTAATAGTGCACTCAGTCGAAATTATCAGGTGGGCTATGGCTTGGCTCAAGGTCATGCTTTAGCGCAGGTGCTCAGCAACCTGACTGGTACCGCTGAGGGTGTCAATACAACTAAGGTATTGATGCAGATTGCTCACCAAAATCAAGTGGAGCTGCCGATTACCATGATGGTCGATCGATTATTGCAAGGCCAAATTACCCCCAAGGAAGCTTTGATTGCTTTGATGATGCGGGATAGTAAGTCTGAGTAAGGCTGCCAGCAGCTAGTGGAGCTTTTGCTCAGCTTACGTCAGTATTGTTTTACAATCCATTTAGCAAGTAGAGGAATAAATATAAGTCAAATATTCTGTACAGGAATTGATTAGTGTTTTTTGTGGTGTTCTATGCAAGTTAAAATTTTATTGGCTTTAGCTACTCTAACCGGCATATTTTGGTGGTTTTCAGCTTGGGCGGGGCGTAAAGTACCAACGTTCCAAGTCCAAAAATATCCCAGTCCGGTTGCGATGGTGGCTTCCCCTAAACCTTCCGCACCAATTATTAGCTCCAGTCCTACTCCTCTCACCACACCGAATTCTTTACTTCCAATTCCATCTGTACCAGTCCCCTCTGGTTCATCAGTGCTCAGTAAGGCCATTCCCACACAGTCGAGTCCAGCGGTGAAGCCGATCGCTTCGCTAGCACCTAAGGCGATTGCGCCAATTCCCATTCCTAATTCCCAGCCAATTATGCCTACCCCAGTTGTTTTGCGGGCGCGGCCACTGGCGATCGATCCGGTTACTAATCAAATCCTCGATGCTCTCATGTCGGCAGTGATTAGCCAAGAAAGCAACGGCAATTCTCAAGTTCAACATCCGGTAAGTAAGGCTATGGGTCTGGGGCAAGTGATCCCAGATAATATTCCGGCCTGGACCAAGGAAACTTTTGGCCAAGAGCTAACAGCCGAGCAGTTTCGGAGTAGCCCAGATGCTCAGATGTACGTAATTCGACAAAAGCTTTTTCAGTATTATGGTCGGGCGATCGCAGCCAGTGGTGGCGATTTGCATCTGGCTGTCCGGCGAGTAAGTGCCCAATGGTATTCTGGTCAACCCAATCTCTATGATTCTACCAATCCGGTAGCCACCGGACCCAGCATTAAGGATTACACCCTTCAGGTCTTGGGCAGGTTTCAGAGTTTTTATCCCCAAAATTATTTGGTGCGATATTAATCTCAGCCATTGCAGTCCAGCTGTTGTCCCGTCTAGATTGATATCTCTGTCTGGACTATTTCGTTGAGGCGGGTTTGGAGTTGATTCATCCATTCCTGGGCAGCGTTATTTTCGAGGGTGTCAATATTGGTGAATTGATGAATACGCAGTCGTTCACCATTCGTTAATGCCAAATTAAGATAGTGGGCAGACTCACGATTGATGTTGGCTAAAGCATCGTCTGTTACTATCTCTGTGAATGGTCCCTCTACTTCCAAGCTGGTTATTTCTGTGAACTCGATCCGCAGTAGCTGTTCACCGTTGAGATATCGATCGACTAGCCGCTCCGCAAAATCAAAGATAAAACACTCATCTTGATGAAAAAACTTTAGCTGCCAAGGTAAATCTAAAATTTGGCAAATAGGCTGAATCACCGACTCCACCACCTCCGAAAATTCGGAGTAGGGTGCAGTATAAACTGATGGCTGATTCTCATTCCAAGACAAATAATGGGTGGGGACTTCTCCCGCATCCATGTTTAGCCGCACAAAAATATTAACCTGGGCAGAATTATTCGCTAAATCAGGAATTTCTAACACTAGACCATAGATGTCCGATCGAGGGAAAGTCCGGGCTGTTTTGTCGAGTAAAGTTTCTGGCTGCTGTTGAATAAGTTGGGTTGTTTGATCGAATATCCAAGTGGTCTTTTTGGGAGTTAAAGATTTGTTAATCAATAGTCCAGCTGTGACACCACCCAACCAGAGCAAACCAAACCCAAAAAAACTATGATCGCCAGGTATTTTGCGGGTGTAAGGTTGAAACTCTTGCTCGGTAAATTGGATGGTATTGACACTGACCGGCATCTGTAAAAATTGTTTTACCCCACTACATTCCATACCATTGGGATTAATCCGGCTCACATTACAAGTGAGAGTTTCTGGTAAGCCCGAAAAACCGATGAGTAGTGCTACAAAGCCGGGTATGTAAGTAATAAGACTCATTATTACTTTAAATGCGGTACTAGTCCAAAGGCTTTGAGGGGGAATTGCTTGAGCCACTAATCGATTATTAGAATGTTCAGTGATTAACCAATTAGACATGAAAAAAAGTACCTAAGTTCCCTATCTTTCATTTTAGAATGCCCGGAAATGCGCAGAATTTTACAAATTATTGTTTTCTGGTGTTTTCTGGCGATCAATACTCCAGCTGGTGTCAGACTTCAAGCTACAATTAACCCCATCAATTATTGTGGACTGGTGTGAGATGCGCTTAAAATCTTTGGATGTTTTTCGGGGGCTGACTGTCGCCGTCATGATTTTTGTCAATGTGGCCGGTCTGGGGGAACTGGGAGAAAAATATGTTTGGATAGATCATGCTGAATGGCATGGCAGTTGGCATTTAGCTGATTTCGTTTTCCCCTTTTTTCTTTACATTATTGGAATGGCGATGGCCTTCTCCTTTGCTAAGTATACTGGCGGCGATCGACCAACTTCAGCTGTTTATCAGCGGGTTTTACGTAGGACATTATTGCTGTTTGTGATTGGCCTCTTGATCAATGGCCTAATTTACAGTGTCTGTAAAATGCCGGTGGATGGCATTTTTAATTTTTCTAACCTGCGCATTATGGGTGTATTGCAACGTATTAGTCTCGCCTATGGAGCAGCGGCTCTGATTGTATTGTCATTCCCGCGACGGATGCAGTGGGGCATGGCCGGTGCACTTTTGATTGGTTATTGGCTAATTATGGCTTTCGTGGCTGCTCCGGATGCTCCTGCCGATGTCTTGAGTAAAACAGTAGAGGTGAAGTCTTTTTTTGATAGCAAAATTCATAATATTGGGGCTTATATCGATCGACAGATAATTCCGGCGGCTCATTTCTATAAAGCCGGAAAAAAAGGCTACGAGCCAGAGGGTTTATTTGCGACTTTGCCGGCGATCGTCAGCGTCTTGCTAGGTTACTTTCATGGCGTATGGCTGAAGCAGCAGCGGGAGGTGAAGACCGACCACAGCATTCAGATGGTGATGTTTGGACTAGCGGCGATTCTGGCGGGGCGAATTTGGGGTAACTTTTTTCCGATCAATAAAAACCTCTGGACTAGCTCCTTTGTGCTGTTTATGGCTGGTTGGGCACTGATGATTTTTGCGGCTTGTTATGAGTTGGTCGATGTGCGGCAAATCGGGCTGAAATTATTTAAACCTCTGGAGATGATGGGACTGAATGCCCTGTTTGCCTTTGTTGGCTCAGTCTTAATGATCAAAGTCGTCTACTTTAACAATATTGATGGTTGCGGCGACAAGGCTACTACGGTTTATAACTTCTTGCGTAATGCCCTATTTGGTTGGTCGGGGGAAGCCAACAGCGCCATTTTATTGGCTCTGTTGTCAGTCTTACTCTGGATCTCGATTTGCTTTGGCATGTATTGGCGACGTTGGTTCATTAAGCTATAAAAATCAAAGGATAATAGACCAGAGGATGTGGAGTTTCAGAAAAAATGTTGGGCATGAAAATAAAAAATCACGGATTGCAATGGTTGTTAACGGCAAGCCTCAGTCTAATTTATTGGCTGCATGGCGGTCTGGCGATGGCCAATGTTGGTCTGAGTGAAACAGCGCCGCCCGCAGTAATTAATCAGTTAGCAACGGCGGTCAGTGGATCGCCCCAAGTGAGTGTCTTGAGTCCGCGCCCGGATGAAGTTGTAAATACCAATAATGTCTTGGTGAATCTTCAGGTGCAGGGTGTGCCCATTTTTAAAAATGCTGCTTTGGGCTTGGGTCCCCATTTGCATGTGTTGATCGATCGCACCTCCTACCAATCTGTCTATGATTTAGCTCAACCTTTGACCCTCAATAACCTGACTCCGGGGACTCATACCCTGCAAGTGTTGATAGCTAAACCCTGGCACGAGAGCTGGAAAAATCCGGGGGCTTTGGCTCAAGTTACTTTCCATGTTTTGGCCAAGTCTGCCGAAAATCCAGCGCCAACCGCGCCCACCTTGGTCTACAACGAACCGGATGCCACCTATGGAGCCGAACCGTTTCTGTTAGATTTTTATCTGGCCAATGCTCCCAGCCACCGGGATGCTCAGCAGCATTTAGTGAATGATTGGCGAGTGCGGACAACGATCAACGACCAAAGTTTTGAGGTGGATCAAATGTCGCCTTTCTACCTAAAAGGCTTGAAACCCGGTGTCAACTTGGTAAAACTGGAATATCTTAATGCTCAAGGTCAGTCTACTGATAGCATCCTGCGGGTCGTGAACTATCAACCCAACGGCACCGATAGTTTATCGCGGCTGCTCCGCAATGAACTAGCGCTGAATGATGCCTTGGCACTCTTTAACCCTGCTAGTAGAAATGCGGTGGTAGCAATTGCCCCAGCTGCTCCGGCTGTCCCAAATCCCCAATGGGCTTGGCCACCAGCAATTCCGATCATTACACCACCGCCTACTGTTCCCCCGGTGGCAGTAGTTTCGCCAGCTCCTGTTGTTGCTGCTCCAGTTATCCTCACCCCAGCGCCAATTCCTGTGCCATCATCACCATCAGTACTTCCCAGTCCATCTTTGCTGCCGCCGGCAATTCCAGCCCCAGCAATAACTAGTTTAATTAATCCCAGCGTCAATTATCAAGTTAAACCTTTACCATTACCGATGCCTGTGCCTTCGATGCCGGCCGCCTTGCCATCAGCAGTTATTCCTTTGCCAGAAGCCCCTCGCGCAGCTGTGACTCCCTTAAATTTGCCAGTGGTAGAGCTACCCCCAGTAATTAAGCCCGATTTTCCGCAGGAAACGCTTCGCGATCGATCACCAATAGCTGTTGCTCCTGTTCTCCAAGCTCCAGCAAACCAAAAACCCCCAGCTGAGATTTCGGAAGCGATCGATCGACTTAATCTGCCAACTTTCCAAACACCGCTGCTGGCTCCGAAAACGGGGGAAAGTGAGATTGAATTCAAAGTGTTAGCTAGAGAATTTCTGCACACTGTCTCAGTCAGAATCAAAAAGTTTACTAACTCAATTCCGCCCAAGGTGACGAAGTGGAGTAAAAATCTGGGTCATTGGATTGGAGATCGATCGCAAGCAATGCAAGCCGGACAGAAAGACACCGGAACGTAAATCAGCAACGCCGTTTAATCCTTGAACAAAGACACCACTCGATGAGGACGCTTACCCCAATAGGTATCAGCCGCAAAACTGGCTTCTTTTACCCCAGTACTACTTTGAGAACCAATGAATTTTGAATCCTGCACATTAGTCAGAATGCCGACATGTGGTGACTGTCCGCGTACCGCCGGAAAAACCACTAAATCACCGGGTTTTGGTGATTTAGTGGGAAAAAAATCTGGATCTTCTGGGTATTCTTCAGCGCGACGATAACCATAATCCTCTACCACCTGGCTATAGACAGCATGTACAAAGTGAGAACAATCTACCCCCCCTTTACCTTTACCACCGTACTGATAGGGCGTGCCTTTCCAAGTCTGAGCCTCACTGACCACCATATTTAGATCTTGCGGGGTCAGGTCATTATTTTCATTGTCATTAGCTATAGCCGGGATGATGTAGCAGCAAGCCAATAGAGCACCAAGCAGAATTTTCTTGTACATAAATATACTATTCCATTGAAAGGACAAAAATATGTATAAGAGCCGAGAGACGGGTGTTATTGGTCTGCTGTTCCTTGGTATTAATTTCTAATCAATATTGTTACCAATGACAGCCTGCAAAGTTTCCTGTCCTTTAGACTGAAATTCTTTGACATTGACCCGACCCAACAGCCCAATGGCCACTAGCATCACACTAGCTTGCATGGTGAAAACTAAACCATAGGCTAAAACTAAGCTGGGTGAAGTCGCTAAGTTATCGCCACTGGCCACAAAAATTTTCTTGCCAATATCTAAACCCGCACCCCCCAAAATAGTTGCTAATCCTTTTGCTAGTGCTTGAGAGAGTCCCCAGGCTCCAATAAAGGTGCCAGCCGTTTCTGGCAGTGTTAGATCCAACATCAGTGTCAAGGCTCCTGTGGTTACCATGCCCGAAAATAAGCCAAAAAGTACCAAGGCCATTTTCAAGAAAATAATTTTGTGGGTAAAACCGGCGACAATTACCCATAGCATCGAAGCTGCTACTAATGCGCAGCCCAGTTTGGTGCTGCGTTGTTTGCCGATTTTGGGAATTAGGACAAAGCCGGTTAGTAATAGCCCGATGAGAGTGCCGATCCCAAAAAAAGCATTGAGTTTGGCGGTCTCCCCGATCGACATCCCAAAGACTTGGCCGCCATAGGTTTCCATCACTGGATCTTGCATGAATAATCCCAGGGTCATGCAAATTAAAAAGGTGAAAAATACTGTGGTTTGGCGATTGTTGTTGAGAACTTGCCAAGCTTGCCGTAACCCCACCGGAGATTCCCCTAGGAACTGGGCACGGCGTTGGCTAAAGCGCGAATATTTTTTCTCTACTTGCCAGGTGGCTATTAAGGCCAAGACGCAGACAGCTGGCGGCACAATCATAAATAGTTGATTGATCTGGGTTTGAACTAGTTCGATCGATGCTCCCGCTTTTAACTTTTCGAGAATTTTACTGATGGTAATGGCGCCGATGATTACACCACCTAGCAACATTGACCAATCGATCGATACAATTTTTGATCGATCGTCTTCATCGGTAATATCAACCAGTAATGTGGCAAAGGGCGTGGAACTGGCACTGACTGCCAAGCCGTAAATCGCAAACAAAATGGCCAGCAACACTGTCCAGCCATAGGTTGCTGCTGACCAACTGCTGGTAGCGAGGCTATCACCCAGTCGCCACATCACCTGGACGGCCACCATCGAAGTTAGCGCCAAGCAAGCTGCTCCCAGCCAGATGTAACCAGTGCGGTGATAACCAAACAACGGGTGGCTGTCTGATCTTTGGCCAAACCACACCCGGGCGGGGGCAACAAAAAACGTTAAAGCGAGCATCAGGGTGGCAATTACTGCTGGTACCTTTAACTCTTGAATGAGAACTCGATTCAGTACGCCCAAGGTCATGACCGACATGGTACCCAAGGCAATCTGAAATAGCCCCAGTCGCATCATGGTGAAGATCGATACTTTGGGTAGATAATCGGCCGGTAGTCGATCAGTTGCTAAGTTGCCGCTAGCCATTTTATAAAGTTATTTAAAGTTGAAAGGGATTTTCCGAGCTAGCTACTCAGTATAGGCAACTAATTAGGAATTGAGGATCTGTGCTCCTTGGAGATCGATCGAGAGGGCTTGCACTTGCGGCTGAACTCCTAAATTTGTCCAGGCGGTGGTCATGGCGGCAGCCACGGCTGCTGACCTGTCGGGTGTAGACAAAGCCAGTAGCGTGGGGCCAGCGCCGCTAATTACTAAGCCGTGGGCACCAGCACTGGTGGCAGCCTGCTCGACCTCGGCATAACCCTTAATCAAAGTCTGGCGATAGGGCTGATGAATGCGATCGGCTAAACCGGTGGCCAGCCAGTCAGCGTTGCCGGTTTCTAAGCCACGTAGCATCATCCCCAGGTGGGCAATATTAAAAACTGCATCAGCGCGACTGTAGCTGCTGGGCAATACCTGACGAGCTTCAGCAGTCGAAAGTTCAAAGTTGGGAATGGCGATCACTGGAATTACATCGGAATGCCAATCAATATCGCAGATTTCCCAGGCTGATCCCCGAGTAGCCGCCAACCGACAACCACCGATGAGGGCTGGTACCACATTATCGGGGTGGCCTTCCATTTCGATCGCTAGCTGCATGACCATGCCTAGACTACAGGGTGAACCCACCAAAGCATTCGCCCCCAGCAGTCCGCCGACGATGGCAGTGGCCGAGCTACCTAAGCCTCGGGCTAGCGGTACTCCCAACTCCAGTTCGATTTTAACCGGGGGGACGGGTTTTTGGAGATGTTCAAAAAGTTGGGCAAAGGCTTGATAGGCCAAATTAGAGCTGCCTAAGTCCACTCGATCAGACTCGGCTCCAGTGGCTTCGATCGTCAGTGTGTCAGCCGGACTAAACTTAAATTGGTTATAAAGACTGAGAGCAGCTCCGATACAGTCAAAACCAGCCCCCAAATTAGCAGTGGTGGCTGGTACCCGCACAATAACAGACATAGGATTTCACATCTAAAAATTAATCACCGGGTGACTTCTTGTGATGAAGTCTAATCCCCAGAAAAATATCATAGATGAAATGCATCATATCTTTGCCTTTCAGTAAGCCCAAAGATTGATGACAGCCTTTCTCGTCTAGCAGTGGCTGGGCGTAATAGTAAGCTGCTTGATACTTGTACCAAGGAATAGATGGCCAGAGGTGATGAATCAGGTGGTAATTTTGACCGAAAATCAAAATATTAGTAATCGGACTGGGATACACCCGGGCATTTTTCCAGCGACTGCGTTCCTCAAAAGGACGATGGGGCAGATAATCAAAAAATAGACCGAGGGCAATGCCTACTACTAAAGCTGGTGAAAACCAGTAATTCAAAATATAGCCAATAAAACCATACTGACAGGCGAGGGCAATAATTACAGCGACGACTAATCGGCTTAGAAACCATTCCAATAGCTCATTTTTTTTCCAAAGGCGGCGTTGAAAAAAGTAGATCTCGTGATAAAAAAAGCGAGCTGCAATCATCCACAACGGCCCACCAGTAGAGACGTAATGGTCAGGATCATTCTCCGGATCGTTGACGTTAGCGTGATGCTGAATGTGCACGCGGGTGAAGACGGGGAAAGCAAAACCCAACATTAGGGCACTGCCGTGTCCCATGATCGAGTTCATGATTTTGTCTGGATGCGCGGCATTGTGCGAGGCATCATGGATCACTGTACCAGCCATGTGTAAGGCTAAAACGTTTAAGAAAAAACAGATCCAACCCGGAAAAGCCAGTTGCCAATAGCCGACAGTGGACAAGATGACTAGTCCGATCGCTGCAAAAAACATCAATACATTGATATTAAAACTATCTGGTGGCCCCACGAATTCCTTGGGTATGGTTAGCCGCTGTGTGGCCTCCGACATCCGGTGTTATCCCCTATATGAATTTTTAATAAATCTATATCTTTTTTTCGAGTATACGCGAAATGAGCAGGTTTACAAAGGTTTGTTAAGCTGTCTTTGCTCTGAATCTCTGAATTAATATAAGCCCAATATGTATTGCGAAAACCAAAAAATAGTGCTACAAGTCAGCTTCTAATCTTCTGGAAACTTTTTGGCTAAATGTCCAGTCCTTAGTGTCTAGGCCATTAATTCTAAGTTTTCCCATTAGCCATTTGGCTTAACCAAAATCATGAGAAATTTGTCAGTAGCATTTTTTAGTCTGACGCTCACACTAATAGTGGGGACAAATGCAGCTTGGAGTGAGTCCAGAATTGAAAGAGACAATCACACTGGTAGCTCTCCCTCCTCGTCACCCTATCCCTCTTCCGATCGAACATCTGCGGCAATCGCTAATGGCAATTCTCGGTTTGCCTGCGAGACTATAAATGGCGAGCAAACCGTAGTCTATCGTCCCCAGTCGAGAGCCGGTGAAGCTTATTCTTGGGCAATTCCTGGCAACATGGGTTCAGCCTGGAGTTCCACCCGCCGCTGTGGCGAGATTAGTAGAAGGTTAGAGTCCTATCGATCGGATGGTCTGGAAGAACTGAGAATTAGCGTTGAAAACCGTTCGAATATCGTTTGTGTCACCACCGAAAGAAATCCTAATTGTCGGATTGTCTTTACGGTGCCCGGCGGTCAAGATCCAGTTGCTGTAAGGGATCGAGTTTTTCGGAATCTGACTTTGGCGGACAGTGGCCAACAGACCCAAGGCGTTAATACTTTTGCTGGCAATGACAATGGGCTAGATGGATTACTGGGTAAGCGACCAGCAGCACCGGCTAGCTATCGCTCACGCAGTAAGTCTCAAGGAATTAATTTGAAGCCATTCCTATCCCAAGAAGATGGGGGCACTGGCAACCAGATTGGTAATCCAGTGGCCGTGCCCCAGCAGTATCGGTTAAACCCCGATCAATTTCGATAGATTCATGAATTAAATTCATGAGAGTGGGTAAGCAGGGACTCGAACCCTGAACCAATTGATTAAGAGTCAACTGGTTAAAACGTCCAGGCGTGATACTGTGCCATGATTTGGAAAAATAAGGATAGGCGATAAGTGGGATTTATCAAACTTAAAGCATCGTTTTAGCGGGAAAAATATATATATAGAGGAAGGTTACTGAAAACGCTCCCTTTTCGCTTTTTGCTCCCTAAAAGTGCTGGAAGCTTTATCCAGTAACGAAAAAAAAGCTAGGGCGTTACTCCCTAACCTAAAATTAGTTTCCCCTGGCTCCCTGAATCACATGCCGAGGAAAAAATCCAGTTAAATTTGTTGATCAGTTTTAGCCCGGTTTCACGCTGCTAATTCGATCGATGTCTAAATACTTGCGCTCGATCATCTGGATCGAGTTGTCTACCCACTTAGCAATAATGGCGGCGGGTTTGCCCAGGGCGATTTCATTAGTGATAAAAGTGTCACGGCAAGAATAAGGCGTGGTGCTACGTTTGGCGATCGGAAGCACCAGGCGCGCCCACGGTTTATGGGCTAGGTGTTCATAGTCGATGTAGCCACCAGCTGGCGGCTGGAAAACTAAATCATCGGCGGCGCTGGCTTTCAGCTCGGTCAGCAGGGCCACAAGTGGACCACCACAAGGAAACAGGCGCGATCGATTGGTCTTGGAGAGTTGATTGATTTCATATTTGGCTTGCACCTTGACCACGGACCGATCAAACCGGATGGTACTAAAATCGGGGGCGATCTGCGGCCAGGTTAAGCCCACCGCTTCGGACGGGCGGCAACCAGTCAAAAATAGGAAATGCACAAAAGGAGCGTAATAACTCCACCGATCGCAGTGAGTAAAAGTGTGTAGTATTTGGGTGACTTCTGTTGCAGAGAAAGCGTTAGCCGGTGGCGGTGGCTGTTTTTTGCCCTGTAAATCAGCCCCCATCCGTTCATAGGGGTTGCGCTGCTCTGGGATGAGTCGGCACCGGATCGCCCAAGTTAGGACGGTTTGCAGGGTTTTGAGTACCCGCACAGCAATATCACGGGTAGTGTTGGTTAATAACCATTCCCGAATAGCTAAGGGCTGCTCCCATTCTTGGGGCATTTTGGCCACATAGATCCCTAGCCGCCGATAGTAGTCGATCGTCTTAATTTTCCAGCTGGGGTGTTTATACTGACAGTACTTTTCCCACAATTCTGAAATGGTGATTTTGACCGGTGCCGGTGCCGCCATGGAAACCGACTGGGGTTTATATCTGGCCAGAGAGCGATCGAACTGCCCTAGGGCATAATCTGAGTTAATTTGATTGGCAATATTGGCCGCAAAAGCCATGTTAGCCGCGCTTTCGGGTAAGCCCAGCGAGATATTTTTAAGTTTTCCTTCGTACCAATTGCGGGGCAAACGGATTAGAACCCGGCCACGACAGGATCGAGCCTCAGCAATTCCCGCATTTCGACGCACTAGATCCCCCAAAGTGGTTCATGTCTAGCATTTTGGCCATGTAATTTGGCTAGGTTTTCGGCGGTGGCATTAGATAGGGATATTCGCGACAGGGGCAAGCCTTCTTTGACCCTAATAATGTCGAAACCAGCGCTCTCTAAGAAACTTTCCCACAGGGGCACTAATTCCGGTACGGTATAAACTCTCAATACTGGTAGCTTTCCAGCTTCTTCGCGCAATTCAAAGCGGGGCTGATTGCGGTCCTTCACATTGGGAGTTGAAATCACTGGGTTGTCGGTATCAGTCGATCGCTGAATGCCCAGATTAGCCAAAATACTTTCATCATTCAGCACTGGAATGACCCACCACTTAAAGCCCATCGTCTTAGTAGTTTGCCAGCAGCCCAAATATTCCAGCTTTTTGCTGAATTCCCGCTGCTGCATATGATGCCGCCCACTTTCCTTACACCAGTCGAAATAAGACTTGTAGAGGTCTGAGGGCTTGATTTTGGCCTCGCCGTCGGGAAAGACTTCATATAAAAATGTGAAAACTGGGTTGTTAGCTTCAAAGCGCTCGGTACAAGCTTCAGCGACGGCTTTAACATTGGCGGCGTTTTTGATACGGGAAATCATTTCTGA
Source organism: Synechococcales cyanobacterium VAR_4_metabat_354 (assembly GCA_031414775.1). Classification (GTDB taxonomy): domain Bacteria; phylum Cyanobacteriota; class Cyanobacteriia; order Cyanobacteriales; family Chamaesiphonaceae; genus JAAFHZ01. Next base: position 30,938 of record JANOQI010000059.1, read on the forward strand.
CTCGCCCATGCTCCAAATCCAGTTAAAGATCCCGGCTAGTTCTCCGTTGAGTTTTTCTTGCAGGTCTAAATCTTTAACCTTGGGCTGGTAGCCGAACCGCATGGCCACAATTCGCCGATCGAGAGCGCTGTTATTGCCGCCAGTAGTAGAAACAAAATCGTTGTAGGCCCGAACAAAGAAGGTGTTTAGGCTGGTAAAAATCATGTTTTGGTAAAGCAGTTTTAGCCCAACTGGCTCATTACTGATCAACTTTCCGAATAATCCAACGTTGGATAAGTGCCCAGAATCATCAGACGAGATGGAACAGGGCTTATCTTTGAGCTGAGATAAATAATTGGGATTCGTTAAATTTTCGGTCTCAAAAGTCCCGGCGTTATCTCTGCCCAGCAAATTCCGCAGGGTTTCGAGTACCGTTCCTTTACCCGTGCCCGGTTTGCCGTATAAATCCCAGCAAATCTCAAGTTTCAATTTCCCCTCAGATTTGGGAGTCATTGCCCATTTAAAGAAGGCCCGCACCAGTTGGACGGCTTGATCGTCATCTCCGAGCGCCTGGGCAATAAATCTATCCCAGATCGGACATTTGGCCCCTGGCTGATAATCGTAGGACAGGACGCGGGTATTGTAATCGGCGGGGCTGAAGTCTCGGAACTCTTTGCTGATGCCTTCTAAAACGCCATTTTGGAAAGGAATCAGGTTCGATCGATTCCACACATCATCCTCAATCAACAGCTCGGCTTTCATATGGCGGGTCAGGCCGTTTAAAAATGCCATATTTTGATTTTTCCAGCCGTTAGCATCACCCAGCTTAATCAAGTCTTTATCTAAATACGTGGTTTGGCCATCATCTCGACTCGCCCATTTTTTGCCGTCCCACTTGTACCAGCCGTAACTTGGACGATATGCCCAGCGGCCAGTCATGGCGGCTTGCGCCATCACTGCTTTAGATTTAAGGTCATTATCTTTTGGTAAGTTCAAAATGCTGCCGTCTCCCTTTGTTTTTGACCAGCGTAGAGCCGCCCATGCTTTGCTGATGATGTTATCGATCGCCTGTTTGCCGTGTCTAAATATCAGGTCGTCAGCGCCGTTTTTTTCCCCGGTGATTTCAGCGGGGAGTAGACAGATTAACGGCTCGCACTCTTTTTCTAGCAGCCATTCAGCCAAACTTTTGGCCGCTTGCTGCACCATAAAATTGTGGGTCAGGTCGGAGTCGAAGCAAATGATATATTTTCGGCTGCCCAGGAGTTCGATGATTTCGGTGAGTTCGGGGACGGGTAGAGAGAGCGGCAATTCTTCGGGTGTTAGCTCGGTGTCTTCCACCATCGGAGCCGGTAAATCTGACGGGTCATCGATGCGTGTTCGTTTGTCCCGCCAGGCGTAAACCCCGGCCAGTCCGATCGCTGGGTGGCCAGCAGCACAAAGCGCGGCGGCGGTCTTTTCACCTTCGGTAACAATGACAGGCTGCTTTTTCTTGGATCTGATAAATTTTGGCCAGTCGAAATTCTGGGGAAAATAAGGCCGATTGCCCACGCCTTTAGCGCTGAGGTATTTGGGGTAGTCGGTTTCTTCGGGGTCGCCGATGGGTGTTGGTTTGAGGCGGTGGAAGTGGGAGCCGTCCAAGCCGATGTAGGGAACGCCGAACGGGTCGAAGTAGGGGATTAGCATCCCTTCTAGGCTGTAGCCGGTGAGGCGTTTGGCGGTGGGAGCGTTGCAACTGAAAATCTTGAGCGCTGAGATGTCATCATCTGTTAAGGCTGAGGCGCGCAATTCGACTAGATGAGCGGTAGAGATTTCATTCATGTTTCATGACAACTCGTTAACTTGAAATTGAGCGTTTTGGCCAATTTCGTAAGGTGGGTTTTCGAGCTACCGTAATGATGATTAGTGTTGGAGAACTCTGATCTTTGGTTCTGTTTCATTACGGTAGATTTTCATTACGGTAGCTCGAACGGTAGCTCGAATTTGAAATGAGGCTAGGCGCTGTATTCAAGGGGTGATTCTTGATAGCAGCGCCGGTTCTCGTTGAATTCGATCGAGCATCGAATGTGAGCCAGCAGCAAGAGCATGTTTTGTTCTTGCCTACGAAGTTTTCTTAGTCGCCATTCAGCAAATTGATGAAAAAATGCCGCCTGTTGGATCTTGGGTAATTTCAGTAGATCTTGGGCGGTGATTTTTTGGATGTAAAGGTATTCAGTGAGCATGATTCTAATGGGGATGCTTTGATTTTTTCAACAGCACCAGTTTCCAGGCTGTCATTACTGACAGCCGTTGTTTTCTGATGAGATAGCCAGCTAACCCGCTTGGCCTCAAAATTAAATTATCAAGGTTAATTCGGAGGCTAGGCACTGGTTAATATGCATATCTATGTATACAATAAACATTAGTATGTATATTGGTCAAGTGTTTTCAAATACACATGGCTAAGGAGAAAAGAAAGGTGACTTTAAAGGTACTTCGGGCAATTAATGGGAAAACGCAATCAGATATATCTGACGCACTCAAAAAAATGGGTCGGAACATTGAGCAATCACATGTATCTCTTTGGGAAAGAGGGGTACAAACGCCAACTATTGAAGTGGCGATGGATCTAGCGATTGCTTATGATGTTGCACTTCTTGAGCTAATTGAGGCTCTAGGTTTTGATGTGAGCGTAACCAGGGAAATAGAATGGATTCAAAAAAACAGTAATAAAGTGGTACAAATGTAAGCTGAAATACCGAGTAAAAACACGGAAACAAAACATCATGAATAAAAAATAGCCAGTGCTTCCACCCTTTTAAATTAATGGAAGTACCGGCTATCACTGAAGGGTAAAACCATCAATGGACAATCAGAATGCCAGAAACAGATAGCGATATAGGTTTAGGTATTTCCACATTTAAATATATTGTTTCCAAAGTCGAAGATTTTGCCACAATGCTAGATACGAGTGTTTTTATTTCCGCATCATTAACCGATGGCTCTCATGACTTCAGAGGCTTTAAGCTCTCAGTTCCATTAAGAAATGGCTATGCAAGCATTGAGCTGAGTAGAAGTCCAAGCAAAATAACTTACTATGACAGCTCCAACACATCATTAGTAGAGGCAAAATTTCAGCACACACTTAATCTAAACCCAGATAATGTTAACCGTAATTTTGATGCAGCCTTCAGGGAAATTATTGCAGCTGATAAACAAAATATAGCGGTTCCGCCTCGAATGGAGTACATGCAAATTCTTGGCTGGACTGACTCGTAGCTGCTAAAAACATTGAATACTCGCTACTCTTGACCTTCCAATCCACTAATTCTGGTTCGATCGGCCTGATTATCTCTAATAATAATTTCCACCATTTGCTCTAACCTATCGATATTTCTGGTAGTTTCAGCAGACATCCGCAACGCGATCGCCGCCGTCTCTTGAGATTGTGAAGCTGTCTCCTGAGACTTAGCCGCCATCTGTTGAGTAACAGCTACCATCTGTTGAGCAATAGCCGCCATCTCCATGGCATCCGCCATCATCTGAGCATTAGAACCGATATTTTCTCGCTGACTCTCAATCGCCCTTAACTGGACTTCTGCGGTAGTCTGCAAACTGGCTATTGCTTCAGCATTCCTAGCAACCAAGGCTTGTAATTCTTCAGTAGTCATAGTGTTATCTTGTGATTAGTAATTGTTTGCTTCTTTCGCGCTGTTGTAAGCAGTCGATCGATCGAAACAGCCCCGGCCTTTACCTGCTGGGGCTGCTTCTATTCTAGGCTTTTTTCTTCAAAACATTGAAGGGGTTGAGTTTGGTCTTAGTTGGTTGAACCTTCGGCATCAAAACACCCAGCGCGATCGCCTGATTAATTTTGAGGGTACTAATCCCCCCGGTAACGCTCTCTTTCCCCTGCTGGTGGCCAAAATAAGGCACCTGCAACGACTTTTTAGCTACTGAATCCTTAAAAGTCAGATATTTTTGGGCTACTGGGGTTCCGATCGCCCCAAATAATTCCCGCACTTCTGCACCCGTCACCAGGCTACTAATTTGGGTTCTGGTCACACTATCCCGCATTGAGCTAGCAATCTTCAGCGTTTCAATTTGGAGCGCCAGCAAGTCGGGGAATCCCTGCACCGAACCATCAGCCAGCTTTACCCGAATTTGGCTAGCATGTTGAACGCCCTGGGCAATATCCACCTGATCATGCAGCGCCTGAATCAGCTGGGGAATGTCATAAACCACATCATAGAGTTTTTGAAGCTTGCCCGATTTGGTGTAAGTATTGGGCAAATGGGGAATAACCAGGCCACGTTTACCGAACTGATTCAGCGAATATTGAGATTTACCCCATTGCGGGTTAGTAAGGCGCTGACGGGCATATTTAGCCTTCTCCAGGTCATGATTTATTTCGCCCAAAGCGTTCGGTCGGTGGCCTAATAGATTTCCAGTTTTCTCGATCCAATAACCCAGCGTTGTAACCCGTGGCACATCTGGATCGAGTTCATTAACCGCATACTTAGCAGCATCCAGAGCCGCATGGATTTCTAAAATTCTGGGGGAGTCCATAGTTAAGCTTCCAAATCCTAAACTTTCATCTGTACTTTCATCTGTTTTTGGTGCTTCAAAAAGCTGATATTCGTTGACGCTGAAAACTGGGTGATCGTCTGGTGGTATGTTTTTACTGATTGTAACTGTGCCATGATCCCATCTGTCATTATTAGCCGCAATAATCCGGGTTACTGGTGCTGCTGGTGTCACTGTACTAACCATCGAAATTATATTACTAGGTGATGGAATTGCCTCATTAGGATCGCTGGTGGGTTGCGGGTAAAATCTGGTACTTTGTTGCGCTGTGGTGCCGTCAGCTGCTCGGAGGTTGTAACCTCTGCCCCTGGCTGGATAGTCACCGCCGGGGTGGTTGATTCTGCCCACATAAAAAGTGCTGGCGTAAGCATGACTAACACCAGGATTAGCCGGTGGCTCTAAGCGCGTTCTCAGCGATTCCCAGTACACCATTAGTCCGGGCAAGCCGTCAGTAAATAAATAAATGTGGGGATAATTACCGGGCAGGGCTGGACTAACCAGTAGCTCACCTTTGGTTATCTCATCCACCAACAGAGTTCCAAGCACCGGATCTACTATGGGTAAAACATAGCCATCACCTTTAATAATATCTATTGTGCCTTGATGCCAATCCAAAGAAGCCACTACATTAGGGTGATCCTCGTTAGGATTGCGGCGATAATAGCCCCACTTCACCCGCCGGGTACTAGTGGCCACACATTTGATCAAGGCTGGCCTAACCCGCTGGTCAGCCATAAAGCCAGCCCATAAATTTTGATAACTGGGATGTGGATCAGCTGCCCAGCCCTCAATTCTTCCAATTGATGACCACCAAATTCTGATTTTAGAATTTTTAGCTGGGTATGCCTTAGCTATTTCTTCAAAGTTAAAATTAATCTTTCCAAGTGGCGAAAAGCTTTGATAGGAAACACATCTAGGCGTTGTTCTCAATGCGTCACCAGGGTAAAAGGGGATAGCGTTACCGCCTTCGGATTGAGTGTATGGAGTCGCAACATCAGTGTATGGTCCACTCTGCACATCGTAAAAAATATAGGGTGGTGCGAATGGGTCTATTTCGTAATCGTAAGGATATGCATCGCTAATTTGATAGCGCGATAGATACCCCGGTACCGATGCATAAAATTCTCCATTCTGGTGAGTAGTCAGGCTTGTATCGTAATGACAATCATCAATTATCAGGCTGTAAATTTGATAATTGTCAATTCTTGCCCAAACCGAGTTAAATTCCCGGCTAATATTCCGGTCATTCAGCAATAAATTAAACATAAAAAAACCGTTATCAGTTTGATTGATAACGGCAAAATATCAGGGTAAATACTCTGTCTGGAGCTACATCGTTACAGGATCACCACCACCCGCGCCAATCTTAGCTAATTGTAAATCATCACTCGTTGGAATATATTCAGTCGCTGACAAATTCAAAGTGATTTTTTTACAAGGTACCTTAACACCAGTAGTCAAAGTAAACATCGTATTTTCCACGATTGCCCCGGCTCCCAGTGCTAGCGCCTGTTCATATAAATATTGCTCAATGGTCAGCGCTGAATGTGTAGTGTCTGTAGTGGGAGTAGCACTTGCTAATTCTCCAACCCAAGCACTGGCCTGTAAGGCCGCTGGAGTAATTTCTAAAACGCTAGAAATATTATTAGTGGGGGCACCCAGTAACATCGGACCGGTGGAAACTGGCAGGTAAGCAACTACACCGATCGCGGTTTCAGTTTTGGCGATCGATACTGCTTCACCCCAGCCCGGAAGGGGAATAATCGCCGGACTAGACAGAGCGGCTACAGCGGCTACGGCTGCCTGTGCCAAAATTTCAGCAGTGGCGGGTTTAGCGGGGAAAGCCGGAACAGCAGCACCAGCGGCAAACGCTGGAGAGCCAGGAAATAAAGCATTAGCAGCGATTGCCGGATTAGCAGCATTCGCCGCAATTGCCGCAGAAGCAGCCCGGCCAGCAAACGCCGGAACACCCACCACCGCAGCTTTAGCGGCTACCGCTTTTCGGATCATCACTGCTGGGGATTGGCGCAAGCCAGCATAGAGCAAACTAGCAGCATAGAGCGCTTTTTGCTCAATGTTGGTAAAGCCGATTTTGTTGAGAACTGCAATAGGTGAGAGTTTCATGTATTCCTTTAGTAATTTTGATGAGAGTTGGTTTATTTCCAGCCATTAATGGGAGATTGATCCATCTTGAAGCTGGTGCGATCGCCAAAAACGCCATCTACAGTTAGTAAATCCTTAGGGTTATTGGCGTTCCAAAGCTGTTGGAAAGCTGATATTTGAAGGCTGGCAATATCTTGACGGCAATCCCAAAAATCATAATGCGGATAATCCCAAGCTCCGAGACGTTTCCAGCCATAGATACTTAGAGTTGTTTGCCACGGATCAGGATATTTTAGATCCAGCGCCGCACCGCGTTCATGATTGCTGCTGCCAGGTTTAGCACAGGCGGTGATGCCACATGAACCATTTTCAAATTGTCGCCGTAGAATGTGCTGCTGAACGGTCGTTCTTAAACAGCTATTGATAGTAATGGTGTCGTTCTTAGAGGTAGCGGCCTGAATTAATCGATCCGCTGCTTTCGGCTGTAAGTATAAATTACAAGCATTACTTGCTGGGATTATCAGCTCATGATTGACCTTTACTAATACCGGTTCTTCCACCATTCGATTCATTTTTGCAATCAACTGATCGCTTAACCCCTTGGCCAGCCCAGTATCACAGCGATTGATAATATCTCTGACTAGCATTTATTGGATTTTAGTAATTTGGTCGATTTTTTCAATATCCGTTGTGGTCGGCTTGTGGGCGATTTTTTTTACCTGCGAATTCACAGCGAATCTGCTGCCCAGTAGAGCTAACAAAGCACCGAAAGCCACGCTTGCGAATTGTATAGCGGCGGGTTTGTATTCGGGTGAAGTAAAACCCAAGTAAAAAACACCAACCGGCAACGCATAGAGCAATGGGATAATTAACCATTTTTCAATGTCCATCTAGGTTTGTATGGTCACGCTCAAATTTTTGCTAATTAGTTATAACTAAACTGAGTGATTTTCGCGTTTCCTGATGGAGTAGGGCCAGCCCAAACCCCCAAAACTCTTCCCTCATAATCAGCTGGAATATCTAAAGTTCCTGGTTGGCTTCCAGAAGCAGCAGGGACAAAATCAAAATCAGTGGAAACAGTAGGGGGAACCGTTTCCGAAAAACTGACATATAGAATTTTATTCGAGTAGTTGCGAATGGTGCTATTTGGCGCTCTTAGCGCATTAGCTGCTAATAATTCTACTGATGTAACAGTGGCTGGAATAGTAACAACTGGGTTCTGAGTTGTACCATTTGATCGACTTTCGCCTGATGGATAACCGGGACTTGGTGCCATTTGATAATTCTGTTGGTTGTTTAAATAACTGATGGGATACAGATACTCAGAAATTTGCAGCTGTGTAACTGGTAATTTTTGTTGGAGTTCGATCGAATATGACAGCCCGTTAAAACCTGGGGTAATAAATTGGGCTGTTTTTAGTCGATCGATCTCTACTTCAAGGTCAACTGGAGGAAGTTTTCCCACGCCAGTCAGAGCGGTAAGGCGGATAATTCCGCGATCACTGTCTGGCTGACTGGCCAGCGGTACACGCCCAATGGGAGACCATTTAATCATCAACAGGCCAGCCGAAAATTCGGGCAAAAGCTTTACAAACTTTTTGCCGGTGATGTTGATGATCGGATGGTGCAGATAGTTGGCATTATCATAAATACCAACATCATTGGGAATGGTAAGCATCTAGCTATTTAGCGGCTCCAGCGCCACCCATTGCGCGATTGTAGTTAATCAAGAATTGCTGCTGACCAACTTGAACAAGCCCAGCTGGTTTAGAAAATTGCTTGACGAAATACACCACATCCAAAAAATTAGCATCAGCGGGAACAGAAATGGTTAACCAAGCTCGAACCTGTTTCTTAGTGCTATCACCACCACGATTAAGCCCCTTGCTACCTTTGTTCAACTTTTTAGCGCGATCTTGTATCTTGTACCCGTAAGAGACGCGAGCGGATTTCGTTTTTTTGAAACTAATACCGCTACCCTCTGCGCTTAAAGTGCCTTCGGGCGGTTTTTTAATCCCGCATTTTTGGATAGTGCTTTTTTGTACTCTGATCCAAGTTTTGGTGCCATTTACATAAGTAAACAAAACCGGGGCATATACTAACGCACCTGACGTAATGCTTCTTTTCTTTAGCTGATTTCCAGCCTTTGCCCGTTTGCGGTTAGCTTCAGCCCGTGCTTTAGCGACGCTCTCCAAGGTTAGCTGTTGACTATTATTAGCAGCTTCTTTATCCCCCGGTGACGGTTCGATCAGCCCTTTACTACCTGCCATGTTATCGATCTCCCTGTAATTGTTTTATTTTCCGAAGACTGTAATGATCAAACAATTAAGCGATTAAGCCTTCTTGCATGTCCAAGAATACAGGGTAGTTAATGCCGTCTTTGCGTACTTGGCCAGTTGCATCAACAACAGTGTTATACGGCAAGGTAAAGCCGATCGCCCATTCAGCATTAGTATAGTTATCTTCGTAAGTAACCAAGCCTTGGGGGCTATTGATAATGATGTTAGCTCTCAACTTGTCGTTGACGTAAGACATAATCCGAGTCATGTACTCAAAAGCATCTAACAAGGATTCAAGACCAGCTAATTCACCAGTAGTTGGGACAATCCAGGCAGTAGCTTCTTTGATGTAATCACGCGCTTTTTTACCAGCGGCGGTGATTGCGTAAGGGATCTGAATCCCAAAGGTCGCCGTACTATCATCATCGTTAAATGCAAGCCCTGACACTGGATAAGGAACCGTGGGGTTTTCTTGGTTGTATTCTAGGATGGCCGCATGTAAAAGACTGGCACACTCAAAATAGGCGGCCACGCGAGTTTCAGACTTGATGATTGCATCACCGGGATCGAAAGTTTGAAAACGAGTATTGCCAATAGGTAGAACTAAAGCCATGATTATTGATTAATGTTGGAGTACTATTAATCTCAGCATTTATCTCTAGAATTGCATAATCAATATTTCCGCTGTTGCTATAGCGCCAGCAATATCAATCACCAATTAGCTAGTATTTTGAATGACAGCCTATTCTGAAAGTATTTTCAACTCAGTGGCTGGCCATGTGCAGCAAATCGCACTAGCCGCAATTTTGCAGCAAGAAGCTAACCGGGATTATGTACCCGATCCATTGGCTACCGACTTCACTCGAAATGCTGTTTCCTGGCAAGTGGTAGCCGATACAACTCAGGCTAATGCTGAGAGCGATCGCTTTGGCTATTTAGAAATTTCGGTGACGATGCCACTGCTAAATGATTCCCCGCTGCTAAACAAAAACAATCTGTATCAGCGGGTCGGAACCATTAACAACACTGATATTGCGAGTTTAAGCCTTGCCAGGGAATCCACCTTTGCATCAGTGGGAGCCTTAGCACCTAATCCAACAAATCCTAATAGTGTTCCTGGTGGCACATATCCAGGGACTGCAAACGACACCTTAGAGCGGCGGTTAGCTTGGCTACTTTCTACTTTGTTGGCCAAATATACTTATGTAAAACGTTGGAATTATTGGGCTTCACAACTTTGGTCGTATTGCGATCCAATAAATGCAGGAAACTTTTTTTTTGATGCTAATCAAAGTGTAATAAGTCAGTTTGATTATTTTGGAATAGATGGCGCTTTAGCTGTTTTACGGCGTATGGGTGAGATTTCAATTAAATTAGCAGACCGTCCCAATCAAGATTATGAAACTATATTTCAAGAATTAATAACGGCGGTAGATGACTTAACATATCAATTTACTGCTATAGATCTTGATATTAATTACAGTGATAGCAGCTCAAGCAGTGATATTACTTCGGCAACTGGGGAAGAGAATTTCTATGATCCATCTGGTGAAAGAGATAGTAATTCACAAGATTCTGATAATCCAGCATCACCAAGCGGCAATAATAGCGCTGATGGGGCTACTGGAAATGAATCACCCGACAATAGTCTCAGTGATTGCTAACAGAAAAAAATTATGGACATTAATTTTCCGCGTACCATTCCACTAAATTCAGTATTTGATATCAGTTGTAATGTCTCAATTAATTCTGAAACAGCTCTGGTGAATTGGTTATTGCTAATACCTATTGATAAAGAAAAATATTTAGCAGGCAAAAGCATTATTGAATGTATTCCTGAATGTTTTCCAGATATCAACAGCAATACTATTAGTGATTATGTTGGAAATATTACTCAAGTTCCTATTTCATAATGGATATTTTTAAGCGCGATCGTCATAATTATTGGAATCGACATATCAATAAAATCTATATGACGGGCAGTTTCAATCAAAATAATATTTTATTAACCCATCAATACGCCCGTGATTTGTTACTACTGCTCCAAGAACTAAAAGGCAATGAAGGGCATTTGCTCTATGTTGGTGATTTGGATTTTATCCCCATTGATACAACGGACATGGCGGCGGCTAGGTTTGTCTTGAACCAGTTTTTTCAGTCGATCGATTCAACACACAGAATCATTATGAGTGGCGGGGGGATAGCTTACAATGCCTGACAAAGCAACGGTTTCACCCGATTATCTGAGTGATGTTACTGGCAAATCAAAATTAATTGATTTTGCCGAATTAATCGCCAGTGAGGGACTACTAGGGCTATTGCCTGCCCCAGTGGCTAAATTTGCTGAAGCAGCTCTGGCAGCTGAAGATCAGGGAGTGCATGAATATTTATGTCATCTGGACAAAGCGGCAAACGCTGGAGAATCTAACGCTTGCGGGAGTTCCAAACAAGCCAGCGCCCTAGAAGCTAATCAGCAAGCCTATACCAACGCTTACGGGTGGATTGAATTCACCTCTAAGACTGGGGAAAAATCAGCCTATGATTACTACGCAAAAAGCGGGGAATGGCGGCAAGCAAATAATAAACGCAGCACCAAGCCGATCGCCATTCCCAGTGGTCGGAAACGAGCCGGAACTAAACTTGGTCACTCTAAACACCATACCTACACTAGCAAACGTGGCTCGATTAAGCCCAAAGGTACTCATTACACGCAGCGGGTAGATGAAAACCGCAAAAGCTATGCGGTAAGTGAATTTGAACGTAGTGTAAACGGCAAGGACGGCAAGACGATCGGACAACGAGCGATCTTATTTAATGCTGATGGTAGTGTGACCCGTGGCGCGAATGCGATTCGTGATCAACAGGTGGCTAATGAATTGGCGGCCAAGATTCCCAGCAAAACCCCTAATACTTCAGCAGTTCCAGCCAAAATCAAGGCGGCTAAGCCCGAACAAACCAAATTCCACAAAAATAAAACTCCGATCGGCCATACTAACGATCTAGCCGGGGGGATTGCAGCGGTGGGTGGAATTACTGCCATGATTGCGATCGTGGCCTGTCTGCTGCCCATGCACTTTGTAACCAGCGCGATTACTTTCCTGACCAGCATTACCACCTTTTTTACAAATGTTAATAATGCGGTAAATACTTATTTGACGGTGACAGAAGCGCTACTGGGGATGTTTGGCTTTAAGGGCGCTACCAAGGGCATTAAGTCTTTTATGGCCAAAATTGTTGATAATGCTTTCGGCAAGGAAAACGCCCAGGCGGTGAAAAATGCCTTTGCCTCTGGGATTAACAGCGTTTCGACCACCACTAAGCTGTTAGAAAAAATGCAGTCAATCCGCCAGCGTACCGATAACAAGGTGGATGGTTTGGCTATCCAGCTGGGTACCGTAAATAATGCCCTGAAAGATGCTGGTTTGGTGTCGCCGGATAGTCCCTATTTCGCGGCCAGCCAGAATATTGATGAATTCGTGAAGGCGCGGGAAGTGGACGATCCTAGTATTGGGGAATCACTTACAGAATTAACCAAGGAAATCAAAGATCCTGAAGAAGCTAAAAAGTTACTAGCCGAAGAAGCTAAAACCCAGGCTCAGAGACAGGCTAAGACTGATAAAAAAATTAATGATGTGGCTAAATTGGGCGCGGGGCTAAATATCAATGTCGATAAAGTCGATCCATTTAAGGTGTAAGTATGGATGAATTAACAGCTGTCCAGCGCATGGGGAAGCTGGCCAATTTAGCGCGGGTGCTGCTGAATAGCCGCATAGATGCGATCTGGAAAGATCCCGCCAATGAAACAGAAATATCACTAAAAGAAATATTGACCGTCAACCCCAAGGACACCATTAATGAAGTAGTACTAAAGTATCTGCTTTTTTACTGGGGCTGTGACAAATTGCCATCTATTACAGAAGAGCGGTTTATCGTTAATGACCGAGTAGCCAAGAAAGATCCGCTGATGTTGCGGGGGAGATGTGCGGTAAGGCCAGAGCTAAGGTATGCAGTTAATGAAGAAACTGGGAAAGCTTACTCTGTGGGTAACAAAATAATTGATATTCCACATGTACTAGAACCCCAGTTGTTTAAATTACACGGTCTACACATTACCTACGGGCGGCAACTGGGCTTGTATGTTTTTGCCGATGGCTGTCAGCTCAAGGTTAACGCCATTACTGAGGCTGAAGCTCATCGGGTGATTAATCATTGCTTGCTAGCTGTCGATCCGGCATGGCGAAGGGGCACCAGCGAGGAAAATACCTATTTTGGTAAGCCTTCCCCAAAAGCAAAAAAATCACCGCTGCATGGTGTTCGCGCCAATATTCAAAAGGTCAACATTCATAACCAGTATGGAAAAATTGCGTCTCTCTGGATTTAGTTCGGTTGCTGATTTTGAATCCAGCGTTTATAAACGTTTGCGGCCACTAACAAAGACGCATGATTTAAAAATCGAGCAACATCAGCCGATCAAGGTAAGACCAGCTAATACTTATTTTTCCCGCGATCGAAGTTGGCGGTGTTCCTTTTTGTGTGGTGCCCCTAATGAATTTATACTAGTTGAAGCTAGATTAGACTTTAATACCCTCTGGCTTATGCAATTAGAAATGTTAGCCGCATACAATCCGCAAACTCTTCAGCGGTTGATTATTGTTTGTCCCAGGAATACAGATGTACCAAATACGCTAGCTCAGTTAACCGTGGTACCGCCAGAATTATTAATCGATCGAATTCTGGCGGGGCTGAATCTTCGGTAAGCATCAACCCTAAATTCAAATTCCTTCACAGCCGCTCGTCCCGGCTTTTTTTTGTGCCCTTTTTCCTTTTTCTAGCTCCAAGTGTTGCCAGTAATGACGCTTGGCGATTTTTTGATATTTAGCGATTAGGGAGTGAGGGGCTTTCTCCCTGCTCTAAAAAAGTTTCTCCCTTTATAATTCTTGCTCTAAAACCTATACCTACTCTTCTCTTTCTTTTTTTTAGGGAGAAGAAAGAGAATAGGGAGTGCTTTTGAAAAGCTATACTGAAAAAAAAACAAATTTAAGTTTGAGGAAGTTATACCAGTAAATAAACATCAAACTTAGAAGTATGGGTAAGCAGGGACTCGAACCCTGAACCAATTGATTAAGAGTCAACTGCTCTACCATTGAGCTACTCACCCATAGCCTGATCATCCTAGCAAACCTAGGGTGTTTTGGCTAGTTACGTTGAGTGTTGTTGCCAAAAATAAAACAATGATACAAAACTGCCTATTTTCTGAGGTGATCTCTAGAGGATGGGTATTTTCAGCATAAGATAGAAGTCATGAAATGCTATCGAGTGTTGAGCCATCTACATCCAATACTCAATGCTTAAGCTCTCAAATATCCCTTCAACGCCAACTGCTAATAAATGCAAACAGCTGACCAAAAATTCTCGCTTACTACTCCACTTTATTATGTCAATGGCTTGCCGCATATTGGCCATGCCTACACTACGATGGCAGCGGATGTCTTAGCAAGGTTTTATCGGCTGCAAGGTCGCCAAGTGATGATGATTACTGGCACAGATGAACATGGCCAGAAGATTGAGCGGACAGCGATCGCGGAAGGGGTTTCGCCCCAAGACCATTGCGATCGAATAGTTAGTGGTTTTCAGGAACTCTGGCGCAGCTATGATATCCAGTTCGACAGATTTATTCGGACTACTGACGGCTCTCATGAGGCAATCGTCCGCGAATTTTTCCAAAGAGTTTTAGCGCAAGGTGATATTTATCAAGGTCAACAACAGGGTTGGTACTGCGTCGCTTGCGAAGAATTTAAAGAAGAGCGCGATCTGCTGCCAGAGAATTATTGCCCTTTGCATCCCAGCAAGGTAGCCGAATGGCGGGATGAAACTAACTATTTCTTTCGGCTTTCCAAATATCAGCAGCAGTTAGAGCAACTTTATATCGATCGGCCAGAATTTATTCAGCCTAACAGCCGTCGCAATGAAGTCCTCAACTTTGTGAAGCAAGGTCTACAAGACTTTTCGATCTCGCGGGTAAATGTGGAATGGGGAATTCCGTTACCAAACGATGCCGCGCAGACCATCTATGTATGGTTTGATGCCTTGCTTGGATATATCAGCGCCCAACTGGAGCCTGGGATGGAGCCAACGCTAGCAAATGCCACCAATCAGCACTGGCCAATCAATGTCCATATCATTGGCAAAGATATCTTGCGCTTCCACGCCGTCTATTGGCCAGCAATGCTGATGTCGGCGGGCTTGCCGTTGCCAGGAATGGTTTTTGGTCATGGCTTTTTCACCAAAGATGGACGAAAAATGAGCAAAAGTGAAGGCAATACGATCGATCCCCAAGTCTTGGTGGACAGATATGGTTCCGAAGCACTGCGCTACTATTTTCTCAAATCCTTTGAATTTGGCCAAGATGGTGACTTTAACGAGACGCGCTTTGTCGAGACGGTCAATGCCGATTTGGCCAATGGCTTAGGGAATTTATTGAATCGCACGATGGGCATGGTCAACAAATACTGTGGTAGTAACGTACCAGACTGTGATGTGGCTAATATCCCAGCCGAACATCCCTTGAAATTGCTGGGACATGATCTTGGTGTTAGGGTTGCCCAGGATTATACCAACCTAGCTTTCCATAATGTTTGCGCTGCCGTATTAGAAATAATTCGGGCAAGCAACAAATATATTGACGATGTGGCACCTTGGACTTTGTACAAACAGGGTCAACAATCAGAATTGCAAGAAGTTCTATACAGTCTGTTGGAATCAGTCCGTTTAGCTAGCTTCCTACTGGCACCTGTGATCCCCAAGATTGCCACCGCTGTTTATCAGCAACTGGGTTTGACAATAGATTTTGATGTTTTACAATCAACAGAGCAAACTATCGATGTAAATGACCATAGCAGCTGGGGTTTTTTGGCTGTTGGTCAGACTCTGAGCGTACCGCACCCAGTATTTGTTAGACTGGACATACCGCCTGTGATGATTACTAATGCCTAATTAGCTCTGGCCAACAAATTTTCATAAAAAGCTTCTTTTTTTAAAACTCTTCATAAATAATAAAACCCTAGGGCATTTTTCCTAAATATGTTAAGTAATAGCCAGAATCATTCCAGCCAAAATAGTGCTTTCTCACCGGAGCAGATGCTAGAAAATCGTGGCCGGGTGGCCATTTTTATTGATGGTTCTAATCTTTTTTATGCAGCGCTACAACTCAATATTGAAATTGACTACACCAAGTTGCTAGCTAGACTAACGGGTGGTTCTCGCCTACTACGTTCCTTCTTTTATACTGGTGTCGATCGAACTAACGAAAAACAACAGGGCTTTTTGCTCTGGATGCGTCGCAATGGCTATCGCGTGATTGCTAAAGATCTAGTTCAATTACCCGATGGCTCGAAAAAAGCCAATTTGGATGTCGAAATTGCCGTGGATATGATGGCTCTCGTCGGTTCTTACGACACCGCTGTGTTGGTGAGTGGTGATGGGGACTTAGCCTATGCCGTAGATTCGGTTAGTTACCGAGGGGTGCGCGTTGAGGTTGTCAGCCTGCGCTCGATGACTAGTGATAGCCTCATCAATGTGTCCGATCGATATATTGATCTAGAAAGTGTCCGCGAAGATATTCAAAAAACCTCACGCTCTAATGGTGTGGTTAGTCCTGAGATGTGGGTGTAGGCTTGACTAGTGCTGCTCCGCGCCGCCGGTGGGTGGGGATTCTGTGCGGGATGGTGCTCGTAGCTTGCTCCGCTTCTCCAACCAAAGCGCCAGTTTCCAAAAATCAGGAAAACAAACTGACCATCAACAATTTTAGTGTGGAGCAGTCTGATCCTAGTGGTAAATTGTGGTGGCGCTTAAAAGCCAATCAGGCCGTGTATACCGTAGACAGAAAAATAGCTAAGGTCACTGGCTTAACAGGGGAACTCTACCAAGACAACCAAGTTGTATTGAAGTTATCAGCTAAAGCTGCGGATGTGGAGCAAGACGGCCAAAAAATATTACTGCGTGGCGATGTAACTGCGAAAGAAACTCGCAACACTTTGGTGGTTGCAAGCCAAGAATTAGAATGGCGACCGACCGAAGACTTGCTGACCATCAGTAAAAATGTGCGCGTTAATCATCCGAAAGTGCAAGCGCAGGGCGATAGAGGTAAATATGTCAGTCGCCAACAGCGCTTAGAAATGTTCGATCGAATCGTGGCCTGGGCACCAGAACAAAACGTGCGGCTGCAAACCAACTATCTCCAGTGGCAGGTTGATGCCCAAAAAATTACTGGGAATAAGCCAGTACAAATAGAGCACTATCGCGATCAATTACTACTAGAAAAAGTTAATGCCAACCAGCTCACCTATAGTCTGGATCAACAAACTGTTCAGCTGCAAGACAAAGTTCAGTTTCAATCGGTCAAACCCCCGATTACTTTCACTGCTGGCAGCGCCCGTTGGCAATTTCAGCAGCAACTGATTACAGCGACTGATTCCTTGCAAATTATTCATAAACAGGAGCAAGCTAACTTTACGGCTAATAATGGTTCGATCGATCTGAGCAAAAACGTGGCCACCCTGACTGGTAATGCCCAAGGAGTGGCTACCCGCAACCAAGCCAAACTCCGAGCCGATCGCCTAACTTGGCAGATCGATAACCAGCAAATAGTGGGTACCGGCAATGTTCGTTACCAGCAGCAGGAACCGACCTTGACCTTAACTGGGGTTAAAGGAGTCGGCAAACTCCAAGATCAATCAGTGGTCGTCACTGGTAATAGCCAACAGTTAGTGGAAACCCAAATTGTCCCTACCGATGCCCCGACGACCAGTCCCGAATAGGTTCCATTAGACCCTGATAGAATAGACAAAAGCTTTCAACCCAACCCCAGCTATCGCCATGAATCCAACCCTGTCTCGCCCCGAAGAATTGCGACAGCGTCGTCTTCAGCTGCGTCGGCAACGGCGTTGGCGTGCATTAAAAATCTGCTGGCAAGTACTGCTGCTGGGTTCATTAGTTAGTGGGATTATCTGGGCTGTGCAGCAACCAGATTGGGTAATTCGCCAGTCCCAACAAGTTCAAATTCAGGGCAACCGATATCTCTCCGCTAGTACTGTGCGGGAGATGCTCGGTTTGAAGTATCCGGTGTCATTGCTGCATATCGAACCACAGAGCTTGAATGCTAAATTGCTAGATCAAGGTAGTATTCTGGCGGCAAACATTCATCGTGAGTTGCTTCCCCCCCGAATTACCATCCAGGTGCAAGATCAACCCCCAGTGGCTATAGCTGATCAAGCTGATCAACCAGGGCTAGTAAATGCTGCTGGTAATTGGCTGCCTTTGACTAGCTATCAAATAGATAACGATAAGTTGCCACATTTAAGACTATTATCTGCCGACAGCACACTCTGTTCAGACTGGCCAGCTCTCTATCAAGGTATTCAGCGTAGCCCCGTTCCAGTAAGTGAAGTTGACTGTCGTGATGCGCTAAATATCCTCCTGAAAACTGAAATTGGAGATGTGCGCATTGGTGCATTTGAACCAGCTAGATTTCGTCAGCAGTTACAGAAAGCTTATGAATTAGGTGATTGGAAGCAACTTTACCAACTGAAATATAATCAAGCGTCTGATATTGCTTACATTGATCTGGAAAATCCTAATATGCCCAAGATCCAGCAATCAATTTCTACTATTAATCAGAAGACCGATGATCAGAAGACTGAGATTAATGCCGATGATCTTCTACCTTAGTATAAAAGTATGATTCCTTTGATTTTTGTTAATATGCCCATAACCATTACACTGATGCAATAGATTAATCTTCAAGAATTTGCATTAAATTCGCAGGTGTTACTGCAAAGTTCTCACGATTCGCTAGCTTTATGGGAATATAAAATAGCGTGTCGTGATTTAAAATCATTAGAAAAATAATTGAATGCAGAGCTTTTATATAGCAATGGTTCAATTGTTTAATTGCCGTGCGCTTGACAAGAGAATACAATTATCATTAACCTAACCTTTGCAAGCATGAGCAAGCTCAACCCTATCTCATACCCAGGATTTAACTCAACTCCCATGCCCGGTAGTGACCCGATGTTTGACGAAATTATCCCCAGCAATATGGCAAAAATTAAAGTGATTGGTGTCGGCGGTGGCGGCAGCAATGCGGTCAATCGGATGATTGCTAGCGATATCACCGGTATTGAGTTCTGGACTATGAACACTGATGCCCAGGCACTATCTGGTGCCAACGCCAATCGGCGCTTGCAGTTGGGACAGAAACTCACTAGAGGTTTGGGGGCTGGCGGTAATCCAGCAATCGGGCAAAAGGCGGCGGAAGAATCCCGTGAAGAGATTGCAGCGGCTTTGGAGGGCGCTGATTTAGTATTTATTACTGCTGGGATGGGCGGCGGTACTGGTACGGGGGCAGCGCCAATTGTGGCAGAAGTAGCTAAAGAAATGGGCGCTTTGACGGTAGGTGTTGTGACCCGCCCCTTTACCTTTGAGGGACGGCGGCGCACGAACCAGGCCGAAGAAGGTATTATGGCTTTGCAGAGTCGGGTTGATACCCTGATTGGGATTCCCAACGACAAGTTATTAGCGGTGATCTCCGAGCAGACTCCTGTCCAAGAAGCTTTTCGGCTAGCTGATGATGTATTGCGTTCGGGTGTGCAAGGAATTTCCGACATTATTATGATTCCGGGCTTGGTCAATGTTGACTTTGCCGATGTACGAGCGATCATGGCTGATGCTGGTTCGGCGATGATGGGTACTGGTCAGGGTTCTGGTAAGTCACGAGCCCGAGAAGCGGCCTTGATGGCAATTTCTTCACCGCTGCTAGAGTCTTCGATCGAAGGTGCGCGCGGAGTAGTGTTTAATATTACTGGCGGTACAGATTTGACCCTACATGAGGTGAACACTGCTGCTGAAACTATTTATGAAGCGGTTGACCCTAACGCCAATATTATCTTTGGAGCAGTTTTAGATGACCGAATGCAGGGAGAAATTCATATTACTGTGATTGCTACAGGCTTTACTGGTGAAGTGCAGTCTAGTTCTGTATCGTTGGTAAGTAATAAGCAACTGCCTCAAACTCCTCCCAAACGTAATCCGATCGTCGCTCCTACTTCACCCCCACCGATTCCAGATCACAAAAGTTCTCAGGGTGGATTAGATATTCCAGATTTTCTTAAGGAACGCCGCCCTAACAAGTGACAACACGAAGAAGACTAGCTTAAAAATCTAGCCTTCTTTTTTGAATTTGAACTAAAACTGTGATCTCAATATCTAGAGTGAATTGACGATGTGGTTGACCCTTACATTAGTCATACATAGCACTACATTATATTAGCATGACACTTAAACAACTAAATGTGAAAATCCCTGAACAGGAACTCCAGCTTTTGCAAACTTATGCAGAAAAGACCGAAAGAACCAAGACAGACATCATTCGCGAGTTCATTCGTTCTTTGCCTACTAAACAATAGAGCACAATACTAATTGCCATCTAATTATCCAATAAAGGGTAGTAACAATAACTATTGTTACTACCCTTTATGGAATTACGGGAGTACTCCCCGAGTAAGATTCGAACTTACGACCGGTCGGTTAACAGCCGACTGCTCTACCGCTGAGCTATCGAGGAAAATAGTGCTTTTCACACCTTCGCTATTATATGTGCAAAAGGAATAGTTTGACAAGTAGATATTTGTCTTTTTTTGAAAAATAGCTAAGAAAGCGATAAGACGCTACTGGTGGAGTTGCTAGATAGCCCTAGACACTACCAATAAAAATGGAGTGAAACAGTAAGACGAAAATTAGAATAAGCAACTAATACAAACTAGCTACTGCTAGATATGGGGTAGGGATGCGATATTAGACACCATATATATATGGTGTCAGTTGAAGATTAATTCCGGAATTCTGGAGAGATTCGGACTACAATTGTGACTCCGTGAATATAAGCTGTTTATGCCATCATCTATCCTAGACTCTAATCACTACGCTGAAATAGTTCATGTTAGTGGCATTGCTGAGGGTCTAGCGAGCTTGAATTTTCATTCTCTCAGTGGCGAAGCTTGCTACGAGTATCTATTTATTTCGCCAGAGCTACCCAGAAATAATTTGGGTCAGGTCACGCCTGGCTGGATGCGCCGCTATACGAACTGTACGCATGGTGGTTGGTGGTGTGCGGGCTTGGACCCGGTGGCGGATTGGCAGCAGATGGAGTGGGGCACGTTTAAACCCGATGAGCCGAAGTTTAGTAGAGAAAATAAGGTAATTAAATACGAGCATCCACCGCAGATGGCCACGCGGCTGTTTTGTTTACGGGTAACGGCGGATGTGTGGCAGCAAGTTGCCCAACGGTATGCAAAGTCGTTGCCTGCCAATTTTGCAGAGCAAACTGATCGGTTTTGGGCATGGGTCTTGGATTCGGCGTTGCCGATCGTGATTTGTGAAGGGGCAAAAAAGGCGGCTGCTTTGCTCAGTCAGGGCTATATTGCGATCGGACTCCCTGGTATTAACAGCGGTTACCGGGTGCGCAAAGATTTAGCAGGGAATGTGATCGATCGATACTTAATTCCTGATCTAGCAGTCTTTGCTAATAATCAGCGCGAAATTTATATCTGTTTTGATTACGAAACTAAACCCAAGACGATCGATGGAGTGAACCGAGCGATCGCCCATCTGGGGGAAGTTTGTCAAACTCAGCAATGTGCAGTGAAGGTGGTAAGGCTACCCGGTCCCGAAAAAGGCGTAGATGAATTTGTGGTGGCGCAGGGGCCAGAAAAATTTGCTGAAATCCATGATCTGGCACTAGATTTGGAAACTGATTTGGCCAAAACTCATCCCCACCACCGGCTGACCTATCCGGTGGCGCTAACCCTAAATCAGCGCTACTTACAGCGCTTGGACTTCCCAGAGAGTGGCATTGTGGGGGTAAAGTCGGCGAAGGGCACGGGCAAGACCACGGCTTTGATTCCCTTGATTGAGACTGCTCATCAGCAAGAGCGCCCAATTTTGTTGCTCACCCATCGCATTCAGTTAGGGCGCTTTTTGTGCGAACGAATCGGGGTGAACTGGATTAATTCTAGTTTGGAGCAAAGCCCCAAAGACGGTGTGGGCTTGTGTTTGGATTCGCTGTGGAAGCTGAACCCTGAGCACTGGTTGGGCGGCATTATTATTTTGGATGAGGTGGAGCAATCTCTGTGGCATTTGCTGAACAGTTCGACCTGCAAGAGTAAGCGCCTGAACATCCTCAGAACTTTTCAACGCTTGATTAATCAGGTGTTGGCTTCGGGGGGCTTGATAGTGGCGCAGGATGCTGATTTATCGGATATTGCGATCGATTACCTGGTGAAACTAGCGGGCTGTGAAATTGAGCCGTGGGTGGTGGTGAACGAGTGGCAGCCAGCGGTGGGTTGGGAGGTGAATTTCTTTGATACGCCTAATCCAGCGGCTTTAATTAGTCAGCTAGAACAAGATTTGTTGGCAGGCTATAAGTGTTACGTGACCACCGATAGCCGTTCTGGTCGGTATGGCTCGGATACGCTCGATCGCTATATTCGGAGTCAGCTCCAGCATTTGGAAAGTCGATATCACAAGACCTTGGTGATTTGTAGCCACACCACCAATACTACTAACCATCCCGCCGTTAATTTTGCTACCCAGATTAATGATCGAGTGTCCGAGTACGATGCCGTATTTGTCACACCCACCTTGGGCACCGGAGTCAGTATCGATGTGGAGCACTTCGATCGGGTGTATGGCTTGTTTCAAGGGGTGATTCCAGACCCGGAAGTGCGGCAAGCCCTGGCGCGGGTCAGAGCCAATGTCCCCCGTTACTTGTGGTGTACCAAGCGCGGGGTCGGGATGTTGGGGAGTGGTAGCAATAATTACCGCACCTTAGCTTTCTGGTACCAGGAAAATTACAAGGAAAGCTATGCGCTGATGTGTCCATTGCAGGCGATTGATGTGGATCTACCGCTGGTCTATGACCCGATGCATTTGCGCACTTGGTCGAAGTTTGCAGCGCGGATCAATGCCTCGATTACGCTGTATCGGGAGTCGATTAAGGCCAGCTTGCTACTGGAAGGGCATCAAATAAAAGTGATCAATGATGATAGCGATCGAGAAAAGCTGATGGAACTGCGCCAAGCGTTGGTAGCAGCAGCTAAAACCGATAAGCAGCAAGCCCGCAAGCTGATGAGCGAAATTTTTGCGATGCAGCAACAGACCGAAGTTCAAACCAAAAAACATCAGCTGATTAAAGACACCACTAAAAATATTCAGCAGCAGGTGAAACTGCAAGCGGCGCAAGCGATTGCTAAATCTCCTGATTTGGGGGCAGCAGAATATCAGTTTTTGGCTGGCAAGCGCTTTTTGAGCGAGGCTGAACGTCGCCAAATTAGTAAATATATGCTGAAACAGCGCTATGGGGTGAAAATCACGGCCAAACTTCAGCTTAAAGATGAGCAAGGTTATTACAATCAGTTATTGACTCACTTCTATTTAATTCATCAACACCAATTGCTAGAACGGGATATCTTGGCTAGTACCAGTGGCGATCGACAACCCCGGAATATCGATGGACAGCTGCTCTTGCCGATTAATCGAGAGCAACCAGAACATCAGGTATTTTTGCCAGACATCAATAATTACACCCTCAAGATTCAGGGTTTGGTGGCCTTAGGGATTCCGGATCTGCTCGATCCACAGCGACAGTTTCGAGCTACCGACCCGGATGTGTTGGCCTTAAAGCAATCGGCTTGTTTATGCAGTCAGCATATTCGGCGGGCGATTGGCTTAAGTATTGCGGTTAAAACTAAAGCGGTTACTAAGGATAGTTCGATCGTGATTTTGGGTAAGTTTTTGGGGTTGTTTGGTCTGAAGTTAAAGGTGATTAAAGCTCAGACAGGTGGGGAAGAACCCAAAGATAAGATCTATCAAATTGATCCGGCGACTTGGCAGGATGGACGGGAGCAGATTTTTGCGGTGTGGCGGCGCAATTTCCACTTCGATCGGGTGCCAGAATTTTTGCCAGCGCCAGAGTTGGTGACGGATGATCGATCGGATCTGGCTGATCAGGTAGTAGTCGTTTAGAGATGTAACTGGAATGAGCGCGCCTTAACTTTCTGCTTCGGGGGCAAATATGATCCCCTCAAATACTTGCTCGATGGGGAAAGTTAAATTCCTGCATTTCCTCCCATTCCAGATATTCTGCGGGGGTAAGTTGAGGAAAGTGTTCTGGTGCAGCAATCATTGGCGATCTCCTGAGCTGGCTGATAGTAAAATCATACCATTTTGAATCTTGGTGAATTGATTGAGCATCTATAAATGATGCTGCTTTGACTGCTTATTCTATCTAGTATTACGGATATAGAGTCTTGTTTCTGGAAAACGATTACAATGGCTGCTGTAGTTGTTTTTAGGATGCAGCATGGCTCTTTCTGTCGGTGCCAAGGCACCAGATTTTAATGTTAAAGACACCAACGGCAACACAGTGGTGCTGTCTACTTTCTTAGGTCAGAAGGTGGTGATGTATTTTTACCCGAAAGATGACACGCCCGGTTGCACGAAGCAGGCTTGCAGTTTTCGGGACAATTATGCGACTTATTTGCAAAAGGGCATTACGGTTTTGGGAGTGAGCCAAGATGATGAGGCGGCTCACCAGGCTTTTACTAGCAAATTTAGTTTGCCGTTTCCGTTGCTAGCCGATGTGGGTGGGGCGATCTCGAAGGCTTATGATGTGGATGCTGGTGGTTATGCCAAGCGGGTAACCTATGTAATTGATGAGAATGGTTCGATCGCACACGTAGATGATACTGTCAGTACTGCTACCCATGCAGACGATATTTTGAAAGTAGTGGGCTAATCTTTAAGGCTTGTGAATTTGCCTCTGGCTGTAATTAGCCAGGGGCTTTTTGTGTTTTTGGGCGGATTGAAGCTGGTGAAGGATGGAAATAGAAGTGTTGGGTGTTAAGGTTGGCGATCGAATCGTGATACTTGTCACAGGCGAATTCTGTTTCCGCGTAAATACTGATAGTAGGGTGATCGACACATTATTTGAGTCTGGTGTTTTTAGCTAAGTGATCCAGGAATCGTTCATTTTTGAGCTAAAACTGGGCATCATAACTAGTAGTTGTTTCCTATTGATTTCTTCTGACTTGGACTTATTTAACTTTCTATGAATAAATTTAGTCGTGTTGATGAGGGCTTCACTCTCGTAGAAATATTAGTGGTGCTATTAATTGTTGGTATTTTAGCGACGATTGCTGTTCCTTCTTTGATGGCACAGAAAAAGTCTATGCGATCGGCAATGTCTCAGACAGAATCTATGTTGAAGACGGTGAATTTAGTGGCAAGAGCTAATGCTGGCAACCCTTACCGGATTCGATCGATCTACGATGCTGGAGCCGATCGATATCAATTGCGGGTAGAAAGTCGTCGGAATGGTACTTGTGCTTCAACCGATCAATGGATTGGTGACAACAACAAATTTGTTGATTTACCAGTTGGTATAACTATTGCAGATGAAGATGGCGCAGCTATCCCATCTGTCAAGGTGGCATCTTTTGCGGCTAATACGATTTGTTTTAATAGCCGGGGCGAGAGTAATGGGGGCGAGAAAAAGTTTAGCCTTGTCGATACCCAGAGCCAGTCCAAAGTATATCGGGCAAAAATGTCTGTAAGTGTTGTGGGTGACGTGTCGGTTACTAAATTTGATGACAATGGAATACTGCTTTACTAGTCAACAAATTAGGCTATCAATAAAATATCAAGAATTTGAGGGCAATCATGTGGCTGTAGTTAATAGAGCTATTAGTAAATATAAAAAAAATAAGCAGGGCAATGCAAATCAAGGTTTTGGCATTTTGGAGGCCTCGATCGCTCTTACTACTCTGGGTGTAACACTAGCTTATGCCATGCCCCTATTTTTGTACTCTAAGATGAATAACTCTAAGAGTGAAATCAGAACCGGTGGCATGATGGTGGCGCAGAGAATTTTAGATAAAACACGCGGCACGCCTTTTACAGCTATTTGTTCAACAGGAACTGTTGCTTTGAGCAGTACCGCTACTACTGATACTTGTCAGTCTGGAGCCACATTAGGTGATATTAAAACTGATTTAACAGCCATGGGGCGCACTTACACTGCTAGAACATTCCACTGTGAAACTGCTAGTGATTGCTCTACTAATTACAAAACACTAAGAGTAGAGATTAAACAAAATGGGGCAACAATATATGAAATGTCTGCGGGTTTCACAAACTTCCGATAAGGGTTTTACTATCTTAGAAATGATGGTAGGAATATCTATGACTTTAGCTGTTAGTGGTATAGCTTTGGCGGCTTTGTCTAATGCTGAAAGAGGGTTTACTAAAGATAAAGGTAAAGTAGAAGGGGGTCAAAAGCTATCTTCGGTCATTGATACTATTGGCCGCGAAATTGTGCAAGCAGGTGAAGAAATTAATGATCCTCGGTTTCCTGTAATTAAAGTTACCCCAGATATTGATCCAAATCCTCTTACGAATAAAGGCTCAAGAATAATCATCTATCGTGGTCTAGAGGAAGCATTGTCGCTCTGTAGTGCCCTGCCCTCTACTAATGCTTTAGCTACTGGAGCTACAACTACTACATTATCACTGACTTCTACAAATAGTGGTGTGCAATTAGAGAATTCATCTTGTATTCCTCCTGCTACTCCTACGACTCCTGCTTACCCTAGTAATGTACAAGATTGGATCGCGAAGAGAACGGCTAGTAACAATCCAACACCCGGCCAGTCAACATTTTTTCTTCATGATGGTCAAGGAAACATCCAGCGACTCTTATTAACTGGTGAGACTAAGACTAGTGCCAGTGGTCTTGATACAATTGGTTTGACTGTATCATCAAATCCAACAACCCCAACAGCTATCACCTCACTCTTTAATTTTCCTAATAGAAGCACCCTAAATCTAGTTGAAAAACGTGAGTATTTAATTTGCAGTAATGCTGGTGTAAATGAATTAAAAGTAAGAATTAATAATCCTAACGAAGGTAGCTGTGCCACTACTGGAACCTCACTGGGGGTTTCTTTGACAGATTCAGCGACATCTCCCTTTAAAACTGTTGCTACTAAAATCAACAAGATGAATATTACTTTGACAACGGCGGATACAGCTACACCACCTAACATAACCGATCGTCCAGATACTATCTTCCCCATCACTGGTGCAACACCTGTGGATTGGCGTGATTTACGTGGGGTTACAGTAAAAATTACTGCTCCCAATCCTGATACAAATGCTGACTTGATGGCTGCCGATAAACGTAACATTGATGCTTCCGGTCGTTTCTATCCGCGTAATATCTTGTCAACTAATGCTCAATAGCTAAACCAAGTTCTGTAAAAGTAAAACTGAGTAAATATGAAAATTGATCGCAAACAAATTCGTTATTCTTTGCAACTTTTAGTACATTTTCAGAAAAACAAGGTGACTAATAATCAAGATGGCTATGCCATGCTGATCACTTCAATTTTAGCTATTTTGATGTTTAGTATGCTGAGTGTTTATTTATTTTCAGCTAATCTCTATAAATCAGTTGCTAATGCTGTAGTTGATTCTGGTTCAACTTTCTATGCTGCTGAATCGGGGATGAACAGAAGAGCAAACCTGGTTAGAGATAAATTTGAAGGCTATTCTCAGCCAACTGGCACAGAGCCTGATGGTGGAACAAATGTGGCTACTCAAATGCAAAATTGTATTAGCAATACCAATATTGGTACTAATGATCTTGCTTGTAATAGAAATGATTTTGATTATAAAGAATCTCAGTGGAAGGCTGCAATTGGTGGCTCTAAGGAAAGTTTTGAATCGCAGTTTAATAATAATCCTAATATTAAATATCGGGCTTATTCTTTCGTTAAAAGAATTACAACTGACTTGAATCCAGCACTTACTAGGATTCCACCAGGAGAAGACTTTGCTGGTTTGAATATGCAGGAATACAAGTATCGATTATATTCAACTGCCATGAAACGAGGGGAAAGTGAATTAACTAATCCTAATGATTTCTCTGTTGCGGCTCAAACACTACTACAAATGGACTTTAATAGTCGAATTATTCCTCTATTTCAGTTTGCTGCCTTTTATGAGCAAGATTTAGAAATTACTAGTTCTTCTAATATGGCCTTGAATGGAGCTGTTCACAGTAACAGTAATATATGGTTTGGTAATGGTGGTACTGTTACTGCTGGTCAATTGACAGCTGCTGGGGAAAAAGATGCCAGCGGTAACTGGATTGCTAGTAAGGGTAAAATTTATAAGTCATTGAATAGAGCTTCTACGACTGGTGGACTAAATCCTGGATATAGATTCATTCTTGGCAGTAATTCGCCTATTAGCGTTGGTAATCCAACTACGGGTGTAATAAATACTGCCAATACTCAGGTAACGGCAACTGAGATTGCCAATAGTAATGGGCTTTTGAGGATAAATACGCCCAAGCTAGATATTCCAGGAGCTGGTTTACTAGACACGACTGGTAACTACTTTACCAAAGCCGATTTGCAAGTGGAGTTTGACCCAGATAATAAAAACAATACTACCCCTCACCCATATGGATTTGGAATGAAATCAGTGCAAGGTGGTACTCCTAATATTTTTACTGATGAGATGTTGAGAAGCTTGCGCCAGCCGGTAATGTTAGTCACTCAGGCTCATAGTGGTGACAATAGAGCTACAGAATGGAGTAACTTGTGTATCAGGAATGAAGCTAATTTTACTGCCACCGCAGTTAGCAATACTGATACTTGGAGTAGTTTGACTACTGCTGCTACTACCGCCGCTGCCACTGACAGCAATGCGCTCAGAGATGCGCTTGCTAAATCTTCCACCATCTATACATTTTCACAGCTAAATGGTACGACCTCTATAGGTTCCTTGCCAGGCGACTTAAAAACGCAGTTACCTACTTTGACGGCTCTCACGCCTCGTCAGATTGCTAATAAAGCTGGTAATTGCTTCTTGCCAGCTCCTATGTTGGTATTGAATACCCCTACAGCGGCTCCGGCTAGTACTGCTCTAGCTTCAGCGGTTGGTCAAACAGATCGCCAGGAAAATCGGCTAATGAAGATTCTCCAGTCTAATATTCATAGCTTGACCGTCTGGAACCGCGACGGGAGATATAGTAATGCTACCGCTACTGGTGTATTAGATGCTGATGGTAAAGTTTTTGCTCGCATTAGTGCTAATAGTACCGCCCCAGCTGGTGGTTATGAATGGATGGGATTTGCTGCTAGTGACAGAACTGAAGGCGGTTTAGTTTGGCATTTTTCGGTGAGTAATGTAACCGCTAATTCATCGGCTTATCCCAGCCCTACTGTTCCGCCGGCTGCTCCGACTGCTGATACAGCTATTAGGAAAAGTCAGTTTGGCTTTGGTTTTTCCGGTGGCCGCTGGTTACCAGGGCCACTAACTTTGGCCACCGATCAAATTGTCTATGTGCAAGGTGATTTTAATAATCCAGGTGGTTTACAACCTGATAGTATCGGTGATCCTGTATTTTCTGATAGGAAAGCTGATGGCTCACTTAGAACTGATGGTACGGGTCCACAAAGAATTGAAAACTCTAATCAAAAACAGCCAGCAGCAATAATGGCCGACGCGATCGGGGTCTTGTCTAACAGCTGTAGAGGTGTTAATGGAGAGTTTAACTGTTTCAATATTATACTTAATAGTCAATTGAATTTGGCTACTCCTACAAGTATTAATGCTGCGTTTCTAGCAGGGACAACTAATGGATCTGGTCTCAATAACTACATGCGTATGATGGAGAATTGGGGCGGGACAAGTGGTAGTATTTTTAGATATCGTGGTTCATTTGTTAGCTTTAGTACCCCGCGAAAGCTTGATGGCATATATCGTGCGAGTAGTAGTACTAATGCAACCACTACAAGCTATTACTCGATTCCTAGTCGTGATTTTGGATATGATATTAGTTTTAACACAGTGACTGGTTTGCCACCATTGACTCCTAAAGCAGTTTACTTGAAACAACGAGTCTTTAGAAGAGACTACAACAACGAGCGCAATTAATCTCTGAATATAACTATAATTAAGTGGTTGCTAGTAAACGAATGATTTTACTAGCAACTTTCGCTTTTAACCCGCCTTTACCACCGTCGTCGATCGATTCGTTGAGTGTGAATCACGGTTATAGCGATTTCCAGCGCAGCTATTGGACAACAGCACTATTTAATAACGGCGTATCTCGCCCCGCCAACAACTCATCATAATCACGAACTTCAATTAAATTATTGCGATCGTCCACCATCACCACTTGGGGACGATGATCGGCCATCTCAGCCGTATCGAACTGAGCATAGGTCATAATAATTAGCCGATCGCCTTTTTCACCTAACCGCGCTGCTGCTCCATTAAGTTCGATCGATCCCTCACCAGCTGGCGCGGCGATCGCATAGGTCACAAAACGCTGACCATTATTGACATTCACCACCTGCACCTGCTCATAGGGAATAATGTTGGCAGCCTGTAGCAGCAGCTCATCAACACTAATGCTACCCATGTATTGTAAATTAGCATCAGTAACAGTGCAGCTATGAATTTTTCCAGACAACAATGTGCGGTACATAGGGTTAGAAATTTAGAGAAAAATAACTCATATCCCCTTTGCCAAAGGGGATTGAGGAGAATTTAGATTACTTGTCAGCAGCAATACACTTATCAACTAGGGCTTGCACTTCACTGGCATCTTTCCAACCCAAGATTTCGGTTACTTTCTTTTCGAGGTTCTTGTAGGTTTTAAAGAACTCAGTGATTTCATCGAGCCGATGTTGGGAAATATCATGAATCGATTTAACCTGGGCATAGCGCGGATCTTTGTCCGGTACACACAAAATCTTCTCATCTCGATCGCCACCATCAATCATTTCCAACATGCCGATCGGACGAGCAGCAATTACACAACCAGGAAAAGTAGGCTGATCCATAATCACCATTGCATCTAAAGGATCGCCATCATCGCCCAAAGTATTAGGAATGAAGCCATAATCGCAAGGGTACTGCACCGACGAGAACAACACCCGATCGAGAGCGAAGGCATTCAAATCTTTGTCAAATTCGTACTTGTTCTTGCTGCCAGCAGCGATTTCGATAAGGACATTAATAATCCCTGGTTTTGGCTGAGCCGGAATCCGCGCTAAATCCACAGTAAAATTCTCCAAATAACAACATCAGGGAAGTTAATCCCTTGAACATTTTACTTGGAGAACGACGCACTCACCGCAAGTGCTGGTTATTTCACGGTAGAGACCTCGGTGGCCACAATCCCTGGGGGACTACTGGGCGAATAAGTAGCGATCGCCACAATTGGTAAGGTCAAGGTCAGGAGGGCAATAATCGTTCCCCAAACTTCTTCCCAGGCATGGGTACTAGCAGGCAAAGATTTATTTGATGACGGCGCAGGGTCCATTTAGAAATTCTATAATTCAACATTGGTAGAAGGGGCTTTTTGAGCTGATTATCTACCACTATTACTATAGTACCCATTGTTTCGAGATAAATTTGTGCTGGTCATTACAGATAACCGTATTTTCAGGCGGGTGGGATCGCCAACCCAGCGCTGATCCCCATTGTTAGCAGTTATTAATTTTTCCTTAAGGTGTTGTTAATTGCTGATTATATTTGCAAATACTTATGGCCGAATCATCCGCCACAAGTCACCTAACAAATAAAGTGAGCCAGACATCACCACCAGATTAGGGCGGAAATAGGCTGCACTTAATCCAGTCGGCCAATCTACATGGGCATGCGACTCAATTTCGGGATGGATCGATCGAGCAACTTCCACCAGCTCAGCCGGATCGGCAGTGAGTTCGTCTGGCACCGGCACAAAATGCACCGCATCCCCGGTTCGCAGCAACGCTTGCAAAATGGGTAAATGTTCTTTGGTAGTCAGCATCCCCATCACCCAGGTCACTGGCTTGTGCAGGGTATCAACATAACAGCGGAGGGCGATTGCCGACTCAATATTATGGGCACCATCAATCAGCAAAGGCTGGCCTTGCCAAACCGTCCATTGCAGCCTTCCTGGCCATTGGGTCTGTGCCATCCCCTGCTGAGTCGCGGCCAGATCAATTTGCCAGCCTTGTTTTTGCAGAACTTGAATAGTAGCGATCGCCAGTGCGGAGTTATGGAGCTGAATATCTCCCAACAGCGGTAAAGGATATTCAATACCATAGGCTATAGCTCTGCGCTGCGGTTCAGGCTGGAGTTCAATAGCAGGTTCAATTTGGGTGAGCGCACACTGCAAGTCAGCAGCTTTTTGCCGGATCACAGTCACAGCCGCTGGTGGCAGTTGGCCAATAACTACCGGGCAACCCCACTTAATAATCCCGGCTTTCTCGGCGGCAATTTCTGGGATGGTTTCGCCGAGCTGCTGGCAATGCTCGCGACTAATGCTGGTAATTACACTCACCAGCGGCTGATCTATAACGTTAGTAGCATCCAGTCGTCCGCCCAACCCCACTTCAATTACCGCAATATCGACCCGCTCCTGGGCAAAGTACAACCAAGCGGCAGTAGTAATCAGCTCAAACTTAGTCAGAGCATGGTCTGTGACCGTATTTTGAATCTGATGAACAATGGCCGTTAATCGATCGGTCTCGATCGGCTGACCATCAATACAAATCCGCTCGTTCCAATCCACTAAATGAGGCGAAGTATAGCGCCCCACCTTGTGACCCGCTGCTGTTAGGATACTGGCCAAGTAAGCACAAGTGGAACCTTTACCATTCGTACCCGCCACATGCACCATCGGCAAGGCACAGTGGGGATTACCCAACACGGCTAGCACTTCTTTAATATTCTCTAGTCCCAGCTTGACACCCGATCGATGCCAAGGCAGCAAAATGGCATCCAAATCTACCAAATTTTCCATTGCTTAATCCATGGTCAGCTCACCACAGACATCTAGTCTAGTGAACTGCCCCACATTAATAAACTTAACCGCTAGTGTTTCAAAAACAGCCGGACTAATCCAGCCCATCTGTTGCAATAGATAGAGAGCAGTGGCATATTTACTACGGGCGCTGCCGTCATTAGCCTTAATCGCCAAACCCATGCCTTCGCCCACTTTGCCCACACACTGAATACCTTCAGCGCCAGATTTACTAACCAATTCCCCTTGAGTCAAGCGCATTAGCTCCGTATCAAAGCGCCCTTCACCGCCAATAAGTTCAGGATGATGCACCATCGATCGCATGATTCTTTCTAAATCTAAGCTCTGCCCAGCGGCCAACTGCGCGTAGAGAATCGCCATATGATCCAATTGCAATAAATAAGTCGGTGCCCCGCAGTCATCACAAGCTCCAATAAATTCTTCGGCGGGCATTTTCAACAACTCCGCAAATTTTTGTTGAATTAGCTTTTGCAGCGGATGATGGCGCTCTAGATAGTTACTCAACGGCCAGTCATGGGCTTTACAGGTGGCCAACATCCCAGCATGTTTACCAGAGCAGTTGTGCTCTAAAGGACTAGTTTTACCAGCCGGAATCGGACATTGCAGATCGCTGGTTTCTAGCTCAGCCCGCCATAGAATATGGAATGCTTGCCGAGCCTGATAAATTTCACCGGCGTGGGAGCTACACATGATCGCCAGATCTCGATCGCTTAATTGATAGCGCTCCATGACACCACTGCTAGTGGCGGCTTGGGCTTGAAAAGGCTTCAGTGCCGATCGAATAAAGGTGGGATAACCAGCATCACCAGCCACCGACAAAACACGGCCACGATAATCGCAGACCACTGCTTGGGCATGTTGGACAGATTCGACCAGACCCTCCCGTAGCAGGTTGACGGTAATCTCAGGAGCGCGTTTTCCTCTGGCCATTCCATTTCTCTGTTGTAGTGCAGTCGATATTTTAGCAGAACTAACCAATCGAACTGATGAACCAAACTAGACTACCCGCACCAATTGCACCCAGCATCGACAAAAAAGTTAGCTGGATGCGTCGAATCACTGGTTGGACTTCATGGACGGCTAGCAACCGGTCGCGAGCCAAGATTTCCGCAGTTTTTGTCCAAGTCTGGCCATCGTACCAACCAGATTCTTCATAAACTACCGCATCCGATCGCAGCCTGCGATCGACATGCTGCCAGCCGGTATACAAGTAGGTAGCCGCCAGCGCCACAAATAGCAAAGCACCACCCATACTAGCTAACGCAAAGTGCCATGGCTCACGATGCAGCGAAAAACTAACATCGGCAATGGGAGCAGTAATCACCAGACCAAATAACCAAATCCGCAGTAGTTTGTAACCATAAGCCGCCATCGTCAGCTTACCCCACTTAAAAAACCAAGATTCTTGCAATTCTTGATATTCGTTAATGGGTTGTTGCTCCTTCGGCACCGGACAGGGAGAAACGCTAGACATCACTTTAGGTAAAATCAGGCAGAGGAATAACTTCGCCATGACTCCAGAAAGCCTCTAGGTTATAGAACTCTCGATCATCTGGCGACATGATGTGCACAATCACATCACCATAATCGACCAACACCCAATTGCCTTTACCGGCACCTTCAGTACTCATCGGCACGATGTTGAAATGTTCTTTGATTTTGTCTTGAATTGACTCGGCAATCGCCCGTAGCTGCGCACGGGAGTAGCCAGTGACGATCAAAAAATAGTCGGCCATAAAGGATACTTCGGAGACTTTTAGTAATAGCATATCGCCAGCTTTGCGATCGTCCGCCGCTTCGGCAGCCAACAGGGAGAGCTGCTCACTGGTATAGGTGAGAGTAGGATTGGCCATCAAGGTATTGTTCATAGATTATTGTAAAAATTTTTAGACAGTAGCAGGTTTGAGAGCAGTGGTCATCGCCCAATTGCGCGTCCGCACCGTGCGGGGATGAATTTGTTTACGAGCCGCAATGAGATGTTGCAGGCTATAGTCACAGGTGTGCCAAACGGCTCGCACCAGATCTTCGGAGCTAGTCCGCCGCAGCGTTTGTAAAATTTCGTCATCACCCCGGCCAGGTTCTAAGCTGTCGGCCAAAAACACCACGCAGCTCAGTGCCGACATCCCTGGCCGACCAAGGGTATGGTCAGCGATCGCCTGCAAGATTTCGGGGTCAGTGACTTGAAACTCATCACGGGCGACAATTGCACCCACATCGGCATGAAGGAGATGCGGAGTTGCCATATCTACTTCATCTAATTCTAGTCCCTCGGTTTGCGCCATGGCCAACAACCGCTGGGGTTTAAAATATTTGGCGAGGTCGTGCATCAATCCAGCTAGAGCCGCTTTCTCCACATCCAGATTGTGGCGTTTGGCCAGATCGATCGACATGGCTTCTACACCCAAAATATGATTAACCCGATGTTCAGAAACATTTTCTTGGAGCCAAGTGATCACCCGTGCGCGCATAGATAACTTAGGACTTGCACTAAATAATTGAGTAGGAATCATTCTAACGCACTGTTTAACTATGTGTAGAAGATGAAGTAAGAGAAACAATTTGGTTTAGAATTGCCGGTGTTGTAATTAGTCCGATAAGTATCATATGTCACTAATTAAAAAATGCCTGGCTGAGTTCATAGGCACCTTCTGGTTAGTATTTGGTGGTTGTGGTAGCGCCGTCTTGGCCGCTGCCTATACAGAAGTAAACACCCAATCTGCCGCCGCTGGTGGAGCAGCTGCGACGGCAGCTGCTGCTAAAGCTTCGTTGGGGATTGGTACC
The DNA here is from genome assembly GCA_031414775.1 of Synechococcales cyanobacterium VAR_4_metabat_354. Lineage (GTDB taxonomy): Bacteria > Cyanobacteriota > Cyanobacteriia > Cyanobacteriales > Chamaesiphonaceae > JAAFHZ01. The sequence continues at coordinate 66,584 of JANOQI010000059.1, forward strand.
TTTGGAGTATCAGTCGCTTTCGGTCTGACTGTATTAACGATGGCTTATGCTATCGGCCATATTTCTGGTTGTCACCTTAATCCAGCTGTTTCGTTTGGTTTGTGGGCTGGCAAGCGCTTTCCCTCTTCCGAATTACTCCCTTACATCATTGCCCAAGTAGCCGGTGCAACTTTAGCTGGAGGATGGATTTATGCGATCGCTAGTGGCAAAGCAGGTTACGCTCTCACTGGGACGGGTCCTTTAGCTACAAATGGTTTTGCAGAGCATTCACCCCAAGCATATTCGCTATTTGCCTGTTTTATGACCGAAGTATTGCTGACTTTTGTTTTTTTGTTTGTCATTCTGGGTGCTACAGATAAACGCGCTCCCCAAGGCTTTGCTCCAATTCCGATCGGATTGGTTCTTACTCTGATTCACTTAATCAGTATTCCCATCACCAATACTTCCGTAAATCCTGCTCGGAGTACTGGACCAGCGATCATTGTAGCTATCTTCGGCAAAGCTGAGCTATTGGGTCAAGTTTGGTTATTTTGGGTAGCACCAATTTTGGGCGCAATCCTAGCTGGATTTCTGTATCACAGCATGTTTGAAGAAAAGAATTCTTTTAACAATTAATTTTCATCCATTACACAAAAAAGTAGGTTTGCTGAAATAACATCAGCAAACCTACTTTATTTTATTAGGTTGTTGCTTTCCTTGATTAATTTTAAAGAATAGGATCTTCAGGCATATCGGCATTCCAAGGTGCCATAAAAAACAGCATAATCATTCCGGGTAAGGCAATTGCCAGTGTCGCTAGAAAGAAACCTCCCCAGCCAGCTAATCCAGCTGCCCCAGGCGCAGCTCCCAATCTGGTAGCCAATTCCCCCGCCAATGGACCGGCAATTAGATCTCGACCTACAGCCATCAGGCTGGACAACAGCGCAAACTGAGTAGCAGAAAATTCTGGGTTACATAAACTCATCAGATATCCCACAAATCCTGCAACAGCCAGACCACTGCAAAAGTTTTCCACATTAATAGCCAACACCATCGCAGTGAGATTATTGCCAGCTAACGCTAAAAAGTAATAGGCCAAATTACTAGCCGCTTGTAAACCACCAAAAATCCAGAGAGAACGGTTAATACCTAATTTACTTAAAAAGGAACCACCTGCCAACGTGCCCACGATAGTAGCAATTAAGCCCATACCTTGACGGATATTACCGATATCCGTATCACTAAAGCCTAAACCTTTAGCCCCGAGAAAGGGAACAGCCATTTTAGCGACCATCGCATCGCCAACTCGAAACAAGACAATAAAGATTAAAACCAAAATAGCTTGTTGAGTGCCCAAGCGACGGAAAAATTCTAGAAAGGGCTGAACTACCGCTTCGGCAATGCTTTGCGGGGCAGTATTGGCCTTGGCATTAGGAGCTAGGAAGGAACCGATAATTCCAATCCCTAAAAATACTGCCATTACTCCATATACCGATGCCCAGCCAATCCGATCGGCCAACACAAAGGAAATCCAACCGGTCAGCAGTAACGCTACTCGATAACCCAAAAGTGCTACAGACGCACCAGCTCCTACTTCTAATTTCCCCACGACATCTGTCCGATAGGCATCGGTGGCAATATCTTGGGTGGCGCTTAAGAAAGCGATCGTCACAGCTGTAACGGCAACCAATCCTAATGCATTTTTTCTGCCGTCAGCATCTAGCCCGGCAATTACTCCCATCTGACTAGCCAAAAATAAAATCGCAGCGAACAGTCCAACCTGAGTTGCTAAAATCCAACCCCGTCTTCTTCCCAAAAAAGGTAGCCGAAAGCGATCGATAAAAGGTGACCACAAAAATTTCAAAGAGTAAGGTAAGCCCACCAAGCTCAGCCAGCCAATAGTTTTAACATTAAAACCAGTTTTAGTGAGCCATGCGGCAAAAGCATCATTAATCAGGGCATATGGCAAACCAGAGGCAAAACCCAGCAGCAGAATTGCTACCATTTTGCGGCTGTTGAAAACTTTAAAATAAGAGGAAATTGAGTTCATCAGAAAATTGGGTAGAAACCCCGTCCTTTTAGGACGGCTTTACAGGCGCAAACGGAGTTAAGGCGAATGCACTATGGATATTTCTAGCAATCTCACAAAAGATATGCTAGAATGTGAGCATGGAGAAAGCCTATCGCTACCGTTTCTATCCCACAGCCGAGCAAGAAAGTCTCTTGCGCCAGACAATGGGATGTACGCGGCTAGTGTATAACAAGGCTTTGGCTGCTAGGACTCAAGCTTGGTATGAGCGACAAGAGCGAGTTGGCTATAGTCAGACTTCCTCCATGCTGACAAGTTGGAAACAGCAAGAAGATCTTGACTTTTTGAATGATGTTAGCTGCGTACCTCTTCAGCAGGGGCTTAGACATCTCCAAACCGCGTTTACCAACTTCTTTGCTGGTCGGGCAAAATATCCCAACTTTAAGAAGAAGCATCACGGTGGCAGTGCTGAATTTACCAAGTCGGCTTTCCGACGGAAAGATGGACAAGTATTTCTGGCTAAATGTATCGAAGCTTTGCCAATTCGCTGGAGTAGAAAGATTCCCGAAGGCTGTGCCCCATCGACCATAACTGTCAAGTTGACGGCAGCTGGTCATTGGTTCGTAGCCTTGCTTGTGGATGACCATACAGTTAAGCCACTCCCCAAGACGGATAAATCTATCGGATTGGATGTTGGGATAACTAGCCTGATTGCCACCAGTAACGGTGATAGGATTGCTAACTCCAAGCACTTTAAGCAACTCCGCAAGAAGTTGAAACGAGTGCAAAAAGCACTTTCTCGCAAACAAAAAGGGAGTAACAACAGGCATAAAGTAAGGTTGCAAGTGGCAAGAGTCCACGCGCAAATTACCGATGCTAGAAAAGATTTTTTGCACAAGCTGACGACTCAACTGGTTCGTGAAAACCAAACGATAGTAGTTGAGGATTTGGCTATCAAAAATATGGTCAAGAACCATAAACTTGCCCTTGCTATTAGCGATGCTAGTTGGGGCGAACTGATTCGTCAACTCGCTTACAAATGCGAATGGTACGGACGAGAACTGATTAAAGTCGACCGATGGTTTCCAAGCTCTAAAAGGTGTGGGAACTGTGGGCATATCGTAGATAAGCTGCCGTTGAATATTAGAGAGTGGGAATGTCCTAAATGTGGGATGAACCATGATCGAGATATTAATGCCAGTAAGAATATTTTGGCGGCTGGGCTAGCCGTTTCAGTCTGTGGAGCAACTGTAAGACCCGAAGAGAGTAAATCTCGGAAGGCTGGTGCTTTGAAGCAGAAACCTAAATAGCGATGTTTAGGAATCCCCACGCCTTCAGGTTGGGGAGCATGTCAAATGATGTTTTTTATCAAAAAGACCAATTGGAGGCTGTAAAAAATATCTACAACAGAAGCCATTACCATGCCATAGGTTTGAATCAGACAGCATCATCGCATAATGGCGCGACAATCAACAACATGACTAATTAATTTTTAATTTGTTGCAGATTTACCCAGCAGTTATTATGGGTAAATAGCCGCTAGCCAGCGAAAACTAAACATGACAGTCACCATCCCTTTGCAAGACCTGGAAGTCACCCCCGGTAATCGAGTTGGCATTCATCACCTTTCTTGGCCAGATTTTACCAATATCCTGGAAAATCTGAGCGAAAATCGCTCTACTCGTGTCGCCTACCATGCTGGCACCCTAGAAATCATGTCACCGCTAGCTGCTCACGAAAGACCACACCGGATTATTGCCGCCATCATCACCACCATTCTTGAAAGTCAAGAACGGGACTGGGAAGACTTCGGCTCTACTACCATTAAGCGATCGCCAGTCGCTGGGATTGAACCAGATACCTGCTTTTATATTCAAAATGCAGCTCAGGTACAAGGTTGCACGAACCTCGATTTAGCGAATTATCCCCCGCCAGATTTGGCCATTGAATCCGACTTAACTTCCGTAACTGTAATTAGTGCTTACGTGGCCTTACAAGTCCCAGAAGTCTGGGTTTATCGTAATCAACAAATGACTATTTATGTTTTAGAAAACCAAAACTACCAAGAATCCATCGTCAGTTCAGCCTTTCCGACGCTGCCAATCGCTACCTTGATTCCCCAATTGGTGCAACAGGCCATGAACATCGGCACCAGAAAAACCCTGCAAAACCTCAGACAAATGTTGAGTAATCCATGAGTAACCGCACCATCCAACTCGACGATCGACTTTACACTTATTTACAATCGGTAGCCGTTCGAGAACCAAAAATCTTAGCTCAACTGCGCGCCGAAACCAACCAGCATCCCCAAGCCGTGATGCAAATTGCCCCCGATCAGGGACAGTTTATGGGCTTGCTGGTACAGCTCTTGGGAGTCAAAAAAGCGATCGAAGTCGGTACTTTTACGGGCTACAGTGCGCTGGTGATGGCCTTGGCCATGCCCGAAGATGGTCAATTGATTACCTGTGATGTGAATCCCCAAGATACTGCGATCGCCCAACGCTACTGGGCAGCTGCTGGGGTTAGTCACAAAATTGAGCTGAAATTGGGGCAGGCGATCGATACCCTCCAGAACCTATTAGATCAAGGTGCGGCCAATACTTTTGATTTAGCCTTCATCGATGCCGATAAAAGCGGCTATCCCCAATACTACGAAGCTTGTTTAAGGCTCTTACGTCCCGGTGGCTTAATTTTGATCGATAACGTGCTCTGGTCTGGTGCTGTCGCTGATCCGACAATTACGGATCAGCGCACGACAATCTTGCGCGAGTTAAACCGCCAAATCCATCAAGACGATCGAGTGAATATTAGTCTGCTGCCGATCGGCGATGGCTTAACCTTAGCTATGAAAAAGTAAAATCCCCTAACCTAGCCCCGCTTCATCGCTCTCGCAATATCTCGTTGATCGTCTTTCTTCCGTAGATCATCTCGTTTGTCGTAGAGTTTCTTACCGCGTGCCAGTGCGATCGATACCTTGACTTTTCCATTCTTCAAATACATCTTGACCGGGACTAAAGTCAGACTTTGTTGGTCTACTTTACCCACCAACTGCCGAATTTCTTTTTTATGCAGCAGCAGCTTCCGGGTTCGCGTCGGCTCATGATTGTAGTAAGCACTAGTCGTGGCATGAGCTGAAATATGCGTATTCAGTAGCCAAGCCTCACCATTCCGGATCAAGCCATAGCTGTCTCGCAAATTAATTTTGCCCGCCCGAATCGACTTCACTTCAGTGCCAGTCAAAGATATTCCAGCTTCCAGTACCTCCAGGAATTCATATTGAAACCTGGCCTGTCGGTTGTCGGCTAATACCTTAATTCCTGTATTTTTCTTCTCACTCATGAGATCCAGTATAGCCTACAGCAAATGTTCCCAGTCGATATTTTCCTTGATTTTCCCCAGCACTCCTTTAATTTCCTGAGTCCGATTTTTATCTACCACCAAAGTCACATTGCCATCTCGCACTACCACAATATCCTCTAGGCCAATGGTCACAATCACTTCATCACTACTGCTAGCATAGAGAATTGCCCCCGCAGTGTCCAAGCCAATATGCTGGGCTAACTCCACATTAAGATTATGACTAACATCACCTTTTAAAAGTCGTTCGATCGCATTCCAATCGCCCATATCATCCCAACCAAAACTGGCCGGTAGCACGTAAGCTAGCTTGGTTTTCTCCATCAAGGCATAATCAACGCTCTGCTTCGTAATCGTAGGATAAGCATCCAAACCAGATTCCATCAAAGGCTGAATAATGTGCGGCGCATGCAACTGCATCTCAGTTAACAAAGTCTGGGCGGTGAAAATAAACATCCCACTGTTCCAGGTATAATTACCGATCTTCAGAAATTCAGTAGCAGTCTCTTGATCTGGCTTTTCCGCAAATCGGCTCACCTTGTAAGCTTTTTGTCCCAAATATTCACCAGCAATTTCGCCTTCTTGAATGTAGCCATAGCCAGTCGATGGAAAATGTGGGGCAATTCCCAAGGTAACGATCGCAGGCTGTTGCTGAGCCAATGCTGCCGCCGCTTGGAGAGTCTGATTAAAGCCAGCTTCATCAGCAATGTAATGATCGGCTGGGAAAAAGCCCACAGTAGCCTTTTGTCCATGTCGTGCCGCCACCGCCAAGGTTGACCAAGCCACCGCTGCTGCTGTATCACGGCCTTCTGGCTCCACCAGCAAATTCGTAAGAGGTAATTCTGGGAGTTGTTCTTGTACTCCTTTCGCCAACTGAGCCGAAGTCACCACCCAGACATTATCCCAGCCCCCAGCAATTTCTAGTAGCCGTTGGGCAGTGGCTTGTAGAAGGCTCACTCCACTCCCATCTAAAGACAAAAATTGTTTAGGACGATGCTTACGGCTCAACGGCCAAAAGCGTTCACCTTTACCACCAGCTAGAATGATCGGAATCAAAGTTTTGGTCATGGGTGAGGAATCGATTGGTATATTCACAAACAAAAGTGCCAAATAGCAAGTCTAGGGCGATCGGGTTGTAGCTTACTGCTATATGGCTCAGCACAATCTGCTCAACCCTTAAACACAGAAATTAAAGTATGGGTTGAGCATGGCCGTCCCACAGACGAGCTTGTCATCCGAATGGCATTGCCTTTGGCAATAACTCGGCGTTAATCTTCGTGATCGTCGAACGGGTCATCCAATTGAGCAGCTGGCGGTCCAAAAGAGAGATACAAACCATAGCCAGTAATAGCTACGATGATCGCCCCCAGCGAAATACTAAGAACTGTTGCGGATTCCATAGGAGTTACAAGTTGCGAATGGTATACTTCTATAATATATTGCGATATGTTAAAGCACACTTTTTATAGCTTATTTTTTGGTGACCTATGGGACAACGTACAAAGTTAGGCGATATTCTTAGACCATTAAACTCCGAGTACGGTAAGGTCGTCCCAGGTTGGGGAACCACACCGGTAATGGGTATTTTTATGGTTCTGTTTGCGATATTTTTATTAATCATCTTGCAAATCTACAATTCTTCACTGGTACTCGACGGCTTCTCCGTCAACTGGGGCGGAGTTAAGTAACAGTAGGCCGTCATTAACCAACGGGGTAGGGGAAGAGTATTTCTTCTGCTGCCCCTTTTATATTAAGTGTTTTTGAACGTGGTTATGAGTAATCAAACATCCCCTAAGCTGCAAAATCATCCCCAAGAAAAGAAAGACCGAGAGACAATTAGCCAGATTATGCAGGGCAATGCCGCAGACCCCATAAATTTAGCAGAATTAGCTAGACTTCGTATTCGTTACCAAGGATTTCCGGGCGCGGTAGCAATTAAAGATAGTCTTAACCAAATCATGAAACAATTAGGACTCACCGAAACAGAACTTTTTGCCAAAACTCGTGAAATCCACAACAATGAGCGAATCTATCAAGTTCGCAGTAAATTTCAAGAGCAAGAAGACTGGACATAGGAACGGTGGCATCACCCCAATTGTCAGCTCGGGGTATTCTACAGAATGAAGCAATATGGTATTCTACCTTTGGCTGACGACTGAGCAAAAGTCTGTGTGAGAGTCAGTTTAGCACTTGCATAGAGTAAAATTTCCTGGTCAAAGTTGGTTTATCAATTCCATTAATCGCCTTTATTAATATGTCTGAATTATCCCATCCCGAAGATAGTGAACTAAACGATTTAGTGAATTTGACAGATGAAACTGGTCGAACTCTTAGTTGCTATGTCGAAAAATATCTAGAATTGGATTCTAAGACTTATTTATTACTCTTGCCAGTCGATTCTCCGATCGAGATCTTTGCCTGGAATGAAGACGAAGAAGATTCAGCTGAACTGACGGCGATCGATGAAGATGCTCAAATTGCGAAAGTCTTCGCCGATGCCAGTGCTGTTTTATCGGAGCAAAATCTAGCTCTCAAGCAAACAGCCTATACCCTGACAGCATCCGGCGACTTACCACCCCTCGATCCAGAAGAAATTTTGCAAATTGACCTAGAAGGAGAAGATTTGGAGCCAGAGGAATTTCAAATTCTTTGTCACTTTTATAACGAAGAACAAGAATATGTCATCTGCACTCCGGTAGATCCACTATTATTTTTCGGCAAAAAAAACGAGCAGGGCATAGTAGAATTGCTATCCGATCAAGAGTCTGATGAAATTGGTCCACGCCTCGAAGATATCCTTCTTGATGAAGCTTGATTGGTAAAGCCCAAATTTCTGATGCCATTGATTCCTGAACTACTACAACTATGAAAGACCAATCAAATTTGCCTACATGGGCAAAATTCGCCATTCCTACCGGAATCTTGGCCGTTGCTGCTAGTTTGGGGCTATTCGCCTGGTGGAATGATGCGATCGCTCCGCCAGCCACAACCAACAGTCCTGAAGTACAATTCAACATTCCATCAGGTAGCTCAGCGCAATCGATCGGCAAAGAGTTAGCTGCCCAAAAATTAATCAAGTCAGAGTTGGCCTGGAAGCTCTGGACATCAGTCTTTTCCCGCCAGAGCAAAGGAGCGAAATCTGGTAGCTACCAAATTTCGCCGAGCCAACCACTGCCCGATATCGCTGGTAAAATCTGGAGCGGTAAAGTCACAGAAGTGACATTTAAAGTGCAAGAGGGCTTTAACATCAAGCAAATGGCTCGGTACTTCCAGGACGATAAAAAGTACTTTAAAGCCGAAGAATTCATTACTGCCACCCAGCAAATTCCCCGCGATAAATTTCCTTGGCTACCAGAAGGTATTAGAGATCTAGAAGGCTTTCTGCTTCCAGAGACGTACAAAATTCCGAAGGAGGGCATCACAGCTCCAGGGATTGTCAATCAAATGCTAAAACAGTTTGAAACCAATGCTTTACCTATATACAAAAAGCAAGGGGCTAACTCCAACTTATCTCTTTTACAGTGGGTCAGTCTGAGTAGCATTGTTGAGAAAGAAGCAGTCATTCCGAAGGAGCGACCACAGATCGCCGGAGTTTTCATCAATCGCCTAGCTAAAGGTATCAAGCTAGGGTCTGACCCCACCGTTGAGTATGCTTTTGGTGTTACCCAAACGCCGGATAAGCCACTACTTTTTTCACAAATTCGCAAACCACATCCCTACAATACCTACACGACATCAGGTATTCCACCCGGTCCGATCGCCGGGCCAGGGTTATCTAGTCTGAACGCAGTATTGACGCCTGATAATACTGAAATGCTTTTTTTTGTGGCCAGATATGATGGTACTCACGTATTTAGCAAAACAAATGCTGAACACGAGCGGGCTACCAGAGAAATTCGGGCGGGTCGCCAACAGGCTCAGAAAAATAATTGAGGATTTAAATGCTTTTTCGTCTATTGCAGCCAGATTTAGTTTTGGGTGGTAACATTTTGCAGCTAACGCCGGCGACACTTCAAAAACACCAACTGCGTGGACTAGTGCTAGATATTGATGACACTATTATTCCAGTAAAAGCCACCACCGCTCAGCCAGAATTGTTAGAATGGCTAGATGAAATTCGGAAAGTGGCCAAACTATGGCTAGTAACAAATAATCCACATCGCCATCGCATTGAATCGATCGCTAACAGCCTAGATCTTCCCTACTTTTTGTCAGCTGCCAAGCCTTCCCGCAAAAAGCTGCGACAGGCCGTTGATGACATGAATTTGCCCTATCCAGAAGTAGCAATGGTCGGCGATCGGATTTTCACCGACGTTTTAGCTGGTAACCGATTGGGAGTGTTCACCATTCTGGTAGATCCAATCGTTTCTCAAAATTCTACCTCTAGCTTCCGTTTCCTCCGCCAAGCCGAATTTAGGCTCGCACAGCTCACCGGCGTTTCACTGCAAAGCTCAGACTCACATCGAAAAATGGGCGTTGCTGAATCATGGGATAAAAACAGATAACTCAAAAATTCAGAAGCTTGACCAGCCCTATTTTTCATTTTCTACAACTTAAGTCGTTCATACCTCAATTCAGCAACGCCGAAAAACGTCATAGTAAAAACTAGTAATTCTTCATGTACAGAAATGTAAATAAAATATTAAGAAACAAAAGATTACCAATTTTATCTGACATTATAATATCATTACAAATGAGACCAGCTTGTATAAAGGTCTTAAACATAACAAAATAACTTTTAAAATAAGAGTGTCAGCCTGTTCTGGGCTAGCACTCTTATTTTTTGCTATTGATTTATGCACAGACAACACGCTAACTAACTCTAATTTCTGAGAAACCAAGCAATTTTCGTTATATTAGTTAACATTAGTTTTTTACACTTATGTGTTATCAGTATAAACACTCACCATATGGTGCGAGCAATACTTCTTTATGCAACCAGTAATAGTGATCAAAATAGGGACTTCTAGCCTCACCCGTCCTGATGGCAAACTCGCACTAGCGACCATTGCCGCCTTAATTGAAACTATCGCTGATTTAAAACATCAAAGATATTCGGTAATCTTAGTATCCTCTGGCGCAGTAGGGGTAGGCTGCACTAGATTAAATCTCATTACTAAACCAAAATTAATTGCTCTCAAGCAAGCGGCAGCTGCCGTTGGCCAAGGCCGCCTAATCCGAGTGTATGATGACCTATTTAGCCAATATGGTTTACCAGTCGCTCAGATTTTACTGACCAGGGGTGATTTAGAAAAGCACCAAGGTTACAAAAATATCCATAACACCCTGCAGGAACTGCTTAAACTAAATGTAGTTCCAATCATTAACGAGAACGATACAGTTGCAGTTGAAGAGCTTAAGTTTGGCGATAATGATACCCTGTCAGCACGTGTAGCCAGCTTAGTTGAAGCCAAATGGCTATTCCTACTCACAGATGTCGATCACTTATATTCTGCTGATCCACGACATGATCCAAACGCTCAAGCCATATCTGTTGTGAAGTCTATGGCCGAACTAGAAGTAAAGACTGGTGAGCAAGGTTCTAAATGGGGGACGGGGGGAATGGTAACTAAAATTGCAGCTGCTAAAATTGCAGTAAGCGCTGGTGTCCACACTGTTATCACCAATGGGAAAAATCCACAAAACATTCCAAAGATTTTAGCTGGGGGATCGATCGGAACATATTTTCCAGCTCAAGTAAGAATAGAAAATTCTAGAAAACGTTGGCTCGCTCACGGCTCTGTACCGACCGGTAAAATTTTCTTAGATCTTGGTGCGGCTCAAGCCATCACACAGCAAGGCAAATCATTACTGCCAGCAGGTATTACGGGCGTTAGTGGTAAATTTGACGAATCTGATACAGTTCAGCTATGTAACACGGCAATGCAGGAAATTGCGATCGGCATAGTCAACTACAGCAGCTCCGAACTCCAGAAAATTCATGGCCATCAGTCTACAGACATTGAAAACATTTTGGGATATATCGGAGAAAATACAGTAGTTCACCGCGATAATCTCGTACTAACCTAAACACTATTAATTTTCAGACATTCCCTAGAGCAGATCAAAAAAGACCCAGGAAAACGCATGTAGTTCCGAGTCTCTTTCTCTTGTCAATATTAAGCCTGGCAGTGAGCTATCTTCACAGGGGGCTACCCCCCAACTATTGTCGCCGCTATCGCGTTTCACCTCTGAGTTCGGGATGGGTCAGTGTGGTTCCACAATGCCATAAT
>JANOQI010000060.1:0-36204 GCA_031414775.1 Synechococcales cyanobacterium VAR_4_metabat_354
TTGCGGTAATTTAGAGGCAACTCGTAATTCTTGCAGGGTTCTTTCTTGCTCTGAAGTGAGACTGATTCTGAGTGGAGCTGGCATAACACTTAATTAGTTTTTCTATCTTCATCATACTTTTATTGTGGGCATTCTACTTATTGCTTGCTGCGAGTTAAATCTATCGACTCACATCCTGCACCAGGATTAGGTATTATTGTAGATACTAGTGGGGCTGTGTGACCCGTACATCATCGCAAGGAGTTGACCAATGACATCTCACGACTCTCAGATGGAGACGCTCCGCCAACGAATCACCATTGAGCCAGGAAAACGCAGCGGTAAGCCTTGCATCAGAGGAATGCGGATTACCGTGTATGATGTGCTGTCATATCTTGCATCTGGGATGACATATCAAGAAATTCTTGAGGACTTCCCATATCTGACTCAGGAAGATATTCTAGCTTGTCTGAGCTATGCAGCAAATCAGGAACGTCAGACTCTATTAATTCAGGCATGAAGCTATTATTTGACCACAATTTATCGCCTCGTTTAGTCGATCGATTAGCGGATCTATTTCCTGGATCGACTCATCTCTACACATTGGGTATGGATCGCGAAGAAGATCGCGAAGTTTGGATTTATGCCCAAAGCAATGATTTCACGATCGTCACCAGAGATGGTGATTATAACGAATTACTCGTTCTACGCGGCTTTCCACCTAAGATCGTCTGGATTCGGCGTGGTAACTGCTCTACAGCTGTAATTGAGGAGATATTGCGATCTCACATCGCAGATATTCAGGCACTAGCAACCGATCCAACTCTCGGAATTTTGACATTGTACTAACTTAATTCAAATTCTGTTCGCACAACCCAAAGAACACCCGCAATAACCCCAACAAGATCGACATTTCCCCAATCCCATGCAGCAGCGATTCTGACACCTTTCCATCTACCTGAAGCCGATAAAACTTCCAGCCCTCACCATTCGTCACAATCCCGTAAATCGCAATTTCTCGCCCCAACTGGCGATTTACCCACTGACAAGCCTGCATCTCCACCAAACACTGCGCCGCCCCCTGCTCAAAGTCATCCTTTTTCGCCTCGATTACACACACATAGGGTGCTTCCAGATACCCGCGCCGCTCGGCTATTAGATAATCGGCATTGCCACAAGTTTTCTCACCTTCGAGATAAGCACCTTTCCACACCTTCAATCTGTCGAATCCCTCTAAGCCCTCCTCACAGATCGCATCAATTAGCAACGTCTTAGACACCTCTAAACTTTCTAGATCGAATCGCTGCAATCGTTCTAGCCGCTGTCTGAAAAAATCACTAATGGGTAAGGGTTCGGCTTCAATCTGCCAACGCTGTAATTCGTTCAATCCCAACTGTTTAAATGCCTCTTTATAGGTAAAGCTAGAAAAACTTTTTTTCCGTTCTTGAGTTACTTGAATCATTCAGATTTCTCCTGAGTTTTGTAGATGCGATAAGCCTATGATATTTATTTTAATTGAGATACCAACGGATTTTAAATAAACATTTCAATTCACTTTTTTGCTCTAATTGCGACTCGATTTGAGCGATTAACTCATCTCGCTGTCGATCGACTTCATCCTGGGCATCAAATAGCGATCGCCGCTGTTGATTTCGCTGCGTCTCCAATGCCTTCACCTGCTTTTGTCCCGCCAACTTCGACTGTAGATCTACCGCCGCAGTTGCCGCTCGTTTCGCCTCCTTAATCTGTCGATCCATCTCCTTAATTTCCCGCTCCAATACTACCTTGAGATCGTCAGCCCAACCATCTAATTTCTTCGCTTCTGCCTCAAAGAAATTCGCATTTCGCTCGGCTACTCGTTGCTGAATTCGATTGACATCAGATTGGGTTTTAGTCTCTAATCTGGGATCTTTAAGCTCGATCGATGGATTAATTATTCTCCCAGGTAAAGACATCAACCGTTTTGCTATCTCTGGATCTAATTCTTCGCCATCCTCAGTTACCGCTGCAAACACCAAATAATCCTCTACCTGCCCCAGAGCTTCGATCGTAAATAGCGACAGACTCAGGATGCCGCTCATCCCCCCAAACGGCTCTAAAACCGTTATTTTACCCGCATAGTTACCATAATCAAACTGAACCTCAGCAGGGGCTAAAACTCGATTCTGAGCGCGTTCGACTAGCATTTCTGCTAACGGATGACCCATTCGATAGGTATGCGCTGTATCCGATCTACGCGGCAATTCATACAATCCCAACGGCACCGTTACTGTGGGTAATCCATCCGGCAACCGATCCAGCCGAAACGAATTCTCACTAACAAACTCCGCATCCTGCGCTAACTCATAGCGAGTCAAATCGATTAAAAGCTTCTCGAATCTATCTAATACCTTGTCCGATCTTTCTTTGCGAACCTTGAGTTTTTCACGTACCTCATCATCAAAGTTATCTAATAACTTTTGGCGCGTTTGCACCATTGTTTTATTAATCTCAAAACTCAATTCCTGCTGAAGCTTATCGAAAGCTGCATCGATCTCTTCTGGTTGTCGGCACCGCTGATAAATCTCGGCAATCCGCTTCTCAAAATCTACACCAGACTCGATCGATCCCAAGACCTCATCACTACAACCAAACACCCCGTCAAATAACTTAAACTTCTGATCTAATAACTCAAAAACTCGCTTGTCAGCCGCATTTTTCTGATTTAAGAAATTGACTACCACCACATCATGCTTCTGCCCATAACGGTGACATCTGCCAATCCGTTGCTCCACCCGCTGGGGATTCCAAGGCAGATCGTAATTAATAATCAACGAACAAAACTGGAGATTGATCCCCTCAGATCCCGCCTCAGTCGCGATCATAATGCTCCCCTGCTCTCGGAAATAGTCCACCAAAGCAGAACGCATATCCGCTGTTTTGGAGCCAGTTAATTTATCAGTTCCTTGATGCTGATTGAGCCAATCGCGGTAAATTTGTTTCGATCGATCGTCCGTATTCGAGCCATTAAATAGTAATAATCCCTCACTCCATTCACTATTCCCCAGTAGACTCAGTAGATACTCCTGTGTCCGCCGCGACTCAGTAAAAATAAGTGCTTTTCTAGCACCACCATATTCTTCTGTTCGCTTGAAAGCAACTTCCAATACCTTGAGCAAGGCTTCACCCTTCGCATTTTGTTGGATCGAAACAGCTAAGTTGATAAATTCATCTAGCTCTTTAATTTCACTCTCGATCGCATTACGTTCTAATCCAGATAACGTTTCATCCAGCTCATCCTCACCCCATTCATCGATCGTTTCGTCTAGTTCTTCATAATCTTCAGCTAACTCCTCAGATAGCCTGCGGGCTGGTTCCTGCTGGGTGAGTTTTGCTTTGAGTCGTGTGGATAGAGAAGTTAATGTTTTAGCGATCGCAAATGTCGAAGAAGCTAATAGTTTACGCATCACCAATGTCATCAATGCTTTTTGACTGGTTGGTAATGCCTGAAGATTATCCCGACGTAAGTAATCAGAAACTAGATTGTAGAGTTTTTCCTCATCCCAACTGGGCGTAAATTCCTCACAAATGGCATGACGCTGAGTAAACGGTACATAAGCAGTTACCTGTCGGCGCAATGTCCGATGACAAATCGGCTTGAGCCGTTCCTTGAGATCAGCTATCACTGTTTCTCCGTCTACCTTAGCAAACTGGGTGCGAAAACTTTTGAGATCGCCAAAGACTCGATCGTCAATAAAACTCACCAACCCAAATAACTCCAACAAAGAGTTCTGTAATGGTGTTGCTGTCAGCAAAAGTTTATGACGATTCTGAAGTATGCGTTTGAGCGTATTAGCAATAATATTGGAAGATTTATAAACATTTCTCAGACGATGCGCTTCATCAATTACCACTAAATCCCAAGCAACAGACTCTACATCATTCGCTTTATTTCGAGCGAATTGATAAGAACAAATAATAATTGAATCCCCTAAATCAAAGGGATAATCGTTAATATCTCTAGCAATCTTTTTATAAGACTTCGACTCTAAAATCGTACAAGGTAGAAAAAACTTCTCACTTAATTCTTGTTGCCACTGTTTGCGTAAGTTAGAAGGTGCGATGACTAGAATTTTGCGTTTCCGTTCCGCCCATTTTTGGGAAATCACTAACCCAGCTTCAATTGTTTTCCCTAAACCAACCTCATCGGCTAACAGTGCCCCTTTCGATAGTGGGGAGCCAAAAGCAAATAGTGCCGCATCTAATTGATGCGGATTTAGATCGACCTTTGCCCCAGCGAAAGTACTCGCCAACTTTTCCAAACTATCGGCTGAGTAACGTCTAGTAAGTTCGTAGGCATAATATTTAGCGTGATAGTCAGTCAGAAAGGGAAGTACAGCCATACAATATGTCAACAAGCTCAATAATTGAGAATATTTTTAGCTAGAAACTCTATTGCCAATATAGATTTACTTAGCTAATGAGCCAAAATTCAATTTTGTCAGGTTTGTTTAATCAGAGTTCACATTATACCAATACCTTACTACCGGATTAATGACATTGTCTCCAAAAAGTGGCTGGGAAAAACAATAATTGGGTGTGGTACGATGGCCGGTGGCCAAAATAGTCTAAATTAGGGTGGAACATTGCGATGATGGCAGACAAACATGCTAAGAGATTGGCTGCTCAATATATCTATCACCTTCGGGTTAGGGTTATGTCTAGGGCTAGTCTTTAACTCTGGGAATCCGCTACTCTCCGGTTTTCAAGCCGCCATCGCTGCTGCCATCGGCACCGCAATTGTTACCAGAGGTAAGAAAAGCCGCTTTCAGAAAAATTCCGCTGCTCTGCGATCGCAAATTTCTAGGCTCCAAAATAAATCCCACGCTCTTCAGCACAATATCCTCACCGCTACTGCTGAACAAACCCAGATAGCCACTGAGCTAGATTCTTATTATCAACGTCAGCAAGCTGCTAAGCAACATATCAGCGCCTTGGAAACTGCTCGCCAGCGGATGACCACCGAGTCACAGCAAGTGCAAGACCAATTGACATCATTGCAAGCAGAACGCACTAGCCTGAAAGACAACATTGCTAAAATCACCATCAATCGTCAGCAACTACTGGGTGACAAACGAGAACCCACTTCCGGACTAAGTAATTCTAACCAACGGCTAGAGTCAGAAAAACAGGAATTAAGCACCATTATTACCCAGTTAGAATCCCAAAAGATGAAGAGCCTTTCCGAGTCGCGCCAGCTGGAAGCGGACGTGGCTCAACTTGCTACGCATAAGCAATCACTGGAATTAGAGGTAGAACGGCTCCAACAAAAAATCGAGGATAATCAACGATTAATTACTACAGCGACTCAGGCAATAATTAGCCCCCACAATCCTGAACCAGCACAATCAACTGTCCCACCAATGGCTGAAGAAAATTGGCAAGATCGCTTCGATGATGGGATGGTTCGATCGATCTTCATCCAACTGCAAAAATATGGTTCTGTCACCGAAGCTGAACTGACCCAAATGCTGGCCGGAAATCCCCGTAAAGCCCGCCAATTTGCCCTGAAGTTTGAGGAATATTTAAAACTAGTCCCGTTTAATGCCAGAGTTGAAATCGCCGCTAGCGGTAAACGTTACGTGCGCGAATGGTAGATCAAGCCAGGTGAAACATAGAATTAGTCAATCCACCGATTTGAATCTTCTCGATGCAATGTTATACTTCACCTGTATTTCAGAAAGATTAACTGTGAGAGTTGAAAAAATTAACTACCAGATTGCGTCATTGGTATAGCCTATCTCCATTAAGAATAACCTTTCTAGAGAACAGAGACCTGACTTGTTAAATGATGTTTGCGATTAGTTTTTTATAGCTGACAATCTGTAACTTATACAAAAAATCCAAAAGAAATAAGAATCATTAAAACAGCATCATGACTTGGGTACTTAAATGAAAATTGTTGACTTGTGGACAAAGTTAACTAAAGGATCTGTCAACCGCCAAATTTTTGGTTCTGCCATCATTGTCGCAGCGGGAACAACCTTTGTGAAGGCAGTTGCCGTTATTAAAGAATTAGTTGTAGCTTGGCAGTTTGGAACAGGAGCCGATCTAGATGCTTTTTTAATTGCGCTAATCGTTCCTTCTTTCATTATCAATGTTATATCTGGAGCACTGGCAGCAGCTTTTATTCCTACTTATATTAAAGTACGAGAAAAGCAAGGGGCAGCCGCTGCACAACAGCTGTTTTCCGGTGTCATGTTTTGGACGAGCGGCCTGCTGTTACTAACAGTGGCGGCAATGCTACTGACAGCCCCACTTTATTTACCACTGATTGCAGTAGGTTTCAGTAGCGAAAAATTGAAACTCACTTTCCATTTGTTTTTCATTTTAGTTCCATTAGTTATAATTAACGGAATAAGTGTTATTTGGGGAGCTGTTTTAAATGCTGGAGAGCGTTTTGTGTTAGTCGCTTTACTACCGATTATCACCCCGGCCTTTACTATTTTATTGCTGCTATTTGGCAATTCTTTAGGTGTTGATGTGTTAGCCTTGGGAATGGTTTTTGGAGCGGCGATCGAAAGTGTTATCCTGGGTATTACCCTAGTCCGCAAAGGCATACCTGTTTGGCCCCAGTGGCGAGGATTTGATGCCAATCAAAAACAGGTTATTGATCAATATGCCCCCATGATGGCTGGAGCATTGTTGATGTGTAGTACCTTTATCGTAGACCAATCGATGGCTGCAATGCTGCCATCCGGGAGCGTTGCCTCCCTGAACTATGGTAGTCGAATCATTTCTTTGCCCATTCTCATCATCAGTACAGGCTTAGGCACGGCAGTAATCCCATATTTTTCTAAGCTACTGGCTCAAGAAGATTGGAATACCGTTCGTCATACCCTAAAAAAATATTTACGCCTTGTTTTTGCCATTAGTATTCCCCTCACGGGTCTAATTATCCTATTTTCAGAACCACTTGTTCGTGTTCTTTTACAACGGGGTTCTTTTACAGCTAGCGATACCACTCTAGTGTCACAAATTCAATCTTGCTTTGCGCTGCAAATCCCTTTTTATCTAGGCTGTAGTTTGGTAGTTCGCCTAATTGCTGCTATGCAAAGTAATCATTTGATGATGTGGGGTTCAGGCTGTAATCTAGCTATTAATATTGGTTTGAACTATTTATTTATGCAATGGTTGGGGGTGGCTGGTATTGCCCTATCAACAAGTATTGTTTACTGCTTTAGCTTCCTATTTTTATGGTTTTTTGCAAATAGACTTTTACAAAGATCAACAGCTACAGCCTAAAATATCGACCTAATCAGTAAAGCTCCTTCTTAATATCCAAAGATTATGAAAATCACTCTCGTTATTCATGCAATGGGCTCTGGTGGTGCCGAACGGGTTATGTCTATTATTGCCAACTACTGGGCAAGTTACGGGTGGCAGGTTACACTCATGACCTTCGTGGGGCCATCTCAACCCTCTTTTTATACACTAGATTCCAGAATCAATGTTCAACAGTTAGACATCGCTGGCAGCTCAGCGAATGCGATCGATGCCATCGTAAATACTTGGCAGCGGATTAGAGCTTTACGAGCAGCAATTATTGCTAGTAAACCTAATGTTGTGATTAGCTTTATGAATACAGCCAATGTCCTAACAATCATGGCTTGTTGGAATTCAAATATTCCTGTAATTGTCAGTGAGCATACTTATCCAGCTTTTGCAGATACGGGCAAGGTCTGGAAGCTATTGATGAAACTCACTTATCACCGGGCTGATTTAGTGACATTATTAACCCAGGATGCTTTGCCATTTTACCCAACAACCCAAGGATATCGATCGATTGTGATGCCCAATCCGATCATCACCCCATTAGTAGAAGTTACAACAGAAAAATTATTACCTAGTCCGACTCTAATTGCTATTGGTAGGCTTCACTCAGTCAAAGGATTCGATATTTTAATCCAAGCCTTTCACCAAATTCATAATAAGTATCCTGATTGGCATCTAAGCATTCTGGGTGAAGGTTCCAGCCGACCAGAATTAGAAGAATTGCGAGCAAAACTACAATTAATTAACCGAGTCCATCTTCCTGGGCAAGTTCAAAATGTCAATGCTCACCTGCATCAAGCAGATATATTCGTAATGTCATCTCGATCCGAGGGATTTCCTATGGCGCTATGTGAGGCAATGGCTTGCGGCTTGCCGGTAGTATCTTCAGACTGTCCCAGTGGTCCCCGCGAAATTATTGAGAATGGAGTCAATGGAGTATTAGTTGTTACAGAGAATGTTGATGAACTAGCAAATGGATTAGATGTCTTAATGTCCGACCCTATAAAACGCCAAAAACTAGCTCAAGCAGCCCCCCAAGTATTGAAGAGATTTGGACTAGAGCAAGTGATGGTGTTATGGAAAGAGGCCATCAAACAAGTGATCGATCGCCAAAATCGTTAAACAGTTAGACAATTGTTTTTTCAATAATTTTAAAAACCATATGCCTTCCCCGAAACATGTTGATTCAAATAAATTATTAGGGTTTTTTGACTATTTCAAACAATCTCTGAAAATGGCACCTATGCCAGTCATTGCTTTAATTATTTATATGAGCCTGCGTAGTACTTCCTTTTGGGTTAACGAGACACTACCCCCTGGTGAGCTGTGGCATCCGGCATATTTAGGATGGTACGATTTCTTATTATTATTTTCTATTCTAGGGAGCATGATAAATAGATCTATAAAAATGGATGGAAAAGATCTATTGATTTTTTCGTTACTACTAATAATAATTCTATTAAGCTTTTGTAGTGGTCGAAGGATAGATATTAAATATGTAATAGACTGTAGCGTTTTCTTACTGAGAGTATTCTTAAGCTTTTCTTTTGCAAAGGGACTGGTTCTTCGTCGAGGTGTCCGAGTAGTAGAAAGTATTCTAATGATTCTGTTCATCATTCTATCAATGAGTGCTCTATTTGTGTATCAATTACAATTTGGAGAAAATAACAGAATATTTGCAGCAGCGATGACTTCTCCCAGCTTTGCCCAAGTAGCTGTAATAGTTTTTCTAATAGCTGTAGTTAGAAAATATAATAAAATGACAATATTTTCTCTAATTTTTTTATTTCTTACATTTAGTAGAACATCTGTTTTATTATTAGTTATTCTATTAGTTATTTATTCAAGAAGACTTCCATTGAAAACAACGCTGAAATATTTCACTATATTATTAGGGACTATTGCTATTGGGGCTTTTATTATTATTAACTTTACAGGAGATGCCTTTACTTATGTAATAGCCGAGCGCACAGATATGGGAGGAATTGCTACTTTGAATTCAAGAGATATTATATGGGAAACTGCTGCATCTATCATAAATAATGGAGATATTCCACTATTTGGTATTGGATTGAATGCCACTCCATCATTACTTCAGTATGTGAATAGTTTAGATGTTATTACTGACGAAGTAGAAATTAAATCCATCTCACATTTTCATAGTATTTTAATAGAATACTATTTTGGATTAGGATTTTCATCTTTATTTTTATGGTTATACTTCATTAGAAGAATTCTTCAAACCCTTTATCATCAATGCTATCCATCATTTTTTATTTTTGTATTCTTTATAGTATGTCAGTCAGTAGATTTTACTTTTTATAATCCGAAAGAGTTAGTTATTTGGTCGCTAATGCTAGGCATTGCTGAAGGTCAATGGATAAGTGAGAACGGAACGTTCTCAAGTAAAGAAAGAATTGCACAGTAGTTAATAGAATTTTTTCACTTCATGTTAGAGTCAGTTCATTGCTAAATTAATCTTTTCATAATAGATAAATCATAAGTATAGAGTTTCTCCCATGATTACTTCCCACTCCGACTATCTATCTTATTTGGAAGCTGATCGCATTGCTATGGGTCGTTCGGGAAGAGTTCCATTTCTTTTGGTTCAAGATCCGACTTGGCATTATCAACGCCAGCTGCGCAAATATGAATTTTTCCTCAACTGTCGTAAGTCCTGGATTTGGTGGCCATTACGACGGTGGTTAACGTATCGGTATCTTTCTACCAGTTTGCGACTCGGGTTTACAATTCCGCCGAATGTGATCGGGCCAGGATTGAATCTTGTACATGCGGGAACCATCCTAATCAACGACAAGGTTAGGATCGGCAGCAATCTGAGGATGAATATAGATGTTGTAATTGGAGCGGGGGTAGATAAAAACGCGGTGCCGGTGATTGGTTGCAATGTAGTAATCGAACCGGGGGCCAAAATATTTGGTGCCATTACTATCGCTAACTGGACCCATATTGGTGCCAATGCCGTTGTCAATAAGTCTGTGACAGAGCCAGGTATGGTTGTGGCAGGTGTCCCAGCCCGTATTATTAAACATAATTCACTCTACATAAATCCAGTTGATGCAGCTTGAACTTTGGACAAAATCCAGACTGAAGAGGCAGGGTAAACGCATCGACTTAAATACTATTAAAGCAGTTTGCAAGAGTAAAACTTTTAGAAGATAACGCGATGTGCGACTAAGTCATGGCAAGAAAAGTCCCACCGGGCAATGCTAGAAGTAAAAACTATAGATTCCATGGTCATTTACTTATTAGTAGTACTGAGGTGATTACCGGATTTAGTCTTACTCCGGCTAATGGCAGTGAGCGGGAAGCGCTCTGGGATATAGTTCACCCGATTCAGGGTTTAGTGATTGGGGACAAAGGATATATCTGCGCTATTCTCCAACAAGAATTACGAACCAAGAATATTGAGTACTAGATGACAATTAACTGAAACTGCTATTGGTCAACTAGTCGGGCGCTTTTCCATAGAGAAAGTTTGGGCAAGAGATCTGTAGCATCTAACTAGTCGGCTTAATCGTCATCATCCTGAACCATTACAATTTGAGCAGCTTTTGACTGAATAAATTCTAGTCGCACATCGCGTGAAGATAGTCATTGTCCATTGCGGCATTAAATCTCTTCAGAGGGCATCTGAGAAGTCCAGAGATAGCTAATAATCTTCACTATTCATTACTTTTTCCATCTTTAATTCTATCTTGACGGTTTATGCCTCTTTAAGTCAGTTTTGTTACTTTTCTCCAAAATGGGATACACCCGGTTAGATTGGTGTTCTTCACTATTTAGAATGAGAAATTTTCGAATTCAGACTTTTTTATCAGTATTTTAACTGATGCCTTTATCCTAAGACTAGTGTATTAGTTTAAGACAAGTTGATTAAAGCATCTACAAGTATTCATCAAAATATCAATGCTCTTATGACTCAGAAACGAATCACTTTTTTCTTGGATGCTCTGCACGGTGGGGGAGCAGAAAAAGCAGTTGTCAATATGCTGCAAGGGCTATCCAAAAGAGATTTTATCCTAGACTTAGTTCTGGCTAAGATAGAAGGGCCATATGTTGAAATGGTACCAAAGGAAGTCAACATGATTGACTTGGGTACGGGAAGAGCCATGAAATCTGTCTTCCCCCTAACGAGTTATCTGAAGCAAAATAGACCTTGGGCTTTGGTTGCCAATATGGGTCATGTGAATGTGGCAGCAGCGATCGCCAAAGAATTATCGGGCATATCAACACGATTAGTCTTGGTTGAGCAAAATAATATATCTGCTCATCCTCCTTCCATACCTAGAGCTAAGTTGATTAAACCCTTAGCCAAATGGTTATACCCTCGCGCTGATATTGTAGCGGGCGTATCTGCCGGAGTTGCTAGAGATATTGAATATCAGTATGGTCTAACAGCAGGACGCGCTCTAGTTATCAACAATCCGGTGGTAGATGAAACGCTCTTTATCAAAGCCAAAGAAACTCCCGACCATCCTTGGTTTCAAGATCAGGACATTCCAGTATTTTTGGCAGTGGGCAGATTAACTGAGCAAAAAGATTTTCCCAATTTGCTCCAGGCTTTTGCGCTCGTGAGAGCCAAGCAAGCAGCACGCTTAATTATTTTAGGAGAGGGTGAGGATCGATCGAAACTAGAAGCAGAAATTAACCGGTTAGGAATAGCAGCAGATGTATTAATGCCTGGTTTTGCGGCCAATCCGTATTCTTATATGAGCCATGCCCGGGCGTTGATTTTATCTTCCAAGGAAGAAGGCTTACCCACTGTTTTAATTGAGGCGCTGGGTTGTGGTTGTCAAATTGTGTCTACTAATTGTCCGAGTGGTCCTGATGAAATTTTAGAAGGGGGCAAATTTGGTATTTTGGTACCGGTTGCTGATAGTAAAGCTTTATCAGAAGGAATGTTGAATAGTCTCAACAGTAAGCTCTCTAAGGAAGTTTTGGTGGAAAGGGCACGATATTTTTCCACAGATAAAGTCGTCGCTAAATTTTTAGACCTTTTGAATTCTTTATAAAAAAGCACAAAAACATTTTAGATTATGACATTATCGTTAACTAAGTCTAGTACTGACCGCCAAACTGTAAAAATTGTTTTCATCATTAACTCTTTGAACACTGGTGGAGCAGAAATGATGCTCTACAAATTTCTCACCCGCCTTGATCGCAACCGATACACTCCCACAGTGATTTCAATGTTAGATGGTGGTGTTTTTGTTGATCAGATCAAGGCTTTGGATATCTCAGTTCATGCACTGGGCATGGATAAATTGCCAACTTTCTCAGGATTACAGAAACTCCGCAAAATCATCAATCAGGTACAACCAGATTTAATTCAAGGTTGGATGTACCATTCTAATTTGGCAGCACAGATTGCCAATTTCTTAGCAAAGCACAAAAAACCAGTCTTGTGGAGTATTCATCATTCGATCGCCTCTTTACGGGCTGAGAAAAAGTCGCTAGCGATCATCATTAAACTGACAGCTGCTCTATCGAACAAAGCTACTCAAGTAATTTTTTCTTCGAAAAAGGGTAGAGCACAACATTTGGCAGTAGGATATTGTGCCCAAAATTCTTTAACCATTGGTGATAATTTCGATCTTACGAAGTACAAACCTACTGCCGGCTCACCAATGAACTTGCGAGCATCCTTAAATCTGCCCGAAGAGACAATTTTGATAGGTGCCATCTCTCGTTACCATCCAATGAAAGATCATGCCACCTTTTTAAAGGCAGCTGCCAAGATTACTGCCAATTATCCAGTGGTACACTTTATCTTGGTCGGTCTTAATATTGACGATCAAAATCCTGATTTAACTGCACAAATTAAAATTTTGGGCATTAGCTCACAAACCCATCTTTTGGGACAGCGTCAAGATATTCCAGAGCTGATGGCCTCTTTTGATATTTTTACCTCTAGTTCAGCCTATGGCGAATCCTTTCCTAACGTATTGGGAGAAGCCATGTCTTGTCAAATTCCCTGCGTCACGACCGATGTTGGTGATTCGGCAGTTATCGTTGGCGATACCGGCATAGTTGTGCCACCCAAAGACTCAGATGCTCTGGCGGCAGCCTGGCAGAAGTTGATCTTGATGGATAAAACAGCTCGACAAACTTTAGGAGAAAATGCTAGAAACCGGATCAAAGAAAATTTTGATTTAGATGCACCCAATTCTTTCGTAAAACAATATGAGGCGGCTTACGAACAAGCATTGTTCAAACCAGTGCGTTAAGGCGATACCACCTACGAAAAAGCGGACAACATATTGTTCGTTTTTTCATGTTTTTAGGTATGGCGTTTCTGGTGCCAATTCCAAGCGTGTTGGAGAATCGATTGTAATTGCGGATATTGAGGCTGCCACTGCAACAGCTCCCGTGCCTTAGCAGCACTGCCAATCAAAGCAGAGGGATCACCTGCGCGGCGCGGACATTTAATAACAGCCATATCTTTACCAGTGACCTGTTTGGCGGTATCAATTACTTCTTTCACTGAAAAGCCATTACCGTTGCCCAAATTAAAAATCTCACTCACTTGATGCTGCCACAGATATTCCAAGCCCAAAACATGGGCTTCAGCTAAATCGGTAACATGGATGTAGTCCCGTAGGCAAGTGCCATCGGGAGTGTCGTAATCTGTGCCAAAAATAGAGACGGAATCACGCTGGCCACCAGCAGCTTGCAGCACCAGGGGAATTAAGTGGGTTTCTGGGTTGTGGTCTTCTCCGAGGTAGCCATCCGGATCGGCTCCAGCAGCATTAAAGTACCGGAAAATAATTGATTTGACACCATAGGCATGGTCGTAATCCTGGAGCATCCGCTCGATGACTAACTTACTGAAACCATACGGATTAATAGGATCCTGAGGATGGGTTTCTTCGATTGGACTGTGCTGAGGCATTCCATACGTAGCACAGGTAGAAGAAAATACCAGATTTTTGATGCCATGTTCGCGCATTCCATCCAAAAGTCCGATCGTCCCGACAACATTATTTTGATAGTATTTGGCAGGATCTGTGACCGATTCACCAACATAAGCATAGGCCGCAAAGTGCATGACTGCCCCAATTTTGTGGGCTGTAAAAATCTTATTCAAAAGGTTTCGATCGCTAATTTCACCAGCTATTAATTCAGCTTTAAAATTAGCCTCTACGATATCGCGATGTCCATAGACTAAATTATCTAAGATAATTACCTTCAATCCTCTAGCTTCTAAAGCTTTGACTGCATGAGAGCCAATGTATCCGGCTCCGCCAGTGACTAATATTGTTCGATCGATTGAATTCATAATGGTTATTTTACCGTTACACTTAGCCTGAGAGTTCGTACTGACATTGACTTTCGCTACTGAATCAACCGCTCAATCTGGAGACTTTGCTCATTATCATTCTATCCAAGGATGGACTTTTTCCAGCATAAACCTGTCGGTTTCAGTTTAGTTATAAATATCCAATCAACTTCAGCGCGAACAAAAGAGAGTAAAATATTTAACAAGTAGGGATAAACCTGAATCTGATGGTCAACATATTTCTAACGGAGATGTGCACAAACGTGATCAAAAAGTTTTATATCGGTCAACGCAAACTATTGACATGGACTGTGTTGTCTCTATTCGGTTTTCTGTCATTTTTAATCATTCACATCCTGCCTAATTCGGCCTCTGCGATCGATCCCATGGTTTCGCTCCTCCCTAGCTTAGAAAGAGTGGGGAGAACAGAAAATATCAAGGGCAGTAAGGCAATTAATTTATTCGCAGCGCGGGGAGAGTCCGAATCTTTTCAGGTCGTAGTCACCGCACCCCGCAAAGGAATGACTAATGTTAAGGTTTCAGTCTCAGACTTGCGCTCTGCCAGTGGAAAAAGCATCTCTAAAAAAAATATTACGCTCTACCGAGAACACTATGTTTATGTCCAGCAGCCAAGCCCCTACTTTAGCGGCCATACCAATATCACTTTGGGTAAGGGTTGGTATGCGGATGGGCTGATTCCCTTTATTGATCCCAATACGCAGTCGCCACCTGCCACAGCCCCGTTACGAGCCGTTCCTTTTGATGTGGCATCATCCAACAATCAACCGATCTGGGTCGATGTCTTTGTTCCCATAAATACAGCCCCGGGACAATACACTGGGAAAGTGAGTATAACCAGCAATCAGGGTAAACAAGAAGTCAAAGTAGCCCTGCGGGTCGGAAAATTTGCGTTGCCCCTTAAGCCTTCCCTCGATTCTTCCTTTGCCTTTTGGGCGGCCAAAAGCAGAGCCAACAACGTGGAGCTGCTCAAGCACAAACTGATGCCCCGGACGGTAGCGCTGGGGGATGAAAAATATTTACAGTCCCAATGGGGTTTGATCTCCACTGACCTGGGTTTTTGGAGTGGTGCTAACGTAACTACTTGCCGGATGAATCCTGTTCCCAGTGTTCAGGAGTTGAAAAAGAAGGCATCCCAACATGTGGCCGGATTGAAAGTTTATAACTATACTGCTGACGAAATCGATCGTTGCCCCAATCTAGACCAACCACTGAAGCAATGGGCAGACAATCTACATCAAGCGGGTGTCAAAAATTTGGTAACTATGAAACCCAAACCAGGACTTTACCTGAATTCCAGTCAAGGTAAATCAGTGGTGGATATTTGGGTACTGTCGCCTAAAATGTATGATGCGGCGCTTGCTCAGGTGGCACAGGTGATCAAAAAAGGCGATCGAGTGTGGTCTTATAACACTTTGGTGCAAGATGACAGTTCTCCCAAATGGGAAATAGATTTCCAGCCGATCAACTTTAGAATTCAACCCGGATTTATTAATCAAAGTTTGGGGATAACTGGCTTACTCTACTGGCGAATTGACCAATGGACAAAGGATCCCTGGCATGACATTCAAACCTTTAAAAATGAAGAAAATTACCATTTCCCCGGAGAAGGAATGTTAGTTTATCCCGGTCAGCAAGTGGGCGTGAGTGGAGTTGTGCCTTCTATGAGGCTGAAATGGTTGCGGGATGGGGTGGAAGATTACGAGTACATCGAAATCTTGAAAAAGCTCGGTCGCGGCAATTGGGCATTACAAGTCAGTCGATCGGTCGGTCGAGATTGGACAAACTGGAATCGAAATCCAGGCGCTATAGAATCGGCACGCATGACCTTAGCAAGAGAGATCGAAAGACTTTATGCTCAGCAAAAAAATAGTGGGTGAGGGTTTAAATTAGGAGCGAGATCCTCGGAAAGTCTTCCCTCCAGCCCTACAATGATCAGATAGCTTTATTCATCTTTGCGCATGGCTCTTCAAGCAGTTTTATTCGACTTTAACGGCACAATCATCAATGATGAATCTATCCGTCGCCAGCTAATCGATGAGGTGTTGCTATCTGAAAATCTGCGGCCAGCGGCTAGATCCTACCGCAAAATTTGTTTAGGCAAGAGCGATCGATCGTGCCTGTTAGACTTATTTGCCGCACAAGGTCGATCGATCAATGAGCTGCAATTACAAAAAATCTTAGTGAGCAAAGCGAAGGCTTACCAACAGTGCGTAGCAGACCTAGCGGAGTTGCCCATCTACCCAGATCTCATTGATTTTTTAGATCAACTTCAGTCAGCAGGTATGAAGCTGGGAATTGTGACTGGGGCACTGCACATAGAAGTGGAAACTGTCTTGAAACAAAGTGGATTGATTGATCGATTTGCCGTAATTGTAGCTAGTGAAGATGTCCCCGCCAGTAAACCCGCCCCCGATGGCTATTTACTCGCTGCCTCTAAATTAGGTGTTCAGCCCAGTGAGTGCTTAGCAATCGAAAATACTTTCCCAGGAATTAAAGCAGCTCAAGCGGCCTGTATATCAGTAGTAGGGATTGCCCACACCTACCCATTCCATATGATGCAAAGACAGGCTAACTGGGCAGTGGATTGCTTTTCCGACTTGGAATTACAAAGAATTCGATACACCTACTCAGCCACTGAAATTATTTAAATTATCAAGACAGTAATCGTGAGTACTAAGTTAAGAGAACTAGCCAGCGTTTTCCTAAAACTCGGTTTCACCGCCTTCGGTGGCCCCGCAGCACACCTAGCCATGATTGAAGCAGAAGTAGTTGATCGTCAGCAGTGGCTGACCCGCGAACACTTGCTCGACCTACACAGCATGACCAACTTAATCCCCGGTCCCAACTCCACAGAGTTAGTGATGCATATTGGCCAAGAACGAGCAGGCTGGAAGGGTTTAGTGGTAGCCGGACTAAGTTTTATCTTGCCCGCCATGACAATTGTTTGGGTGCTCGCGATCGTCTACACCAAATATCAAACCCTGCCCAATGTTGGTCATATTTTGGCTGGCATCAAGCCGGTATTACTAGGATTAATTGGTCAAGCTCTCTGGAAGCTCGGTCGATCGGCTATCCAAGATAGGCTGACTGGTAGTATTGCCATTCTCACACTCCTGGCCTGTGCGGTAAGAGTAAACGAAGTGCTGTGGCTACTGCTGATGGGAATCGCGGTGATGTTGTGGCGGAACTGGCAGCAGCTCAAAAATACGAATTTTGCAGTGGCTAGTTTACCGCTGGGATTATTACCCACTCCGGAATTGTCAATTTTCGGCCTGTTTCTAAAGATTGGATTGGTAATGTATGGGGGCGGCTATGTATTGATTGCTTTTTTGCAGCGGGATTTAGTCGATCGACAGCATTTGCTAACCAGTCAACAGTTGCTAGATGCGGTGGCAGTTGGTCAAGTTACGCCAGGACCATTGTTCACTACAGCCACTTTTGTCGGCTA
Source organism: Synechococcales cyanobacterium VAR_4_metabat_354 (assembly GCA_031414775.1). Lineage (GTDB taxonomy): Bacteria > Cyanobacteriota > Cyanobacteriia > Cyanobacteriales > Chamaesiphonaceae > JAAFHZ01. The sequence goes on from JANOQI010000060.1 coordinate 18,066, forward strand.
TTTACTGGCTGGTCATGGCGGCGCGTTCGCCGCCACGGTGGGAATTTTCTTGCCGGGATTTTTGTTAGTGGCGCTGCTCCATCCCTGGGTAGGTAAAATGCGTCAATCACCCTGGGCTAGAGGTTTTTTGGATGGTATCAATCCAGCCGCTTGGGGTTTGATGGCAATCGTTAGCTGGCAACTGGCTACTACTAGTATCTACAGTTGGGTTACTGGACTGATATCGATCGTTAGTGTAGGGATTTTGCTCAAATGGCGCATTAATTCTTTGTGGCTGGTCGGAGTCGGCGGTATTTTGGGCGGTCTGCTGCAAATTTAAGTGCGATCGAATGGCGAAGGAAAGGTGATCAGCTACTAAAATAGTGGGTGTGGCCAGCCCTCGTCGGTGGTCAAAAAATTTCATAGAGGAGTAGTACATGCATTTCGATTTCAATGTGAGAGAACTAATTCAATCATTAGGATATTGGGGCTACATAGCTGTCTGGTTAACAATTTTTCTGGAAACCGGGTTTTTCTGCTTCTTCTTACCCGGTGACAGCTTACTATTTACTACTGGCTTTTTGTGTTCAATCCCTAACTCTCCATTAAACATTTTTGTCATGTCTTTTGGTTGTTTTGTAATGGCTGTTACTGGCGATTCATTGGGATATTACCTTGGTAAACGCTATGGTCGCCAACTTTTCGATCGAGATTCTTTTGTATTTAAGAAAAAATATCTGCAAGCCGCTGAAGAATTCTATGAGAGGAAAGGGTCGATGGCCATTATTGTTTCTAGATTCTTGGCTATTGTGCGTACTTTTGTCCCCTTAGTAGCTGGCATGGCGGCCATGCGCTATCGGACTTTTATCTCTAGCAACGTAATTGGTGGCTTGCTTTGGGCAGTGGGTCTGAATTTGTTAGGCTATTTTTTGGGTAAAAAAATGGACCCCGAGGTTTTAGATAAATATTTAGTGCCAATTACAATCGGAGTGATGATCTTGTCGTTTGTTCCATCTATTATTCATTTAATTCAAGAAAAAACAAAAAAACACTAATATTCCTGACAAGCTAAATTAAAAGAATCGCAACTTATCAATATCCCAAAATTCCCTTCAATTTTATGACTAACAACAATCCCTTACTGATTGGCCAAGGTTTACCACCATTCACTGAAATTCAGGTTGACCACGTTGTCCCTGCGATCGAACAACTCTTAACGACCGTCGATGCCCAGCTTACCGAGCTAGAAAAAAACATCGTACCGACTTGGGCTGGATTGATAGAACCGATCGATCGCCTCAGTGAAAAGTTGAACTGGGCATGGGGAATTGTTGGTCACTTAATGGGAGTCCAAAATAGCCCAGAACTACGCACTGCCTATGAAGCTAGCCAGCCAGAGGTAATCAAATTCTTTATGCGCTTAGGTCAGAGTCAAGCCATCTACCAAGGATTGAAACAGATCGCAACCAACGCCGACTGGGCAAAAATGAGTACGGCTCAACAGCGTATCATTACTGCCGCCATCCGCGAAACTGAACTATCTGGGGTGGGCTTAGAGGGTGAAAAAGCCGACAGGTTTAATGAGATCCAACTAGAACTAGCCGAACTCACCACCAAGTTTTCTAATAATGTCTTGGATGCCACCAAAGCCTTTAATTTAGATCTCACCCAACCCGAAGATGTTGCAGGCTTGCCACCCAGCCTCTTAGCCCAATCGGCTCAGGCCAGCCGAGCAGCGGGTCAAGATCAAGCTACTGCCGAAACTGGACCCTGGCGAATTACCCTAGACTATCCTAGCTATGTGCCCTTTATGCAACATAGCCAACAACGCCATCTGCGTGAGCAAGTTTACAAAGCTTTGGTCAGTAGAGCCGCTGGAGGTGAATATGATAACGCCGCTCATATTGAACGCATTCTGACTCTGCGGCGGGAAATGGCACAGCTATTGGGTTTTGAAAGTTATGCTGAAATGAGCCTCGCCAGCAAAATGGCTCCCAATGTCGCAGCCGTCGAAGATTTGTTGGAATCTCTGCGTCAGGCCAGTTTTGATGCCGCCCATCGAGAATTGGATGACCTGCGCGAATTTTCGCACACCACCGACTTACAGCCTTGGGATGTGGCCTACTGGTCAGAGCGGTTGCGGGAACAAAAGTATGATTTTAACGCCGAAGAGCTGCGCCCTTATTTTCCCTTGGAGCAGGTACTGTCTGGTTTGTTTAACCTGGCCAACCAATTGTTTGGGATATCGATCGTTCCAGCTGATGGTCAAACTGCTGTTTGGCACAAAGATGTGCGCTATTTTCAAGTGAATAATGAACAAAATGAAGCGATCGCCTATTTCTTTCTAGATCCCTACAGCCGCCCTGCTGAAAAGCGTGGTGGTGCCTGGATGAATGATTGTGTAGGCCGCGAGAAATTGGCTGACAAAGTGCAGCTGCCGGTAGCTTACTTGGTTTGTAACCAGAGTCCTCCAGTAGATGATCAACCCAGCCTGATGACTTTTGCTGAAGTCGAAACGCTGTTCCATGAGTTTGGACACGGCTTACAGCACATGCTCACCACCGTAGATTTCGCCTCGGCTGCCGGCATTAATAATGTGGAGTGGGATGCGGTAGAACTACCCAGTCAGTTTATGGAAAACTGGTGTTACCATCGCCCGACGCTATTGAGTATGGGCAAACATTATCAAACCGGGGAGCCATTGCCCGATCACTACTACCAAAAGCTAGTAGCTGCCAAGAACTTCATGAGTGGCAGTGGGATGTTGCGTCAGATCCACTTTAGCTGGGTAGATATCGAGTTGCATCATCGTTATCAGCCCAGTCATGGCCAATCAGCTAATGACGTGCGGCTGGCACTAGCCAAGAAGACTACGGTATTAACTCCGATTCCAGAAGACCAGTTTCTCTGTTCCTTTGGGCACATTTTTGCGGGAGGTTATGCCGCTGGCTATTATAGCTATAAATGGGCAGAAGTATTGAGTGCCGATGCTTTTGGTGCCTTTGAAGATGCTGGCTTAGATAATGTGGAAGCTGTCCAGCAGACGGGGCGACGCTTCCGGGATACAGTGCTAGCCTTAGGTGGTAGTCAGCCACCGTTGGAAGTCTTTAAGTCTTTCCGAGGTCGGGAACCAGAAGCGGCAGCGTTGTTACGTCATAGTGGTTTATTGATCACTGTTTAGAACCAAGGGAAAACGGTGGGCAATGCTCACCGTAAAGTCTTGAAAGCCTTATCAATATTACATTCACTTTTGAATCAGTAATGATTAAAGTAAAATCCATCTCATTTAAAAACTATAAAGCATTTTTTGAAGAGCAAACAATGCAGCTGAAGCCAATTACTATTTTAATTGGTAAAAATAGCTCTGGCAAAAGTTGCATTGCCAAATTGTTCACCTTGATTGAAAACTCGCTTTCTGGCAATATAGAAGAACCATTGTTATTAAATAATTGCGGAGTCGAATTAGGTAATGACTTTGATAACCTATTTTTTGATAATAATCCAGGTGGGCTTCCTTTAACCTTCAAAATTATATTTGAGGATAACGTGGAAATGGAGATAAGTTTACTTAAGAAAGTAGAAGCATATGGATTAGATATTCTTCAATGGAGATATAAAGATAATAATAGGGAATTCAACCTTGAGCTTAATGATGAAGAGTATTTAGACACAATTACTGGGAAAACTTACAAGTGTAAATTCAATGGATTTACCCCTATTCAACTCATTGAAAATAACACTTCTGAGAACCTTTCTAACACTTTAAAAATAGGTCAAATTGATGTTGACTATATTGGACCATTTAGAATTTTACCTGAGAGATACTTCTATTTAACTGGGCAAACATATTTTCGGGATACAGGTATCACAGGTGAAAATGCTTACACAATGCTCGGAATCAGTAAGCTAAAAAAAGATAGCAATTTACACAAAGATGTAGGAAAATGGTATAGAGAGCATTTTGATGGATGGGAGCTGAAAGTAGATGACAGAAGTGTAAAGCCTCTTTTTCAAATTTTACTTTCTAAAAATGAAACTGAGATAAATATTGTAGATGTTGGGCAGGGAATGAATCAGGCTTTGCCTTTAGTCGTTCGAGCCAGTGTTACAGATAGACCTGATTCCATGGTAATTTTAGAACAACCAGAGCTACATTTGCATCCTGCTGCGCACGGTGATTTGGCAGAATTATTCGCTAAATCCACGAAAATCAATAACCAGGTTTTCATCATTGAGACTCACTCTGAAAACATACTCTTACGCTTCCGCAAGCTTATTATTGAGAATGATTTTGGATTTACACAAGATGATGTAATAGTTTATTGGTTAGAAGATGCTGAATCTAAAGGTCAACGACTAATGGAAATTACAATTGATGAAAATGGGGTTTTGAGTGATTGGCAAGATGGAGTTTTTGATGAGGGATTGAAAGAAGTATTGGAGATACAGAAAGCTCTTATCAGAAAAGAAAAAAGATAAATGATTATATCTTTTAACCAATGTGTTTTTCAGAGTCAAGATATGGAAACACAAAAGACATTAGCTAAAATAATTATGGCTTTGATGGAAAATCATCATCACCTTATAGATTTTAAAAGTATAAGGTCTGTCTTCTACAATGAAAATAATCAGTATGTTTTTGATTTAAATGAAATTTCTAATTTACATATGTCTGTTCTACAGAGAAGGATTTTAAAAGAATTTTTAAGTAAGGAAAGCCATAGAAATATTACTAGTTTACATAATCAACATCTGGTACGTATCATTGTTGGAATGGACGAAAAGAATAATGAAATTCATCCTTATAATGCACATAAAATTATTAAAGAGCGATCAAAAATTCTTGTAGAAAATGGAATTAATGATTGGAAATTTATCAAGGGCATTTGTCAGAAATACAGCAGTGCTAAAATAAAAAGGCGTTCGATATATAAAATGATAGACGAAGCTATAAAAAATGAATTCTTGGAGGCTGAACATTGCGGTGGTATTGGAGACATTAAAAAAATAACCCAAAAGTGGATAAATAGTTCCCGCTACAAAAGTATTTTCAAATATAAGCTAATGGCTGTTTTTGATAGTGATAGAGAAAAATCTGATGAAGTAACTAAACATAAAGACAAAATCAAATATTTCAAGCAATTAGAGAAAGAGATAGAAAATATTATAAATTATGAATATGAGTTCAATGATCTGATAGTATGGCATGTTCTTTATAAAAGAAAAATTGAAAATTACATACCTTTGAGTATTTTACTTAACCACCTTTCATCAATAACTCAAGTTCAGAAAAGAGACTTAGAGTCTAAAACTAATGAAGAATTAGATTTTTTAGAATATGGTGAAAATAATATAGGAATAGGAAAAAGTAAAATAAAAGATCAATTTCCTAGTATATTTTTACATAATTTTTCTTATCGTGATTTCGAAAAAAGATGTGAGCACCACAAAACTTTTCTTGAACTGGAAAGCGAAAATATATCGGAAATAGAACAAATTTTACTTAAAATCGTAAAAATATTATGAATGAGAAAATTAATGTTAAACCTGATACTATATATCTTGAAGATTTGTTAGATGATGTAGCTGATGGCAAGTATAAAATACCTGTATTTCAGCGAGATTTTGTTTGGAAATCTTCTCAAATGCTTGAGCTATTTGACAGCATTTTAAAAGGATATCCAATAGGCAGTTTATTGTTCTGGAATACCAAAGAAAAATACAATATCAGACAAGAAATAGGCTTATACAACATTGAAGAAAATGACAATGAAGACACAAGATATGTATTAGACGGGTTTCAGCGTATATCCACTTTATTTGGAGTATTAACACATCCTAACAAATATCAACAAAGTGATATCGAAAGCCATAAAGAATTTTTAATTTACTTCGATAGTAAAGAAAACAGTTTTACTTATATCAGAAATAAAAAAGAAAAAAGTATATTTTCAATTCCTCTTTACGTAGTTTATGATAATCGTGAATTGTTTAATATTATTAGATCTTTGGATGCTGAAGAATTCTCAAGTCTTGAAAAAGAAAAATATATTGATAATATAAGAAATTTACATGATGTTTTACATAAATATAAAATACCATATGTAGAAATAAAGGGAGGAAAAATAAAAAATGCTGTTGAAATTTTTTCAAGAGTCAATTCGACTGGCACAGAAATTTCCGAGGACTTTATGCTTTCAGCATTAAGCTACAATGTAGATACAAATTTTTTGCTTAGTGAATCAATTACTGAGTTTCTAAATAGTTTGAATATTTACAATTTTGAAAATTTAAAAAGAGACACTATTTTAAATTGTATTTCTAATGCAAATGGTACAATTTATTTTGATGTAAAAATAGAAGACTTGTTGGATAAAGGAATAACACCAGATTTAGAGTCTGTTGTAAAAAATACGTACATACACATTAAAAAAGCCGTAAAATTTTTATATCACCACTTATCAGTAATTGATTTTCGTTTACTACCTTATCCAGCTCAGTTAATTTTCATTTCTGAGTATTTTAGGCTGAATCCATCTCCTACACTCAATCAAATTGATTCTTTGGAAAATTGGTTTTGGGTAACAACTTATTCCAATTATTTTACAATATATTCTTTAAGCCAGCATAGAGCTTCTTACATAGAATTCTGTAATTTTGCGAGGGGAGAACATCCTGATGGAATTTACAAAGTGAATAGTGATATGCAATTCAGCACCGCGAAGTATCCAGATAAGTTGAATTTTAAAGGTGTCAGACCAAAGGCTCTACAACTATTTTATCTAAGATCAATAGTTGAGAATAGTGTTATTCAGGATAAGGAAGGGATAAAAGAAATATTCATTTCAACTTCTTCGAAAAAAGATAGAACCCCAGCTAATATTATTCTCAGGTTGTCATCCGAATTCGAAAAAGACCAGAGTCAAAAACAACCTGAAGTGTTTATTAAAAAGTCTGGCGCTGACGTCTTAAATCAACATTTTATAAAGCCAGAAATGGTTGAATTATATGAAAGCGATATAGAGAGCTTTATTTGTGAAAGAGAAATATATTTAAAATCAAAAGAAAAACAGTTTGTGGAGAAGTTCGGAATTAGATATACAGATTAATAGATATGCACAAGGATCAAATTCTGTAAATGAGGTAACTCCACCATCAACTAGGTTTCAATAGATAAACATAATTGACTTAGTCTATTATATCTAATGCTTGATTTGTGATTATAATCCAACATACTTTGGAGGCGAAATAATGCTGACTAAAAACCAAGCGCAAACATTTGCAGAAGAATGGGTGCAAGCCTTTAATTCCCATGATCTCGATCGTATTCTCTCCCACTATCATGAAGATGTGGTGTTAGTTTCTCCGATCGCCGCCCAAATTTTAAACGATCCCAATGGCACAGTTCGAGGTAAAAAAACACTCCGCGCCTATTTCCAAAAGGGGCTAGCCGTCTATCCTGATTTGAAGTTTGAATTGCTAGATGTAATGTGGGGGATCTCCAGTGTGGTTCTTTACTACATCAACCAAAAAGGTACCAGGTCTGGGGAATTGATGGAAATCGATGCCGCTGGCCAAGTCACCAAAGTAATCGCTAACTACAATTAATCAAAACTAATGACTATACCTACCCAGTCTCGGCAAGAATTTCTCGGTTTTGCCTATGGGTTTCTTGGCATCCTCATTTTCAGCATAACTTTACCTGCAACCAAAATGGCAATCGCAGGCGGCTTCGATCCGGTATTTGTCGGTCTGGGTCGCGCAGTAGTGGCCGCGATGCTGTCATTGCTTTTGTTAATTGTTACTCGTCAAACCATCCCACCCTGGCGATTTCTACCGAAATTTGCCATTGTAGTAATTGGTGTAGTTATTGGGTTTCCGTTATTGTCAGCGCTGGCCATGCGCGATGCCCCAGCGTCTTATGGAGCAGTCATTACCGGGTTATTACCTTTAGCAACTGCGGTGTTTGGCGCTTGGCGCGCTGGCGAACGACCATCTTTACCCTTTTGGATTTGGGCGGTAGTTGGTAGCGGTTTGGTGGTAACTTTTGCGTTGATTTCTGGTACTGGTGGACTGCGGTTTGCGGATTTAGCCTTGCTGGGAGCCGTCGCTGCTGCGGGGTTGGGCTATGCCGAAGGCGCAGTGTTAGCGAAGACTTTTGGTGCTTGGCAAGTAATTTGCTGGTCGTTAGTACTGTCAGTGCCAATACTGCTGCCAATTACGCTGCAACATCTACCAAATTCTGGTGTTGTAATTACTAGTAGCGCTCTGTGGGGATTTCTGTATATCAGCGTTTTCAGTATGTTTCTGGGGTTTTTCGCTTGGTATCAGGGGTTGTTGTTGGGTGGTATTGCGCGGGTAGGTCAACTACAACTTTTTCAGCCTTTTCTGACCATTTTGGCATCGGCACTGCTATTGGGCGAAAAGCTATCGATCGATACCCTCGGTTTTGCAGTGGGGGTGATTTGCTGTGTGGCTTTGGGCAAACGAACCCAAATCAAAAAATCATCCCCTTTGTAGGTCGATCGTAGCTGTCATTTAATACTGGGCAGTTGCTTTTAGTTGTGCGGTGAACATCATTATATTATCTTTTTATGGCTTTGAGATTGCCGTTTGGGGTTGTCCGAGAGAGAGATGTTCCCGATAATGACTATCTAGCCAGCAGATGGGTAATGCTTCTCCAGAGGGAAATCCCATTTCTACTTTGGGAAATAAGGCGGGATCTTGCAGTTCTTCTCCGGCATGACTCATGCCGAGTACTTCAGTATCAAAGGGATCGAAAAGATCGCCTAAGTTAAGAATTTCAACAAGCACTTGAGTTGGTCGATGTAGTAAAAACATAGAGACCTCTCTTTGTAGGGATATGATGATAGATTGCCCACCACTGATTTCCGTACGACTGTCACCAAACCTAGTTGGGGCTTTCTACCTCATACTGTAGATGAAAAACTTGAGGATTTTGTGAGGACAAGTTTGTTTCATAGAGACTATTTGACATCTTTAATATTTCGTATGCCCTTGGATGAATAACTCCACAGCTTTATCATCAAATTTGCGAGAGCGAAGCCTACCTAAAAATGAACAATCTGTGGCGCACAATCTGAAATAGCCCGCCGTTTGTCGATTTTTGCTACAAATTTCCGAATTAAAGAAAAGGTCTTGTACACTTCAGAAATATCAAGTTTGACAAGCTGTCAAACTTGATGGAATTCAACACCTATTTGGAACATCGAGAAGCAAAATCTAAACCATCATTGATAGGAGCTTTGGCTATGAAAATTACAAGACGTGAAGCAATCAAGCTGGTAGGGAGTGGCATCCTGATATCTCCCTTAAGTTTTCCTCAGCCAGCCCTAGCTCAGTTTAGCCCTACTTTCCCGCGATTCCAAAGACCGCTGAAACTACCACCTTTACTTCTTCCCACCAAAAGCAACACCACTGGCAAGCGCCCGATCGACTACTACGAAATCAACATGCAGAAAGCAGAAGTCGAAATACTACCGGGGCTGATGACCAACATGTGGTGTTACGTCGGTAAAGGATTGTCTCCTGCTGCCGTCGGTCCAATCATTCGGCATCACGGCGGAGTAGAGCCAGAAGACGAAGGCCGTACCTCGGTAATTCGGTTTATCAACAATTTGGGAACAACTATTGAGCAGGGCATGGAAAAGCCGATCGACACTTCCATTCACCTGCATGGGATGGCATCACTGCCCGAATATGACGGATATGCCACCGACTTGATTTCACCTGGTTATTTTAAAGATTACTTCTATCCCAACGATCGAGCGGCAACACTCTGGTATCACGATCATGCTGTCCACAAAACCTCGCGCAATGTTTATATGGGCTTGGCAGGCATGTATGTGGTGGATGATGCCAAAGACCGAACCCTCAATTTGCCCAAAGGGGAATATGACATTCCCTTAATCATTCAAGATAAAAAGTTCGATCCAACAGGGCAATTAATCTTTAACGATCGCCAACAACGCAGCGCCTATGGCGATGTAGTATTGGTCAATGGCACACCATTTCCTCGCCTGAAAGTGAAGCGGCGGAAATATCGCTTCCGGGTACTGAATGCCTCCCCATCGCGCGTCTATCAATTGGTGTTGAGTCAACAAGAAAACACCTTAACAAAAGGAAATTCTTTCTACGTTATTAGTACTGATGCCGGACTGTTGGAAAAGCCGATAAGAATGGAATCTCCGCTCAATTTACTGCGGATCGGGGTGGGCGAACGCTATGGCATAGTGATTGATTTTAAAGACTATCCTAGCGGTTCCCAGCTCTATCTACATAATCCAGCATTTCCTAACAACGTGGATACGAACAACCAAACTGGTGTAATTATGCGGTTTGATATTGAGGAAGAAGCGATCGATGACAGCTCCCTGCCCACTATTTTGCGCCAACCCTTTGAACGCTTAGTCGATCAAATCCAGCCCGGTCAAACTATTCCCACTCGCACCTTTCGGTTTGAGCGGAACGGCGGGGAATGGAAGATTAATAATAAAGTCTGGGACGAAAAACGCATAGATGCCAATCCTCAGCCAGGGGCAATCGAGATCTGGAAATTTGTAAACGCTGGCAGCGGTTGGGTGCATCCAGTGCACATTCACTTTGTTGATTTGCAAATGATCGATCGCAATGGATTGCCACCCCGCCCCTACGAACGCGGCTGGAAGGATGTATTTCTCCTCGATGATTTTGAAACCATTAGAGTCATCGCCAAGTTTAGTGCACCGATCGACCCCACCCCTGGTAAAAGTCCGATTAAGGGCAAGTATATGATGCACTGCCATAATTTGGTGCATGAAGACCACGACATGATGACCCAGTTTGAGATTGGCTCCGGTGGCGATAGTCCTAAATCAGCTCCAGCGCAGCCCATCTCAGTGATGAAACCATTTTGATGGTTTCATTTCGGTTCTTTTCCTTTCATTTCCCCATAAGTCTGGCGATTACTTTCCCGAATGGCATCGTAGTCGTATGGATCGTAGGGAACTGAAGGGTCTGCCTGGGTAACTGGAGGATCTTTCTTTTGTGTACCATCTGGGGCTGGACTGGGCTTACCTGCCTGGGGAGGGTTAGGCGGAGTCGGATCAGCCGCATTCACTGCTAGGTAAACGGGAATATGTTCGAAAATGAGTATACTGCTGGATAACGGGCTGCTCATGGCCACCCTTGTTGTCAGTATGATCGCAGCGAAACACAATAGCAGGGTTTGTAAAATTCGTTTTACCATAAGAATTTTGTAGTTATCTGTTACTTCCATCATATCAGCAACAATCGAACCCGGTTAATGGAAACTCACTGCCATAATCACAACCTTTTCGGGGCGAGGTTAGCCCAACTGGAGGTCTAAAAATGATACTGTGAGGGTATTTAATTATTACCTAGGCCACAGCGATCAAAAGAGTGCAAAATCAGTCTTTGTTAAAAAGCATCGATACATTACTGGTGTCCCACGGTCTTTTTGGGCTTAATGACGTGCAGATGACCGTCTTAGAAAGTACTTTAGCCGGGGAATCTTACCCAGAGATCGCTGATCGATCGACCTATACACTGGAATATATCAGGGAAGTCGGCGCGAGACTTTGGCAGCTATTGGCTCAAGCATTAGGTGAACCAGTTAGTAAAAAAAATATTCGATCGGTTTTACAGCGGTATCAACAGTCTTTAGCGGTAGTGGAATTAGAGCGCCAGTACTCTTGGGGTGAATCGATCGATGTCTCGATTTTCTATGGCCGTACGCAAGAGCTGAAAACACTAGATAAATGGATTACCAAAGATCGTTGCCGCCTCATTGAAATTCTGGCGATGGGTGGGATGGGCAAGACGGCGCTGGCGGTGAAATTGGCGCAGCAGCTGCCCACCGAATTTGATTTTGTGGTGTGGCGATCACTACGTAATGCTCCGCCGTTGTCGGATATTTTGGCGGACACGATTGCTCTGCTTTCACAGCAACAGGAAATTGCCTTAACTGTAGACCCTGCTATCCATCTGGCTCGGCTGATCCACTATTTGCAACAACATCGCTGTCTGTTGATCTTCGATAATGTAGAGTCGATTTTGGAGGGTGGCAGTTCCCGCCAATATTTAGCGGGTTATGAAGGTTATGGAGAGCTATTTCGACGAGTAGCCGAATGCTCTCATCAAAGCTGTGTCTTGTTGACTAGTCGCGAACAAATCGCTGAAATTGGCAATTTTGCCGGAGATAATTTACCGGTAAGGACATTGCCGCTGGGTGGACTATCGATCGAGGCGGGGATGGCGATCTTAGATGACAAAGGTTTGCCACTGACGATCGATAAAGGGCAAGAATTAGTTGATTTATATGCAGGGAATCCACTGGCGCTGAAGATTATTTCCACTTCGATTTTGGAAGTGTTTGACGGCCAAATCCAAGAATTTTTTGATCAGGGTACTGCTGTTTTCAATGGGATCAGAATGTTGCTGGAGCGTCAATTTGAGCGACTGTCGTCGATCGAACAGCAGGTGATGTTTTGGCTGGCAATTGAGCGGGAATGGGTGTCGGTGGGAGATCTCCAAGCAGATATATTACCAGCGATTTCAATATCACAGTTATTGGAAGCGTTGGAATATTTGCAAGGTCGATCGCTGATTGAGGTGAAGGCTGGTCGATTTACGCAGCAGCCGGTAGTAATGGAGTATGCGATCGATAAATTATTAAGGGCGATGCGCACGGAGATTTGCGATCAAACACCCCAGCTATGGCTGACTTATGCGTTGATGAAGGCGCAGTCTAAGGACTATGTGCGGGATAGTCAAATTCGGGTAATTGTTCAACCTTTGTTGGCGATGTTGGCTTCAGATTTAGGTGGAGAGGGATCGACTATCCAGGTTTTGAAAGGGTTGTTGTCGGGTTTGGCGGCAGATGCGTTGGCGGCGGCTAGTTATGGGGCGGGTAATTGTTTGAATTTGCTTGGTCAGTTGCAGGCTGATTTAACGGGGTTGGATTTGGCGGGATTAAGTATTCGGCAGGCTGATTTGCGGGAGGTGTCGCTGGCTGGGGTGAATTTGACGCGGGCTAATTTGGAGACTTCGTTGTTTGCGGAATCGATCGGCGATGTTTTTAAAGTTGCCATTAGCCCGGACGATCGGCTCATTGCTAAAGGTGGAAGTGACGGTAAAATTACCATTTGGGAATTAGGAACTGGTCGAAATATTTATAGTATCAAAGCTCATGATAGTTATGTTGCCAGCTTAGTTTTTACGGCGAACAGCAAAAAACTTATCAGTTCGAGTTTTGATGGTTCGATCAAAACTTGGGATCTAGAAAGTGGATTCTGTTTACAAACGTTACAGCTACAAGCGCCTGTTTACCGGATCGCTCTAAATCAGAACAGCACCATTTTGGCTAGTGGTAGTAATTGTGGTGACATTCTATTGTGGAATCTAGCGACTGGAGAAATTTCAAAAAGGCTTGTTGGCCATAAATTAACTGTTGTAGATATGTCCTTTCAACCACAAGGACAGTTACTTGCTAGTAGTAGTTTTGATACCTCTATTAAAATCTGGAATCTGGATACAGAAGATTGCGTGAATACCCTCACTGGACATACTGAACTCGTTTCATCAGTAAATTTTAATTCTTTAGGTACCCAAGTAGTTAGTAGTGGCTTGGACAAATCTATTAAAATCTGGGATGTGGAGTCTGGTCAATGTTTGCAAACTATTCAAAAGCACAAAAAAACAGTTATTGACGTTCTATTTAGTCCCAATAGTCAGCAAATAATTAGTGGTAGCCAAGATTTGACCGTGCGCATTTGGGATGAGGTAACTTTTCATAACTGGGAATGCACTCATGTTTTACTAGGGCATGAGAATACGATTTGGTCGATTGCTCTCAATACTACAGGTGAAACTTTGATTAGTAGCGATCAAGGCGGTATTTTAAAAGTTTGGGATGTGCAATTAGGGAAATGTATCAAAACTTTTGGTAGTATATCTAAAGTTTTTAGATCCTTAGCTTTTCACCCACATAAAAATCTGCTGGCCAGCAGTACTGAAAATCGCCAAATTCAGCTCTGGGATCTCTCTACTTATCAGTGTTTGAGTACTATGGTGGCTCATGAAATTGCTGTTTGGCAAGTTGCATTTTCACCTAATGGTGATGCGCTGGTTAGTTGCGGTATGGATGGGGTAGTCAAGATTTGGGATATCACTGAAAATTCTACTTTTCAAAAATACCATCAACTCACTCAGCAAATTTTACGACCGATTTTTACGATTGCTTTTCATCCCAATGGCAAAATTTTAGCCACAGGCACTGTTGATAGTATTTGTCTTTGGGATTATCCTTCTGGTCGGTTGTTGAAAAAGTTAGATCGATCAGGATTAGGACATGTAGCTTTCCATCCAACCGGCCAACAATTGGCAGTAGCTGACCATGATCCTAATATCAATATTTGGAGTTTAGGAACAGGAGATAGCGATCTCGAAGTATCTTACTGGCTGAAATGCTCACTACAGGGGCATAGAAGTGAAAATTGGGCGGTGGCTTTTCATCCCCATGGCTGCTTGTTAGCCAGTGGTGGAGAGGATCGCGACATTCGTATTTGGGATATTGACATGGGTGAGTGTCGCTATGTTTTGAGCGAACATATTGCACCTATAACCTGTCTAGCATTTAGTCCTGATGGAAATTATTTAGCCAGTAGTAGTAAAGATCGCACGATTCGAATTTGGGAAGTATCTACTGGAAAATGTATTAGAACACTAACAACTCACACGGATTTAGTTAATTTTGTGGTTTTTCATCCTGATGCAAAGCGACAATTACTAGCCAGTTGTAGTCATGATGAAACAATTCGATTATGGGACATGGATTTCTGGTTGTGTACCAAGACATTACGACAACGAAGAATCTATGAAGAAATGAATATTACCGGAGCCACCGGACTCTCCCTGCCTCAAATAGCGACGCTCAAAAACTTTGGTGCCATTACAAACTAGCATTTTGTGGATACTATTATGAAGCGAGGCATAGGCGTATTGTTTCAAAAGAATGGGTGTTTTTGAATATGCTTAAAGATCTCATCTCTAACTATTTGAGGAGCATCTTGTACTAATGTGTGCCCAGCATCGATTTCAATTAATTGATAATCTTGTGTCTCCATGTAATTTCTAGTATCCTTAATACCTGAAGGAGCAAAAGCAATATCTTTATTCCCCCAAATTAGCACAGTTGGGACGGATACCTTGCCGTAAGGAATTGGTAGTTTGTAGTTCGCCCTATACCAATTAATAATAGCTTTCCGTCCATTGAACTTACTGAAAACATCTAAATAAGCTGTCGTGTTAGATTCTTCCCAAACAAATTTACGAAGATATGGAATAGAAATAACAATGCCCAGAAAAAGTTCAGGAATAATTGGCAACTGAAATAATGTTATGTACCAACTTAGCTTAATCTGATCACAATTGTTCTTTTTAGCTTTGTACCATGCCTCCATATGTGGCACAGAGAGAACCGTCCAACTTTTTACGAGATGAGGATGTAACTCCACTATAGTCCAGCCACAACCAGCTCCCCAATCATGAGCTACTAAATGGAATTTCTTAAACCCTAAGACATCTGCTAACTCAACTACATCTGAAGCGATTTTGTCGATACGGTATTTTTTAATACCTTGAGGTCTTGCTTTTGGACTATAGCCGCGCAAGTCTGGAGCAAAGCATCGATAACCTTGAGCCACCAAAAACTCTAAAATATTTTCCCACATGTAAGAACTTTCTGGAAAACCATGCAACAAAATTACTGGTTCTCCATCATTATCTAATCCACAGACCCGGCAGTGAAATGTCATACCATTTGCCATGAATTCTTTGATTTCAACTTTATTATTTTTCATGAATTCTCTCTAATGACATTTTATGTACGTTTGCTTATTTTAAGACTGAATCCGTTTAACAAAAAAGCTTGAAATTTTGCTCTTGCTAAATCATAGCGGTAAAATGTTTTATTCTGTGATTCTTTTTCTCAAGATTATCATGGATTTATTTTCATATTCCCCCCTACTTTGGCGGCAACAAAATCCACCCAAATAGCAAATGCCTCACAAAGAATTGCCACTGGCAGAAAGACAACTATTAATTAGACAGCTAATGCGCAAACTAGGTGAAACTAATCATGAAACGATCGATTCGATCGATCAGCTCACTCTCGAACAGTTGGAATCGCTAGGTGATGCTCTGTTGGACTTCAATGCGATCCGAAGATCTGCATTTATGGCTAAATGACAGTTAAGAATTTTCCGGAGGCAGCTCGCCAAAACGTTGTTGATACATTGCTAGCTGTGCCTCTAATTCATTCGATCGTTGAATTTCTCTAGCTAAGGCTAGGTCTAGTTCAGCTGGGGGCAATAATTTTTCTCCGTTATCTAACCGATGGAAAGCGATGGTTTTGTCTTCTACGGTGATCTGAAGTTGGAGGGGCTGACTGTGACCATCAGTGATTGGAAAATAAGTCTGTTCTCCGGCTCCTTGCAACCTGAAACCGCGCAGTTTTTCGGGAATCCATTCGCCACGCGGGTCAAACTGCCAATACTCGGTCACACCAATGCTTTCGTACAGATTTTTTTTATCAATATCATCTTGTAAGCGGGTACCGGGTGAAGTCACTTCAAATACTACAGCTGGCACCTGGCCTTCTTCCCAGGTTTTATAATTATCGCGGCCGCCTGGCTGGACGTTAAAGATCACCATGACATCTGGAGCGACTCGTAAGCGGGGAAACCCTTGAGCGTAGTACAAATATTGATCGGCTAGGACGGTGGCTGGTTGGCCTCTGAGGTAATTCATGAGCATGGCCACGGTGGTCATGATTACGTATAAGTGGTCAAAGGTTTCAGCCAAGGGTGCTCCGTCTGAGCTGGGGTATAAGATTTCAGGGCGCGGGGCCGGGTTGGAAATGGCGCTGATTAATCCTACTGTCATAAAGTTTTTCTCCGCGATCGAATCTCGATTTTAGCATTGGTGTTGGGATCTGCTGATTTTGAGTTCGATCGGTTTCAAGGATTTACAAAAATTCATAAAACAACTTACTTTTTCCTACTGATCGCTGATTAATTATCAAATACCATATTGCTAAACAAATTGAGTGCAGGAATAAGAAATGCGATTTGGAAAAGTTCTAATTAGTTGTCTGGTGACAGCTACATATACAATTGGCACAAGTCTGAGTTTTCCAGTACAAAAAACTTCTGCTCAATCCACACCTCGTCCATATGTTGTATTAGTTAATGGCTATAATGATTGCTGTGCATGGAATATGGAAACAGCGGTTAGTGAACTAAAAAAAAACGGTGCAGAAATTCGACTAGTTCCATGGGATGGATTTGAAGATGGGGGAAAAGAGAAAAGCCGCACTTCCAATGATGCTACTTTTTTAAGTGAAGCTGCTGATTTCATCAATAATAAACTTGATCCTAATCGACCTCTGGTCATGATTGGACATAGCTTTGGTGGAGATTCTTTACTCAGCCTGGCACCTCGAATAAATAGACGCATTCAATTTTTAGGGGTTATTGATCCTGTAGCTGCTGGCGGTCTACGTCTACCAGTAAAGGGTCGTGGCGTTCCATCGAATGTAGATTATTTCTTCAATAGATGGCAGAAAAATGGTTTGAATTTGAGAAATGTCGTTCCATTTGATAGTCGAACTGTCAATGGTTCTATTTTTTCTTGTCAAGCTAAAATTTGCGATCAGGAGGAGCAAAATCTAGCCAGAAATAGTGATGGCTTAGAAAATAGAGTTTCATGTGGAGCACATGAAATAAGTTGCTCTGGTTGGAGGCTACCTGGTTGTAATTTTAGAGGATGTTGGAAGGGTTCAAATGGAACTAAGTCAAAACGCCTTGATCACAATGACATGCCATTAGATGGACTGATTCAGAGTCAAATTGCAGTTAATGCACGGAGTGCTGTAAGAATCTCTTCTACTTCGCTGCGAGGACAATCCGATAGAATTGATCCTCGCACTGCCTACCAGAAATATCGATTGAACCAAGTCAGTGCCTTAGATCAAATAGGTAATAATTTTGCTTTTAGTGCCTTGCCCAATGGCGATTTGTTAGCCATCAAGAAATCCGGGACTGCAAGTGGCCATGTTGAGGTTCATATTCTGACAGCC
>JANOQI010000061.1:0-2556 GCA_031414775.1 Synechococcales cyanobacterium VAR_4_metabat_354
GATTGCGCTGGGATGGCGACTGGAACGGTTTATTACAGTTCGCTGGTGCTGTTTGGGAGGGGCTGTTTTTGGTGATGGCGATTCAAGCTGTCGGATTACCTGGGATCGATCGAGCAAATTTCAACATCCCTGGGTTCATCGGGTTTTATACTAGTTATTGTGTGTTGAACTCGATCGTCACTCATTCATTCCTTCGCCTTCTGTCCCCATATTCCCGCTTCAACGGGGGACAATGGTTCTAAGTTAGTTGAGAGTTGATAATTGATAATCGATAGCTTCCTCTCTTAGTTTTCCAGTCTCCCCCCTTACTGGTGCAGAAAATTATTTTTGTTAATAAGAAAATGAAACGACTTTAGAAAATTCAATCCGCCTTTCTAGTTTGGCTCGTTTCTTAAGAGAAGCATAAGCTGGGGAAATTTTCAGCCAAGGAATCGGTGTAAGCAGTGGGAGTAGTAAAGCCTGGTGACACAAACTTTTAACCGTTCTGATGCCAAGTTGTAAAAGACTTAGACCTCTATCACCATGCCAATCTACCTTGCTTCGTTGTCGTGTTTCAATCATGATTAACCCCAGTCTGATTGCTAATACTTCGGCTATTTCTATCATCATCAACAAATTACTCAACGCTTGAGCGTTCCTAATTTTCGACCGTAAAATATCAAAAGTACCAGATTTATAATCCTTGAACCGAGGTTCAATCCCACCAAATCTTTTACCGTAGAGTTGGAACGTTTGGAGTGAGATGGGTGTATTGGTAAGCACTGCCCAAGGTGCTTTGACCCCACGACAATTCGCTGTGGCTAAATTGCACTTAACATCACCAAGAACTCTCACGTCTGGAAATAAGTGTGCTTGGTCTTTGGGTGGGAATAGTCCACTCAACGATTTTGTTTTGCCATTACCGAAGGTGATCTGGAGGTTTGATTTGACTCTAATTCCCCACTTCCATTCCTGTCTGGTGAGCCATCGCATTAGCTCTCCATGCTCAAATCCTCTGTCGGCTAGTAGAGTTGGTTTTGAGTCTGCTGGTAGTCGAGATTTTGCCGCTTCCAGTACAGGTAGATATTGGTCGAAGCCCACCGTGGCACTACCGTGTTCAATGACCGTTTGAGCTAATGTGATCGAGCGTCCACCCCATGCCACACATACTTCGATTAGGCAATAAGTATCCCAAAACATACTTGTATCCATGACGAGAATTAGTTCTTGTCCTGTCCATTCTTGGAGAAATTGTTTCAGTAATGGCACGTAGATCACTTCATCACTAATTGCTGGGTTGTGCATAAAATATGATAATCGCTCCATGTGGCTTCTTGCTTGGCAGTCTCTGTGGCTTAAGTATGGTATCCAGTGTGCTAAACAAGCACTTTCCGATTCTAATATCGCTGCTACTATCTCCGCACAGTTTTTTAGATGGCGTAAATCTTTTGGAACTATCCATTGACTCAGTTGATTCAGTAGTTGACTATAGAGTTGAGGCGTAGCCATTTTTTGTGTGGTTTTGTTTTTCGCTAAAACTATCAAACCACGAGGCTAGCCTCTTTTCTCTTAATTACTCTCCTCTAGCTCCCATCCGCTTTTCAGGACTTTTCTGCACCACTAAGGGTCGATAGGTCAATATCCGATCTGCAAAAATTACCAACTAGCCTCTCTACTGCTGCATCCGCCAGCGACGCGCCTCTATTTGGCACTATCACTATGCGCTGGTTGCAAATTCTGCAAGACAATCGCCAAGCTCTAGAAACCGCAGCTCAAGCATCAGCGGAAATTCCCAATCCTTACTTGGCAGGTAGTAGCCTCGAACCCGCAGATGCCAAAGAGCGATTCAAAGGGCGACAAGATTTATTTCGGGAGATTGAAAAGATATCCCTCTCAGCGCAACCGCCTGTTTTGCTGCTGTACGGTAGACGGCGCACAGGTAAGACATCAACTCTCAAATATTTACCCAGTAGAGTTAGCAGCGATTTGATTCCGCTCTTGGTAGATTTTCAAGGTGCTGCCAGCATCCAACGGGTGGAAAATATTGCTCGATTTATGGCAGAAGCAATGACTAAAACTGCCAAGAGTTCGCGTAATTTGATCCTTCCAAAAATTTCCCCCGAACAGTTGAGCAGCGATCCTTTTTACGCGCTCCAAACCTGGATGGAGCAAATAGAACAAGTAGCTCCCAACAAGCGATTCTTACTCTGTATTGATGAATTTGAACGGTTGGAAGAAGTGATATCTACAAGTGGTAGCCGTGCGCCGCTAAATTTTCTTCGTTATGTGACACAAAATTGTCGCCAATGGATTGTTCTCTTTAGTGGTTCCCATCGACTGGAAGAATTAGAGCCATATTGGAGCGATTATCTAATTGGCACTCGCACTCTCTCGATTACCTACCTCCAAGAAGCCGAAGCCCGTGAATTGATTCAACATCCCGTTCCTACTTTCCCCGATATCTATTCACCCGCAGCCGTAGATGCCATTTTATCTCTCACTCGCGGACAGCCATATTTAGTTCAACTTCTCTGCTACTGTGTCGTCGAATATATAAACAGTGCGGAGGTACAGCGA
>JANOQI010000062.1:0-308690 GCA_031414775.1 Synechococcales cyanobacterium VAR_4_metabat_354
AGTCCTCGCACACCGCGCTGCTTACCTCAATGGATTGCTCTCTCTAAAAATTTGACATACTCCCCAGGCACTGTCACTGGAGATAAATTTCCCGAATTCACTGGCTTTTAATTTTCTCTAGAAAAAGATGACATGCTCCCGATCTTGTTTGCCTTAATGGGCAATACAAATATAAATAATATGCTCAGGAATTAATTTAGGGAGAATAGTCTCTAGCACATTTTTCATCGAAGGTTCTTCTAGTAAAAAAATCAGGTCATAACTCATTAGGGCGCGACTCCTTCAAACCAGCCTTGATTCCAGAGATATCCAGGTAAATCTCCTGCTTTTACTAGGTTGTTGAGGGTTTCGTTATCACTGGCTCGAAAAATTTTGGTAATGCCTTGTACTTTGGTCAACCAGAAAATACTTTCTAGCGACACAGCATTAAGAAAGTCAGGGGAGTGGGTAGACACAAAGACTTGTCCGCCTCTGTGGGCATAGCTGGCAAATTCTTCAGCGAGTTCGTGGAGCAAACTAGGATAAAGTTGATTTTCAGGTTCTTCGACGCATAGTAAAGGATGGGGTTTAGGATCGAAGAGCAGAATTAAATAGGCAAACATTTTCATGGTGCCATCCGAAACATAGCGATCAATGAAGGGATCTTTAAAGGCTTGATCTTGAAATTTGAGGATTAGTCTACCGTCTTCTGTTTCTTTTGCTTCTACTTTAGAAACACCAGGGACTCTTTCTTTCATTCTGTTAAGAATGGCTTGAAAAATATCAGGATGATTTTGAAAAATATACTGGGCAACAACTGCCATATTATCGCCCGTAGGGGAAAGGTGTTCGGCATAATCTATATCCTTGCTGCCTCTAGCATCGCTGATATGAAAGTCAGAAACATGCCAATTTTCGATCAGGGCACGAAAGGCACTAGCGGCTTTGAAGCGTTGAAATTGACCCAGCCCTTTAATCGCTAAAATATCACTAGATTCAAGTTGTTGTTCTTCCCGTTTTAATTCTTCGTCAGTTTGTTCAAAGTTTTCTTCATTGGTGATGGCGTAACCTTTTCCTTTCTGAAAGTCTAAAAAGTGATATGGAGAACCGTATTCACCCCGCTTATACCGGAGGACTTCTTTTATGACTAGGGGTCGTCCTTTCTCTTGTCCAATGACTAAAATATAAGTGACGAGGCGTTCTGTTTCCAGAATTGTCATCCGAAATTTCAGTTCTATTTCGATATTTTCTTTTTCTTTGCCTCTGGTGACGACTTCATTAAATCCGCCTCGGATCTGAAGAGCTTGCCGAATATTATTTTTTAGGGCATCACGCAGAAAACCAAAAATATCGAATAGGGTAGATTTACCTGTACCATTGGCTCCGATGATGACGCAAAAGGCTGGAATATCTTTGATTTCTAGGGATTCAAAGACTCGATAATTTTTAATTTTTATAGAAACGATTTTCATAACTAAATCTGCCTTGAAAAGAAGATGTTCAGGAATCGATCAGATTTTGTTCTAGTTCTAGTTCGGATTGAGTCATGATTTATAGATCTGGCATGATGACCGAAATATTTTGGTTGCGGTGTTTGCGATAGATTTGAAAATCGCTATCTAGGGTCAGCACGGGGATATCCCCATGAATTTCGCTCATTCTGACTAAACAGGCATCGGCTAGGGACATCGGGACTGAAGTATAGCGTTGCATCAGACTTTCGATCGCTTCAATTTCTTGGTTGAGGGTAAAGGGAATGGTGATATGTCCTTGTTTGATTAATTTCAAGATGGTTTCTTGCCCGTGATGAATTCTTTGAGCCAAAAAGCAAGCTTCAGTAATCACGGCTTCATTAGTAATTACCGGAACCGTGATTTGGGAAAATTGAGCGACCGCCCAAGGATGAAATTTATCTTTGGGCATGAGGAAGGCGATTAAGACTCCGGTGTCGAGAATAATCGATCTCATTATTTACCGAATCCTGCTAGGTATTGGGGATTGTGGGAAAGATCTTCGATGTCGCTATCTAGACAACCGACAAATTCATGGGCTGCTGTGGCAAAGGATGTCTGTTCGGGCTGAGTTGGGGTCGAAGTAGCTTGATTAGATTGGAATTCTAAGAACTCAATAAACTCAATCACTTTATTTCGGGTTTCGGGGGGGAATTGTTGGATTTTTTGGATCGCCATTTCAATCGTTAGCATGGTTTTTAAGGGGTTGCTTTCTTTAATTTTAACAATTTATACAAAAATTTTCTGGAGCAAGCCTTTTTTAAATTGTTCAGTTCGATCGATCAGATTTCGCTATAGTTCTTGTTCCGATTGAGTCATAATTTATTCTCGATTGTCGCTGAGTAAAACTGGTTCTAGATCGGGCAATCTAATAATAATTTCGATCGTTCCTCCCAAAGCATTGACAACAGATCGAAGTGTATTTAATTCTAGATTCGGTCGGTGTTCGAGCTTTGATATGGCTGGCTGCTGCACTTCTAGCCGCTCTGCAAGTTCTGCTTGAGATAAGCCGAGCTTTTTCCTCAAATGTTTTAGGGTTAGTTCTTCCAGACGAATTTGCTCGGTTCTGGCGGCGATCTCTTGTTGTCGCTCTGTGGATAAAGCTTTTAATTCTTCCGATAGGGTTGTATATTTAGGTTTCAATTTTCTTCCTCCAATGTCTCTAGATATGTT
Source organism: Synechococcales cyanobacterium VAR_4_metabat_354 (assembly GCA_031414775.1). GTDB lineage: Bacteria > Cyanobacteriota > Cyanobacteriia > Cyanobacteriales > Chamaesiphonaceae > JAAFHZ01. Next base: position 2,664 of record JANOQI010000062.1, read on the forward strand.
TGGTATCGTTGTTCGCCGATGGGAATATTTTCTATATACCATCGGTTGTTACCTGTTTTGTTGCCGCCAATTAGTAAAACTGCTTGTCTTTTGGGGTCAAATACAAATAAAATTCGCCAAGGTTCTCCCTGATATTGAATCCTTAGCTCTTTCAGGTTAGCGATCGTCGAACCATTGAGGGTATCAACTCTGGGTCTGCCCAACATCGGGCCAGATTCTTCCAAGATTTGAATGACGGCAAATGCCTCATTTTGAAACCCCTGCTCCTGTTCGTAAAACCACAGCCTAAAATTTGGATCGAAGATTACAGTCCATTGCATATATCTATTTTATTCTATAAATGGAATGTTTGGGGCAGGGATAAGGTCGGGTATGCGATCTCAATGGGCAATGCCCCAATCTCCCACTCTTAAAGATTTACACAAACATTTTTTGCAGCAAGCCTTTTTTAAATTGTTCTGTCCGATCGATCTGTTGGGCAACTGCTTCGATCTTTTTATCGATCGCTGTTAAAAAATTAGCTATTTTATCTTGCTCTTCTTTTGATGGGATAGAGAGTTTTACAGTAGCAATATCATCTTGACCAATTGTCGTCATTGTCCCTGTTTTTCCACGAGTAATACAAGCCATTCGGTATCAGATGAATCGTTTGCTCTACAAGCTACTGCGTGTTCTGAAATAAATGCTTTTCCACTAGTACGATTGATGTTCCCGCATAGTGCACCTTGCCGACCGATTAAAAAATAAAAACCATCATGAGTAAAATTCTCCGTATATCCTCTTAACCCATTTCCCCCAAATACTGGATAAGTGCCATGTTCATTTATATCGTCAGAAGTAATACCAAAACCGCTTTTAAAATCTGAGAATAGTTTTTCTAATCTTTTTTCTTGCCAATTACCTTCAAATTCAGAAAACCTTAACTCAGGAACACTTTTATTTAACTTCTTATTCATACAGGCGACTCAATCCCCAACTCATCACAAAAAGCCCTAATCGTCTCATCAATCCCCACCATATCTCGATCGATCTGCCGTAACTCGATCGCCACAGCCCCCAGATCGATCTTTTCCTCCTCCTCAAAGGTATCCACATAGCGAGGAATATTTAGATTAAAATCATTCTCCTTAATCTCCTCTAACTTTGCCCGACGACTATATTTATCCTCCTCAAGCCGTTCCCGATAGGTCGAAATAATCTTCGCTACATCCTCATCCCGCAAAAATTCTGATTCTTTGCCTTCTCAAAATGGGCACTCGCATCAATAAACAGCACATCCTCCGGCTGCTCTCGGCACTTCTTCAATACCAGAATACAAGTTGGGATACTCGTCCCATAAAATATATTCGCAGGTAATCCAATCACCCCATCCAACCAATTCCGCTCTTGGATTAGATACTGGCGGATATGCTCCGCCGCGAAATAACACCCCGTGGGGCAATACCACCGCCATCGTGCCATTTTCATCTAGATGGTGGAGCATGTGCTGTACAAACGCAAAATCAGCCTTAGAAGCTGGAGCTAATCGACCATATTGACTAAACCGATCGTCCGACTCAAACAGCTTATTTGCGCTCCACTGTGCCGAAAATGGTGGATTGGCTACCACCGCTTCAAACCGCTTCCCCTCATGCTGCGGATGCTCTAAGGTATCCTCCTGCTTGAGATCGAAATTCCGATAATGCACCCCATGCAAAATCATATTCATCCGCGCTAAGTTGTAGGTCGTGCGGTTCATCTCCTGCCCGTAGAAATCCCCGACAGACTCGACTTCTCGCGCCACTCGTAGCAATAGCGAACCCGATCCACAAGTTGGATCGTAAACCGACTTCAGCCGATCCTTACCTGTGGTGACAATCTGCGCCAATACCTTAGAAACCTGCTGCGGCGTGTAAAATTCTCCCGCCTTCTTCCCCGCACCGCTGGCAAACTGCCCGATCAGATACTCATAGGCATCCCCCAGTACATCGCTTTCCGAATCATCCAAGCGAAAGTCGATCTTATTCAGATGCACCAAAATCTTCGCAATTAGGGCATTTTTCGCCTTCGGAGTCCGCCCCAGCTTCGTCGAAGTCAGATCCAGATCCTCAAATAAGTGGTCGAAATCCTCCTCGCTTTCATTGCCCATTGTCGAGCGTTCGATATTATTCAGAACCTCTGTCAAATCTCCCAAGATAAAGATCGAACTCTGTTCTAAGTCCTCGTCACTAATCTCGCCTTTGTCTGTCTCCACCTTATTGCCTAACGCCCGTTGAGCCAGGGAACCAAACAACTCAGACGGCTTGAGAAAATAACCCAATTCCGAGATCGATTCCTCCGCGACTGCCGCTAGATATTCTTGCCCATGTGGTGACGACTCATCGATTGCTAGAAAATCAATCCCATCCTCAGCTAAGATGCCGTTGGCGAACAGATGCTGACGCTCCGAAAGGTATTTATAGAAAATAAACCCCAAGCAGTAATCTCGAAACTAATCGGCATTCATCTTGCCCCGCAGCGAGTCAGCAATATTCCAAAGTTGAGTTTCTAATTGTTTCTTTTGGTCGTTCGTCATTTATCTCTCGTACTAGGCGATCGCGGAGCTTCCCCCTTGGGGAATCGTCACACTAATCATAGATACTTGTCCAGAGTACAACAGTATAAGCCCAAGAATGAGCCTAAATTATTTGACGCACAACTAATTATCTGGGGGTATCTTTCAAGCCCAGAGTTAAGTTGAATCTATGCCCTTCAAGGCACCATCTCAATCGCAGAGATGCGCCTTTTTTTTCTATGTACATTAGGGTCAGAATGGGGCTAACTCACTTACCCAAACAAACCTTAACAGCGGTGCTGAAATCCATATTTACAGCACTGCAAAGCTGTCTAAGAAACGGTTTGTTTCCCAAAAAGCTTCTATAGCAGTCTTTCCACGGACTAAGCCCTCGATGAGGCTTGAACTCATGACCTCTTCATTACCAATGAAGTGCTCTACCACTGAGCTACAAGGGCGAAACAGGAACGTCTTAGGTTAACCTAAGACGTTCTATTTATCTTTCGTGAATGGGCCGAGTTGGATTTGAACCAACGTACGGGAACCCGAGCAGATTTACAGTCTGCCGCCTTTAACCACTCGGCCATCGACCCGTGTCACTCACGATTTACAATCCTAACACGATTATTGCTGAATCCCAAGCTTTTTGGCAATTATTTTTTGATCGTAGCCAATAAACCACCACAGGCATCTACCAATAGATCGATTACATGGGTAAAACCGTCAACGCCACCGTAGTAAGGATCGGGCACCTCTTGATCGGAATGTTGGCTGGCATAAGTACACATCATTTGCACTTTATCGGCGTATTTCCCTTGGGGGTCTAGCGATCGAATGTCTCGATAATTTTCTTTATCCATCGCCAAAATCAGGTCAAAATTTTCAAAATCCGCCGCTGTAAAAGCTCTGGCCTCGCCCACCATTGGAATGCCCTTTTCTTTAGCGGCCGCTTGCATTCGTCGATCGGGTGAATTCCCAAGGTGGTAGCTGTTAGTACCAGCCGAATCACAAACAATCTTACCAGCAGGCATGTCAGCTTCTTGCACCAAGTAATTCATGATGTTTTCAGCAGCAGGCGATCGACAGATATTTCCCAAACAGACGAACAGTAGCTTAGTTGTCATATGTTTTCCCAACAGTTTTTCCAAACAAAAAAATTCTCAAAACAAAGATGGACGTTCCAGCCTTGAATTAGCCAGTCGTCCACCATATCATCAGCAAATTATCGATGCCAGCAGTATCTTAAGACAAGCCCGGAATATTCAAACCAGCAGTCAGTGATTCCATCCGCTCCCGCATTGTTTCGGTAGATTGTTCATAAGCATCGGTCATTGCGGCCATTACCAACGCCGAAAGTTCATCGGCGCTCTTACTCATGGCATCGGGCTGAATAACCACGCTGCGTGGCTCTTGGTTACCACTGAGCGTCACTACGACCAAACCATCAGCAGAAGAGATTTCCATCTGCTCTAGTTCTTCTTGCAACTTTTTAGCATCTTCTTGCACCTGTTGTGCTTTTTTGAAGGCATCGGCTAACTCTTTCATTTTGCCTAAACCGAAGCCGCCACCAAATCCTTTACCTTGTGTCATATATCTACTCAGTTGAAATCTTTAATTGATCTTACAGGAGTTCGACCCCACCCTAGAGTACCCCTAAGGTGCGGGAAACTCACCCAGCATTTTTACTTCCGCTTCTAGCTCGACTGCACAATGCTCCCGCACTCGATCGCGGACATAATTAATCAAGTTAAAAATATCAGCAGCAGTGGCTCCGCCGCGATTCAAAATAAAGTTAGCGTGGAGTTCGGATACCTCGGCACCACCAATGCGGTAACCCTTCAGTCCCAAATCTTCAATTAGCTTGGCCGAGTACTGGGGCAACGGATTGCGGAAAACACTGCCGCAACTAGGCTGGTCGTAAGGCTGGCTGGTATGCCGCCGTTCTAAGTCTTTTTGGGTTTTACTAATTACTGCTGCCGCGTTCTCCGCCGCTTGTAGCTGTAAAGTGGCAGAAATAACCAGTTGGTCGCCATCTTGCAGATTAGAGTGCCGATAGCTGTATTCCAATGCTGCTGGTAGTAAGTCTACTATCTCGCCAGCACTAGTCAAAAGTTGAGTACGCACCAAGACTTCTTGAGTGCTGCTGCCGTGGGCACCAGCATTCATGACAACTGCGCCGCCCACCGTACCAGGTATACCAGCGGCCCATTCCAAACCAGTCCAGCCCTTGCGAGCGGCTTGCCAAGCTAAACTCCCAATCATTTTGCCAGCGCCCACCTTAATCTGATGAGTATCAAGATCAAACTCGGTTTCTAACCAGCGCAAATGGCGGGTGGCGATAACCAATCCGGGTAAGCCTTGATCGCTAATCAGCAAATTAGAGCCAGCGCCTAAAAAGGTGATCGGTAAACCTTGATTTTTTGCCCAGGAAATGGCAAATTGCGCTTCGGAAAGGGTGACTGGTTCAATCAGCCACTCAGCTAAACCACCTACTTTCCAGGTAGTAAAGTTGGCCAACGAGACTTGAGGACGGATATTGGGGGGAGTCACTACACTAGCACCGAAAGTATGCGGAAGAGTCATGGAAGATTGATTATTGATAGAATTTCATCACGTCAGAAATGGTCTGGTTCAGATTGCCAGCGCCTAAGAACAGTGCCATATCGCCAGGTTGTAAATTGTTCTGCATGAACTGGGTGACTTCAGGCAATGTCGCGCAGTAGTAAACATTAGGATTGAATTTTTTGATGGCTGCGACCACTTGTTCGCCAGTAATTTGCCCATTATTTGGTTCACCAGCACTATAGATATCAGTGATAATCACTACATCAGCATCGGTAAAGCACTCTGCAAATTCTTGCAAGAAGGTGAGAGTGCGGCTGTAGCGATGGGGTTGAAAAGCTGCAATGACGCGCTGGGGTGCTTGTATTTGCAGCTTGGCCGCAGCCAGAGTTACTAATATTTCACTAGGATGGTGGGCATAGTCATCAATAAACTTGATGTTTTGATAGGTGCCGCGGAGTTCAAAACGTCGTTTCGCACCGGTAAATTTACTCAGGGCTTCTACAATCACAGCGAATTCTACGTTCAATAAGCGGGCGACAGCTACGGCTCCCAAAGCATTGCTGAGGTTGTGTTCGCCCAATACCTGCAACTTTAAGGTGCCTAGTAAGGTGCCCCGCTCATAGATTTGAGTGGTAGTACCGTGGGCATGATACTTAATGTCGGTGGCGGTATAGTCAGCTGTGCTGCTCGTGTTCAGGCCATAGCTAATTTGCGGTTTGATTTCGGTAGTCACTAGCGGGCAATCGATCGAACCAATTACTGTTTTACACTGACTCGCAAAAGTTTGGAAGGTCTTAATCACGGCTTCCAAACTACCATAATGGTCGGTATGATCTAGTTCAATATTGGTAATCACCCCGATCTGCGGTTTGTGCTTGGTTAAAGAACCATCCGATTCATCAGCTTCTGCGACTAAATAATCGGTGGCACCAGTGCGGGCATTACCATCCCAGGTGCTGACTTCCCCACCCACAATAATCGTGGGGTCGAGTCCAGCTTCCACCAAAATGCAGCCTACCATGCTACTTGTAGTGGTCTTACCATGGGTACCAGCTACTGCAATACTGTTAGATTCTGCAATGAGCGCGGCTAGCACGTCCGATCGATGCCAGATTTCGCAGCCCTTGGCCAGCGCAGCGGCTAACTCGGCGTTGCTTTTGTTAATGGCAGTAGAACAAATTATCTGGGGCAGTTGGTCACCAAAAAATTCGATATTAGCAGCGGTTTGCTCCATAAAAACCTTAACGCCGACAGATTCTAGTCGATCGACAATATTAGTACGTCGCAGGTCGGAGCCAGACACTGGTAACTGTCGTCGAGCTAGCACGTAGGCCAACGCCGACATGCCAATTCCCCCTACTCCAATAAAATGGATCGGGCGACCGTTGAAATCTATAGACTTACCCATGTGTTACATTCCCCGTTCGCCAACCGATGGCACAACTCAGCTTCAGGCGTAATAATACCAATAAATAAGCGTCTGTAGAACAGCGACCAGCAAAATATAGTAATTTTGCTGGTCGCTAATGTTCTGGTAGAAATTGTAGTGGAGCTGGGCAGAGTCGAACTGCCGTCCGCCTTAGGTATTTACTTTCCGCTCGTTCACAGGTTTAGCCCTTCTAATCCTTGGGGCGGGAGAAATCCATTATCCCGGATCACAGGATTCTTTGATGAATCTTAGCTAGGCAGCCTACCAAAGACGGCTAAATAGAGCATCCGTTGGGGGTTATCTATAGTATTTAACGGAGTCATACTATAAATGCTCGGACTCAGAAATTAATCTTAAGTGTTTTTAAGCAGCTACAGGAGCGGCTTTACGAGCGAAAGGTACAATGTTGTTTGCATCTATGTTTATTTGAGCCGATATTTACGAGAGTGGACTCCCTCTCGACCTGAATCACAGTGCAGCTTTCGCTAACACGTCGAAACCTTTACAGCCCCATGCTGTACCCTGATTATAGCGAATTACTCGGCGAACAGCAATGAAACTACTTTGTCTGAGCAATGGTCATGGCGAAGATGTCATTGCGGTCAGAATTTTAACAGAATTACAAAAGCAATCGCCACGGATAGAGCTGGTAGCATTGCCGATGGTGGGCGAGGGTAAAGCCTATCAGCGCTTAAACATTCCCATTGGGGGCATCGTGAAGTCCATGCCTTCAGGAGGCTTTGTCAATATGGATAATCAGCAGCTCTGGCGGGATGTCCAGGGCGGGCTAGTGCAGTTGACGATAGAACAGTGGCGGGCGGTGCGCCGTTGGGTCGCCACTGGGGGAAAGATTTTGGCTGTAGGTGATCTGGTACCATTGCTGTTTGCGTGGCAGAGTGGGGCAACTTACGCATTTGTGGGGACGGCGAAATCTGAATATTATCTGCGTAGCCCTGATGGCCAACTGTTAGATGATCACAGCATTGAGTCCCGATTAGGCGGCGTATATTTTCCTTGGGAGCGCTGGCTCCTAAGTAGACCCAATTGCCAGGCCGTATTTCCGCGCGATCAAATTACTACCGAAGCCCTGAAAAAGTTCGGGATTCCGGCTTTCGATCTGGGAAATCCAATGATGGATGGGTTGGAAACGAATTGGAAACCAACCGATCAAACCGATCTCCGGCTAACACTAATTCCCGGATCGCGGCTGCCCGAAGCCTATCAAAATTGGGCGGTGATTTTACAGGGCTTGGATAGTTTGCTCGCTAGCAATTCAGGAAATACAACTATCGGCACGGTGGCCGCCATTACACCATCTTTAGATATCACCGAGTTGGAGAAGCTATTACATCAATACCAATGGCAACCAAACACTGCTGGCTGGGTCAAGCAAAATTGCACGCTGAATTTGTGGATCGATCGATATAATGATTGTCTAGCTTATGGGCAAGTGGCGATCGCCATGGCCGGTACTGCCACCGAGCAGTTTGTCGGTTTGGGCAAACCCGCGATTATTATGCCTGGTGCCGGACCACAGTTTACACCGCTGTTCGCAAAGCGCCAAACTTGCTTACTAGGAGAGTCGGTAATTTTGCCAGAAAGTCCTCAATCACTAGGGCGAGTAGTACTAGAATTAATGGCTGATGTGGGGAGATTGAAGTGCATTCATGCTAATGGTTTGGCGCGGATGGGTCGGGCTGGCGCTGCAGCTAAAATTGCTGATTATTTGTTGAAAAATTGGTTTTGAGATAGTTTCTAAGAGTCACCTGGGGTTCACCAAATTACCAGATAAATTAACAGCAATTTGAGCCAATATAAACAGTCACTATTTGGCTAGATGTAAATTATTGGTTTAGTAGCCATGCTGCCTAAGCACCCATCCCCGAATATTGTTTTAATCCCTGTTTCCACAGCCAGCGATTCAACACCCAAAAGATTCCTGACCAGAGTCCGATTGCCAGCAATCCTTGGCCAATATTTACCGGCAGCCCCACCAAAATAGCTGCCGGAAAATAAATCATATAGGGAAAAGGAGTCCATTGAATGAAGGCTTGTAATGATGTAGGAAATAGTTCGATCGGAGCAATCATGCCTGATAAGAATAGATAAAACAAAAACCAGAGTTGTTCGATCGCCATTGCCCGTTCTGTCCAAAAAGCGCAGAGGGCAAAAGTGTATTGAATCAAAAAGCGCAAGCCAAAAGCTAAAATCACTACCAGCGAAAACTGTAAGACTTGAAGAATGCTGGGTAGCCACATCGCTTGGGGATAAAGTACGAAGCCCAACACCACCATCGCCACCAGGAATGGTAGCCGGGCCAGCCTTTCGCTAACGTGAGAAGTGAGATGATGCCAAGCTGGATCTAAGGGCTGTAACAACCGGGCAGAAAGCCGACCTTCGACCACTTCTCGCTCAAATTCATAAATCACCCACACCACACTCATTTGGCGCACAATAAACACTGCTAAAAAGTAGCGAATAAACTCGATAGCACTGAGTTCAAATTGTCCATTGGCCGCTGCTTGGTTCCAAATGCCCATTAAAATAATCGGCAATGAACCAGCTAGTGCCCACAACAGTAGTTCGGCACGATATTCCAGCATGTAAGCATACTGGGTAACGAGCAAGGTTTTGATGATGCGCCACATAATTTAAAGTTAGATATTATTTAGAAATTTTATGGGATGTTACACAAAATAGTATTCCTGATTTGTTAGAAAAGATCGATATTTTCCTTGAGCAAGATGAAGCTTGATTGATTGCAATCGATTGTACTGATGGAAATTCTTTACTTTTGTAGGTAAACTTTCAGAATGTGGTTAAAATCCTGGAGTATTGAACATGCTAGAAATTCAAACTGAGACGCCGATATCTACATCTGAATTCAACGCGGTCGCCGCCACCGAATTAAGACCTTGGGGTTCGTTTACTGTCTTAGAAGAAGGCAAAGGCTATAAAATCAAACGTATTGAAGTTAAGCCCAATCACCGTTTGAGTCTCCAAATGCACCACCATCGCAGTGAACACTGGATTGTTGTATCCGGGACAGCCAAAGTAACTTGTGATGGCGAAGAAAAAATCTTGTACAGCAACCAATCTACTTATGTGCCCCCTTGTACTAGTCATCGACTAGAAAATCCTGGGGTAATTCCGTTAATTATGATTGAAGTTCAAAACGGTGAATATTTGGGTGAAGATGATATTGTGCGCTTTGACGATGATTATGCGCGTACTTCCCTCTAAAACATATCAATAAAATGCATATGCCCGACGCTCTACTAGGGTAGAGCGCAGCGCTGCAACAGTAGAGGTTAGCTAGACAGGAGACCTGGTGAGTAGGATAGGGCAAGGGGCATGAACCCTTACGTAGTCTGAAACTGAATTACCCAATAGTCGATCAAGATCTGGAAGCGTTCTAGCGATCGATGGCCGCCGATCTGGCGAACCTAATAGCAAAAGATCGGCGCTGTACTCATTAGCCAGTGCACAAATCCCCTTGCCCGGATTGCCACCAGCGACCACACATTTATAGTCCACCTGCATTTTTTTAGCAGCGGCAATCGCTGGCATCAACACTGGATCTTTCTCCGGTACCATCTCATTAGCTGATTTCTGGGTCGCCGCAATTCTGGCCAGAATCAATTGACTACCTTTGACATCCCGCAGTATTGATAGAGCCATCTGAAGTGAAGCTTTCGCTGATATCGAGTCGTCATAGGCTACCATCACCCGGTTAATATGCTTAATGTAAGCATCATCCTTCACCAGCAACATGGGACAAGAGGCCAGTTGAAAGACATATTGACTAACTGAGTTAGACAATATGGACTCTAGCCGCGACATTCCCCGGGAACCGATAATCAACAGATCAGCCTGTTCATCGATCGCCACCTGACAAACTGTATCCTTCGGTTCGCCTTGCACTAACAAGGGCTTGAGTTTAGCCGGCGGCAAATTGAGGCTGGCAATTGCTTGCGCCAAAATTTTGCCACCTTTTTCCAGTTTTTCGGCCATTAGCTCGGAAGTGATTTGGGGCGGCACCACATGCAGCACTGTAATCTTGGCCTGTTGCATCACCGGAACTTCGAGCAACATTTTGAGCATTTGCTCACACAAACCCAATCCGGCAACGGTGATGACAATCTTTTCAATCATGTTGGTGCTTCCTCTACTGAAATGCTTGGCCTTGATCTTTCAGCATAGTTGCTAGACCGAGGCTTCAAACAGCAGAATGCAACATTATTTAACTATTTTGGTTGGCTTGGTAACGTTGGGATAGATTTTGGTTGAATTGGTGGCGATTGGCTCGATTGCGTTGGAATGGATTGCGGTTGTTCCTGGGGAACTGGCTGCGGGACAACAGGAGCTATATTTTTGGGAGCTGGCAACAGGTAGAAAACCAAAGCCGTAGCCGCCAAACCAGTGAGACCCAGGCCAATCGGAGCCGCTTGACTAGTCAACTGATTGTTACTGCCTTTTGGTGTGGGACGGAGCGCCACCACTAAGTCTGGCAATGTCATACTATCGGCTAAAAACTGATCGATCGCCTCGGCTAAGTCAAATAGTTGCACCGTGCTCAATTCCCAGACGGTGGTGTTGCCATCATTCTTACTAATCAGACGATGCTGGTGTTCTAAATTACCTTTTTCGAGACGAATTAAGCCCCCATCTTCGACTAAATGAGGATGAGTAAAGCTACTCAAAAATCTTTGGGTATAATTACTCACCGTAGAAATCAGCTGTTTGAGAAATTCCAGGCCCCCATTAATAGTCTGCTCTTGGCCAACCAAGTAACATTCCGCATTAACTAAAGTAGACATCAAGGGGCGAGTGCTGGCATTAGAAGCCGGATTGAAGTCACCCAATCCATTCAAAACCAGTGAGCAATTAGGTAGGCTGTACTGTCTTCTGATTGTCATTACTTCAACTCTCCATCAAACAAACTAATCCAAAATCTTTGCATCCCCGCCGTGCCAGTACAAAATAGCAGCTTACCGAGCAGATCAATGCCTAGTTCGTTGAGTTTTTCATCATCGGCATAAGCAATCACCAGAGAACGACGCGGATTCATCCGACTGCGAAAATGCGCCCTGAATAAATCCAAATATTCTGATAGCCGAAAATTACATTCTGGGGGCAAGCACTTATCACTGAGCTGTTGATGCTCTAAGAGCAATTGCCGAATATTGACGGTTAAACGCCGGGCTAACTGGCAACCGACAATGACCATCGCCTTCGCTTCGTTGATAGTTAAAATCTGGCGGCTGTGTGCTCGCCGCAGTGGGTTCGTTGCTCGCAGCCGCCATAGAACTGTGCGGTTTTTAATGATGCCGCCCAGTTCTAGATCTCTGGCCATATCGAGCATTTGCTCAGCACCACCTAGCTCCAGAGCTTCTAAGGCCAACAACAACAAATCAATTTCTAGCTTGGCGCGACGCGGACAACCCGTGGTCTCTAGTGGAATGTCCGGGAGATTGTTTAAGATAAACGGATTCAGATTGGTGGAAACGGGAACAATGGCAACGGTAGAATTCATAGGTGGCAGCGAAGCTGGCAGAAACACAGAAAACTTCTAATATATCTTAGGATACCCGACTTGTTGGTCGAGCTTTTGTGCCTAACAAAAATTCCTGCGGCAAGATTGTGGCAATATGTTCTTTCAACCAGTCATTTCAATTGCTCAGTAATGGATATTAAAGCCTTAATTCGCGATATTCCAGATTTTCCTTTACCAGGTATTTTGTTTCGAGATATTACTACGCTCCTGCGTGATGCCGATGGTCTGCGTAGTTTAGTAGATATTTTGAGCCTTAAATGTGCCGAGCTAAAGCCTGATTATATTGTGGGCATCGAGTCACGGGGGTTTATTATTGGCACGCCCTTGGCTTATCAGTTGGGTTTAGGTTTTGTGCCGGTGCGGAAGCCCAAGAAGTTGCCCGCCGCTGTGCATAGTGTTGATTATGAACTGGAGTACGGGATCGATCGATTAGAAATTCATCAAGATGCTTTGCCGCCCGGTAGCCGCGTGCTGATTGTGGATGATCTGATTGCCACTGGGGGCACAGCTGCCGCTACCGGGGAGTTGATCAATAAAATTGACTGCCAGCTGGTGGGATTTGCCTTTGCGATCGAACTCAAAGATCTGGATGGCCGTGCTAAGTTACCAAATGTACCGATCGTGACCGTCGTAGAATATTAATGGCTACCTATAACCAAGTTGTATCATGTCTTCTGTGGCTCCACTAGCTCGTAAACCTCTACTGTGGCTACGTCAGCTCCAGTACAATGAAACTTTTTTATATATCCTCAAACGTCTTTTCCAAGCAGCACTGACCTTGCTATTGGCCTCAATGTTGAGTTTTTTGATTGTCCAGTTGTCTCCTGGCAATCCCCTTGATGCCTTTCGGCAAGATCCCAAAATTTCGGCGAAACGACTGAAAGAACTCACTGAAGAATTTGGCCTCAGTGATAAAAAAGACCTGCGCACCGCCATTACGCAATATTTGAAGTGGCTGGGTCAGGTGGTTTTTCGTGGTAACTTCGGTCGTAGTATTCTGTTTGGTCGCCCGGTATCCGAGTTAATTGGCCAGCGTCTCAGCGCGACTTTGGAGTTAGCCATAACTTCAACTATCTTTACTTGGCTAATCGCTATTCCCTTAGGAGTAGTCGGTGCTGTCCATCAGAATAAAGCGATCGATCGGTTTTTGCGGGTCATCAGCTATATTGGCCAAGGCGTACCCAGTTTTGTGATTGCATTACTATTGGTGATCTTGGCTCAATATCTATCACCTTTCTTACCTGTCGGCGGGCGTACCAGTATTTACCATGACGATATGTCTTGGCTTGGTCAACAGCTCGATGTTGGCTGGCACCTAATTTTACCGACGATCGCCCTGAGCATTACCAGTTTTGCTGGCTTACAGCGCATTGCCAGAGGCGAAATGCTCGATGTCTTACGCCAAGATTATATCCAGACAGCCCGCGCCAAAGGCTTGCCCGAGAATCGGGTGATTTATGTCCATGCTCTACGCAACGCCATCAATCCGCTGATTACCTTGCTGGGGTTTGAATTTGCCAGTTTATTAAGCGGGGCATTTATTGCCGAATTTTTCTTTAACTGGCCAGGTCTAGGGCAATTGATTCTCAAAGCAGTGACCGCCAAAGATATTTATTTGGTAATGGCCAGCTTGATGATGGGAGCAGTAATGTTAATTGTGGGTAATTTACTAGCAGATTTATTGCTCAAAGCTGTTGATCCACGCATTAAATTAAGCGATTTAAAGTAATAAATCCAAGTGATTCTCAGCCATAAGTAGGATGTTGTAAAGTTTTATATCATCCTGCTGATACAATCCCGCAAAGACTAGATTTTGGGTATTGCCCCATCTAACTCAGTCTAAAAAGTGTAAATTTGAGGGGAGTCTTAATGTATCGTCGGAAGTTTTTACAGACATTGGGTATGGGTGCCGCAGGTTTGTCGGTCGGTAGCTCCATTCCTTTCAACAAGTCAGCAGCGGCTGATACTCCAGCAAAAGAAGATCTTCAAGCAAAACTAGAAAAGGGTGAATTTACATTACCTCCACTAACTTACGCTTACAAAGCTCTAGAACCACATATTGATGCTCGAACCATGCGTTTACATCATGATAAGCATCATGCTGGCTACATCAAAAATCTCAATGCCGCTGTGGCCAAATATCCCAACCTCCAAGGTAAATCAGTGGAATATTTGGTAGAAAACCTGAGGAAGCTCCCCGCCGATATTCAAAAGGCCGTCAAAAATAATGGTGGTGGTCATATTAACCACACCATGTATTGGAAAATCATGGAACCCAATGGTGAAAAGAAACCAACGGGCAAACTGGCGGCAGCGATCGATAGCAGTTTTGGTAGTTTCGATAAGTTTAAAACCCAGTTTGAAGCAGCTGGTACCAAACACTTTGGCAGTGGTTGGGTCTGGCTAGCCTTGAAAAATAGCAAACTCCAGATCGTCACGACTCCCAATCAAGATAGCCCCTTAATGTCTGGGATGCTGCCAGTGCTGGGGAATGACCTGTGGGAACATGCTTACTACTTAACTTACCAAAACAAACGGCCAGATTACCTGAAGGCTTGGTGGAATGTGGTGAACTGGACGGAGGTGAGCAAGCGTTATGATAAGTTCCTAACAACTTAAGTAAACATAATGGCAATTCAATGAAAATTCATCTGGGCTGTGCAGTCTGGTCATTTCCTGGTTGGACAGGGGATCTTTATCCAGCCGGGACTAGGTCGAAAGACTACCTCAGCCTCTACAGTAAATACTTTCCGGCTGTCGAAGGAAATACTACCTTTTATGCCGTGCCTCCGATCAAAACTCTAGAGAAGTGGCAAGCTGAAACCCCGGATGACTTTCGCTTTTGCCTGAAACTGCCGCGAGATTTTACTCATAGTGGTCTGCTGGTCCCTCAATTACCAAAAGCGATCGACTTTCTGGAACTAGTCGATGAATTTTTGGTAGAGAAGCTGGGCATGGTGTTCGTGCAGTTGCCGCCGGGCTATCAGCCCAAAAAGATGCCAGATTTGAGCAAGTTCTGGACTAACTTGGTGAAAGTGGGCGTACCCTTGACACTGGAAGTCCGAAATTTGGAATGGTTTCAACCCGCAGCTAGTGCTGAGTTACAGAAAATGCTCGCAGGTTTGGGCATCAACCAGGTAACTCTGGATACCCAGGCTATTTATCAGACAGCCGCCGATGCGGAGCTGCCCTTTATTTGTAAAAAACCCCAGGTACCGCTGCTTACTACACCCACTAGCATGATTCGCTATATCTCTCATCCTCGCCAGGAAGTTAACGAGCCATTTCTGAGGGCTTGGGCAGACCGGTTAAAGGAATGGCCAGCTGACATGGATACTTACTTTTTCGTGCATTGTCCGATCGAAGAGCACTCACCCAGCAATGCCCGTTATGTGCGGCAGATCTTTCAAGAACAGGGTTTAGCAGTACATGATTTGCCTTGGCAAACCCCGGAGACGGAGCAGTTGGGCTTGAATTTGGGATAGGCTATGATCAAATTTTAAGGTGCAAAGAAAATGGCCAAATTTAAATTCACAGTCGGGGCAGAATTCAAACACTTTGGTCGCTGTGATTCTTCGGGTTCCTTAGCGATCGATCATCAACATTTTGTGGTGGCCGACGATGAGCAAAATGTCATTAGTATCTATCGATCGAACACCGATGGTTCCCCCGTCCAAGTCTTTGATATCAATGATTACTTCCTGCCCAACGATGGCAAGGAAGTGGATATAGAAGGCTCCACCTCCTTAAACGGCCTGATTTTTTGGATTACTTCCCATGGCGCTAATCGCCAAGGGGCAGCCCGCCCCAAACGCCACCAGTTTTTTGCTACCAAGTTCAGCCCAGAGTTGGGGCAGCTAAAGCAAGTTGGCCATTCTTATACCCAGCTTGTGGCTGATCTGATCGTCGATGAGCGCTTGCAAAAATACGACTGGCAAGCAGCGGCTCAAACTGCACCAAAAGAGCTAGGTGGTCTCAATATTGAGGCGTTAGCTACCACCCCTAAACAGGAAATGCTGATTGGTTTTCGCAATCCGATCCCGAATGGTCAGGCGATCGTCCTGAAACTCAAAAATCCCCAAGATTTGGTGCTAGATCCCTCTGCCCGCGCCAAATTTGGGAAGCCGATCGAACTAAATCTAGGCGGCTTGGGTTTACGCAGTATGGAGTATTGGCCACAGCTGCAACAGTATCTAATCGTCGCTGGTTCCTTTGATGGTAGCGACAACTTTGCCCTGTATCTGTGGTCTGGTGATCGGGGTAGCTCGCCACAGCTTCTAGATGTAACCTTACCAACCGATTTTCGGCCAGAGGGAATTGTATTGTATCCGGACGATCCGGTAACATCTCTACATGAATATCGAGTGCAATTAATCAGCGATGATGGTGCCGCCATCAGAGATGGTCAGACAGCTTGCAAAAATTTACAAAGTTCAGAACATAAATATTTTCGTAGTCTGTGGCTAACAGGGAGCGGTTTTTGATGAATCATTATCAATCAAAATGTCGAGTCAAAAGTACCGATGGCATTGGCGGTACCAATTCTCCGATCGACGGACGAGGCACTTCACCCAAAAGAGTCTAGAATAACCATAAAGTAGCTACTTAAAATTTTAAAAACAGTCACGAGTCTCTGCAATGTCTACTACCGATCGGAAAAACCTTTTACCACACTTACAGCAAGCTCTCAGCATGTTGGAATTGAACCCAGAAAATGAGCTGGGCAGGTACCGGCGGTATAAAAAAGGTGAATTGGATGCAGTCAAAACCTTTGAATCGGCAGAGTTGATTGAAAGACCCGGGGGCATGGGTCCTTTGAACAGAGCTTTTACTACTGCGGGGATGGTAAATATGACCGACGAAGAGGAAGAAGATTATGAAGTGATTCCGCCGTCTCAGTCTTTTGTTGTCTACGGGAAAGAAGCCAGCGAGCCATCTAATTCCATCCAGTCTACCCCTTTAGATAATGAAATACCCGCTGGGGAGATGGTGCTCAGGAGTCCAGCGCCAGTAAGTGACAATCTGAATTTGAGCTTAAGGACACCGGGGTCAATCACACCTCGCGATGAATATTCATCAGCTTCACAGGATCTCATCCGCAGTTTTGGTTCAACGCCCGCACTCACCAAGATACAAATTCCTAAATGGAAAATGCCGCTGGCGATCGGGTCTTCGCTGGTGGCGATCGCCGCCGTCGGTGGCATGTCTTATGTCAACATGCATCCAGCATTGCTCAAAAATGTGCCCGTAATTGCACAGCTAACCACCACACCAGTGTTGCCGGTCGTACCCCCAGGTGAAGTTCTCCAGGGGCCGGATCTGGCGATGGGCGAATTCAGCGACCTGAGTTTGAGCAACATTAATAGTCTGACTGTCCCTGGCACGGAGATTGCCAAAACGGCGAACCAAAATTCCCCTACAACTATTGCTCCGAATTCTTCACCAGCCATCGGAGCCGCACTGCCCCAGCCAGCCTTGGCCGCTCCCAGCGTCGCAACCGCCGCCCCGACTAGTCGTCTAGCCGATGGCTTAATTCGCAATCTTTTACCGCCTAGCATTCAACAACTGTCTAGTCAGCAGTCGCCAGCAGTAAACCCAATGGCGGATCAATTTTATTACCAGCCCCCCACTGCGACAGCATCTCCGACCAATAGTTATGCGGTGTTTGCCAAGTCTGTGAGTCCCCGCAGTTTGGCCAAAATTCAGTCTTTGGTACCCCAGGCTACAATGCAAGGCGATCGAGTATTTTTGGGCAATTTTGCAAACCAGGCAGCAGCTTCTGGAGTAATGAAACGAATGCAAGAACAGGGTATCAAAGCTTGGTTGGTGCAGCCTTAGCAGTAATGAAAAGGTAGAGACCGATTGTCTCAACATCATATCTAGCCTATGATGGGGTGGTTCCTGTCAATCGCAAACCAATGGCCGATTCACCGATTCTACAAGTCCAAGATGTTCGCGCTGGCTACATCAAAGATCTAGATATCCTCCAAGGCATTAACTTCAAAGTCTATCCTGGTGAGTTGGTAGCAGTGATTGGACCCAATGGTGCCGGCAAATCTACTTTGGCTAAGGCAATTTGTGGTTTATTGACACCGCATACTGGTCAGATCTTGTTTAAGGGCGAACAGATTGGGGGGTTATCACCAGACCGAATTGTGAAAAAAGGCTTGTGCTATGTACCGCAAATTTCCAATGTCTTTCGATCGCTCTCAGTCGAAGAGAATTTAGAAATGGGCGCATTTACCCGCAAGGTAGATCTCAAACCTCTGAAGCAGATGGTTTTCACCATGTTTCCCCGCTTGGCAGAGCGCCGCACCCAGGCTGCAGGTACTTTATCTGGTGGCGAGCGCCAAATGTTGGCCATGGGTAAGGCGTTGATGTTACAGCCGACGATGATGCTACTAGATGAGCCTTCTGCTGCTCTATCGCCAGTGTTGGTGAGCAATGTGTTTGAGCAAATCAAGGAGATCAATAAAAACGGTACTTCGATCGTACTGGTGGAGCAAAATGCTAAAAGGGCGTTGGCGATGGCCGATCGGGGTTATGTCTTAGATACGGGTAAAGATAAGTTTGAAGGGCGTGGTGCTGACTTGCTCAACGATCCCAAAATTGGTGAATTGTATTTAGGGGTTGGTGGTCATTGAAAATACCTTAAAAATCTTTTGAATGTATGCGTATAAATTTGAATTATTGGCGAGTTGGACTGGTAAACTTTTTGGTGGGGATATTCCTAGTGGCTTGCGCCCAATTTATCCCAATTACCCCGCAAAAAGTCCAGAATTCTCATGCTCAACCTTTTGTGTTATTAGTCGCTGCCGCCGCAAGTCTCCAGAAAGCTTTGCAAGAAATTACGCCACTTTATACCAAAGCAAACCCTAGTCAGACGATTAACTACAACTTTGCGGCCTCCGGTCCCTTGCAACAACAAATTGAGCAAGGTGCACCTGTGGATATATTTATTTCAGCGGCTGATAAGCAAATGAATGCCCTGCAAAAAAAAGGGTTATTGGCGGCGGGCAGTCCCCAGAACTTGTTGACAAATCAGTTAGTTCTGATCACTCCTAAGCAAAAATCTGGATCTTTAGCTGACATTAAACAACTCATTAAACCAGCAGTTCAGCGAATCTCCATTGGAGAACCCCGTACTGTTCCAGTAGGGCAATATGCAACGGAAGTTTTAAAGAATTTAGGAATTTTAGAGCAGATACAATCTAAATTTGTGTTTGGTAATAATGTCAAATCTGTTCTAACTGCCGTAGAGACGGGTAATGTGGATGCCGGGATTGTCTATATCACTGACGCTAAAGACTCCGAGCAGGTCGCTGTCATTGCCACTATCGATGAACAACTGCATTCTCCAATTCATTATCCGATCGCCGTTTTGCAGTCTAGTAAATTTCTGGAAGAATCCCAACGGTATATGAAATTCTTACAAAGTGACTCGGCAAAAACTATATTTAAAAAATATGGGTTTGGTATTGCTAATTCTTAACCCTAGTTAAATGTTGATACCTGATCTTTCCCCATTGTGGATTTCTCTAAAAGTATCGCTACTGGCAACAGCTATCACCTTTGGCTTGGGAACGACCGTTGCTTACAAGATGTATCTTTATCGCGGCCAAGGTCGATCGATCATTGAAGGGTTTTTGATTGCACCACTAGTTTTGCCACCAACAGTGGTCGGTTTTGTGCTGCTAATTTTACTGGGTAAAAATGGTATTTTGGGACGGATTCTGGCTCAAGGGCATCTGAGATTAGTGTTTACATGGTATGCCGCAGTTTTAGCCGCCATCATCGTCTCATTTCCACTCATGTATCGTGCTGCCTTGGGAGCCTTTGAGCAGATCGATACTTTGCTGTTAGATGCTGCCAAGCTGGAGGGCGCATCAGAAACAGCAGTGTTTTGGTATATTGCTTTGCCTTTAGCCCTGCCTGGAATTCTAGCGGGTGTGGTATTAACATTCGCGCGGGCCTTAGGTGAGTTTGGCGCGACCCTCATGCTGGCTGGGAATATCCCTGGACAAACACAAACGATGCCAATGGCGATTTATTTTGCAGTGGAGTCGGGAGCCATCCAAGAAGGATGGTTCTGGACTATGATTGTCGTCTGCTTTTCTTTGATTGGAATTATTGCAGTTAATTCTTGGAAAGTCTGAGCAAACGACACCGCCAAAATGTATGGCTGCTGTGGGGTGAAGCAATAATGTCTGTCATCTTATCAACAATTTTAATTGTAAATTCAGTTTAGCCATGGATTTAAAACAGCAAGTTCAGAATTGGTTGGCGATCGACAGGTCACATCTATTACCTCTATTAGCTCAAAAACAGCAGGATTATTCTGATCGATCACATTTAGTAATTGCCACGCATGATGCTGATGAATTCATCACCGATTTTTTGACCGGAATAATTACTGGTATCCCCATCTTTTTGGCCAGTCCGGATTGGGGAATTGCGGAATGGCAGCAAGTTCAAACCATCATGGCTACAGTCGATCGTGAGCAGCATCGAGGCCAAATTATGATTCCCACAGGTGGCACCTCTGGCCAACTGAAATTTGCCATCCATACCCCCGCCACTTTAACAGCAGCGGTGCATGGCTTTCAGGAGTTTTATCAGGTGGAGGCGATTAATTCTTATTGCACCTTGCCTCTCCATCATGTGAGTGGTTTAATGCAGCTCTGGCGATCGCTAATTACGGGTGGCCAGCTATTGCTATCGACTAAGCCACAGCGTTTTAGTCAGTCGCCGCCACCCCATTTTTTTATTTCGTTGGTACCCACTCAGCTCCAGCGGTTGCTACCAGCCAAGGCCGAATGGCTCCGTCAATTTCGAGCAGTGTTAGTTGGGGGCGCGTCAGTGTGGCCAGATTTACTCGATCGATCTCGACAAGCCCAAATTCCCCTGTCACTGAGTTACGGCATGACCGAAACAGCGGCGATGGTGGCGGCGCTGAAACCCCAAGATTTTTTAGCGGGAGTGAATGACAGTGGCCAGGTCTTGCCCCATGTCCAGTTGCAAATTCAATTTGATGGCCGTATTACTGTGCGATCGAAGGCAGTGATGTTGGGCTATTATCCGCAGATCGATACAGCAGGTTATTGGTTGACTGACGATTTAGGGATGCTTGATCAGCAAGGATATTTACAAATTTTGGGGCGGGATAGCCACAAGATTATTACCGGTGGCGAGAAGGTTTTTCCGGCAGAAGTGGAAGCAATCATTCGATCGACTGGCTTGGTAACCGATGTTTATGTTCTGGGTGCTCCAGACCAAGAATGGGGCGAACGGGTGGTGGCAATCTATGTGGGGGATGTCGAGGCCAGTAATATTCAAGCAGCGATCCAAGATCAGCTGAGTAGTTTTAAGCTGCCTAAGACCTGGCTAGCAGTGTCAGAGCTACCCAGAAATAGCCAAGAAAAAGTTGATCGATCGCAAATCCTGAAACTGCTAGCTGGCGACTGTAGTTAAAAACTCAGGTGGAATTATTCAACAACACAAATAAATAAAGTGAGGAAAGATGAACGGAACAAAATGTAGCCTGGGGCTGTTGGCACTGAGCTTAATGTTAGTGGCTGGCTGTGATATCCGCAAACCAAGTATGCCCAGCTTGACCCCTCCAAATCCTGGGACTAAAGATGAGACAGCCGAGAAAACAAAATATGTAATGGGAGAATTTTCCTTGACGAAGGGGACAGATTACCTCGTCGCGCCAGTCTATACCGACTATTCCGGTAAGGGTCGAATCATGAACTTTTCTAGTAGCGAATATGGAGATTATTCATCTAAAAAAGGTGATTATTCATTAGTCAATAACTATATTTTTGTGAATCGTCAGGATCTATCATCACGGAAACTTTTTCCTGATAATCGATCGACTATTTTGGCCGCCCAACAGCTAGGAGAAGCTGGAACGGAAGGCACTGGCAGTAATCAAAAAACTATTGTCAAAAATGTTAAGGCTGTTTTATATCAAGTAGTGAAAGCTGATACTAATAGTGATAAAAAGTTGGACAACAAAGATCAGAAATCAATCGCGATTGCTGATGTAAACGGTGGCAATTATCAAGAGTTAGTGACGGGGATCGATCGAGTGATCAATATTCATTCGCAAAGCAAGGACAAACGTATTGTATTTTATCAAACTGGCCCAGACTACTTTGCCGCCAGTATCGATATTCCCAGTCGATCAGCCAATGTGAATAAATTGCAATCGATCGCAGAATAACCAATGACCTAGCATCGGCGAGGCGAGCATAAAACAGAGGATAATGTCTCTGACACTGCTATTTCAGGAAATATCCATGACAATTTCCATGTATCAAGCTTCAGTGCCATCACTGATCCGCTCTTTAAATAATCTCGCATCGATCCTGGAAAAAGGTGCTGCCCATGCTGAATCTAAAAAAATCGATCCGACAGTATTGCTCAACAGCCGCTTGTCTCCGGATATGCTGCCCTTGACCAAACAGGTGCAAATTGCCTCGGATATTGCTAGAAGAGGGGTCGCGAGGTTGGCTGGACTAGACGCACCAGCGATCGAAGACAATGAAACCACCTTTGCCGAACTGATTGCCAGGTTGAAAACAGTTGCAGCTTACCTGGGCGAGTTCACCCCTGCTCAGATTGATGGTTCGGAAGCTCGATCGATCACCCTACCGGTGGGTAAGGAGACCATGAACTTCGAGGGATTGCCATATCTGCTCTACTTCGTGTTGCCCAACGTCTATTTCCACGTCACCACTGCTTATGCCATTCTCCGGCATTGCGGTGTAGAAATCGGTAAAAAAGACTATCTTGGCCAGCCTTAGATGATTTAAATCGTGGCATGGCGGCAGCTCATATTTTACTAAATCTCATTTTAGTGACTACTCCCCAGCGGAACGTGATTAGTCGCTGCCGCTAAGCCAAACACTGGCATATTCACATAAATCGATTTTGTCTGCTCCGGATTTACTTGGTACGTTTCATGCCAAATTCCGACACTGCCATCTGATCCGATCGCACTATTAAAACGTTGCCAAGCCTTCAAATGCACATCGCTGGGCTGACGGGCAAACTTCAGCAAATCTGCTTGTGATCGCCAATACTGAATCAATCCTATGCCATTGGGGTAAAGAAACCGCTCTGCACCTAAAAATCCTTTTTCGGGATGCTTGTGCAGCGAACTCAACATTGGACCCATAGCCATAGCCGTTGGTAGCCATTTCGATAACGCCCAATAGTTATTAATCCGCATTCCAATTAAAAACACAACTAAAGATTCATCTGTTTGGGCCATAAAGCGCCCTGCTATTACTGATGCCATGATGCTCTCCAAAATAAATGATGAAATGCTGTATTCATACTCACTAATGCTAGTATTCAACAAAGTTAGTATGTAAAATACTGTATACTCAACAAAGTGAGTATGTCAAGTTATTAATCTAAGGTAGTTTTTTATGGCGCTCTCCCACGCGCTCTTGGCGACACTGAGCAACGGCTGCTACAGTGGCTATGACCTATCGAAGCAATTTTCTGGCTCGGTAGGCTTCTTTTGGCAAGCAACCCAACAGCAAATTTATCGTGAAGTGACGAAGTTAGAGGAACAAGGCTATCTCAGTGCCGAGGTGGTACCACAATCTGGGCGACCGGATAAACGGATGTTGGCAATTACCGATGCGGGTAAGGCATATTTACAAGAATGGATTCGCACACCTTGTAGTGTCAGCCCTATGCGTGATGATTTATTAGTAAAGTTATTTGCGGGACATGTGAGCGATCGCATGACCTTGCGCCAAGAACTTGAGCACCACCAGTCGCAACATCAAGCTAACTTAGATGCCTATCATCAGATTGAAGCCCAGTTTTTTAAGAACCCAGAATTATGTAATGCTCCCAGCGATCGATTGCGTTATCTGACTTTGCTGAATGGTATTCAGTTTGAAACGGGTTGGTTAACTTGGTGTGAACAAGCGATCGAGATGTTAGCAGATTTACCCGCAGATCCAATTAATTCTTGACTCTTCATATCTCTCTATGACATCTTCAGACTTTGTGACTATAAACACTCTAGAATCAACCGCACCACTGACTGCGTTAGCTCCGATGCAAGATGTGACCGATGTTTTCTTTATGAACGCGATTGCTGACTATGGCTGTCCCGATTACTTTTTTACCGAGTATTTTCGGGTGCATGAGAGTTCCGGCATCGATAAACAGATCCTGCGATCGATCACCGAAAATACTACAAACCGTCCGGTATTTGCCCAGATGATTGGCGAAAGTATCCCCGATTTAGTGCGGACAGCAAAACTATTGAGTCACTATCCAGTCGCGGGTATTGATCTGAACATGGGCTGCCCTGCCCCGCGCATTTATCGCAAGAATGTGGGTGGTGGGCTATTACGCGACCCCGATAAGATCGATCGGATTCTAGGAGAGTTACGAGCGGCAGTGACTGGTCGGCTGACAGTGAAAATGCGGATTGGCTTCGAGGATACTGCCCAGTTCGATCGAGTGCTGGATTTAATTGATAAACACAATATCGATCTGCTGAGTTTGCATGGTCGTACTGTCAAGGAAATGTATCATGGAACTGTGCATTACGGCTTGATTGCCCAGGCAGTAAAACGCCTGCGGTGTCCGGTATTAGCCAATGGGAATATTAGCTCAGCAGCTGTCGCTATCCAGGTATTAGCTCAAACCCAAGCAGCAGGAATCATGGTGGGCAGAGCGGCGATTCGCAATCCTTGGATTTTCCGACAAATTCGGGAAGCCTTAGCTGGGCAAGAGTTATCGATCGTCACGCTAGGGCAGGTCAGGGAATATATCGATCGACTGTATCGGATGCAGGTGAAAAAATTAGTACCCGATCGAGCACGACTCAGCCATCTTAAAATGTACCTAAACTACATTGGACAGGGAGTAGATGCCGCCGGGATATTCTTACGAGATATGCGCAAAGCTCAAACCGAGGCAGAATTGTTTGCAGTGTGCGATCGAGATTTGCTCACTTATCCCGATCAAGCATTTCCGATGGAGCCATACACCGGACTTTTTGCCCGACCCAAGTCAGAGGAGTAGCAACTAGCCGATCAAGATAGTTCGCAAAGATAACATAGTTTATTTTGACAAAGCACTCTGCAACATACTGTGAAAAAATGTGCTCAGAGGAATACCGGATGCTTCAGTCATTGCTGACAAGACACTGCTTTCAGCAAAAGAACAATATAATCCTGCTTCCAAAAAGTATGGATTGCCGTGCGGATCAATCCGAAAATCAAATAAACTATAGTGGCGACAGCCTAGAGCAATATGGCATTTTTTAGCCATTACCCAGACTTTTTCCGTAATTGGATCACTAACATCAACAATCCAAGACTTAGTAATATCTTTAGCTGCAAAATCTAATTCGTCTTGATCATTTTGTTTAAGTTTGTCTACATAGCTACGGATTGGCCGGATATCGGGGTCTAGGGCATACTCTTCTAATGGTAAACACAATAGCTGACCATCTTGTACAATCACACCGCAGCGCACTTCTCGACCCAACTCAATAAATCTTTCTACTAATATTTGGTCGCCATCAGTCGCAGCTAATTGGCAGGCTTCTACATAGTCTTTCGCCTCTTTCACCAGGGTTACTCCGATCGAATTATCACCGTTCATGGGTTTAACTACGCAGGGGAAATCGATCGAGGGCTGCTCTCCAGTCTGGAGAACTTCACCAATGGGCACCGTTACCCCAGCAGCAGCTACCACCGCCTTGGTCTTTGCTTTGTCTGCCGCTAAAGCCATCAAGTCGGCCGTATTACCCACATACGGAATTTTGAGCAAATCAAATAAAGATCGATATTGGGTCATGCCCGGCACACAAAACATCTGCGGCACCATCACATCAATCTGGAGCTTTGCCAGTACTGGCAAAGCCTCAGCCAAAGATAGAGAAGGAGCAGAGGCAATCGATTCAGAACTCAAATCAGCCGGGAACCGCCATTGTCGATCGGGTGAAATATAAGCAATATAAAACTCATATCGTGCTGGATCGGCAGTATTTTTCAGACAGTCTTGGGCATAAAGACGGGACAGTTCACAGTAAAACTCACTCACCGCCGAACCCACCAAATGTAGAACTCTCAATAATTTCATGATTAATCTCCGCCGACTTCCACCAATTTACCGATATTGAAATCAATCCGAATCCATTCTTTGGGCTGACGCAAATTACCCCAGAGTAACAAGGGAATTTGCCAATGGTGCACCAAGAAAAATGGGAGTGGATCGTCCCAGTCAAAAATGGCATCTTGACCCTGGGCAATAATTTGGAGGCGCTGCCCAGTCTGAGTTGGTGACCATAGATGCGTCAGCAACCGCCAGACTTCATGATATAGCCAGTAGGTCGGGCGACTGTTACTGAGCGGCTGCACGGTTTGGACTAGGGGTGCTGGATTTAAATAAGCCTGAGCGACATCTGGATGGTTATAAAACATGGTGATCGCCGAATGAGTGCGCGGATTGCATTCGATCGCATAGATTTGGCCATCATCCGCTGCTTGAATAAAGTCCAACGAGACTTGGCCAGTCAGTTTTAGACTACCCGCAAAAGTACGAATCCAATTTTCAATATCTGGTCGATCGATCTGCTCATAATTCACCTGAAAGGCGGAAGATTCACAGCAGCAGTGTAGTTGTAAATGACCATTTCGGACAGTACTGTGCGTACAATATTCTTGCCCTGGAATATATTCCTGCATAATCCAAGGCCGACTCGGGGAGATGGGCAAAGATTTCACAAAAGCGGCGGTTTCAGCGGGGGTAGCGCAGGGCAACTTAGTTAAATCCAAGCGCCGCACCGAGTCGTAAAGAATACTTTTGATAATATATGGCCGTTGGGCATTACTAAAATCAAAATCAATCACTTGCTGCGGATCGGTGATTTGGTAAGATTTGGGTGCTAGCAACCCCAACGCCCGAGCAGCAGTAGCAAATTTGTATTTGTCATCTAGCAGTTCGAGCATGGCTAGGTCAACATGCATCACGGTGCAATGCGCCGCCAGTGTTTCTTGCACTGCGGCATCGTAATAACTAGCTACCGGGCTACAAACTGGCACATACACATCGACTTTTTCCTGTTGCACGATCGACAGCAAGGCCGGAGCATATTCCGCAGTTTGCGGATCGGGCACAGTATAAAACTCAGCTACTGCTCGAGAATAACGATGACCCGTCAACCAATACTTGTGGGTTTCCAGCAAAATCACCCGGTGGCCAGCCCGATGAAACGATCGGGCTAGCTGGAGCGCCTTCGTCATTTTGCCACCACTAATCAAGATTATTTGGGGGTGGCTAGCCACCGTTCGAGACTGAAAAGGCTCCAGGATAGCTACTCGCAGCAAGGCGATCACCGTCCAGATCAGATTAAGGGGCATTACAAATAGCAACAGCAAAAGGGTGGCTACCGTCTTGACGCGCGCGAGTAATCCTACCTTTGGCTGTACTGAATTAGATGGCATAGCCGCCAGTGTTTCCATCATAATGATTCGCCAACCCGCCGAATCAACGTCAGCCCATCACGTAGTGGTAGCAACACTTGCTCTATCCGATCGTCCGCCGCAACTGCTTGATTAAACTTAGCGACCGCCAGCCCGTTGGGGGTGGAAATATTTGATAAGTAAGGCTGTCCCTGCATCAAGGTATTGTCCACACAAATCAAACCACCAGGAGCCAACAGCGTAGTGGTCAGTAATAAATTCAAGTAATCTAAATACCCCGCTTTATCGGCATCGATAAAAACTATATCGAACACTTCACCTTGAGCGGCTAATTGTTGCATAGTCTCTGCGGCTGGAGCCACCCGCACCGAAATTTTACGACCAGCAGGCGATTCTTTAAACCGCTGCTGCGCAAATTCCGCCACGTAGGGATCAACTTCACAGGCTACTACTACCCCATCAGCAGGCAGTGCCTCGGCCATGGCCAGCGCTGAATAACCAGTGAACATCCCAATCTCTAGTGCCCGCCGCGCTTTAGTGAGACGCACTAAGAACTTGAGCGCTTGCCCTTCCACATGACCAGAGAGCATTTCTTGCTCTAACTGGCGCACCGTCTCACCATCAGAAAATCTTTTACTCCAATCCTCTGCTTGGGTCTGTTGTACCAAGGCGGCTAAGGCGGGAGATTCTGGCGTAGTGCAACTATCTAGATAAGGATCAAGACCATTCGCTAATTCATAAGTTTGTTGTAGTTCATCTCGAAAAGTGGGATCGATCGCCGGCATCAAGGCCATTTTCTGGACAAGGGATTCTAGCTGGGCGGCCAAAATCCCTACGGGGGTGACTGGTCTCATCCTTTATACCCCGACAGCAACGGGGCTGCTATCTTTGCCGGAAGTATACATATCTTGGCCATCACCCTGGCGCGGATAGACCTGACAAATACGACGATGAACAGCTAAAGCCTCATCTAATTCAGTCCGAGTTAAGTCATTCATGAAAAAGCATTCACCAATCGGACAGGGAGCTGCCGCTCTTTGCTGGCCATCGCGAGTGCGACTAATCGAGGTAGTTGCTTTCCACAACAATTCGGGAGTGAGGTAGGGGCTATCGATCGCTAAGCCCAAACGACTCATCAAGCCAATAATGCGATCGCGATCGAGCACTGTAATATAGCCACGTTGTTGGGCAACGGTAGCTGAAAAAGCCATGTCAATGCTGACGCTATGGCCGTGGAACATTGGGATGTCGGGGGTCAGCTCTAGGGTAGGACTCCAGGTATGGCCATAGGCAATTACCCGATCCAAATCTAGTTCGTGGAGGTTGGGTACTTCCAAAGCCAACATCGATTGGATGGCATTATAAGTCAGTTGGTGCGCTACTTGCCGTAGTTGAGTCGTGCCATCTAAATACCCAAAGTGGCTTTGCAACAACGCTTCGCCATGGTTTTCTAACAACTCAAATATTTCTTTGTTGCCAACTACCGCAATCTTAATCAACTCCGCCATCCCGTTACGAATTTGATCGATCGGCAGAGTTTTTAGAAAGGAAAAATCCAAAATAACTTTTTGGGAAGCATGATACGCCCCCAGACGATTTTTTAGCTTGCCATGGTTGACAGCAACCTTGATTGCCACACTAGCATCGATTAAACCAATCAAAGTCGTGGGCACTCTAATATAGTTGGTACGGCGACGATAAGAAGAACAAGCAAAACCAGCAACATCAGTGGTTAGACCACCACCCACTACCAGAACTGGCTCTTTGCGAACTAGCCCAAAATCAACAAAGGCATCAATGATGCTTTCTACCGTCTGGAGAGTTTTATCAGTTTCTTTGATAGTGACCGGAAAAACTGTCAAATCGATATCATAGTGCTGGAAATAATCCCGCATCTGGGTGCCATACAGTGCATATACTTTAGCATCTACCACCATTAAACAACGGCCAAATTGCTGATAACTGACAGCAATCTCTGGATTTTCTTGCTGAAAGGCACCATTCACATAAAGTAAACTAAAGTCGATTTTCTCATATCCTTCGACGTGGAAGGCTTGATCTGTGGCTGTAAAAGTTGCTTGAATGCCAGTCATAAGTGTATTGATGTAGTTAAGTAGATGTTTAGTGATTTGGCAACAGCGTCAGACTAGTTTCCATGAAAAAATAGGGCAAGTAATCGAAAAAAGTTCTTTTAAAAAGCCTGGTTATTTTTTCGTGAATATTGCTCTTGCCAGTAGGAATGACATGATGAAGAGCTTCATCTAGATTTTGATAAAAGTTTCTTCGAGTACGTTGACGCTAGTACTAGCTCCACACATAACTTAACGGATTTCTCATTTTTATTCAACATTACCGGTAATAATGCATGTTTAAGTCTCTGAGAGTAACTAAAGATTAAACATTGCTTAAGGAAAAACTTTGGTAGTATGGGTCTTCGGTTATATTGAAGGTGAATATTTAATTTTGGGCATGTATCATGGATATCAAAGTAATCCTGCCAATTCTATCGATCGCCTTTGGCCTTTGTTGCCTATTTTTTGGCACGCGCAATGGTTTTTACAATTCAGGCAATTATCATGGCAATGGTTCAGCCCATTAAACCTATTGTTTTTGTTGGAGAAGTTCACTGCCTGCTAGTAACGAAGATTTATCTTGTTTTGCCTTTGCGGCCGGTCATGGCGATGAAGGTGTGTGTTTATTCATCAAAATTGGCCCGTACCAAATTTTGTTGGATTGCGGCCTAGTAGATGTGGCCAAACTGGCGACTACTAATCTGTCGTTAGTCTGGTGCAGCCATGCTCATCCCGACCATGCTCAAGGTTTAGCGGCCCTGCATGAGGCTTGTCCTCAAATTCCCATTTATGCCAGCGAAGTGACAGCGGAGTTACTGCAAAATGATTGCTGTCAAGCGCTGCCCTGGAATTGTCCGATCGAACTCCAAGAAGGTCTCACCGCCGAGATTATGCCCGCTGGCCATTTGCCAGGTGCTGCCGTCATTCTGTTTACCTATCAAGGTGCGGAGCGCAGCTATCGCCTCCTTTATACTGGTGACTTTTTTCTATCTAATTCGCGGTTTGCCGAAGGGCTGTCTTTGACAGACATTCGTGTTCATCGACCAGATGTGTTGATCGTGGAAGGCAGTTATGGCACTGCTCGCCAGCCGCATCGCCGCCAGCAAGAAAATACTTTGATTGAGCAAGTGAGCCGCACACTTCAGCAATATCGATCAATCGGTTTGTTGGCACCACAGCTGGGGCAAGCCCAAGAAATTCTGTTACTGCTGAGGAGTCATCATCTATTCACGGGTAGAGATGTCGATCTGTGGGTGGATGAATCGATTGCCGAAGTGTGTGATCGCTATTTGCGTTGTTTACCGCATTTACCTGCTACTGTCCAAAATTTCGCGCGTAACCAGTCTTTGTTTTGGGATGAAAAGGTCAAGCCCCGCGTGCGGCGGTTGAGTGAAAGACCAGCCGGTGCAGCGTCTGGCAGTGAAATTTTGCTAGTGAGTGACGCGAACCAGTTGCCAATAGCTCCTGCTGTATGTTTGGTGCCCCAGCGCTTGGGTGCAGAAATAGACAACAACACTTATCTTTTGACCGATCATTCTGATGGTGTGGGCACAACGCAGCTTATTCATAATTTGCGTCCTCAGCATGTGATTTTTGTGCATGGCTCACCGACTTATTTGGGAGATTTGACGGGCTTGGATGAGCTAAATAGTCGTTATCAGCTCCATTCGCCAGCCACTGGCACGTTAGTAGAACTTCCAATCGGGGACAGCTTTATGCAGTCTACAGTACCAATTGAAGTGGGCTATCAGGGTGAACTTACTGCCGATGAGGAATCTGTGACAATCTCTTTATCTAGTGGTGTCACTACTGATCCGCGCTGGCATAATCTGTCTGATACGGGATTAGTGGAGGCGCGGTGGCAAGGAGAAGAGCTAGTGCTGCGTGGGATCACGGCCAAGCAATTGCTAAATGAAGCCTATGGTAATAAAGTGGATAGTGCGATCGCTTGCTGTGCTAATTGTCGTTATCAGCGCGGTAATCGTTGTGGTAGTGAAGATTCAGTTTTGTATGGATTTAAGGTCACACCTACCGGAGTTTGTCCAGCTTTTGCGGGGCTGGATAACGAGGAATTTCAGGGCTGATGAAAAAGCTACTGATTTTGGGTGGAACTGGCGATGCTGTGCAGCTAGCAAAACAAGCTGCTGCCCTCGGCTTTGACGTGATTTCTTCTCTCGCTGGCCGCACCCAGCAATCTCTCAGTGCGAGTAATGCTGGTGCCGTGCGGATCGGTGGCTTTGGCGGAGTTTCAGGACTGGCCGCCTATCTTCACCAAGAAAATATTGACCTGCTGATTGATGCTACTCATCCCTTTGCCCAACAGATTTCCTGGAATGCGGCTGAGGCTGCTGCTCTTGGCGGTATGCCCCGCTTACTGCTATGTAGGCCAGCCTGGGAGCCAATCACTGGCGATCGCTGGTTTCCAGTCCAGAATCATGCTGAAGCTGCCGCGCTGTTGCCTGGTTTGGCGCAGCGCATATTTTTGACGACCGGCAGGCAAGAATTAAGTAGCTATGCTCATTTGCAGGAGTTGTGGTTTTTGATGAGATCGATCGATCCACCTCCAGCTCCTTTGCCTCCAGGAGAGATTGTTTTGGCTAAAGGCCCTTTTACACTGATGGCTGAAAAGAATTTGATGTTGCAACATCAAATCGAAATCATTGTCAGTAAGAATAGTGGTGGAGCCGCCACCTACGCTAAGATTATTGCTGCAAGAGAATTAGGATTGCCGGTAGTGATGATTCAGCGGCCAGCCATGCCAGCAAGTCTACAAGTCGTCACTATCGATGCTGCATTACGATGGTTAGCACCACAGTTGCCAGGAGAAATGTAGTTATCTATGGATGATGACTAATTAGCGCTTAATTACACACCATTGGGTGATGGGTGCTGAGGCTTTCCAGCCAAGAAATTTACCGACAGGTTCAGCGTGTTGGATCGCAAGGCGGCTCAAATTTCCTCCGTACTGATATTGAAGCTGAAAAATCCGTTGTTCCGTTTCTACTGTGACGGCGTTGGCGACCAGTCGTCCACCGACTCTTAGGTGGTGCCAGCATTTTTCAAAAACATCAGGGATCGTTAAGCCGCCGCCGATGAAAATGGCATCGGGCATGGGTAAGTCATCGAGAACTGCTGGGGCTTGACCAGCAATGATTTGGAGGTTGGGCACACCGAGCATCGCTGCATTATGGGCTAAATTTTGGCGACGTTGGGGATGTTGTTCGATCGATATCGCCAGGTTACGAGCATTCGATCGCATCCATTCAATGCTGATCGATCCATTGCCAGCACCGACATCCCACAGTAATTGGCCAGGTAAAGGTGCTAGCGCTGCTAGTGTCACCGCTCGGATTTCGCGTTTGGTAAGCTGTCCATCGTGGTCATAACTATCATCTGGCAAACCAGGCGATCGAGACATCCCCGACATCGTACTGGGGCAGTTCAGGGCGATCAGGTTCAGTTGGGCAACTTCTCGTTCTGACCAATCAGCCACACTACTGCTAATGATTTTTTCAGCAGCGCCGCCAAGGTGTTCTAGCACTGTGATCTGCACATCACTTTGGCTTTGTTGATTTAAGATATTGGCCACTAGCGCAGGGGTGTAGCGATCGGCACTCAAAGCCAAAATTCTGGCATTGGGGTAAAGGAGAGCGTTGATTAGGTGCGGATCGCGACCACAGAGGCTAACAGTCTCAATCTCGGGTAATGGCCAACCGAGCCGACTAGCGGCGAGGCTGAAGGCCGAGGGAGCTGGGATAATCGTGATTTGTTCGATCGGAATGTGTCGAAGAATAGTGGTACCAATGCCGTAGCACAGTGGATCGCCACTAGCTAAGATGCAAACGGCTTGGCCACGATGCTGTTGAATGAGATCGATCGAATCACTAATTGGTTTTTTCCAAGTCAATTGTTGCTGGCTAGTGGCTGGCAGCAAGGATAAATGTCGCTCACCGCCCACCACTAAATCGGCTTGCTTGATGAGGGCGTGGGCAACTGGATTCAGACTATCCAGACCATCATCGCCAATCCCAATAATTGATAGCCATCGATCGATCATGAGCACTAACTTTAATTACGGCTATTTCACCGCCTATTGTAACTGTTGCTCAGTTATAAAATTGCTGATTTTCAATGTTGCCAATTCGATCGTGGCTACTTTCAAAATTACTACAATATGAATTATATACATCTAGAGTAATAGTGTTTAAACTGAGACAGTCCAGTCTAAACACCCAATTCAGGGTGTTATGCGAATGAATATCGTGCTAATTTCCCTATTTTCTAGGGTATAGGCGGACAGGTGTCGGTATATATGCCTGGTTTAAGGGGGTTATACTGAATCCGTCAGTATAACCAGTAGTTAGGCTTCTCATCTATTGTTATTGAAGCAACCTAGCAAATTGATTTGAAAGCTACATTTACATTAAAATTTGATTTTGTTTAAAAATGAAAATAGACCAGAAAATAATTCAGCGAATGGATGATTTGTTGGCAGCAGGAGAAAGTGTTCTTTGTACTAAAAAAAGCCCTTCTAGCAATTCAATTGGTTTTGACTCATTAGTTAATTCTCAAGATGCTTACCAATGGTTTACAAGTGTTCAAAATCTTTTAGTTAGGGTTTTTGGTGAGGAAAGTGAGCACTATAAAAATTTTAGTGCACAAGACAAAAAAAGACTAACATATTCTCATGTTTATCGAGCACAAGGAATTCTCAAAGCTGCTAAAGATGATTACGAACATGAACATCTTTTTGATCTAAAGAAGATAATTGAAGCAGAAGTTTTTGATGATTTCTTAGATCAAGCAAATGCACTATTGGAAGCAGGTTATTTCCAACCTGCCGCAGTTATTGCTGGAAGTGTTCTTGAGGATGGATTGAGAAAGCTCTGTGTAAAAGAAAATATATCTTTACCTCCAAAACCGAAACTTGATTTAATGAATGCAGAATTAGCGAAGTCAGGATTGTATAATAAACTTACTCAAAAAAAGATTACGGCAATTGCGCATATTAGAAACAATGCTGCGCATGGACATTGGGATCAATTTGAAAAACGGGATGTGCAAGAAGCTATATCTTGGATAGCCCAGTTCATGGAAAGTAACTATGCCTAACAAGCGGCTGCACACGGAACTAGTTATTACTCTGTCGGTTATGATGCAAAGTGTTTAGCTGTCCGGTGAGCGTGACCGTTAGACCGCTCAGTAAAAACTTTTTAGGATAGTTCCCGTCAATGAACCTCGAATTCAGCCGTCGTCTTGCCCTGTTGGGGATTGTTCCACCCATAGCTGATACCGTTCGTCGTTGGCACCAATTGGGTGACTTAAAAATCTGGCCTTTTTGGTTAGATGATTTTCTTCTTGGTGGTTTTCTACTCTACGGTGCATGGTTGACACAAAAGGATGCGAACAATGGTAGACGCTTTCTTTCGGCTGCTTGGGGGTTTGCTTGTGGCATGGTGTACCTCAGTTTTTTCGACCAGATTACTTCTCTCGACAAACCCGATCCTGCCCCGATCCCTTCTGAATGGGTCGCTGTAATTAAAGGAATATTCTTCTTTCTTGCTGTTTTGGGATTGATTGGAAGTTTATGGGGAAACCCTAGAGAGTCTAGGCGACATTGATAAGTGGGACTGAATTGATCATCTGTCTCAAGCTAAAATGGAAGCGTCAAGTCGCAGCGAGGACAACCCCATGACAGTTCGACAACCCCGATATAGCAAAGAAGAGTTCGCCCAGCGCGGCGATGTACTCTATGAGTCTCAGATTCGCCAACAAGTCGAAAAAGGCAATCATGGGAAGATAGTGGCGATCGACATTGAAACCGGAGCCTTTGAAGTCGCAGACGATATCGTAACCGCATCAGAGCATCTTCTCACCAGAGTGCCGGATGCCCAGACTTGGTTTATCCGCATTGGACACCAGGCTGTATACCATTTTGGTGCGCGGAGTCTGAGAAAATTCGGATGATACATGGAATAGTCAATCAAAATTGTGAAGCGATCCTTTCTGTTGTCGTAAAGAATGACACTAAAACACAACTAGTTGATGTAGTAGTCGATACAGGTTTTTCCGGCTTTCTGACTCTGCCCTCTAGTATGATTACGGCTTTGGAATTAGTTTGGAAGGGGCGTGATGTTGCGACTTTGGGAGACGGCACTTCCTGTATTTTTGAAGTTTATATTGCAGTTGTAATCTGGGACGGGCAATACCGCACGATCGACATCAATGAATCAGAAACTATTCCTCTAATTGGGATGCAATTGTTACGAGGCTATGATTTACGGATTCAGGCAATAGAAGGTGGTAGTGTTACAGTCAGTCTACTAGAGTAATTCTGGTCGTTCGCGCAGCGTTGCGCCAGCGAATCGCAGGCTAACAAACCAGTTGGGGTTGGCATTCTCTAGAGATGCTAGCTCAGACACAACATTGTTTGCTCAACCAGAACGTTAGCCTCTGAGTTATCTGTGGGAACGTAACTGGAAACTTATCTGTAGGTTTGTGCGGTAAGGGCTTGTAAAGAAACAACTTCATGTTTTGAGGCTGAAAGCTTTTCCTTGTCGGGAAACTACCGATCGAAACCATGAGCTTATTTTTTTACAGCCCCTAAGTGATTCAGGAGTCTTGGGTTAGAACACGGTCGGAGTATCTATCGATGGGGTGAGGTTGCAAAAAAAATATCCAGGTAGAATTTACCTATGGAAAATCGAAGTAGATCCGGCTTTCGCACACGCCTATTAGTATTCTTCGCTTTGGCGTTTGCCTGGTCGTGGGTCTGCTGGCTCCTGACTTCAGTTATTAGACCTCAATTGCCCTCTTTAGCTGGGGTAAATTTTCTGGTGGTTGGCTTCGCATCACGATTATGAGACCTGTCGGTGGACGGAACGGACTGCGTATCTGGCTCGATTTGATGCCGACAATCGAGAAATTATATGGAAAGTAAAACCAAACTAACACTGATTAAAATCATTCATACTGCGATCTAGGTATTCTTCAATGTTGTAATTTTCTATATGCTGTATGCCGCGATTGCCAATAAACTCGATCACTGGCTCTGGATCGGTTATGGACTTATCGCTCTAGAAGGGCTAATCCTACTCACTTTTAAATCCCACTGCCCATTAAATCTGCTGGCTCGAAAATACACCAATTCCACCCAGGACAATTTTGATATTTATCTTCCCAGTTGGCTAGCCAAGTATACAAAATTAATCTACACCACTATTTTCGCGATCGTTACAATCATCACCATCTATCAAATAATGTCGAATTAAAAAATACCAAAACACTGGAGGCAGTAATGACCAAACAAATTTCTCTTGATGCGCTATGGGATTCAGCCACATCTCAGGATCGTATATTCCGCTTAGAGGACTTCACGCACCTGCCAGAAGTCGCCAGACGATATCTTGAACACGCGATCGAACCTGGAACAAAGATCGCTTCTGCGGTGCGGTGGAAAATGCACGGCGAAATCAAATTAAAAAAGTGGATTCCATTCACAGCCGAGCAAGTCGTTTGCTGGGAACATGGACTGATTTGGAGTGCTACCGCATGGATGAATAGCTTCTTGCCCATTGTCGGCTCGGATCGGATCATCGACGGCATCGGTGCGATGCAGTGGAAGCTGTTAGGATTATTCCCTGTGATGACGGCGAGTGGTGCTGATATTACGCGGTCTGCTATTGGTCGCCTCCAATCAGAGTCACTCTGTTTACCATCTGTGTTCTGTGGCGATGATGTTTCATGGACAAGCACAGAGTCGTCGGAATTAGACTCCAATTTGCATTCCAGTTTTGTCGTGCAAGGTGAGCGAGCCGAACTAGACTTCACGATCGATCGAACAGGTCGTCTCAAAACCTTCAAGCTACCACGCTGGGGCAATCCAGACGATACTGAGTTCCGTTGTGTGGACTTCGGTGGAATTTTGGAGGAAGAGAGCACATTCTGCGGCTACACCATTCCGACCCGGCTACGGATTGGCTGGTACTTTGGCTCCGATCGGTTTGAGCCGGAGGGCGAGTTCTTTCGAGCCACGATCGATGATGCAATCTATCGATAGAACAATCTACGTCAAAGGATAAGGATGAAAAATGAGAAAATATCCAATTGCTTGGTTCTATATCTTGGCTTTTGGTATGTCATGGCTTGGCATGATATCGACCGTCTTAGCCTCGCGAGGCACAGTACTAAAGGCAGTATTTTGCTAGTGGCGCTTCTTCATGGTTCGCTGAACGTGTGGGGACTATTTATAACTGGGGTGTCCCCTGTCGCATACGCTCTTCTAAATTGTGTGGTGGCGATTATCCTAATAGCAGTGTTTGGAAGAGTAAATCTCTCTCGTCGAGAAAAGGTTTGCGCGGGCTAACAATTCAAATGCAGCGAACGGAAGAGAGATCTTGGTGCTGAATCTGAAGTTGTCTGCTGCCGCTGATTTGAGCCGTTAGAGAACTTGTGAGGTGGGAAATCAATACAGTAAGTAGGCAGACATAATTGTTAGTAATATCAAAATTACTTGAAATTCATATTGTGAGGTAATTAAGCCTCATAAAGCATCTTAATATTTAATTCAGCCCAGCTACTTACATAGTTCTGGTAATGTCTTGTCTTGTATTGTTTCCCACTCCGTAATCTAGATTATTCCCAAATTGGATTAAGATATAACGTTTGTATTAGATTCTCAATCTAAATTAATATACAATCTAAAAAAACTACTAAAAGCCTTTAGCAGTTTTTTGATTTCGCAAATCTAATCGCTAGCTCTACTTAGCTGCTGAGGCTAATTCTTTAGTAATAACTGGTGCAGTCAAAGCATCTTCCAGCTCAGACTTACCCAATCTTGCTTCGAGAATATTCATCACTTCTCGACCGAAATCATTAGGATTATCACGGAAGGCTTGCAAGCAAACTTCGCCAAAGAATGAGCCTAATGGTTCAGGATTCCAGAGTAATTTTTTGGCCACCCAAGGCATGTGGCTCATCGGGTTGTAGCCTGGTTTAATCACATTGTTTTTGAATGCATATTCTTCTAAATGGGTATGCGGCTGTAAACCGATAAAGAAGATGGCTGGTTCAACTTTATCTACACCAAAAATCTTTTCCATTTCACGGTGATAGGCAATCGTTTGGCGAATAGTTTCAAAACTTTCGTCAATTACATTAAAGGAGTAATTGATCGATACCATATCTTCAAATCCAGCCGCTTTGAGATCGCGACAGTTTTGTAAGACAGTGCGGAGATTATAGCCCATCCGCATCTTCCTTACTAATTCTTGAGAGCCACTAGTAATGCCAATCTCAAAATAATTCATCCCCGTTTTGACCATCAAATCACACAGTTCGGGTGTAAGATTATCAGCTCGAATATAAGCTGCCCATTTGATATCTTCCATCCCACTCGCAATGATTTTTTGTAATAACTCGATCGCATCATCCATATACTTGCGCGCCGGGATAAACTGAGCATCTGTAAACCAGAAATTCCGAATGCCACGATCATATAATTGGCGCATCTCGGCGACTACTTCATCCGCTGGATTTATTCGTACTTGCTTACCTTCAATTACGGTATATACACAATAGCAACAGTTATGCGGACAACCGCGTTTGGTCTGTACACCGACATAGAAATCTCGATCTTGTAAGTAATAACTAAATTCTGGCCAAATTGTCTCGATATAGTTGTAATTGCACGCCGTCTTCTCGATCGAAGCTGGCAGTTCATGCACCAATCCTTTCCGAGGTGCTTCGCCCACAATATAGCAACGCTCAGGAGCGAGATCTTCGTTCCTAATAATTTTCTCTAACAATGCTTCACCTTCACCGATCGAGACGATCGATCCTTTCGGCAAACTCTTGGCCAACTGCTCATAGAAAACACTGACAGCACCGCCACCGACGACCAATTTAGTTAAAGGATTGTATCTTTGTGCCCGTTTTAGCCCACGTTTAATCAGAGACATATTCCGCCATAGCTCGGTATAGTGACTCTTGAGCATCCTGGCACCACCTAAAGCACCGCGTAATTTTTTGAGCGGATTGCGATCGTAAAAAACTTCAAAGGAGTTCTGGAGCGGATTACCCCCCCGGCCGCCGACTGGTGCATAAATTTGGATATCTCGCCAGGAATAGACTAGTAAATTTGGCTGAAATTCATCGATCGCAATATCCATGGCCGCACCATAATCTAGTGGCGGTACTGCGCCCAGATCAAAGATCCGTTGCTCGGCATCAGGGAACTGCTTATGAACGTGATCTGATAAGTAGACAACCCCGATCGGAAAGATCGGATTGCAAGGGAGACGACAGTAGAAAATGCGTTCTGTCATGGTGGTTGTAGGTAACAAATTATGTTAAATGGTGAGCTACAAAGAAATTTTAAGTATCTTTATATAAAGTTACACAAAATTGTCTGATTTAGGGGCTTTTGGGTCAGGAATTTCTAGGCTCAGCTCTGACCTAGAGGACTTTGACGGGGTGAGACTGTTCGTGATGGTAGTGATGGTTACAGCCGGGGGATCAAGGCAGTGATAGTTTAGTCTTCAATTACTTTTCATAAAAGGGTGCATCCCACCCCAAATAATATGTCTCAAATTTTAGATCCCGTTCCTTCGGATCGCTCCGATCCGATTTTCTGCTGCTACATCAATAACAGTAGCCAAGTGCAAATCGCGAGAATTACTAATATTGATAACTGGTACTTTGAGCGTGTTGCTTTTCCTGGACAACGCCTGATTTTTGAAGCGCCGATGAACGCGTATTTAGAAATTCATACTGGCAAAATGACTAGCTCGATCTTGTCCGATCGCATCCCTTGTATTCGTTTGCAGGTTGATGATCTAGACGAAGGCAGTTGGGAGAGTAACATGCTCAAAAGTTCGCCAGCTGAGTCTAGCTTGGCTGTTCCTAAATTGGAGTATCAATACTAGACACATGTTGGCAAATCTTTTAGCGCTGGGGGTTGTCTACACCGGATTGCCCCCAGTTGCTATGATGATGACTGATTGTGGATGAGTGAGTCATGAGCAAGCCCGCAGAAATAATTGTGATTGGCGGTGGAATTATTGGCCTATCGATCGCCTTAGAACTTCATTGGCGGGGTCTAGCTGTCCAAGTTTTAACCAGAAGTAATACAGAAGCGGCTACCTGGGCAGCGGCAGGGATGCTGGCTCCCCAAGCCGAAGGAATTCCGTCCAGTGCCCTATTGAATCTCTGCTTATGGAGTCGCAGTTTATATAGAGGATGGACGGCGAAGCTCTCTGCTATGACGGGGTTAGATACTGGTTATTGGGAATGCGGCATTTTAGCTCCTAAGTATCAGCAATTAGATGAATTAAATGAAACCAACTGGCTAACTGTCGCAGAGTTGCAAACTTACCTCCCCCGCACTAAGTTAAGCTCCGAAGTTGTTGGTGGTTTTTGGTTGGCCGCCGATGGCCAGGTAGATAACCGGAAACTTTATCAGGTGCTGCGGACAGCGGCTCAGATCGCCAATATCGAAATTGTCACCGATATCGAAGTCCAAGCTTTTGATCAGCCAGCTGACCGGATCGATCAACTAACCACCAATCAGGGTGATTTTAGTGCCAGCCATTACGTTTTAGCTACTGGAGCGTGGTCCGGGCAATTACTACCTATTCCGGTCGTTCCTCGCAAGGGGCAATTACTGGCATTACAGGTACCCGATATCCATAATTTGCCCTTGGAAACCGTGCTGTTTGGCGAAGAGACCTATATTGTGCCACGTCGCGATGGGCGGATTGTGATTGGAGCAACTAGCGAAGATGTTGGTTTCTTGCCCGGTAATACTAGTGCTGGATTGCAGGAATTAATGGCCAAGGCTACGCGGCTCTGTCCCCCGTTAGCGACTTACCCCATTCAAGAGCAGTGGTGGGGCTTTCGGCCTGCTACCGTCGATGAGCAGCCCATTTTGGGTGATAGTCCCTACGCTAACCTCACCTTGGCTACGGGTCATTATCGCAATGGTATTTTAATGGCGCCAGCTACGGCTCAACTAATTGCTGATGCCTTAACTCAGGTCACTAGCGATCACCACCACTTGCTAGCGCATTTTAGCTACCAACGATTTGCCAACCAAAAATTATTTCCTGGTGCTGATGCTACCCAGTTGTGTCGCACGGCTAGCGCCTAGCCCCAAAAAATAGTACATTGATCACCATCACTTTGTCACTAAGAGAGAACAACTATGTTGGTTAACAAGTCTTTACTGCGTCGGGTATTGCCAGTGCTGGCTGTGATCGGCTGTACTATTGTTATTCTGCCGAGTAGAGCGGAGTACACGCTGTTTAGCGGGGTCGAACCCAAAAACCAACTTAGTTACAGCCTCGATTTTGGCAAGCGATCGATCACTGATAGCTATCGCCTTGTATTACCTGGCCGCAAAATGCAACTGGGCGCAGTCCAGCTCAATATTCTTTATCCGGAGAACTACAACGGAGTATTTGATGAAAACCAAATTACCATCAGCGCTGGTGAACAATCTATTCCGATCGCTGGCGTTAAATGGCAAAAAGAAAAGCGCAATCTCCAAATTGACCTGAAAGAACGTCTGCAAACCAAAGGTGATATCAATATCGTGCTGGGCAATGTCCGCAATCCAGACAAAAGTGGGTTGTTCTATTTTGATTGTCAGTACCGCAGCAGCCCTAATTTCCCGATCGCTAGATATGCTGGCACTTGGATTTTAAATATTAAATAGCAAAAATTATATATTTGGAATAGTTTCTCAGAACCGCACCGCACAGCAATCCCTAGAAGCTTGATTCTCTTGCTTTAAGCCCTTGTTGGCCTCAATCACACCAGAATTCTAAAATTCACCGTCAAAATAAACTTTTTGCATATTCGTGCCAGTAAGCCGCAATCTCAGAAGTCTGCTTCAAAATTACGTCCGGAAGCAAGTCTGCTGGCCAAAAAGCAAGATGATAGAAGTCTACAGGTTCTTCTTCCTCAAGAATAGTATCCACATCTTTGCCGCGATCCATGTCACGAACACAATAGCGTACTCGGTAAGTTCCAATTGAAAGCGGAATTTCGCAAACACATTCACCGTTCCAATCGTAGAGGGAAACTCCCTCACCATTTATCACAAAAGGAACTTCTACAACTTCTTCCCATGCTTGGTCAAGAGGAGGGGGAGCATCCAGCACGTCTATACTCAACCGGACGTGACCAGTATGCAGCCCTGTAATCAAAAAAAGTATATCAGATATGGCTGCTCCACAAAGCCCATTCGTCTGACCTTGAAAACAAGCAGATAGTTCAGCAGGTTCTTGGGCGTTGGACAGGACGTATGCCTGTCCATAATGGACATACAAGCATCTATCGAAGATTCGAGTCATTTGGAGTAGATCGCCATGTTTATTTGTGCTGGACAACTTTGCTGCCTAACGGCTTGGGCTTCAGCGGTAGCAAGAGTCTTCGAGTCAAAAACAGAGTATTGAGGCTATCCGCTGCAAGCCCTGGTTAGACAATGCAGAAAGACCGACAAAAACTCAATTATCTCACTGCGCGCAGCTCCTCTTGAATAACTCGGCGTAGTGTTTCTTCATCTAGAGGCTGCTTCACTTTTTCTAGATACTCCCGCAAAGCCTCATTCATGATAGTTTGATAGCCTTTGCCAGCAGAGTCACTCCGTTCTCGAAAGGTTCCTAACACATCATCGTCAATATAAATTGTGATACGAGTTTTACCTGTCTGGGGAATGACAGCACCC
The DNA here is from genome assembly GCA_031414775.1 of Synechococcales cyanobacterium VAR_4_metabat_354. Taxonomy (GTDB): domain Bacteria; phylum Cyanobacteriota; class Cyanobacteriia; order Cyanobacteriales; family Chamaesiphonaceae; genus JAAFHZ01. Next base: position 46,022 of record JANOQI010000062.1, read on the forward strand.
CGTTTTGCTTGACTAAAATCATATTCCGCTTTCATACTTCTGTCTCTCCGAACGGGTCGCTGGACGGGCTGAAATCAGCTAGAAAACAGGAGTGTTAGCCCGACAGCTGTCTGCATAACACGCAAAATTGGGTGTTTAGACTGCATTATTTCAGTTTAAACATTATTTTCTAGATAAATATATTTCACTAATATTTTGTAATAATCTCAAAAATCATCCCGATCGATCAGGGTCTATTCTTGCAACCTTGCGGGACAGCTGTTCTGTAATGTTACTGATAAGGAGCGATCAGGCTATGAAGGAATGCAATGGAGTTGAGTTTAGAGATTAAATTTTGGGAATGGCAGGCAGGGGCTTTTTGACAAGTGGTCACCCACCTGTTTTTTTGGGCAGTTCTGAAGATGTTTCCGGATCAGCGAAAGCCGCCATCGTAAATTATGACAACACTTTGGGCATTCTAGGTACAACAGCCTTAGCTCTACCCAGACATCACTCATGTACCTCATTAACAAATACTGCCCAGTGATTTGCGACCAAATTTATTCTTCGTCAACAGCTTCTGCACACCAAATTTCGCCTTAGTTGAGTAGGATTGGAATTCCAATTTATGTCCATCATCCCTAATTTATTAAAAAATAATGAATCGCCTGTCAGTGATATTCCTTTAGAGATAGAGGATGAGAACATCGACGAAGAATTACCTGCTACTTGGCAAGAGCTAATCAACCTCGAAGATTTAGAAGAGCCGGAGGATGAAGTTGCTGACCAATCCAGCAAAGGCCAGCAGACCTACAGTCGGGATCTAGTTCGCCTCTATTTGCAAGAAATTGGCCGCGTCAAGCTATTAACTCGTGATGAAGAAGTGGCCGAATCCCAGCTGGTGCAACGCCATGGCCAATTGTTAGAGATTAGAAATATGGCAGCTGCTGCCGTTGCTACTGGTAAAAGTAACGATGCCATTATTGAAATGTATACGCGGCTAATTAATATCCGCGATCAGATGACCGTGCAAAGTGGACATCGGCCATTACCAGAGCGATGGGCAATAGCGGCTGGTATTGATGTGGGATTGCTCAAACCCCAAGTTGCTGCTGGGAAAAAACGCTGGGCAGAACTCGCTAATGTGACCGTCGCAGAATTAGAGGAGATCCAGCTCAAGGGGGTAGCAGCCAAAGAACATATGATCAAAGCCAATCTGCGGCTAGTGGTGTCGGTAGCTAAAAAATATCAGCACCGGGGCTTAGAACTCTTAGATTTGATTCAAGAAGGCACGATGGGCTTAGACCGAGCGGTGGACAAATTTGATCCGACCAAAGGCTATCGTTTTAGTACCTACGCTTATTGGTGGATTCGCCAAGGCATTACCCGTGCCCTTGCCACTCAAAGCCGCAATATTCGTTTGCCAGTACACATCACTGAAAAGCTGAATAAGATTCGGAAAGTACAGCGCCAACTGACCCAAGCTGGAGTTTCTCCCAAACTAGAAGAAGTCGCTCATGCGCTGGAGATGACTCCTGAACAGGTGCAAGAAGTCTTGATGCGGGTGCCTCGATCGATCTCCCTGGATGTAAAAGTCGGTAAAGACAAAGACACTGAATTAGGTGATTTGCTGGAAGCTGTCGAAATCTCGCCCGAGCAATTGCTGATGCGGGAATCTTTACACGGCGAGTTGCTACAACTCCTGGCCGACCTTACTGAAAGAGAGCGGGAAGTAATTGCCCTGCGCTTTGGTTTGGGTCATGATCAATCTTACTCCCTGGCTGATATTGGGCGGATTCTCGATCTATCCCGCGAGCGGGTGCGTCAAATTGAAGCCAAGGCTTTGCAAAAGCTGCGGCAACCTAAACGCCGCAATCGGGTCCGTGATTATTTGGATATTCTTTGCTAATCTTCGGTGGCCGCTGCTTGGCCACTGGGTTGTTTCCCCGCGCAAGCTTTTTGAGCCGCTCGATCGGGCATTCCCAATTCGGCAGATTGATACAGTCGATCAAACTCCTGTTGAAAATGGGTAGCAACTATCGGGCTGTTGATTACTAGCAAGGTTTCATCATTTTTGTAGTTAGCCGTTGCTGACCAATTGTGGGAACCGGCAATCACCAGCCGTTGGTCAATAATTGCGATTTTATGGTGTAGCAAATCACCGGTTGGTAAACTAGGCACCCCAGCGGTGGTAATTGGATTTGCCCAGACCGGGCGATTGCCATAACAGGGCGGGATGCCTAACATAGTTAACATTTGACTGTAGGGGCGGTAGGCAAAACCTCGATCGATCAAAACCCGAATTTTCACCCCGCGCTGCTGCACTGGTTCTAAAGCACTCGCTATTTGATTTTCAGAAAAGACAAACTGGGCAATGTCAATTTTTTGCTGGGCTTGATTCAAGGTTTGAGCAATCAAACCATTGTTGGTAGTTGTCCAGTCTTGGCTAGGTAGGGCTGGTGAAAAGTGAATAGTAATGGTGCTATCACCAACTGGAATCATGACAGGCGATCGATCGGGTTTGTTAGTGCCAAACTTGCTATCTAGCTGATTGCCGGGGCCATCGCCCCACATCAAATTAAATTCGGTGGTAAATATTTGCGCCAAGTTAGCGCTATCGATCGACAGCAAATTGTTTTGATTGCCACGGCTAGCGAGTTGATTCAAATCTCCGTGAACATCACTCATTGTCCAATTAGCCGAGGTAACAATCATGGTGTGGCCATCGACCACCATGAATTTGTGATGCATCAAACCGCTCCCGGTCGAACCATCGGCAGTGTCGTCAATGATCGGCACCTGCGCCGCTTGCAAGATCTTCAGGGCATCGCGGTTGCTAATTTCTTGAGGGCTAAGCTGACCATCGCCATTGCTATCTACTAAGCGCACAAATTCACGATAGCGCTCCTGTTCCCGTGCTGATAGCTGGCTGACTTCAGTGGGAGTTAATTCGCTCCAACTGCGGCTGTAGATATTTTCTAAAATCACCCGCACCTTCACGCCTGCTTGTTGCTTTTTGACCAGTGCTTGGGCAATGCGCGGTAACTTGAATTCCTGCACTGCAATATCGATCGAACTTTGAGCTGAGTCGATCAATTCAATAATTTTGGCTTCTAAGTCATCGCCGGGGCGCTGCTGTGGGCGGTAAGGTTCCAAATAACTAGCCGCCAGATTGTGATTGAAATAAGCTTTGATCAGGGGATGCTGTGGTAATTGCGCCACCGTGGGCGGCAAACTAACAGAGTTCTGTGGCCGGAGCCACACCCAGCCTAGTACCCCCATCATGGCAAACCCAAGGAGTATTAACCAGCGACGCTGTTGAAGAATTTTGGGAGGCAACATTTGGATCAATACTCAAAATAGAAGGTGAAGTGGTTAACAATAGTCGAATACGCCAGAGACCAGGACGATACAATAGCTGTAGGCCAAGCTGATTTTGACTGCAACAATAATGCAAATTTACCTCGACTACAGTGCAACTACTCCGACCCGGCCAGAGTCGATCGCCGCAATTCAGGAGGCTTTGACGGCAGAATGGGGAAATCCCAGCAGTCTGCACCAGTGGGGAGAGCGATCAGCATTAGTATTGGAGAAAGCGCGGCTGCAAGTGGCCGCACTGATCAATGGCGATCCGAGTGGAATTATTTTTACCTCTGGTGGTACTGAAGCTAATAATCTAGCACTATTGGGGATTGCTAAAACTTATTCTCAACCCCAACATTTAATTATTTCCAGCGTCGAACATGCGGCCATTAGCCAGCCAGCAGCTTGGCTACAAAGCCAGGGCTGGCAAGTCACTATTTTGCCAGTAGATCGTTTTGGGTGCGTAAGTCCGCTAGATTTACAGTCATCGTTGCGCCCCAATACAGCATTGGTTTCGATCATTTATGGCCAAAGCGAAGTGGGCACTATCCAACCGATCGCATCCCTGGCCGCGATCTGCCAGGCGGCGGGGGTGTTGTTTCATACCGATGCCATTCAAGCTGTCGGTAGACTATCGATCGATGTCCAAAGTCTAGGCGTAGATTTACTTTCTCTTTCTGGCCATAAATTTTACGGCGGCGGTGGAGTGGGAGCCTTGTACATTAAACCCGGTCTGAAAATATCACCGCTATTATTGGGCGGCGGTCAAGAACTGGGGTTCCGTTCTGGTACTCAGCCAATCGCTCAAATTGCGGGGCTGGGAGTGGCGGCGGAGTTAGCGGCGCAGGAAATCGCCACTGAAATGCCCCGGTTGGTCGGATTACGTGATCGACTGTTTCAATTACTAGCTGACTGTGCGAGCAGCGTTTCTGGCGGAAAATCGGACTTGAAACCTACGGGGCATCCCACCCAGCGATTGCCCCACCATTTGAGTTTTTGTGTGCCGGCGGGGATCACAGGCCGTCAGATTGTGCGCTCGATGAACTTGGCCGGGATTGGGATTAGTGCTGGTTCAGCTTGCAGTAGCGGTCGATCGAATCCGAGTGCGGTGTTGTTGGCGATGGGATTCGACCCCATCACGGCGGTGGGCGGTATTCGGATCACCTTGGGGCGACTGACTACTGAAGCAGATATTGATTGGACGGCGATGGCTCTGGGTCAGATTTTAGATGCCGTCAGCCAAGATTTAGCATAAAGTCATCATCATTCAATTCCGGTCGGCAAAGGCAGAAAATCTGGCCGCGCCGTTTGATTTCGCTCTAGTTTTAGCTGTAGAACATCCCAATCTTCTTGTTCGATCGCCCGTATCGTTTCCGCTAAATCTTGCTGATAACCAGCCAACGCCCGCAACACCTCCGCCCGATTATATTTAGCCATCATTAGCCCTAGCTCTGGATTGCCGCCCCCCACCCGACTGGTATCTTTAAAACCAGAACTAGCCAAATCCTTGGCCAACTGCAACACTTGCATCTCACCATTGGCCACACAAGCGCTAATCAAACTACCACTGATCATCACCGGCAAATGTGAAATCCAAGCCACCGCTTGGTCGTGTTCTTCTGGTGTGGCGTAGTATAACCGCGCCCCCAAAGCTGCCACCAAACTGGCTAATTGATCGATCGAACTCTCCCTTGTCCCAGCGACTGGCGTAATTACATAAGGCTGATCCCGAAACATCCCCAGCTCCGCTGACTCAATCCCACTCTCCGCTTTACCAGCCATCGGATGACCACCCACAAAATGCGGCCAAATTTGGGTGGCGGCGGCCACAATCGAACCCTTCACTGAACCGGCATCTGTCACCAGCGTTGCTGGTTTGATCAAACCGGCTAATTGTTGAACTGTCGGCACAATATTGGCGATCGGAGTACAGATGATGATCGCCTCCATCGCGGCCAAGATTTCCAGCTCCGTCCCCGCCTGGTCAACCAGTCCCCGCCGGGTCGCCTGCTCACAGATGGCCGCTTGCCGACTAGTACCCACCACCTGATGCCCCAGCTGCCGCAAATCCCCCGCCAGTGAAGCCCCAATTAAACCCAAGCCGACAATGCCAATTTTCATGGTTCGATCGCTACCTTAATTACCTTTCGATCGCGCATATCGGCAAAAGCTTGTCCCAAATCGGTCAGCGGCCGATGATCGCTGATTAACAATTGCCAGGGAATAGTGCCACTGGCAATTAAATCCAGTGCTGCTCGCACGTACTGGGGCGTGTTGTGAAAAACTCCTTTCAGGGTCAGTTCGCTGTAATGCAGCAGATCTGTGGACACGGTAATGTTGGTTTCCTTGGGGCAACCACCAAATAAGTTAATCGTCGCGCCCGGCCTACCACAGGCGATCGCTGTCTCCCACACCGCTGGCACGCCAGTGGCTTCGATCACAATATCGGCTCCCCGGCCAGCGGTCTCAGATTTTACGGTGCTGGGAATATCCGTCAGATCATGATAATTCCAAGTGCAGTGGGCACCGAGCTGTTCGCCAACGGCTAGTCGATCTTTATTGCCGCCAAATAACCATACTTCTCGGCATTGCTGAGCCAATACCGCCACAAACATTAGTCCGATCGCCCCATCCCCAATTATTACCACTTGATCGATCGGTTGGGCGTTACTACGAGCAATCCCGTGTAGTACACAGGCTAATGGCTCGGTCATCGATGCCCAAGAATCGGGTACTTGCGCTGGAATTCGCAACAGATTTTTCTGAACAATCGGGGCTGGGACTTTTAAATACTCCGCAAAGGTACCATTATTCCAAGTCAAGTTTGGGCAGAGCGAATATTCCTGTCGATCGCAAAAAAAACAATTCGCGCAGGGTGCTGAATTATTGGCCACCACTCGATCGCCCACCTGCCAATTAGTAACCCCGGCTCCCACTTCCACAATCTTCCCTGCCGCTTCATGGCCAAACAAAGTCGGCGGCTTCAGCATTTTGGCATGACCACCCCGCCGCCACACCTTCAGATCCGTGCCACAGGTGGTCGCCGTCGCTACTTTAATAATTACTTCCCCCGCCCCAGCGGTAGGTGCCGCGACTTGTTCAAGTCGCAGGTCTTCTTGACCATAGAGAACTGCTGCAAGCACTGGCGATCTTAATAAATTTACATAACGGCTATTTTATCAGCTAGCTGCTATTCCCAGTTTGATCTTCGTCGGCTGCCAAAGTTGTTGCAATACCAAGATTCACCTCACTCATTTGCTTGAGCTGTAGCAGGTTCAAGGTAGTAAACTACAATAAAAATAGAGTCTAAGCGAGAATTTTTTCCATGGGTGAGCAGCAAAATTCGGAAGAATCCAAGCTAGTAATTGTTTACTTTGCCAACGGTACCAAGCAGTGGGTAAAAACTGGTAGTACTAATCAGTGGGCAAGAGATGGTGGTCAGGTTCATAAATTCTACGAAGGCAAAGTCTATAGCACTAGCGACGGCCGGAAAGTAAAGATGAAGCAGCATTTTAAAATGCTGAATGCGGTGTTGATGGATATTGAAACTGGTGAGTTTTTGCCGACTGATCGCAGCGACTTACTAGATTTACTGCCCCATGAAAAATCGACAGTCCAAACTTGCAAATGGTGGGAAGTAGATTGGCAATGCGAAATTGTATTTGAAAAGAGAGTTGAGAAATCGCCCATTAAACATCGCGAAACACCGGTATTACCTCCTGACAACACTTCTGGAATTGTGTAGATATGTATTTACTAATTCCTGCGGCTGGCATGGGTCAGCGGATGAGCGAGGCTTGGGTCAGCCAAGGTGCGGCCCAGCGGAATAAGCTACTTTTGACTGTTTTAGGCAAACCAATTTTGGCTTGGACGCTACTAGCTGCCGAGTCTGCTCGATCGATCGAATGGATTGGCATTATTGCTCAACCAGAAGATTGGCCAGATATCAAAAATATTCTGCAACAACTAACTATTACCAAGCCGCTGCAACTAATTGTCGGGGGTACTACCCGCCAAGAATCAGTCTACTGTGGCTTACAAGCTCTCCCCCCGACGGCGACTGCTGTCTTGATTCATGATGGAGCTAGATGTTTGGGTAGTGCGACTCTGATCGACAGGTGTGCCCAAGAGCTGAATACCTGCGATGGCTTAGTTGCCGCCGTGCCGGTCAAAGATACTATCAAGATAGTTGATCAACATCAAATTGTCACTAGTACTCCCGACAGGTCTAATCTGTGGGCAGCGCAAACCCCTCAAGGATTTAAGGTCCAGCTGCTGAAAGATTGTCATGAGCAAGGTCGGCAAATGGGCTGGACCGTAACTGACGATGCGGCGTTGTTTGAACTCTGTCACCTGCCAGTAAAAATCGTGATGGGGGAAGAAACCAACCTAAAAGTCACGACACCAGAGGATCTAGCGCTAGCCGAGTTGATCTTGAATCAACGCTTAGATGGGAAATATCGATAAACAATTAAAACTAAATTCAAATTTAACTACTGCGAGAATTGACAGCTGCCCACAGCAGTTAAATCACTAAATCGGAGGCTAGTGTTCTATTTACCTGCATTCTGGGGAATATAAGTAAATACGATACTTTTTGATACCGAATCTTTGGTAGAGAGAGCAGAGTAATATGGTATATTCTGTCTGTATTCTCTCAACTAATGTAATTCTCCAAATATCTAGCCCCAAAAACCCTATGGCTGTTTTTCCTGCCCATCACCACACTCCACTTCTGCTGGTTGTAGATGATGATGAGATCGTGAGATCGATGTTGGTAGAAAGTATGAGTCAAGAAGGCTATGAGATTGTAGAAGCCAAAAATGGGGAAGCCGCCCTAGTAACTTTCCAAGAAAGACAACCAGACATGGTGTTGCTAGATGGCATCATGCCGATGATGGACGGCTTTGACTGTTGTGCTCAACTCAAAAAGTTGCCTGGGGGAGCGCAAACTCCGGTTTTAATTATTACTGGCTTAGAAGAAACCACCTATGTCGATCGAGCATTTGAAGTAGGTGCCGCAGACTATATTACCAAGCCCATTCACTGGGCAGTACTGCGGCAGCGCGTCCGCCGCTTACTAGAGCAATCCCAACTCTACCGCGAGCTTAAAGAACAAAATCGCTTGCTAGAACAAGCCAAACAAGCAGCAGAAGCAGCTACTCGTGCCAAAAGCTCTTTTCTGGCCGCGATGAGTCATGAAATCCGCACTCCAATGAATGGCGTTATTGGGATGACCGGTTTGCTTCTAGACACCGAGCTTAACTCTCAACAATATGAATTTGTTAATACCATCCGCAACAGTGGTGATACTCTTCTAACTTTAATTAACGATATTTTAGATTTCTCTAAAATCGAATCAGGCAACTTAGAACTAGAGCAGCAACCCTTAAATATTCGCGACTGCATCGAAGCAACCTTAGATATGCTGGCACCCAAAGCCACCGAACAAGGTTTAGAACTAGCTTATTTTGCCCATAAAAATGTGCCCAGTAGCATCATTGGAGATGTGACCCGAATTAAGCAAATTCTCGTGAACTTAATAGGCAATGGCTTAAAGTTCACTCCCCAAGGCGAAGTGATCGTCATGATCACCAGTCGCCTCGTCCATAAGACTGTGGGCAATAATCCAGCTATTGCTCCTATTTACGAGATTAAATTTGCAGTACGCGATACCGGCATCGGTATTCCTGGGGATAAGCTCGATCGTCTATTCAAAGCTTTTAGTCAGGTAGATTCTTCCACCACTCGCAATTATGGTGGCACAGGTCTTGGTTTGGCCATCAGTCGGCGGCTGGTAGAAATTATGAATGGCAAGATGTGGGTAGAAAGTGAAGAACAGCGGGGTTCTACTTTTTCCTTCACCATTACCGCTCAGGTGGCTCCCATCAGTTATGCCCAACCTAAAACCAAGCTCCGCTCATCCAGCCATTTTCACCATAAGCGACTGCTGATTGTCGAAGATAACAGCACTCATCGCAAAATTCTCAAACACCAAGCTCAGTCTTGGGGCATGGTGCCCTATGCCACATCTTCAGGCGCAGAAGCACTACGCCTCTTGGAACTACACAACCACTTTGACTTAGCGATCCTCGACCTGCAAATGCCCGGAATGAATGGACTGGAACTGGCTCAAAGAATCAGCCAAATTCCTCAGTATCGCCAGCTACCAATCATCGTGCTTAGTGCCCTAGGGGTTAGCCCCGCCGATCTAGAAAAATCGACCGTGAGTTTTGCGGCTGTTCTGAGTAAGCCGGTGAAACAATTTCATTTGTATGAAGCTCTAGTTCAAGCACTTGGCAATCAGCCAACATTAAATCAGGAAAGAGCTACTCCCCAAGATATTCTGGCTCCCAAACAACAACTTCGCATCCTGCTAGCTGAAGACAATCCCGTTAATCAAAAAGTAGCCATGCACATGCTGAAGCGGATTGGCTACCAAGCTGACATGGTGATGAATGGCGCCGAGGTTTTAGATCGACTGCGGATGTCTCAATATGATGTGGTGTTAATGGATTTACAAATGCCCAAAATAGATGGACTAGAAGCTACCCGCCGCATTATTTCAGAATTTGCCCCGGAGTGTCGCCCCCAAATTATTGCGATGACTGCTAATGCCATGGATGGCGATCGAGAGGTCTGTTTGGCGGCAGGTATGAACAACTACATCACTAAGCCAGTAAAAATCGAGCAGTTAGCAGAAGTTTTGAGTCGCTGTCAGCCGCTGCTTCACTACAAACCGCTGGTGAGCACACATCAACAGCAGATCAGTCATGCCCTATAGCTATCAAGTACAGTTGCGCGATACTGATGCAGCTGGAGTTGTTTATTTTGCCAACTTGTTAGCAATTTGCCATGGAGCCTATGAATCATCGATGGCTAATGCTGGCATTAATCTGAAGGAAATGGTGACGAGTCCCCTCCTGGCACTGCCGATCATCCACGCTAGTATCGATTTCCAGCAACCAATTTATTGTGGCGATCGACTGCAAATTCATCTGACTCCCTCTATTCATAGTAGTAATGAATTTAGGGTAAGCTATCAAATCTGTTTAGCGGCTGGTCAGGTGGCCGGTCGAGCAATTACTAAACATGTGTCGATCGATCCCGCCACCCGCAAACGGAGTAATTTGCCGCAGATGATTGTGGATTGGATCTCTGCTCATCAGAATTAGGATAGAGCCTGGACGGCAGCTTGGTACTGCGGATCTGTACTTAGATCACTCAAATTGCTACTGCCGTTGGGGTTAGCCAGTGCCACGATCTGTGGTTCAATTCCTTTCTTATGAATATCCCGATGATCTGGTGTTTCATACTTAGCTACGGTCACAGCTAGGCCGCTACCATCCGGTAACTCAAACAAAGACTGGATTAGACCTTTGCCAAAAGTTTTTTCGCCGACGATGACCGCTCGATCATTATCTTGCAGTGCCCCGGCCAAAATTTCACTGGCACTGGCCGTCCCCGCATTAACTAATACCGCCAAAGGAGCGCTGGTGAGCGCTTGGTGATTGGCTTCAAAATTGTCCAAAACGCCCTGGCGATTGACCGTGTAAACAATGGTGCCGGTATCCAGCCACATTCTGGCAATATCCACACCCGCTGTCACCAAGCCACCGGGGTTATCACGCAGATCCAAGATATAAGCCTTGGCTCCCTTGCCGTCTAAATTTTTAATGGCAGCAGCTACTTCTTGAGGCGCTTTGGCGCTGAACTGCGCCAGCCGAATGTAACCGATCGACTGTTTCTTACTTGGCCGGAGTTCGGCGATCACTGGGTGTAAATCAATTTTTTGGCGCGCTAATATCACTTCCCGGGCGGGCTGTCCCGGTGACTGGATGATCAGACTAATATTGGTGCCCGCCGGGCCACGCATCCGAGCGGCGGCGGTGTCTAAATCTAGATCGGTGGTGAGAGTAGCATCTACTTGCAAGATCAGATCATGCGTTTTAATGCCTGCCCGTGCGGCGGGGGAACCAGCAATTGGCGCAATCACCTCAATTTGCTTGGTTTTTTCTTGCAGCCCAATCTGTAAACCCACGCCAAATAGTTCGCCCGCTGTACTAACCTGAAGGCTGCGATACTGTTCTGGATTGAGAAAGCGGGTAAAAGGTTCATCTAAGCTGGCTAACATCTTCTCGATCGATTGATAAGCCGCCGCCGGATTAGTAATATTTTGCTTGATCGTGCGATCGCGCACCAGCCACCAGTTTTGATGATTAAAAGTCTCGTCGTAGTAAGCCTGATTCACCGTCCGCCAAGCTTGCAATACCAGCTGTTGCTCAGAGCTGAAAGCTAGCGCCACCGGTTGCCCCAGTAGCCAAAACCAAGCTACTTGCATTACCAACAATAGGCTGCACATCAGGCTCCGATTAACCATCTTCACAAATTACCTGCCAGATTAAGATTTATAAATTAACTTGATTGCGATAGTCTAACATAGCTCTAGGCTAGCAAACACTAGACCTAGAGCTTATCTAGCGCTCTTTTTACCCTACCCGCAACCATTAAAAAGTGTTAAATTTAGTAGTGGCAGATTAAAAAATCTCCCTCATCAGCAGCGAGAATCTAATTTTTGACCATCTACTCCTGGTGGGTGATTGAACTCTCAAGTTCTCGTTATCATCAACCGCTCCAGCGGCTTTCGCTGTTAGCGATATAATTGACAAACTCATAAAAAAATAATCACTTCATGTTCACCAAGCAGGTTACTAACAGTAAAACCTACCAATGGTTTAACGAACGTCTAGAAGTGGAAGCCATCTCGGATGACATTTCTAGTAAGTACGTTCCTCCACACGTAAATATTTTCTACTGCTTAGGCGGTATCACGCTGATGTGTTTTATCATTCAGTTTGCTACTGGCTTTGCTATGACTTTTTACTACAGCCCCACTGTGGCCGAAGCTTTTAATTCTGTCCAGTTCATCATGACTCAGGTTAACTTCGGTTGGCTGCTGCGATCGATCCACCGGTGGAGCGCCAGCATGATGGTCCTGATGATGATTCTGCACACTTTCCGGGTGTACTTAACTGGTGGCTTCAAAAAGCCCCGCGAGTTAACCTGGATTACTGGCGTCATCTTGGCAGTAATCACCGTCAGCTTTGGGGTAACTGGTTATTCCCTACCTTGGGATCAAATTGGTTACTGGGCAGTCAAAATCGTATCTGGTGTGCCTGAAGCTATTCCAGTAGTGGGCGTAGCCATGGCTGATTTGCTACGGGGTGGTTCTAGCGTTGGTCAAGCAACCCTAACTCGCTACTACAGTTTACACACTTTCGTCTTGCCTTGGTTCATTGCTGTTTTCATGTTGCTGCACTTCCTGATGATTCGGAAGCAAGGCATCAGCGGCCCATTGTAAGCTACAACCATTTTTGAAAAATAAAGAGTAGAAAACCTATGGCAACAATTAAAAAGCCGGATCTATCAGATCCTAGTTTGCGCGCCAAACTAGCCGAAGGCATGGGACACAACTATTATGGTGAACCAGCTTGGCCAAATGACCTGCTGTATATTTTCCCAGTGGTAATGCTGGGGACAATCGGCTGTTGTGTCGCTTTAGCTGTCCTCGACCCTGCTGTACAAGGCGAACCAGCGAATCCCTTTGCTACCCCCCTAGAAATTTTACCAGAGTGGTATTTGTGGCCAGCATTCCAAATGCTGCGGGTATTACCTAACAAATTGTTAGGAATAGCTGCCATGTCGGGTATTCCTTTGGGCTTGTTGATCGTACCTTTTGTCGAAAACGTCAACAAGTTTCAAAATCCTTTCCGTCGTCCTCTAGCGATGGCTGTATTCCTGTTTGGGACAGTTTTCACTATTTACCTAGGTATTGGTGCGGCACTGCCGATCGACAAGTCTCTAACTTTAGGTCTATTTTAATTTTGGTACAACACCATTCATTCCCTAGAAATTGGGCATAGTGATGTTGTACCTCAAAATAGTTTTGATATTTTTGGGAGTCAGCTAGTGTATAACTGGCTGACTCTTTCTTAGGGAGATGTCGATCGCGTTAAAATAAAAATCAAGGTAATAAGGAGGCGTTGTGACGTATAACAGTCCAAAAATCTGGCAACTTAATTTAGCAGGGTTAAAACCCTTACTCAATATTATCTTGATTGCTTTGCTCCTCGGCAGTTTGGGCTTAGGTTGGCTAGTCAAATCGGCTTTATTCTTGGTAGGGTTAGTAATACTTGTGCCAGTGATTGGAATTTTAGGCTTTGCTTGGTGGTCAAAACAAAACATCGTGCAGGATACCTGTCCGGTGTGTAGTTTCGAGCTAACGGGGCTAAATGGGACAGGGTTAGATTGTCCTAGTTGTGGTGAAGCTCTTAAGGTAGAAAATGGTCAGGTCGTACGAATCTCGCTTCCTAATACGATCGATATCGCCGCCGTGGAAGTAGAAGGCTAATTTTTCAAAATTTTAATCACCCTTTTGTAATTTTCAACTTTTAACCATGAGTAATCCCCAACAGCAAGAATGGCAACAGAAACTCAAAAATCTCAAAATTGAGGTGGATGCCGCCGCTGAAAATAGCCGTATTCCCGAAGTTCTACCTAAGATCGATGCTGATACTTTCAATCCGGCGGCTTGGCAAGAGCGTCTGTTTCAAACCCGTAATTGGTTTGAACAAGTTCCAGCTAGCGGCAAGTTAGCAGTGATCGCTGGTAGTGCCATTGGTGGTCTGATTTTACTCAAGACTGTTTTTCAGCTGGTAACTTCGTTAATTACTTTGGCGGTGGTCGCAGTTGGTATATCCTTTGCCTACCGCTATTTGATTACGCCCAAGGCTGATTAAGTTGATTTATTTGACATTACAGCCATCAAGCCCAAATGTTCGACAAAAGGTATAAAGTCTTTGTCGGAGAATAGCAGCGCATGTCCATTTTCGATACAGAACGTAGCTATCATTACGTCGATTGTCTTTCTGATAGTGATTCCTTTTTTTCGTAATTCTCTAAAATTATCGGCACTCTTGATAGCCGTTATCGATCCAAGCATCTCAAATACAGTTAGCGAAGTCAGTAATCGTTTTGCTGTCTGGTAGTCACGATCCTGGCGAAGTCCTTGCAATACTTCGGCCAAAATCAGATCGCCAACACCTAGTAAATCTGTTTCCAGCAGTTTATCGAGTTTAGCCACTTCAGGAATATCCGTACCATTAAAGTAGTCAATCCAAACACTAGAATCTACAATAATCATCCATCAGTTCTCATCGATTCTAAATCTCCATCCCACTGGAGCTTTCCTTTAAAATCTCGAATACTTTGTTGCTTGGATAATCTTACTAGGGTTTGCAGCGCTAATTCCACTGTCTCTTTTTTTGATTTTACGCCAGTGGCTTGCATGGCGGCATTCATCAGGTCGTCATCTATTAGTATATTAGTTCTCATGCAATGTGTGTAAATAGTATTATTAATACACATTGTAACTGAAAGAGAATTTTTCGTGGAATCAGCGATCAGGTTTAACTAGATGAGACATTTAAAGTAAATCACGCCAGTTCTGGGGTAAGAAAGGGTCTACAAAGCTTTAAATATGCCCGGTTCGGTTCTGATCGGAATTGCCGTGACATTATCCAGCGCCGCGCAGTATTGAATGTCGATATCACAATTGAGACGGAGCAGACGTTGGCCATGGCTGGCTAGCCGTAATAACTCCACTAAGTCATTTTGCCACTGCTGGTACAAACTGATCGCGGCTACCGTCTCATCGTTACCAGCGAAATCTTTTAACTCCTTGCCCTGGAGCTTTTCTTGCAAACTGTGAGTGATCGCCCCCGCACAAACAGTATCTTCGAGGGCATAATTGCCTTCCCATCCCGATCCAACAATCCAGACCGTCTCGGGTTTTAGTTCAAGCAAGTAATCTACGATTGCTGATCGATTAATTAAAGCGGCGGCTAATACGGTTTTAGCACCTGCAATCCTTTGCAGCGTCCGAGTACCATTGGTCGTACTAATAAATAGTCGCTTGCCACCCACCACATCGGGCGTACAATCTAACGGCGAATTGCCTAAATCACAGCCTTCTACCTTAGAACCACCCCGTTCACCACCACGCAATCTTTTGGCTGCTGGCCAGCTCTCGCTCTTGGCCATCAGCGTATCCATATCGAGAAAGGCTTCGATCGCTTCCGCCCCAGAGGCTAAAGCCGTTACCATGGTAGTGGTCGCCCGCAACACATCGATGGCGATCGCACAATCCGGCGCATGGTCGGTGGGGGTTAGTTCAGGAGTGTGATAAACAGATACTTTCACAGTTTTAATAAGTATAAATACTAAAAATAATCTAAGCTTTCAATTCTAACCCGTAGCCTGGAGCATTCGACGCTAATCACGGCTAGTGACCGATAAACCTTCTACTAAAATTGAAGGCGTATAGCAAGGACCATTCCAATCAGCATCATTACCCAGCGCCACAATATTTTTGAGAGCACTGTAAACATTGCCGCTAACCATCGTATCTTTAACGCGACCAATTACTTCACCGCGCTGTACTAAGTAGCCTAAATCGACATTGATCGAAAACTCCCCAGAAATTCCGGCACCACCGCCTAAAACTTGATCAACAATCAAACCTCGATCGATCGACCCAATTAGTTCGGCCAGTGATTGCTCGCCGGGAGCAATCAACATATTTACCAGACCGGGGGTGGGATAGCTGCCCAGACCCGGACGAAAACCACAGCCGGTGGAACCAGAACCCAAATTTTCGCCGACCGTTCGATCGGCGTAAAATAATTGTAATTTGCCTTTTTTGACAAAGGTCAAAGGTCGAGTAGGAGTACCTTCATCGTCAAAGGGGCAACTGTACGGGCCTTGAGTAGGTTCTTGGGTGATCGTCAACTGGTCGGACATGACAATCTGGCCTAACCTGTCGTTCCAAGGCGAAGCGCCTTCGACCACTTGTTTACCATTGATGGCTGCTTGCACTGTTTCCCACAGCATATCAGCGGCTTTGGCTGTAAATATTACCGGCACTTTGCCGCTCGGTGATGGCACATTTTTCTTTGCCCAGTGCAGCCGCTGGAAAATTTGTTGAACAATTTTTTCTGGTTCCAGAAAATCACGCTGGGTTTGGCCATCGCCGATCGCCAAAAAATCTTCACCCCGCACCCATTCAGCGGCAATATAAGCGCTGAGCGTGGTGTCGGTATAGCTACAGTCTAGTCCCAGGCTATTCACTAACCGCGTGGTTTCCGATTCACAGTCCCACTGGCTGCTACACAAGACTTCTGGAAAAGCCTCTCGAATGGTCTGGATGGACTCTCGTCCCATCGCCAACAGTTCGTTCACTTCTACCATTTTGCCGAGATCGGGGTAGATCTTTTTACTCCCACTATTCAGCTGGGGAGTTTCCACTTCATTCAATTCTGCAATGGCCAGCGTCTTATCTACCAACACCTGCGGATCGACCGGGCCAAAGGCCACGGCTAAGCCGGGTTTGCCATTGCGCCACAACCGTAAGGCAGTACCTTCACTCTGAGCACTTTCCAACTGTTTAAGGCGATTGGCCTCAAAGAAAATTGGTCGCGAGAAGGACTGAGATTGATAGACCTCAGCCATTTCTGCCCCGGCTTTAGCAGACAGCTCCAGGAGCTGTTCAGAAATATCCACTGGCGGCTCCTGCCTCTTGCAATAACCAAAATCCGGCAAATTCTTCGGCTGTCGGGGAAGATTGCACCGCTAAAAAATGTACGCCGTTGGATTTTTGCTTGGCGCGCTCAAAACTTACCGCTTCGTTAGCAATTACCATTTGGGTGGATATGTCTAGGTTAGCTAATGTCCAACTATTACTAGCACCAGTTTCGAGCAATATTTGGCTCTGGGGCGCTGGAGAGTAGCGCACCATCGCCAGTTCCAGTCCTGAGATCCAAGCAGCAATCGGGATGGATCGATCGCTAAAAATCAACAGCCCCGGTACCTGACAGTCCGGTGAAATGTTGGCCAACTCCAAGGGGAAAGCTTCAGAAAAGCCGATCGACCAATCTGGCATGTCTTGCAATTCGCTAGCTGCCAAATTCACGAAGGCCCACTTATTGCCCATGATCGCATCCGGCAAAGGCTGCGGCGGATCGGACATCATTTGTACTGACGGGGCAGGCTGCTTTTGATAGGTCGGATTGAGGCTGTAAACCTCTAATTCCCTTTGTTGCAGCCAATGCTGAACCGCAATGGTGCGCCGACTAGGAGTGGCCGGAATTCCCACGTCTTTGCAAGCTTTCAGAATCATGTTGTTCATCTGCCGCCGAAAGAAGCGAATCCCTTGGGGGACTTCTGTGGACAGAGCGATCGCTTGCTGCAAGGCATCACTGAGCCAAGCAGCATTTACGCGATCGCTAGGGCAATTTTGGGTAAACCGAAATAAGGAATCGGCGGATTGACGAGTATTCTGAGGACTTTCACAGACCAGCAGCTCCCAAACCTTTTTTTGTTGATCATCTAAAATCGGACGGGAATAGAAGTCAATTTCCCAAATTTTTCCCATTGCTGAATCTGCTGCGGTGTATTGGCCAATCAATAGATCATGATATCAGTTAACCGGACACTGCCTAATGTGACTAGTGCCCAACTACCGCAGTACCAGTATCAAAAATCTACGAGAAATGAATTAGTGGGATCTCCTGAATTTACTGGCCATGATTACCAGCCTAGTCTACTTTTAGCAATCGTCCGAATCGGTTTATCACTCCCTTTGGCGGCCAATGTTTCTAATTGTTTGCGAGAGATGCTGGTAGCGTTGGCCAATTCCCGCTCGATGATACTGTCTTTTCTCGCCAAGATTTCGGTGAATGCCGCATCCGAGATGCTCTTTTCTTGCATGGCCGCCCGCATCCGATTTTGCCAGATGATGTTCTGGGCGGTGTAGTTGGCGAATGCCGAATGCTTGGTAAGCTGGCTATATTGTTCGGCGGTGAGCGAGGGGCAAGATAGTAGGTTGTTTAAGGCCGTCTTGGCCATAGCCTGGTCTTCATCGATCAAACATAGTTCAATATACTGCTCTAGCTGTTCGTCAGTAAAGTTTTCCTGTTCAACCAAAATAATTTGAAAGGCTTCGTAGCGGTGGTGTTCGGGGCTGAGCCAGAAGGAGTCTTGGCCGCTGTGAAATTTCTGAATTTGATCTTCAAAAAAGCTAGCGGGCAGTAACCAATAGTCAAACCAAGGGGCGGGAAAGCGCAGTTGATCGATCGCATCTTGCATATTAAATTTAAGCGCCAAAAAGTTCTTTCCCTGATTCTCGCAGATTCAGGATCGATTCTTATTCGGCGAGGCTCGATCAACGCCAGTAGATCGTTTTACTCACACCACCACCAATCATTTTTTAGGATGTGACTTCAACACCGCCAAGAATTGCTTTTGATACTTGTGCCAAAGACCAACTAAACTCCTCAAACAAAAACGATAACTACTTACTGGTAATCTTTCTTCCTGGACTGGTGCAGGGCTAATCCATTCATCATAGAGATCTTTCATCTCGCAATCCATAGTTGTTTACATAGTTGAGTCTTCACGAGCTATTACTGCAACAGGCCAAAGCATAGTTAATATCTGGCAATTTCGCAGTTAATTAAGCATAAAAAACACCCCACTTTGCATCAAAACAAAGAGTGAATTCCATACCCTATTTCAAAATCAATTATGTCTATAGATTACTAATCACCACCGTGATCAAAATACACGGTGCAGATCTAAATAATCCAATAGGTTTGATTGGTCTTATGCTTAGATTACCCACTGGCCAGTCGCAACTAACTGCACCTTCCCCCCCACCGATACCCCAATCTCTCCATCTTGCCGCGGCGATTCTCTCAAAGAGATACTTCGTGAGCGAACATACAACAACGACGGTCGATCGATCTCGTAGCCTTGCTCCACTTGCCAATCAAAAACAGTTTGCCCCTGATAACCATATTGCACCAGATAAGCCGCCAGACAGCCGTTGGCACTCCCCGTCGCGGGATCTTCCGGAATCCCTAAGGCATGGGTGAAGACGCGCACATGTAAGTCATTTTCAGCCTGGAGAGTTTCTGGGCAAAAGATCAAAATAGATTGAGCCGGTAATTGATTGATCAATTGATAGTAGCTAGTTAACTCCAGTTGAGCTTTTTGGACGGCAGCTAAAGTTTTCAACGGCACAATAATGAACGGCAGACCAGTGGAAACTTGGCTAATGGGATAATCAGCGATATCCGCCGGGTCAATATTCAGCACGGGAGCGAGTTGTTCTTTGGTTAACTCTCCTAAAAATTTTGGAGTTTTTTGCTGCATCCACAAAACTTCTGGTTGATTATCAACATAATTAAAAGTTACAGGAATCTTGCCCGCCGTATATTCCAGCGTGACCATAGGCAGGTTTTGCTGAGCGACATATTGTTGAATTACCCAAGCCGTACCTAGGGTCGGATGACCAGCAAAGGGTAGCTCTACCTGTGGCGTAAAAATTTTAACGGGGTAGTCTGGGCCAGCCCCAGTAATAAAAGTACTTTCCGAAAAATTGATTTCTTTGGCGATCTGCTGCATTTGAGGAAAGCTTAGCTGATCGGCATTCAAAAAAACGGCTAGTTGGTTGCCAGTGTATTGACCAATCGCAAAAACATCCACAATGTAAAAATCCAAACTAGCCATTCAAACCCCCAATTGGTAACGCAATAAAAATTTATATGGGTACTTACTAACATCAGCGGCATATTTTCCCCACCAGCGCCACCGCGCAAACCATACCACGGTAACAGAGTGACCGCCGTATCTTAAAATTTGGGACATTACCGTCTAGATATTTTAGGCGGCAAAGCAATTACGCCAATCAATATATTTAAGTGGGGAGAGTTTTCATGACCATGCAACTCCAAAAGCCAATACTGATCGGTGGCTTGGCTCTATCGGCAGGATTATGGGGGCTAGATAGCCTTCAACATGTGTTAACCAATGCTGGCGATACCCTGATTTTGGGTACGATGGCTGCGGGTGGTGGTTATTGGTGGTGGTCAAAACAGCGTGGCCAGATCAAAGCAACGCCCAAATCGGTAGTCATTAACTCCGAAACTCTCCAACATTTAACGGCGCAAGTAAATATTATTATCGATCGATTGAGCAGCGAAGGGGCAAAATCAGAGGCAATCAAGCAGTTACAGCAGCAGCTCCGCCATGCTACTAGTCAAACTGACCGACAGTCTTACCAAGTAGCCGTTACCGGCAAAGCCCGCGTCGGAAAAACTACCCTCATCCAAGAATTGCAAACTCCAACCGGAGAGCAATCGATCGAACTGCTAGAAACTCCGGCACTATTTAGCACTGTAGAAAACATTGATGATGTTTTGACGCAACAACTAGCCAGCCAAGCTGATTTGGTCATTTTTATCACCAATGAAGATTTGACGGCGACTGAATACAATTACCTAGCACAGCTCAGTCGGCAACAACGGCTGTTATTAGTTTTCAACAAACAAGATCAGTATTTGCCAGTCGATCGAGAAGCCATCCAGCAAAAAATTAAATCCACCGTCGCCAGCTTGGTCAGTGCCGATAACGTCGTCGCCATCAGTACCCGACCCCGACCCATTAAAGTCCGCAAAATTCAGGCCGATGGCAGTATATTGGAGTCGATCGAACAGCCCCCGGTCGAGTTGCAAGCTCTCACCCAGAAATTGCAGCAAGTTTTGACCACCGAAGGTGCCCAATTGATTCTGGCTACTACCTATCGTCAGATCGATCGAGTCAAAACCCAAGGAAAGTTGCAACTCAATATCCTGCGTCGCCAAAAAGCCCTACCGATCATTGAACAAAATCAATGGATTGTGGGCGCAGCTGCTTTTGCGAACCCTTTGCCCGCATTGGATCTATTGGCCACGGCGGCGATTAGTACCCAAATGATTGTGGATTTGAGTGGCATTTACCAGCAAAAATTCTCCCTAGAGCAAGCCCAAGAAGTGGTTAGTAATTTAGGTGGTTTACTTCTCAAACTAGGACTTGTCGAACTATCGACCCAAGCGATCGGCAGCATCCTCAAAACCAACGCCGTCACTTTTGTGGCTGGTGGTCTAATTCAAGGCATGAGTGCGGCTTACCTCACCCGCATTGTCGGTCTCACTTTGGTGGAGTACTTTGCTAGCCAAGACGTAATTGTGCCCCAAGAGCAACCTGCTTGGCATCTCGATCGGTTTACAGCCATCCTTTCCCAAGTATTTCAGGCTAACCAGCGCCTCACAGTTCTCCAAGATTTTGTTCAACAGGGACTGCAACGCTTCATACCAGAAGCGGAAATTGTCTAGTATCAGCATCGTTAAAAAATGCTAAGATTCAGTCATATTCCAGACAATTTCGCCTAAGCAAGGCTCCCGCTGACTCTATTGTTTTGAGAGATCGGCAAACTTCAATTTGAACTTTTACCTGCTGACCATGCTGAAAAATCTCCTGGGCGATCCCAACGTTCGTAAACTTAAAAAATTCCAACCGCTGGTCACTGAGATTACTTTGCGGGAAGAAGAATTAGCCCAGTTGAGTGACGAGGAGTTAAAAGCCAAGACCAAAGATTTCCAGCTGATCCTCGAAAAAGCCAATAACGATGAAGAAGAAAAAGAACTTTTAGACGAGATTCTACCCGAGGCCTTTGCCGTCGTGCGCGAAGCGGGCAAGCGGGTGTTGGGAATGCGTCACTTTGACGTCCAAATGCTGGGCGGTATGGTACTCCATGCTGGTCAAATCGCCGAGATGAAAACCGGTGAAGGGAAAACATTGGTGGCTACTTTGCCATCTTATCTAAATGCGCTCAGTGGTAAGGGCGTGCATGTGATCACCGTCAACGACTATCTGGCGCGGCGGGATGCGGAATGGATGGGACAAATTCATCGCTTCTTAGGATTGTCGGTGGGTCTGATCCAGTCGGGAATGGGTCCGGCGGAAAGACAAAAAAATTATCGCTGTGACATTACCTATGCCACCAACAGTGAGCTGGGTTTTGACTATTTGCGCGACAACATGTCTACTTCGATCACCGAGGTAGTACAGCGGGTCTTTAATTACTGTGTGATTGATGAAGTCGATTCGATCTTAATTGATGAAGCCAGAACGCCATTAATTATTTCTGGTCAGGTAGAAAGACCTACCGAAAAGTACGTAAAAGCCACCGAAATTGCCAAGAGACTGCACAAGGATACTCACTACGAAGTAGAAGAGAAAGCCAAAAATGCGCTAATGACCGAGGAAGGCTTCGCCGAAGCGGAGCGGCTGCTGGGGGTAAATGATCTCTACAACGAAGATGATCCTTGGGCACACTACATTTTCAATGCCATTAAAGCCAAAGAGCTATATACCAACGATGTTAATTACATTGTGCGGCATGATGAAATTGTAATTGTCGATGAATTTACGGGTCGGATCCTGTCTGGCAGACGCTGGAGTGACGGTTTGCATCAGGCGATCGAAGCAAAAGAAGGCGTAGAAATTCAGAACGAAACCCAGACGCTGGCGACAATTACCTATCAAAACTTTTTCCTGCTCTATCCGAAGCTCAGTGGGATGACTGGTACGGCTAAAACAGAAGAAGTGGAACTAGAAAAAACCTACAAAATCCAGGTTACAGTGATGCCCACCAACCGGGTGCGGCAGCGAATTGACTATGCCGATGTGGTGTTCAAAACCGAAATGGGTAAATGGAAAGCGGTGGCCATGGAGTGCAAAGACTACCATGAGAGCGGACGACCAGTGTTGGTGGGCACCACCAGCATCGAAAAATCGCAGTTCATTGCTCAATTTCTTCAAGAAATGCAAATTCCTTTTAACCTGCTCAACGCCAAACCAGAGAACGTCGAACGGGAATCAGAAATCGTGGCTCAGGCTGGTCGGAAGGGAGCAGTAACAATCGCCACCAACATGGCCGGTCGCGGCACCGATATTATCTTGGGTGGCAACTCCGACTATATGGCACGGTTGAAGATTCGGGAGTATTTAATGCCCAGACTGGTGATGCCTGACGATGACGATCAGTTTTCGCCGCGCCAGGTACCAGGAGCCGAGCCAGTCAATGCGGCCTCTGGTCAAGGTTTTGGAGCACCTACTAAAAAGAAAAAGAACTGGAAGGCGGCGGCGGAGATTTTTCCCACAAATTTATCGGTAGCCACTGAGAAGCAAGTGAAAGCAGCCGCTGCTTTTGCCGTGCAACACTATGGGGAAGCCAGTTTGTCAGAGCTAGATGCGGAGGAAGTAATCGCCGTGGCCTGTGAAAAAGCGCCTACCGATAACCCGGCTATTCAAAAATTGCGCGATGCTTACCGAGCCATCCGCAAAGAATATGATCCGCTCACCGATCGCGAGCATGAAGAAGTCCTCAGCCAGGGCGGCTTACATGTAGTTGGTACCGAACGTCACGAATCACGGCGAGTGGATAACCAGTTGCGCGGTCGGGCTGGTCGTCAAGGAGATAAAGGTTCGACCCGCTTCTTTTTGAGTCTAGAAGACAATTTAATGCGGATCTTCGGTGGCGACAAAGTGGGTAAGATGATGGACATGTTCCAAGTAGAAGAGGACATGCCGATCGAATCCAAAATGCTGACTAATAGCCTAGAAGGGGCACAGAAAAAAGTCGAAACCTACTACTACGACATGCGCAAGCAGGTCTTTGAGTACGACGATGTGATGAACAATCAACGGCGAGCCATCTACGCCGAGCGCCGTCGGGTGCTAGAAGGCCAAGATCTAAAAGAACAAGTCGTCGTATATGCCGAAAAAACGATGCAAGACATCATTGATGTGAACATCGACCCTGATCTGCCGCCAGAAGAGTGGAAGCTAGAAGCATTAGTCAGCAAAGCCCGTGAATTTGTCACCACCTTTGCAGACTTTAGTCATCTCCAGTTAGAGGACATGACCTATCCAGAAATCAAATCTTTTATGTATGAAGAGGTGCGCAAAGCCTACGACATTCAAGAAGGGATTATCGATAAGGTGCAGCCCGGTCTAATGCGTCAAGCCGAGCGGTTTTTTATCTTGCAGCAAATCGACAATCTCTGGCGAGAACACCTGCAAGCCATGGATTCACTTCGGGAATCGGTAGGACTACGCGGTTATGCCCAGAAAGACCCGCTGATTGAATATAAGCAAGAAGGCTATGAGATGTTCTTGGAAATGATGTCCGATATTCGACGCAACGTGGTTTATTCGATGTTCCAGTTCTCGCCTAGTGCTGAGGGTTAGTCTATGAGAAAAATCATAACTGCGGCGGCGGCGGTACTTATAAGCGGCGGGCTGGCGATGCCCGCGCTGGCCGATCAATGTCAATTGGTGGGTAAGTCGCAAGCATTGGCGGCTCTGAATTATCTATCGATCGGTCAGACCATTTACAATTTTTGTGAGCTATGTGGCGACAAAACTCCCCAGCCGATCCAGATTAATAAAATTGCGGTCACCAGTGGGGAAGATGGCAAATTATGGCAAGTGGCAGTTAATAACAAAAATATCGATTTGGCTTACACCTATATTCGGTATGAACCAAAATATCAGGTCAGCTTAGCAGTGATTACGAAATGTCCGACCCAGGGCGTAACCCCGGTAATGAAAATTAAAGCCAAATAGTCGGTAAGCAGCTGCGCTCAACCCATTGAAATACAAGGTTTGAGCGCAGATAAAAGTAAACCCTTATTATCTATTAGCCTAATTTTCTAAGAGTTTCCCTGCAATCTGTTCGACATCAATGCTGATGGAGCCAGATTTAGGTTCACTTACTGTATAAACAACTGTCACATTGAGGTCTTCAGTACTTACAATTTCCAAAAAACCAATAGTCAAAGGCATTGGAGCCGAAGGCGGTGCACCAAATAATAACTCACCAATGCGGTAACAATCATCCATGGTCGCTGTGTTCGGTGGTAGAACCATCTGATCACGCACTTTACGTTCTACAAATTTAGGTTCACGTCCACTTGGTGCACCAGCAAATACGACTGGAAGTAAGTATTTTTCAATTTTCACTTCTTTGTTTTGGTAATTGTGGATGTTGATTTCGGTTGCATATGCGCCTGGTCTCACTACGGATTCATCACATTTACACTCTTCTTGCACGCCACAGACAAATTTGACGCTGTAGCTGCGTTTACAAGCAGGAATGGTGATTTTGACCTGCTTGCTGACAACAACCACACCATCTGCAACCGCATCAATCGTCCCCGTGAAAACTTGTGGCTTTTCGCTACAGGGTATAACTCCCGTAAAAACCACATCGAACGGGAGGACATGCTCTACATCGCTAGCTAGAGGACCATACCCACCCAGAGGCGAAATGAAAGTAACAAATGGCACTGTTCCACCGGTTGGTAATAACTTTAGGTTATTGATGGTGCTAATCGCATTGGCAATCAGCTTGATAATCGTATCCACAATACTGGTGGCATCAATCCCAGAAATAAAGGTACCATTGGGCGTTGCCGTAGCAATCCTTGTGCCTTGACCAGATGTTCCGCCAATACTACAAAAAGCAGCATAATCATTCGCACTAGTGATGGGATCATCGTCCAATCCATTGGGGAAACCCGTTACTGTACTAATTGCCAACACCGTAATTTTTTCAGTAACTAACTTATTAGTCACCGAGGCTTCGGTAATGTCAGCAGCTAAGCCAGAGATGGCGGTGCAAATTGGATCATGTCCCGGTGCATCGCCAAACCAAACAATGATGCGCTTAGAACCAGTCCGCCAACCGATTGAACCGCCAGGCGGCTCGGCAATTTGATCTAGAGCAAAGAGTTGTCCTTCAGAGCCATCAGAGCCATCTGCGGCTACCCATGTATTGATAGCGTTGGTAACATCAACTGCATTGGTAGTCAGATTGAGTTGATGCTGAAATGCGTAGGGATTGGAGGTGGGAATCGGAAAGTCTTTATAGTTCCCCACACCAAAGGCCAGGTCAAGTCCTAGTCCATTCAGTGCAGTTAAAATTGCATTTGCACCTGTTTGTACAGATGCCAGTATACTCCCCATACTGCCTGTTGTATCAGCCAAAAAGTAAACATCGGCTTTGGAAACACCAACAGATTTAGGTACAGTGACGGTAATAACTTCACCTAAAGTATCATCTAAGTTAAGCACTAAGTCATTAACTGTTGGATCGATCGTGATTGCTCCAACTGCTGTAGCCAAAGCACTCATATCAACTTTTATCTCGGGGACAGCAAAAAATCCTTTACCTTCCCTTTTGCTTATACCCGCCAAATCTGAAACTTCTCCAGTTTCATCTAAAACTACAACATAATGTGAACCATTTGGCTCCTCTTGTTGTACAGCTTGAAACTTAAAGAGTTTTGTACCAGTAGATGGTACTAGATCTTCAGTCACATTAATGATTGTTAAGTTATCTACAGCATTGCGCTCTGAGAGAATTTGTAATGCTCTCGCTGCCAGCGAATTTGGGACACGTTCTAAAGGTGATCTTGACATGAGTTTAAACTTCTTTTCTTATATGTATTTAGATTTCGTTTGTATTTGGATAAATTCATTTGAGCAAGTATAGTAAACCTAAATCAGTACCTAAATCAAATCGTCTCTGGAACCTCTATATAGAGAATTTTCCTTCTTGTGAAAGTATCCTGATACCATTCTTTGCACAACACTTCTAACCTTATCCAGTCAACTTTATTATTGTGCTTTTTCCTACATATTGGAATAGCTTTTATGAAAAAAAAAGACAAAATTATCTCATTTGTTAGCAATGATATTTTACTGTGGAATATCATTGCTTACCAGATGGTAAAACGTTGCTGCATAACCTCCACAGCTTTAATTAGTTACTTAAATGCAGTTAAGCTTTTGACTATCTAGAGTTAATTTAGAGCTTAATATAGTCCATAATTGTATATGTTATGTCTTTTATATTATTAATCTCGCACATTAAAACAACATAAAGTCTCTAAATTTTTCTACTTAATCCTGAGCGATCGCCAGAATAAAAATATCATTTTTCACGCGATGTGCAATTATTCTTGAATTAACGCTGTGAATCAGTTAGAGCCGCTCGAAATCTGAACTGTCAAATCGTTCGGTACGAGAAATTCAGGGTTTCAGACTTTTAGTCGCACATAGCGTAATTGAGATATTTGAGATGGCTGAAATGACTTCAATTATCGTGAAGTTGCTCTTGATGAATTAGGTAGATTATGATGGGCATCACATCTCAAAACCCCAGTTGATGGTAACCAACATGGTCAACACTCCCACCAAGAAACTTACCAAAGCAGAATTTTGGGCGATCGCCGATGCTGCTGATGTCACCTATGAATTAATTGATGGAATTCCTATTGCCAAAATGTCACCTAAGTATTTTCATTCTCGCTCCACTGGTGAAATTTTTATAATTTTGAGGAGCTGGGCTAACAACCGAGGTCGAGTAGGAGTTGAATGGTCAATCGATCTCCGCGATAACTTCACCCCCGTACCAGATTTGCTCTATGTATCCTTTGATAAATTACCCATCACTTGGCAAGAAAACGCCGCTTGCCCAGTTGCCCCAGAACTAGCCATCGAAATCATTTCTCCTGGTCAGACCTTTGGCCAAATGACCCAAAAAGCCAGTAGCTACCTCACCAACGGCATCCTGCGCGTATGGGTGATCGACCCCACCGCAAAGATCCTAACCGTTTTTTATCCCGATGCCGCACCAATTACATACAGCGGCACCCAAATTATTTCCGACCCAATTTTTCCAGACCTCTCGATTATTGCCAACCAGCTGTTTTGACCAAATTTCGTTAAGCTGAACAAAAGCCAGGAACGATAAAAGTCCCATGAAAGGAAAATCATTGCCGCCCAATTTGATCATTAACTCATGCTGTTTATGGATGGAAATGCTGCCAATAATGGACGACTCGCCACCAAAAAATGTTACCGCCAAAGCCTAGACCCAAACCGAAGATCTGGCAAATGACCAACAGGATAAAATTGGAGAAGCGGCTAATGTTCAACTCATGCAAATCAATACTCCAGAGCAAAGCCGTAGCTAATACTAGCGAGGTGTAAATAAAAATTGGTAACTTGGTTAAAATAATGACGAGAAAGGTGGCGAGACCCATGACGCAAAATAGTGACCACAGACTGGCTCCAAACATCCCCTTCAACAAGGTATCTATTGCTTGATCGAAATAAATAGCAATAGTGTCGGCCATAATTGTGATTGTTATCAAAACCACCCAACGACTGGGCAGATGCCAATTCGCTGATAGCCAGCCAAAAATGGCGTAGGTTAGAATTAGAAATGCTCCAGATAGCCACAGGGGAGATTTCGATCGAGGCATGGTGAAACCCAGTGCAATTATTCTAATTTAAGGTATTTTCATATAAAAATAACCACCGATCGCAGCTAGTGTTCACGGTGGTGATATTGAAGTTGAATACTCTTAGGACATAGATTGAATGATGTAATCAAAGTAAGGTGCCGCAGCAGCAGCATCTTCAGTAGTCAACAACTTAAGAGACGCATCCTTGAGGCAAGAAATCGAATCTACCATCCCAGGGACAGGTACACCTAAAGAGTTATACATTTCCTTGACCCCAACAATACCGATACTCTCGATCGGATCCTTATCACCAGCCAATACTCCGTAAGTAACCAGGCGTAGGTACCAACCATAGTCGCGCAGACACTGAGCACGGGGCTTGGTTTGATAGGCATTGCCACCAGGAGCAATATAGTCGGGATGAATTCTCCACAACTCTTTACTGGCCTGCTCGACAATCTTCTTTTCGCCTTCGGCCAAAATAGTGGCAATCCGAACGCGCTGTTCACCGGTTTGTAAAAATTCTTGAATATTTCTCAGTTCGCCACTGCTAGGATATCGCAGCTCATCATCGGCCTTGAGAATAACTTGGCTAACTACGCTCATATTTATAAAGTTATATTTTCATGATCTCTCATGTAAGTTTACCTTATTAGGCTGGCGGGGACTGATGGCTGGGCAAAGACCATTAACAGAAGTTAACAAAGAGGATAGCAGGGTATAGACAATCATCCAGTAACTTCGACCTCAAAGCAGCCAGTTTTACGTTAGAATCTATCAGCTCCAAATCACTTGCCAGAGAAGCCCAATGACAGCCACCGCAGAATCCGTTAACTCTTGGCACCAAGGCGCACTAGTCACCATCGAAATCACTGATATTAATGATGCTGGTGAAGGAGTTGGTCGGATCGACTCCCACGTAGTATTTGTACCCGATACGGCGGTGGGCGATTGGGCAGATGTGCGTCTAGTGCACCTCAAACGTAATCACGGCTATGGCCAGCTTCAGAATTTGGTGATTGAATCACCCGATCGAACTCGTCCCAGCTGCATCGTGGCCGACAAATGTGGCGGTTGTCAGCTTCAGCATATTAATTACACCGCTCAACTAGCGGCTAAACAGAATCAGGTCATCCAAACCCTGCGCCGGATCGGGGGAATCGATCCAGCCTTAGTCAGTCCAATTATCGGTGCCCCAGTCGATCTAGGCTATCGGAACAAGGCCACCTATCCTTTATCTCAGTCGCCATCCGGTCAGGTTAAGGCCGGGTACTACCAAAAAGGCACTCACAAAATTGTGAACCTTAACCAGTGTCCGATCCAAGATGAACGCCTAAATCCGCTACTGGCTCAAGTCAAACAAGACATTCGTTACCAAGACTGGCCGATTTATGATCCAAACGTCAGCACCGAGCAAGCCCAACTGCGCCACTTATCGCTGCGCATTGGTCGGCGCACAGGCGAAATCCTGTTGACTTTGGTGGCTACTGATGGCGATCTACCCAACATTTTCGAACAGGCTCAGTCTTGGTTAGATAACTATCCGGCGATTGTAGGGGTCTGTCTCAATCGTCAAAATCGCCGCGACAACGTGATTTTTGGCCCAGCGACTCAAACTATTGTGGGCCGCGACCATGTCAAAGAGGTTTTTGCCGATCTCCAGTGGCAGCTGGGCGCTGATACCTTTTTCCAGATTTATACTGAACAGGCCGAAGTCTTATTAAAAGTAATTCAAGATCATCTGACTTTGACTGGGCAAGAATTTTTACTAGATGCCTATTGCGGTATCGGCACTTTTGCGCTGCCGTTGGCTAAGCATGTGAAAAAAGTGCTAGGCATTGAATCCCATACGGCCTCTGTAGCTCAAGCTCAGTTTAATGCTCAGCTCAACCACATTACTAATGTCGAATTTGTGGCTGGTGACTGTAGTGAATTAATGCCCGAGTTAATCGATCGACCAAATATTGTATTTTTAGATCCCCCTCGCCAAGGTTGCGATCGAAAGGTCATTGAAACGCTCATTGGTCGGCCACCCACTCAGCTGGTTTACATCAGCTGTAAGCCCTCCACTCAAGCCCGCGATCTGAAGATCCTACTAGATTCTGGTCGTTACGAATTGAAAAAAGTGCAGCCAATCGATTTCTTCCCTCAGACCGCTCATGTCGAGTGTGCTGCTTTTTTGCGATCGATTCCAGTTACGGACACCATATAGGTCAATCTGTATCAAGGTAGACCAATCAAATAAATACGGTTACAATGGTAGGCATCTAGGCTAAAAACAAGCGCCTAGTGGCCACCAGCTGGCTTCGGTATTTTTTAACACTCCAAACCTAGGGCAGATTGAATTGCTATGACAATGGCAAGTGCAACAGGATACGATTGGGACAGAATTACTTTTGCCTCAACTCTCTTTTTATGTCCAATTCTTGACCAAATTCTGGCCGCAGTGCCCAAGAAATGGCATCCAGAAATTAGACTAGGTTTACAAGAAGCGTTAGTAAACGCTGCCAAGCACGGAAACAATCTTGACCCTCAAAAAAAAATTGTTGTCCATTTTTCTTTTACAGAAGGTGAATATTGGTGGATTATTTCTGATGAAGGTGGGGGTTTTGAGTCACCTTGTGACTGTCATCAAACTATTGCCGAGAAGCTACCAGAAAGCGAATCAGAATCTGGCCGAGGAATGTCACTATTGCACCAGATATTCGATCGGGTGGTGTGGAATGTCCAAGGTACTGAGTTAAGGCTCTGCAAGCAGCTTCGTTGTAAAGCTGGGCGTGAGCCATTTTTATGCTGAAAAAAGTTGAAATCTTTATCTAAAATTTTCAAAAAATATTCTATTAAAAAGCCCGAACTAGTTGTTCGGGCTTTTTAATTAATTGATTTCTACTTAATTCACACCAAAACTATTGCTTAACTTCACAAGTCAAAGGACAAGCTGCATAAGTAATTGTTTGCAAAGTATTGCCTTTGCCATTCAACCAGCTCAACCAAGTAACTTCGTCAGGGTGAATACCTTTCATTGTCAAAACTGCCGCAATTAACAAGACAGCTAAGATATTCGCGGCAAAGATTCCACCAGCAACTAGTAAAACCGCACTTACCGGTAAGACTGGGTGCAAAGCTACTGATAGTAGAGCACCTACTGTCGCCATTACTGCTACCAAAGGAAAACCTACTACTAGCAAGCACACAGCGAGGGTAAAGCACCAGATGAGAAAGCTCTTCCCAGTAGACAGGTAATTTTTTCTTGTTGTGGCTAATTGCATTTTTTATCTCCAGTAGTTTTTACGAATACCATCAAAGATTGGACGAATTAGGTCTCTCTCGGTATGGGGATCAATTTTCTTGGTCTCTTTAATATAGAGGATGTTGCCGGAGAAGTATGAGGACTCCTATATGAAAGTTTACACAAATCATCACAACGATGAGTCTAATTACTCATAAGATTATTTTAATTCTTATACTAAAAAATATGAAAAGCGATTGAAAGATTGATTTCTGAAGGGTTAATAACTGCTGGAAATACTGCTGGATAAAAACTACCTGAAGTAACATGATTCTAATTAGTGCAGTCCAAATTATCCGTCTTAAAGGCTGCGGTCATTGGTGAATAATATTTACATTTTGTAATTATATCCAGACAAATAAAAATAGGTTAACGAATACAGCAAAAGTTATATGGATAAATCAGCGGTGCGGTCTGGGTACTCTGAAAATATAGTCGGAAAACATTTAGTATCGATCGATTGAGGAATTATTTAAATTATGCCTAGCCCACCACCACCACCAACTCAGAACAGCTCAATATTTACAGGTACCCTGGATACCAATGAAGTACCGGTCTTTAACCGTCGCCCGACCCAAGCGCAAGCAGAAGATGTAACCGTGGCAAGCCTCCCCAACGGACAGCCCACTATTGAACAGCTGATTACCGAAGCCTTTACGAAAGGTTACTCTGATGTGCATGTGGGGGTTGGTGAAGAACCACGTTTTCGCAATCGGGGAGAAATTGAGACCACTAGCTACCCCGAAACCGATCAGCTGACTTTCCAGTGTTGGCTACAAGAACTGTTAACTGATGAAGAAATTCGCAAGTTTGAAGAGAACCTGGATTTTGATGGAGCAACTCAGTACGACTTTGCCCGGGTACGAATCAATGTTTTTGATTCTCTCAATGGCCCCGGCATGGTGATGCGTTTGATTCCCCTCAAGATTATGACCTTGGAGCAGTTGCGGCTACCACAGATTTTCAAGGATGTTTGTCAATATCATAAGGGTTTGATTTTGGTGACTGGCCCAACTGGTTCGGGCAAATCTACTACGATGGCAGCGATGGTAGACTATATGAACCAAGAAATGCCTCGCCATATTATTACGATCGAAGACCCGGTAGAATTCATTCACAAAAGCCAGCGAGCCTTAATTAAGCACCGGGAAGTGGGTACCAACACGCTCAAATTTGATGTGGCGCTTAAGGCCGCTTTGCGTGAAGACCCCGATGTGATTTTGATTGGGGAAATGCGCGATCGAGAGACTGTCAACACGGCTCTAAAAGCGGCTCAAACCGGTCACTTAGTAATTGGTACTTTGCATACTAATAGTGCCATTAAGACGATCGAACGTATTTTGGGCTTGTATGATGCTGACGAACAACCAGCTATGCGGGTAGCTTTAGCTGAATCGTTAGTGGCGGTAATTGCTCAGGGTCTATGTCGCACTACCGATGGTAAACGGGCTGCGTATCATGACATTTTGATTAATACGGAAACTGTCAAAGATTATGTCCGAGATGGCAAGTATGACGAAATTAATGAGTTGATGCTGGATGGTGAGTTCAGCGGCATGATTACGATGAACAAGTCGCTATTTAATCTTTATCAGGAAGGTCGGGTGACGGAGGAAATTGCGCTGGAATTGTCACCAACTCCAAATGAGATGGCGATGATGCTACGTGGTCGGATTTAACCTAACTTGGGCGTTGCTTAATCAAGGTACAAGAGCAGCCCAGTGGCGTACAGAAAAAACAAGTTAGGATCTAGCTACTAGCCAAATACATAGTCGATCGATCCTAACCAGAGCTGTTGCCAGAGGTTGTATGCAATACGAAATTACTACCCAAATACCCACAGTTAGTGAATACCAATTTTTGAGAGCAGCGGTAGGTTGGCACAACCACACGGTAACAGTGGCAGAACAATCACTCCAAAATTCTCTGTACAGTGTATGTGCAGTTCATGAAAATGATGTAATTGGCTGTGGAAGAGTGGTTGGGGATGGTTATATCTATTTTTATCTACAAGATGTGATCGTTTTGCCAAAATATCAAGGTCATGGCATTGGCTTCAAAATTACTGAAAACATCCAGAACCATGTACTATCGATCGCGCAGCCCGGTGCTTTCTTTGGTCTGATGGCTGCTGATGGTGCTGCGAGTATGTATGAAAAATTTGGCTTTGCCTGCCGACCCCCAAACAGGCCAGGGATGTCCATGTGGATCGACAAAGACTCGTTCACTAAATCACAATGATGCGATCGATCTCAACATCCCAATCCAACGAAAAAATCTATTTCTACACTTAATCTTTCAATGTCAATGTTTCTGGCGGATAATCGGCACCCTCCAGCATCACCATCGTAATTACCCCGTAGGCATCCACCCAAGCTTGCTTAACATCAGGAGTCCATGCCGTTCCGGCAAAACTAGCCATAGTTTTCAGCAAAGAACTGCCCACTAACGGATAGTGTTGCGGCAACACGCCATACTTTACATGGCGAGTCCCCAAACCTTGCAGCGTTGAAGTCAATAACTCGGAGTTGCGCAGATTATCTACCACGAACTTTAGAGAGTCAGCGAGATGACCTCCTTGCTCATTCATTTGTGTATTAACAAACAGGGGCTGAATGTCAGGATAATCATTTAAAAGATTGGCATAAAAAGCAGCCGGGAAATCACGGTTAGAATTTTGGACTACTTGAAAACTGGCTTCTAAAACTTCCACATTCAACATCAAAACTTACCATCAGCTATTATTTAAGACGCCTAAACATTAGGGTGAATTAGCACAGCCTGTCAACGGTTCAGGTTTTTGTCCTCTCTTAGATAGTTAAAATAGGATGGAGATATTATCCACCAACAATCATTTTAAATATAGAGTGCCAAGATTTGAAGCTGCTTAATCGTCCCACCAACAACCTGCGGTTAGAGCGCACCTTGGCACTACTAGCTCTGCTTAATTTTGGCCTAGTCCTGTTTGACCTCAGCTACATCCCCTGGCGTAATTTGTACTTTCGCTACTTAAATCCCATCACCAAAATCTACGACCCGATCAAGGGCATCGAGCCACATCGAGAAACAGTTCAGTATTTAGCGGCTGTCGATCGATTAAAAAAACAAACTCAAGCCCAGGGCTGGCGATCAGCGGCAGTATCAGCCACCATCCAAGACTTGGGCGAGCAAAGCACCAAGATGATTGAAACCAATCCTTTTCAGCTGGCCGGTAAAACTGGCGCATTAGAAAAAATTAAAAATCGGATGCGCGAGCACATGCGCCAAGAGTCTGCCCGTAGTGCTTTTCGGGCTTTTTGGAATGTTGAACATTTGCAGCGAGTCAGTATCGAATCAGAACTAGCCTACTTCGATCGTCAGATTCGGCCACTTATCGACATCAACTATTTCCGCGAGACCGGGGAAGATGGTGATTTTGTCGATAACTTTTGGTGGATTGACCTAGGGTTTGTAGTAATTTTTGCCATTGATCTGGGTCGGCGCTGGCTCATCTCACGCCGCCGCAAACCAAGCATCACTTGGCGGCAAGCCGTCTTCAGTCGCTGGTACGATCTCTTTTTGCTATCGCCTTGGTTCCGCTTCCTACGCATTGTGCCCTTAACCATTCGCTGGCACCAAGCATCACTAATCAATTTATCGGCGGTGCAACATCAACTCAACAGTTTGGTGGTGGGCGAGTTGGCCGATGAGCTAACGCAAGTAGTAGTCACCCAAATCTTGAGTCAAGCCCAAGGCTCCATTAAAAATGGGGTAGCTTCTAAACTGTTGATCGATCGATTGCAGCGTTCCTACATTGATCTTAATAATATTAATGAAGTAGAAGCAATCGCCCAGATTATTTTAGAAATTGCCATCTATCGCGTCTTGCCCAAGATCCAGCCCGATTTAGAAGAAATCGCCAATCACCTGTTCCAAAAAGCGCTGATTGATTCACCAGCTTTTCAAAGTTTGAAAGTAATCCCGGGTTTTGCTGCCGCGCCCCAGCAACTCACTGGGCAATTAGTGCGCCAGATTTCTGATGCTCTATATATCGGTTTGACCAAAGCTGTCAGCGATCCACAAAATGGTAAGCTTTCCCGGCGACTGGCCGAGAACTTCACTACCGCCCTGGGTGCCGAACTGCAAAAAAGTCATACCGTGGCCAAGCTAGAGTCATTGCTAGCCGATTTGATCGAAGAAGTTAAAGTCAGCTACGTCAATGCCGACGATTTAAGTCGGCCAGAGGGTGACATCATTATCCCCATAGAAAACCCCAAAATTGACGCAGACCAATTCACCCAAGATAAATTGCAATTCTAACCAGTTTTCCTTAAAAAAGTAGGATTCCATATGGCCATAGTCTTCCAAGAAATACTCTTCCCCAATCATCTCTTCTAGGTTTTGGAGTAATTCTTGTCGATCGAGTTCCCACGGATTGCACCAGGGAAATTGCACCGATTTATTATGAACTTCAATCCAGCCCAACCGGTCGTCATTACCATATTCAATTTTCAGTACCAGCTTGTGCTGATAATATTGCAGGTCGCGGTCTTCTAGCTCGTCAATATAAATTTTGTCCGGCTGGCCAAGAATTTGATAAATCTCTTGCTCGGTCATCCCAAAAACCAAGTCTCCTAGCCCTCTACCAATTTTGATTTGCACTGTTTGTCCTGAATTAACTAGCCGAGGTCGAGCTACCGCTTTGTCGGCTGAGCCGAGCGAACCGTCTGCACCACCAGCTTATCACCTACCTTTAACCCCAAGGTAACAGCGCGACCAGCGTTTAATTCAATTACTTGATCAATTAGCACATCCGGCTTCGGACCATAGCTGGGGCAAGGCTCATCTTTGCAGGGTGCCACATCGATCTGAATATTTTTGATTACGCCTTTATTGAGAAACAGCATATCGAGCGGAATCAACGTGTTCTTCATCCAGAACTGCGCCGGTTGAGGCTTGCTAAAATTGAACACCATCCCGCGATCAGACGGCATACTGCGTCGAAACATTAAACCGATCGCCTGTTCTTGGCTAGAGTTAGCAACTTCCAGGTTAATGGTCTTTTTCTTAACTACTATTTGGGCGGCGATCGGCAAATTCTGCGCCCCGGGGAAACTAGGCTGAATTTGAGCTGGGCTGCTTTTCATGGCTGGTTTTGGTGGTGAGGCGGCGGAACTACAGCCCCCCAACAATGGAAACAAGCTCAGGAGCAAGCTGCGCCGCACTAGCAACATTTTAGATATCTTGGACATAAATTTTAGATAGTTCCTTCCGCATTAATCATCCTAACTTTCGCGTAAAACATAGCCGGTACCGCGTACCGTCAAAATCAGGCGCTTTTCGCTGTCAGCATGAAGCTTCAGACGCAGGTAACGGATATAGACTTCAATAACATTAGATTCCCCTAAAAAATCATATCCCCAAACGTTTTCCAGGATTTGTTCGCGGGTTAAAACTTCACCGGGATGATTCATGAAGTAGCGCAGTAGCTCAAATTCTTTAGTGGTGAGGCTAATCGATCGACTGCCCCGCACGGCTTGCCGCGTGTCCAAATCCAAGGTTAGATCGCTGAACTGAATTTTTTGATGGGATACCGGCTGCACCTGTAAATAAAACTGGAGCAGTTGCAGAAAGCCATGGGTATGGTAAGGCTTAACCAAATAATCATCAGCACCTGATTCTAGGCAGGCCACTCGATCGGCAATGCCGTCATGAGCCATCAACAACAGAACAGGCATCACGTAATTCTGTTCACGCAGCTGCTTCACAAAATCGAGGGCAGTATCTTTGGGCAGCTCGCGATCGACTACCACCAATTGCGGTGGTTGCTGCCTGATTTGCAACCAACTACTCTGAACATTCTGGCTACTAAAAACCTGATAACCAGATTTGAACAGGTCTACATAAATCTTTTCGGCCAGAGTAGTATCATTCTCGATTAGTAAAATATAGGATGAGGCGGTAGAAGAAGACATACTCAACTCGGACGATTTCTACTGTCATTCTAGCTGGCTGTGGAATACTTCGATCCTAGCCTTCGCTTTCGGAGGGGGTGGAATTGATCACAGACGGAGCCAAGTAAGCTACCAAAACTCCAATCAAAAAGCCAGCACAGTTCCGAAGTAGCGGTACCAAGTCGGCAGTGCGCGTAATCACTGGGGCAACACCAAAAGCAATGAACAGAATCCCCCACAGTGGCGAAAATATTAACGCCCATTGCCAAGCAAAAGTTTGGCCAGGTTTACGCGGGTAAGCCGCAAATCCACAGATGATTCCGCCCAAGATAGAAGCACTTAAGGTAAGCAGCCACTGTTCCTGCGGCAATCCGGGTACTACGATACAGCCACCTTTGGCCAAGCAACCTTTGACAGCACTTAATGAGTCTAGAATCGCCCCATCTTCCCCGTGTTCTCGTACGTAATACATATTACCAAAGCGGGTTTGCAGCTCAATCCAGAAGCTACGCGGCATTAACCGATAAGCTGTGTTACCAACATTAAAGTTCAAGATATTGCCACCGCGCGAATCGGCCACCAACAACACACTTTTATCATCTAAGCCCCAATACTTCTTCACCGATCGCCCTGGTGTTCGATCGAACTGCGTTAAAACTCGCAGTTTCCAGCCAGTTTCCGTCTCAAACTGACCAATTTCAGTAGCGAGCCGCTCTTCTTGAAAAGGAGTGAGAGCTTTAGCTAAGTCGATAATGGGAGTTTGTTCTTTGGGCAGCAAGTCAGGATTGTCGTAAGCCAAAGCTGCTGGAGCATTGAAAAAAAGGCAGAAGCTAAAAAAAATGGTAAGTAGCGGCAGCAGAAGACGGCGACGAATCATATGACAAGGGTACTAAAAGAATTATGGGGGCGTGAAATTTAAGTATATAAATGTTTATATTTCTTCTAATGTAGCAAAAAATAACCCCTAGTGATCCCCAGAGGTTACTATTCATAAATGTTAGGTGGAATTACTGGTCAGCAGCACCCTCTGCCCATTCCGTGTGGAATACACCGGGTTTATCGGTGCGTTCATAGGTGTGCGCC
Organism: Synechococcales cyanobacterium VAR_4_metabat_354; assembly: GCA_031414775.1. Lineage (GTDB taxonomy): Bacteria > Cyanobacteriota > Cyanobacteriia > Cyanobacteriales > Chamaesiphonaceae > JAAFHZ01. Next base: position 84,928 of record JANOQI010000062.1, read on the forward strand.
CCAAAGTAATCGCGCTGTGCCTGAGTCAGATTTTGGGGCAGATTAGTCCGCCGGTAGCTATCAAAATAGTCTAAAGAAGCACTAAAGGCCGGAACTGCAATGCCCAACAGTGCCGCTTGACTAAGAACTTCCCGCCAAGCAGCCTGTCGATCGAGGATCGTCTGCTTAAACTCTTTGGCTAACAATAGGTTAGGCAGATCTGGTTGATCTCTAAAAGCTTGCTTAATGCTGCCCAAGAAGCCAGCTTGAATAATGCAACCGCCTTTCCAGATCCCAGCAATATCGCCCAGCTTGAGCTGATATTTATTAACTTGAGATGCTGTATTTAGCAAAGCCATACCCTGAGCATAGGAACAAATCTTAGAGCAATACAAAGCATCCCGGATTTGGTTAATGAAAGTAGCTTTGTCACCAGTAAATTTAGCAGTGGGGCCAGTAAGAATCTGCGCTGCTGCCACCCGCTCAGTCTTGAGGCTAGACATAATTCGGGCATTAACTGCCGCGATAATGGTCGGAATCGGCACGCCTAATTCCAGCGCACTTTGAACTGTCCAACGGCCGGTACCTTTCTGACCAGCCGCATCCATAATCAGCTCAACCAGGGCTTGGTTAGTTTCGGGATCGATCACCTTAAAGATGTCAGCGGTAATTCTAATTAAGAAAGATTCCAGTTCAGCAGTCTTGTTCCAGTCGGTAAATACCTGATGGATCTCTTGATGGTCTAGACCCAATACATTCTTAAGCAAGTCATAAGCTTCGGCAATTAGCTGCATATCGCCATATTCAATGCCGTTGTGCACCATTTTCACGTAGTGACCAGCACCACCGGGACCAATATAAGTAACACAGGGACCATCATCTACCTGAGCAGCAATTTTCACCAAGATCGGTTCGAGGTTCTTATAAGCAGCTTCCGTACCACCAGGCATCAGACTAGGGCCTTTCAAGGCTCCTTCTTCGCCACCACTCACACCCATGCCGATGAAGGTGAGGCCAGTGTTTTCTAATTCGGTGGTGCGACGGGCAGTGTCATCAAATAGCGAGTTACCACCATCGATAATGGTGTCGCCTTTCGCTAGTAGGGGTTTGAGCTGTTGAATTACGGCATCTACTGGACCACCAGCCTTGACCATAACTAATATGCGGCGGGGCTGCTCAAGGCTGGCCACGAATTCTTCGAGGGTAAATGCGGCTTTGACATTTTTTCCTTGGGCGCGGGTGGCCATGAAAGTATCGGTCTTTTCCCGCGATCGGTTAAAAACAGAAACAGAGAAACCTTTGCTTTCAACGTTGAGAGCCAGATTTTCACCCATTACTGCTAGGCCAATCACACCAAAGCTTTGTAAAGTCATAAATAGAGATTGTGAAGTTTTGCCGTTTTTTTTAGGTTAACTGATCCCCATCGCAGTGGTCTAAATATGGAGGAAACTTAAGATTTCAGAACAAAAAAAGCGGCTTACAGCCGCTTTTTTTATTCTGAAATACTTTACTTAGAATGTGAAAGTAGTTCTGACAGTACCAATAAGCGCGCCACCAGCATTGGGGTCTGCTTGGTTAGGGTTAGTCAAGTAGATCAAGCCTGGAGTGATCGACAGACCATCATTCAGCTTGTACTTATAAAAAGTCTCCAAATGATAAGAACTATTAGCACCAGGTACACCGATCGCCGCAGCGTTAGTGACAGTCGGAGCCTGACCAGCAAAGAAACCTAGCAAGTTGCCTGGTTGACCAAAGTTAGGCAGAGCCACTCCAACACCATAAGTTAGGACATCAGCATTCGGGCTACCACCAGCCGCTAGAGCTGCGGAAGTCTTGCTGATAAAGCCACTCAACGACAGGTTATCACTAGCTTTATAAGCTGCAGATAGTCCATAAGAGTTACTAGTAGAAAAACCACCAGGAATACCGGTTGGATTGGTTGTTGGGTCTTGAGCGGCAGTCAAGGAAGAACCAACGATCGGACCAGCACTACCAAAGTTGTAGATAGCACCACCATCATGATAAGCATTGACATAAGTTAAACCGAAGTCAAACTTATCGCTAGGCTTAAAGTTGACTTGTGCCAAGAAAGAATTACGACCGCCGAAAAGTCCCTTAGTGGGGTCATTGGCAGCAGTGCCACCAAAATAGCTGAGATTCACAGAATCTAGAAAAGTACTATTACCGTCATTTAGAGGAATTGCTAGGCCAATCCCAGTACCACCACCAATTTTATAAATGGGGTTTTCTTCAGCGAAGAAAGACAGCGCTCCATTCCCACCATCAAAATCTTGGAAATAAGGGTTGTGAGTTTCAGCGTAGTCCGAATGGATACCATTTACAGCAGCGGTGTAGACAGTAGATTTACCCACTGGAAATTGATAGGCCAACCAGTCTATTCCTACATTGTTGTTGGAGTAACCAGCGTAAGTAGGATTACCTTCAACTGGTACTGCTCCATTCTTTAAGTTGCCGTAACCGCTAAAGTTACCAGCAGCCAAACGAGTGAATAGTTTGTCTTTACCAGTAAAGCTAGTTTCTAGTAAGAGGCGCACCCGGTCGCTAAGCGTACCATTACTACCGGCTACACCACCACTGATCACGCCATTCAATCCAAAAACCACCTCGCCTTTCAGCTTGGTAGTCGTCGAAAACTGACTGGTTTGGGATTGGGCTAGTGAAGTGCGTTCCGCCTTCTCAATACGGGCATCTAAAGTACTGAGTTCTGCCCGAAACTCTTGAGTTAAGCGACGTAGTACTTCTAAATCTTGAGCAGAAACATCACTGGAGTTATTAGCCAAAACTGGCTCGGCTTTTTTAAGGCAAGCATTAAGACCATTAGCAAAATCTTCACGAGAAATAGCTGCACCAGTCAAACTAGCATCGCATTTATATTTACTTTCTAAGCTTTTTAGCGAGGTGTATTGCCAATCGGCAGGCTTAATTAAAGCGCCGGATTCTGCTACTGCGGCGTTCTTCGCAACTAGGGCACCAGATGTAGTATCAGCGACAATTCCACCGACTTCATCTAGGTTAGTGGAAACTGTCTTAATAGAAATTTCTTCTGACTTAACGTTTGATGCAGCAAAGGCGTTAGCAGATGCAAAAAAACTGATGGCATATGCTGCGGGGACTGCAAACAGTAACTTCCATGAAATATTTGACATAACTTTAAATGTTTCTCCTCAGGCACTATTGATTTAGTATTTCGCTCACTGCCAAGCAATGGTAGGTTCAGTAACACTTTGTATTACTGACATTATATGTACAACAACTTTACTTCCAGAATAGTCTGGAGACCCAGCAGTCATATTATGATCTTCAATCATGACAGTTTTGTATGACTTGATACTATCCTGTTGAGCTGGTAACTTTGCTGATGTTAAAAGCAATCGTAACAGTCTCTTCAGCAGAGCAAGGCATTGAGCGATTCTGTATAATTTGTATCAAAAAATACTATTAGCAATTATACCCAGGTTGTTCTGGTAAATCTACCACCAAAACTATCCGCCCCCGCAGCTATCTGGTCAATACCAAAATAACTACAGGGGCGGTCTAGCGGATTTCCATCGCTGGAACCTGACTGCCAGGAAAACTCCAAGCATCTTTAAGGCTTAAACTGTCTCGCGTCGCTTAGAGAACAGTCCCGGCACACAGCCGGCTAGCTCCAGTCTGCAAACCCATCAATTTACTACTATCTGGCATCGGCACCACCTCCTATTTACTGAAAGGACACTGAGGTTGAGCAACGATTCGTTCTAACCTACTAAAATCATTATAGCCTTTGAGACACGGCAATTGTGATATATATTTCGGCTTTAGCTTTAGATGTGGGTAGCAAAAGAATTGGGGTGGCGGGCTGTGATGGGACGGGTCTAATTGCAACGGGCATCATGACGATCGATCGAACTTCTTTTGAACAGGACTTGGCAGTTATTCGACAGTTGATTGCCGATCGATCTGTTTCTATGTTGGTAGTGGGTCTGCCCTATACCTTGGCGGGGGAGCTAGGCGCTCAGGCCAGGCAGGTGCAAAAATTTGCGCGGCGAGTGGCTAAAGCCGTGGAGCTGCCGGTGGAGTATATGGATGAGCGGCTAACTTCGGTGACGGCAGAGCAGCTGATGATCGCGGCGGGTCAGTCGCCCAGGGATGATAAAGGCATGATCGATCGGAAGGCGGCAGCGCTAATCTTGCAAGACTGGCTGAATCAGCGACGTGCTCAGCTAGATGCTGACTCTGTTGCAAAAAAGTAAAGTTTTGGTTTCAGGCATCAGACCGAATTCATACTTTTAGGCCCAAGTCCACCGCCATCCGGTGGGCACAAGCAAAGCCCGAAAAAGCCACGGCATTTAATCCTTGACCAGGAAAAGTACTGTCACCCACACAGTAAAGACCAGGTATTTTGGTGCGATTGAAAGGCATTGGTAATAAACCCGCTAATTTACGGCGGGGCATCGGGCCATAACTGCCATCGACTCGTCCTAAAAAGCGCCGATGGCTGCGCGGGGTGCCAATTTCTAAGAAATCAATTCCTTGATCGAGTCCGGGAAATAATTTTTCTAATCGATCGATCAAGACTCCTGCTTGGATTTCTTTCTGTTGCTCATATTCAACTGCTGTTAGATCTTGCCAATCATCTAACCAGCTGGGTGTAAAAGCATGAATGATGTGATATCCCGGCGGAGCCAGGTCGGGATCAAGCAAGGTAGGAATAGAAACAAATAAAACACCAGCTGCGCTTCTAGCCTCAGTCATTTTGTCCCAATTAGCCAACTGAATGTGATGGCATTCAGTACCGGCGGGTAGTACGGCGGCAGCTACTCCGATATGGAGACTGAGAAAGCTGGGAGATTTTTGATAGTTGTGTTGCCATTTTTGTTCGCGGCGAGGCAAGGGAACATCAGCCAGTAATTTACCAAAGGTGTCCCAGCGGGTGGCGTTGGAAACAATTTTTTGGGCATAGATTTTTTGGCCATTAACCAGCTCGACTCCCACCGCTTGACCACCAGCCATCATAATTTGTTGGACGCGGGCACGGTACTGGATTTCGCCACCATGTTTTTCTAGTCCTTCTACTAGTTTTTGGGCAATCTGACCCACCCCACCCTTGGGGTAGTTGATACCACCATAATGTCGATCAGAGAACACCATCCCCGCGTTAATCATCGGGGTCAAATCCGCCGGGACTACTGACCAGGAATAACACTCAATATCAATAAACTTAAGGACTTGAGGATCTTTGATGTATTTTCGGGCAATATCCCCAGCATTTACTGGCAGATATTTAGCTAGACCCAGACAGGATAAAGGTTTTTGAAAAAAGACCCGGGTCAGATAACGAATTTCTTCTAAGGACAACAAGTCCATGGAGTTTAGGCAATTGAAGACTTGCCAGCATTCATCATAGAACTTGCGAATGCCGATCGCCTCATGGGGAAACTTGCTGACTAATTCTTGAATGAATTGCTCATAATCGCGATGAACCTTGATGTCCAAATCCCCTGGCAGATGGTAGTGAATTTGCACCGGATCAGGAATGGTTTCAATACTCATCCCGACATCGGCGAGGGCTTTAGTCAGCAGGTTGGTAGTACCTTGGCTGCCAAATCCAAAAATCATCGAAGCCCCCACATCAAAGCGATAGCCCTCTCGATCAAAGTAACCCGCGCTGCCTCCTGGAATCAAATAACTCTCTAAAACCAATACTTTTGCACCTTTGGCCGCTAGCTGAGTGGCCGTCACCAATCCGCCAATTCCGGAGCCAATTACAACGACATCATGTTGGTCTTGAGCAAGCATAGAAAAAATGAATATAAAAGCGCTGCTAAATAGTTTAGCTGTTTCCTGGCTACCGATCACTAGTTCCAATTCAAATCGAGCCATGGATCATCTTAATCAGCAAAATCTGTTCTGTTGATTTTTCAAAAGGCGAACACTCTAAATAACGATTACAAAGACTGTGTTTTGGGAATTTATCAAATCACTATTAGAAGACTCCACAAATACCGAGCCAGTGTAATTTATATTGACAATAGTGTGAATTTATATTAGGTAATAGAATGGAGTTTTCTATTCTATTACCTAAAGAAATTGAGGAGAAAACTAATATACTGCACATAACATATAGCTATAAATCAGTAGTCATTTTAAAATCCCCAGAAAGCCATTTAGCTGAAATACTTGATTTACTAGAATCAAGTTTGACAACATAGTCTGCATTGGAGTAAGTTAGACAAAACAGTTGCCAAAAGTAATAGTCTCAGCTCCAATATTAACTATTCCACTCCAATCAAAAGAAATCAAGAAAACTAATATGCAGGAATTGACATCGACTAAATTAGAGACGATGGGTATTTTCTCTGAGATGGAGTCAATGATCATACTTCAGGGAAAAAAGTTTAGTCGTGGCCCATCTTTCTCTTTAAAAAATCGTGCAATTGGAATTAGTTTCTGTGAGCGAGAAGAACGAAGAGGATATGACTTTTTGCTAGTAGCAAGTGCAACATCAGTGACAGTTTGGAAAGAAATAAAAACTACAATAGAAACTTCAAATAGCTCTTTTTTTGAGTTGGACAAGCAGAATTTTGTTGAATGCTGTCGCCAAGAATTAACTAAGTGTATTGGCCCTATAGCTTTATTAATTATGGATGAACTAATCTCTGATTTGAAATTGAAAACTCCTACTCAGTTTTTAGATCGAATCGAGGCGCAAATTCCAGACTCCAAATTAGTTACTGAGTTCCGATCTAATGTTATGTCAGCTTGGAATCCAGAAAGTTTTTAACTATTTCTTTGGTGTATGAATCCGGGTAATAGCCATTTGCAAACTGATACCCAGTCGATCGATCGATTGAGAAAGTAAACCAATTTCATCTTGACGTTGACTATCCAATTTCTGATCTAGATCTCCCATACTAATTGATTCCACAATGTGAGCAATTCTAGTAATAGGCTTGACTACTTGTTGCTGCAACCAACGGTGCAGTGTGGTAATCGCAATTCCAAAGATAACAAGTGTGACTAACGCGATCGAGATAAATAATTGCTGAGCATTACTCAGAATTTTCTGAGCCGGAACCAATACTATTTGGGCACCAATAATTTCGTTAAGATGCCAGTTAAACCCATTTTTGGTACCATATTTAGCAATCATCTGTTTTGGTGCTTTGGCCGGTGTACTATGACATTCTAAACAACTTTTTTGAGAAACTGATAGGGGACGAGCAATATAAAAAACATCGTGATTTATCCGAGGAGTACTTGCTAAGAATCCAGATTTTTCCTTGAGGTTAAAATCATTACGAAACTGTTCGATAATCTTGGACTCAAAAGAATCAGCTTTATCATTAATATTAGTAGGATTTAGAGCCGTTTCTCGGTAAAGAAAATCTTTGTACTGAGGATTTTTTCGTAAGTTTTCAAAAACAGTATGAGCAGAAAATGCCGGAACAACTTCAGGTGAAAATTTGGCTGTGATCTGTTTACTTAACTGGGGTGTAATATTGCTAGTAGTATAGTCTCGCACTGAATTCATTGTCTCCATGAGAATCATGGCTTTCGAGCTTACTTCTTGCTGGGCTTTTTGGTTAACCATAAATGTAATGAAAATGCCACTAATCATCATGCCAATTAAAAAAATCAGACAAGTGATAACAGTGAGCTTTTGAGTAAGACGAAGTCTTTGTAAAAATCTTTGTAAAAAAAGTGATTTCAGGATAGTCATTTCTGATATATATGTGAAGAATAATTAATTCAAAATCTTGTTTAAGGGCTAAGTATAAAAGATAGTTGATGCTGGAAATATCACCAAGATTTCAAAGAAAGTGGCACATACGATTGCTAATTGTGAAGATGTTTAAAATTCCAAGAACACGAGTAATTACTTTTTACTATTCGGATTTAGTTATAAGTTAGCAGTGGCTCATTGTATTAATCGCTTCTTCTAAGGCAATGGCCACATGTGTCCAATGGGTACCCCCCTGACAAAAAGCGATATATGGTTCTCGTAATGGTCCATCTGCTGAAAATTCAGAGGTGCTGCCATCAATAAATGTTCCCCCAGCCATGATGAGTTGGTCTTCATAACCAGGTTGAGCCGCCGGTACGGGGTCGAGATAGGAGCCGATCGGAGAATGTTTTTGGATCGATCGACAAAAAGCTGTTAACTTTTCGGGTGAACCCAACTTAATGGCTTGAATCACATCCCGACGCGGTGCCAGGGGCGCGGGATTCACCGGATAACCCATTTTGTCGAAAACATAAGCTACTAAATGATTACCCTTTTTAGCTTCTCCCACCATTTGTGGCGCGAGGAATAGTCCCTGAAACAGCAGCCGGTTTTGCTCAAAGGTGGCACCACCAGCACTGCCAATCCCCGGTGCCGTCAACCGACAGGCTGCTGCCTCGACTAAGTCCGCCCGACCAGCCACGTAACCACCACTGGTAACGATCGTACCGCCCGGATTTTTGATCAAAGACCCGGCAATTAGATCAGCTCCTACTGCTGGTGGCTCGCAGTTTTCGATGAATTCGCCATAGCAGTTATCCACAAAGCAAATAGTATCAGGATTCTGTTGTTTGACAATGGCAATGATGCGACCGATTTGTTCGATCGATAAAGAAGCTCGCCAAGCATAACCACAGGAACGTTGAATATGTACCAACTTAGTTTCTGGTCGTACGGCTTGAGCTAGAGCTGCCCAATCCACTTGTTGATCAGCTGTTAAAGGCAGTTCCCGATAGCTCACCCCCAACTCCCGCAAAGAACCCTGGCCGCTACCGCGCACGCCAATTACTTCCTCTAGGGTGTCGTAGGGAGCACCGACGACGGCCAGCATTTCGTCCCCTGGTCTTAACACACCATAAAGAGCGCAAGCGATCGCATGAGTACCCGAGACAAACTGCACCCGTACCACCGCCGCCGCCGCTCCCATTAATTCGGCAAAAACTTTATCAAGGGTCTCCCGACCCAAATCATCATGCCCATAGCCACTTACACTGCTGAAATGATGTGTTCCCACCCGGTGATTGCGGAAACTTTGTAAAACTCGATTCAGATTTTCCTTGACTTGTCCATCAATACCAACAAAAATTTGTATTAAGGCTTTCTCTGCCTCTTGGATCAGTACAGCTTTATTCATGCAGTGGTGCTGGAAGACGGTGTATAGATCTAATTTTGACGTAGATAGGGCATCTTGAGAATAAACAACAATATATATAGGGTTATTGAATGACTGTTGCGGCATCGAATAAACTGCCCCTAGACTGGGGTGTGATCGTTTTCATGGCTATTATTCATCTGGGGGCGATCATAGCCTTCTTGCCTCAATTTTTTAGTTGGGAGGGCGTTGGCGTAGCAGTTTTTCTGCACTGGATTAGCGGTGGCTTAGGTATTACTCTTTGCTGGCACCGCATGCTTTCGCACCGCAGCTTTCAAACACCTAAATGGTTGGAGTATCTATTAGCGTTCTGCGGCACGCTGGCCATGCAAGGTGGCATTATTTGGTGGGTAGGAATGCACCGTCATCACCATTTACATTCTGATAAGGACAACGACCATCACGACTCCAAGAAAGGCTTTTGGTGGAGTCATATGCAGTGGATGTTCCATGAAGTCCCCGCCGAAAAAGAAGTGGCTAAATTCACTAAAGATATTGCTAACGATCGCTTTTATCAGTTTTTAGATAAATACTTTTTGCCCATTCAGATTGTGTTGGGAGTCTTGCTCTATTTCTTAGCTGGCCCATCAATCTTTTTCTGGGGGATTTTTGTCCGGTTGGTATTTGTTTATCACTGCACCTGGCTAGTAAACAGCGCTACTCATAAGTTTGGTTATCGCACTCATGATACTGATGATCACTCTACTAACTGTTGGTGGGTGGCGATTACTACTTACGGCGAAGGTTGGCACAATAATCACCACGCCTATCAATACTCGGCACGTCATGGAATGCAGTGGTGGGAAATTGATATTACTTGGATGACAATTCAAGTTTTACAGTTTTTCCGACTAGCCAGTAACGTCAAGCTTGTCCAATAGACCAAATATAATATCGGTATTATTTAAAAAATTATTCTCTCCAGTAAATTTGGGGAGATTTTTTTAGCAGATTTTTGTGGCCGACGATACATTAACGATGTCTTGCCTATGGCTACGATGAAGGAAGCAGACTTCTAAAAAAGCCGATAATGAAAGTTATTTATGACCCATATCGAGTTAAACATGACTGATCAATTAAAGACTGATCCCATGCGTATTTTGATGTGTGCCCCGCACCATTACGAAGTCAATTACGTGATCAATCCCTGGATGGAAGGCAATATTCATCGTTCATTACGCGCGCAAGCTCTAGCGCAATGGAATCAGCTTTACCAAGTCTTGCAACGTTATGCCCAGATTGATTTGGTAGAGCCGCAACCGGGCTGGCCAGATATGGTTTTCACGGCCAATGCTGGCTTGATCTTGGGCGATACGGTGGTGCTCAGTCGCTTTTTCCATCCCGAACGGCAGGGGGAAGAACCGCATTTTCAGAAGTGGTTTGAAGATCAGGGCTACAAAGTGCATCTATTGCCCAAAAGCTTACCCTTTGAGGGTGCCGGTGATGCCCTAATGGATCGATCGGGTGGATGGCTGTGGGCTGGTTATGGGTTTCGATCGGAGCTAGATGCCCATCCCTATTTAGCCCAGTGGTTGGATGTGGAAGTATTGTCCCTGAGATTGGTCGATCGACGGTTTTATCATCTCGATACCTGCTTTTGCCCGCTCACTGATGGGTATTTGTTGTATTATCCACCGGCCTTTGACACCTATTCCAATCGTTTAATTGAGTTGCGGGTGCCGCCGGAAAAACGGATCGCAATCGATGAAGTTGATGCGGTCAATTTTGCCTGTAATACGGTGAATATTGATGCCCTGCGAGATGGCACCGCCGAACGAGTTGTGGTGATGAACAAGGTCAGTCAGGGGTTAAATAAAATATTGATCGATCGAGGCTTTACGGTAGTCGAAACGCCACTAACAGAATTTTTAAAAGCCGGAGGGGCAGCTAAGTGCCTAACGCTCAAGGTGATAGAACCCCATCGAGAGTCGCCGCAATTGTCTACGATTCAAGGTCGGGTCATTCATCTAGAAGGCCATTTATTGGATTCTGGGCTAGTGAACCAGGTTTTGGATACGATCGTAGCTGGGGGTGGTAGTTTTCAGGTCGTGAACTTTAATCTTGGCAGTCAGCGCCAAGATACCTCCAGCGCCGAAGTGAAAGTCTCGGCTCCGGATGCGATCGTGATGGCTGACATCATGGATCAATTGATTGACCTAGGGGCGATCAGCACTGCGGCGGAAACCGCGTCAGCTAATTTAGCCATCGTCACTCAGGCGGGAGTCGCCGCCGATGATTTCTATGCAACCACCATCTATCCGACAGAAGTCTTGATTGACGATCGATGGATCAAGGTACAAGGACAAAGGATGGACGGATCGATCGCCGTAACCCACACAGCGGAAGGGGTAATTGCTCGTTGTCAGCTGCTGCGTGATTTACAGGTGGGTGAAGCGGTGGTGGTAGGCAATGAAGGCATTCGCACTAAACGCAACCCTACCACTCTAAAAAAGCAGCAATCAGAAGAATTCAGCTTTATGGGAGCCGGGGTTTCTAGTGAACGGCGGGTGGAACTAGTAGTAGAACAAATTGCCTGGGATCTGCGCCAAATTCGCGATCGAGGCGGCAAAGTTGTGGTGACGGCTGGCCCGGTAGTGATTCATACTGGCGGCAGCGAACACTTAAACCAACTCATTCGCGAGGGCTATGTCCATGCCCTCCTAGGAGGCAATGCGATCGCTGTTCATGATATCGAGCAATCCTTGATGGGCACTTCTTTGGGTGTTGATATGCAGCGCGGTGTGTCGGTACATGGCGGGCATCGTCACCACCTCAAAGCCATCAACACTATTCGCCGCTGTGGCAGCATTGCTCAAGCCGTGGCACAAGGAGTGTTGCGGAGCGGAGTAATGTATGAATGCGTCAAACACAATATTCCCTTTTCCCTGGCTGGTTCGATTCGAGACGATGGGCCACTACCAGATACCAAAATGAATCTCATCGAAGCCCAGGCTGACTATGCCCGCCTCATTGAGGGTGCCGATCTAATTTTGATGTTGTCTAGTATGCTGCATTCGATCGGAGTGGGAAATATGACTCCCGCTGGGGTGAAAATGGTTTGTATCGATATTAATCCAGCAGTTGTGACCAAGTTGAGTGATCGAGGTTCGATCGAGTCCATCGGAGTTGTAACTGATGTGGGACTTTTTCTTAGCTTGTTAGTGCAACAACTCAACAAACTAACCGGACAATACAGCCAGCAATAAATAGGATAGGTTTAGATTATGTCCTTGCATCCAGCCCCTACCAACCCCACCCCATTCGCTACCGAGGAGCAGACCCTCGCGATTGCTCGTCAGTTACTCGCGGCTACCACTACCAATCGATCGATCCTTGCCAAAGTGCGCGATCAGTTTCGCTGGGATGACAAGCTGCTCAGTTGGACAATGGATAATCCGGGGTTGCGGGTGCAGCTTTTCCGGCTAATTGATTGCTTGCCAGCACTAACCAGCAAGGCTGAAATTGCTCGTCACCTGCAAGAATATCTAAACGATGCGGCGGTGGAATTACCAGCAGCCCTCAAGAATCTGTTGAACTTTACTGGTGCGGAATCCATCGCCGGACAAGTGGCGGCCACCACCCTGACCACTGCGGTCGAAACCCTCGCACGTAAATACATTGCCGGTGAAAATTTACCACAAGCACTCCAGACGATCGAACAACTCCGCCAACAATCCATGACCTTTACGATGGATGTGTTGGGAGAAGCGGTAGTCACGGAAGTCGAAGCCCAAGCCTACCTAGATCAATATTTAGAGTTGATGGCACAACTCACAACAGCGGCACCGAGTTGGTCGAACCATCAAACAATCGCTCCCGTGCAGGTATCAGTAAAACTTACCGCCTTTTATTCCCAATTCGATCCATTGGATGTAGCGGGTTCCCAGTCCAAAGTGATCGATCGCATTCGGATCCTGCTGCGGCGGGCACAGACAGTTGGCGCAGCGGTGCATTTTGACATGGAGCAATATCGCTATAAAGATGCCACCCTAGAGGTTCTAAAGAGCCTATTGATGGAAACAGAATTTCGCGATCGTACGGATGTTGGTCTCACACTGCAAGCTTACTTGCGAGATAGCTATCGCGACTTACAAAATCTAATTACCTGGGTCAAAGAACGGGGCAAACCCCTGACCGTGCGGTTAGTCAAAGGGGCTTACTGGGATCAAGAAACGATTACCGCTCGTCAAAATTATTGGCCAACCCCGGTCTATAACTATAAATCTTCCACCGATGCTAATTTTGAGCGAATGACCCGGCTGCTGTTAGAAAATTACGAATATCTCTACGCGGCAATTGGTAGTCACAACATTCGCTCCCAGGCACAAGCGATGGCCTACGCCGATAGTCTGCGCAGCAGCCTCGCCCAAACTCCCGAGATGCCCCAGCCGCAGATTGAGTTTCAAGTCCTTTATGGCATGGCCGACCAATTGGCCGCTACTTTGGCACAACAAGGTCAGCAAGTACGGGTCTACTGCCCCTATGGCACCTTAATTCCAGGGATGGCTTATCTGACCCGGCGGCTATTAGAGAATACCGCTAATAGTTCTTTTCTCAAGCAAAGCTTAGCCCATGCCTCGGTGGCCTCATTGCTCTCAGTACCCACGTGGGGATCAGGGGATCAGGATGGTGAGGCCGTGCAACCAATGTCCATTAAGACAACGACAGCGACGATCACCCAGATTAATCCAGCCGCAGATACAAACTACGCGATCGCCGCATTACGTTTAAAGGCAGCGACCGCTTTGGACAATGTGCGTCAGCAGTTTGGTCACACCTATTGGCCGTTATTGGATGGTAAATGGTTCCAGACAACCACAACTATTCCCTCCATCAATCCATCGAATCCAGCAGAAATAGTGGGTTCGATCGGCCAAATTAATATTGAACAAGCCGATCAGGCGATCAGCGCTGCCCAGAAAGCTTTTTTAACCTGGCGACGGACACCAGTAGCGGAGCGCACAGCCATTCTCCGGCGAGCAGCAGATTTATTGGAAGCACGTCGTCACGAACTAAATGCCTGGATGGTATTTGAGGCTGGCAAACCCCTAAAACAAGCCGATAGTGAGGTTTCGGAAGCGGTGGATTTTTGTCGCTACTACGCAGCAGAAATGGAGCGATTAGCACCAGCGGTGGTCTATGACGTGGCCGGGGAGATCGATCGATACCACTATGCCCCCAAAGGCATTGTGCTGGTAATTTCTCCTTGGAATTTCCCCTTAGCGATTCCGACCGGCATGACCGTGGCTGCCTTGGTAACAGGAAATTGTGTGTTATTGAAACCAGCGGCAGCGACGACCGTAATTGCGGCCAAGTTGAGTGAGATCTTGGTCGCCGCAGGGATACCACCGGGGGTATTTCAGTGTGTACCGGGAAATGGCTCTACTGTGGGGGCGCATTTGGTGAAGCACCCAGAAGTGCAGATGATTGTGTTTACGGGTTCCCAGGCAGTAGGTTGCGAAATCTATGCCCAGGCGGCGATTTGGCAACCAGGGCAAAAGCATTTAAAGCGGGTGGTGGCGGAGATGGGTGGCAAGAATGCAATCGTGGTGGATGAAAGTGCTGATTTAGATCAGGCGGTGCAAGGCGTGGTCTATTCGGCCTTTGGCTATAGTGGTCAAAAGTGTTCGGCTTGTGCGCGGGTAGTAGTACTAGCATCGATTTACGAAGCTTTTGTGGAGCGGTTGGTAGAAGCTACCAAGTCGTTGAACGTGGGAGATGCAGCGTTGCCTAGCACAAAGGTGGGGCCAGTGATTGATGGGTCAGCGCAGCAACGAATTCAGGCGGTCGTGGCACAGGGCAAGCTGTCGGCCACATTGGCTCTAGAGTTGCCCTCGCCGGAGCTGGGTTATTTTGTGGGACCAGTGATTTTTACCGATGTGGAACCGGGGGATCCGATCGCCCAAGAGGAAATTTTTGGACCGGTGTTGGTGGTGATCAAAGCGCAGAATTTTGACCAGGCATTAGTGATCGCTAATGGTACTAACTATGCTCTGACGGGAGGACTCTACTCCCGGACTCCTTCGCATATCGATCGAGCAAAGGTGGAGTTTGAGGTAGGGAATCTGTATATCAATCGCAGTATTACAGGAGCAATTGTGGCGCGGCAACCTTTTGGGGGCTATAAGTTGTCAGGGGTTGGCTCCAAAGCGGGCGGGCCAGATTACTTGCTGCAATTCCTCGATCCGCGCACGGTGACGGAAAATATTCAGCGACAGGGGTTTGCACCTTTACTGGAATAACGATTTTGCTTTTGCTGGCCAAGAATTTTCAAAAATTCTAGTCAACTATTTACCTTTTTCCACCACAATAGTAAGATGAGCGACCATTGACCCAATCACGGCCACCGCCGTCACGACGGGGAATAGCGCAGCCCCAATTACCCCACCAACGACCCCCACCGTCAAAGGAATTTCAATCAAGGTCTGTCCTTCGGAGTGTTTGATGATAATCCGCCGGATATTGCCTTCATGGATCAGCTCCTTGACTTTTGCCACCAGAGAGTCGCCACTGATGCTGAATTCTTCGACCGTGACCTTTTCGGCGGTTTCGGCGGTTTCACTTTCAGATACTACTGGCACGATCGAAGCCGAAGATGGTGATTGATCTTGGAGCTGTTGCTTTTGCTCTTGTTCGCTGGAGTTATTCATTGTTTTGTTCTGCATAATCACTGCTATTTTCAAGAATAGAAGAAAATGTTGAGGAAGCTGTGAGGATAAAAATTCATGGGGTTCACAAATAATCAGTATGATGAATAATTACAGGGTGTGATGCAGCAACGGCAGAAGAACCAGGAATGAATATCAATGCTTCCATTATTGACCAACGCCTCACCACCGTTCAGGATGAAATTCGTCAGCGGGCTGCTGATGAGTTGAATATCAGCAGTCCAGATAAAGTCTTTTCGTTGGCTTTTATCTATCTCTGTGTTCAAACAATGCTTGATCTGGATGATATCGAAGCATTTGATTCTCTAACTGAGGGTGGTGGAGATTTTGGCGTTGATGCTATGCATATTTCAGAAGAATATGATGGCGAATTCACCATCAGCTTATTCCAAGGAAAATACAAACGAAATTTGGCAGCGGATGCCAATTATCCAGAAAATGCAATTAATGATTTGATCAACGCCATTCGCTATATTTTTGATCCCGCCGCTCAACTCAATCATGTCAATGATCAGCTGCTTTCTCAAGTAGAAAATGCCAGAAGTCTGATCAGAGATGGTTACATTCCACGGGTACGAGCCTTGGCTTGTAACAATGGACTTTGCTGGAACACTGCCGCTCAAGAATCGATCGATCGATCTGGTTTTGGCAATCAAGTTACTTGGGAACATGTCAATCATGATCGACTGGTGGATATTATTCGATCGACTAAGCCAGTTAATGACAACTTGCAACTCACCGGCCAAGCGATCGTCGAAGATATGGATTTTAGCCGGGTACTGGTTGGCCGCATTTCCACTAAAGAAATATCCGCTCTGATTAACCGTCATGGGGAAAGACTGCTAGAAAGAAACGTCCGCAGGTATTTAGGACTTCAGGGTAATCGAGTCAATGAAGCTATTCAAAATACTCTGCAAAGTTTAGAACGGAGCAATTTTTATTTCTATAACAATGGCATTACCCTGACCTGCGACAAGTTTTCTTACAACGCACTGCAAAAGGATGATTATCAGGTGCGCATCGAAAATTTGCAGATTATTAATGGTGGTCAGACTTGCATGACTATTTATAAAACATTGCAGCAACTATCCTCGTGGGATGAGACTCCGGCCTATGTATTAGTGAGACTCTATCAATTACCGAGCGAAAATGACGATCTGGTACGCCGCATTACTTTTGCTACCAATAGTCAAAATCCGGTGGATCTCCGTGATTTGAAAGCTAATGATGACAAACAGCAGCGCTTAGAAATAGATGTTCAGCAGCTCGGCTACACCTATCGCCGCAAGCGGAGCGATCAAGGTAGTAGAGCCGATATCACTTCTGGAGTAGCCGCTGAAGCGATTCTATCTGTCTGGCGACAGGCACCCCATCAAGCCAAGTTTTTCACCCGCGAACATTTCGGCAAGTTGTATGAAACCGTTTTTACCAATGACCTGAATGGGGCACAACTGATCATTGCTGTAATGCTATATCGAATTGCCGAAAATCGTCGTCGTCGTCCCGATTCAACAGATCCCGCTTTTGTGCGCTATGCTTCATGCTTTATCGCTATGCAGATGGGCAGACATCTTCTAAATGCTCTGAATGTTGAACTCTCCGTTCTAAACCATAAAAACTTTCCTAGAGCAGTTCAGTTCATTGAGCAAAATAGTAGCACTTACTTTAATCAAGCCTTGCAGGATATAGAAGCATCTCTCAAAGGTCTCTATGGTGAAGCTAGTATCTCCTTACAACAACTTTCCGCCACTTTTCGACGTGGTGATTTGATTCAAAAGCTCTCAGAAATATCTCAGATTGAGTGAGGATCAAGGACAGATCTTCAGTGCCCGAAAAATTGCAGCAGGGCGACCAGAAATGTTATGTTTATCCTTATCCCTGCTAGTTTTCAGCCCCGTTCCCGTGAAATACACCCCCAGCTCGATCGAAACCAAATGGCAGCAAGAGTGGGACAGAATCGGTCTCTACCAGACCGATACCACCAGTAGCAAGCCTAAGTTTTATGCCCTGTCGATGTTTCCCTACCCATCGGGTAATTTGCATATGGGGCATGTGCGGAACTACGTAATCACCGACGTGATTGCGCGGCTGAAAAGAATGCAGGGCTTTCGGGTATTGCATCCGATGGGTTGGGATGCTTTTGGTTTACCAGCGGAGAATGCAGCGATCGCGAACCAAGTACACCCAGCCAAGTGGACTTACCAAAATATCGAACACATGCGCGGTCAGCTAAAAACTTTGGGGCTGTCGATCGATTGGGATTGCGAACTAGCCACTTGCTCGCCAGATTATTACAAATGGACGCAGTGGATCTTTTTACAATTTTTCCAAGCGGGGTTAGCCTACCAGTCTGAATCGGCGGTAAATTGGGATCCGATCGATCTCACCGTATTGGCCAACGAACAAGTAGACAATGAAGGCCGCTCTTGGCGCTCGGGGGCGATCGTCGAGAAAAAGCTGCTGCGCCAGTGGTTCTTGAAAATTACGGAATATGCCGACCAATTGTTAGCTGATTTGGATACCCTCGATGGCTGGTCAGAGCAGGTCAAGACCCTGCAAACCAATTGGATTGGTCGATCGATCGGGGCGCATTTAGAATTCCCGATTATTGGTCACAGCGAGAAGATTAAAGTATTTACAACTCGTCCCGATACGGTGTACGGGGTTTCGTATGTCGTCTTAGCTCCCGAACATCCGCTGGTGGCAAAGGTAACAACTAGTCAATACCAAGCTGCTGTTGATGCCTTTATTGCTGAAGTTAAACAAGAAAGTGAGATCGATCGAACTGCTGATAACCGACCAAAGCGCGGTGTCTTTACGGGTGGCAGCGTCCTCAATTCCTTTACTGGTCAAGAAGTCCCGATCTGGATTGCCGACTATGTATTGTACGAATACGGCACCGGCGCGGTGATGGGTGTACCAGCCCACGATGAGCGAGACTTTCAATTTGCCAAACAATACGGCCTAGCGATTCAACAAGTGATCCTAGATCCCCAAGCTGAAACGGGTGTAGAGCTGACTGCGGCCTTTACTGGTAGCGGCATCATGACTAATTCTGGGCAGTTTGATGGCTTGGATAATATCGCTGGCAAGCAATCGATCATCAAACACGCTGAGTCCCAAGGCTGGGGTAATGCCAAAATTCATTACCGATTGCGCGATTGGTTGATCTCCCGCCAACGTTATTGGGGCGCACCGATTCCAATTATTCATTGCTCTAAATGTGGCGCAGTGCCGGTGCCCGAAAAAGATTTGCCCGTGGAACTACCCGCTGATGTGGAGTTTAGCGGCAAAGGTGGTAATCCGCTGGCTAAATTAGACAGCTGGGTGAATGTACCCTGTCCGAGTTGTGGCACGGCAGCCAAGCGCGAAACCGACACGATGGATACCTTTATTGATTCTTCATGGTACTATTTGCGCTTCACCGATGCCAAAAATAGCGATAAAGTCTTTGATATCGATCGAGTGAATAGTTGGCTGCCGATCGATCAATATGTGGGGGGCGTGGAGCACGCTATTTTGCATTTGTTGTACTCCCGCTTTTTCACCAAGTTTCTGCGCGATCAAAAGCAGGGCAGCCAACCATTACTAAACTGTACCGAACCTTTCCAGCGCTTGTTAACTCAAGGAATGGTGCAGGGCCAGACCTATTTCAATCCCAAGAAAGGCGGTAAGGATAAATGGATTCCGGCTAATCAGGTTGATCCGGAGCATCCGATCGATCCGCAAACAGGCGAACCACTAGAACTGATTTATGCCACTATGTCCAAGTCCAAAGGTAATGGAGTATCACCAGAGGAGGTAATTGCCCAGTATGGTGTGGACATCGCCCGAATGTTTATCCTATTCAAAGCGCCACCAGAGAAAGATTTAGAATGGGACGAAGCCGATGTGGAAGGTCAAGCGCGCTTTTTGGGTCGGGTGTGGCGATTGGTGAAACAGTTCATCGAAAGCGGCAATCCATCAGCAGCGATGCCTGACAACATCAGTTCGGCGGAGAAGAAAGTGCGCCGTGCCACCCATATCGCTATTAAAGAAATCACCGAAGATTTAGAGGGCGAATATCAATTCAACACAGCCGTGTCGGAATTAATGAAGTTGAGCAACGCCTTGGGTGATGCCGACTGCCCCGATTCTCCAGCTTATGCCGAAGGCATTAATACTCTGCTCAGGTTGTTAGCTCCTTTTGCACCACATTTAGCCGAAGAACTATGGTCACTAATGGGTCATAGTGGTTCAATTCACACCCAAGAATGGTGTCAGTTCGATCCGAAATTGCTGGTAGCCGATGAAATCACCATCGTCATTCAGGTTATGGGTAAAACCAGAGGTACGATCGAGGTGCCCACTAGCATTAGTAAAGACGAAATGGAGCAGCTAGCGCTAGCCTCGGAAACTGCCCAAAAATACGTTACGGGGAAGGAAATCAAAAAGACGATCGTAGTACCAGGAAAACTGGTGAATTTTGTAGTGAAATAATATAAATCAAAATTTAATTTAGCTGTGGATATGAATAGCAACGACAGACGGTGGAGGTTACAAACAAATTAGCTAGTCCAAAATATCGGGATGGCCAGATAAGAATAAGATGGGCGCGTTACAATTGAAGTATGGAGATAATGTTTTGCAATCAGTTAGATAGAGACTGAGGCCGATATGAGCCAACCAACATCAATTGTTAGGCAGCGGGTAAGATTTGAAGAGGTAACTCTGGCGAATGATTGTGTGGCATTCTTCGATGCTGCGCTCGAATCTTTAGCCGCCCATTTGGGTTTACCTATCTATGAAAGCTATGACGATCAAGATGACTTGTGGTTAGCTTTCTTTACGTTGCAATCTGGGGAGACGGTTGCACTGGGAGAGTACCTCAATTCTCCCCAGCCGGGAACCTCTTTGTATGTGAATTCTGCAATGCAGAATATCCCTCAGATTGTTTTTGCTAGTTGTCAGCAGCTGCAAGTATGGCGAAATGTTGTTTGGTTCCATCCTGATTTTCTGAAGGATATTAAGCAATTGTATGAATCACATACCGAGATTAAGCCCAGCCACAGCTACACAAACGCAAAAAGACAGAAATTACCACAGCTAGAAAAATTACCACAGAGCCATTGGTATGAAACGATCGATTGCTTCCATCATGCACTGCGAATTTATCCTAAGCAAGAGTTTCCTCAGTATTGGGCAATGCTGCAACACAATCTCGGCTTGGCTTATGCCGATCGGATCCAAGGCTATAAGTTGAGGAATTTGAAGCAATCGATCGATTGCTTCAACAAGTCTCTAGAAATTTATACCCAGAAAGACTTCCCAGAGAAATGGGAGCTAAATCAGCGTAGCTTGCGAAAATCTCAGCAATCTTTGGAGTTGTTGCAGAAGCAGAGTTTAGTCAAAGATATTTTTGAGCAACCAACTCCAGAGCAAAACTTGAAAGGTATCAATCTGAGTGGGGCTGATCTGAGTGGTACCAACTTAAAAGATACCGATCTGAGCGGTGCTGACCTCAGACTGGCCAATTTGAGACTTTCCGATCTGAGTGGGGCTGATCTGAGTGGTGCCGACCTCAGCGGTACCAACCTGAGTGGTACTAACTTGAGGTTTGCCGATCTAAGTGGTGCCAGCCTGAGCAGTGCCAACGTAATGAGGGCGAGATTTGGATATGGCCGAGGAATTTCTGAATCGGTGAAGGAAGATTTGATTACCAGAGGAGCCATTTTTGATGATTCTTCAGGCGATCGATGGGCTTCTGAAAACCTAGTTCCTCGCTAGCTGCGAACAAAAATCATAGATCCCATCAATTATGGTTAGGCTATTAAACAAATCATTTACTGGTCTTATTTAAAGCTAACTTTGTAGATCTAATTAAAAACCTGAGCGCTTCATTCACAGCATCAGCATTAGGAAACATTCAGCTGCATCAGGCTCTAACCTTACATTTACCTCAGCGAAATTTTTTCGTCATTTAACCTACTGACTCACAAGCTTTCTCAGCCAAATCTATTTCCTGTTGCCGCATCTCCTCGATCGATCTCACAATCACCGCTCGACTATTTTGATCCAGAGCATACTCCCTGAGCCATTGCTGCGCTGTATTTCCTGTCGTCAAAATCTTCTGCACCGGCGTTAAGAAACACTTAAAGCCCTGCGTCTCAGCAAAATTAGTCACATCAGTATAAATTTCTTGAATCCAATCACTAGCAGTGATCAGCCGACCATCCTGCCAATGTTGCAGCGTCGCCTCTAGGCTAGATCTGGCAGCGGCATCTTCGTTAGCATTAGTAATATCTACCAACTCCGCTGGCGTAAACTTACTACTCACTAATGGATCGAGATCCAGATTAGCCATCAACTGCCAAATTCGGGCTTCTAGCAAAGCCGTGACAGCTAGTAAGGCGATCGGATCGATAATCAAATCACAAACTCTTAGCTCCAGCCGATTGAGTTCGTAAGGACGGCGCTCACCATTGGGGCGCACCGAAGACCACAAATGCCGCACATTTTGCATGGTGCCGATCTTGAGCTGTTCTTCTGTCCAATCAATAAAATGCTGATGACTAGTGAATAGGGGCACCTGGGCGGGCGTTTTGGGAAACATCCCCCAGCGGGTGGAGTGATAAGCGGTGGGCTGGCCATCCAAAAAGGGAGAAGAGGCGCTCAAGGCCAAGTATAGCGGCGCTTCCACTCGCACCAACCGACAAGCCCGCAGCAATAATTCTGGGTCGGCAATGCCGACATTGATATGCACACTGGCCGTTACTACATTGGTACCGTAGGTCTGCTCAATAAAAGTATGGTAAGGATGATTGGGATCCGATCGCATGAACTTTTCGCGACCACCTAAAGACAGGGTACTACCAGGAATCAGGGTGTAGTTACCCAATTGCTGAAGATATGCCCGCAACCGCTGCCGAGGTTTCAGTAAAGCACAAAGCAATTGCTCATAATCGGGCAAAGGATCAGTCACATATTCCACATTACGGCTGTCTGGCTCAGTCATATAGCCATCTAAGTCCGCCACAATACGATTGGATAACCCCACCACATCTCCCGCTGGAGTGCCTGTATAAACCTCAATTTCAAAGCCTTTTAGCAGCACGGTACAAATAGGTAAAGGACAACTAGCGTTTAATTATCGCTCTACGATCATAAACGACAATTTAAAGATTGATGGTGCAGACATTACTCCATTTGTACCAACCGACGCACGTTCAATACGTCATGCATCTGCTTCACCTGACTAATGCAGCGTTCTAACTGCGATTTATCGACCACTTCCACACACAGATCTAGCATCACAGGCATCGATCTATTATCGGCAATTACCTTGGCCTGCCTGACATTCACCTTGTTATCGCTTAAGCGTGATAGCACATCTCGGAGAACGCCCACTCGATCGACTACTTCCACCTGGATAGAAACAACATAGCTGCGCGGGGAGCCAACTTGCTTGGCCTTATTCCAACTGATCGGAATCACTCGATCACCATCAATACTATCGAGATTCGGGCAACCCTGACGATGTACCGAAATACCGTTTAATCTGGTCACCACCCCAATAATTGGCTCATCTGGAATCGGATTGCAGCAGCCAGCTAAATGATGCAATAAACCTTCAATTCCCAAAATCGGGAAATCGCCATCTGGAGTAGCTGTGGTAGATTTCTTGGGCAATAATAGCTCAGTTACATCCTCATCTACAGTCGTTTTTACCACTTCCCGAATCCGATTCACCACATGGTTAAGCGTGATTTCGCCATAACCCATCCCCGCTAACAAATCTTCAGCGGTTTGATAATTGCACTTCTGCGCCACTCCCTGAAGCGGCTCAGACTTCAGCAGAGCATCCAAACCACTTTTGCCCAGTTCTTTTTCCAGCATTTCCCGACCCCGCGCCACATTCTCATCGCGATGGGAGCGTTTATACCACTGGGTAATCCGGTTTTTGGCAGCGGTGGTGGCCACAAAATTCAGCCAGTCCAAACTAGGGCGACTGCTTTCCTTGGTCATCACTTCTACAATGTCGCCATTCCGCACCAGGCTGGATAAGGGCACCATTCGACCGTTGATTTTGGCTCCGGCACAGTGGTTGCCCACTTCGGTATGAATCCGGTAGGCAAAATCAACAGTCGTAGCGCCCTGGCGTAACGAAACCACCTCGCCCTTAGGAGTGAAAACATACACATCATGATCAAGGAGCTGATCGGTCAGATTACCTTTGACGTTTTGCAAGTATTCTTGGGCATCTTTGACATCGTTCTGCCATTCCAACAACTGGCGTAGCCAGGTAAACTTTTCATCGGTTTGTTGACCATTGCTAGCTTCTTTGTATTTCCAGTGGGCGGCAATCCCGTATTCGGCCACCCGATGCATTTCCAGGGTGCGAATTTGGATCTCGACTGGCGAATTAGCAATCCCTAGCACCGTGGTGTGCAGAGACTGATAACAGTTCGGTTTAGGCAAACCAATATAGTCTTTAAAGCGGCCAGGAATGGGCTTAAAGGCATCGTGAACTTCGGCCAAGGCATGATAGCAATCGGTTTTGCTGTTGACGATAATCCGCACAGCAGTCAGGTCAAAGATTTCACTAAAATCTTTTTTCTGGCGGCTCATTTTTTGATAAATGCTGTAGAGATGCTTGGGACGACCACTCACTTCAAAAAATTGAATCCCGGATTCTTGTAGACGGTGGCGGAGTCGTTCGATCGTATTCGCAATATTGTTTTCCCGAACGGTGCGGGTTTCCTTGACAAGATCTTGAATACGGCGATAGTCTTGGGGTTCGATATATTTGAAGGCTAAATCTTCTAGTTCCCACTTGATCCGGCCTAAGCCTAAACGATTGGCTAAGGGAGCAAAAATATCTCTAGTTTCTTGGGCAATTAGGCGTTGCTTGTCTTCCGGCATGTGTTCGAGGGTTTGCATATTGTGCAACCGATCGGCCAGTTTCACTACAATCACCCGAATATCTTGAGCCATAGCCAAAAACATCCGCCGAAAGTTTTCGGCTTGCTGTTCTTTCTTACTAGAGAAGTTAAACTTGGAAAGCTTGGTTACCCCTTCGACTAAATGTCTAGTTTCAGCACCGAATAATTTTTCAATATCTTCGACAGTAATTTCTTCAACATCTTCTACAATATCGTGCAGAAAGCCCGCTGCAATCATGGCCGGGGCACCACCCAGGTT
Organism: Synechococcales cyanobacterium VAR_4_metabat_354; assembly: GCA_031414775.1. Classification (GTDB taxonomy): domain Bacteria; phylum Cyanobacteriota; class Cyanobacteriia; order Cyanobacteriales; family Chamaesiphonaceae; genus JAAFHZ01. The sequence goes on from JANOQI010000062.1 coordinate 109,913, forward strand.
ATAGAGAATATCAGCCACAGCGACCGGATGGTTGATATAAGGCTCCCCAGATTTGCGGAACTGACCAACATGATGCTCACGCGCAAAGGTATAGGCTGCATACATCAACTGCTCTTCTGGAACATCGGAAGTTTTACAGGCAGCTAACCAGCCAGGCAGAGTGGGGGCGGCAGTTTTAACAGATTTAGAAGAAATCATGGTGGCGCAGACAGAATCTAGAGTATATATTCTATCTACTGACTGGAGTTTTGGGGGGGATTTTGGATGACAACGACATCATTCGATATGTTACCCTGTCTCCCTAGAAATAATCATGGCTGAACTAATGGAAATCACCCTAATCTGGCAGCACTTTCAGGAATTAGTCTTGACCTTGCAGCAACCCTTCAGTGAGGAATTAGCATTAACGCCGCTGCAAATTACTCAGTTTTATGGTGCGATCGATACTTATTTTCAGCACCAGATCATGGCTGCACCCGAATGTCCATTGCCTCCGGCCATTGCTGGAAAAATGCGATCGTACACTACCGAAATTCATCGCCTACTCAAGTTAATCCAGCGCGATTTAATTTTTTGGCAAAGTGCCAGCCAGCCAGCTACTAAAGCTCAACGTCAAACAGATATCTGGAGCAAACTAAATTTAGTCATGCAGTTTGTTCGATCGATGATTGAGGAATTGAGGAATGCTAGTAGCTAGTGAAGTATGCCCACAACCCAATAGAAGAAAACAACATACGGCTAGCTGGCAACGGTGTGGGTTATTGTAGAAATAGCAAAGAAATTAGCTTCGGGGTAATCATGCAAGTCAGCCTACAATCGCTCCTCAGCGATCCAAACATTGATGCTCAGCAGAATAGTAACCAACGGCAACTTTCTATTTCGATCGCCGCTGTCACTGAGACCACCAATCAGCGACAGTTGCCCTTAAACCTGTGTTTGGTGATCGATTGCAGTGGCTCCATGAAAGGTGTGCCCTTAGAAACTGTTAAGCAAGCAGCTCACCAGCTGATTTCTCAACTTAATCCTCACGATCATATTTCCGTAGTGTCTTTCGACCATCAGGCCAAGGTAGTAGTGGCCAATCAATTGGTAGCTGAAGGTCGGGATGAGATTTTAGCCAAAATTAGTAGCTTGGAAGCCAAAGGTGGCACATCGATCGATGAAGGCATCAAACTCGGTATTAAAGAAATGGTGGCCGCTGGTACCGAAGCCATCTCCCAAGCTTTTGTCTTAACTGATGGTGAAAATGAACATGGCGATAACACCCGCTGCATCAAGTTGGCCGAGTTTGCCACCGAGAGCAAAATCACACTCAATACTCTGGGGTTTGGCGAACACTGGAACCAAAACATCCTGGAAAAAATTGCTGACGTGGGAGCGGGCATCTTAGCCTACATCGAAAAACCAGAGAAAGCCCTAACCGAGTTTGGCCGCATCTTCAGCCGGATTCAATCGGTGGGCTTAAGCAATGCCTACTTACAAATTGAGTTGTCGCCAAAGGTGCGCTTAGCTGAATTAAAGCCCATCGCCCAGGTCGCCCCCGAGACAATCGAACTCCCAGTGCAAACCGAAGGAGACAAATACTTAGTCCGATTGGGGGATTTGATGACCGACACTGCCCGTGTGATTTTGGTGAACACCTACGTTGGTCAACTACCTGTGGGGCAACAGTCGATCGCTAACTTGCGGGTGGTCTATGATGACCCAGCCACCGGTCACAATAGTATCTGGTCAGATCCGTTGTTAGTGGAAGCAAGTGTAGTCAATAACTGGCAGGCTCAACCTAATGCCAACGTTCAGCAAGACACTCTGGCCTTAGCCAAATATCGTCAAACCCAGATGGCCGAGCAAAAGCTCCAGCAAGGCGACAGGTCAGGAGCTGCCACCATGTTACAAACAGCCGCCAAGACAGCTCTCCAGATGGGGGATACTGGCGGTGCTACCATCTTACAAACCAGTGCAACTCAGCTGCAAGCCGGTGAAGAGCTTTCCGAAAGTGACAAAAAGAAAACTCGGATTGTATCCAAAACCATTTTGCAGTAAGCTTTTTGCAGATAATGTCTACGAAAAGGCAAAGTTCCAGAGCTAAACCTTATATAATTGTAAAGATTATTTGAGCAGCCAAATTTATTAAGGAAAATGTAACCGCTATGGGTCGTCTTGGGGTTTTACTATTAAATTTAGGTGGGCCAGAGCAGCTCTCTGATGTTCGGCCTTTTCTATTCAACCTCTTTTCCGATCCAGAGATTATCCGGTTGCCGATTCCGGCGCTGCAAAAGCCATTGGCTTGGCTGATTGCTACGAGTAGATTTAAAAAGTCGCGAGCCAATTACGAGAAAATTGGTGGCGGCTCACCACTGCGCCGGATTACCGAAGAACAGGCCAGAGCACTTGAAGTACAGCTACAAAGTCGCGGCTCTGATGCCAAAGTGTATATTGGTATGCGTTACTGGAAGCCCTTTACCGAGGAAGCTCTCCAACAGATTAAGCAAGATGGCATTGAAGAGCTGGTTATTTTGCCGCTCTACCCCCAATTTTCTATTAGTACCAGCGGTTCTAGCTTTCGCTTAATTGATAAGATTTGGCAGAACCAACCCAGCTTGAAGCCAGCTAAATACACTGTGGTTTCCTCTTGGTTCGATCGACCGGGCTACTTGCGATCGATGGCCGAACTAATTACCAAAGAAATAGACAAATGTCCTAATCCCGCAGAGGCTAGAGTATTCTTTAGCGCCCACGGCGTGCCCACTACCTACGTGACTGAAGGCGGCGACCCCTATCAAGCAGAGATCGAGCAGTGCGCAGCTCTAATTATGCAAACCCTGAACCGTCCTAACGAATACACATTGGCCTACCAGAGCAAAGTAGGACCAGTAGAATGGCTGCAACCTTACACAGAAGACGCGATCAAGGATTTAGCTACTCAGGGCATTAAAGACTTGGTGGTAGTGCCTATTAGTTTTGTCTCCGAGCATATTGAAACCTTGGAAGAAATCGATATTGAGTATCGAGAGTTGGCCGAAGAAGCTGGCATTCATACCTTTAATCGGGTACCTGCCCTAGATACTTATCCTAACTTCATCACTACGTTAGTAGACCTCGTGTTGGAAGCTGCCGCAGCACCCAGCTTAGAGCTGTCTCAGGTGCCGCAAATGCTGCGAAATACCAAGATGTATCCCCAAGAAAAATGGGAATGGGGTCTCACCACTGCGGCGGAAGTATGGAATGGTCGGATGGCCATGTTGGGATTTTTAGGGCTAATAGCGGAGATTTTAACTGGCCAAGGACCACTGCATTTTCTGGGTATTTTGTAGTCGTAAAATTGCCTGAGAGAGTCAAAATCGCTCTCAGGCGTTACATTTACTTGTCAGCCAATATGCCTTGAATCTGCTTCATAGCCGCCGGCAGAATAGTAATAACCGCCCAAGTCCCAGCAGCTAATACTGGTGCGACTACTATCAAAATGCGAAAATCGATATCCATAAAAGTTTTCCTTTTAAAATAAGTCCATATTAATAAAAAATGTAGCAGATTTTGGAGAGAGAATGTGATGCGGATACTCTATCTATAATTCTAAACTGCACCAACAACTTACGCTCCGCCCCCGGTCGATAATCCGAGTCTTAGTGCTGATACAATTTAATTTTGCCCACAAAGATTTAATCTGAACCTTTATGAACGCCATTGATGATAAAAGCGTAGTTAAAGAATACTTCAACAACACCGGGTTCGATCGATGGCAGCGGATCTATGGTGATGGTGATGTTAATCGGGTACAGCGCGATATCCGCACTGGCCATCAAAAAACTGTTGATACCTTGTTGGAATGGTTTAGGGCCGATGCGAACCTGCCAGGATTATCAATTTGCGATGCTGGTTGTGGCGTGGGTAGCCTTAGCATCCCGATGGCGCAGATGGGAGCGATCGTTAGTGCCAGTGATATTTCGGAGATGATGGTCGGGGAAGCCCAGAAAAAAGCTACTGAGATTCTTGGAAATGGTGACAACCCGAAATTTGTCACCCAAGACCTAGAAAGTTTGACTGGCGAATACGACACAGTAGTTTGTTTAGACGTGTTAATTCATTACCCCCAAGACAAAATCGCGGGGATGATTGAGCATTTGGTGGCGATGTCACAACGGCGTTTTATCATTAGCTTTGCACCTTTCACCTGCGCTCTGAGCATCAAGAAAAAAATCGGTGAATTTTTCCCTGGTCCCAGTAAAGCAACTCGCGCCTATCTACATAAAGAAGCAGAAATTGTGAAAATCTTAGAGGCTCAGGGCTTTATGATCGAACGTACCGCCATGACCAAAACCAATTTTTATTACTCCAGAATGCTGGAAGCCATCAAAAAACCAGCTTAGGAGCCATGTTATGCCATCTTTTTTCTCAATTTGTCGCCGCGTTTTAATTATTGGCCTGTTATCGATCGCCCTGTGCTGGTCAGCGGCAACTCCGGCTCAAGCCGCGATCAATGACGATCGGTTTGATGGCAATATTTTTGTGTTGTATGCCGGGAATGGATCTTTGGTACCACCGCGTTTTGGTCTAGCTGATTCCCTCAAAACCAAGAAGCCAGCCGTGCTAGTTTTTTACCTCGATGATAGTAAGGATTGTAAGCAGTTTGCTGGGGTGGTTTCCCAACTCCAGGCTGACTATGGTCGAGCAGCTAGCCTGATTCCAGTTAGTGTGGATAGTTTAATTGATCAAAAGTATCCTAAAACCGAACCGGGCTATTACTATCGTGGCCAAATCCCGCAAACGGTAGTGCTGGATGAGACGGGAAAAGTGGTTTTCAATGAGGTTGGCAACACTAGCTTTGACAAAATTGATATTGCTTTACGTCAGGTGTTTAAGCGCCCGGCTCGGACTGGCAATAAGTTAGAGCAACGGAGCTTTAATGAATTCAATAGCGAAATGTCTAAATAGAGGATCTGCCAGGTGAGCGGAACCCAGCAGCTAGGTTCCGCTCAATCTTGTGCAGAAGAATTTAAGCCTGTTTGCAATACCGATAAAACTTTCGCCATTTCTCCTGACAGCATTGCTTCCACTGCCAGCCATAATCCAGGGAATACTTGACTCTTAATTACCCCATTTTGATCGGATGCCAGTCTTATATACTCGCCATTCTGGAGACTAAACCAATCTAGCTCTCGTTGCAAGGTACGCCATACCAGGTACTCTTGCACTCCATTGCGGCGATAGGCTTCTTTTTTGTCATGGAGATCGATCGAAACGGTACTGGCCGAAATTTCGACTACCAATTCAGGCGCACCGGCAATGTAGTCGTCTTCAGTGATAATTGCCCCTCTACCGGGCATAAATAGTACAGCATCAGGTTGAGGCTCATTGTCCATATCCAAGCGTACTGTTGGCTCAATGCCCATGGTTACGCCATCTGTGACAAAAGCATAGTTGCCCAGCCAAACAACTAAGCTACCATGAGGTTGAGCGTGAGATTCAAAGCGTAGCGGCGAGGCCATGTATACAATTCCTTCGATTAATTCAGCTTTGGGATTCCCTTTGGTTTGAGGCGGCATGGCCGTGTACCGCCGTTCAAATTCATAGCGGGTCAATCGATCGCCATTTTCTAGCAGCGGAATAGTTTTTGATGAAGTGGTGGTCATAACTTATTTCTCCACGACTATTTGTAATTTTAAGTCTTTTGCTGAAGATCTGGCTGCCCGAATGCTTGTTGACTTTTAGATCAAGGATGAGGGCCAACAACCGAGAGATAGTAAGGACTACTGAAATATTGCTGGGCAACTTCCTGAACTTGAGTCGTTGTCACATCGTCAATAGCAGTCGTAAACTTTCGATCGAACTCCCAGCCCAAGCCCAGAGTTTCATACCAACCGTAAATATAAGCCATTTGACTACTGGTTTGTTTGGCTAGGGCATATTTACCCAGCAACTTACTTTTGGTGGTGGTTAGTTCTTCATCACTGAGTTGAATGGCACAAAGACGAGCTATTTCACCTTGTAAACCATCAATAGCCTGCTGTAGATTTTCGGGAGTGGTACCCATATAGACGGCAAAGATCGATCGATCGATCTTCGTTGAAAAGATGCTGGAAACCTCGTAAGCTAAACCACGTTTTTCGCGCAGTTCTACAAATAACCGACTAGAAAGACCACTACCCAAATAAGTATTCATCAAACGCAACGGCAAGTAATGCGGATCGCTGACCGCCACAGTCAAATGTCCGAGCATGACGATCGATTGCTGCGTGGGTTTAGTAATAGTTTGTTGCTGGGGATTTAGGGGGATGGCGGGCAGCTCGACCAGGGGCAATGGCTCGGCGGGTAATGGCCAATCACCAAAAATTTCCTCAACTAAATCGGCTGCTACTGTTGGGGTAATCCAACCAGCCAGACTAATCACTAATCGATCGGGGCGGAAATAAGTCCGATGATATGCCACCAAATCAGCGCGGTTAATCTTTGCTACTGAGGCGGCGGTGCCAAGTTGTGGTTGAGCATAGGGATGATCTTGGTAAATCGATTCTCGTAGTTGTTGGAAAGCCAGGGTCATCGGATGCTCGGATTGCGAACGGATCGCTTGCAGCGTCAGTTTCCGCTCTAGTTCCAGCTGTTCTAGCGGAAAGCTAGGATGACGCAGTATCTCACCCGCCAACCGCAAAATATCGGCAAAATCTGAGGTGACAGCCTTTAAACTCAACTCCACACTATCTTGATTAGCCTCGGCACTTAATCCCGCACCCACTGATTCAACTCTTTCGGCAATTTCTAACGCCGAGTAACTTTTCGTTCCTTTGGTAAGCAGAGTTGTGACCAAATTGCTCAGACCGGGCAGGGGCTGCCTGTGCTGTCCCAATTTTAAAAAGATGCGGCCAGCCACAATATCGTTGCTGGGATTGGGCGTAACTAGCAGGGTGGTGCCGTTGGCTAATTGCTGGTAGTGAGGCGGATGGCTAACGGGCATGTTCAGGAGCAGTGCAGTGAATTCTCCCAATTATAGATTCTTCTGACTAGTAAATAGGTAATAGCAAGCATTTCAAGCAATTACTGTGAATTTTTCCAAAATTTTGGATACACCTCTTGCTAATTTTTTTGTACTATAGTACACTTCAACCATCGATAAAAATAGAGCATTTGCACTACCCTCAATACTTTCAATTCATTGTTACTCCAGGAACAACCATGAACACTATCCCAGTAGCTCCCGCAATTCCCGATAATACGACTGGCCTGACCCGCGACCGCTTTGCTAGTGCTGAATATACTGACCCCCAAGCCCGCTTACCGCGTATCCAAGCCCTGCGCGGTGAAAAAGGCGAGGTCGATTGCGGCTATTTTATTACCGAAGCTGAAATGGAAAAAGCTGGCTGGTATGAAGTGAAAGCCAAAGATTTAGTTACTTATGAGTACAACAGCGGTGGCCAAGAGAAGGGGCTGTTGATTAAATCACCGCGCATGTTAGTCGTCCAGCGCTCACCGATTTTTGCGTTCGATCGACAGATCTCCATGCAAGAAAAACGGATGATGGTGGTCGGAGCCTATTCGCGGCAGCTCCACAACGAACGGGAAAAATATGGCTTGGGTCAGTACTACGAGGTGATGTTACTGGGGTCAAATAACGAACCCCTCCACGAAACCAGCTTTGCTTATTTGGCAAAAGGTGCCAACCAAGCGAGCTTCAGTAGCAATTGGCAACAGCTAGTTAACGAAGTAACCCGTTGTCATGCGATCGCCAACCAAATTCCCGCCCGACCCAAGAATGCACTGTTTAGCAGCCTCTGCGTTTTTCAATTCACGGTGAAGCGAGAATTGGCTGGGAATAGCCTGAAATCTTATGCCTGCAAAGTTAATAGCCATGTCTCACCAACCCCAGACGACTGGGAAAGCTTCTTCCTCGGTCGCCAATCAGCCACCGCCGATCGCTTTTTGAATCTGATGGCTCCGACGACAGAATTGAGCTTGCTGCTACCAGAGCAAAGCCTCCGCGCCTAAAGCTCTAGTTTTTAAAGCTCCACCACATCGCCCAATAAAAGGACGGCAATTACCAGCATCAGAACAGCGGCTAATACATCCAATGTTTCTGGTGCTATTACTTTAGACAACCACCGTCCCAATAGCACTCCGACTAAACTAGTAGCAATTAAGGCTGTGCCAGAACCCAGCAAAACGCTAAGTGGGGCGTGGGACTGAGCCGTCATCAACAGCGTCGCCAGCTGAGTTTTATCCCCCATCTCTGCCAAGAAAATTGTGATAAACGTCGATAGAAAAACGTTATTGGCATTGCCTTTGGGCTTGGTATCTAGCACTGACCCCAATGCTAACTGGTCGATATCAGATTCGGAAGAAGTTGGCACAAGCTATTCTCATTTTTCTCTCATTTTGTCAGTCTGACCGCCAAATATCAAGACGGCTGCTCTCAAGACAAGATAATTCCTACTTCTCTATTGAACTTCAGAAATTCTAAACTTTGGTCGCCATAGACATCTTCAATCTGCTGATGACAACACTCGATCGCAAAGTCTTCTAAATCTTCTGGTTCAACCCCAAACATGTTTTGGAAGGTATCGACCTGTACCCGACAAAATTCTGGTCGATCGGCATAAATTTTGCACTCACGATTAATCTGGTCGAAGTTAATACACCAGCCATCACTGCCGACCATCCCCAGATACCTGGTCAACTGTTCTGGAGTCAAATACTGGTCTAAATCTGGCCGACTGGCGGGGTCTAGGTTACAGCAAGCTCCGCAACCACTAATGCATTTCCACTTATCCATTTCTTATATTGCTTCAAAGCCGCACATCGGCGAGGTTTGTAACGAATCTTAAACTATTAGTCTTCCTGATGGGTAAGATTGTATGGCAAAATGAGCAGATAAATATCTTAACTTAATATTCTGGAGAGATTATGGACTTTATCAGCGGCGCGTTAGACAGTATTGGCGCTATTAATTGGGAAGTAGTAGCTCAGTTATCGATGGTTGGGTTGATTATGGTTGCTGGCCCAGTGGTAATTTTTGTCCTCGCAGCGCTACGCGGCAACATGTAGAGCTTCCTTCTTGAATAAAGCAATGACAAGAGCTCTTGAGTGCAAATTTCAAGGGCTTTTTGCTGTGAAATAACTTCTTTTTATAGTTGGGGGATAGAAAAATCTGCTGATTGTCCTGATAGAATCAGAAGTCTCTGCCTTTAATGATTTTGAGATGGCGCGTACTGGATACACCTTACCGGTCTTTGCGGTGGCTGCTGCCCAAGCGGCGCTGCTCCATTTGCTCGATCGAACCCCCACTGCCCCCCAAGTTATTTTAGATTTGTTGCCTGATAGCGCCACTATTGCCATTCAGCAAGTCGCTAAATTAGATTTTCATAGTGCTTTGGCCATCACGCTTAGCGATCCGGGTGATAACCTAGACCTGACTCGTCACACCCCAATTTGGGCAAAAGTGGAGTTGGTGGAACGAGGCACGGAATCATTAATCCTGAAAGGCGGGGAAGGATTGGGTCAAGATGCCGCTGGAAATCCGGCAATTTATAGTTATGCCCACAAATTATTTGCGGCTAATTTGGTGCCGCTGATTCCGATCGATCGGACTGCCATTATCACCATTATTCTCCCCGAAGGTCAGCAGCTGGCACAACGGACTTCTAATGCAGCCTTTGGTATCGTGGGCGGACTATCCCTGTTGGGAACCAGTGGGATTTCCAAACCGCTATCTACCGAAGAACATCTCGAAGATCTACGCCAAGCCTTGCGAATTAAAGCGCAGCAGGCGCGGCGGTTAGTTTTTTGTATTGGCAGTAACGGAATGCAAGTAGCCGATCAATCGAGGATTCCTAGCCAGCAAATTGTCCAAACAGGCAACTGGATTGGGGCTTTGCTTTTAGAGGCCGGATTACAAGGAGTAGAATCGGTGCTGCTACTAGGTTATCAAGGCAAATTAATCAAATTAGCCGGGGGGATTTTCAACACCTCTAGCCACCTAGCCGATGCCAAGCTGGAGATCATTGCTAGTGCGGTAGTGCACACGGGTGGCGATTTGAAGACAGTCCAAAAGGTCTTAGCTGCCAAAACAGCCGATGCCGCTTACCAAATATTGTTGGCATTAGGTGGCGACCAAGCTGTTTTTGGCTATTTGGCCAGTCAGATTAGCAGCAAAGCTCAAGCTTATGTTCAAAAATATGCTGATGTTGGTTTGCAAATAGATACCGTATTGTTCGATCGACAGGGCAAAGTCATCACTGGCGCTCTAACGTTTGTCCCTTGAAGTGTCGATGCCAGGCAAGTCAGTTAAGTCGATCGATCATGACAACCTGCCTCTTAAAACTGTGCTCGCACTGTAAACGTATAATCCCCACCAGCTTCCAGCTGATAATCCCACTTCAATAAAAAGCGATAAAGAGCATCCTGAATTAATGCCCGCCCCATCGATGGCTCAACTTTCAAGTTATCGCGAGTATCCCGAAACCGCCACTGAAATTGCCAAATAAATTCACCAGCATTCACCTCACCAGCAATCATTCCTTGTTGCCAAGAATGAGACGTGACACGCACATATGCAATTGTTTCTGGCAGGCGGCGCTTGCTCATAAAAAATCTAGTGGGATCAACGTCCAAGGTTGTGCATCTGAGTAATAATTGCTGTCCATTCTGCCGTTGCTTGATCCAATAGCGCTCTGCTACTGCTAGCTGGCGGTGGCAATGGCTCACCAATGCGAATCGTCAAAGAAGCCGATGCTGGTAATTTTTGGCCTTTCACTTCAATTTTTTCGGTACCCCACAAACTGACTGGAATCACTGGCACTTGGGCTTTGGCGGCAATGAGGGCAGCACCAGCTTGCGGGTCTTCAATTTTGCCATCAGCCGTTCTGGTGCCACCAATAAATACCCCCGCTCCCCAGCCATCGTCTAAATATTCTAGAGCTGCTTTAATGACACTGGAACCTGCTTTGCCGCGCTTCACCGGATAAGAACCATAAATTTTGATTAGGTTTTTGAGGACTGGTATTTGAAACAGTTCTTCCTTGGCCATATAAGCCACGGGCCGTCCGATCGAACAAGATAGCAGCACCGGATCGAAATTGCTGGCATGGTTACTGACCACCAAAAAGCCGCCAGTTTTGGGGACATGTTCAGCCCCATAAATTCTGCCTTGCCAGTAGGTATGCAGCAAGGGGCTAACCACCAGCCATTTGAAGGCATGGTACATGGTGAAATTAAACAAAGGTTCACGTTCTTTGGCCATCTTAAACTCCTGCTAAAATTCTCCAGCCACGGCTCCCACACATCGATCGCACAAAATATCATGCTCCTGATGGGTGCCCACTGTCTCGGAATAATTCCAACAGCGATCGCACTTATGACCATCGGCTTTGGTGATAGCAACTTTGATACCATGCAAGCCAGCGGTATGATATTCAGCCTGCTCGATAGTGGCCGCATCCACAAACTTCACTTGGGAAACCAAAAAGAAATAACGCAGCTCATCGACTTGATTGGTGCTGATAGTAAATGGAGGCAAATGCTCGGGAAATGGTGCTCCATCAATACAAATCAATACCTTACTTTCTAAGCTTGACCCAATCAGCTTGTCTGTCCGGGCTTGTTCCAGCAGTTTATTGATGTCATCACGGGTATCGCGCAGCCTCCGCCAGCCTTGCGCCATTTTTTCCTGCGACCACTGGGGATCGAGCTTCACCCAGCCCGCCTGAAAAACTGACTTAAAGCCAGTATCGTAGGGCAAGTATTGCCAAATATCTTCAGCCATGTGGCAAAGCACCGGGGAAATAGCGATCGCGAGTCTTTCCAAGATAATCGCTAAAACTGTCTGGCAACTGCGGCGGCGTTGGCTATCAGTAGAACTGATATATAGCCGATCCTTGGCGATGTCTAAGTAAAAATTAGACAGATCAACTACACAGAAATTCTGGATAGCCTGGAAGAATCGAAAGAATTGATAACTTTCAAAAGCTGCTGTCACTTCCCCAAAGACTTCGGTCACTCGATGCAACATATAGCGATCGAGTTCCGGCAATTGGTCATAAGGGACAGCATCGGTAGCCGGGTTGAAATCATGCAAATTCCCCAACAAAAACCGCGCCGTATTCCGAATCTTGCGATAGGCATCGGACATCTGTTTGATGATGCCTTTACCAATCAGCACGTCACTGGAATAGTCCACTGATGAGACCCACAGCCGCAGCACATCAGCACCATAAGCGGGATCGTTCTGTTGATTTTTGCCGCCATTAATCACCGCTAGCGGATCGATGACATTGCCCACCGATTTACTCATTTTGCGGCCTTTCTCATCGAGCACAAACCCGTGGGTCAGGACTGTTTGGTAGGGCGCAATCCCGTTGTTAGCTACACTGGTCAGCAAGCTGGATTGGAACCAGCCTCGGTGTTGATCGGAGCCTTCTAAGTAGAGATCGGCTGGATACTTGAGATTCGGACGTTGTTTAGCTACGGCTGCCCAAGATGAGCCGGAGTCAAACCAGACATCCATGGTGTCGGTGCCCAGCCGATAGGTGCGGCCATTATTGCGATAACTTTCTGGCAACAATTCGGCCACCGACATGCTGTACCAAGCATCAGTGCCATGCTTGGCCACAATCTGCTGAACGTGATCGATCGTCTCCGCAGTTAGCAATGGTTCGTTGGTTTCTTCGTCATAGAACACTGGAATCGGTACGCCCCAGTTCCGTTGCCGCGAAATACACCAATCCGATCTGTCGGCCACCATGGGCCTGATCCGGTTTTTGCCCTGGGCGGGAATCCATTGCACCTGTTCGATCGCCCTCAATGCTTCATCTCGAAAACCGGCCACCGAAGCAAACCACTGTTCAGTAGCTCGAAAAATTGTCGGCTTTTTGGTGCGCCAGTCGTAGGGATATTTGTGGCTGTAGGGTTCATGTTTGAGCAGACAACCGGCTGCTTGCAAGGCTGTAATCACCGCCTGATTGCCCTCGCTGATCTTGACCGATTGCAGCTTTCCATCTTGGTCATAGCTCACATCATCAGCTACTTTTAGACCAACAAACTGACCAGCTTCCTCGGTAAAGCGACCAGTCCCATCAACTGGTGCCAAGATTGCTAAACCGTAGCGCTTGCCCACGATATAATCTTCTTGACCATGACCAGGGGCAGTATGCACCAAGCCAGTACCAGATTCGGTAGTGATATAGTCACCGCCAATAATTACCGGACTTTCTCGATCGAACAACGGATGCCGATAAGTCGTATGTTCTAATTCCTTTCCTTTGATGGTGGCGCGGACGGTGAGTTCACAGCCAAAGGTAGTTGCTAACTGCTCGACCATCGCCGCTGCCACAACGAGGTATTTGTGAGAGCCAGTAGTTTCGACCACGGCATAATCCAAACTAGGATTAACTGCCACTGCCAGGTTGGCCGGAATTGTCCAAGGAGTGGTCGTCCAAATCGCCACCGCTAAACCATTTTGGTAGGGCGCTAAACTAGCTGCTCCCTCTCCCAGTTTGGCTACTGGCAAAGACACAAAAATACTTTGGGAAACATGGCCTTCGGGATATTCCAATTCCGCTTCAGCTAAAGCTGTTTGGGAACTAGGACTCCAATGCACGGGTTTGAGACCCCGATAGATATAACCCTTCAGTACCATCTGGCCAAAGACCCCAATCTGCGCCGCCTCGTATTCTGGCTGCAAAGTGAGATAGGGCTTGTCCCATTCGCCCCACACCCCCATCCGCTGAAAGCCCACTTTCTGACTTTCTACGGTGCTTTGGGCAAATTGGGCGGCCTGTTGGCGCAACGACAAAGGAGTCAGCTCTTGGCGCGCCGCTGGCTTCATGTCTTGTAAAACCTTGAGTTCGATCGGCAGACCATGGCAGTCCCAACCGGGCACGTAACGCACCTTACGACCTTGCAAAAATTGATAGCGATTGATGGTGTCTTTTAAGATTTTGTTGAGCGCATGACCAATATGCAGTGCGCCGTTAGCATAGGGCGGACCATCATGCAGCACAAATATCTCGCCCGGATTGGAATGCGACAGTTGCTCGAAAATTTGTTCTGCTGCCCAAAATGCCTGTAGTTCAGGCTCGCGCTTCTGGGCGTTCGCGCGCATGTCAAACTTAGTCTGGGGAAGATTAACGGTGTTTTTGTAGCTGCCTGGTGCTGTCACAGTCGTAGGTCCAATGTCGGCAAGATTTGTCCTGACCATTATAGGTGCTGGTGGGTGGTGGCAACTTTAGTACTTTTGTTCATTGCTCGATCGACCATTCTTCGCCACAATATTCATCACATCTTTCCCAGTAATGACTAAAGATATAAGTCAACAACTGCCAAGGCACACTTGTTAGAAAAAATGAATAGAAAATTTAGCTGGATTATCCTGTCCAGTTTAGTAGGAGTTGCTCTAAGTTCAGCCTCCGTTCAAGCCACTCAGTTAGTAGAATGGCGCTTCAATGTTCCCAATAGTGTCATCGGTTTGACTACCGATGCGGGAGTGAAACCGATGGTTTTTTTATTGAGCAACCCCAATCGAGTAGTTGTAGATTTACCAAAAGTTTCCAAGAAAGGACGAACAGTTCGTGCTAAATACCGAGGAGCAGTCCGCGAAATTCGCATTTCACAGGTCGGTAAAATGACCCGAACAGTGATCGAACTAGCCCCTGGCTACGGTGTTTCTGCTCGGAATATTAAAGTAGCTAGTGACTCACCACGTAAATGGTATATTCGCTTGCGATCGATCGAACGAGGCATTCCCCCCGGCCCTGGCGAAACAAGAGAGGCAATTAGAGTGCCCACCGGTTCATAACCATTGGCAATTTGACTAATTACCTTTTCAGTGGACAATTAAACAGCATCTTTCGTTTGGGAAACATGAATAAAAAATTTAGTTGGTTGGTCTTTTTTAGTTTGATCGGCATTGTTCTTAATCCTACTGCTGCCAGAGCTAATCAGCTGGTAAGCTGGCGTTTCAATACTGAACGTAACGTCATTGGGCTAACCACAAATGCCGGAGTCACACCAACAGTTTTTTTATTAAGTAATCCCAATCGGTTAGTCGTCGATCTGCCCAGCGTTGCCAAAAAAGGAGCAACCATCCGTACTAAGTATGGCGGAGCTATTCGCGAAATTCGGATTTCGGAGATCGATGGCAGCACCAGAGCGGTGATTGAGCTAGCACCGGGTTATGGGGTCTCATCTCGCAATATCAAGGTGGCTAGTGATTCGCCGCGCAAGTGGTATGTCCGTTTACAGTCAATCGAGAATGGTATTCCACCCAGTACTGGTGAAACACGAGAAGCAATTAGAGTTCCGACCGAAGGCTCAGTTTTGCCAACAGCAACAGCCCCTACCAGCCGTCCTGTCATTCGCACCATTCCCTCTAAAGGTCAGATTTTTGCTGCTAACATCGCCTTTGGGGAAGAACTAGCCCCCTTGCGGACTCAACTCAAAAGCCTGATGACTAAATACAAATTTCTGTCTCCAGGCATGTTTTTCATGGATGTGGAAACTGGTGATTATGTAGATATCGACGGTGACAAAATTTTCCCAGCCGCCAGCACCATCAAACTCCCCATTTTGGTAGCCTTTTTTGAAGCTGTCGATGCTGGCCGCATTCGGCTCGATGAAACATTAGAAGTGAAAAGATCCCTAATTGCTAGTGGTTCTGGCAACTTGCAGTATTCACCCGGTGCCAAGCTCAGTGCCTTGGCCACCGCCACCAAGATGATTGTGATTAGTGATAACACCGCCACTAATATGATTGTCAGTCGCTTAGGGGGGCTGGCAGCGGTTAATCAACGCTTCCGGGAATGGGGATTGGCCAACACGTATATGCAAAACTACTTGGGCGACTTCAAAGGCACCAATAAGACCAGTGCCATGGATCTAGTGAAGGCTTCGGCTTTGATTGCTAGACGCCGCATCATCAGTGAGAGTAGTCGGGTCAAAGCACTGGATATTCTCAATGCTACCTCCAATCGGAAGCTACTCAAGGCTGGTCTGGGAGAAGGCGCTCACATTGCTCACAAAACTGGGGATATTGGTTTTGTTATTGGCGATGCTGGGATTGTGGAAATGCCTTCGGGTAAGTTGTACTTAGCTGGTATTTTTGTCCGTCGTCCCTACGACGACTTACGTGCTCGGGATTTTGTCCAGAAGGTATCTCGCATTACCTATAGATATCTGGTGAATCGTTAGTAATTGACGTTAGGGTGTTCGATCGACATCAAAATCTCGGTTAATCTTCCGTTGATCATTAATGTGTGGCTAGAGCCGTAGATCCGTCTGTATAATGATTGCTAGGCATTTCAACCCGAACCAAAGCTATGACCCAGTTAGAGACCAGAATTGAGCCAATGGTGCTAAACATGGGGCCGCACCACCCCTCCATGCATGGCGTATTGCGGCTGATTGTCACCCTGGATGGGGAAGATGTCGTAGACTGCGAACCAGTCATCGGCTATTTGCATCGGGGCATGGAAAAAATTGCCGAAAGCCGTACCAATGTCATGTACGTGCCCTATGTGAGTCGTTGGGACTATGCCGCTGGCATGTTTAACGAAGCAATCACCGTCAATGCCCCAGAAAAACTGGCCAATATCCCCGTTCCAAAACGTGCCAGCTACATTCGGGTGATCATGCTAGAGCTGAACCGCATTGCCAACCACTTACTATGGCTGGGTCCATTTATGGCGGATGTCGGTGCCCAAACCCCCTTCTTTTACATTTTCCGCGAACGGGAAATGATCTACGATCTCTGGGAAGCAGCCACTGGCTATCGGATGGTCAATAATAATTATTTTCGGATTGGTGGTTTGGCAGTAGATTTACCCTACGGCTGGGTAGATAAATGTTTAGACTTTTGTGATTATTTTGATCCCAAGGTTGATGAATACGAAAAATTAATCACTAACAACCCCATCTTCCGCAAACGGGTCGAAGGGATCGGGACGATCGGACGCGAGGAAGCGATCAACTGGGGATTATCGGGTCCCATGCTACGGGCTTCTGGGGTTAATTGGGACTTACGCAAAGTCGATCATTACGAGTGCTATGACGACTTTGAATGGGAAGTCGCCTGGGAAACGGGTGGTGATTGCCTTGCTCGCTACTTTGTCCGGATGAAAGAAATGCGCGAATCGGTCAAAATTATTCGGCAAGCGATCGCTGGTCTGCCTGGCGGTTCTTACGAAAATTTGGAAGCCAAGCGGCTGGCAGCTGG
The DNA here is from genome assembly GCA_031414775.1 of Synechococcales cyanobacterium VAR_4_metabat_354. Lineage (GTDB taxonomy): Bacteria > Cyanobacteriota > Cyanobacteriia > Cyanobacteriales > Chamaesiphonaceae > JAAFHZ01. The sequence continues at coordinate 127,107 of JANOQI010000062.1, forward strand.
TCCTAAATCGGAGTGGGATGGCCCAGACTATCAGTATGTCAGCAAGAAAATTGCGCCTACTTTTAAGATCCCGAAAGGCGAACACTATGTCCGGCTAGAGTCTGGCAAAGGTGAAGTCGGTATTTTTATCATGGGCGAAGATCATGTCTTTCCGGGGCGCTGGAAAATCCGGGCGGCTGATTTTAACAATCTACAAATCTTGCCCCATATCCTCAAAGGGGTAAAAATTGCTGACTTAGTAACGATTCTAGGTAGCATCGATATCATTATGGGTTCAGTCGATCGATAACCATGACTCCAACTCTACTTGGCCGCTGGCAACAGCGTTTGTTAGTGTTACCGACTATTGGTTTGCTATTGTCCCTGCCCCTAGCAATTAGTCAACACAGCTGGTACTACATAATAGTTTTGTTTTATATTGGTATCGGCGGTTGCCTTTGGGACACTCTCTATCAACAACTGCAAAAAATGCGCTGGGATAACGACTGGCCAGGTTTACTCCAACTAGCTGGTGCCATTGCTGAAGGTTTGTTCTTGTCAATATTACTCAAGGTAAATATGATAGTGGGCATCAAGGCGAGTGAGCTGAACGGAATCATGCCATTCATTCATTATGCGATCGTCAGTTTTGCCATGTTTATAGCCGCACAGAGTCTGTTACCAGTTCTATTTCCTCATGCCCGCTATCGAGGTCGTCAGTGGTTATAGAAAGCATTCTTAATAAAAGAGTGAAAGAATAAACTGGTAAAGAATTGTCCGGAAATCCTCACAATTTGTTGTGCTAGGCTTAAGCAAGGCAGGTTAAAATAGATTTGCCCAGAGGAATTTAGTTCTTTTAGCTTAACTAAAGCTAAAAAATGTAAACTGTCTGTTGCTAAAACCGACTGTGGCTGATAGCCTATCCCCTTCCATAACCTAATTTGGGATCATTTGATTTATGACAAACGCCAACGAAATCACTCTTGCCGAACGTATTGAAGAAGCGAGACAAGAAGTTGCCAATCTTTGTGACACGAAAGGTGCCGATTCACCAGAATGTGCAGTTGCAGCCGACACTCTAGAAGAACTCCTAGCGGCTAAGTCTCATAAAGAGCCGGTGAAAAATTCGCTTCAGCAATATTGCGAAGACAATCCCGATGCGGCAGAGTGCCGTTTATACGAAGACTAAAGTTGTTTACATCTAGGGGGAAATCCCTGAAGCAGCTTTTTCTAATGCCTACAATTTTTCTCATCAACTATTTTAGATAGTCAGATCATGGAAAAAAATATTACCTTTGAACAACGCATTGAGCAAATGCGAGCAGAGGCAGACCAGGTTTGTACCATCGAAGGGAATAATTCTCCGGCCTGCGCTGTCCGTCGGGAAGTGCTAGAAGAAATGAGAGCAGCTAAATATCATCGTGATATTAAGGTGGCACGCAAAATGTTAAAGCAGTTTTGTATCGATCACTACTGCACTGTATAAATTTTGGTAAATTATAGCAGCCGTCCGATTTAATAATCAGGCGGCTGCTTTTTAGGATTATGAGTACTAAGTCTACTGGGCTAGTTTGTTGGGCGTTGCGCCTTGATTGAGAAAAAGTTTGGTGCTCCAAACTTGCTATCCTGATAAAAGTAAATATTTAAATATTAATAATGAAAACAGCATGGGTGTTTCCAGGACAGGGTTCACAAGCTTTGGGGATGGATACTAGTCTGGCACCCGACAGGTTAGCTGCCGCTAGTGATTTACTGGGTTGGTCGGTGAGTGCCGCTTGCCAAAATGCCGACCAGCTAGAAAATACCCGCTATACTCAACCCTGTCTCTATGTCGTCGAAAGTATTTTAGTAGATTGGCTCCGCCAGCAAGGGCAGCAACCTACAGTAGTTGCTGGTCATAGCTTGGGTGAATATGTCGCTCTATATGCAGCAGGGGTCTTCAGTTTCGAGACTGGTCTGGCTTTAGTGAAAAAACGAGCAGAGTTAATGGATCAAGCAGTGGGTGGAAAAATGATGGCGCTGATTGGGTTCGATCGATCAGAGCTAACGACAGTAATTGCTCAGACAGCCGATGTAGTGTTAGCTAATGATAATAGTGCTGCCCAAGTAGTAATTTCCGGATCACCGGCAGCTGTAGATGCCGTAGTCAAACAGATTAAAGTCAAAAAAGCAGTCCCGCTCAAAGTTTCTGGAGCGTTCCATTCTCACCTAATGGCCGATGCCGCAGCTGAGTTTGAACACCTGTTGACGCAGACAGAATTTGCTGATGCTCAGATACCAGTACTATCTAATGTTGAACCAGCCCCAGCTAATAATGCTCAAGAACTGAAAGAACGTCTCTCTCGACAGATGACCGGTTCAGTACGTTGGCTAGAGATTTGTCAACAACTAAGTGGTTTAGGAGTGACACAGGCAATCGAAATTGGACCGGGAAAAGTTTTAACTGGTCTATTGAAGCGCACTTGTCCTGATCTAGAACTTGTCAACATCAGCAGCACTATCCAGAACTAACGCCTAAATAAACTACAGGCCACAGCATTTGCCGATCCATCGGCAAACTTTTCCCACTTTCCATTGGGCTGTAGCCACAAATTTTCCCGACAGTTATAAACCGCTCTTGGTTGAACAATATTATCAACCATCAGCTGAGCCTGATACTCCCAATATTTTTTAGCGCTGCGGTCAATGCTCAAAATACAGACTTTCTGAGTAACAACGCTCTTACAAAAAGATGCTTGGGCAGGGAACGTCACTAGAAATATCAGGATCAACAAACTGATGAGACACTTTCCTATCACCAATGAAAATCTTTTGATAGATTTTCCAGACTGAAAGCTTAGATGGCAAGCTTTGAGTATTAGGCTTGATCCAAAAATAAGTAAGGAATCAAGCACCCAGAACATCAAGTTAACCTTCTTTTGTAATCGCTTCTAAATAGATGTGTTTATAGCCCAGCTTGATTTTAAATTCATCACCTTGCTTGAGACCCATCTCTTTGGTATAAGCCGCACCTATTACTATTTGACCATTCTGATGAACAGTAACTTTGTAGGTAGCATCGCGACCGCGACCATCTTTCCCAGATTCTGGTCCGACAGGGACACCTTTAGCTAAAAGAACGGCATCATAGAAATCGGTCAGGTTGACACGAACCTGTCCGCTTTTAGCTATGCTGTAATAGCCACATTGTTTTGCCGTCTCACGGCGCGACAAATGAGAAAGTTCTTTAACTTTTGATAGTAATACTTTGCCGATGAGTTGATGAGGAGCAGATTCATTCATTTTGATCAAATATCCTTTTGTTCGCAGATTATTTGTAGAGTAATGGGCTTTTTTAAAATTATAGTTGCCCCTTTTTAATATATCTCTAATTTACGGTAATGCCCAAAACTTTTGCATGAAAATCCTAATATGATCCTTAATGCGTAGCTAAAGTTAGGTCATAATACGTGCAATTCTTTGATGTTCCCAATTTATCTGTTGACTGAGCTGGATATTCTGCGGATCGGCTTTTCCAGCCTTTTTTAGATAAATTTTAGCTTTACCAATCTGACCAAGATCAATGAGATGTTGGCCTAAAAAATAGTAAACAATACCCTGCCATTGCCGAATATGTAGATCTTGACTATGGCGCTGTGCTAATCCATCAACTACCGCTACTGCTTGATTTAACTTACGGTGCTGAAGTAAATCTTGCAGTGTGCGGTAAGTACTCCACTTCAAATCAACTTCTCGTTGCGAAAAAGGAAAGAGTGGTGCTGGAAAGTCTTCGGTAGCTTGGTCTAAAGAAGTATTTAGACATAGCTCAGAGCTACATACTTTCACACTACTTTGTAAAATTTGATACGCTTGATTAAGAACCACAAATCTTTTTTGAGCATGGCGATCGGTAGGATGCAAATCAGGATGTACCAGCCGAGCTAACCGACGATAAGCAGCTCTAATATCCGTCAAAGAAGCACCAGAGACCAACTCCAATAATTGATAGCATTGATTTACTTTCATTCCACGACCAGCAAAAAGGATCAGACTTCTGAAATCAAGTCTATTATTCCCAGTTGAAGCTCAATTATGGCTATGGTGCTGGTGGATTAGGTGAGCTAGGTGGGGCAGGCGGCGTGACATCTTCCCAAACATCGAGCACGCTATTTTCATCTTCCTCGTTATTCGGCACAGATCTACCGGGATTTGGCCGGGGAGCTGGTGCAGTACTGCGACGCGCTGGTTCTCGGTAAGTATCACTCCAGTTTTCCTCTTCTTCATCGGCATAAGAAATCACTTCTGCCCGCAGTTTTTGCGGTTTTGGGGGAGTCCGGGGTTCTTGCCAATCGTCATCCTCCCAGGTACTCTGCATCACTGGTTCAGGCATCCGCAGTGGTCGCATTTGGGGCGGTGGAGCCACCGGTAAGCCGGCGGGTAATTGGTTCTCGGGGCGGATAATTGGTGGTCGATAGTCGCCATATTCGTCTTCCCAAGGCGCTTTGCCCAGGCCAATCCGTTCTAAAAGACCAACGGAGAGCTGTTCTAGCCGCTCTTCGGTGCCTTCAATTACAATCAGTCGATTGGGTCCACTACTCACGACTTCATCGATCGATAGCTCGTAGGTGCTAATGGCTTGATCGGGAATTAACGGGTAACCCAGGGCGGCGATAATAATTGAAGTGAGGCGGCCATCTTCACAGCTGAATCGAAACCCGCGCACTTTCCCCAGTACATCGCCAGTTTCGGTGATCACTTCACAGTTTACTAAGCTGGTATAGGCATCGGGGTCAATATCTTCAATCACATCGTCGGTGTCTACCAAAATGCTGTCACCGAGCTTCCGTACACTGCTCAACAACATATAACGCGCCAGATTACCTGGTACGGCCAGAATGTTATCGCGCAAGCCCAGTGCCACGACTTCGCGGCTATCGATATCCACTAAAATCTCTTTTACTACTCCCAAGGATTTGGCAGAGTCGATCGTGATTACTTGGGTGTTGATGAGATCAGAGCGTTGACGGATTAGTTCAGATGACATTAGGTGGGATCAAGAATATAAAAGAGTGCTAGGCCGGTGATTTGAGATTAATTCCCAGGACTTGGGTATAAGCCCCGCGCGCTTGGGTGACCCCAATGGTGCGATCGGCTGCTTCAATCATCGGTCGGCGCAGACTCACTACAATAAACTGAGCTTGTCCGGCTTGCTTTTTAATCATTTTAGCTAATCGTTCCACATTTGCCCCATCTAAGAACATATCCACTTCATCGAAAGCATAAAAAGGCGAAGGCCGATAGCGTTGCAGAGCAAAAATAAAACTCAAAGCGGTCAAGGATTTTTCGCCCCCGGACATGGAAGATAAACGTTGAATGGGCTTGCCTTTGGGATGGGCCACCAGATTTAAACCGCCATTGAAGGGATCTTGAGGATCTTCTAATTGGAGATGACCATCCCCATCGGAAAGTTCGGCAAAAATAATTTGAAAATTGGCATCCACGACATCATAGGCTTCTCGAAAAGCTTGAAAGCGCAAAGTGGTAAAGTTTTCGATCCGTAGCAGCAGTTCATTACTTTCATCGGCCAGGGTAGAGAGCTTTTGGTTGAGTTCTTCGAGGCGGGTATTAGCTTCTTCGTAAGCTTGCAGCGCTAGCATATTCACCGGCTCCATCGCTTCCATCCGTTTTTTGAGCGATCGAATCTGATTTTGTAAAGAAATTAGCTCTTCGGGATCGATCGATGCCGTCGCCACTGGGATCTCAATACCCACGGGCAGTTCGCTGTGCTGATTAGTAATAGCCGTGGCTAAATTTACTAGGGCTTGGCGGCGCTGGTTTTGATCGGCTTGGAGCTTCTCGATCGACCACTGTTTTTCCTGTTGGCGTTGCTGAATCTGGCGTAAGGCCATCTCCACTGCGTCACGCTGGCTTTTTTCGGTACCTAAATGCTGCTCTAGCTCGGCCATCACTGCTTGGGTGCTGGCAATGGCGCTGGCGATCGTACCTAGTTCTTGCTCCACAGTAACTAACTGGATTTTTTGCTGGTCGGCCTGCTCCTGATATTCGGTGCAGCGTTGATTGGCCGTGGCAAATTTTTCTTGTCCAAGCAGCTGTTTTTGTTTGACCTCATTCAGCTGGCTATGCGCCTTCGCCAACGCCTGTTCTTGGTGCTGAAGTTCTAATTCCTGCTGACGAATATCAGACTGAATCGCTTGCCATTCTTCATGGACGGCGTTGTCTTCTAAGGCAGCGAGTTGTTGGCGCAAGGCGGCTAATTCTTCTTCATGGTTGGGCAGCAGTTGATCGATCGATCGCAAAGATTGCACTGTCTGTAACTGTTCCTGTCGAGCTTGATCCAATTGCTGCTGCGCATGGCTTTGTTGTTGGAGCAACTGGGCAATATCTTTGGCCAACTGCTCAGTATTTAGCTGGGTCAGGCGCTGTTGTTGCTGAAGATCATTCAGCTGTTCGCTCATTGATCGCAACTTGAGATTGTCTTGGTTAATGCTGTCATTCCCTAGTTGCACAATGGTCTCAATTTCTCGCAGTCGTTGGCGGATGGTGGCAATTTCAGAGGACTCTGCAGATTCGCCGGTGCCAAATTGCAAGGTAGCTTTGTGATTAATATTGCCACCAGTCATCGCGCCGCTGGCTTCCAGTAATTCCCCGGCTAGGGTCACAATCCGCTGTTTGCCTAAGAAATTGCGGGCTTGTTGTAAATCGCGAAAAACGACCGTACTACCAAAAACATAACTAAAGATCCGATCGTAGCGTTCATCAAATTCAATCAGATTCACCGCATAATCCACAAAACCCGCCGCCGAGAGCAGACTAGAATTTTCTTGTAAGCGGGGCGCACTGATTTTGTTTAAGGGCAAGAAAGTCGCCCGCCCCGCCCGTTTTTGTTTCAGAATCTCGATCGCCGCCGCCGCCACCCGGTCATCAGTGACCACCAGATTCCCCATCCGGGCACCAGCGGCAATCGACAGCGCCAATTGATATTCAGCATCCACCACCCCCAGCTGCGCTATCAGGCCATGTACCCCGTCCAAGTTTGCTTCCTTTATTACCTTGGTGGCAAAAGTACCCTGCGCTTCCTGCTGCACCTGCGACTGGGCTTCTAGTTTGTCGAGCTGTCGCTCTTTATCGCGCTGCTCTTGAAAAAGGCGATGTTGGGTTTCTTGCTGAGTCTTCAGGGTTTTTTCCACAGCTTGCAGCTTGCTCTCTAAGTCCGCCATCATTCCCAAAAAGCCTGATAACTTCGCCACTAGCTGGGGCTGCTGACGCTGTTTTTCGGCCAAAACTGGCTCCACCGCAGCCAAAATCTGCTCTTGCTCGATAATTCGATTGGCTAATTGCTTTTCGCGCTCGCTCAAACCCGCTTGGGAAGTCTGCTGTTTGCCAGACGACTCCAACAACACCTCAATCTGCTTAGTGAGTTGAGTCTGCTGCTGCACCCACACCGTGGAAGAAGCCGCCAAAGAACTAGCTTTATCCTTAGTGATTTCCAATTGCTGCCGCACTTGATCGCGCTCTTGCGATCGACTAATCAGTTCTTGCTGCTCCAGTTGAGCAATGGTTGTTTGAATCCCGGCCAAATCTTGCTGGTGCTGTGCCAACTGCTGCCGATTTTGCTCTTGACTATGCTGAGTAGTCTGCTGACTGGCCACAATTTCTTGCTGGCGCTGGGTCAAGCGGCGTTGCTCGGCTTGCTGGTTGGCCAACTTGCCCTGCGCCGCCACTAGCTGTTCTTCGCCCATCGCCTTGACTCTTTGATTCAGAGCTTCTAAGGCCAGTGCTGTTTCGGTAATTTCGGTTTGCAACGTGGCTAGTTCGGTTTGCAGCCGAGTCCCAGTTTCTGCGCCCAGCTGGATTTCTTGCTGAAGTTTAGTTTGTTGTTGCTGTAACGATTGCCATTTCAAAATGGCTTCAGCGCTGGTTTTTTCTTGGAGTTCTTCCCGCAGTTTTTGATATTTTTCTGCTTTGATCCGATCTTGAGATAATCGATCGCGCTGAGCGATTAATTCCATCACCACAATCTGACAGCGATCAGTTTTATCTTTCACCTCTGCGAGCGTGGATTTAGTCTGATTAATCTTGCGATCGAATGCCGCCACCCCCGCCAACTCATCAATAATTTCGCGCCGCTCTCGCGCATTCATCGAAATAATGCTGGTAACATCCCCCTGCAACACCACGTTATAGCCTTCTGGGTATACCCGCAGCTTATTCAGTTTCTCATGCAGCTCACCCAGAGTAACTGGTTCACCATTAATGTAGTAGTTTGAAGTGTAACCTCCCTGGGCATTAACCCGCAGACGGCGAGTCACACTCCAATCGGTCGCTACTAGATTAGTTCCCTCTTTCGCCTCAACGGGAGTGGACTCTGCACTGGTCTCCTCTGGACTTAAATCATCCTCTGGAGTCAAATCAAAAGTCACCGTCACACTGGCTTCCCGGCCACTGCGCTGCGCATTATTGTGATTCACCAAATCGGGTAGCCTTTCTGCTCGCATCCCTTTGGAGCTAGCTAATCCCAAACAAAATAATAAAGCATCTAAAATATTAGATTTGCCAGAACCGTTAGGACCAGAAACCACTGTAAAACCAGGCAGTATTGGTACCGCAGTGGTACCACCGAAAGACTTAAAATGAGAAAGCTCGACTCGCTTGATATTCACCATGATTGATCGCCAACTAAATTGATTGGTTTAACAATCTGTTTTGTGAATACGATAACCATATGTGTTTGCTGTAACTTTTCGATTGGATACTAGTCAAAATTTCAGCGAAATGGACGATTACCAATACTCAACGCTAGAGTGATAATTTAGCACACCTGGTGTCATAATCAGACCATATTTAATAAGCACCATAATTTATTTTTTAGGGATCGGCTTCTCATGGGACGGATTTTTATTGCAGCTACCTACGGTGGGATCGAATTAGGAGAGCAAGAACCAGATTCGGCATTGGGAGTAACCACGGAAGCACAAGAAATGTTACTGCTCCGCGATCAGGTGGTACCCGAGTTACGTGCCCGCGGTTTTGATGTAATTTCTGTCCCCGATTTGGAAAATCCTCGGCAATCGATCGACTGGATCAACCAACGAGCACATTCTGATGATGTGGCTTTGGGTATTCATGCCGATGCTTATTCTAAGTCTCAAGTACAAGGAGTGAGTATTTTTTATATTGGTAAAAATGGCGAACGTAAAAATCATGCCCAAATCATGTTGTCTGCTTTTTGTCGGAAGGTACCAGACTTACCCAGTTTGGGTGTAAAACCAGATAGTGCGACGGCACTGGGCAGTCTGGCCTTCTGTCGGCGGGTGGCGGTGCCCTCCTTAATGATGGAAATTGGTCTCAAGATCGACAATCTAGACCGCACCGAGCTACAAAGATATCGGAAAGAAGTAGCTTTGGGTATTACCGATGGCCTAGCAGCTTGGCATCGAGACAATCAGGGCAGCAACAACAAGAATGCAGATTATTTACCCATTAATCTCAAAGTTAATGACGAAGATTACCCTGAAAAAGGTGTACTGATTAATGGCAATGTTTATGTATCGATCGACTTAGCTGACCAGTTAGGCGTAAACTTGTCGGCGAACAATATTGTGCGCCCAGTCCGTTATCGGGGCGTGGTTTATGTAAAAGCCATCGAATTACGGGATTTCCACATTGCCGTGAATGCTGGAGTGGGGCGAACTTTCCTGATTAATTCGCACCTGCCAGTCACCTTTGATGAAATGGAGCGGCTGTCCGGGCGAGGTCGGGCTTCAGCGCCGCAACTGTACAGTTTTCTGGCCGTTAATCAACCAGCTCTACCAGCAGCATTAACTGACCTACCCAAAATTTACATTAGAGAATGTGCGATCGAAGGAATCAATCATGATTTAGCCTTTGTGCAAATGTGCCTAGAAACCAAATTTTTGAATTTTAGAGGCAACTTGAGTGCTGATCAAAACAACTTTGCTAATCTAGGTGGGACGAATGCTGACTGGGCCAGCTTTTCGACCCCAGAAGCTGGGGTACGAGCACATGTGCAACAACTCAAGGCTTATGCCAACACCGCCCCTCTCCAGCAGCCCCTGATCGCCCCCCGCTTTGACATCGTAATGCGGGGAATTGCCCCCACAGTCCGACAATTAACCGGCCGCTGGTCTACCGATCGACATTACGGCCAAAAGATTTTGGCCATGATGCGTCGGATGTACGAATTCGCCAATTTGTTCTAAAGTTCACTGCAATTTTGCCACCAGATTAGCCCTAGCGCATCGTCACGAATTCCTCAGCTGAGCTGGGGTGGATGCCTACGGTGGCATCAAAGTTAGCTTTAGTAGCGCCCATCTTGACCGCGATCGCCACCCCCTGGATAATTTCGGCGGCATGATCACCCACCATGTGGGCACCCAATACTTTGTCAGTAGCCACTTCCACTACCAACTTCATCAAGGTTTTTTCTTGCTTGTCGGGCAACACATAGTACATAGGGCGGAACTTACTGCGATAGACCTTAATGGCATCCTCCCCATATTGCTCTCTGGCCTCCGCTTCCATCAACCCGACCGTTGCCGCTTCCGGATGAGTAAAGATCGCAGTGGGAATATTGGTGTAAGACATTAAACGGGGTTTGTTACCATAGATTGTATCGGCAAAAGCGCGACCTTCATTAATCGCTACCGGAGTCAGCTCAATCCGATCAAGGCAATCACCAACCGCATAGATGTGCCCTTCGTTAGTGCAATTATATTCATCCGCTACGATCGCACCATTCTGAACTTTAACTTGAGTATTTTCTAACCCCAATCCATCCAAGCGAGGCTTGCGACCCAAGGCTGATAGAGCTAGGGCGTTAGCTTCTAAGATTTCTACCGAGTCACCAGTTTTTATTTTTAGCTGTATCCCCTCCGCAACTGGTTCGATCGCTATCAATTCAACAGAGTGGCGAATCTTAATACCGTGGTTAATCATCCCGGCCTGTACTTCTTCACGCAACTCTTGATCAAAGCCCCGCAAAATAAGATCACCGCGAATCACTTGAGTCACTTCGCTCCCTAGACCATTAAAGATACTGGCAAACTCTGAGCCAATATAGCCACCCCCCAAAACAATCAACTTCTTAGGTTGCTGAGGTAGAGCAAAAATCTCATCAGAAGTCAGGGCGTGCTCAATGCCTGCAATGTCGGGCTTCACTGGCTCCCCCCCCACCGCAATCAAAATTCTTTCGCCAGTATATTTTTTGTCCCCCACCGCCACGGTATGGCTATCGACAAAACTCCCCTTCCCGACGATTACTTCTACCTTGGAGTTATCCAGCATCCGCTGATAGATGCCATTTAATCTGGCTACTTCGCCATTGACTTGGGTGACCATGCGTTGCCAGTCCAACTTACTCTCCACCGGACTCCAGCCATAGCCAGTCGCTTCGGCCATCAACCCCGGAAAATGGGAGGCATAGACCATTAATTTTTTCGGAATACAACCCCGATTAACACAGGTACCACCCAACCTGTCAAACTCAATCACAGCAACCTTCGCTCCGTATTCAGCCGCCCGCCGCGCAGTCGCAATACCTCCAGAACCGGCACCAATCACCAACAAATCGTAGTCGTAGCTCATAGTTACCTCTTGGGATTAATACATTGCAATGGGAGAGTTTAGAGAGCAAAGACGCGCTCAATCCTCATTTATAAGTGAAGATCGAACGCAATCATTGCATCACAAAATAGGCCAGTCTAAGTTTTGTTAAGACTTACTTAGCACCTTTCAAGTAAGCCAGCATGGTGTTGGCATCAGAGACTTCAAACGGATCCGTGGGGCAGTTGTCGCCAAAGTCTTTTTCCATAAATACTTTTTCGACATTCATGTCATCTACTACCATCGAGTAACGCCAAGAGCGCATTCCAAAGCCTAAGTTAGACTTCTCCACCAACATCCCCATTTTGCGAGTAAATTCGCCGTTGCCATCAGGTAGCAAGAACACCTTCGATGCGCCTTGGGCTTTACCCCATTGGTACATGACAAAAGCATCATTAACTGAAACGCAAACGACGGCATCTACGCCTTGGGCTTGAAATTCTGTGTATAGCTCTTCGTAGCGAGGCAGATGAGAAGTAGAGCAAGTTGGTGTAAAAGCACCAGGTAAAGAGAAGACCACCACCTTTTTGCCAGCAAACAAATCTTTGCTAGTGACATCTTGCCAACGGAAAGGATTGTCGCCGCCAATGGACTCGTCGCGCACGCGCGTTTTAAAAGTTACATCAGGAACACGAGTAATTACAGTCATCTAAAAATCTCTCTTGTGTTTTGGGGTAGGCTTAATATATCTCAGAATAATTCTGATTTAAGAACAAGTCAATAGTAATAAATACTTGAACACTTGAATCTTTATTACAAAGTACCTAGTTTAACTAAGGAACCTTTATAATTTTAGATATTAGTATACTTTAGCTATCAAAAACATGTCTGCTAGTACCGATGAGATCGTCTTAACTATGAAGCAGCAGGGCTTAAGAGTAACGCCCCAGCGCTTTGCGGTTTATGCTAATCTGCTCCAGCGCTTTGATCACCCCACCGCTGAGCAAATTTTAACGGAGCTGAATAGTGATGGGCCGGTGTCGTCGTTGGCGACTGTATATAGCTCTTTGTTGGCACTGCGGACAGCTGGATTAATTAAAGAAGTCTTGTTAGAAGCCGGAGTGGGGCGTTACGATGCCAAAATTCAGCCCCATCATCACTTGTGCTGCAATAACTGTGGTTCGATCGAAGACCTGCCTTGGCAAACCTTTGCTAATTTTGACTTAAGCCAAGTTGCATCCCAGTTTCAGACCCAGACCTACGAAGTAGTGGTGCGAGGAATTTGTCAGAGCTGTCAAAGCAACTACTAGCTTTCTTTACTTTGTTTGGCAAGGTCACTCAGCAGCCATAAAGAGCAGAATAAGCCCACAAAGTGGGCAAAAATCGTTTGGGTATTTGCGAGAGAGACGAGGACATCGATCGGCTGCACGGCAATTTGAGCTAGAGAAGAATTACCATAGACAGCTCCTTGGATGGCAAAAGGATTGAGAATACCAAAAGACTTTAATGTCAAACTGAAGACCAGAGTTTCTGCTCCCAGTATTCCAAAGACTAAACCGATCGCATTGATGTTGACACCGGAGCGTAACAGCTTGATGGTATCGGCCTTACTAGGTCGATTGTTGGCATCCCGGAACCGTTCGGCAGTTTTGGTGTAACGGAAAAACCAAAACAATGACACTAAGAGCACAAATAAGGAGAGAGCGGCAAACACTAACCCCCCGCCGGTGTTTCTGGTGCTGTTATGAGTGGTAGTCCAGCCGATCGAGATCAATAGCAAAAATCCAGAAACAGCAGCTGGAATTAGCTGTACCAGGAACCCAAAACGGCCAATACGCTGAAGATTGGTAGCAATTTCTTTGATTTTGACAGGATTTGAAACATTGTTAGGAGTGTCGTTCATAAAATTTTTAGTAAATTGACAAAAAAGTATATATAGAAATTCTCCAATAGGAAGGATAATCGAGCTACCCTTGAAATAGAGTATCAACTAACTCGGTCAAAAATATTCAACTTCGATCGATTCATTGCGATCAGTTCATCATCCATAAAATAGTTTGAGTGACGGGATACATTGAAGAAATTGCAATGTTCTGTCCAGTTAAGTGTGAGGTCACCGGATCGAGATGAGATCTTCCCGGGTTAAGTACTCTTAAAGCATTATATGTGGTCAAGCCTATGAAATTTGATGATATTTACCGTTTCTTTAGAAATCCACCACCACTTTACCTAAATCAAGAATTAGCAGTCTGCTATATCTTGGCGATACTAATGGATGGGGACTCGTATGGAACTGAACTAATTTCACGGCTAGAAAAAGGCTCTGAAACTTTCCGCCTTTCTGACACTGTGCTATACAGTGCTATCAAGTTTTTGGAGGGATCAGGGATGATTTCTGGTTACTGGAAAAAGGTCGAAGGTCGAGGTCGTCCTCGCCGGATGTACCGAATTCACCCCGATTGGGAAGAGAAAGCGCGCGAATTCGCGAGCTTCTGGAGTAACTATAGCCAATCCGGAAAAAAACAACTGACCCTAATCATGAGCTAGTTGCTGGCAATGACAATAATCAATCAGCAGAGAGCAAAATCAAATTTTGCTCTCTGCTGCTCTTGTGATAATATGAGTTGCTGTCGGAAATGCGAGCATAGTTTAGTGGTAAAACTATAGCCTTCCAAGCTATTGATGTGGGTTCGATTCCCACTGCTCGCTTAAGTTTTGTATTTAATCCGTTATGTTTCCTCGCAGCGCTTTTACTTGGCTGCGCTTTGTTTTGCTATCCATGCGTTTGCGTTGGGCGCTACGTGATGGTTTGGTGGCTTTGCGTTTAGGGGCAGTAATGGTAACTTTGAGAATAATTTCTTGGAGTCTTTTTAGTGCATCGGCCTTATTCTGTTCTTGAGTGCGGTGTTGTTGGGCTTTGATAATAATTACCCCCTCTTTAGTAATCCGTCGATCGCTTAAATTAAGCAAGCGTTCTTTGTAAAGGGGTGAGAGGGAAGCGGCGTTGATGTCGAAACGTAAATGAATAGCCGTAGCAACTTTGTTAACATTTTGGCCACCAGCACCTTGCGATCGAATAGCACTAATTTCGATTTCGCTGAGCGGAATGGTAGTTCGGTTAGTAATTTGCAGCATGGAAACGTTTTTGTGTTGACATAGAAAAATTATGATTGGGCCAAAACAACCTTTGGCCAGAGCTGTTGACTTTCATTAACAATCCCGATTCCCACCACTACCGCTAATTCTGTTGTAACGCAAATTGGTACGGCGATCGGTAACTCTGGTGGCATTGGTAGATTTGATGGCAATAAAATCGCCCGACCTTGAAACCAGTCCACCAATTCTTGCTCATTCAAATTTATCCTCGGTAAATGGGGCAGCGCTGCTAAAGGGGCGGTCGGCTGAAAATCGGTGGCTTGTTCTAAATTGGTGAGGCTAATACTGTGAGCTAGCTCTAAATTACAGCTTTTAGTCCGAATCAAATTCGCTAAAGTAGCCACGGTGCCGACGGCTATCCCCAAATCACGGGCGATCGATCGAATGTAAGTACCACCACCACAGGCAATATCTACTGTCAATTCTGGAAATTCTCCTGGTTGCCAATGGTGCAGATCGATCGACTGAATCTGCACCTGCCGCGCTGGGACTTCTACCGTTTCACCGGCTCTTGCCAGCTTGTATAAGCGCTGACCATTGACTTGAATGGCACTGTACATCGGTGGAATTTGGGTAATTTCACCAATAAAACTGGGGATAGCCTGTTCGATCGTCCCCAATTGCAAGTCGGGTGCCCCCGGCTTGGCTAAAATCTCGCCTTCCAAATCATCAGTAGTCGTGTTCAGGCCAAATCGAATTACTGCTCGGTAAGCTTTGTTATTAGGCAAGTAGGGTAGCAATCGCGTAGCTTTACCAATAGCGATCGGTAATACCCCCGTAGCTAATGGATCGAGCGTGCCACCATGACCAACCTTTTTGGTTCGTAAAATCCGCCGCACCCTAGCAACACAATCGTGGGAAGTAAGTCCGGCTGGCTTATTAAGATTGAGAAAACCATCCATTGATTCAACCAAGAATTTACGGCAATGTGGGTAATGATCCCCACTGATCCCACATCATACGATTTGTATCGTCATCAGCGGAAATGAGCACGAATATTAAGATAATATAAAGCCAGACCTCAGCCAGAGAAGTTTTCCTACAAGGAAAAATATTGCCATGTCGATCGGTTATGTCGCTTTAGTTCTCCACGCCCATTTGCCCTTTGTTCGCCATCCTGAAAGCGACTTTGTATTAGAAGAAGAATGGCTCTATGAAGCAATTACTGAAACCTATATTCCCCTATTAAGAGTCTTTCAAGGGCTGAAGCGGGATGGCGTGAATTTCAAGCTGACCATGAGCATGACTCCACCATTGGTGTCCATGCTCCGCGATCCGTTGCTGCAAGGACGTTACGAAGAACATTTGGCCAAGCTGGAAGAGCTGCTTGTTAAAGAAATTGCTAACAACGATCACAATGGTCATATCAAATACCTAGCAGAGTACTACGCCACCGACTTTGAGGATATTCGGCGGGTATGGGACTCCTATGGTGGTGACTTAACCCGAGGATTTAAAGAATTTTTAGATAGCGGCAACCTAGAAATTATCACCTGCGGTGCCACCCATGGCTATCTACCGCTGATGAAAATGCATCCGCAAGCAGTTTGGTCACAAATTAAAGTGGCCTGTGAACACTACGAGGAAACTTTTGGCCGTGCGCCCAAAGGGATCTGGCTGCCCGAATGTGCTTACTACGAAGGGCTAGAAAGAATGCTGGCCGATGCTGGGTTGCGGTACTTTCTCACCGATGGACATGGGATTCTCTACGCTCGTCCCCGTCCGCGTTTTGGCACCTACGCACCGATCTTCACCGAAACTGGGGTGGCGGCTTTTGGCCGCGATCATGAATCTTCCCAGCAAGTTTGGTCATCTAAAGTTGGCTATCCTGGTGCACCCGAATATCGCGAATTCTATAAAGATTTGGGTTGGGAAGCTGACTACGAATACATCAAGCCGTACATTATGCCCAACGGCCAGCGCAAGAATATTGGGATTAAATATCACAAAATTACTTCCAAAACTGGCCACGAAAAGGCGCTGTACGATCCTTACTGGGCAAGGAAAAAAGCGGCTGATCATGCTGAAGATTTCATGCTCAATCGTCAGCGCCAAGCTGGTGACTTAGCAAATATGATGAATCGACCACCACTGATTGTGTCGCCCTATGATGCCGAGCTGTTTGGACATTGGTGGTATGAAGGTCCGTGGTTTATTGACTACTTATTCCGCAAATCTTGGTTTGATCAAAATACCTTTGAGATGACTCACCTGGCAGAATATCTACAGAATAATCCTGCTCAGCAGGTCTGTCGTCCATCCCAATCTAGTTGGGGGTATAAGGGTTTCCATGAATATTGGCTAAATGATAAAAACCAATGGGTTTATCCGCATCTACATAAGGCGGCTGAACGGATGATAGAGTTGGCGGAACGAGAACCAGCAGATGAGTTGGAGTGGCGAGCGCTGAATCAAGCGGCGCGAGAAGTGTTGTTGCTTCAGTCTTCTGATTGGGCTTTTATTATGCGTACCGGTACAATGGTGCCCTATGCGGTGCGGCGCACTAAGTCTCACTTGCTGCGTTTCTTGAAGCTTTATGATGATATTAAGGCTGAGAAAATTGATAGTGGTTGGCTGGGTAAAATTGAGGAAATGGATAATATCTTCCCTAATATTAATTACCGTACCTATCGATCGATCTAGTCCGGTTTTAATTCCCAAATGTTTTTCAAGGGAACTTGCTCTTGTAGCATTTTCAGTGCAATTTCTTTTTGGGCGCGATTAAAACCAATTTTCTCGCTGACTTTTTGGTTAAAAACGACTAAACAGAACGGTTCTCGGTGACATAATAGAGCATAGGACTTTTTGGAGAATATCATCAATGGTTCGGCCAATTACCTTAGTAGAGTTCCTGGATATACCAGAGACTAAGCCAGCTAGTGAGTATATTGATGGTCGAATCATCCAAAAATCCATGCCTCAAGGTCAGCACAGCATAATTCAGCGACAGTTATTATTTGCAATTGATCCTATTCTCAACAATCAAGGTATTGCCCAAGCTTTTCCAGAACTTCGTTGTAATTTTGCAGATCGTTCGATCGTTCCTGACGTAGCAGTGTTTGAGAGTTCTAGAATCCCGGTTAATGAGCAAGGTGATGTGGAAAATGTGTTTGAGATTGCGCCGGATTGGACAATCGAAATCCTTTCTCCAGGGCAAAGTACTACTAAGGTTTTGAAGAATATTAAGTATTGCCTAGCTCATGGTACTCAGATGGGCTGGTTGATTGACCCCGAAGATCGATCGGTGATAGTTATTGGTCAAATGTTTGATGCGATCGATGAACCAAATGTTATTTTGCCAGTACCAGAATTTGCTAAGTCGATTCAGCTAACTGTATCGGATATATTTGGCTGGCTTCAGAAAAAATGATAAACCTTTTTTTCGTTAGCTTTTAGGTAGTTGGTGATAGCTTTGCAAATCGCTATCTAGCGACCAAATTAATATTTCACTCATTGGAAATTGTTTGCATGATTTATGAAATTCTTCAATAATACTCAAATCGCCAAAACTGGTGCCTTCTTGTCTATCAGGAGCTTTGTTGCTCCCTGCACAATC
Organism: Synechococcales cyanobacterium VAR_4_metabat_354; assembly: GCA_031414775.1. Taxonomy (GTDB): domain Bacteria; phylum Cyanobacteriota; class Cyanobacteriia; order Cyanobacteriales; family Chamaesiphonaceae; genus JAAFHZ01. The sequence goes on from JANOQI010000062.1 coordinate 145,360, forward strand.
AGGGAAATTTTTTATCCATAATAGTAAATCTTCCTTCAGCCAGAATGCTGTAGGTCGCCAAGGTGCTTCTCCTGCAAACGATGCCATAATTTGTTCAACAAAATGTTGAGCTGTTTTGCGACGAACTCTACCATCACCATTTTGAGCGATATGATTGCCGGTCTCAATAATGGTAGCCATTGGTAAATAAAAAGTACATTTTGATTCAGTGTAAACATCAAAATCCTGTCTTACCGATTCTACATTCTGATTGCAGTTAGGAACATCCAGTAGATTCAGAAACACACTAGTATCAATAATATAGATACTAGTCATTACTATATTCCCGTAAGCGAGCTAGCCATTCTTTTGCTTTTCGTTTTTTTTCTTCCGGTGTATTTGGAAACTTTGCAAATCTATCAACGATCCCATTTGTTACTAATTGTCCAAGTGGTCCTTGGACAATTAGGTCAGGAAATTCATCCATATCGCCAAGTTTAACCAGACGACTATCGCCTTGCTCGGGGTCGCGATAGCAAAATACTACGTCACCTAGAGCTTCATCGGGCAGGGCATCCATTAATGCTGGATTGTGGGTAGAGAGTAGTACGCGTAACTTTCGTTTTTCGGCGATATCTCGAATGTTGGCTAATAGATGCTTGGCACGGCTGGGATGAACGCCGTTATCAATTTCTTCGATGACTACTAGGCTGCCGGCGGTGGCTGAAAGCATGGCGGCAGCGATCGCTAATACCCGCAAAGTGCCATCAGATAACAGAGCTGCTTCACAATATCGTTGGGTATTTCCAAAAGTTTCTGAAAGCCTGACCATTACTTCATCTCGGGGACCAATCAGAAAATCCAGGCCATCGATTTCCTGTTCTGGCAAACTTTGGATGAAGTTCAGGATTAATTGTTTATTGTCTGGCTGATTTTCCCATAAGTGAAATAGTACACTAGACAGATTGCTACCATTTTCTAGTAATTGTTGATAGTCAAATTTTTGACTGTAATTTCGCATGTTAGCAGGAATAAAATCGAAGAATAGGATATTCTGTAATACCATCTGATATTCGTGGGTAACTTTTTTAACTACATCTTGATTTTCTTTGAATTCATCATTAATTAATTGGCGACTTTCACTAATATCGAGAGTTACTGGTGGAATGAATTTTGCATCTTGGTAAACCTGTGGAATATCTAATTGAACGAATATAGCTTTTTGGTTATCACATTCAAAAAAATAGCCATGCTCAAGTTTAGTTAATGTATCGAAACGCACTATGATTGCATCTAGCGATGCTGCTCCAATTAGTCTAGCTGATGAAGGGTTAGTATCCGTCACATATAGCGATAAGTTGTCTAAATTAATAATATGTTCAGAAGTAATCTTCATTTCTCCTTTTGACACACTGATGTTTATATCAAGTTGATTCCATTCTGTTGAATTTAAACGGCACCCAAGAGTAAAGTTTGATTCGCCATAATGGCATAAGTCATTGATGCGACCACGAATTACCTGCTCCGAATCCGCACTATTCACCGCATACTGAATACTCGAAAGTTTTTGCCCTTGAGCTAGCCAAGAAAGAAAGCGCAAACCTTCAATAATATTACTTTTGCCCGAAGCATTCGCTCCGATTAAAACAGTCAAAGATCCCAACGGTAATCGACTATTTTTATAACTTTTGAAATTGGAAAGGGTAAATTCGGTCAGCATGGCGCTCATTCTATAAATCTCGCTGGAATGCTCGATGTTCAGAGTATTCATTCTAATCCCAACCAGATAAACAGGGAATTTAGATAAAAAACAAGCTAACTGCCGTTCCAGTCAGGCAAATAAACCCTGCAATCCCCGCCAACGGCTGCTGATACCAACCAACCAGCCACGGCGAGGCGGATTCTTGATAAGTAATTAACTGCGCCGCATCTAGGCAAGTCAAGCCCCACACCCAACCAGCATGAAGTCCGATCGATAGCCCTAAACCACCATGGTCAGACACTCTGGCCAGAGTTAAAACACCCCCCATTAGGATCAAACCCGGAATTTGGGGCAGCGTTTGCTGTCGTTCCCACACCAAGTGCAGCAGAGCAAAAATCAAACTAGCCATTAATCCCGCTAACAACCCGTTATGGTCTGTGCCCAACTCCGTCTGCAAACAGCCCCGAAATATCAATTCCTCGGTCACGCCAATCCACAGCGCCAATAAAAGAATTGGCAAACCATTGACCAATAGTTGACGGTGATTCTCCGGGTGCCAGACCATCCAGCCCTGACTCCATTCCCACCCAAAAACCACCATCAAACTCGCGATCGATAGCCCCAAACCCAGCAACACCGAGCCAGCCGCTGACAGATCTAGCACTAAGCCATAGTAATCCCAGCCTTTTCCCTGTGCCGCCAACAAACCCCACATCACTAAGGGTGATATCAAATACAACGGCCCCAACAGCGGTAACTTTTGAGCCGCCGTCAAGGGCTGAAAAGGTCGCCATTGCAATTTAAGCGCGATCGGAATGGCCACGGGCAACCATAAAAAAATCCAAGTACCAGAAAAAATCGCTAACCGTTGCCAGCTATTCTCCCTAGCAATTATTTGCATCCACCAGCCAATTATCCCTGACATGACATCACTTTGGTTTTTTTTGTCCAGTGTAACAATATAGAATTAAGCCTCATTTCAGCGACTTCTTTTTCTCATGAATTTCTTGAGCAAAACCTAAGACCACTAAAATATTCCCGATCGATAGCACCGATTCCGCACTGCCATGCAGCCAATCCACATTCGCCAAGCTGGTCTTCAGCACTAACTCCGCATACAAACCCGCCGGAATCGTCACCGCCACAAATACCAGCGTCGTATAAAACCCAATCAGCGACAGCTTCGGCGTTTGCCCAGACTTAGTTAAAAACCACAAAAAAGCCAAATAAGGAAACAGCGAAATTCCAAACAACGATTCCTTATTCACTAACTTGCTCCTGACTCTGCCGCCAAATCCACCAAGCCGCCGCACCCATCGTGGCATTCCCCATCAAAGTCGTAAACGCCTGCACCGTCACCAACCACTCCAGACTCAAGTCATTATCAAAAAAATGCCAAGTGCAAGCGCACATCGCACTGCCCAAGGCTGGTAGCATCCCCCAACATAATGCTCGCCAGTAGGGTCTATCAAAAACTGTACTATAAGTCCAAATCAGACTAATGGCTGTAATCCACTCCACAACGCTAGAAATATGAATAATCCAGGTTGGGATCGAAAGACTATGCATAAAACTCCACTAAGATTAAGGCTAAAAAATTTCCTGTTCACCGAATTCCATCCTAAATTAATACAGCTATCACCATCAATCCCAAGCACAATAGTTTCGATATACCACCATTATAAAGATCAGACCCAATACAGGAGATCTTCTAAAATAGGAAAGAACCTAACCCCACCTTCATGGAAGTCCCTTCTCTTCATCCCGATACCATCAAAGAAGTCAAAGCCAAGGCCGATATCTACGAAGTCGTGTCTTCCTATGTGGTACTAAAAAAACAGGGAAAAGACTACCAAGGATTATGTCCCTTCCATCAAGAAAGGTCGCCCAGCTTCACCGTTAGCCCCAGTAAGCAAATGTATTACTGCTTTGGCTGCCAAGCAGGCGGCGGCGCAGTCAATTTTTTGATGGAAGTCAATAAGCAATCCTTCACCGAAGTGATTCTAGACTTAGCCCGTCAATACCAGGTTTCGATCAAGACCCTCGCTCCCGAAAAACGCCAAGAACTCCAGCGCCAACTTACCGAACGCGAACAACTAGGCGAAGTAATGGCCGTGGCCGCTAATTTTTATCACCACACCCTATCCCAACAACAGGGACAGGCCGCGTTAACTTATCTCAAAGACCAACGCCAATTGACGGCTGAGACCATTCAAGATTTTCAGCTGGGATACTCACCAGCAAGCTGGGATACCTTGTGTCAATATCTGACAGTCACCAAAAAGTTTCCCATCAAACTAGTGGAAGCAGCTGGATTGATTGTGCCCCGGAAGGAAGGAAGCGGCTACTACGACCGGTTTCGCGATAGGTTGATGATTCCGATCTGGGATATCAATGGCCGAGTAATTGCCTTTGGCGGACGCAGTTTGGGCGATCAGCAACCCAAGTATCTCAACTCCCCCGAAACACCGCTGTTCGATAAGGGCAAAATCCTCTATGGTCTCAATCTGGCTAAAGATGCCATTAAAAAAGAAGACCGCGCTGTAGTGGTGGAAGGCTATTTTGATGTGATTGCCCTCCATGCTGCTGGCATCACCAATGCAGTAGCCTCCTTGGGCACGGCACTGAATAACTATCAAATCAAACAACTATTGCGTTTTACTGATTCCAAACAGATTGTTTTTAACTTTGATGCCGACAAAGCCGGAACTTTGGCCACGGCCAGAGCGATCGAGGAAGTTGCCAATCTGGCCTACCAAGGTCAAGTCCAGTTGCGGGTTTTAGATCTACCGGCGGGGAAAGATGCCGATGAATTCCTGAAGGAAAATAGTAGTGATATTTATAGTGAAAGATTAGCCAATGCGCCGTTGTGGCTGGACTGGCAGTTAGAAAAAGCGATTGTCGATCGAGACCTCCAAGATGCCCGTTTTTATCAGCAAGCGATGGAGGATAGTATCAGCCTGCTGCTGAAAATCACAGATACTAATGCCCGGAGTTTTTATCTGCAAAAAGCCGCGCAATTACTGAGTGGCCAAGATGTCCGTCAAATTCCGTTATTGGTAGAAAATTTAAATACTGAGCTAAAACGCAAGCAACGAGAAATCAAACCAGCTAAGTCCAATTATCAACCACCTGAAACCAGAGCTACCGCTGAATCTGATTTCACATTTACCGCTGAGGATTTTGCACCGCCAGCTGGAGATGAAGTATTTGGTGGCGATACTCTAATACCAGCCCGATTATCACCACAACAGCGTTTGGTCGAGCAGGCCGAGGCCGTATTGCTGCGGCTCTATTTGCATTATCCAGAACATCGCCTCACGATTATCGATACTCTAGATCAGGCTGATTTGATTTTTAACTTACCCCACCATCGCTTTATCTGGCAAAAAATTCTGGATGTTAGTGCCCTGGGCGATATCGATTACCTCGATCCCAATTTGGTTGGCCATTTGCAAGATTTATATGGGAGTCATCGATCGGAGATAGCCCAGGTTAGTCATTTGTTTAATTTGGATGAAAGAACCGCCCAAGAAATTCAGCGATCGACCCTGGTAATTCGCGCTGCGGGGGCTTGCTTAGAGAAAGCTACTTGCGAACAGCAACGGAGCTATTATTTAGCCCAGTGGCAAAGCGCTGAAATGTCGCCAGAACGCAAGCAAGAATGCTATGAACTATTCTATGAAGCCCAACGAAAATTGGAATCGATCGAACAACAACGCTTGTTTACAATGACAGATTTAATCAGCTGTGAATAGGATTTATTTATCCTAATTGCTGCCTAAATCTTTGCTAAATTAGATGGTATCGATCGGAAATTTCTATGAACAAGATTCATATCGCCATTGCTACCCACGACATTGCCGCTTCTGTGGAAGATTATTCTCAACGCCTGGGATGTCCGTCTTGTGTTTTTGACCACTACAATAGATCACGAGTTAACTCAAAGATCTACTGTAGCTAGTTTCAGCAGTATTCACAAAAGTATCTTGATCGCGAATAATCGCTTGTGGCAAAAGATTTGCCGAGGCAGTTTTAATCCCCGGCATTTTTTTCACCGCCGTACCGATCGCCAAAAACTCAATCACCCCGCCGCCCAAGTTATAAACATAAGTCTTCACCCCCACCACTCGATCGGCACCACAACGTCGGGCATCTTCTTCAATATGCTTTAAAGCTTCAGTACGAGCTTCGTAGATCAAACTAGTTAGCTCCCTGATTTCACCCCGGACAAAAGATTTAAAGAACGAGGAAATCCCACCAATCAGTCCTAACGAATAGACCGAAACACCCAGTACCAATTGCACGGGCATATACCCCAGATTAATCAAATTCCACATTTCTTCGTTAGTCAGGTCACTAGTAATCGGCTGCTGTCGGTATGTGTCGGGTAACAAAGGATGGTGCGAGGCGGTACCAATCATCACCATTTCTTGCATTCCCGCAAACGGCAAAATAGATGTCTTAATGCCGATCACTGCGTTTGCCCCTACCGCCTCAGCCTCGGCAGTAATTCGTTGAATGGCTAGATGACGAGTAGTGTTAAAAATGCGCGAAAATTCTTTAATTTCGCCTCTAGCCAAGCTGCGCAAGCTACCCACAATGCCGCCGCCAAGTCCGATCGAATAGGCCACATTCCCAAAAACAAATTGCTTGGGGACAAATCCGCAGTCTAGCTGGCAATAGAGAGCTTGGCCATCAGCAGCCGTAGAGAATTCTAACCGTTCTGATCGCACTTCATCGCGATGTATACAGGAGCCGATCGATAAAAATTCGACATTGGTGCCATGCACAATCAGTTCGCTAGAAACACCTGTAATTCCTACGCCACCATGCCGTTTAGCTTCTGCTACAATCCGGAAATAGGAGCGTTGTCGTCCCTCCGCAATAATCTTAGTTACTTGGCTAACCTCGCCCCCGACCAACGTGCGTAGCCCTGAGCCAATACTATTCAACAAGCCGAGTGAAATTACACTGTTGCCCACCACCAGATCGCCGGGAGTCAAGCCTTGCTGGTGCAAACAAAAAATCTCATTGCCAGATAGTCCAGTGATCATTGCCATAAAATTATTTCCTGCGAAAATAGATTTTGTGCGAAAGTCAATTTAGTTTACCCACTCAGAGCTTGATAAAGCGATTGAAACTTGAGCTGAATCTCGGCCACCTCTCGATCGATCTCTGAACCAGCCACAATTCCCGCCCCCGCAAATAGCCGTGCCTGATTGCCGGTGACAATGGCGGATCTAATGCCCACCACTAGCTCACAATTCCCGTCAGTATCAATCCAACCAATTGGTGCGGCATACAGCGACCGAGCCACTGCTTCCCATGCTTGAATCTTTTGACAAGCCAAGTCACGCGGCAATCCGGCCACGGCGGGTGTAGGATGCAAAGCGGCTGCCACCGCCAAGGGATGTAGCGCCGCAGTGAGCGCCGCTTGAATCGGGGTCCAGACGTGCTGAATATTAGTAAGGGCTAGCAACTGCGGTTGTTTCCGCCAGCGCGGATTTAATCCCAACTGCTGCAAACTATTCACTATAAAATCACGCACCAATTGATGTTCGTGTTGCTCCTTCGGGCTGGCCAGTAGTTGCTGGGCTAACTGCTGATCCTCAGATGGCAACTGGCTGCGCGGTGCCGAACCCGCCAACGCATCACAAACCAGTTGTCGATCGAACACACTCACTAACCGCTCCGGACTAGCTCCCAAAAAGCAGTTGCCCAAGCCATCATTAATGGCAAAGGTGTAACAGTCTGGATGATTTTGGCGCAAGCTATCCAAACAACGCGGGATCGAAAAATCTTGGTTAGCATTAACCAGACAAGAATGAGCCAAGACAATTTTTTGGAGTTCTTGTCGATCAATCGCCGCCAAGGACTTCGATATTGCCGTTTCTAATCGATCGATCGCCCCCACCTCGTTTTCCAAACAGACATCCGCCTGGTTAGTAACTAAACAAAGTCCGGCTAAATGGTTTAATTGAGCCAGCATGGCACTAATTTCCGCCGCCAATCTTAGCAGATCAGATGATCGATCCAGCTGGAGATTGACAACTAAATTGCTAATACCTCGGTGACGGGATATTTGCCATTTGGGCAAGCAAATCTGGCTAGTCGCAAAAGGAATTGTCGCGGTGGGCGCATCAAAAAAGGGGAAGCGACAATAAAAACGTGGTTTAGTAGAGCGCTCTGCACCAATTACATAAATATCATCACTAACTTGCTGGATAAATTCTTGCGCTTGGGCGAATCGATCGATACCGCATACATCTTGAGTAATAGCCACATCCAACAAGGCAAATGATTGGTCACCGTGTTCCCAATAAAAATAGGGCTGACTGGTCTGGCTGAGAAATTGCAGCGCTACTAGCGGATCGACTTTGGTTAAAGGCAAAGCCAGACTGACCAATGGGTGATGACGGTTAGCATCCAGCAACTCAACAATCGCTTCGCAGCTATGATACAAAAGTTGGCGGTGGGGAGTAACGGTCATGCTAACCAAATAAAGTTTTTTTAAGGTTTCTTCATGCTCACGAGAGCAAATAAGAAATTGTGATATAGCTAGTTAGGACTCTATTTAGATTGCATAAGAGCATTACAGGCTAAGGCTTCGCGCTTGCATTTTACTCTGTTGGCTATCGATCGATTATGAACAATTGTGAATCACAAATAGCTTAATTAATTCCTTACATTATGACAACGGCAGAAGTAGTAAAGCAAGTAACCCCGTCGCGGCGCAAGCTCTGGCTCGCGGCGATCAAACCACCGATGTATACAGTGGCGGTGATTCCGATCTGGGTGGGTAGTGCGATCGCCATTGCCCAAACCAAAGAATTCCATGCTCACACCTTGGCCACCTTTTTGCTATCGGCGATCTCGATCGTGGCTTGGATTAATGTCAGCAATGACGTATTCGACTCCGATACCGGCATTGATCAGAACAAAGCTGAATCGGTCGTCAACCTGACCGGCAATCGCAACTTAATGTTCTGGCTGGGTAATCTGTTTTTGCTACTGGGCATCGGCGGCGTGTTATCAATCTGCTGGGGGCAGCAAGACTGGACAGTATTAGGAATTGTGTTGCTTTGCTGCTTCCTGGGTTATACCTACCAAGGACCGCCCTTTCGGTTAGGCTATTACGGTGTGGGAGAAATTATTTGCTTTGTTTGCTTTGGCCCACTGGCTTTGGCGGCGGCCTATTACAGCCAAGCACAGAGTTGGTCGGTGGTGAATATGGTGGCCAGCGTCATTATCGGCATCCTGACCAGTTTGATTTTGTTCTGCTCGCATTTCCATCAGGTGGCAGATGACTTAGCTGCTGGCAAAAAATCGCCGATTGTCCGCTTAGGTACTAAGTTGGGTGCTGATACGGTGGTATGGTTAGTGATCAGTATTTATGTGTTGGTGCTAGGTTCGATCGCGGCGAAGGTTTTTCCGCCAGCTACGCTCGGAATTTTGTTGGGACTACCGATCGCGATTCAGCTCTGTAATTTTGTCCGCACCAATCACGATCAGCCAGAAATTATTAGAACTTGCAAGTATCTGGCGGTGCGGCTACATTTTGTGATCGGGCTGTTGCTGGGTTTAGGGTTTATTTGGGGCTGATTTTCAGTTATTCTGACGGCTCCAAGCCCAAGGCTTCTCGCAACATTGGTCGGCGGTGCATACGCCTTTGGCGGGGCTTTGCCCTACACGATCTCACTCGTCTTTCATCCCACCGCCAAGCGAGTACGCTATGGCAGGGGCATTCTCGTCTTTTTAGGTAAAGAAGCTAAGAAAATATCCGTCAACATTTGACGGGCTTTTTGATATTCAAGCAGAGTGGCTTATAAATTAGTGGAAATAGCTTGCACTGGGCAAGTCGGAATGCACTGCTCGCAGACAATACATTTAGACCGGGCAAAACCCAGCTTATAAGTCTCTGGCTCCAAATACAATGCCTCCGTCGGGCACACCCCAGTGCACAGACCACAATCGACACAAACATTTTCATCGATCGAGATTTCTCGATTGGTCATCCCCACCTGAATTCCCTGGGAGCGCATCCATTCGATCGATGCCTCTAGTTCATCAATATCGCCAGACAGTTCCACCACCAGCTTACCGATCTGGTTAGGAGCCACCTGCGCCCGAATAATATTGGCGGCGACATTAAAATCCTTAGCCAGTCGATAGGCGACCGGCATTTGGATCGCCCGCCGGGGAAAAGTTAGAGTGAGACGTTTTTTCATACTTTACAGATGCACTGCCACCTCTCCATTTTAGTCCTTCTGCCATGGAGCAAGTTAGAATTAATGCAGCTTTTGATTCTCTTCTAGAGACGCGGCGCGCTCACCTCACAATTCAATCACTCATGGCTCAGGAAACATCCTCCGGCAATAAATTGCCCAATATTATCGTCGCTATTACGGCAATTGTACTGGCGATCGCTCTCTTCTTTGGCCTCAAAACTCAGCAAGGAGATGCAGCGCTAGCAGCCCAAGCCCAAGCCGCCACTCCCATCGAAGTAGCCCTAGCTAACGGCAAACCAACCCTGATGGAATTTTACGCTGACTGGTGTACTAGTTGTCAGGCGATGGCTCCCAGCTTAGCCAAAGTCAAAAAAGACTATGCCCAGACAGTAAATTTTGCCATGCTGAACGTGGACAACACCAAGTGGTTACCCGAAATTGAGAAATATCGAGTCGATGGTATTCCGCACTTTATCTTTTTTGATCGACGCGGGGCAACGCTGGGTGAAGTAATTGGCGAACAGCCAGACAGCGTGGTGCGATCGAGTCTGGATGAAATTATTGCTGATCGCATTAAACCCATCTCAGATGGTAATGCCGATGTCAACACGGCCATCCAACACGCTGAAGGTCAAACTTCCAAAATGTCCCCAGCTGCCCCTAATTCGCCCAAGTTCTCTGACCCACGCGGTCATGGTGCTCAGGTAAAGGCTAGCTAGCGTGAGCCAACTCTCCGATAGACATCAACCTTCTAGCCAAGTCTAAGTCATAGGCAAACGGCGGGTGGATCGGTTGGTAATCTTTGGCGTTGGGAGTACCGTGATATTGAACAGCATTGATGATCATGCATGGCTCAGAGCTGAGATTAATCGCAGCGTGGGGCACCATCGGCGGAATTGTCACGACCTGTGGATGGCGATCAGTGAGGGGAATATATTGGTACTGTCGATCGAGCAAAACTACCAAGACCATGCTGCCGCGCACTACCAAAAGCTGGTCGGTTTGATGGCGGTGGACAAACATGTCGTCGATACTATTAGGAGCAACCTGAACTAACATCGTTTCATCACTAGTTTGGGGAGTATAAAACTCCACCATGCCAGCCTTTACCGAAGACAAACTGCGTAATTCAACAATTTTAGTAAGAGCCATAACTGGCACCTCTTTTGTGATTAGGGCATTAACTAGCCATATCTATATGTTAGCGAGGGAAAATATAAAGTGTTGTTACAATTACGACAAATAGTATCAAAATATGGGTTAGACCAGTAACTGATTTTCACCGTTGTCGTCGTCCATACAGTTTCCGAATTTGCTTAACGGATGAATGGCCAAACCTTCATGAGCAACGATCGCAGGTGCTGGTTTCTTGATCGATCACCTCCACCACTCGATCATAGATCGCTTGCGCTTCTTGCGGCGAATTCCCAATACTAGTTAGACCAATCTTCCCAAACTCCGACAAACAGCCAATGAGATGAAAAACCGTGCCAGTTTCGGTACTGCTGTCAAAGTGCAACTGATGATGGGCAATAATATCCATCAGATCGTGGGGCAGTAAACCCCGGTATTGGGGTTTTTGCAACGTATCCGTGGCAATGTAATATTTGCACTGTCCCTGCTGACTATAAAACAGACCATCGGCAAAGTTAAACTGGCCATTAGTCAAGAACCGCAAGGTCATGAGCGGATGAGTGGTACCCCCTTTACGTAAATTGATTTCGATCGCTTGCAAATCCCAGGTACCATCCGGCTGTTTGACCGCCACAAAATCCACCCCAAACCTTTCTAATATCCCCTTAGCTGCTAGGTTATGACCAATTCTCAGCCCTAACTCCTGCAACTGCAAGCGGTAACTAGCATCTGCCGGAAAGGTGCAACCCAAATAGACCTGACCATCGGGACCGCCTAAGATTTGATCGTGGGTAGAAATAATTTCCACTTCTCCGGCGGGTGAAATTGTACCTTGAACGCTAGGCGATCGCTTTTCGGTACCTTCAATAAAAGACTCGACAATCGCCCCTAAATCGCTGATGCGTCTGGAAAAACTTGCCCAAGTTTCAGATGGTGATTGAAAACGCATGATCGGTAAGCTAGCGGCGATGGCTTTGCTCCGCTGGGTAGTATCGACAGCAGCGATCGATCCCAAATCTAAAATGGCATTGCCTTCACCAGAAAACCCTTCGTTCAACTTCACTACTAGCCTTTGCAGGTGTGGTTGCTGCTCCCACAGTGCCACTGCTGCCTGCACTAAATCTGGGACAGTTTTCATTAACTGACTACCGGCGGGATGCGGCACCTGAGTCTCGGCAAAAATCTGCCGACTGCCGCTTTTAGTGCCCCACGGCAATAATGCTGGATCTATTGCCCAGAGGGGAATGCCTAGTTCTACAGATAATTCCCGCTCTAAGGGTGTGGAATTGTAGCAAATCATGTGGGCTTTCTCGATCCGGATGGCGCTGCGGATTCGATCGATCAAGCGCGGCCTGTCGAGAATTTTTTGGGTGAGGGGCTGATGGGAAGCATCGTAAGTGGAGAGTAATACCAATCGATCGCGAGCGTGAGAAAAAGGAATACCCGATAACAATTGCAAATAATAGTCAATGATGATCGGCGTAAGTGGTTGAGATGTGACGTAAACCAAGCGGGTGCGGGGATTACGCAAGCGAATCAGTGAAAATAGTAGGCGCTCTTCGTAGTGATGGCTACCTAGTACTTTGAGCAGTTCTGACTGATCGAGGCTGACTGAGGGCACCACCAGAATGTCACAATCACTGCGATCAAACTGATTAATTGTCTGCCATCGATCGAGCAACTGGGATTGCAACTGCTGAAATTTGTCTAGCATCATAGGGAGATGACGATCCTGCTGCATTTCTCTCCACTAAATCTTGCTAGACAATATCTTTGATCCTAGCCTGGGCGGAGCCATTACGAGCTGAAATAGTAAAGAAGCTTTGCATTTTTTGATGATGCTCCCGGCCAAGGTTATACGGAATAACCCAGTTGAAGAACTGTCACGTCTGAAGTTCGATCGATCACCATCACCAGTTAGTCTAAAAGACATAAGAATTGCTACAATTTGAGCCTGCTCATCACCGACTAAATATGGCTACTGCAACCTCTAGCTCTACTCTGACTAATACTGTGAAATCCAGCTTCTCGCCCTTAGTCACTAGTGTGATCTATCCTTTTGGACAGCTGTTTTTACCCAACTATTTTTGGCAGATTAAAATTCTCGGTCAAGAACATCTGCCCAGAACCGGCGCAACTATTTTGGCTCCCACCCATCGATCACGCTGGGATTCGATGCTGATTCCCTATATCGCTGGTCCCTACGCCCTGGGTCGGAATGTGCGGTTTATGACTTCGGCCAATGAAATGCGGGGCTTGCAAGGTTGGTTTGTCAGGCGTTTAGGTGGTTTTCCGGTAGATACGAATAACCCGAGTTTGAGTAGCTTTCGTTATGCGATCGAGCTAATTAATCAAGGGGAATTGATCACAATTTATCCGGAGGGCGGTATTCGCAACGATGGAACTTTGCACCCCCTCAAGAAAGGATTATCTCGGATTGCTTTGCAGGCACAGTCCGGTAATCCCAGTCAGGACATCCAGATTGTGCCGATCAGTATTCGTTACAGTCAGAAGTTGCCGAAATGGCGGGATAGCGTATCGATCGTCATTAATCCGCCGCTGTCGGTGGCGCAATATGCTCAAAAATCAGTGAAGGCTGGCTCGGAAGCTCTTCACCAAGCTCTGGCCGATGCTATGCAAGAAGCGATCGATCTAAATAATTTACAAACTTGGGATAGCTAGATCTAAAAACAAATGCAAGGTGTTAACGATTTAAAATTGATAAAAACCAGACAGGCTCAATTTTTGGATAGCCTCAAATTGTATTCATCCACCAACCGATTATTGGCTACTAGCTTTTGCTCGTGCAACAGCACGTCCCCAAACTCAATTAAACGAGCAATGCTGAAATATGGCGGTGTGAAAGCTGGTCGATCGACAGCACTATTCACTAATGACCGAGAAACCTGTTCAATTCCCACCTGCTGAATGTATTGACGCACTTGCTCATCGTACATCCGCGATCGCATGGCACCATAAAAATCGATCGCCTGTTCGGGGAATCGATCGACTAGATTGGTAATTTCGGCTTGGCTCAAACCGTCGGGGGCAAAAATGCCATGCACAATCCCAATCTTGTCCGCCCGAGTAGGGTGCCAATAGAACTTCTCCATCCGGCCATCCCGAATTAAGGGTGCATAGAGCGTAGAAAAGTCGTTGCCAGTCACAATAATCGGAATACGCGGCAAGGGCGTGGCATCATAGCTACCCGGTAGCTGAACGTTGGTAGGGCTGTCGGCAATGTTCATCAAGGTGGCATTCACCAGCTGGGTATTGACGGTGTATTGGGTGCCGCTGTCAAAGCGGCCAGCCCCAGCATCCAAGTCGTTAATCATGAGCACACACATTTTGCCGCGCACTTTAATGATTTCGGCAGCTTCGCGGTAACGGAGTCGAATCAATCGGCTGGAATCCCCAGCATCGGGGCTTTCTAACTCGCCTGCGCTGATATGGACGACTTCAATGCCCATCCGTTCGTAGACTAGTTCGCACTGAAAGGTTTTACCTTCACCTTTGCGGCCATGTACTCCCAAAATCAGCGGTACTTTTACTCCGGGTAGTTCTAGGAAGTTTTTGGTGATGTGGATGGCGAGTCGATCGAGAAAGCTAGGCGCAATGTAATAGGTCATGCTGGGCGGAAATTGCAGAGTATTTCTAGTTTACGGGCATCAGTACTGAGCATTAGCAGTTTGACGAGCCAAAATTGCCGTTACCAGTCCTGGCAAGGTATATTCGGTGGCTTCGATATCTACTTTGCCAAATAATTCTTGGCAAGTCGCCGAAGTTTGCGGTCCGATCGAAGCAATCTTGACTCGATTCAACCAATCAGCTGGCAATTGATCACCGACTAATTGATGAAAGTGTCGCACCGTCTTAGAACTGGCAAAAGTAATAATATCGATCCGCTGTTGCTGAAGCGCGATTAAGACTGCTGGATCGATCGATTCTGGGCAAACTGATTCGTAAGCGGCAACTTCATCGACGATTGCTCCTTGGCCAGTCAAGGCTTGGACAATTTCAGCGCGGCCACCGCTCTCCACCCGAGGAAATAAAATCTTTTGCTGAGCAGGCGATTCTGGAAAACTAGCCACCAAAGCATCAGCCACAAATTCGGTAGGAATAAAGTCGGGATTCAGACCATGCTGGCGCAGCACTTCCGCTGTTTTACGACCAACTACCGCAATTTTCACCCCAGCCAACGCTCTCGCATCTAAGCCAGCCGTCATTAACCTGTCGAAGAAATAATTTACGGCATTCGCTGAGGTCAAAATCAACCAATCATAGCTAGCTAATTGATCGATCGACTGGTCTAGTGCTTCCCAACTACTCGGTGCCCCAATTTCAATAGTCGGCATTTCCAGCACCCGACCACCTTGAGCTGTCAGCAACTGCCGCAGTTCTGGAGATTGACTCAAAGACCGGGTAATAAGAATAGTTTGACCTTGCAAGGGCAAAGATGTTCGGCGTTCAGTCTGACTATTAATAAAAGGTCGGAGCTTAACGACCTCCCCAATCACAATTACTGCTGGTGATAAAGACCGATCGCCAACTGCGGCCACCACCTGGCCTAAATCACTAACTAGTACTTCTTGCTGTGCCAAACTCGCCCACTTGATAATGGCGATCGGAGTATGGGGTGCTCGACCATGTTGCAACAGACCGCGCACTGTCGTAGCGAGGGTGGCGGTGCCCATTAAAATCACCAAAGTGGGCAATTGCACTAGAGCGTCCCAGTTTAAATCTTCTGGAGCATGAGCACTGACTACGGCAAAACCATAACTCAGTACTGGATCGGTGAGGGGAATGCCAGCTAGTAATGGTGCGGATAGTGCCGAAGATAGACCGGGTACTATTTCATATTCACAGCCAGCGGCACTTAAAGCATCAATTTCGCTGGTCGTGCGACCGAAGATAAAGGGATCGCCGCTTTTGAGCCGCACTATTTTCTGATCGCGCTGCGCCTGTTCTACTAAAACTTTGTTGATTTCCGTCTGGGTCATACTAGGCTGACCGCCTCGCTTACCGACATACAATCGCTGACAGTTGGCGGGTAAAAATTCCAGTAAAGTTTCGTCTACCAAAGCATCATAAATGACTGTATCTGCTGTGGTTAGTAGGGTTTGGGCGCGTAAGGTTAAGTAGGATATGTCACCTGGTCCAGCACCAACGATATAAACTTTGCCCATAGGATTTTTCTTATTTATCAGCCTTTTATTATCTGTCGATCTAGGGCTATCTGGGAGATTTGCTTATTGTTGCTTTACTTTAGCCAAAGGATAATAGCCATCCAGATCTGGTAACTGATCCTCTGGGCAGACCGTCTCGATTGGTTCTTCGGCATCGACATGGGCATCTACTTCCATCCCGACCAACCCCCCATCGTCCCGGATGCCTTCTTGAGCATCGGTGTCGAAAGATTCTACGACGAAGAACTGCGTCCTAGCTATGTCCTGTGGGAAGAACAAGTAGTTCCCACGTTCGTATTAGAAGTGGTTTCTACCACTCCTGGCAGAGAACACACTTTAGATGACTGAGATGTTTTGCTAGATGAAGATGACTATAATAAATCTCTGCAACTGAGATTATTCCTAGCCGTAAGTGTAGACGAAATTTAATGAATGACAACAAATGGTCGCGGCGGCAGATTCTACAGTGGGCAGGAGCTGGTTTACTATTCAACACTGCTGGTACCTTGCTGTATGATCCGATCGGACGACTGATCATGCCCATCAACAGCAAGTTGGGTGAAGTATTACTTTCGCCTAACCCCGTACCCGAATTCACCGCCGCCCAAATTCAACCAGATAAACTAATTATTAATAGCTACAATGGCACCCCGCACATCGACCCCCAGAAGTTTCGTTTGCAAATAATCGGCCAAGTGGAAAGGCCATTGAGTTTAAGCCTCGCCGATCTTAGGCAATTACCCTTTACATCCACCATCATTCAACAGGTTTGTGTCGAAGGCTGGGCAGCTGTAGTGCAGTGGGGTGGCGTGCGCCTGTGCGATTTATTACAGATGGCCACCCTCCAAAGTAATGCTAAATATGTCTATTTCAGTTCAGCGGATGGCTACTACGAAAGCTGGGATTTAGCTTCCGCACTACATCCCCAAACCATGCTGGCCTACGAGAAAAATGGAGCACCTCTGCCACCCGACAATGGTGCCCCGCTGCGGCTATCAGCGCCGATCAAACTTGGTTACAAACTTAGCAAATGGGTAACAGAAGTGATTGTGACCGATCGATTACTTCCCAAGCGGGGCTACTGGGAGGATCAAGGCTACGACTGGTTTGCTGGTATCTAAGCAGCCAACAGATCATCCAGCTTGCCCGTGGACTCTAAGGCGTAGATATCATCACAGCCCCCAATATGCTGATCGTTAATAAAAATCTGCGGTACCGACCTACGACCATCGCCCCGTAACGCCATCTTCGATCGGGCGGCCTCATCGCCATCAATGCCATATTCTGTAAACTGCACCCCTTTTTTAGTAAGCAATCCCTTAGCTCGAATACAGAAAGGACAAGAACTCCAAGTATAAATTTCGACGTTTGCCACGGTTTAAGCTCCACATTGTTCAAAAAGCAGGGCTTCGCCCCTCTTGATGTAATTGTAGAATCCTCCCCAATTATTGAGCAAGGTTTTGCGATCGACTGGGTACAATAAAACAGAATGTGAACCCTCTATTTACAACCTAATCTGATGACCAGCAGCACACTGGATGAACAATTTCAGCTGCAATTTTGGGGCGTGCGGGGCAGTATTGCTTGTCCAGGAGCAGCGACTCTCCGCTATGGTGGCAACACCCCTTGCCTGGAAGTACGAGTGGGTGGGCAACGCCTAATTTTTGATGCTGGTACTGGTATTCGGCTCTTGGGTCAACAGATTTATACTACCGGAAAGGCAACAGGGCATATTTTCTTTAGTCATTCCCATTGGGATCATATTCAGGGATTTCCTTTTTTCGCCCCAGCCTTCCAACCTGGTAATCGATTTGATATTTATGGGGGCATGATGCCCGATAGCCCCTTGATCGAACAACGCTTAAACCATCAAATGATGGACCCTAATTTCCCGGTACCGCTGAACATCATGGCCGCCGAATTACATTTTCATAATCTCCAAATGAGGGAAGTGGTGCAGCTAGGGGAAGTGCAAGTGGAAATTGGCCAACTGAATCATCCCGGCGGCGCTTATGGTTATCGGGTGAGTTGGCAAGGTCGATCGATCGCCTATGTCACTGATACCGAGCATCGCCCTGATCAGCTAGATGCTAATGTGCTGAAGCTTGCCCAGCAAGCTGATATTTTTATCTATGACTGCACTTACACCGATGCCGAATACCATGATCCAGTGAATAGTAAAGTGGGCTGGGGACATTCTACTTGGCAAGAAGGGGTCAGATTGGCCACTGCCGCTCAAGCCCAAGAATTAGTCATTTTTCATCACGATCCCAGCCATGATGATCAGTTCATGGATCGAGTCGGCCAAGAAGCTGCTCAACTTTTCCCACGGGTCACTGTGGCTCAGGAAGGAATGGTGTTTGATCTGTTGGCTAATTCTTATGCAGTAGCCAAGATTTAATTTGCCAGGGTTTTACTGATTGGTTCTGGTCAGCATCGGACAGGGGTGTTTCCAGGAGATCGATCGCCTCCCCCATCTCCAAGGCCAAAGAATTTTGCAGATCGCAAATCTCCACTTGCCCAGTGGCTTCGTAACAACGCATCACCACTTGGCCTAGATGATCATGGGCTGGCTGTAAGGCCATCAAAACCAGTTGCTCACTAGCAGCCCCTAGATCCAAGAAACTATGAGCGCTCGGTGCCAAACCAGTCTGCGCCGAGGCTAGCACTAACTGTAAAGGAGAATTCAACTCCACCCCGCGCCGGACAATTTCGGCCTCCGACCAACTACCCCCATGCGGATAAATAACATAGGTAAACTGGTGTTGACCAATATCAGCCTGGGGATCAGGCCAAGTACTGCTACGCAGCAAAGTCAGACTGAGCTGATCTGGCTGATAGCTATAGCCATACTTGCAATCGTTTAAGAGGCTCACCCCATAATTCAGCTCCGAGCTGGTCAAATCCACCCACCGATAAGCCGGGATTTCCCATTTAGCTTGGTCTAGAGGCTGTTCTGGTTGCGTCGGCCTAACCATTACTCCACAGGGCATCTCGCAAGTCACGGTGGCGGCGCTCCAGCTCAGCGGGAAAGTAGCTTTGACTAACACATGCTCTTCTTGCCAATCTACGCTGGTTTCGATCGACAACCCCGGTGAATGAGCTGCTAAGACATAATCTTGAGTGAAAGTAGACTTGCCGATCGATCTAACTACCTGCAGCCGTTGTTCGATCGAACTATCGTGAATCCATTCGATCGATTGAAGTTGCGCTGGCGGCAAAGGATGCTCGGCATAATGGGGGTCGATGTTCCAGGCATCCCAATACTGACCAGCATCGTTAAAAGACTGGAGTTGATTCCCCGGTGCAGATAAGATAGCGCGTTGCTGGATTTTGTCAAAAATGCTGGCAATATCGCCGGTTTGCGGATCGATCGTCACCTGCACATATTGATTTTCCAAACACCAATGGTGGGGATGGGGGGAGGGTTCCGCCATGACAGCGGGCGCTAACCAAACCGACTGATAACCGACACTCGGTAAATCGGTGGCCACAAAAATCAATTCCCCCTGGCGGTGGACGCTGGGGATCAGCTGTCCCTGGTCATCCCAAACTTGCCAACTAGCATTCATATCGGTCACTGGCCAATGAATAACCGCCGTTCGCGACCAACTGAGGCTATTGAAAATCACCAAGGGCACGGCATCCGGATGTGGTGGCTGCGCTAAATCAAGTTGCTGACAAATAGTGGTGATCGATCGATTAATTACTTGGGTCGTTAGTTCTTGCACCATCGGCCATTCTTCATTAGCTGTAACATAGACGGCCTGAATGGCGCTACCAGGTAAAATATCGTGGAATTGATTAAACAAAGTCAGCTTCCAGGCGCGCTCAATTTCCGGCAACGGCTGACAGTTACCTTGAAGCAATCCAGCGATCGTAGACCAAAGTTCGGCTTGATAAAGTAAATCTTCGGCTTGGCGGTTGGCACGTTTTTGATCAGCATGAGTGGTATAGCAGCCCCGATGAAATTCGAGGTACAGTTCATCTTGCCAAATTGGTAACTGATCATGCGCTTTATCAGCCAGGTATTGCTCGGCAGTGGTGAATTTTAGTGGTGGACAGCAGGGCGATTGCTGCCAGCGCTCTTGGATCGCCAACATATCGCGACTGGGACCACCACCGTGATCGCCCACGCCAAATAGCCACAAAGCATCGGCGACCCCGGTGCTAGCCGTCCACTGGGCAGCATATTCGGCCATTTTGACTGGTTCGATTCCTTCGCCGATCGGCGAGGACATGTAACTTAAAATCTTGGTACCATCAGGGCTTTGCCACCAAAATAGCTGGTGGGGAAACTGGTTAGTATCGTTCCACAAAAATTTCTGGGTCACAAAGTAATCAATCTGTCCCAGTTTCAATAATTGCGGTAATTGTTGACAGAAACCAAAGGTATCTGGCAGCCAAGCCACTCGATCGATCTTCCCGAATTTTTCTTGGACATAACGCTGGCCATAGATAATTTGGCGGGCGATCGATTCCCCACTAATCAAATTCAAATCTGGCTCAATCCACATGCCGCCGACCACTTCCCAGCGCCCGGTCTTGACTTGCGCCTGAATCTGGGCAAAAAGCTGGGGGCGATGCTCTTCGATCCAAGCATACAAAGCGGGACTGGTATGGCAAAAAGTCAGCTGCGGATACTCGGCCTGCAACGCCAATACCGATTGAAAAGTCCGATCAGCTACCTCCCAAGTTTCCGAGACTTCCCACAGCCAAGCCATATCCAGATGGGCATGACCTAACAGAGAGATTTGGGTCGCTGGCGGCAATTTAATGTTACCAATCAGCCGCTGGCGCAGATTTTGGAGCTGCGCTTGGAAACCCGGTACTGAGGTTGCTAAGAGTTGCCAATCGATCGACTGCAATACTTTTTCAACCTCCGGATGATTGGGCAAATAAGCAGCGAGCACTGCCAATTCATCAGCCATAAATCCCGGCTCCGGCTGGGACAGGTCGTTAGATTCATAGATGGTGATCGACTGCATCAAAGCCCCTGGATCGTGGCCGGGACTCACTAACCTGATCCGAACATCCCAAGTATTTCCCGGCTGTACAGCTGACCCCAACAATACTCGTACTCGCGCATCAAACAAATCTCCGGCTTGCACTAACTGACCATTGACATAAATTTGAACATCGATCGACCACCACACCAGCGACAAGCGCAAGGTCTGAAGCTGGGTCGGATATCCCTGCAACTGACTAGGCACCGTAATTACTTGGCCCAACCACTGCACTTGTCCGGCTGGCCAAGTCAAATACTGTTTTTCGTTCACCTCCCCGCTCATCCAAGTATTCAGATCGGCCTGGAGAGCTTCAGATATATCTAAATCAGCTGGCCAGTAGCGCCAACCACTGATGTTAGGCTGTTGACTCAATCCCCGTAAGCGTTCCAATATTGACTTGAAAATCGGGTTAAGATGTGCGATATCACTCATAAATCTGGGAAATTAAAGAGTCCACTGGCAATTTCGGCAATTATAGTTTTTTTCACTCGCTTACTACCAACAAAGCATCATGGCTGGGACTTATCAAAGCAGAGTATTTAACTTTATCAACGGCCAAACCAACCGGGTAAAGAATAGCCTTGGTCAGAGTTGGCGACAGATGAAAGTGTCGGTGCAGTGGACTGGACAAATTTTGTTGACTCCCCTGCGCTGGTTAAATTGGCTTCGCCCAGCGCCAGAAAGCCAGATTCCTGGTAATAGCAGGTCACAATTACCGTTAGAGCAGTCAACATCCTTAGCTGTCGATCGCAAAGCTATTACCCATACCGCCAAGGAAGCCAATACCAAGCTCGAAGCCCTGTTAGCCACCGTCACCCAAGCGGGCTATGGTTTATTACCATCATCATCCTTACCTATTCCTATCCATGATGATTGGTCGGTGATTGACGAAAATGAATGGGACACTACTTTTTTGGACGAGAACCATCGTGATTTGGCTGGGTCAGCTCAGTCATCTTTGCCCCTGTTGCCTCTAGCTCCGGTAATTCAGGGATTAGCAACTTTGTTATCTAACCGACATTTAGTATTGATCGATCAGCATAATCAAGTATTAGATGTGCTGTCGTCTAGTCAGCAGTTTCATATTCGTCAGCAAATTAGTCCCAACATCACGCCCGCTATCCATGCCGCTGTCGAGCAATTACCGGCAGCCACTGCTCGATTTTTGCCA
Source organism: Synechococcales cyanobacterium VAR_4_metabat_354 (assembly GCA_031414775.1). Taxonomy (GTDB): domain Bacteria; phylum Cyanobacteriota; class Cyanobacteriia; order Cyanobacteriales; family Chamaesiphonaceae; genus JAAFHZ01. The sequence continues at coordinate 167,772 of JANOQI010000062.1, forward strand.
TCAGCACAGCCGATGGGTGTTTTAGCGCCCGTTCCTAACTTGCCGCGCACCACCTTCCAAAAAATTGGTTACTGGTGCAAGTTTTATCTGGAATATTTTAGGGTAGAAGACAGCAGCAAAACTTCACCAAGTCAACCGTTAGCGTTACAATCACCGCTGCAAAAATCGTTTGCCGTGACCCCAGCAGCAATTAATCCACTCTCACCAGCAGAAACCTCTTGGCCAGAGACACCATCTGGATCTACCGAGTATCCCGTACCGCTGAGTGAAAACAGTAGCGAGCTAGCCCATCCAACAGCGTTAGGCTCCCACAAAGCAATCGATATCAAAACCACACCAGCTCAGTCGAAAGACCAATCCCAGGCTACTTTCCAGCCAAAATGGATTGATGCGCCGAGCGAAACACTGGGCTATGAAAGATCTCTGCTGCAGCAATTGTGGAACTGGATCGATCGACTAATGCTAAAAATCGAAAACTGGATTATTGGTCTTTACCACCAGCTAAAAAAATCGAAATGATCTAACCCTATTGATAGAACTGGCAGGGGTAGACTTCTTGCTCAGCAATGATCCCCAATAAAAGCCAGCGATATTGGGCTTTTACGGCGATCAAATCAGACAATTGACCTGATAATATCTACGCTCTTTTTGTTTTGTAATTCACTGCTCCATTTTTGCTCAATCATTTGAGAAATAGTGTAATTAGTAGCACTGATATTAAATTATTAGTAATAACTATCTCTCTAGAATGTTACCCAAATTGGGCAAACCTCAGCAGCAGCAAACAACCAGACTAATAAAAAGATTATGTACATTTATTGCAAAGCCTTAATGCACATTGTAGTAATTTTTGATGTCAGCTAAATGGCTTAATTCATCTCGATCGCCATATCGAAATTCTGATGAGCAACTGTAAAGTTTTGAAAAAATTCAGCTGTTTGATGCGCCATTTTCATAGTATCTATCTCTTGCTGATTGCAGCCTTTTTTTAGCAACTAGTATCTCTCTGCCTAGGTTGTGGAGATTTAAAGGATAGGAAAGACCTGTCTTTGACACCCTTCCTAAAACTAATGATGGTGAGCTATGGAAATTTCTAATGAGATTTTCACCTTAAGTAAAAAAGCGTAATTTCTATCCAGGCACTTGAAAAATCACCCTAAATACACTAAGAAGCAAAGAAAATTTTGGGCATTTTTGTTTGTTCATCACCAACATAATTCAACCTAATTAATGCTAAGCAAAAAGACGTAAACCTTGCGCCATTCATTGACAATCGGGGGCAAAGGATATGAAATCAAGGAAAGGATATATATCAGTTTTACGGAAAACAAGAAAAACGATGTGATTCTATAAAGTCTCTGTCGTAAATTATAGAAAATCTCCAAAAGTTTAAGTAAACGCCTGCCAACTTTACCAAAATTATAAATTTTTTCCGCGATCTAAACCTAGAGTTATGTCGCCGAACAGCCAGGATAAGAAGCACCATTAACCTTGATTTCTTTTATAGAAAAATGAACACTCTGCAATCCAATATTAACTCCACTCCGCTAACATCTGAATGTGCAATCCTGCAAGCAATCGAGCTGCAAAACAAGATTCTCGTAGAAGGTTTGCGCTGGAATTTGATGAGTGAGTTTTTGACCATCGGCAAGTTTTATCTAGTAAAGCGTTGCATGGACTTCTCTATTGCCGCTTTGGTCATTTTATTTATTTGGCCGGTATACTTAATCGTTGCTCTGGCAATTAAGCTAGATTCTCCCGGTCCAATATTTTTCAAGCAAACCCGAATGGGACTCCACGGTAAGAAATTTCAAGTGTGGAAATTCCGAACCATGAGAACAGATGCAGAAGAACTGCAAAAGGGACTGGAAGAACGTAACGAAACAACCGACGGGGTCATCTTTAAAATCAAAGATGATCCTCGGATCACTGGTATTGGGTTATTTCTCCGCCGTTATAGCCTAGATGAGCTGCCTCAACTATTTAATGTTCTATTGGGAGAAATGGCGTTAGTCGGTCCTCGCCCTTTACCAATCAGAGATGTGGATAAATTTTCGCCTCATCATTTCTTCCGGCATGAAGTCTTACCTGGTGTCACTGGTCTTTGGCAAGTTTCTGGTCGATCTAACATCGTCGATTTCGAGCAAGTCATTCAGCTAGACTTCAACTACATAGAAAACTGGTCGCTGGCAATGGATTTACGGATTTTAATGAAAACCGTGATGGTAGTTTTGAAGAAAGAAGGTGCGTACTAGTCAGCTAATAATTATTAGCTGGTCTAGCTTGAGAAAGTATATTTAGCATTAAGTTAAGTTAGTACTAAATCTTTGCTAGAGTCCTGGTGCTGTCAAGCATGGGGACTTTTAGTTTGCTTACTCATCCAAGTCTCAAATATATCGTCGGACAGTATTGCCAGCAGTGATCAAGATTAAAGGGCATGATATTTAAACTACTAGAAATATTTGAGTTCATTCAGAATGCGACCAACTGCCACCCTTCTTGTTTATTGTCCTAATCAGCGTGGCCTGGTGGCCAAAATCGCTAACTTTGTCTATGCTAACGGGGGCAATATCATTAGTGCCGATCATCATACCGATGTCACGGCCGACGTATTTTTGACTCGGATTGAATGGGAGTTAGATGGTTTCCATTTGCCGAAAGAAATAATTAGTGCCGCCTTCGGAGCAATCGCTCAACCTTGGAATGCCACTTACGAACTACATTTTTCTGATGATGCACCGCGTTTGGCTATTTGGGTAAGTAAACAAGATCATTGCTTGTTAGATTTACTGTGGCGTTGGCGTGCTCAGGAATTTTCAGCAGATATCCCCTTAATGATCAGCAATCACCCGGACTTACAGGAAACTGCCGACCAGTTTGGGATGGCCTATCACTATCTACCGATTACTAAAGAAAACAAGCTGGAGCAGCAGCAACACCAATTGGAACTTTTAAGTAAATACAAAATTGACCTAGTAATTTTGGCTAAGTACATGCAAATCCTTGGCACAGAGGTGATCGAAGGGTTTGGCAGTAACCACATTATTAATATTCATCACTCTTTTCTACCAGCTTTTGTGGGTGCCCAGCCTTATCACAAAGCCTATGAACGCGGGGTGAAAATCATTGGCGCTACCGCTCACTATGCCACCGCTGATTTGGATGCTGGTCCGATCATTGAACAGGATGTTGTGCGCATTACCCACCGTCATGGTGTAGAAGATTTGATTCGTAAGGGTAAAGACTTGGAACGGATGGTATTAGCTAGAGCAGTGCGCTTGCATCTTCAAAACCGGGTGTTGGTTTATGGGAATAAAACGGTGGTCTTTGATTAAGAATCGGCCGGTAATTTTCGGCTGGAAAAAGCTTAAACTGAGTTTTGCAACTAAACCCAATCTACACAATGCAGATACGAATTTTGATTTTGGTCGGATTTTTGTTTACTTCTTTAGCTTTGAATGGCTGTGACGCTACCAAAACTAGCTCTAATTTGAGTAGTCCAGCAGCTACCGTAATCAAGACGGAGGCGGCACCGAGCGCTTCCTATGAAACAGCTTCAGAAGTAGGTACACCCGTAGTAGCCACCGAAAAAGGTACGAACGCCCAATTTGCTAATCTCCCTCGTCTGGTAGGCAAAGCAACAGTCGTGTTAACAGTCAAGGGTAAGCCAATTACGATTGAGGTCGATGGTAACAATGCCCCCATTACTGCTGGTAACTTTGTAGAGCTAGTCCAAAAAGGGTTTTACAATAATCTCACATTCCACCGGGTGGAGCCAGCCTTTGTGGTGCAGGGCGGTGATCCCAAAGGCAACGGGACTGGTGGCTATGTACCCAAAGGGGAATCTCAAGAGCGGCGCATTCCCTTAGAAATTAAAATCAAAGGCTCTCCCGCACCGACTTATAGCAAAGGATTTGAGCAATCACAGATTGTCGCCCAGCCACCAGTACTCACTCACAAGCGGGGCGTGCTTTCAATGGCCCGTTCGCAGATGCCCGACAGTGCTTCATCCCAGTTCTATATCACTCTGACCCAAAAAGACTTCTTAGATGGTCAGTATGCGGTTTTTGGTAAAGTACTTAGTGGCATGGAAGTAGTTGATAGTATTAAAATTGGCGACAAAATCACCTCCGCCAAAGTCACTAGAGGTCAAGGAAATTTGAAATTGCCAAAATCGACTAAATAGATTTAACCAGTTTTAGCCAAACTGCTGAATTGGTTTAATGATTTCTTGATAAACCTGCTCAATGTGCGAAATATTGCCATTGAGCGTATAGGTTTGGATAACTCGATCGCGTGCGGCTTGCCCTAGGGTTTTTTGGAGCGCGGGATGAGCTTTGAGGAGTGGCAGAATCGTGCGTAGTTGGCTAGATACGCCTTGCGTATCAATTACAATTCCGGCTCCATTGGCTAATACTTCGCCGTCAGCACCGGCATCGGTAGCGACGCAGGCTAAACCACAAGCCATTCCTTCCAGGAGTGATAGAGATAAACCTTCCACTAACGAAGGCAGCACAAAGACATCGGCACCGCGTAAAATCTCAATCCGCCGTTGGTCATCTTCGATCGCACCGAGCCAAATTACACCGTCGGTTAGATCGTAAAACGGTTCTAAAGAAGTTTTGAGAGTCCCATCGCCCATAATAATCAGCTTGCAAGTGCCATCATTACCCATGCCAGACTTTTTCCAAGCTCGCAACAAAGATTCGACATTTTTCTCAGTAGAAATTCGTCCTTGGTAAACAAAAAGCTGCTCAGCATTAAATTCTTGCTTACTATTCGATGAACCCGGCGCATATTTGTTTTCATCTACTCCATTGGGAATTACCACAATCCGTTCGGCTGGAACTCCCATTTTGATCAGCAACTCGCGCTGTTCTTGACAGAAAATAATCGTTCGATCGTACTTAGCTAAAAATGGAGCATACAGCTGATAAGCCAGCAACTGGCTGCCCGAAGTGAGGTTGCGACGCTTGCCATCATAGGGCGTGTGGAAAGTGGCCACTAGTGGCAAATCTAGTTCTTGACAAATTTCTGGTAACAAAAAATCTAATGGCGACAAACTTAGCGAAGCATGTACAATGTCGGGACGGCGACGCTGCAGCGATTTCTCTAAGACTCGTTTGGCACGAATTGTCGGAATGGTAAAGACTTGGGACTTATAAAGAAAAGGTAGCGGTACATCATCTCGATCGGCCTTAGTCTCGGTAAAATGCATAAAGCTGATTTTGTGTCCCCGTTGGGTCAGCCCGTTGGTTATTTCTCGACTATAGGTGACGTTACCGCAAAAAGGAGATTTCTTTCCAAGCCAAGCAATATGCATTTTTTATTTCAAACCACTCCCAATTGATAGCAGGCGTGAACGCCACTATTAGTTAATTCTAACCGGAGTTGGTCTTTTAGCTTTGGGGGTCAGGCGATCGCTGGCCGTACAAAAAGATGGTCAAAATCACTACGGCCAAAGATAAACCCAGTAAAACATTGGGAACTCCCAATATGGTCTCAGCCACTCCGGTCAGCGCCAAAGGCAGACTGAGGGCAATATTGGTGCCATTATTCTGGAGTCCAAACACCTTACCGCGCATTTCGGGTGGCGTTTCCGATTGAATGACAGTTTGCATGGGAATGGCGATCAAGGCTCCAAATACTCCCATTAAAATAATCATTGATACCGTTAACCACAAGCTATGGGTGAAAAGTGACATCCCCGCCAGGGTAGCGGCGACTCCGATCGAACCAAACATGGCTAGTTGATCGTGATCCAGCATTTTACCCAAATAGCTGATCAGAAAAGCGCCAATACCCATGCCAATGCCGCCAGTAGCCAGCAAAAAACCAAACTGGGAAGCTTTTATTTCGGGCAGAATTTCCGCTAGGCGCACGACAATAATGCTCATGGCCGCAAAAACTGAGAACAAAGTAACCAGTTGAATCATGGCTACTCGAATCGATCGATTAGTACCAAGATAACGAATGCCTTCTTTAATATCTTCGAGCACATGAACTTCTTCGCCTTTGGTTTGGGGTGGCTCATGAACTCTCAGCAACAGCAGTAGCAAACCCGCAACGATATAACTGCCACCCACCACCAACTCTTGACCAATATTGGCACCCAATCCAAAGCGGGTAGCTACTGTATCGGCCAAACCCAAAACTGGTTCCCCGACCGCGAAACCCACCACTAGCGAACCCATGGCCGTGGTCGTATACAAGGAGTTCGCCGATAACAAATCCTGCTTTTCGACAATTGTTGAAATGGTCGCCTGCTCTGCTGGGGAAAAGAACTGGCCAGAAGTAGAAATCACAAAGGTTACTAGCAGCAATAGTTCAAAGCCCAAGGGTAGCTTGGCCACCACGGCTCCATGGGAAAGCCATAGTAAGACTGGTACAGCGAGTACTAACAAACCACGCACAATATTGGTGCTAACTAATACCAGCTTTTTATTCCAGCGATCGACATAGACCCCAGCAAAAGCGCCGAACAAGATGGCCGGAATAGTGTTGGCAATCATAATTGCCGATACCCAGCCACTAATCGTCTGGTTTTCGGCTTGGAACTGGCTTTCGATGATCGCAATCATCAACACCAAGTACACTTTATCGGCTAGTTGCGAAAAGATCTGCCCACCCCACAAAGTGAGAAAATTCTTATTCTTTAGGACAGCAGAAATTCCCTGTGATTCCACTTTTTCAGTAGCTTCGGGTGCAACGGTGTCCAACTGCGGCTGGGCTGGTACTTCTGGATTGAGATCTTCGGATAATCGCATGTAGCTGACAAGGGTAAGGAGCAGGAAAAATACTGCCACATTAGAAAATTTTATTCGATATTGGCTGAGGTTAAGAGATTATTCACCCAATCTCATCAATCTCTATAGTGTCCGGTTTGTCTGGACAAAAATTAGGGCTAGTTGGTTTGGTTATCTGCCGAACATCAGTAAGTCAGCTGATCGAATGCTAGTTCCCAAATAGTGCCGGATATATTGACGGAGGACTTTTTCGATTTTCGACCAAGATTGTTGCAAGGTCACTGGCGGCAAATCACTCATCGCCCAGCTCCCTAAATCCTGAGCCGAAAGTTGTTGAAACAAGGCCAGCTCCAAGCCCGTTAGATAATATAGACCCGCTTGAGCTTTGTCGAGAATCGCTGTGGGATTCACCGTACCACCCGCATCAATACTAAAGCCAGTTTTCCAACGCGGTTCGGCCAAATTGGCCACCATCGCTGCACCAGTAGCACAACAGTTATGCACCTGCGGCGCAATTCCCCCCGCCGCCAGCAAGTGAAAAATTCCTTGGCAAAGATAGGCCAGAATTTCTGCTCCAGGCTGAACGAGGCTATCCAAGCGTCCTAAATGAACAATAAATAGTTCATATAGTTCTGTTTGAGGTTGACCGCTGACAGCCTGACTGAGTAGAATCTCTGCCCAATATTGACTAATCGACAGCTTGGATAAATTAGCAGATAGATTCCGGTAGGTACGCAGGGTTTCGGCTTGGGTAATCCGATCGATCGACTTACCTTTCGCAATCAATAGCTGATTAATCACAAAAATGCCACTACGGCCACCCAGACTAGATTTCGGTTTCCGCGCCCCCGGCGCAATGACTCGAATCAGGCCATGTTCAGATGACAAAATAGTCAGCAGTCGATCGGCCTCCCCCATGGGCGTGGCCTTGAGATTAATACCAGTAGTTTGATAGGTGTTACTCATCAGCTGGATTGTTGCGTTCGTGGAGCAAGGCCACCCCATTGGAAGTCCCCAGCCGCGTGGCTCCAGCTTGAACTAGTTCGATCGCTTGGGCATGAGTGCGAATTCCTCCCGAGGCTTTAATCCCGATCACGCCTCGCGTGATTTCGGCCAGCAGCTTTACATCAGCTACGGTAGCACCGCCGCTCCAGCCAGTACTGGTCTTCAAATACCTTGCGCCCGCCTCCATACAGATTTCAGCAGCAATTCGTTTTTCTTCTTCGGTCAATAAAGACATCTCCAGAATGGCCTTCACTGTCTGGCCAGTTTCCTCACAAATTTGAGCCAATTCCTTGTGTACCTCATCAATTCGCCCCGCTTTTAAGCTGGCCAGATCAATTACTACATCCAATTCTGTTGCCCCATTTTCCACTGCTTCTTGGGCTTCGTAAAGCTTGACGGTGGAGGTAGTTGCACCCGTCGGAAAACCAATCACCGTACAAACTTTTGGTTTTCTGTTGTTCAATAATTCGGCCACCAGCCGCACATAACGAGGATGAACGCAGACGGCAGCAAAGTTATATCGATCGGCTTCGGCACACCACTGGGCAACTTGTTCAGGGCTGGCCGTAGCGGTTAACAGCGAATGATCGATGAGAGGAGCAATGTCTATTTCTTGGTCGCGCACGGTCAGAAGAGGTAAAGGGTGCAGCTTTCCATTGTAGGCAAAAGATTTAATATAAGCTGTCAGAGTCTGTATTCGAGATAACCTTTGAAGCACTGGGCATGCCAGAGATCTGGCGATATCAACAAGGTGAATTAGCGATATTTATACTGGTAGATGGGCATTACCTCGCATCTGATTACTAGCTCCTTCTTTAACGATGGGTTCCACCATCATGAACTACCCCACGGTTTAACATCCTCTGGATAATTCCAGTTAGTAAAAATCTGAGGAGTCAGCACAGGTATTGGTTCGATAATCTCAGCCTTTAACCATTTTTGAAAAGATTGGCCACCAGCCTGTATAAAACGATCTAAACTGAGGCGACAGCTAGTACGATAACAACCACAGAGCGCTTCCCATCCTTTGGATTGGGGGGCAAGGTAGGCGATCGATCTCTCCTCTACGTTCTCTAAATCTTTAATCCACCCCTGTATCACCACTTTATCCAGACAAGGTAGATCGCAGGCCAGTAATAAAATCCAATCAGCGGTAATTTGAGAAAGGCTCTGCTGGAAAGCTAGCAGTGGTCCTTGGTGCGGTAGATTTTCTATTAACCACCGACAGTTTACTGGTAATAAGTCCCGATATCTCTCCGGCCAAGGGGTGAGGATATAGACTTCAGGGGTGCAATCGATCACGACATCATAAACCCGTCGAATCAATGGTGATCCATTCACCATTAACAGCGCCTTATCTTGCTGCATCCGGCGACTTTGACCACCAGCCAGAATTACCGTCACGATCTTCATTACTGACGAATCTTGGTCGTAAAGCCCGCTGCTTTAAATTTCTTGAGTTGTAAAGGCTGCGACGTATTGCTCGGCACCGAAACCCGCATCTCAAAATCACTTACTCCGGGGGGTAATTTCTCAATGAGACCAACACGCGATCGATTCTGCAACACCAAATTATTATCAGCATCATAAATCCGACCAAAGACATCTGCATCAAAGACCGTTTTACTGGAAGGATTCTGAGCTTTACCAATAATCAAAAAACAACTGGCTGTCTGGGTCACACCCCCACTCGTCACTGCGCCCTCGGCCATCTCCGCTGGGCAATCCTTATAAGAAACTTCTGATAGCTTAATTGGAGTCACCGCCCAGGCCGCTGGTGTCAATAGCAAGTTAATCATGGCAATGACCGTGAGAGTCAGAACCCACTGACTAATAACTTGCTGCCAATTCCTGACAGTGGAGAGAATACGCAGCATAGATTTTCACCAGTTAGTACCATTTGCATGATACCGTACTGCTGCCTACAAACAAGCGCTTCCAAACCTATGTTTGAAAGCGCTTAGTTTTTATTTGGTGGCGGGAAGTGGATTTGAACCACTGACCTTCGGGTTATGAGCCCGACGAGCTACCAGGCTGCTCTATCCCGCGTCGTTTTTTAGTCAACCCACTAAATATACGATGCTTCTCGGCAAATAGCAACCCCTTGACTGTAAGTTTGGCCAAAGAGAGTAAACTGAGAAACAATAATTCTAGATGCTCTATTAATTACAGCTGTTGCCAGCCTTTAGAAAATCATGAAAAGAATTCTTTGCCTGAGTAATGGGCATGGTGAAGATCTGAGCGCCAGTCAGGTACTAAAAGCCCTGCGTACCGCCGCCCCCCATGTTGAAATAGCTGCTTTACCATTAGTGGGAGAAGGCAAAGCCTATCGCAGTCTAGATATCCCGATTATTGGCCCAACGCAGGGATTGCCTTCTGGAGGGTTCTTTTATATGGATTATCGACAACTGATAACAGATTTCAAATCGGGCTTAGTGGGACTGACGATCGAACAAATTAAAACTGTTCTCACCCAGCGTCAGCAATGCGATCTGATATTTGCGGTGGGGGATATTGTCCCGCAGCTCTTTGCTTATATTACCGGTCTACCCTATGCCTATTTCATGGTTGCTAGTTCGGCACACTACGAAGATCGGATTGACATCAATCCGTTAATGAAATCTGCTCGCTGTCTCGAAATATTTACCCGCGATGCTTATAGTAGCGAATATTTCAGGAAGCACAAAATAACTAAGGCGGCTTTTTTGGGCAATCCTTTTATGGATGTTTTACAGCCAACTGGTCAAGAGTTATTTTTGCAATCTGGCGTGCCGATGATTGCTTTACTGCCCGGTAGTCGGCTACCGGAAGCTGCCCAGAATTTTGGTTTGTTGCTAAATCTTTGCGTGGAAACGGCCAGAGTATTTGAACCCCACCCAATTCAATTTCGAGCGGCCTTGGTACCCAGTATGATGCCGATGTTGCCAGCAATAGCGGCTACATATGGCTGGCAAGACTTAGGTCAAGGCAAACTACAACACTTGGAGACAGGCACAATAGTGATGTGCTTCGATCGATCGTTTGCTGATATTCTACAAGTCTGCGATTTGGTGGTGGGCATGGCCGGGACGGCAGTCGAACAAGCCGTCGGCTTAGGGAAACCGATCATTCAAGTTGTTGGCCAGGGTCCCCAGTTTACCTATCGGTTTGCGGAAGCGCAAATGCGCTTGCTGGGCGAGTCGGTGAAAACAGTCGGCACAACTCCGGCCACACCAGCAATTTTGCAAGAAGCCGCTCAAAAAATCAAAAATACCTTAGCTAACACGGCTTATCTGGAACAATGCCAGCAGCAGGGACCAGAACGGATAGGGGCGGCAGGAGGTTCATTAGTGATTGCGCACAGATTGATAACGATTTTAGAGACCATTTGAACCAATATAGTGATCGAGAAAAATAACCATGATGCAGTGGCCACAGCTTCTTACCCCCCAGCGTCTCGGAAAATCTCAACCCGAAGATCTCAGCTTGGCTCGTACCCCTTTCCAGCGAGACTTCGATCGATTGATTTTTTCAGCAGCTTTCCGGCGACTTAAAGACAAAACTCAAGTCTTTTCCCTCAGTCAAAATGACTATGTGCGCACGCGCCTCATCCATAGCCTAGAAGTCGCTAGCGTCGGTCGTTCTCTGGGGCGGATTGTGGGTGAACAGATTGTGGCTGAGCATCAGTTGGCAATTACCGCCGCCGATATTGGTGACATTGTGGCCGCCGCCTGCATTGCCCACGATATTGGCAACCCGCCCTTTGGCCATTCTGGCGAAGATGCCATTCGATCGGGCTTTGATTTTTGGCAACAGCAGCACCCTAATTTAGATCTGACTACCGCCCAACGCCTAGACCTAGAAAAATTTGAAGGCAATGCACAGGGCTTACGAGTCATCTGTCGGCTGGAAATTCCCCATCGACGCGGTAGTTTGCAGCTTACTTGTCCGACTATTGCGGCTTTCACTAAATATCCTCGCGCCTCTGATGTGCCCGCTGGTACAGGACGCAGCACCCAAAAATATGGTTTTTTCCAGGCTGACCAACAGCTATTTGCCGAGGTAGCCACCGCCGTGGGGTTGATGCCGGGCACTGCTGGCCTTAGCTGGTGCCGTCATCCGCTGACTTTTTTGGTCGAAGCGGCTGACGATATTTGCTATTCCATTGTGGATATTGAAGATGGCTATCAGATGGGTTTTTTGACCTTTGCTGAAGTCGTGGCACTGTTGAATCCGATCGCACAGTTAGATCTCACCAAATCTGATGGTGCCGAGCCAGAGTTAGTGACACATCTACGAGCTAAATCGATCGATATACTAGTCCGCGAAGCTGCCCACAACTTTTTAGCCCAGGAACAGAATATTTTAAGGGCTGAATTTGATCAAGAATTGCTGTCTTTAAGTAGTTATCATGAGGCACTGCAAGCTATTCATGGCAAAGCCCGCAGTGCTATTTTTCAGCAACCCCAAGTGGTCGGAGTCCAAATTGCTGGCTATGAGGTGCTAGCTAAACTATTTACCGAATTTGCCAATGCCTTAATTCAGCCCCACAACACCAAAAGTAATTTGGTGTTGCAAATGATGCCAGCTACGCATCGTCCTCAACCAGGCGAGAATACTTACCAACAACTTTTACATGTGACAGATTTTATCTCTGAGATGACCGATTCTTATGCTACTAGGCTATTTCAACAATTCTCTGGTATTTCATTGCTTTAATTTAGCCGCCAGAAGTAACCGACTGGCTGGCCTGTAATACTTGCTGGAGGTTATTCAAGGCGTATTGCACACCGGGGGCTGGATCGATCGCAATCCAACCGTCTGGAGTAGAGACCAGCATTTCAAAATGAAGGTGAGGACCAGTCGAGCGGCCAGTCGTACCTACGGCTCCAATCAATGTTCCTGCTTGTAATTCTTGACCCGGTTGCACTGTGATATTCGACAGATGCGCATAGCGAGTCTGGAGTCTGCCATCATGCTCAATTACGATAGTCTTACCATATCCTCCCAGCCAGCCAGCCGAGACTACTCGACCGCCGGTGGCTGCTACCACCGGAGCACCTTCAGGCGCTGCAAAATCCATCCCGGCATGTAAGCGCTTTTTACCAGAGATTGGATGGACACGCCAACCAAACGGTGATCCGACTGGCGTTGGAGTACTCAGAGGATAAACAAAATCATCATTTCTAGTGGGTGCCACAATTGGCTGTGCCGAATTCCTAGGATTAACTACTGGCTGTTGCAGAGATTTTGCCAGTAAATCGGTGTCAATGGGCTGCACGACTGGGATAGCTGCGACTTCTTTCGCTGGAAGCGGCAATGGCTCTACCTTTAATGCAATCGTTGGAGAAGCAGGTCGATTGTCAGTAAGTGTTGCTGATTTCTCGGCTGTTCGCAATGTGGGTTGATTCGGTTCAGTAGACAATGCTTCTGGAGTTGTCAGTGGCTTGTTTAGTACAGCTGGACTAGAAAAGGCCATTGAAGCAATACTGGAGGCTCCGATCGCCATTGCTAAACTCATAACTGAGTTTTTAGGGTGACCATGACGAGGGGAGTGCTTTAATAGTTCTGGAATCTGTCTTCCTTTAGCATCTACAGCTGTCGTTTCGAGCTGACTTTTCAGACCCATGTCATGAATAACAGGAGAAGGAATCTGAGTGCTTGGGGTAATTGCAGTTTTCAAAAATAAACTCCCGAATAGTTGATCACATCAAAGTTTGGAATGATATCCAAACTAGTTGGAAACTGAACGCTTCTTGCGTAATTATGACTAAGACTTTATGTCAGTATGTAAATTTTGGCAAGTCTTATGGCAATAATTGGCTAATTTAATGGAGCTGTTATGTGCTCAAAAGCTCTGCCAGACTAGATTTTAAAGATCTAACAATTTTTTAATAAAGTTTCTGGAGAAATTTTGTTAAAAAGTGTCATCATAATGTGCTTAAAGTCAACATTAATAATAAATATAGGTAGGATTGTGAAGTTAATCTCCTAATCAATCCAATTTTTATAATTATGGCGCTTAATTAAATGGAATAAATAGTAAAGCAGATTTTTTATATTGTTACTTTGATAATTAGTACTTTTGCAAAATTAATATCACTCCAATTTATCCGTTTCATAGTGGCGTGGTGTATATACCCAGGTTTTTTGATGAGGTTGTTGGATTAAGCGGGTTTTACTCGACCCGATCAAAATCATCGTGCGCATATCGGCATCTTCACTCACCAAATCACCTAGAGTCTTGACGATCGAAGACTGCCCTGATCTGCCAACATTGCGAGCTAAAACAATTGGCGTATCTGGCTTACGCCATTTCAATAGTATTTCTTTAGCTTTAGTTAACTGCCAAGTCCGGTGACTAGAAATGGGATTGTAAAAAGCAATGACAAAATCACCCTGCGCTGCTGCGGTTAAACGTTGTTCGATCGCACTCCAGGGCTTCAAAATATCAGATAACGAAATTGCACAGAAATCGTGGCCTAAAGGCGCTCCCACCAAGGATGCAGCGGCTTGCATCGCCGAAATTCCTGGACAAATTTGAATTTCCACCCGCTGCCATAAGGGGTTTCGATCGCGATCGATCGCCTCTAATACCGCTGCCGCCATCGCATAAATCCCGGGATCGCCAGAAGACACTACGGCCACCGAACGACCTTCTGCCGCTAAATTCAAAGCCAACCGCGATCGATCTAACTCCACTCGATTATCAGAATCATGTCGCTGCTGTTTCTGTCGTAGTGGTTCCACCAAATTGAGATATGTCGAATAGCCTACCCAATCGGTGGCCTCTTGTAGCGCAGCCTTTACTTGAGGCGACATCCACTCCGCGCTGCCTGGACCAGTCCCAATGATCGATATTTTTCCTAAGCCCTGACCGATGGTGTTGATATCGATCGGTTGCGGGGCGATCGAGATGGCAATCTCATAACCCTGATGATTTTCTTGGACTAGGGAAGATGCGATTATCTGACTTAGTTCTCCGGCTGACTGCTGACTCGTGATGAATCTGAGCGGTACTTGGTATGATTGGGCGATCGATCGAATACCTTCGTCACCTACACAATCTTCATTAGTGATAATTCCCGCAATGCTGAGGGTCGATAACTGTTGATTAATTAATATCTCGGCTAATGCTGTAGTTAGAGACTCAGTGTTTTCTCCAGTTCGACAAATTGTGATAACTATAGTGCCTGGATGATAAACTAAGCAGTCATGATCTGGCTGTATCGATTTATTGGTAACTTGAATTGATAACTTGCCCTGGGGATTTGTTGGCAGTTGCGCGGAATTCAACCAAGGAGCACTGCTTATCAAACGCAGTTTTTCACCAGCGATCAAATCTGAGATAAATTGTTTGCCATGTTGAGGATTAGCCAATTTGTAGCCAGCTGGTGGAGCCAGCAAAGTTGTTTGGAACCGAATATCGCCAGTAGTGGTAATGGCTGGAGATACTGCTAAAACAGCGGCAATCTGCCGTGCTAAGTCGTTCGCTCCATGCAACCCACCCAGTAAAGGGACAACAGCACTACCATCGCTGGCCACAGCAATTACCGCTGGTTCATGGAGTTTATCTTGTAGGAGTGGGGCGATCGATCGAATCAAAATTCCAGCAGCACAAAGTCCCACAATTGCGACATCCTGGCTAAATAACTCCTGGACTGTCGTTTTGAAATGCTCGAAGCTGACATCTACGCCAGTGGTACGTTTGGCCGAACCATAGAGCACGGACTCTGGCAGCACGGTCATTAATTGCCGTGCTGTCGCTACACTATCTTGACTGAGCACTACTACTGCAATTTTAGCCATTCATCCACTGCCATTCACTTGGAATCACGATCATCGCAAAATAAGGTACCTGCGTTGGATCAACTTCTGCGATCGGTACAATCCTTTGTTTTTCAGTAGTCGATCGTTCGATGTATTTTGCTCGTTCCCACAAACCAACTTCTTTTAATACATCACAAACCTTGGCGAAATTACGCCCCAGTTTCATAATGACAGCGGCATCAGCAACTTTCAACCTGTCAGCAATTATCTCTGCTGGCAAAGTCCCAGTCAGTACAATGAATACATCGTTACGATAAGTCAAAGGCGTACCGAGCATCCCGGCACTAGCCATTACCGAAGATACCCCTGGTACTACTTCGGTGGGGAATCGGTGAGACAGCCGATTGAAGGTATACATAAAAGTGCCAAAGAAAAAGGGATCGCCTTCACAGAGCACTGCTACATCCCGACCAGCCTCTAGATGCTGTGCTAATTCTTCGGCCATCTTGTCGTAATATGGCTGGGAGGAAATTTCTAGTTTAAAAGGCAGCACCATCGGAATTTCGATCTGCTCTGGCTTCAGATAATCTGCCACGACTGCCCGCGAGATACAGCGACCATCAGGAGATGCCGGATAAGCCACTACCGGCACTGATTGTAAAATGCGGTATGCCTTCAACGTTAACAACTCCGGGTCGCCCGGACCCAATCCCAAACCGTATAGTTTACCAACAGTCATAGTTATTCAGCCTCCTGAGCTAAAGCATTGATAGCGGCAGCAGTCATGGCACTACCACCCCGCCGCCCGTGAATCGTAATAAAAGGAATACCGCGACTATTAGCTGCTAATTCAGCCTTGGATTCCGCTGCCCCCACAAAACCCACTGGCATTCCCACAATCAAAGCAGGCTGGCTAGCTCCAGCATCTAGTAGCTCTAGTAACCTAAAGAGGGCAGTAGGGGCATTGCCGATCGCCACTATAGATCCAGTCAAGTCTGGCAACCATAGTTCTAAAGCTGCTGCCGATCGGGTGTTGCCAATCCGTTGCGCTATTCCTGACACCTCGGTATGTTTAAGGGTACAAATAACCTTATTGTTGGCTGGTAAGCGGCTGCGGGTTATGCCATCAGCGACCATGTGAGCATCACAAAAAATGGCGGCACCGTTGCTTAGGGCTTTCCTGCCGATCGCTGCTGCTAGGGGCGAAGCCGCGATGTCACTAACAATATCGGTGATGCCGCAGCCATGAATCATTCGCACCACGACTTTTTCCAAATCTGGTGGAATATTGCTTAAATCAGTCTCTGATCGAATGGTAGCAAATGATTTTTTGTAAATTTCTGCGCCGTCGCGAATGTAGTCCAGCATTAAGTTTAACTGTCAATTGGAATGGCAAAAAGTTGATGTAAATCAGAAAGGGAATGACGCTGTATGAAAGCAGCAAAAGATTCTTGGGTGGTGCGACGCTGTTGTTGGTAGATACTGATCATTTGCTCGATCATCGCAATTGCCTGCTCCACCGGCATCATCGGCAATAACCGTTGACCAAAAGTTTGATTACCCGATCGCAGATAAATTTCATAGCTCTCGTTCTGTTCATCAGATATACCAAGTAGTGCAATATCGCTACCAAGGGGGTGAGCGCAGCCTTTACCACAACCGCTGACATGGATTTGCAGGGGCTGATCTAATCGATCGATCAGCTTCTGAATCAAAATCTGAGCATGAGTATGACTGTCAGTTTCAGCAGCTTGGCAACCAGGTTTACCACGACAAGCGGCGATCGATCCGGCAGGATGATGAGCATTAGTTTGTAGACCCAATTCTTCTAGTGCCTGTATTAAATTGGGTAGTTCAGTATCTAAAACATTCGGTAAGATAACATTCTGCCAAGGCGTTAACCGCAAGCTACCGTCCCCATATTGGTCTGCTAAATGACCTAGACTGTGTAGCTGATCGATCGAGATTTGACCCAAAGGTAAAACTAATCCTAAATACGCATAACTAGTTTGCCGCTGGCGATGGATACCTAAATGACTGCCAGGTTTACTGGCACTTGCTGGAATCAATTCATGACCATCATCGAAATCCGAGGCCAATAAGTTGCGCAACCAATCCAGACCCCAATGGGCTACTAATTGCCGCAGGCGGGGCTTTTTACTGCGGCGATATGGCTGGGATGTAATCGGTAAAGCTGCCGCATTTTCTAGATAAATATGATAAATTGCTGATACTAATTGCACAGCATCATCAAACGTACAGCCCAATTCAGTATCCAATTCCAGGCCATCGCCCATATTCAAAAACAATCGCATCCCTTGACGATGCGCCACCAATATCAAATCATTTGGGCGCTGCCGGATCGAGACTGCTTCACCGCCATCAATACCAATACTGCACTTGGCACTCAGACCAACTAATTCGGGATGGCTGGAAATATATCGATCGATCGCCCCAACAGTTGGTCTGGTATCAAACACGGCCTGCGCATCAATCCCCGCAGTAGGGCTAGCCATAATATTGCGCAAGTGATCGACGGCTGGGATGGGCGCGGCTAATTCAACAGCCTGTAATTGTTGAAAAATAGCGGGAGTCAGTGCTTGAGAGAGTTTTAACTGGAGATTGGCTCGGTTGGTGATCTGGATGCTGGCTAAACCGATATTAGCCGCCAAATCAACAATTATGCTCACCTGCTGACTACTCAGTAATCCGCCAGGTGTCCGAATCCTCGCCAAAATTCCATCTTGAGCCGCTGTTGGGTAAAACAAGCCAGGACAGGCTAGGGATTCTAAAGAAGTAGGTGAAGTAGCAATAAAGACCAAGTTTCTGTTCTTGTGCAACGCAAGAGTCGATCGAACAACAACGCTGCATCGGTATTCTGACTCGTCAGCCTGGTGGCTGCTTTACAGTTGCGGCACAGTCTCGGAATCTCACCGAACTTCCCCAATTTTCAGCTTCAGCAGCTTACCACAGACGGTGGAGCAAGCAGATCAGATCATAATTATTCTTCAGAAACAGACTTGACAAGTATCTTATGTAGCTACATATTAGGAGTTACAATTAGGTTTGTGGGGGACGAGGTTGAAGTGGAAATGGGATGATGCCAAAAATCGAGAGAACAGTCGTAAGCATGGCTTGAGTTTTGAAGCTGCTCAATATATTTTTGCAGATCCGCTGGCTCTGAGCCGGATCGATCCATTTCCAGGTGAGGAGCGTTGGCAGACTATTGGCTTGGTTGGTCAGTTAACTGTGTTTGTGGTGCATACTTGGCCGGTGGTTGATCCGATAACGGGTGAAGAGATGGGGCGAATCATTAGTGCAAGGAAGGCAACAATTTATGAAAGGAGATCGTATGAAGAAGAGACGTTCTAATTCTGTTCCGCCAGAGATTCAGGCTGAAATTGATGCTTTGGCTGCTTTGCCGGAAGAGCAAATTAATACTGATGACATTCCAGAGGTGCGGGGTTGGGATGATGCTAAACGAGGGGTGTTTTATCGCCCGATTAAGCAGCAAATTACGCTGCGTTTGGATGCTGACCTTGTGGATTGGTTTAAGAATCATCATCAGCAGGATGAGGGTTATCAGACTAGTATTAATCGCGCTTTGCGGGAGTATGTTTCACAACATCGGTCTTAAAGCCTGTTGGCGGGAGTATTGATATTGGTCAACTTAGAACCATTGATGAGTTTACTGAACAGTATTTTCGTGATCATCCTGAAGAGATTGATGATTATCTAGCGGAAATCTTTCAAGAATTTGTGGAGGATAATGATACTGGTGCTTTGCTGGCATCGTTGCGGGTTATTGCTCGTGTTCAGGGGATTAGTGATATAGCTGAACAGATTGTTATGACTAGACAAGGGGTGTAGAAGGCTATGGGTTATTGTTTTATGCCGCAAAAGCTACCGCGATCGTCTTTGGTGCAAGTGAATTGATTTTCCTACTCGGAGATGTTTTGCGAATGATTTGCTATCGAGATATTAAAAATGCAACGAACCACCAATCATTCCTGCCAAAATCACCAACCCCAGCCAAACATTTTCCTTAAACATTTGACCATAGCTAGCTGCCGGTAACTCCGAGTGACGCAAGCGCCGAAATTGCGTAAACCATACCCCCGATCCGATCGATAGCGCCATCCAAAAAATAATATTTAAGTGCATGGCCTGACCAGTGAAAGCCATGAAAACAAAAGTCAGTAAATAAAAGATGCCCACCGCTAACGGCACCTGATCGCCAAAAAACAAAGCACTAGAATTCACCCCAATCCGCCGATCATCCGATCGATCTGGCATCGCATACACCGTGTCAAAGCCCAGCGTCCAAAACACCGTCGCCGCCCACAGATACCACGTCGCAGGCTGCAAACTCGCCGTCACCATCGACCAGCTAATTAATACCGCAAAACCCCAGGCGATCGATAGCACCAATTGAGGTACTGGAAAAACTCGTTTAGCAGCCGGATATAACAAAATTACTGGCACCGCCGCCACGCACAGCCAAAAAGTCAGCGGGTTTAGATACAAGGCCAGCACGCATGCACAAGCCAGAGAAACCAGCAAAATTCCGACACCTACTTTAACAGAGAGCGATCGAGCGGCCAGTGGACGGTTTTTAGTGCGTTCTACTTGAGGATCGATGTCTTTGTCCCACAGATCATTTACGACGCAACCAGCGGCGCTAGTTGCCAAAGTACCCAACACAATTACGCCAAGCAATGGCCAACGAATAGTGCCTAGCTGCACGGTCGCTAAACAAAATCCCCACAATGCTGGAATCAATAATATCAAACGCCCGGTGGGTTTGTCCCAGCGCAGGAGCCGGATGATGGTGAGCCAGGTGGGGGGAGGGGCAGGAGTCATAGCAGGAAATGAGGCGGACTTTACAAATCTTAGCTTAACTGCGATCCACCTGGCTGGTGATTAGGCGTTGCTTCTGGCCAATTAACTAAGCTAAGATTTTAACAACTGCCTATATCCTGAGTTTCATGTCTCTCCCCACCCAACGAGCTACAGACTTAGCCACCGCTTACAAAATATCTGATGTGCAGCCATTATCAGGAGAGGATCTCGATCGATACTATGTGGATTTGGGGGCAGCACGGAAAAACGATGCGATCCTTAATATCAACTCCACTTTAGAATTGCAAGAAGCCGAGCAGCATAGCGCAATATTATTTACTGGGCATCGCGGTTGTGGCAAAAGCACCGAACTGCGATTATTGCAACGCAGGTGGCAACAGTACTTTCATGTCATTTATTTAGAATCTGACAAAATAACGGACATTAATGATGTTCAGTACACTGATCTCTACCTTCTAATTGCCCAGTATCTGGAATATGAGATGCGTCAGCTCAACATCGAGCTTGATAGCAGAATCGTGCAAGACATAGAGCAATGGTTTTCTGATGTCATTAAAGAATTAGAAATGTCCAAAAACATTGAGGTTGCCGTTGCTGGTGAAATTACCATTAGTAACAGTGGTCTTTTGCCCATACCACTACTTGCCAAGTTTTTAGCTAAATTGACCTCACAGATCAAGGGAGCATCCAGAGATAAAACAACAATTCGCCGCGCTATTGAAAAAGATATATCGATCTTGATGACTAGCCTGAATTTATTGTTACACGATGCCGAAAAAAAATTGATTAATAAATATCCACACTACAAAGGAATTTTAATCGTATTCGATAACCTCGACAGGTGTCCGCCTCATGTTGCCGACAAACTGTTTTTTGATTACGCTGCCCAGCTGCAAGCGATCGATTGCACGATCGTTTATACGGTGCCTATTGCTTCACTTTATTCATCACGAGGCATCGCCAAAACCTTTGATAAACCTTATATAGTTTCGATGGTGAATATTTATCAATATTCAGATAAGTCAAATTTACTCAATCACCTCGATACTGGATTGAATTCTTTAGTGGAGCTGCTCGATAAACGGATCGACACTAAGCAAGTCTTTGCAAATAGCGAAATCTTGTTAGATATTGTTCGGGCTAGTGGCGGACATGTACGGGATCTGATGAAAATGGTTAGGCAAGCTTGTCTGATGGCGAAGGGGCGAAAACATCACAAAGTACAGACAGATGATGCTCTCTATGCCATAAATCAGGCGCAATTCAGCTTCGAACGCGAGATTCCGGACACTCATTATCCGATTATTGCCGAAACTTTTTTAAAGAAACGAGCCCCCAGTAACGAGCTGGGTCAAGATTGTTTATTCTATACCTATGTGTTGGAATATAACGGCGACAAAAGATGGAATTATCCTCATCCTACGGTGATAAAAATCGATGCTTTCCAAACAGCCCTCACCCAGCTCCAACAGCAGCCTTGATACTGAGTTTCTACAGCACAATGCTGAAGAATTAGACAGTATTGAGTTATTTGCTGAACTGTCTGAAGGATTTACGATCGCTTTTATGGAAGTTAATTCCGACACTGATCGAGCGGTAGTGATTGAATATCTTAAAAATAGTGACAGGTTCCCTAAGGTGCAATGGGTTCTTATTTCTTTGGTTGATGAGGATTTGCGGTATTTTGGTTTGGAGGTGCGAGAGCGGTTAGAGGCTGCCCCGTTAATACCTGATCGCCAGCCAGTATTGTTGATTTCTGGATTGGAGCGATCGATCGGTGTTGCTGGCGAATATCCAGAGGTTTTGAGCAATCTCAATATGGAACGGGATAGCTATCCGCGTATTTTGCCGTATCCGATCGTTTTGCTTTTGCCGAGCTATGCGATTACCCGTTGTGCCCGCTTTGCTCCAGATTTTTGGTCGTGGAAGTCAATCGAGATACGACTACAAAGTGAATTACCCAACCCAGATATCAGCTTTAGCACTAATCCAATTGTCACTGATGCCGTCGCTATCAAACCAGTATCTCAGTCTCGCTTTGATTTACTGACTGAGTTGTTAGCCGAAAACTCTGCACCGACGATCGATCGAGCCAGGTTGCTGGGTCAACTTGGCGATGCCTATTGCTCTATCTATAAAAACGATGAGGCTGAATCATCCTATCGATCAGCTCTGGATATTTACGACAATTTTCCGCCCAGCCTCGACCAAGCCAATACCTGTGATGGTTTAGCAGGGTTGTACAATCGGCAAGGAAAATATGCAGCAGCTCTTCAGCTATTGCAACAAGCCTTAGAAATTCAACAAGAGATTGGCGATCGGCGAGGGGAAGCGGCTTCTCTCCATCAATTGTCCATGATTTACGCATTCTCAGGCGATTACCCCCAAGCTCTTACCCTCTCTCAGCAATCGATCGAGATACAAAAAGAAATCGGCAATCGGCAAGGAGAAGCGGCTTCTCTCCATCAATTGTCGATTATTTACCAAAACTTAGGCGATTACCCCCAAGCTCTTACCCTCTCTCAGCAATCGATCGAGATAAAAAAAGAGATAGGCGATCGGCAAGGAGAAGCGGCTTCTCTCCATCAATTGTCGATTATTTACTACAACTTAGGTGATTATCCCCAACCTCTCTCCCTCTCTCAGCAATCGATCGAGATATTACAAGAAATCGGCGATCGGCGAGGAGAAGCGGCTTCTCTCCATCAGTTGTCGAGAATTTACGCAGCCTTAGGCGATTACCCCCAAGCTCTGAAACTCTCCCAGCAATCGATCGAGATATTACAAGAAATCGGCGATCAGCCAGCTGTGGTAATTGCTCTTGATCAATCGTTTAAAATCAAACAGGCCATGGAGTTATAAAATAACCGAACATTCTAATCATCCACTCCTGGCCAGATCGTGACACAATTGGGCTTCAGCCCAAATTTTGCCCTTACCTTAGCCAGGATTCAACCATGTGGAAAGTCACAATTCAATGCTCCGATGATAGCTGGCGCATCCAGGCCAATGCTTTCAAAGCGATCGCCGAAAAATATCCTGGTACCCTCCTCTCCTCCAAAAAAATGCCCGGAGACGATCGAAGGATTATGTCTTACCAGCTCGAAGACGTTAGTGATGCCGAAGAATTTACCGCCGAATGTATGACTCTAGATGGCTTGAGTGCCATGTTTGAATCTCTTTAGATATCTTTGCTAGCCAATATTCTCAGCCATGACCCGCAAAAAAATATTAATTACGGGAGCCACCGGCTTTTTAGGCTGGTACCTTTGTGCCGCTGCTCACCAAGAATGGGAAGTCTACGGCACCACTCATTCTACGTCGGCCAAAATTCCGCACACTAAATTATTGCCCGTTGATCTCACCAATACAGCAGCGCTAGCCGAGTTGTTTCAGACTGTGCAACCAGATGCCGTCATTCACGCTGCTGCCCTCTCTCAGCCCAACGCCTGCGAAGTACAGCCTGAAAATTCGTGGGCAATTAACGTGCAAACTTCTTGGCGCATCGCCGAACACTGTGCTGCTTTAAACATTCCCTGTGTCTTTACTTCCACTGACCAAGTATTTGATGGCCAGCGGGGCAACTACCGCGAAACCGATCCGGTGGCACCAGTGAATCGCTATGGCGAGCATAAAGTTCTAGCTGAAGAGGGTATGCGATCGCGTTATCCTCAAGCCATCATTTGTCGGTTGCCTTTAATGTTTGGGGCTACGCCTCATGCGCCCAGCTTTTTGCAAGGATTTGTGGCTAAGTTGCGCCAGGGTGAACCGCTCCAGCTTTTTACCGACGAATACAGAACCCCGGCTAGTGGGGAATCGATCGCTCAAGGAATTTTGCTGGCTCTAGCTTCGGATATCTCCTGTTGGCATTTGGGGGGTCAAGAACGTTTATCGCGCTATGAATTTGGACAACACTTGGTGGAAACATGGCAATTACCAGTGAACCTGCTACAACCCTGTTTACAAGCAACTGTACCGATGGCTGCGCCGCGTCCAGCTGATGTTTCTTTGGATAGTTCGTTGGCTTTCAGCAAAGGATATACCCCATCAGGAATTGGACAAGAACTACAAAAGCTAAAGATTCAACTTGGTTAGTTTTTGACCAGACAATTTTGTAAGCTGTGGCCAATGGCTTGCTCATCTAGACCCTTGCCAATGAATACTATTTGGTTTTTTGGTGTGCCTCGCCAATTGTCACTATTGATGTCATAGCGTTTGCCGCAGAGCTGAAAAACATGACGTTGCTCGCTTTCTTGAAACCATAAAATTCCTTTGCTGCGAAAAATATTATCAGCTAAGCCTGTGATGAATTCTTGAAACTTGGCAATTTGCAATGGTCGATCGAACTCAAAGGCGATCGACATCCAATGGTCAGCGGCTAAATGATCGCTGTGCTGATGGTGAGCATGATCATCCACCGTATTACTATCCAAACTTGCCAGCTGTACATCCAAGAGCAAAGATAGCGGCACCTGACACCGCTGGGTTTCTATTACCATGGCATCAGTTTTCAAGGTTGCTAATTTAGCTTGCACGTTACCTAACTGCGTTCGATCGACTAAATCTATTTTATTAACCAGCAACAAGTCGCTATGAATCAGCTGATTCCGAACAGCATCACTGTGATAGTACTCAGCATCAAAGTTCATGGCATCCACTACACCTACAACCGCATCTAAGCGCGTCAGCCCGCGCAGATCCGAATTTTTTAGCGTGGCTATAATCGGCACCGGGTCAGCAATGCCGCTAGTTTCAATTACCAAATAATCAATTTTTTGCTCACTGGTGAGCATCTTAAACACTGCTGCTACCAAATCTTCATTAATGGTGCAACAAATACAGCCATTACTGAGCTGCACCATGCCTTCTTCGATCGATTCCAATAGTTGGCTGTCAATATCAATCTCGCCAAATTCATTGACCAGCACCCCCATCTTCAAACCATGTTCGCCAGTCAAAATATGGTTGAGCAAGGTTGTTTTACCGCTGCCTAGAAAACCGGTGATAATCGTCACTGGCATTCCTCGCTTCGGAATCTTGATGCTGGCGGGACCGATCGGCATGGTTGGCATAGCTAGCTTCCCAGCATTTGGAGTTGATGTAAGCTGGCATAGAGTCCCCCAGCTTGGATTAGCTCCTCGTGACTACCCGCTTCGGCTAGCGAACCTTGCTTTAAAACCAAGATCCGATCGACATAGCGAATGGTCGAGAGGCGATGGGCAATAATAATGGCGGTGCGATCGATCAGTAGTTTATTGAGAGCATCTTGAATTAAGGCTTCGGTGCCCACATCTAAGTTGGCGGTGGCTTCATCGAGTACCAATACCTTGGGGTTGCGAATGGCAGCGCGAGCAAAGGCCAGCAGCTGTTTTTGACCGCCAGAAAGATTTGTTCCTCTCTCTCGTAACTGAGTGTTATAGCCTTGGGGTAAATCTTCCAGCAGTCGATCGATATTAGTAATCTGGGCGGCTTTCTGGACATCCTCGATCGAGTAGTTTTCCCCTAGGGTGATGTTACTTTTGACATCCCCGGCAAACAGAAAACCATCTTGTAAAATCACGCCCAGGTAGCGGCGCAGTTGTTGCTGTGGCAAGTTGCGAATATCTATACCATCAATTAATATCCGGCCTTTAGTGGGTTCGTAGAGCCGACAAAGTAGCCGGACAATAGTACTTTTACCCGCGCCAGTAGGACCGACCAAGGCGATTTTTTCGCCGGGACGAATCGTAAAATCTAGGTCTTGAATGACATAATCATCATCTTTGTAAGCGAACCAGACATGCTCAAACTGAATTTCGCCACGACTGCCTTGATCGGGGTGGGCAAACTGCGAAGCTAATTTTAAGGCCGTGGCATTTTGAATATCTTTAATCTCGATCGGCTCCCGCAAAATATCACTAACTCGCTCTACCGCTGTAAACCCAGACTGGATCGCGGTAAATTTTTCGCCGAACTGGCGCAGCGGTTCAAATAACCGTTGGGCAAAGATAATAAACGCCGATAGGGTACCAATATCTACCTGTTTGCCTACAATCATGTCGGCTCCCAACCACAGCACCACGGCGATCGCCACCAGCGAAATCCACTCTAACGTGGCCGAAATAGCCGAATCGTGGAAATTGGTTTTGTCTACCTCAATTACATATCTTTGGTTGATCGATCGAAACTGCTCAGCGTTATATTGCTGCCGCCGAAATAGCTGCACCACATTCATCCCCGTCACATTCTCCTGGAGGGTAGCATTCATCGTCGATAATTCTTCCCGGGCGCGGTAGTTGGCTTTGCGGTACTCATACTGAAAATACACAATCAAGGCACTAACCGGTACCAACATCACGGTCAGAGCCGCTGCCAGTTGCCACTGAGTAAAAAACATGGTCACTGCCAAAATCACCAACGAAAATAAATCGCTGACAATCCCGATCGCGCCAGTCGTGAAGACATCGCCCAAAGCTTCTACATCATTGGTGAGCCGGGTAATTAGCTTACCCACGGGCGTATTATCAAAAAAACGCACTCCCAAAGAAGTCACATGATCAAATAAATCCTGACGAATATCGGCGGTGATTTGTTGGCCAATCCGCTGAACAGTGTAGCCCTGGATTGCCGACAAGACCAGCCTAATCATCACCGTCACCATCAAAATAAGCGTCAGGGAGTTGAGGGCATCGGGCAAAGCCATCGCACTAATAAACGACCAAGTAGTCTCTTGCCGAATCCGGGAAATCACCTGACCAATGAGCAAAGGTTGGACAGCATTAGATACCGCCAAAGGCACCATAATCAGCAGTGAAAAGAATAATAGCGAACCGCTGCGCCGGGCGTAGGGAATCAGGCGCAAAAACAGCCGCCAGTCTGTCTCTCGTGGTTGATGAATATCGGACTGTACAGCATTTACCGAGGTAGAAGACATATGAAGACGTAAGGAACCCATCTCAAATCATAGACTTTTTCCTCATTGCTGTCCGGCGGTAACTGACAATCACTTTTTTGAGTTACTTTTACGGAGAAATGTTGATCCAAGACATAATTTCAGCGATCTGACTCAAAACTTCATCCGTCAACCAGCTGTAATTTTGAAGCATTGCTAGCCGGATCGTCGTGAGGGGTGTGCAACAAGCTAAAATGGTATAGATTTTAATACGAAGTACTGTCTTGATCCATGTACTCAGACATTGAAGGCCACTTCAGGGAGCGTCAATGATTCGCGTTCTACTAGTAGATAACCAAAAGAGTGTTAGAGAAACGCTTAAATCAATCCTCGAATTAGCTACCGATTTTGACATTGTGGGCATGGCTGATAGTGGCTTGCAGGCGATCGAACTAGTTCAGCAGCTTCAGCCGGATGTGGTGCTGATGGATATGGAAATGCCCGGTCTAGATGGAGCCACGGCCACCAAGATGATTGCCCAGGGGGAACTAGGCGCGAAAGTTAAGGTGTTGATTGTCAGTAGCCACAACAATAGTGAATATGTGGTGCGGTCAATGCAGGCCGGAGCCAAAGGCTATCTGCTCAAAGGTGCATCTGCTGAAGAAATTCAACGAACAGTACGCTATGTCTACCAAGGAAATTCCCCAACTACTCCGGAGGCATCAGTGGCTGATAAGCCGTTGGGATTGAGCGAAAAAGAAAATGATGATGACCAGTCCACAAATTTGTTCTCAGATCAGCCTACAGATATTGCTTCAGACTTATTTTCAGACCAGTCAACAGATTTGGAAGCAGGGCAGACCACAAATCTAGGAGTTTTGACACTCACTGGCTTTCACACCAAGCCAGATATTCCCCCGGGAAATTCTTCTAATTTTGAGGAACTTCAAGCATCGGAAATGTTGATAGACGTGGTGCCGATCAGTGTTTCTGTCAGTTCAGGCATTCGATCGCCACGCTGGCGGAAAGTACCAGCAATAGTTATCGCTCTCTTGAGCCTGGGTGGGGGTCTGTATTGGCTCCGTCAATATCTGCGTCAGGTAGTGCCTCCAGAAACGATGGCCGCAGCGAAATCTGAGCAACCTTCGCCCTTGTCTAATATTCTTTTCACCGGCAAGATTGAGCCAGCCCAAGTAGTGCCAGTTAATGCTACTACTTCAGGCTTGATTCAGAACATTAAAGTGAAAATTGGCCAGCAAGTAAAAATTGGTGAATCTTTATTAGCGATCCGCAGTGTGGAAGCCGAACCAGCTCGTCCAGCTCCAAAATCACCAAATTCTGAGGCGGAGCAGCAAGATTTATTGAAAAAACAGAAAGCACTGGCACAGCAACAGCAACTTTCCCAACAGCGAATTGGTAACTTACAACAAGAAATTAGCAGTAACAAGAAAAAAATTGCTTTGTTGCGCTCTAGCGTTGCCAACGGCTCACGTATTCAACAACCACCCAATCAAATTGCTTTGATTCAGCAACAAAAAGAGATGGTTCAGTCAACGAAGGCTAATTATAAGCGCCAACAAATCATTTATCAACGGAAACAGATGAATGTTACGGCGCAACGTGGTGCTGCTCGTGAACCAAGTGAGCGATTGGTGGCTGAGGTGGAAAGTGCTCGAGTAGAAATGGAATATGCTCGGTCAAACTATGAAAATGCTCAACTCGCTTTTCAAGAGACTAGAGAAGTACCGACTGATATTCCGTCTGTGACATCTCCAGGTTTTGACGTTCAACAACAGCTAAACCAGGAAGATAACTTACGTAAATTCGAAGAACAGCTGCGTCAAGAACAGCTCAGCCATAAGCAGCTAACGAATAACTTGCAATCTTTACGGCAGAAAAGTGATACAGCTTCAATCCCGCAGGTAAGTACGATCGCTAGTGTCCAACCGTTATCAGTAGATGTTGTTGCCAATAAGTCTGGTCATGTAGTAGACCTTTTAGTTCAAGATGGTACTAAAATCTTTACTAGTAACAAGCTAATGGGAATTGCCCGTAGCCTAAAAGTCTCTACTGACGTGGAGGCAGCCTTGCCACCGGAACTTCAAGTAGGCTCGAAGTCGATCGTACAAGTAACCGATGGTCAGAAATTCACTGGTGAAATTGTCTCTATCACACCACTGCCCGACCAGCGCAAGCAAAAAGTAGAGGTCAGTTTTACGACTGCTCAAAATTTCTTAATTGGGCAGTCAGCAACAGTTTCTTTTCCCATGCAATAGCTAGTTGCTATTTTTTAGCTAACTCGGTTTTTTGGCTAAGATTGCGGCTAACAGTGGCTCTGCCCCAAACCGTACCGCATCGGTGCAGGGTAAGCCTGTTTCTTGGGTGACTAGATCGAGATATGCTCGCAATTCATCATCACCAAGATTTACGCCGTTGATGGCAATGGCTACTACTGGGGCGGGTTTAAAGGCGCCAGCAGCGCTGGCCAGCTGTTCATAAAGCTGTACGACGGCAGACAAGGGTGGGATCGTGATCTGGGGGCAGTTTCTGACCGTGGTTTGACCTGCTCTATGCACCAAAATTAGCTGAGTGGGCTGGCTGCCCCGCAACAGCGGCAAAGTAGCGGTAGAACCAGGATGAAGAATAGAACCCTGCCCTTCTACGATCAATAGATCTTGACCGGGGCTATGGTCCAGAATGGTCTGTTCGATCGATCCAGCGGCATGATCAACCTTAATCGCATCCAAGGCCACACCCGAGCCGGAAATCATCAAACCTGCTTGGCCAGTAGCCACGAACTTCGACTTAATACCTTGAGCTATACAAACTTTTTGGAGTTCTAAACCGGTAGACATTTTGCCGATCGCCATATCGGTGCCCACCATCAAAACTCTTTGGCAGGTCAAATCTTGGGCTGCTCCACTACCAATCCGGATGGTGCTCGGTGGCTGGCGCACATCCCAAATCCATTGACCAGGTTGGAGTGCTGGTAATTGCGGATGGCTGTTCAGCTTAGTGTGTAAGCCATTAATGATCGAAATGCCACTGCTGACCGCAGCTTGCAACTCTGGCCACCAATCATCAGGAATTAAACCACCGGAAGGAGCGATGCCAATCACCAAGGCATCGGGCTGGTAGGCTAAAGCCGCCGTGATATCACCGACTATCGGCACTTCCCGCTGAATGCCAGTATTCTTGACCACCGATTCGCCGACGGCCTCTCGATCGATCACCACTACCACCGGGTTAGGACTATAACGGAGAACTGTCAACCCCGTCTTACCTTGATTGCCTTTAATCCCATCGTGAAGTAGAACAGCAAGGCGATGGTGTGGTAAAAGCATAGGATGTGATAATCGGCGACAACCCTGCATTATAGGCTAAAATTTCCTGAAGATTTCATGGGATTTTCATTTTCCAGTGTCAGTCTAAAACTTAACTAGCAAAATTTGTGATCCCTAGTAATATTGCCACAGAGTTTAAAACTAAGTTTATTAAAGGAAGAATATCACCATGATTAATTTACTCTCGGTAAAACCAGCGATTATTCGCGACAACCTACCAGCTACGGCCATTACCTTCACTCGCAAATATGGTAACAAGCATCTAATCCGGCCAGTCAAATTTGTTCAGCAGAGCTTGTCAGTCTAAGAATTCAATAATTGGCCATATCTGCGGTTGATTGCACCGTGTCAACTGCGGTACAGTGGCAGCAGCAGTTACAGTAATCCCCTATGATTCTCCCCGGTTCTGTCGTCAAAATCATCAACAAGAACGATACCTACTATAACTTTCAAGGTTTTGTGCAAAGAGTTACCGATGGCAAAGCAGCCGTTGTTTTTGAAAACGGTAACTGGGACAAACTAGTGACATTTCGGCTCAGTGAGCTAGAAGAAATCAAAAAGTAAGGCGTTGATCTTCATTGGTGCAGCTCGTTAAGATGTAAGTAATTACCTCGCAGCGACCTTCTTGACATGGTTAATATCACTGACATCTCTACCACCGCCCAAACTATTGCTACCAAACTGGGCATCCAAAAGTTTGATATTTACGGTTCTACTGTAGATGAAACTAGTGTGCAGGTGGAGCGTGGCGAATCAAAGCAAGTTAAAGCCTCTAATCGATCGGGTGTGACGGTGCGGGTCTGGAATGAAGAAAATACGGTTGGTACTACTAGCACCACTGATATCGACCCCACTGGTTTGGAACTAGCTCTGAAAACAGCCTACGAAGCTAGTTTCTTTGGTATTAAAGAACATGCTCCCGACTTTAGCCCCGAATCCACCGCCCCAGTAGCAGAAGTAAAGTTAGAAGTAGCTGAGCCAGCCACTGTCCCGGAATTGGTGGCGAGCCTGATTGCTGCCGAGAAAGAATTACTGGCAGCTCATGAAGCGATCGAGAGTGTACCGTACAACGGCCTTAGCCAGCGCCAGGTCGAGCATTTTTATTTAAATAGTCAAGGCGCTAATCGCCACGAAACCCGCTCCTTATCAACGATCTATCTCTATACCAAGACCGAGCAAGAGGGCAAAAAGCCGCGCAGTGCTGGCGCTTTTGAGATGAGTGAGAGTTTCCAGAAACTCAAAACTGCCGAGTGCATAGCTGAAGCGGCGGCTAAAACCATTAGCCACCTGAATTATCAGCAAGTTCCCACCGGTAAATATTTGGTAGCTTTTGCGCCAGAAGCCTTTCTCAGCTTGCTGGGAGCCTTCTCTAATATTTTTAATGCCCAAAGCATTTTAGATAAGCAAAGCCTTTCCACTCCAGAATCCTTGGGTCAGTCGATCGCCTCACCGTTGTTATCGATCGCTGATGATGCCCTACACCCTGACAATATTGGAGCCGATACCTTTGATGGCGAAGGCACCCCCACCCGACGAGTGACGCTATTAGAAAAAGGCATAATTAGCAGTTTTATCCACAGTGCAGGTACTGCCCAACGGCTGGGAACATCTTTGACTGGTCATGCCAATATGGGTTCTAAAATCACCGTTTCACCGCATTTCTATCATGTCTATGCCAGTGACGAGCCAGCCGCCCAGACTTACAGTTTAGCTGAGGCTGAGAATGTTATTTTGATTGATGATTTACAGGCACTCCATGCTGGTGTGCAATCTCTCCAAGGTTCTTTCTCGTTACCTTTTGATGGCTGGTTGATAAATAAGGGTGAGAAGGTCAGCATTGATGCCGCCACTGTTGCGGGAGACTTTTTGACATTGTTGAAGCAGATTGTTTATGTGGCACCAGAGGCCGAGTTAACTTCTGGTGGTCTCTGTCCAATGGTGTGGGTGGAGGGTTTATCGATTACTGGCGAATAATTACGGGGTGGGAACGATCCGGCGAAGAGTGAGACTAATGCGTCCTTCGGTCACATTTGCTCTTTTGAGGGCATGGCTCCAAAACTCTTGGGTGCGTTGGCTCATATACAACAACGAACCATGGGGCAACAAATAGGAGCAGCGTTGGGCATAATCAGCTTTCGATCGAAAGGAAAGTTTCCGCTCGGTACCCAAAGAGATAATGATAATATCGGTGCCGTCTTCTAGATTATCTATTTCATCGGAATGGAAGCCCATCTTGGAGCGACCATCTTCGTAGTAATTAATCAGACAACTGTTGGGTTCAAATCCCAATGTTTCTACTAATCGTAGGCACAAAGGCCGGAGCAATGGATGCATTGGCTGACTGGCATAAATTAAGCCTGAGTAGTTATAAGGTAGACCGAAACAAGCGGTTTTGCGGGCACTGATCCGTTCATCCCAATTTATTCGATCGCGTAATTGTAGGTATAGGTCGGTGGCGGCGGTTGGCGATAGATAATTGGGGCGAATTGTAACTTCTGGCTCAGTCATCATGGCGTAAATTAAGACTTGATTGGTCAGGTGGACTTTTTGTTAAGTATATTCTTCAATAGTCTGTCCGATTAACGTTGACCAAGCATCAAGTTCATTAAGCTATCAATCAGTCGATCGCGTGATAAAGGCACAGTTTCTTTGCCATAAAAAATCTCTTGCGCCACCACATAAGAAACTAGCGAACCCACAAATATTTGAGCAATCGCCTCTGGATCGGTAAAGCCCAGTTCGGGGTGCCGCCGAAAGTAATCAGCCACCAAATATCGCCCCTGCTGAATCACTGTGCTGCTATAGAGTTTGGCTAAATGGGGGAAGCGGGCTGACTCGGCCAAAATCAGCCGAAAGAGCGCTACGTATTCTTCATCCACAATATTGTTGAGATAGGCTTCAGCGAACTGCCGCAGCAGTACTTCTGGTTCACCTTGCAGCGTGGCCGTATGGAATGCCTGCTGAAACCGCCGGATCGTCATTCGTTCCATCAGGGCTTTGAACAACCCTTCTTTATCCTGAAAATTGCTGTAGATCGTTTGCTTGGATACCCCGGCTTCGGCAGCGACTCGATCCATACTGGTACCCGCATAACCCGATCGCAAAAACATCTGTACGGCTCCCTGCAAAATCGCTTCTTGCTTGGGCGTATAGGTCGTAATATCGGAGTTTTGCAGGAGAGGAGCTGCGAGAGCAGTGTTCTGGTTCGGCATAAGCCAATTATCTATCAACAGAGGTTAATTTGATGGTATCTAACGGCCTGATGTTAACTTCTTGCATAGTTCATTTCATCATACTAGACAGTCTAGTATGATTAGATGGATGATTCGATCGCCTGACATCTTTAGAGATAGTTGGTATGAATAAAACTTTTTCTACTCCTGAATCCACCGGTTCACCAGATGCTCCGGCATTAACGACTGATTCTGAGGTGACTGTACTCGAAGAAAGTTCGCCTTCATCAACTGTTGATGCTGAAGTAACGGTACTCGAAGAAAAGCCGTTGACTAAGCCCCAGCGTCAGTTCCAGCTGCGTTTCCTGCTACCGATGGTCGCAGTGCTGGCTGTGGGCTATTGCGGCTGGCAGTATTTTGCGCCTAAACCAGCCGCTACATTCATCCCGGTCAGTGGGCGGATTGAAGCTGATGAAACCGATATCGCCGCTAAAACTGGTGGCCGGATCGTGGCGATCCTAGTGCGGGAAGGCGATCTGGTGACGGCTGGACAAGTGGTCGCCAAAATTGAAGATTTAGAGGTGAACGAGCAGCTCAAAGGTGCGGCGGCTCAGGTCAATTCGGTTAAGCAAGAAGCGGCGCAAGCCCAGTTAGAAGTGGCCGTGGCCGATAGCCGTATTCAAGAAGCAGCGGCCAACTTAGCCCAGTCCAAGGGGGATTCGCGCGGGCGAGTAGACCAGGCCAATTCCACAGTAGCGGTGGCTAAGGCTCAACTTGTCCAAGCCCAAGCCCAAGTGGGCGAGGCGCAGGCTCAAATTAGACAGGCCAGGGCTGAATGGCAATTGGCGCAAAAAAATCGCGACAGGTACAGCCAATTGGTGAAAGAAGGAGCCGTCAACCGTCAACAGTTTGACCAAGCTGAAACTACTGCTGACACTGCCCAGGCCAAGTTGGATAGTGCTCGGGCTGGTCTGGCCGTGCGCCTAGCAGCGGTAAAAACCGCTAGCGATCAATTTACCGCCTCTCAAGGTGGTCTTACCCAAAACCAATCTACTCAACTGAATCCAGTTATTCGGAACAGCCAACTGGCGGCCTATCAGCAGCAAAAACAACAGGCTTATGCCAAACTAGCCGCAGCTCAAGCTAAGGTTCAAAACGCCGTAGCTAGCCAACAACAAGTCCAAAAACGCCTGGATTCTTTTCAGGTGAAGTCGCCCGTGGCCGGGGTGGTACAGTCTCGGACTCTGGAACCGGGAGCTGTCGTCGCCACTGGCAAAACTCTGTTAACAGTGGTTGACCCCAAAACCGTGTATCTACGTGCTTATGTACCAGAGGGGGATCTGAGCAAAATTCATATCGGTCAAACCGCTCGCATTTTGTTGGATACCGACTCGAAACAAGCACTGACCGCGAAAGTTAGTTCGATCGATCCCAAAGCTTCTTTCACCCCCGAAAATATCTACTTCAAAAAAGATCGAGTCCGCCAAGTATTTGGCATCAAACTATCGATCGATCAAGACCGCGACTATGCTAAGCCCGGCATGCCTGCCGAGGCTGAGATCGATCTGAAGTAGCAGTTCTGAAATATGAGGTAAGGCCATGCTGGAATCAGCAACTGAACTAACCAGGGATCTGGCTGTTGATCGATCGCTCCTTCCCCCAGTCATTCAAGTAACCGGACTACAAAAACACTACGGCAAATTGCTAGCCATCAAAGGAATTAACTTTGAGGTCTATCCCGGCGAAATCTTCGGCCTCATCGGACCCGATGGAGCCGGAAAAACCAGCACCTTCCACATCCTCGGCGGCGTAATGGAAGCCTCCGCAGGCACCATTGATGTTTTAGGCAAGAAACCGCGCAACGCTCGCCTCAATGTCGGTTACTTAACCCAGCAATTTTCCCTGTATCTGGATCTGAGCATTGATGAGAATCTCCGCTATGTCGCGGGGCTGCGGCGGGTAGCGGAGGAAGATTTCCAGCAACGGCGACAGCAGTACCTAAAATTAATGGGACTAGAGCAGATTGGTGACAGGTTAGCCGGTCAACTTTCTGGGGGTATGAAGCAAAAACTAGCCTTGTGTTGTGCGCTGATTCCCCAGCCCCAAATCTTACTACTGGATGAACCAACCACTGGTGTGGATCCGGTTTCTCGGCGGGAGTTTTGGGATGTGTTAGCAGCACTGGCCAACACTGGTATGACAATTGTAGTGGCTACACCCTACCTCGATGAAGCCGAACGCTGTAATCGGATTGCGCTGATGTACGAAGGGCAAATCCAAGAAATTGGTACCCTACCGCAACTGCGGGCTAATTTGGGACTACAACGTTTGGAAATCCGGACTAAAAAAATTGCTGCCATCGAACAGGCGCTATTAAACTTAGTGGACTTCGATCGCACCGGCATTGCCGATGTTCAAACCTTTGGCGATCGACTAGATGTTTTAGTGGCCGATCCACAGGCTGCTGAAAGACAAATTCGGTTAGCACTGGCGCACTTTGACCTGGATAGCATTCAAACCACCGAAACCACCCTAGAAAATGTCTTTGTGACCCGGCTGCGCCAGCAAGGCTCCGATCCGCCGTTTATTCCTTTACCCGGCCTGGTGAGCAGATCTGGTTTGACCAAAAATAAATCATCAGATGATGTTCGATCGATCGCCATCGGTGCCCAAAATCTGCACAAAACCTTTGGCAATTTTCGGGCAGTCAAAGGAGTGAATTTGGACATTCACTACGGTGAAATTTACGGTTTACTGGGTGCCAACGGTGCTGGCAAAACTACGGTTATTAAAATGCTGTGTGGATTACTGCCGCCCAGCAGTGGCCAACTGTCCCTAGCCGGACAAACTCAAGATCTGCGTAATGGCGATCTAAGGCGACGGATTGGTTACATGAGCCAAAAGTTCACCCTCTATGATGACTTGACCGTGGTGGAAAACCTAGAATTTTATTGCGGCATCTACGAAGTACCCACCAGGCTACGCCAGCAGAAAATTAACTGGGTGCTGGAGATTTGCGGCCTAGTCGGACAAGAGAAAATGCTGACCGGACGGCTACCAGGGGGGTGGAAACAGCGAGTGGCCTTTGGCGCTTCGGTGATGCATGAACCGGAAATTTTATTTCTGGATGAGCCAACCTCTGGCGTCGATCCCTTGGCGCGGCGACAATTCTGGCGCTTAATTGAAAATTTAGCCCAGCGTGGTACTGCCGTCCTTGTCACCACCCACTACCTGGAAGAAGCCGAGCAGTGCAACCGGATGGGCTTTATGGTCGCTGGAGAAGTGGTGCTGCAAGGTTCACCCAGCGAAGTCAAAGCTGCCCAACGGGGGCAGCTGGTCGAACTGCGGGTAAGTCGTAATCAACAAGCCTCCCATGTTTTGAGGTCTTATTTAGAGAGCTGGCGGGTATCGATCTTTGGCGACAGGTTACATGTGGTGCTAGATCATCCTGATCGCGAAATCCCCCAAATCCAATCCCTGTTAGATAATGCCCAGATCCAAGTCCAATCAGTTCGCCCGGTGCCCTTTTCCCTCGAAGATGCTTTCATTAGCGTCGTCCAACGGGCAGGAGCGGGTGGACATGCTGCCGAATAGCTAAGTGGCAATACATCGAGTTTATTTGTAAATAAAACTAACAATATAGTCCCAGTACAGTGATGTACTTATATTATTTCCTATAATAGGTAAAATCTACTATAGATACAGACAAGATCACCTGCAATTTTATGATTTATCCTTTACCACCAAAAGTAAGTAAGTTATTGCCTGATCTGCTAAATAAAGGAATGATTCAGCTTGATTTAGATGGCGAAATACCAATTTTTCGAGCATCTACAATTATGCAAAAAAGAGTGGCTATTTTACAAGAATCCAGCGATTCCAATAAATTACTAGAACAAGAAGAATTGCTTTGTCATGAAGAGATGCAGGCTTATCTTTCTTTTGTAGAACAATCTTTGCATAAAATATCTGAAAGAGAGCAAAATCATTTAATTGAGCAGTATAAAATTTGTATCGAAATGGCAGATAGAGTCACGGAGAGAAGAACCAAGATAAGTAGTTTTTATCTTTCTGTTTTGACAGGCCTATTAGTATTTTCATCCCTTCCTTACTTCAAAGATAGTATTGTTATCAATCCTAGTAGGCAAATAACGCTAATGACTAGTTTCACTGGTGCATTTATCTGTATCTTGTGGTGGATAAATATAGCATCTTATAAAAATTTAAATTCTATCAAATTCACAGTTATTCGTGAAATGGAGAAAAACTTGCCATATCCCTGCTTTGAAAGAGAATGGGATACAAAATCTTCTAATGTCGAGAAGTACAAAAAGCTAAGAAAAGCAGAATCGTTCGTCCCCATAGTAATAGCAATTCCTTTTCCTTATCTCATCATTTCACTTACTAGTATTTATGATTTATTTTCATTGTTCTTAAATAGATCCAGATAACTTAAAACACCATATTACGAGGTTGGATTATGCATACAAATGAAACTAGAAGAATTTTTATATCTTGGTCTGGTAAATGGGGTAGAGAAATCGCTGATTTTCTCAGCGAAAGAATGTTTGCAATTAATGGTTACGAAGCATGGGTTTCCTTTAGAGATATTCAAAGAGGAGCAGAATGGTATTCTGCAACTATGGAAAAACTAAGTGAATCTGATGTGGGAATTTTTTGCTTTACACCTGGAGTGTTAACTAGTCCTTGGTTCAATTTTGAGGCTGGATACATGGCAGGCAAAGGATATATAGAAAGCAGAGAATCAAGACAGGAAAATAACGAAAACCAAAGACAGTCTCATAGACTTTATGTTATTCAATTTGGAGACGAAAATATATATACCCCTCTAGATCGATATCAATCTACAACGGCGAATCAAATAAATGATTGGGTAGATTTAGTTTCACAAATCACAGATGATCCAAATTTTAGTAGAACGTGGGTAAATGATAGGTATCCTGAATTAGAGAGACTACTAAGAAAGAATGAAAAACCACCTTTGAAATATTTTAATGATTTGAATAAAACATTAGTTGATATATGCAAAACTATTGATATACTCAACAATAGAAATCAAGTTGCAATGGAAAACATATGTTTCCATAAAATTATTTTAGAATCTTATCAAGATATCAAAAATAGAACGAAGAAAATAAGTAATAGCTACTCAATTCCATCTTATTATTATGCACCTTCCTTATTTTCTTTGCAAGATGATGTTAATATACAGCCAATAGTTAAAGCTATCGCTTTAGTTAATATGGAAGAACAATTTTGGTCACAGTTAGCAGGTAGAGAAATACTTCGTACTTCCAAACCTGAAAATATTCGCATATTTGTTTTTAAAGATGATAAAGATTTTAATAATTTTTATGAGACTTTAAGTGTACATTCTAGAAAATATCAAGTTTATGCAATCAGTAGTAAAAATTTATTAGATATCGTTGGTGCAGATTATGCAACTGATTTTTCAATTATACAATCTTCAATCAATGGAGATCGTATTCTTGCTCTTTATGAGGATGCAAATAATCTGCTCGACAAAGGGATTTGTTTCACATGTGATCAAGATCATATAAATGAATATGAAGACAGATTCCAACATATTTTAAATTTTAAATATCTTGTCAATATCTCTATAATTATAGAAACGAATACTATTGAGGATCTGAGTAAGACAATCTTCCAATCGACAAATACACTTTTGAAAAAACCGATAGAAATGTCTGCATATATTGATATAACAGATTATGATAGGCATGAGGAAAATCATGCTTACTATCAAGATATGATGCAACATATGATTTATATCTGCTTAGATCACTCCCAAAAGTTGAATAATAATTCAATATCTATTTTAGAGATGGGAGCTGGCACGGGGATCTTCAGTCTTCGGCTAATTGAAAACATAAATAGTCTAGTTAAGCTTGATATTATTGAAATCGACTGGCATTGTTTTCATCTTCTAAAATCCAAAATAAAAGAATGTTTTAACGCAAATACAATTATTTCTGATGTTGCCGACAAACTTGAAATAAATATTGAACACCGTGAACGCAATACTCGTATCAATGTTTATCACAAAGATAGTAGATGGTATGACCCAAATGGAAAATTTGATTACATTGTTTCGTCTTTCGCCGATCATCATATTCACGATTTTGACAAGCAAAAATATTTCGATAATGTCAAAAGAAATTTAAATTCTAATGGATTATTTATTATTGGAGATGAATTTTTAAGGGTATATGATCAAAATAAAACAGATGACAAAAGAAATGCTTTAGAAGACTATCATAATCATATTATAAATATTGCTAAAAGAGAAGGACACCATGTTCTTGTCTCTTTAGAACAAGCAGCTTTAGAATCAGGAATTAAAGGAATAGGTGATTTCAAAGTTTCTTGTGAAGAATATGAGAGATATTTAGATAATGCTGGTTTTAGATTTGATGAGCCTCAAAAAATAGGTCCGTTAGAACTAGATAATGTTGGAGGAATTTACGTTTACAAATGTAAATTCAGTAAGAACGAAGATTGATATTTATATTGATCTATCCCTGATTTATCACTCTAAAATCTTCTAGCCTTATTTCTTCACCTTTAGTCAATAAATGTAGGGCTTAATATCTATGTCTCGCATTATTACTCAATGTCGTAAAGAACTAGCACAGTTCCGACGCGATCAATTAACCCTCGCTTTGGCCTTTGTTCTGCCGTTTCTAACCTTGCTGATTTTTGGTTTTGCGATTCGCTTAGAAGCCAAGGATATTCCCTTGGTCGTGCAAGACTTCGATCGCAGTAATTTGAGTCAACGCTACACCGAACGCTTATTTACTACCAATCAGTTTATCCCGGTGGCCTGGAGTGGTGATGCTGAGATAGCCTTGGATCGAAACATGGCTAAGGCTGTAGTAATTGTGCCACCAGATTTCAGCCGTTATTTGACCGCCGAAAAACCCACTGAAATCCAAGTTTTAGTTGATGGCACCGATGCCAATAACGCCCGGGTGATTAAGAACAGCATAAAAGCAATCACTCAATCCTTTCTACAAACCGAAAAATTGATCCCTAACACAGTTCCCATTACCACCCATACCCGTCTGTGGTTCAATCCGGGGCGACAGGAATCGCTTTATATCGTACCGGGGGTGTATGCCGTAGTCCTTTGGATTTTCCCCTCCCTATTGTCCGCGATCGCGATGGTACGCGAAAAAGAAAAGGGCACGATTTTACAAGTCTACGCCTCAGATATGAGTGCTGAAGAATTGATTCTAGGTAAGGTTTTAGCCTATTCGATCGTCGGCTTAGGAATGACGATCGGCACCATGGGCCTAGGTGCTCTGATCTTTCAACTCCGTTTAGCTGGCGACCCCACTCCGCTGCTGATTGGCACACCACTATATGTGGCGACCAGTGTGATGTTTGGCACTATGCTCGGTGCCCATGCCAGTAATCAAAATGCCGCTGTCCAAGGAGTATCACTAGTGGGTTTCTTGACGGCTTTACTCCTGTCGGGGTTTATCTATCCCCTCAACAATATTCCCTTTCCCCTGTCACTGGTCTCTAATATTATTCCTGCCCGCTATTTTATTACTATTACCCGTGATGCCTATGTACGTGGGGTGGGCTGGCCGGGAGTCTGGTTTAGCTTGCTGATGATTTTAGTGTTGGGATTGTTGCTGTTCAACGTGGCGCGGAAATCTCTCAGTCGGATGCAGTTAGGAGATTAACATGATCTTTAAACATTTTTTTGCCAGTCGCTTTTGGGCTTTAGTTCGCAAAGAAATTAACCAGATTTTGCGGAACAGGCAGTTAATCGTTTTACTAATTATTCCACCAACAATTCAGTTGTTGATTTATGGCTTTGCCCTAAACCCCGATGTGAATCATATCAAGCTGGGGATCGTGGACTATGCCCGCACCAACGAGAGTCGAGAATTAGTCTCCGCCCTCACTGTCAATCGAGTATTTGATGCCCAAGCGCTGCTGTTGAACGAAAATGTTTTAGCCCAACAAGTGGAAACTGGCCAACTTTCTGCTGGGATCGTGATTCCGCCAGAATTCAGCCGAAATCTTGCTGCTGGTAAAGCGGCTGACATTCAGGTGGTGATTGATGGCGTAGATGCCAACACCGCGGGGATTGCTAGCGGCTACATCAGTCAAATTGTGCGGCAGTTTAGCCAACAATATTTGAATCCTAGGGCGGTCGCCCCTCTGAGTACCCAAGTTGTTTTTCTCTATAACCAAGGGCTAACTAGTAGTTGGTTTTTTGTGCCGGGGGTGATGGGTCTGGTGCTTACTTTGATTGGATCGATCGTATCTTCTGTCACCGTCATTAAAGAAAAGGACACCGGTACCTTAGAGCAGCTTTTGATGACACCAGCCGAACCTTGGGAGATTTTGCTGGCTAAAGTAGTACCCCTATTTTGTTTATTGATGGGTGATGTGTTACTGGCACTGACCATCGGCACCATCATTTTTAGTGTGCCATTTCGCGGTAACTTCCTGTTGTTTATGGGCTTATCTGGGCTGTATGTATTTGTGGGAATTGGGGTGGGCATTATGCTGGCGACGGTTTGCCAATCGCAGCAACAAGTGGTGTTAACTACCTTTTTCATCAACTTGCCAATGGTGCAACTTTCCGGGGCAATCGCTCCGATCGAGACGATGCCAACTTTCTTCCAAACCCTATCACTGCTTAATCCGCTGCGTCATTACATTGCGATCGTCCGGGGAATTTTGCTCAAAGGTGTCGGGTTAGAGGCTCTCTGGATGCACGCTCTGGCGCTGGCCTGTTTTGCGGTGGTGCTATTAACAATTAGCACCAACCGCTTCCGCAATCAAGTTGGCTAGAAATACCTATGCAATAGATATTCAGTACTTTGTGACATTCTCGGTTAAACAGCTTATTTTGAATAACTTCACAATTTATTTCACACTGCTGTTATAAGATACATATATTAGGGAATGATACGAATACTCACATGTTCCATTCCCGTAACATGTCTGCGAAACTCGCAAAAGGCAAGTATTACAGTGAATAATACAAATCCACTGATCGCACCACCACCGCTAGAAGTGCCATTGAAAAATGCACCTTTGGTGAGAGCAATAGCGCAAGTAAGGTTTCCGCCGATTTTATCGATCGAGGAGCAAAAATTTGTAGGTCCCTTTCAAGAGGCAATTCGGGAA
Source organism: Synechococcales cyanobacterium VAR_4_metabat_354 (assembly GCA_031414775.1). Classification (GTDB taxonomy): domain Bacteria; phylum Cyanobacteriota; class Cyanobacteriia; order Cyanobacteriales; family Chamaesiphonaceae; genus JAAFHZ01. The sequence continues at coordinate 210,721 of JANOQI010000062.1, forward strand.
AAATATCCGATTTTAGAGCCAATCCAAACCCAAAACGTAATATTCAACACTGAAGGTGTGTTGGTAAATCCTCCGACACCTCAGACTACTTGGTGTTTTTGGAATGTAGATCGGACTTGGCGGATTTCATTGGCAAGTAGTGCTGTATCAATTGAGACAACTAAATATACTAGTCGCAGTGACTTTTTATCTCGGTTAGAAAGTTTACTTGTAACACTTCATAGTAGTTTTCGCTTGTCGCAGATCGATCGATTGGGACTGCGCTATATTGATCGGATTGTCGGTCAAAATTTGCAAGATATTTCTCAATTAATTAGACCCGAAATGGCTGGTATTATTTGTAGCGATCTTCAGGAGTACGTACATCAAGTTTTACATGAATCATTATTTTTGTTGCCATCAGGAGAAGCACAAATCGCCGCCAGATGGGGTGTTATGCCTGCAAATTATACTTTTGATCCCTACGGAATAGAAGCTATTCCCGAGAGTAGTTGGATACTCGACCTAGATATGTCTGCGGTAAAAGTCCAAGAATTCAGCGTTGAATCTCTAATGCAACAGGCTAACAATTTTACTGAGAGACTTTATACATTCTTTCGCTGGGTAGTAACTGATGAATTCTTACAACGCTATGGTGGTTAATCATGAATACTCTTTTAGAAAAAACGACTAATCAAAGACTATTATCAAAGTGCCAAAGACCAGCATTAGACAGTAGATTTATATCAAATGTTGCAATTTTTGTTGTCGATTACAGTACAACAGTCAGGAGAGAAACCGACTATCTTCATCTTTCAGCTGCCCTAAAGATGACCACCAGTGGTGTAGAAATACGATCGACTGTCTCACAAGTATTACTATCAACTCCGCCAGGAAGAACTACGCAGCAAGCAATAAATGAATTAAGAAAATTAAGTGGATTAACTTGGGAACAACTTGCCACCCTCTTCAATGTTTCTCGCCGTAGCGTTCATTTTTGGGCAAGTGGACAACCCCTTACTTCTGCAAATGAACAGAAATTAAATCGAATTCTGGACGTAGTTGAGTACATTTCTCGTAGTATTTCCAGTCGCAATCGCAGTTTACTGATGGACATTGCTAATGATGGGAAATCCTACCTAGATCTGCTTGCAGCAGGTGAATACGATCAAGTCAAACATTTGCTCGGTGCGGGTAATGCACCAGCAAAACCCAAACTAGGGCAACTATCACCCGCCGCAGAAATGTCGCGACTACCACCAAATCCAGCAGATCTGGTAGATGCCCTCCAAGATTCAATTCATCATGAAGTGGGCAAATCGAGAGCGGCTAAAAGTGTGAGGAGTCGAAATTAATAGTGACGAGCAATGAGCGTGACAGTTGGATTTCAGCCATAGATTCCACTTTGAGCAAATGGTCTCAAGGGGATTGTACGATCGGAGACGATCACTGGTTCATTACTCGATTCGATCCGAAACGTCCCTTAACACCAGATTCTAAAGACGTTGTAGAATCAGATGCCAATGCTGATACCAATTTAAATTGAATAGGTGACAAACAAGATAAACTAAAAATGTTGTAATTGAGATATTTGAGATGGCTGGAGTGACTGCAATTATCGTGAAAGAGAGCTTGGATGAAATATCCGAACGATTACGTCAAGCTAGCCAACCGATTGTTAAAGAGCGCCTACAAATGCTGTACTGGCTGAAACAGGAAAAGGCACCAAGTATCAGTAATATAGCGAAAGCCATAGGGAGACATCGAGGCACATTACAAGAGTGGTTAAGAATCTATCGAGAAGAAGGACTACCCGCATTGGAAATAGTTAAAAGTAAACCTGGTGGAGGAAGAAGAATTATCCCCAAATGGGCAGAGGAGGCTTTATCGAAGCGTTTGCAAGAGCCAGAAAACGGTTTTGTGAGCTATGGAGCAGTTCAACAATGGTTAGCCGAGACATTAGGCGTAGAAGCTGAGTATCATGCAGTTTATCAAATGACTCGTTATCGGCTCAAAGCTAAGCTGAAAGTAGCACGGCCTAGACATTACAAGCAAAGTCAGGAGCAGAGAGAGGCTTTTAAAAAAACCTCGCCGATGACCTAGAGCTATTAATGGTACACGACCAGAAGAACAATCGACCTATTAGATATTTTGCTCAGGATGAGAGTCGCTTTGGACTAAAAACTTTAGTAGGTAGAGTTCTCACAGCCTGTGGAATCAAACCAATTGGAGAATGGCAATGGTTGTTTAAGGCATTCTGGCTATATGGGGCTGTGGAACCTGCTACAGGAGAGTCTTTTTTTCTGCAATTTTCTCATGTCGATACTGAGTGCTTTCAGATATTTTTGGATAAATTCTCTAAGGCTTATCCGGATAGCCTCAATATTATTCAGGTGGACAATGGCCGTTTTCATGCCAGCAAGAAGTTGGTGGTACCAGAGAATATCATTTTGTTGTTTCAGCCTCCTTATTGTCCAGAGTTAAATCCGATTGAGCACTTGTGGCAATACCTCAAAGCTGATTTACGGTGGGCTTCTTTTAAAAACCTAGAGCAACTTCAAACCAAATTAGGACAACTTTTAGCGCAGTTGACTCCTGAAGTTATTACTTCCGTTACAGGATATCCCTTTATTCTGGATGCTCTATCCGTCGTTAATGCTATTTAAATTGGTATGATTTAGCAGAGTCAGCAGTCAGAGGTTTTGTTATTGTTACTCAGACATGCGATCTAGTCCGTTCTTGTAAAGATCGCCCTTTCGTCGAAATCTCGCCATTAGTAGAAGTTGATGCCGAATGGTTGGCAGAAATTAAAAGACTGAAGCGACCCAACTATTCTTATATTGCAGGAGTTGCCGATCTCTTTTTGGTCGCTGACCTTGATCGAGTGATGACAATCGAAAAGGCTGTTGTTGCAACATGGGAAAAAATACCAGGATGCCAAAGTGATGCAGATATTCGATCGCTGGGAGAGGCATTATCACGAAAACGTAGTCGATTTGCTTTTCCTGATGATTTTAATAAATTAGCTCAAAAGCTACAAAAACGAATGCAGGACAAACACGAAAAAACTAGCCCTGAAGGTAAGGCTCTTCGTGCTTTAGTTGAAATCAGAGTAAGGGCGGCACCATCTTGGGGTGATGAGAAAAAAGTAGAACTATTTTTCTGGTTTATTTGTACAGAGGAAGAGGATTGCTCTAAAGACATGGAATGGCATAAACGATTACCTGAGTGGCTGAATCTACTCCCTACATCGGGAAGATTTACAACCGTGGATGGCTCGGTAGTAAAGTTGGAAGATATGACAGCTAAAGATTACGCGCAAAGTGATCGACTCGATCTTGATCGGCTATCTTCCCATTGAATGACATTTATAGAAGTCAACTATCAGTGTAGGACTGAAAGTCATCTGGATGCACGCTTTGGCACTGGCCTGTTTTGCGGTGGTGTTATTAGCCATTAGCACCAGCCGTTTCCGTAATCAAGTTGGCTAATTAGCGCTTGGCAACTTTGGCTTTTGGGGCATTGAGAGCACTGATATTTTCTACTTGGGTGTCATAGATGCGCCACTGGCCATTAGTTTTGCGGACGGTGTTGATCGTCACCAGTTGGCTATCAGTGAATTCGCCACCTTTGATTTTTTTGACGTTGGCAATCAGTTTGACTACCGCTTCTTGTTTACTCAATGCTACAATTTCGACAGTTTTTAGATCGTATTTGAGGTCATAGTTTTTGAATAGTTTTAATGTCGATGCCTTAGTTGCAGTGTAGTTAGGTGATGCGACATCGAGAGTGGCTAAGTAGTCGCCTAACTTTTCTTGATTGAGAGCGCGTAAATGTTTGGCGAAAACTTGCTGAAATATCTTGCGATCACTAGCCATGATTTTTAGGCCAGATCTAGAAGTTCCTCTAATATCACTAACTGATAAACCAGCTACTGGTTGAAACTTATTACCAATCATGGCTAAAATTAGCCAACGACCATTAGTTTTCTCTAACTTAATAGTACCAGTAGAGACCTGAGGCTTATCATAATTAACGTTTGAACGGATCGAAGTCGTTGTAACTGAACCATCCTTGCCGATCTTAGTCCCAGACTCTTTTTTAAGTCGCTCCATTTCAGGGATTAGCCCCGTTTTACCCAGCGTAGCTAAGACTTTAACTTTGACTGATGCTTGATTATTAGAAACTTGGATGTCATCAAATTCTTTGACGCTATAAATTAGTCCCAATGCTTGTAAAAATTTTATGCTCGATGGATCTTTAGCAACTTCTTTATATTCTTTGCTAACTGGAGAAATGGTACTGAGGAAGCTAGCACTATCGCCAGTATTCATAGAACTGATATTCTTTTCGATAATTTTTTTGATTTCTAGCTTATCTTTATCAAGATTGATATTCACAACCACCGATGTTTGAGCTGGCTTGGCGAACACTATCGAGGGGAAAAATAAAGTTGTAGTAGCGATCGCCACCAAAGGCAGTAGAAAAATTTTGTTAAACATAGCAGATGCAAAAGCTAATGACTGTGATGAAAGGCAAGTTTGCCTCCAACATAGCAACTCCACTTCAGCTCCGAGATCCGTGGTTCTACCTAAACTAAACCTAACTCTCGCTTCAATAAACTAATCGACTTCTCCCCAACATAGTTTTCGCTTTCAATCACCTTGGGGATCCGAATCAAATCATCACTAGCCCGTTCGATCGCCTTATGCACTCGCGCCAAACTAGCCTTATCACTAATAATTATATTAGCCCGATGCACGATTGCCTTTAGTTTATAGCTATCAGTAACTTGGCAGGTACTAATTAAAATTTCGTCGCCGCGCATACTATAAACAATCATTTCTGCGATCGCCAAAATTCCGATACTGACACTAACAATGCCCACATAGCTTTTGTTCGGAATCTTTTTGACCACGGCTAGCTCCTTGCCATAGTCTTGGAGATCCACTGGTAATACTCGGACATTGCGTTTTGCTGTAATTGCTTCAACTGCCGTAATAAAATAGCGACTGGTCACCACCGTTCCGGAATGAGTTTGCGCCAGTACTTGATCTAAATCCTCGATCGTTACCAATTCCACCGGTATACCCAAAGTTTGCTCTAATTCTTGAGTCATCAATTCCCCGGCTCCAATATCATTTTTGGGTACCGAGACAAAGACTCGCGCACTACAACGCAATCGCCAGTCAATTTCAGCCAGAAATAACTCTCTAGCCTCACGCAGCGAAGAACCTTGTAATAACAGGGTATTGAGGCTTTGACTAACCAGTGCTAGAGCATTTTCCTGAATTTCAGTAGCTGGCAAATCTACGTCACCGCTTTCATGACCCAGGGAGCGTACATAGATACCGGATCCTGCTTGAGACTCTACCATGCCAGTGGCTTCTAACTGGCCATAGACCTTGCTGATAGTATTTCGATGTAAGCCCGTTTGCATCGCTAGCTGACGCGTACTGGGCAAACGATGACCAGGTGGAAACTGCCGGGAAGCGATCGCAAACAATAATTGGTCATATAGCTGTTTGGAAACAGGAATATCGCTGTCAGATTGAATTTGAAACTGCATGGCGATCAACTCTAAATAAAAAAGGTCTGGAAACCAGACCTTCGGATAGCATGATTTTTTGATATTCTTCGATGCTGTTTTAAGTAGCCGGACTAGCTGGGGTTGTAGTCTCTGGAGTTACTTCTGGCGTGGTGACTTGAGTGATCTCTAGCAATTCCGTAGTATTTACAAATCGATAGCCTTCAGCACGTAATTTTTTGATAATTATTGGTAGAGCCTTGGCGGTATTGTCATGCTTGCCGCCTCCATCATGCATCAGCACAATCCCACCGGGTTTAGCCTGTGAGATCACATTTTTGACAATCTTTTCTACCGAAGGGCGGCGAGGATTACTATCACCCGAGTCTACCGACCACATCAACACAGCATCATTCAGTTTGTGGGCATAGGCTACTAAGCCATTGGTGAGCACACCGCCTGGTGGTCGGAAGTAATTGGTTTTAACGTTCAAGGTTTCCAAGATGATTTTATTTGTATCATCGATTTCCCGTTGCGCCACTAGAGGTGACATTTTGTGGTACCAGTGGTGGGCTGTGTGATTAGCAATCTCATGACCATCGCCAACAACTTTTTTGGCAATTTCGGGAAAAGATCGCAAGGGCTGACCAATCATAAAAAATGTAGCTTTAACATCTTCTTTCTTGAGAGTCGCCAAAATATTTTCGGTGGTTACTGGCCAAGGTCCGTCATCAAAGGTGAGGGCAATTACTTTTTCTGCGGTTGGTACGCTGGCTAGTGTGACTGCTTGGTAGCTACGGGGTACCTCAAACTCGATCGGAATGCTTTCCAAGGCTTTTTGATTGACGCCAACAGAATCGGCTATACCTAAGCTCGCAAATGCTGTCTGCGCCTTGCCATCCATAAATTGGCTGATACCAAAGAATATCCCTACAACCGAGGCCAGTGCTGCTAATACTAACCCTGTAAAGAATATCCTTCTACGAGAGGCAGCGGATATCTTCCGACTTTTTTTGTACATATAATTTGATTATACCGGTAAAATATATAAAAATATATTAAGATGAACCGTCTCGCTGTATATCCATTAATTGCTAGCGTGGATATTTTCTGGAAATTTCAGAAGAAATTATGACCAAATTATTATGCCCTAAAATCAAGTAATCATATCTAGTTGATTTGGCGGTGCTGATGATGCTTCGGCTTGGGACTAATTCCCGCTGGTGCCCATAGATCGATCGAGCTATAATCCGACAACAGCTACAGAGACCTAATTATCAGATATAAAACCATTGTGGTAGTGATAACTGCAATCTTTTTCTCTGGGTTTTGGGTATGCTAGATCTGTGCAGTTTGATTTTATATTTGTTGTCCTATGCCACCCAAATCTACCTCGTCCACCTTTTCAATGGATGATTTTGCCAAAGCCTTAGAATCCGAAACAGTTAGTTTCGAGAAAGGCACTGTGATCAAAGGCAAAGTATTTAGCCACGATACTAACGGGGCATACATAGACATTAAAGGAAAATCTTTGGCTTTTGTATCGATCGAGGATGTCGGTTCCGATTTAGATACACTATTGCCGATCGGGGAAGATTTTGATTTTTTGGTAGCTCGCGAACAGGATGCTGATGGCCAAGTGACTCTCTCTCGGCGGCAACTGCAAATTAAGTATGCCTGGGATAAGGTGGCCGATATTCAAGAAGCAAAAGAATCTATTACTGTCAGAGTTACGGGTGTGAATAAAGGCGGGGTCACTGTCGATTTCCAAGGTTTGCGGGGCTTTATCCCTAAGTCGCAGCTTTCAGAGCGAGATTTGAACTCTTTGGTAGGGAGCAGTGTTACAGCCTTGATTATTGAAGCCGATCAAGAGCGCAATAAGTTTGTATTGTCTCAGCGGCAAGCTAGTCGCAGTGAAAACTTTAGTCGGCTTCAGCTTGGTCAGCTGATCAGTGGTCAAGTGGTAAGCATTAAGCCCTTTGGGGCGTTTGTAGATTTTGATGGTACGACTGGTTTATTGCACATTAAGCAAATCAGCCAAGAATATATCCCTGACTTGAATGTAGTGTTCTCGATCGGACAGGAGCTGAAGGCTTTAATTATTAGTTTGGACGAGGGATCAGGTAAGATTGCGCTCTCGACGCGGGTACTAGAAAACAAGCCTGGTGAAATGATCAATGACCAAGCTGAAGTCATGAACTCGGCTGATGCGCGTGCACCTCGCGCTGCGCAGAAGCTTTTTGGTGGTGCTGAGGCTTAAGCTAAAGCATTGCTTCTGTTCAGTACTGTTGATTTTTAGACTGCCTTTACCAGAAGTCAGCCCAGGTTAGAGTGCAAGAATAAGCGTTGCATCGAACCTGAACCAAACAAAACTGTTCACAGTAGCTCTCTGCTCTACATGCCGAAGAAAGGCTGGAGAATGAGGGCGAAATTTTAGGATAGTATTTTATTTTTGTCTTCCTTAATAGCCGCGCCAAATACCCACTAAAGTACCTTGCAGTTCCACCTGATCAGCAGGTGCTTCGATCGGCAGGTATTGGGAATTAGCTGGCTTCAGTGTTACCTGACTACCTTCGATGTGGTAGTGCTTGAGAGTAGTACCTTGACCATCAACCCTAGCCGCTACAATCGTGCCGTTCTTCACATATTCAACATTCTTGACCGGCTGCATAATCACCATGTCCCCCTCGGTAATCATGTCCTCAATCATGCTGTCACCAGTTACCCGCAGGGCAAAATGATCAACACCCTGGAAAAAGCCCTGAATATCTAATCTTTCCACTTCATCCAGATAGGGATCGACTAAACCACCGGCAGCGATTGCACCGAGCACCGGAATACCGCTAGTACTATTTTTTAAAATTTGGATGGTGCGAGCTTGGCCTTCCGCCCACTGAATATAGCCTTTGTTACGTAAATGTTCCAAACGGCTTTGAATTGGAGCTGGGGACTTCAAACCCATCGCGATCATCATTTGCCGAATAGAAGGAGCATGTTGCTGGTCTCGAATGTATCCGACTAACCAATCGTATAGTTCTTGTTGGGCTTTTGTTAAATTGGGGTTCAATACCATGAGCTTTTCCTAATAGGGGATTGAGTTAGAAGAAAATACTTCTAACCAAAATGGTTGGAATTGACGCGCTCACGAGATTGCAAAAGAGTTACTTCTGTCTCACCAAAATTCTTTCCATGTGAATATGGATCTACTATAGATCCTAAGTACTATTAAGATCAACTACTTTTTAGTACAAAGTATTTAATAACCTAAATTTCACTAGTAGGACATGCCTAACAATGCTACTAGTAAAGCTTTTTGGGCGTGGAGACGATTTTCGGCCTGATCCCAGACGGCTGATCGATCGCCTTCTAATACTTCCTCGGTGATTTCTTCTTCGCGGTGGGCGGGCAGACAATGTAAGACGATTGCTTGCGGATCTGCCCAGCTCATCAAAGTAGCATTTACCTGATAAGGCATAAAGACTGGAATGCGGCTGGTTGCCTCATCTTCTTGCCCCATACTTGCCCAGACATCGGTATAGACAATTTGGGCACCGTGCACAGCGGTTGCGAGGTCGGTAGTCACCATAATCTGGGAATTAGTTTGAGCAGCAATCTGTTGTGCTTGAGCCACAATCTGGGGGTTCGGCATAAAATTACTCGGCGCCGCAATGGCCACATCCATCCCCACCAAGGCACCGCCCAACAGCAGGGAATGGGCCATATTGTTGCCATCACCACAATAGGTGAGCTTCAAGCCCTCCAAAGTGCCAAATTTTTCTTGGATGGTCTGGAGATCGGCGAGGACTTGGCAGGGATGTTCTAAATCAGTCAAAGCATTAATAATCGGCATTTTGGCGTACTTGGCGTATGCTTCTAAATCCTGCTGGGCAAAGGTGCGGATTGCTAAGATATCGAGATAGCGATCGAGCACCCGCGCCGTATCCTGTAGGGGTTCGCCCCGACCAATTTGGGTAGAGTTAGGGTTAAGGTCGATGACCTGGCCGCCCAATTGATACATGGCAGCAGTAAAGCTAACACGGGTGCGGGTGGACGATTTGGTGAAAAGCAGTCCTAAGGTTTGACGAGTTTGGGGATTGACTTGGCGCGTTTTGAGGGCGATCGCCAGGTCGATAAGTTTGAGCAGCTCCGCGCTGCTCAAGTCAGCCATTCCCAATAAGTCTCTTCCCTTTAGGCTTTCCATAAGCGGCCACAATCCCAGCGAAAAACGTATATTTTACTGGATTTAGCACCATACTTACCAGCTCACATCTATATTTCCGCCCAAACCCCACTAAAATATCCGCACCAGCATAGTGGATTCTTTTCAGTAATGCCCTCTAAGTTCTAGGATTGTTCATCAGTTAAGCTGGCGACAGTGCCTAAAAAGAAGTCATAGTGCTCTAGCATCAATCAAGCCTTTCGTTCTACCATAAATCTTTCAGCTGGGCTAGATTCAGATAAAATCTAATTGTTTGTCAAGAAATACTTTCCAAGACATAACTATCAGACTTACGTCTGTTAGACAAGCTCTAGATTCTACTGTGGCTCTATTCATCGTTTACCCCTATCTAACACTATGTCTAATACATCAGGGACAGAAGAAAACAATTTAAATGTCGATTTACTACTATCGACCTTTCTTAAAATCGAGCCACAATCTAATGAATTCGCAACAACTTTTTACAGGATTTTGTTTGATAAATATCCCCAAATACTGCCGTTGTTTTCAGCCACCAACATGGAACAACAAAAAATCAAGTTGATTCAATCATTGGAGTTGGTTATTGCCAATGTTCACAATACAGAAACTCTCCGTGAAGTTTTGAGAGCTTTGGGAGCAAGGCATGTAGAGTATGGAGCAGTATTAACTGACTATCCTTTAATTGGTGATTCTTTACTGCAAGCTTTGGAAAAACATCTAGGTGAAGATTGGAATGTAGCTGTTAAACAAACCTGGACTGCGGCATATCAGCTAATTGCCCAGCTGATGACAGAAGGTGCCCAAGCAGTGACCAAAAATGTTAGTGAAAATCATGCAGGTGCAAATTTAGATGCTAAGTTCAATCTAAAAGATAAAGCTCCAAGTAATCAAACAATTATTTATAGCGGCACGTCTAAGAACGTTTTTGCTAAATTAATTCCCTTAGCCATCGTGGGCATGGCGGTAGTCTGTGGATACATTGTATGGGCGATGACACAAAATCAAAATCAACCGAACGAAACCCCTCCAACTTTTTTAGACCGAACTAGATAACTAAGACTATTTTCTGGTACAAGACAGAGCAGCATCAAATGTTGCCAATTCAGCCGCTCTAGTCTCGGATTTGGTAGTTACCAAATAAATGCCACCTTTTTGTCTAATGATCGATTGCCCCTTGAGACCACCAGTCTTAAATCGATAGGCTAAACCAACTGTTTGATAGTTTCCCCCCACTACTTTTTGAACAGTGGAAGTGGCGCTGTATGTCTGGTTTGCCTTGAGCATGACATTTACTCTCGACCCTCTGGTGAGGCAATTGAAGGTTATTGATTTAGCTGGTTTATTGTTGCCTGTCATTTCAGCATAGGCTGTGGTACTGGTGTCCATCGCCAGCAAACAACTCAAAAGTAGAACAATTTTTTTCATTTTCTGGAATAGATAATTTAAAGTTACCTGTAGGAGAAGAATCGCTAGGCTTTTGAGATGTTCCTCTGATTTGGAGAGGTAATAGATCGATCGCCACCAAATAGTACTAGAATACTGCTAGCAAACTTCACTTCCTAACCTGATGGCTGAGTCCGAAAACGCTGTAGACCTGACTGGTCTGCGGACTACCCAAAACCAGATCAATAACGCCGACTACAGAGCGATCGACATCAAACTGCTCTCACCGATGTTTCAGCATTTTGTCTCGGTAAAAGAACAATATCCTCATGCCCTGTTGCTGTATCGTTGTGGTGATTTTTTTGAGACTTTTTTCCAAGATGCGGTGACTATTGCCCGAGAATTGGAGTTGGTACTGACCAGCAAGGAAGGTGGCCGAGAGGTCGGCCGGGTACCGATGACGGGGGTACCGCACCATGCCGTTGACAGATATTGTGCCAGCTTGGTAGAGAAGGGTTATGCGATCGCCGTCTGCGACCAAATGGAGGAAGCGTCAGCCAGTGTGGGTTTGGTGCGCCGGGAAGTAACTAGAGTTTTGACTCCCGGCACGGTCATGGAAGAATCTCTGCTTACCGCTCGGCGCAACAACTTTTTAGCGGCGATCGTAATTAGTAACGACCATTGGGGTTTGGCCTATACCGATATTTCTACTGGTGAATTCATTGCCACCCAGAGTAATGGCTTAGAAATTCTTAGCCAAGAGTTATTACGCCTCCAGCCAGCAGAAATCTTGTTACCTACAGCCACACCAGATATCAATCGACTACTACGGGTCGGCGAAAAAAATGACCAAATTCCGGCTGCCTTGCCTAATCAGTTTTGCTATTCCTTACGATCGCCGAAGCCCTTTACAATCAGCGAAGCCCAAGAACGCTTATTCGAGTATTTTCGACTGAAGTCACTAGAAGCCACCGGCTGTGACCAAATGCCCTTGGCAGTGCGAGCGGCGGGTGGCCTGTTGGAATACCTAGAAGATACCCAACGGGGCAATCCGGTGGATTTGCAACTACTCCGATCGTATTCCCTAGCCGATTATTTGGTCTTAGATTATCAATCTCGCCGCAACCTCGAAATTTTCCAAACCTCCCGCGATGGCAACTTGCGCGGATCTTTGCTGTGGGCGCTCGATCGTACCGGTACCGCCATGGGTGGTCGCGCCCTCCGGCGTTGGTTATCTCAGCCCTTACTCGATGTTCAACAGATTACGACTCGCCAATCATCAGTGGCGGAGCTGATCGAGAATACTTTTCTGCGCCAAGATCTGCAACAACTCCTCAAAAATATCTACGACCTAGAAAGATTAACCGGTAAAGCCGCCGCTGGCCGGGTCAATGCACGGGAATTACTAGCCTTAGCTGATTCTTTGAGCCGTCTACCAGAACTAGCCGCACTTGTGGCTAGTGCCACCTCCCGCTTTTTAAAAAATCTTCAACAGTATCCGATCGAACTTGTCACCCTCGGTAAACAAATCCAGGCTTATCTGGTAGAAAGTCCGCCCTTGCTATTAACCGAAGGTGGCATTATTCGGGGGAGTATCAGCGGCCAGCTAGACGAACTACGGGCAGCGGCAGTGGAAGATCACCAGTGGTTGGCTAATTTAGAGACTGTCGAACGGGAGCGCACCGGCATCCCTAATCTAAAAGTGGGGTTCAATAAAAGTTTTGGTTACTACCTCAGCATCACCAGAGCCAAGGCCGATCAAGTGCCCGATGATTACCTGCGCAAGCAGACCCTCACTAATGAAGAGCGCTACATCACCCCCGAACTCAAAGAGCGGGAAGCCCGAATTTTAAATTCTAAAGATGATGTCAACCAACTAGAACACGAAATTTTCTGTGAACTGCGCACCGAAGTTTCTAGCTACGCCGAACAGATTCGGGGAATGGCCAAGCGGGTTGCGGCGGTGGATGTGTTGTGTGGACTGGCCGAAGTGGCGGTGCAGCAAGGTTACTGCTGTCCCGAAATCACCGCTGGCCGGGAAATTAGGATTGTGAGTGGCCGCCATCCGGTCGTCGAACAATCCATGCCTGCTGGTTTCTTTGTCCCGAACTGCGCCGATTTAGCCACGGAGCCTACTGGTACGGATTTAGTCGTGTTGACCGGACCCAACGCCAGCGGTAAAAGTTGCTACCTGCGTCAGATTGGCTTGATCCAGTTAATGGCGCAGATTGGGAGTTTCGTGCCCGCTCGGTCAGCGCGGTTGGGTTTAAGCGATCGGATCTTCACCCGGGTCGGAGCTGTGGATGACTTGGCCACTGGCCAATCGACTTTTATGGTGGAGATGAACGAAACCGCCAATATTCTGAACCACGCCACTCCTAAATCCTTAGTATTACTCGATGAAATTGGTCGGGGTACCGCCACCTTTGATGGTCTCTCGATCGCTTGGGCGGTATCTGAATATCTAGCCAGTGTCATTCGATCACGTACTATTTTTGCTACCCACTACCACGAACTCAACGAACTGGCTTCGATTTTGCAAAACGTCGCTAACTATCAAGTAACCGTCAAAGAACTCCCCAACGAAATTATTTTTCTCCATCAAGTCAAGCCCGGTGGTGCTAGTAAATCCTATGGAATTGAGGCTGGACGGTTGGCCGGATTGCCACCGATGGTGATCGATCGAGCAAAACAGGTAATGGGACAAATCGAAAAACACAGCAAGATTGCGATGGGATTGCGGGAGTCGGCTGCTGACTAGTGTTGTGCTAGGCTAGGGAGCAAGAAACTTACTTTGCTTTTTCCTGATGTCTGACTCTGTCCCGATTCCCATCTTTGATGCTACCGGTTTGCTGCCAGTGGCACCGCCAGACTTCCGATCGGGATTTGTGGGAATTATTGGCCGTCCCAACGTCGGCAAATCGACCCTAATGAATCAGTTGGTAGGTCAAAAGGTCGCCATTACCTCGCCTGTGGCACAGACCACCAGAAATCGCTTACAAGGCATCGTCACCACCGATCACGCCCAAATTATTTTAGTAGATACCCCCGGCATTCATAAACCGCACCATCGCTTGGGCGAAGTTCTAGTCCACAACGCTCAATCGGCGATCAATGCCGTAGATGTAGTGTTGTTTTTGGTTGATGGCAGCGAGAAAGCTGGGGGCGGCGATCGGTTTATTGCCGATCTACTAGCCGATGTTACAACTCCAGTAGTACTAGGGCTAAACAAAATTGATGCTTGCCCCGAACCCGCTGTTCTAGAACAAATTTGTGACACCTATCGAGAACTGAGTGGTGAGGTAGATTGGTCGATCGCCGAATTTTCGGCTTTGCTCGGCACTGGTTTGATTGAGCTACAAGATTTATTAATTGAGCAACTAGAGCCGGGGCCATTTTACTACCCACCAGATTTAGTTACTGACCGACCCGAGCGTTTTATTATGGGTGAATTAATTCGTGAACAAATTTTATTACTCACCAAAGAAGAAGTTCCTCATTCAGTAGCCGTGACGATCGATCGAGTACAAGAAGATGCCAAAATTACCAGGGTTTTAGCCACAATTTATGTAGAAAGAGATTCTCAAAAAGGGATTTTAATTGGCAAAGGTGGCATCATGTTGAAATCTATTGGTAGTAATGCTCGTGCTGAAATGCAGAAGCTGATTGCTGGCAAAGTTTACCTAGAATTATTTGTAAAAGTACAGCCTAAGTGGCGACAATCCCGCCTCAGGTTAGCCGAACTGGGATATCGAATTGAAGACTAATAAATATATTCTCTAATTGCCAGACAAAAAGATATATATTCTAAAGATAAAAATGTCAAAGAATTGAATATTTGTTACATCTACAACAAATAGAGAAAAATCTCCAACTATAATATTCGCCATGAGCTTTGTAAGTCTGGTTCAGGGATGAACTGTTAGACTATTGCAAATCGGTAGTGTTATGGTCTATCTTTAACCTCAAGCAAATAAACAATTCTTTGCATAGCAGATCATACAAACTGTTATTGATGACAATATCAACATAATTTTGTTATTACTACAATGAAAGTTATTACTACAATGAAAACAAAAGCAAGTTCGGTAGTAACACTATCGCTGGTTGCGGGTCTTGTGGCGACAGCCCCATCGGTGCTGGCCCAGTTGTCACCAGAAGCAAAATTTCCGCTTCCAGAAAAATTGCCAGCTGGCACAACTGTCAAAATTGACGGCTCCAAGAGCATGGAAGCTGTAAACAAAGGCTTAGAAGACGGTTTCAAGAAAAAGTTTGCTGATACATCTCTCACCACCAGCTACAGCAATAGTAAGCAAGGAATTGAAGCTGTCAAAGAAGGTAAAATTGATTTGGCACCGGTCGGCAGATTGCTGACGAGCGAAGAGCAAGCGAAAGGCTTAGGTGTTAAATCGCTTGGCTACGAAAAGATTGCAATTATTGTTGGTGAGAATAGTCCTTTTGCCAATGGCAATATCACTCTGAAACAGTTTGCCAAAATATACCGTGGTGAAATTCAAGACTGGTCAAAAGTTGGCGATCCGAAAGATACCAATAAAATCAGTGGTCCGATCAAGGTAATCGACAGCCCCGATGGCAGTGATACTCGTCAGGCTTTTGCTCGCTACTCAGTGTTCAAGAATGGGGTCAAAACCGGTAGTAATGTTGTCAAGTTGACCGAAGAAGGCTCGGAGACCATTGCGAGCAAATTAGGAACTGATGGAATCAGCTACGTGCCAGTTAGCCAGCTGAAGACCATGAAAGGGGTAAAAGCACTGTCGCTGCACAAAACTCAGCCAGATGATCCGAAGTATCCTTTCTCTCAGCCCATGGCTTATGTGTACAATAAAGACAAAATTAGTGAAGGAGCTAAAGCACTACTCGGTTTCACCGATAGTCCTGAGGGCAAAGAAGCTTTAGTCGCATCAGGGCTGATGACAGCAGCCAGCACTGGCACAGTGAATTCAGCTAGTCAAAGTGCCATTAATGGCGGTACGAGTAGTGTTAGTCCGGAAGCTACCGTTGACACCACAACCGGTAATAGCGGTGCAGTAACTAGTGGAGAGGGTGGTGGTGGATTGCCTTGGTGGTTGCTGTTATTTCCCCTAGCTGGATTAGCGGCTTGGGCGCTGTTAGGTCGTAAACGCGAAGTTGAAACCGTTACCCCAGCAGCACCGCTCCAACTAAAGGATTCTGTAAATACTGGCAGCAGTGTTATTGGTGAGACTACTACCAGAAAGGATGTTGGCGAAGTCAATGTTAACCTGCCGGATAGTTCAGCTGGAGTGGTAAAAAATACCAATGGTGATTGGCTGAAAGGTGCGGGCTTAGCTGGTGGCGCTGCTCTCGGTGGAGCAGCCATTGCTAGTGGGATAGGAAAAGATAGTGATAAATCTGGTAGCTTGAGTGGCGATGTTACCAGTGAACTTCCTCAGATTGATACCAGTAGATCGATCGAAGGCTTCACAGAAGAGGCTTCTGACATTATCCCTGATATGAACATCGGTAACCCGGTAGCTGGAATTGCGAACGCCACTGGGGATGTAATCAAAGGCGTTGGTCTAGCTGGTGGGGCGGCTTTAGCTGGTGGCGCAGCCATAGCTGGTGGCTTTTTGGGTAAAAAAGACAGCCCAGAAGACCAAAATAACAATGAAAAGGATTTTCCTTTTGGCATTGAAAATCCTTTACCTGGTATTAAGGATAAAGCAGCTGATCTACTCCAAGAGGGCAAAGATGCTGGCGGAGCAGCTTGGGCTGGAGGTGCAGCCACTGTTGGTGGGGCTGCTGCCGGTGCTGGTTCGCTCTTTGGGTTAAATAATGATAGTGGTCAACTAGAAGAGCTGAGTTTAGAAAATCCTGAATTTGCTTCAGAAATTTCGGCACTAAATCCGAACAAGATTAATATTTCATCAGATTTACCTAGTGGTGATTTAGAGCTACTCAGTGGCGATTTAAATAGCGGAGATTTAAGCCAGTTCAATTTAGATATGCCTACTGGTGACTTAGGTATTTCTGCTTCTGATCCTTTTGATGACTCGATTTTATCTGGTGGGTTAGATGATTTCAATCCTTTAGATATTTTGGGTGACTTTAAAGACAAAGCCGTTGACACCATGAAAGGTGGTGGGGCTGCTGTCGTCGGTGGAATAGCAGCTGCTGGCGGTATTGCCGCTGGTGCTGGACAAGCTGCCAAATCTTTTGTTGGTGGCGAGCAGCCTACTCCTAGCGGAGACATGGAAGGCCAAATTACATTGGTTTCACCAAATCCTGCTCAGGCTTATGTTCACTGGGATGTGCCGGTGAAGCTGAAGCGTCAGCTGAGACAGCAAGGTGGTAAGAAGCTGGCGGTAAGGATGTACGATGTCACTTCTTTAGATATTAACCAACCACTGCCTATTCATTTCCAAGAATTCGAGTGTGATGAATTGGCTTGGGATTTACATTTGCCAGTACCTAAAGCCGATCGGCAGTATTTGGTAGAGATTGGTTATGTTACCGAAACAAATCAATGGATGATCCTAGCTCGATCGACTCCAGTCTGGATTCATTCTAGTGCTGGTTAATTACTAGGTCCAGCTAAGATTCTAAAAATAAAACCCGCTGATTAAATCAGCGGGTTTTGTCTGTAATTGCTTAATCTATTATAGTTAATTAGCTCTTGTTACTGGTGATGAGTCACTTCCACCACGGTATGGACATTACCCCGAGGCGAGTAGTCGGCCTTAACAGTAATCGATAATGGATTCATGGCCGTTACTAAATCATCCAGAATTTGATTGGCTGACTCTTCATGAGAAATAGATCGATCGCGATAGCTATTGATATATAACTTTAGCGCTTTTAACTCCACCACTTTTTGATCTGGGGAGTAGGTGACATAAATGGTCGCAAAATCTGGATAGCCAGAAAAAGGACATTTACAGGTGAATTCTGGCAGCGTAATATTCACATCATACTTACGACCAGGGCGAGGGTTGGGAAAAGTTGTTAAAGTCCCCTCAAGGATGGCACGTTCGCCATATTTCATTTCAGTCATGCTAGTTCGCCATATTCTTTGCTTCAAATATGGTAACTGCTAGTTATGATTTGTGGGGCTATTTTGTTCCCAATCTGGACAGTTTTCCCCGTCCCAACCATAGGGATGAAAACCACAAACTAGCAAATTACCACCAAA
The DNA here is from genome assembly GCA_031414775.1 of Synechococcales cyanobacterium VAR_4_metabat_354. Lineage (GTDB taxonomy): Bacteria > Cyanobacteriota > Cyanobacteriia > Cyanobacteriales > Chamaesiphonaceae > JAAFHZ01. The sequence continues at coordinate 228,982 of JANOQI010000062.1, forward strand.
TGTGGTGCCATTATAGTTGCGGCAGCCCATACAAGCCGGTTGAAACGTGGTAGAAGCCTCTTGTTGTGGCTCGTAATAGGTTGGCCACTCCTCAGTATTTTCCAGATCATTGAAAAAATTGAAAATCTGATTTTGACTATCCAAAATTTCGTCAAACCAGCCCGAAATCAGGATCTCTTCCTGAAATTCTTTCATTTCAGTGCTAATCAATTCTATTTCAGTAACCACAGCTTGACCAATCTCTGCAGCGGCTTCTTGAAATACGGTGTTAAGCTCTTCTGATATGCCGATTACCATTTCCCACACTTCGGTCAAATCTTTTTGCCAATCGGACATACAATTCCTGCAAGGGTGTTAGTAAAAAGGTTTGCTAGAGAAGTAAGTTTACTGCTTTTTGAGACGCTGCAACTCTCGCTGCAATTCTTCAACTTGCTGTTGCATACTCGAAACTTGAGGATCCCCAACTTTCGTTTCTTCTTCTTGAATCTCAATTTTACGTGGCTCTTTCGGTTTGGCTGCTTCTGATTGTCCAGGCTTAACCTGTGCCTGCTGGACAGAACTCAACATGCCGTCAACCATTTTGCGAGCTTCTTCGGCATTGATTTCGCCTTTGGCGACCATCTCGTCGGCTAATTTCTGAGCCTGTGCTTTCACATCGCTAGCTTTTTCACCAGCTGAAGCCGCAATTCCTACCCCTAGGTAGAATGCCTTTTGTACAAAATCACCTAAACCAGCCATAAATTATAGGTTGTGAAGTGTAACACTTAGGATGCTGAGTTGATCCGGAGACCACGCCTGTTATAAGCATCCTGTATTGCTGCTACCTTCCGGTTCTGACAAGATTAAGGCGTTACGACCGCGCGGGTCCAGATCAATATCTAGGATAACACGCTACTGGGCATGATTACACACCATTCGTGTAAATCGTATTCTACGCAATGATTCTGAACAAGTGGGTCAGCGTTTACTAAATGCTGGGCTTCCGCTAGCGAACTGGCCTGGAAAATCATCATGCCGCCACCGCGTTCTTTCCAGTAGCCAGTCTGGGCTTGATGACCGCGATCGATCAAGGATTGAACATAGTCCTTGTGTGCCGATACGTGTTTGTCAAACTCTGACTTGGGAACAATGCCTTTTTCAATTTTGACAAACCAAGACATGGCAATAGTGAGAATTTATTATTTTTATTTTATATTTTGCTGAAAGTAAATTTCACTAATTTTTGTATAGATCGACATTAGGCAATGCCCGGTTGCTGACTTAAGATAAAGAATCATTTGACTTGACAGGATCTCCGATGACGCTTGCCCCCCTTGCCACAGCCGACCTATCTAAAATCAAACTAGTAGCCACTGATATTGATGGCACTCTCACCAAAAATCACCGCTTCACCCCGCAGTTAATTACAGCTCTTCTGCAACTACAGTCTGCCAATATCGCGGTGTTGCTAGTCACTGGTCGATCGGCTGGGTGGGTGAGTAGCCTCAGCAACTATTTACCAGTGGCTGGGGCGATCGGGGAAAACGGTGGTTGCTATTTCAGTGGAGCAGCCGACTGTCAACTGCTGCCTAACCTCAAAATCAAAGAAATCAGCAAACATCGCGATAAGCTCGCAGATTGTTTTTGGCAACTGCAAGGCACTCATGCTCAGCTTCAGGAATCTACTGACAACCGTTTTCGGCTCACTGATTGGACATTTGACCTAACTCAGCTGGATGCTAGCGATCTGTGGGAAATTGCTGACCAGTGTGAGCGCTGGGGATGGAATTTTACTTACAGTACAATTCAAGGCCACATCAAAATGGTAACTCAGAGTAAGGCTACTGGGATTAGACAGGTGCTGAAGCAACACTTTCCCAAATTAAAGCCCCAGCAAATTTTGACGGTGGGTGATAGTCCTAATGATGCTTCGATGTTTGACCCGGAGCAGTTTCCGCACTCGGTGGGTGTGGCGAATGTGTTGCACTACCAAGACCAGATGGAACATTTGCCTGCTTATGTGACGGCACTACCGGAAGTTGGTGGCTTTGGGGAGATTGTCGATCGATTAGTGGCTGGTGCTATGGCCGAGCCAGCAATAAACAATGATTCTAAATTCGACAAAATTGCTAGCTACATTGAACGATCGCTGAGTTAGCCTAAGTTCAATTCTTCACAGCTGAATCTATATTATGCTCGCGGAAGTTTCGATTGATCAAAGTCAATTTTTATATTTCACTAATAGGTTTAATATATAAATACAATTTCTATCTGCTAGGGATATTGCCTAAATGAAAGCAGTTTTGTTAATAAATACTAAGAGATTTATATGAATCCGAACCTAAGTCCTAATCCAAAAAAAGGGTTTTTGGAAATTCTTTTTGAGCCTTCATTTTCTCACTTCATTACACCGAGAGTCGTGGGAATTATCTACTTAATTTCAGTAGTGTTGATCGGCCTAGCTACCTTGGCGGGAATTTTTGGTGCGCTATCTAATTTATCGACGATGGGTGGCAGTGCATTTTTAATAATTATATTGTCCCCAGTAGGCTTCCTATTTTATGTCATTCTGTTTCGTGTAATGCTGGAATCTGTTGTGGCCAATATTCGATCGGCTGAGTATTTGAGAATATTAGCAGAAGATAAGTTTCGGCAGCCGTAGCATCAAAAATATCCAGTGACTGGGTACCATACTATCCAGCTACTGGGTACTATTAACGTCGCTATTTATTGGGGATGGTAGCTGAATTGAAGCAAAAATATTAAAGATCGATCGGCTATTGATAGTTAGGGGAATCCCTGAACTTCTTGGTAATTATTTAGCTGGAAACCCTAATGAGACCAGACTTCTAGCAACCTGATCGATCGATCGACTTCGGGGGAGACCGAGCAGCTAATCTAGAAACATCAAAAACAACCGATAGCGCTGCTGGCGCAAAAGCGATCGACATGGAATTACAAGATTACCTGCGTACCCACGGACTAGAAAAACTAGCTGAAGTTTACAGCATCAAAGCCACCAAGCACCAACAATATCCCCATTTGGTCTGTTTGAAATATTCGCAACTAGACTCCCCCATGGGAGCCAAAATCGTCCAGCAATGCCGAGGGATTATCCTCGACCAGGCCAACGATTGGCAGCTAGTTTCCTATCCCTACGATAAATTCTTCAACCATGGCGAAGGCCACGCCGCCCCTGTGGATTGGAGCAGTGCCCAAGTTTATGACAAGCTCGATGGCTCTTTGATGACCCTTTATTTTTATGATGGCGAGTGGCGCGTGCAATCCAGCGGCACTCCTGATGGGGCTGGTGAAGTGAGTGGTTTTGGGATGAGCTTTGCTCAACTATTTTGGAGCGTGTGGGCAGAATTGGGCTATCAACTGCCCGAGGACACAAAATGCTGTTTTATGTTTGAGCTAATGACCAAATACAACCGGGTGGTTGTATTGCAGCCTACTAATCAATTGGTGTTGCACGGTGTTAGAAACATCCAAACCATGGCCGAGTTAGAACCCCAGCTTTGGAGCGATAAATATGGCTGGCAATTAGTGGCTCGCCACTCGCTTACCAGCTGGCCAGAAGTAATCGCCGCTGCCCAGCTACTCGACCCGATGAGTTTGGAAGGATACATTGTGTGCGATCGACAGTTCAACCGGGTCAAGGTTAAATCACCGCAGTATGTGGCGATCGCTCATCTGCGCAGCAGTTTTTCCACGCGGCGGATGCTAGAAATCATCATGGCCAATGAAGGTGAAGAATTTTTAGCCTACTTCCCGGAGTGGACAGACATTTATCAAAAGATTAAGCGGTGCTATCACGAGCTGATCCAAGAAATCGAGGATGCTTATCAACAACATCAAAATATCGAAGTCCAGAAAGACTTTGCCGCTGCTATTAAGCACCTACCTTATAGCGGGGTATTGTTTTCCTTGCGGTCGGGCAAAGCCCACAGTGTCAAAGAGTGTTTGCAATCCACGACCATTCATAAGATGGAACAGTTGCTGGGTGTCGATTATATTGATTTAGGAATGTAGTGTAGTTATGAAAAGAGTTGTAGTTTTAGTGGGCTTGCCCGCTTCTGGTAAATCCACTTTTGCCAATAGTTTATTGCTGGCCGAACCGGGTTGTTGGGTGCGCAGCAATAAAGATTCGTTACGCGCCATGGCACACGCTTCTTACTGGAGTAAAGGTAACGAAAAATTCATTTTGAGATTGCGTGATCAAATTATTATGATGGCGATGGCCGATGGTAAAAATGTGATTGTGGACGATACCAACTTTGGCAAGCACATCAACCATATCAAGGAGTTGGTCAAGGGTGAAGCGATCGTGGAAGTTAATGATTCCTTTTTGCAGGTGCCACTAGAAGAATGCCTGCGCCGCGATGCTTTGCGTCCGCAGCCAGTGGGCAAGGGCGTGATTATGCAAATGTATCGTAAATACGTGCAGGTCTTAATTCCGCCGCCGGTTTATAACCCGCACCTGTCTGATGCAATCATTGTGGATATGGATGGTACTTTGTCATTATTAAATGGCCGCAGTCCTTATGATGCTTTTACTTGCGACCAAGATCCACCAAATCAGCCAGTGCTCGATACGGTGCTGCTTTGGCAGCAATCAGTGAAAGTAATTATTTTATCGGGGCGTATGGATGATTGTCAGGTGCAAACTGAAAAATGGTTGGCGCAGTATGGTGTAAAACCCACTGGGATTTTTATGCGAGCTACGGGCGATCAACGCAAGGATTCAATTATTAAGCAGGAGATCTTCGATCGAGAGATTCTGGGCAAATACAACATCAAGTTCGTATTGGACGATCGGCAGCAGGTGGTAGATATGTGGCGAAGTTTGGGTTTGACTGTGTTTCAGGTAGCCGAGGGCGATTTCTAGAGATGGTGGCGACGCTGACTAGCAAAATCATTTCTGAGTGAATTCAGGGTATTCTCTTCAGAAGAAGTCACCTAAATTCCTGAAACCGCGATTATCCCCTACGGCTATCGAGCTTGGCGTACACCGCCCGCAGATCCACATGATGATGAGCCAATGCCACTAGGGCATGATAAAGCAAGTCAGCAACTTCGCCCGCAATCTCATCTGGTTGGTCATCCTTACAGGCCATCACCACTTCGGCGGATTCTTCACCGATCTTTTTTAGAATTTTATTATCGCCACCGGCAAATAAGCTGGCGGTATAAGAACCCACCACCGGATTTTCTCTTCGATCGACAATCACCTCATATAGATTGGAAAGAGTATCAGCCGGGGGTGCGACTTTACCACCCTCAATTTGATGAAAACAACTGCGTTCGCCAGTATGGCAAGCTACATCCCCCACTTGTTCGACAGTCACTAGCAAAGCATCACTATCGCAGTCATAGCGCAAACTTTTGACCTTTTGCAAATGTCCAGAGGTTGCTCCTTTATGCCAAAACTCCTGCCGCGATCTGCTCCAAAACCAGGTCTCGCCGGTTTCGATTGTCTTTAGTAATGATGCCCGATTCATCCAAGCCATCATTAATACTGTACCGTCCAAGTAATCTTGAACAATTGCCGGGACTAGTCCCTGGTCATCGTACTTAATAGCATCAACAGGAATGGTCATCATAGTTTTGAGATAGGTAAAAATATTATCGACGAAATTAGGCAGTAACTTGCGTATTAATACTGAATCTGGTGAAGGTCAGCCTGGGTATTATCCACTAGGTAAGGTTTAGTCTTGCCAATATTTTGATTATGGTGTACTAGTGAATGAGAAAATTCAAGCTAAATTTTAAATATACTCAATTCTATTACTACGTTGCAATACTCAATTTTGGTGTGTTAGGAGCTAGTTTATATTCGAGTCATACCTCATTCAAGCAGTACGCCTCACCGACATTATATATAAGTAGTCTATTACAGTTGATCATGGTCATTGCTACTGCATTTGCTGTGATAGTTATTCATAATGATATCAATAATAGAAATCAGACTGAAAAAAAAATTAATAGCCTCAAAATGGGAGAAGAACAACTATTACATCTCAAGCAAAAGCTGGAAAGTAAAGTTAAAAAACGTACTCTGGCTCTTCAATCTATTAATGATCGACTAACTGATGAAATTCGAGAACGCAAGCTGATGGAAAGTTTGTTAGCACATCATGTCAAAATTGCAGATGAAGCTCGGGAACGAGCCGAAGATGCCAACCGCACCAAGAGTGAATTCTTAGCAAATATGAGTCATGAATTGCGCACGCCCCTGAACGCCATTATTGGCTATAGTGAAATATTAGAAGAAGACGCTGAAGACAATGGTCAAAAAGAGCTAACTCGCGACCTACAAAAAATTCGCAATGCGGGGAAGCATCTCCTGAATTTGATTAATGATGTACTCGACTTAGCCAAGATCGAATCTGGTAAAATGAGTCTATACTTTGAATCTTTTGACATTGCCAAGCTGGCTCAAGAAGTTGTGAATACAGTTCAACCAGTGTGTACAAAAAACAATAACAAAATCATCTTAGACTGTGCTAGTAATGTAGGATTGATGCGTAGTGACTTAACTAAAGTTCAGCAAAGCTTGTTCAACCTTTTGAGTAATGCCAGCAAATTCACTCATGCTGGCCACATCAAATTAAGTATCACTAAAGAAGTATCTAAAAAGAGTAATGGTCAAGGAGGAAAAATTATTTCTTTCAAAGTAAGCGATACTGGTATCGGTATGAAGCCAGAGCAACTAAAAAAGCTTTTTCAGGCATTTTCTCAAGCCGATAATTCTACAACTCGTAAATATGGAGGAACTGGTCTAGGATTAGCTATAACTAAGCAGTTCACTACCATGATGAAAGGTGAAATTATGGTGGAAAGTGAATATGGGAAAGGTTCTACTTTCACCTTGAATCTTCCCCAAATTGCTCAACAATTCGAAGAAGATATTGCTAGTAATATTGATGAAACTATTACTCCCTCAGGTATTTTTAATTCGCACTATACCAAAACAGTATTAGTGATTGATGATAACCATAATGATCGCCGCTTCTTACATCGTTATCTTACTGGTGAAGGTTACAATGTGGCTCTAGCAACTAACGGTCAGCAGGGATTACAAATGGCTCTCGAAATAGTGCCTGACTTAATTACACTCGATGTGATGATGCCTGAAATGGACGGCTGGGAAACATTAGTACGTCTTAAAAATAATCCTAAACTGGCTCATATTCCAGTGGTAATGAGTAGCATTATTGAAGATCGTCATCTGGCTCAGACTTTAGGAGCCGTTGATTATTTGATTAAACCAGTTGATAAACAGCGATTAGTTAACGTGCTCGATAAACATATCACCAGAAATGAAGGCTGTATTCTGGTGGTGGAAGACGATAAGGATTCCCGAGAAATGCTGTGCCGGATACTGATGCAAGAAGGCTGGAGTGTACAACCTGCCGCCAATGGACTCAAGGCGATCGAATGTATCAAAGCCGAGCAACCGCTGCTGATTCTTTTAGATCTAATGATGCCAGAGATGGATGGTTTCGAGGTCATTAAAACAGTGCGCCATAATCCAGACTGGTATAATATCCCGATCATTGTAGTAACTGCGATGGATTTAACTACTGTTGAACACAGCCTTTTGGCTGAACAAGTTACGAACATTTTTCAAAAAGGCAAATACAATAAACAACAGCTGATCACCGAAGTGCAAGCACTAGTTGAACAGTTTACTTATTCAAGCATTTAACTTTGATTATGGCTAAAATTTTAATCGTCGAAGATAACGAACTTAATTTAGATATGTTGGTGCGGCGTTTAGTCCGGAAGGGCTATGAAGTGGTTAGTGCGGTGGATGGTGAGCAAGGTTTATCGATGACCACCACTGAACAACCCGATCTGGTTTTGATGGATATGAGCTTGCCTGGTATGGATGGTTGGGAAGCAACCCGCCGCATTAAAGCCGATCCGGCCATTCAGTCGATCCCCGTGATTGCCTTAACAGCTCATGCCATGGTTGGCGATCGAGAAAAAGCTCTGCGAGCAGGCTGTGATGACTATGACACTAAACCAGTCGAATTTCAGAGACTATTAGAAAAAATGGAAAATCTCTTGGTGAAGGTTTCTCAATAGGCGTCGGTCTGAGGGCTGTCTAGATACCCTTGCATAAGCATATCTGCACCAATTTGCCGCCAAGTTACCCTTTTTAAATTTAAAGCATTGTTCATTTTTAAGATGTCCAGATTTCCTACTGGCGTAGCTGCTGCTTGACCACCCACAATTTTAGGTGCAATAAAAGTTAAAACCTTTTGAATGGCTCCTTGCCGAATGGCTTCTGCTGCCAATGTACCGCCACATTCCCACAGTACTGACAAGAAACCGCGATCGAATAAATATTTCATCACCGCAGCTGGATCAAGTTGTTCTAAAATGACAATTTCGACTCCTTGATCGCGCAAAACTTTTTGAAGAGACGGATTGGTATCTAGGGCGGTAATCACTGCGGTTGGAGCGATCGATGTATCCCATAAATGAGCAGCTGTGGGCAGATCCAGGCGACGACTTAATACTACTCGCAAGGGATTATGCTGACCGGCTCCGTGGCTGGTGAGTAATGGATTATCGCAACGCAGGGTATTGCCCCCGGTTACAATCGCGTCACAAGTAGACCTTAATTGATGAACATAGTGTCGTGATTCTGGACTACTGACCCAAGCACTATGGCCGGTTTGGGTCGCAATTTTGCCATCGATCGTCATGGCATATTTAAGAATGCCGAGGGGGCGCTGATATCGCATCCGGTGGATAAAGCCCTCGTTGAGTTGCTCGCAAGCCGCCGTTTCTACACCAGTAACTACTTCGATGCCCGCATGGCGTAATCGATCAATCCCACCACCAGCCACCAAGGGATTGGGATCGACCATCCCGATCACCACTTTTTTGATGCCGGCGGCAATTATTGCTTCGGTACAGGGTGGCGTGCGACCGTGATGATTACAAGGTTCTAAGCTGACATAGATAGTGGCATCTTGAGCATTGGTTCCAGCGGCACCCAGCGCAAAAACTTCAGCATGAGGCTGGCCAGCGCAGGGATGCCAGCCTTCGCCAACAATGTTACCGTTCTGGACGATGACAGCCCCCACCATTGGATTAGGAGCTGTTTGGCCTTGGGCTTTTTGAGCTAGAGCAAGACAGCGTTGCATGATCTGTCGATCGAATTCGGTGGGAAGGTAGCTCACTAAAAATATCAGTATGGAATTTTGCTTTCTTCACTTTAACAGGAGGTTCTGTCAAAGATTGATCAAAAACAAAACCCCAGTTCCTTTTAGTAACTGGGGTTTTGTTAGAAAAAATTAATCTTTTTTCCGAGGAATACGCGGCGGTTCCCGAAACGTAATGGCAAAGAAGATTACTCCTAATGCCAACGCTGTTACCAAGATGTAAATAGTAGCTTCCATGATTAATACTATGTAAGAACTTTGTCAGAACTTTTTTGAGTTATCGGGCAAAGAGTTTACTCTCTACCCGATTTAGCAATTAACCTTCAGATTTCAGCGTAGTGGTATCACCCAACTTCGCATACTTACCAAATTCGATTTGCTCTTCGATGCCCTCTTCTACCCCAGCGAATACGTCGCGGTAGATAGTCCGAGCACCATGCCACAAGTGGCCAAAGAAGAACAAGAGAGCAAATACAGCATGGCCAAAAGTAAACCAGCCACGGGGGCTAGTCCGAAATACACCATCAGAACTTAGCTTCTCGCGATCGAATTCAAAGATTTCGCCGCCTTGAGCCTTCCGGGCATACTGCTTAACCTGAGAGGCTTCTTTGAAGGTTTGACCATTCAAAGCACCACCGTAGAAAGTCGCAGTTACACCAGCTTGTTCAAAGCTGTACTTTGATTCTGCCCGCCGGAAAGGAATGTCAGCACGGACAATACCTTCCGAGTCAGTCATGATCACAGGGAAAGTTTCAAAGAAGTTAGGTAAGCGCCGGACCGTTAAAGACCGACCTTCACCATCCTTAAATACGGGGTGACCCGCCCAAGATTCAGCAATACCATCACCCTTGTCCATAGCACCAGTTCGGAACAAACCGCCTTTAGCGGGGCTGTTGCCAACATAGTCAAAGAAAGCAAGTTTATCGGGAATCGCCTGCCAAGCTTCCGCTTCGCTCTTGCCACTGTTGATGTCACCCTGTACCCGGCGTTGAATTTCCTGGGTAAAGTAGCCACCATCCCACTGATAGCGAGTTGGGCCAAAGAGTTCGATCGGAGTGGTCGCACTCCCATACCACATGGTGCCAGCCACAATAAAAGCAGCAAAGAACACTGCTGCAATACTAGAAGACAACACAGTTTCGATGTTGCCCATCTTGAGTGCCTTGTAGAGACGCTCTGGTGGTCGCACAGTTAAGTGGAACAGACCAGCAATAATCCCCACCGTGCCAGCAGCGATGTGATGAGCTACTACGCCCCCCGGATTAAAAGGGTTAAAACCGGCTGGTCCCCACTCTGGAGCCACAGCCTGAACGTGTCCAGTCAAACCATACGGGTCAGATACCCACATCCCCGGACCGAATAGACCGGTGAGATGAAATGCCCCAAATCCAAAACAGAGTAAACCAGATAGGAACAGGTGAATCCCAAACATTTTGGGCAAGTCCAAGGCGGGTTCACCAGTGCGTGGATCCTTGAATAAATCTAGATCCCAATATACCCAGTGCCAAATAGCAGCCAGGAACAATAAACCAGAAAGAATAATATGAGCGGCAGCAACGCCTTCAAACGACCAGTAACCAACGTCAGTAGCTGATTCACCAGGAACGATACTCCAGCCTCCCCACGACTTGGTAACACCCAAGCGTGCCATGAATGGCAGCACAAACATTCCTTGTCGCCACATCGGATTGAAGATCGGATCACTAGGGTCAAAGGTTGTTAACTCAAAGAGAGCCATCGAACCAGCCCAGCCTGCTACGAGAGCAGTGTGCATTAAATGTACAGAAATCAGCCGACCTGGATCGTTCAGGACTACTGTGTGTACTCGATACCAGGGTAGTCCCATTGACTACACGCCTCCTCGAAGTTAATAAAGTGTCTAATGTTGAGATTTTTATATAGCAGTGATTGATGCTGCGATTTCATAGCTTATGTTAATCTTCTTCTGCCTTTAGAATCAAGGCCAACCCTACAGTTGACAGAAGTTTACTGGCCATTTAGCAAGGTCTAATCGCACAGCACAGTTCAGCCTATTGAGTTTGAACAGTTTCCAGATTTCTTGAGCGAACTTTACAAAAATTCACAAATTTCACATTTCTTTGCTAGTACTCCCAACAAGCACCGTTATGATGGAGAGTAGAAGTAAAGATTCCCAAAGATTGAGGAAGATTAGAGTTATGGGCGAAGCAAAACGGCGCAAACAGCAAATTGGTGAAGACTATGGCCAAGAAGCTCGCATTGTTTCTTGGTTACCGCTTACAACTAGTCAAGCTTCAAAGTTTGTTAAAATCACCACCACAGGTGCCTGGACAGGAATAACAGTACTAGTATTACTGTGGATTGCGGTACGTTTGATCGGACCAACCGCTGGTTGGTGGACGACTCAGTGAACATTTTTTGCGGATAGCCTTTAGACTACTGCTACGATCGAATGCTGGACATTACCTAAATCAATTGGCCATCTTGGTTCAAAGTAAGTTTCAGGAATTGACACACGAATCGATGTTTTAATCCTTACGATTTTTGAACGAAGGAATATTAAAAAATAATTAAGGTTATAATCAAAGTCTGTAAAGGTGTATTGAGGAAATTCTTAATGTTTGGAAGATTGGCAAATCAGCACCGCGAACTAGTCAAAGACCTAGTAATGAATCTCCAAGCGCTGTCCATCGTCTTGGAGAAAAAGGGTTACCTGACGGCTTGGTACACCTGTGGTGCCGAGTTAAACAGTGCCTCTTTTATGGTGAGCTTGACTGACGGGCACCAAATCCGATTCTTAGTCTCAGACTATGGCATCACCTGGACAGAAATTCGGGACGACCGGGAACTCATGAAGTTAGAAGGCGCAGAAGCTATCAATCAGCTCCAAGAACTGGCTGCCTTGGTCAAGGTCGTTGAGCTGGCACCTACTTGTGCCAAATAAATACAGTTCAGCTATTTAGTAAGTATATTGATGCCAATTCCTTACTATTGATTTAGTATCGGAAATGGCAATTCTATAGATATTATCCCCAGTCGCATTAATGCAACCATATATGGCTTCGCTTCAGGCCGGATGGCAACACCAGTTTGTTGAAACCAACAACATTCGCCTGCACTGTGTTACCCAAGGAGAAGGCGAATTAATTGTTCTACTCCACGGGTTTCCTGAGTTTTGGTATTCTTGGCGACATCAAATCCCAGTCTTGGCTAGGCATTTTAAGGTGGTAGTCCCAGACCTGCGCGGCTACAATTATTCTGATAAACCGGCTAGCGGCTACGATCTAGATACCCTAAGCAACGATATTATGGGTTTGATCAAGTCTTTGGGATACGCCAAAGCACATATTGTTGGACATGATTGGGGTGGGGTGATCGCTTGGCACCTAGCCCAAAATTTTCCCCAAGTGCTGAATCGACTGGCTATTTTAAATGCTCCCCATCCCCAACAATTTGTGCAGGAGATGGGTACTAACTTTGATCAGTTGCGCCGCAGCTGGTACGTGCTCGCTTTCCAGATTCCGGGCATTCCAGAATGGCTAATTCAGCAAAATATCAAAGACTTTGTATTGAAAGTCTTTCGTGGTCAGGCTGTCCGGAAGGGAGCCTTCAGCGCGGAAGATAATCAGATCTATCAAGAGGCTCTGGAAAAGCCCGGGGCGTTGGCAGCGGCCTTGAACTATTACCGTAATTTATTGGCTCCTCAAAATTGGCTGGGCAACTGGAATAGCTCCTTGCCGCTAATTACTGTCCCCACTTTGGTCTTGTGGGGTGAAGAAGACAATATGCTCAGTAACCGGCTGACTGAAGGGATGTCTAAACTTGTAAATGCTTCTTTTCGGTTGAAGTTAATCCCTCAATGCGGCCATTGGATTCAACAAGAAGTCCCCCAAACGGTCAACCGTGAGCTAGTTAATTTCTTTTGCACCACGGCCTAATTCTTGGCTTTGAAATCGCTGGGACTAGTGCGCATTGGTGCCTCCTGGCTCCAGATCCCCACTCCTGTTAGTCGGGCATAGGCTTGGGCTTGCACCAACTGTTTTTCATACTGGGGGCTGGCATACTTGATGGCAGCTAGGGCATGGCCTTCTCTAATGAGTTGTTCGTTTATTAGTAGGTTGTTTTGCCACAGATAGCCATATTGACGGCTGTCGGTAGCAGTGGTTTTCGTCTCGCTGGTTTCTAACTCCAGCCAAAATCGATGGTTGTGCTGTTGAATAATGGCATCCAATCGTTCCTTGGCAGCATTGCCCCAGGGTTTTTGTTCCCAACTGGGGGCATCTAGACCGACCAATCGTACTCGTTGTTTGCCAGAGAGTTCGATCGTATTGCCACTGATTGCTCGATCGACTTGCACTAAAGTCTTGACTGGTGGAATGGTAGCAGATTGGCACGCTCCTAATAGCAAGCACAGGCCAATCATAATCATATTAGTCTTCATCCAATGGTAAGCGCCGTTTGATTTTGCCTCTGCCGAAATATTGCCCAAACTGCTGTTCATAAACTTCGTCTTCGTCTTGGGTTTCTACTACTAGGTCGGAATGGGCATAGCTGACGCAAAGCAAGGCATAGCCCTGGGCTTGGAGTTGGGGCGATAGACCCATGGCATCGGGTTGAGTTAGGTGCCCAGACTTGACCCGCACAGCACAAGCTGTACAGGCTCCTTGCCGACAAGAAAAAGGCAGTTCGGCTCCTTGGAACTCCGCACTGTGCAAAATATATCGATCGGGTGACGATTGGACAACATACTCCAAATTGCGCTGTCGATCGATAATCGTAACGCGGTAAGTCTGCTCAGACATGGAGGCGGGATCAAAAACGATGAATCCCCATAGTAGGTCTTAACTCCACAGACGGCAATGCCTAGGTTTGGGGTCTGGTTTCCGAAGGCGGCTTTGCTGATAAGATTAAGAGTGCGGCAATTTACAGCATTAGCTCGTGGCCGTTAGTTATCTAAACATCGTTGAAAATCTAGACAAGGAACATAAAAATATGAGCGCTGACGTTTTAGCAAAGGTTCAAGCAGTAGTATCTGAGAAATTAGATGTAGATGCATCCAAAGTCACCCCTGAAGCTAGCTTTGCTAATGATCTTGGAGCCGACTCCCTTGATGTGGTCGAGCTAGTAATGGCGCTGGAAGAAGAGTTTACAGTAGAGATTCCGGACGAAGAAGCAGAAAAACTGCAAACCGTTCAAGATGTGGTGAACTACATCAACACTAAAACTGCTAAAGGCTAACAATGGTTGAGGATAGGTACATTAAGTTGGTCTATCTATCCAAGCCATTGCCTCATAATTTGTATTTTTGATCTCACTCTCTAGCACCATGGCAAATTCAGACCGCAAACGTGTTGTTGTAACCGGTTTAGGCGCAATTACTCCCATCGGCATTACTTTAGATGAATATTGGGCTGGTTTGACCAGTAGTAAAAGCGGCATTGGACCGATTACTTTATTCGATGCAGCTCGGCATGATTGCCGGATTGCTGGAGAAGCGAAGGGTTTTGACCCGTTGCAATATTTGGAAAGGAAAGAAGCTAAGCGCATGGACAGGTTCGCGCAGTTTGCGGTGTGTGCTAGTAAACAGGCGATCGCTGACGCTGGACTGAAAATTACGGAAGTGAATGCCCCCGATGTTGGGGTAATTATTGGTACTGGTGTTGGCGGCATCAAGGTTTTAGAAGATCAGCAAGAGATTTATCTGACCAAAGGACCTAATCGTTGTAGTCCGTTCATGATTCCCATGATGATTGGCAACATGGCCGCAGGTTTAGTAGCTATTCAACTGGGTGCTAAAGGCCCCAACTGCTGTACAGTCACGGCTTGCGCGGCGGGTAGTAATGCGATCGGAGAAGCCTTCCGGATCATTCAAGGGGGCTATGCCAAAGCGATGATTTGTGGGGGGGCAGAATCGGCCATTACGCCGCTGGGCATTGCTGGTTTTGCTGCTTGTAAGGCAGTTTCGACCTGTAATGATGACCCAGATCACGCTTCGCGGCCTTTCGATATTAAGCGCGATGGCTTTGTGATGGGTGAAGGCTCCGGCATTTTGGTGCTTGAAGAATTGCAACATGCGATCGATCGAGGCGCGAAGATTTATGCCGAAGTCGCTGGTTATGGCATGACCTGTGATGCCTACCACATGACAGGCCAGATCCCTGGCGGAGTCGAAGCGGCTCGTGCCATGGCTTTAGCCTTAAAGGATGCCGGGGTAGAACCGAGTGCAGTGGATTATATTAATGCCCATGGCACCAGCACCCCCATTAATGACCCTACCGAGACAGCAGCGATCAAAAAAACTCTGGGCGACCATGCCCGAAAAGTGGCGATTAGCTCGACCAAATCTATGACTGGACATTTACTGGGCGGTGCCGGTGGCATCGAGGGTGTGGCTTCGGTGCTGGCGATTAAGCACAATATTGCTCCGCCCACGATTAACTTGGTAACTCCTGATCCGGAATGTGATTTGGATTATGTGCCCAACCACGCTCGATCGATGCCCATTAACGTCGCCATGTCCAACTCTTTTGGCTTTGGTGGTCACAATGTCACTTTAGTATTCAAGAAGTATCAGGAGTGAGCAGTCCAGAATCTGGCGATAGACTGTTGCTGACCAGCACTCAAAACCCCCTCGTTAAGCAAATCCGGAGACTGCACAATGCCAAAGAACGGCAGCAGGAGCAGTTGTTTTTGCTGGAGGGGACGCATTTAATTCAAGAAGCCTGCGCCACTGGTTATCCGCTACATACACTCTGTGCCACCCCTGATTGGCAGGCAGCGCACCCCGATCTATGGCAGACCGCACCAGCAGATCGTCTGGAGTTGGTAACGGATAAAGTTTTAGCAGCCATGGCTACCACCGTCAATCCGGATGGGGTAATCGCGATCGCTCCCCGTTTGAAGCTCAATCCGCCACTAATTCCGGGTAACTTGATACTAGCGATTGATCGACTCCAAGATCCTGGCAATTTGGGCACGATCATGCGTACCGCCGCCGCCGCCGGGGTTGATGGCTTATGGGTTAGTGGCGATAGCGTCGCTTTAGATCATCCCAAAGTACTGAGAGCTTCGGCTGGTCAGTGGTTTCGGTTAGCAATGGCCACTAGCAATAATTTACTGGCGGTAGTGGAAAACTACCAGCAGCAAGGTGTGCAAGTAGTCGCCACTGGGATGACAGCTGCTGTCGATTATTGGCAAGTAGATTTTACTAAACCCACTTTGGTATTACTGGGTAATGAAGGCGGTGGATTATCACCAGAATTAATGGCTAAAGCTGATCGGGTGGTGCGTGTACCGATGCAGCCCGGGGTGGAGTCTTTAAATGTGTCGATTACAGCGGCACTCCTCCTTTACGAAGCGAAGCGTCAGCAGGCCCAATAGTCCGAAAAGCAAAGCGATAGTTGCCGACTGTAACAAAGCTTATCTTTTTCTTAATGTTCGATCGATTCCGCTCTAGGATTAACTGCGGGTCTCCGGCCTGACAGTCTCGATACACTTCTTTACAAAGAAGCTATGGGTGCTGAAAACGTTTTAATCTAAAAGTTAGTTTAGTTTTTTATCTAGACAACCTTTTTTTCGGGACTAGTAAATTTGCTAGACCCAATTTATGTAAAATCAAGATCGTTTTAGCTCCAGCAGCTAAGTCCAGCTTCACATCCTGACTCCTCATGGCGGTACGGGTAGCTGCAATAACGATCAGGCTTAAAAGAAATACATTTTATAGTTGGGAGATCAAGAATCCAATGAGTGTTAAAGCGAGTGGTGGAAGCTCAGTTGCCCGTCCGCAACTATATCAAACTCTAACGGTCTCTAAAATTACTCAGGCCGAGCAGCAAGACCGTTTCTTAGGAATGGGTGAGCTGCAAGAACTAGCCGGTTATTTTAGCTCTGGCAATCGTCGGATGGCGATCGCCCAAATTATCACGGACAATTCTGATTTAATCGTATCGCGCGCCGCTAATCGGATTTTTGTCGGTGGTTCGCCGATGGCTTTCCTCGAAAAACCCGAGCAAGCCGATGAATCCATGGCTTTGACCGCCAGTGGTATTAAAAAATCTGAACTTGGTGGGGTTACTTTTGTTGAAAGCAAAGGTAATGGGCTATTTAGTGGTGTTCAAAACCTCTTTAGCGCTAGTGGTAGCGGTCCCATTCCGATCGGATTTCAGCCGATTAACGTCTCCCGTTATGGTCCCCGCAACATGCAGAAATCGCTGCGGGACATGAGCTGGTTTTTGCGTTATTTAACCTATGCGGTCATTGCTGGCGACCCGAATATTCTGATTGTGAACACGCGAGGTTTACGCGAGATTATTGAAAAGGCTTGCTCTACGACTGCCACGATCGTAGCTATTCAGGAAATGCGTGCCGCTTCCTTAGGTTACTTTAGCAAAGACGAAGAAGCGAAAGCGATTATTGGACAGTATTTTGATGCACTGTTGATTGAGTTTAAAGCCTCTAATCCTGCCGATAAAATTCGTCAGCGCCCCAGTAGCGATCAGCAAGGTCTTAACCTACCGCAAAACTACGCTGAAGCAGCAGAGCGGCGGTCTAAGTTCGCGATGAAGCCAGGACTATCGGCGATCGAGAAAAACGACATTATTAAAGCGGCCTATCGCCAGTTGTTTGAGCGGGATATTACCCGGGCTTACAGTCAGTCGGTGTCCGATCTGGAGTCGAAAGTCAAAAACGGCGACATCTCCATGAAGGAATTTGTCCGGCGGATGACCAAGTCTCCTTTATATCGTCAGCAGTTCTTTACACCGTTCATTAATAGTCGGGCTTTAGAACTAGCCTTTAAGCACATTCTGGGTCGGGGTCCTTCTTCGCGGGAGGAAGTGCAAAAGTATTTCTCGATCGTCTCCGACAAAGGTCTGGGCGGTTTAGTTGATGCCTTGGTCGATTCCAAGGAATATTCGGATTATTTTGGTGAGGAAACTGTTCCTTATCTGCGCGGTTTGGGTCAAGAAGCCCAAGAATGTCGTAACTGGGGTCCTCAACAAGACCTGTTTAGATACAGTGCGCCTTTTCGCAAGATTCCCCAATTTATTACGACCTTTGCTGCTTATGAGCAACCTCTGCCCGATCAGCATGTCTATGGCTCTGGTAATGACCCATTAGAAATCCAGTTTGGCGCGATTTTCCCCAAAGAAACTCGTACTCCTAGCAGCAGCCCAGCGCCGTTTGGTAAAAATACCCGCCGGATTTTGATTGCTCAAGGTCCTGGTATCAATAACCAACTGAGTAATCCTGGTGCCAGAGGCGTAGCTCCTGGAAGCTTAGGTGCCAAAGTATGGAAGCTCGATCAGCTACCAACCTATATCCGTACTGACAAGCAAGGAAATGCCAAGAATCAAGGCATCAGCACCAAATTTAGCGAAAATTCTACCCAAGCAGTAATTCGGGCAGCTTACCTGCAAGTATTTGGACGCGAGGTGTATTCCGGTCAGCGCTTAACAGCGTTAGAAAGCAAGCTGGAAAACGGTGAGATCAGTATGCGCGAATTCGTGCGTGCCTTGGCTAAATCCGATACTTTCCGCAATCTCTACTGGACGAAGCTCTATGTAGTGAAAGCGATCGAATACATTCATCGTCGTCTTTTGGGTCGTCCCACCTATGGCCGTCAAGAGATGAACAAGTACTTCGACCTCTGCGCCAAGAAAGGCTTCTACGCTCTGGTCGATGAAATCATTGGCACCGTAGAATACAGCGAAGCTTTTGGAGAAGACACGATTCCGTACGAACGCTACCTGACCCCAGCGGGCGTTAGTCAACGGAAGCTACGGGTCGGCAGTATTGCTGATACTGGCGTGGGCATTAATACTCAGCCTGAAACTACTCAGCGCTTTGTGGAACTAGGTGCAGTAGCTGAAGTTCGATCGCTCGTCGATATTGCGACTCGGGCTACTCAAGGTGTTACTAAGAAACGGGTGCAGACTAAGGTCTTTAAGCTTACTCAAGCGGTTGACCCAGTACAACGGAAGACAGTCGTGCAAGCGGCTTACCGTCAAATCTTTGAGCGGGATATTGCCCCTTACGCAATCGTCGGTAGCGAGTTCAGTGCTCTAGAAAGTAAGCTGGCTAACCAAGAGATCAACCTGAAGGAATTCATCGAAGGAATTGGCTGCTCGCGCTTATACATCAAGGAGTTTTACACTCCTTATCCCAACACCAAGGTAATTGAGTTAGGGACCAAGCACTTCTTAGGTCGGGCACCGCTAGACCAAGCTGAAATTCGCAAGTACAACCAATTGTTGGCTACTACTGGTATTCGCGGCTTTGTCAATGCGATGGTCAATAGCATGGAATACCTGCAAGCTTTTGGTGAGGATGTAGTTCCTTACAACCGTTTCTTAACCTTGCCTGCGGCTAACTATCCCAACACCCAGACTCTATATAACAAGCTGACTAAGCAAGATAGCACCTTAGTGGTACCCAGCTTTGATACCATCAAACCCCGCATGGACGGTAGTAAAATGCCGTTGATGGGGATGGCTTTGGCGAAGATGGCGGCGGAAGAGCGTAAAGTTGAAGCAACTTCGGTTTATCGAGAGCTGAGTCGCACTGCTGCGGATACAGAAACTATGCCGCCTAAAGCTGCTCGGATCTATCGCAGTACCAATGCTGAGGCCGCGCAAGTGATTGATGCTATCTATGCTCAAGTACTGGGTCAGATAAACGATGCCGGGCGCTGTTTAGATTTGGAAGTACAGTTCCAGAGTCAAGTTATCTCGGTACAGGACTTTGTGAAAGCGCTAGCTGTTTCGGGTGCTTACTGCCAAAAGTTTTATACTCCTTATCCTGCTAATAAAGCGATCGAACTCCTTGGTCGTAATTTGCTCGGTCGGGTGCTTACGACAGCAGAAGTGGCTGAGTATCATCAAGTTTTAGCCACTGAAGGTTGGAATGCTTTGGTATCGAGTATTGTGACTAGCTCAGAATATAATCGCTACTTTGGTGCCGATACTGTTCCTTATGATCGATCGGCTGTAGTTCGTTAACACTTTCTAACAAACTGGTTTAACTAAAGATGGGGCGTATTGCCCCATCTTTTTTATGTAACCTGATGTGTGAAATATGTTACAAAAATTTATGTAAGTCGGAGAATACAACATACTTTTTCTTACTGACACGTTAATTACTTAGAGTTAGTCTATCCATATGAACTGTGTATCTACTAGATAAATTGAATGAGTATTCTTAATGTTACTGATCTAGTCATCATTGTTGATTTATGTCTTCATAGAGGTAACTGGTAATGACTACCGCTACTGCACAATTTCGCTTTTGGATCGATTTGAGCCTAGAGTGTATTCGCCGTGACCATACACCGGCGCTCAGTTCTCCCATGGGCGACCAGAGAGGTCCTTTTCTCACTGCCCGTGCTTTGGGAATGGCTTTGGCCGCTCTGAATGATGCTAACGCCCTGGCATCAGGTCGATCACCCTTGTTGAACTTAACAGCGACACCTGGATTGGCCAGCCTGACGGGTGATCGTATCAATGTTGCGAGCGGTGCCGCTTGTGCCCAAGTCCTCAGGCTGCGATATCCTGCCCAGGCCAGTCTATTAGAACCAGCTTGGACTTATTGGCTGCAGTCGAATGGCTATGGGCCAGCCGATAGCCCCGCCGAATTAGCTGGACGGGCTTTGGGCACTGGGATCGACAATTTGGGTGCTGCTGATGTCCGGAATAGAGCAAGTAACTATAATCCTTCCGGATTGCCTTACAGTCATACCGCGCCGCCCAACCAGCCAGGGCAAGGTTATGCTGGAGAAAACTGGGGTTCTTCAACACCTTTGTTGGCTAAACGGGTGGCAGATTTCCCACCACCACCGGGACGTAAATCCGCGACAAAAGTCAATCCAACGCAGCACTTCCGGGATGATTTTGCTAAAGTTCAAGCAATGGGTAGCATCGATTCTAGTACTCGCACACCAGCGCAAGAATTTGTAGGCATTGCCTGGGGGTATGACGGCCCACCAAAGCTGGGAACACCACCAAGACTTTATATGCAGGTTGTCTTGAGCGTACTAGACGCAATTCGAGCTAAAACGCCCGATCAGCTAACTATTGCAGACGAGTTAGCAATCATTGCTGGGGTCGGTATTGCCATGGCAGATGCCGCCATCGATGCTTGGCACTACAAGTATGCGGCAACGCACATGATGTGGCGTCCGGCAGTGGGTATCCCCAAGGCAGTATCCGGAAACGGCACCGCCGACCCCAATTTTCTCCCATTGGGACGCCCCGATACTAACGGGCGAAATCTGGCTCTAACGCCAGACTTTCCGGCCTATCCCTCAGGACATGCTACCTTTGGTGGTGCTGCTTTTCAGCTGTTGCGACTCTTTTTGAAAGAAAAAGGCGTTGCCACGTTTGATGCAAATGGGGTTGATGACGTATGCATTGATTTTGTATCAGATGAGTACAACGGTGTGAACACAGATCCCCGAACACTGGAGCCGCGTTCCCTCACGCCGGTAGTTTTATCTAGTTTGTGGGAAGCGATTACCGATAATTCGGTAAGCCGCGTATATTTGGGTGTGCACTGGCAGTTCGATGGCATTACGAATGGCGCTACGGGCACAAATGAATTCGGCATTCCAGCAACACCTAGTGAGTTGGGTAAAACTGGTGGCGTTTGGCTAGGTGCACAGATTGCCAATCAAATCGCACCGAAGCTTGGTGTTTCACCAGAGACCATTGCCGATTCCAAGATATCGTAAGTAGATGGGGGTAATTAAATATAAGACCCAGGCAAGTTGATTCAAGGTATGAAACTCAATGTCTGCCAGGGTTGTGCGATAGAATATTCTATTTTACATTTAAATCAGCCCACCTACTTAAGGAAAAGCGCCTTGGTGGTTCAAAAATCAACCACCAAGGTTTAGTCAGAAATACGCCTGTGATTTTAGAGATTTAAGACGATCGTGTAGCGGTAACAGGGTTAACCGGCACGGCCTATATGGCATGTTACAAAAGTTTGTAAAATACTAGGATTACACCTCACTTTTTCTCACTGACAATACAATAGAGTCAGATGTAGTTTATAGTCATCAGTCTATATTTATACAGTCTACGAATATCCTGAATGTTAATGATTACATCGATTTTAGGGATGGGTAGGCGTTGACTCGCAATCATCCACCTCGCTGCTGATATTACAAAAAATCAATTGCTACAGAAATAGCAAAGTTTTTCGATTCTAATGATGGAAGCTGTTGAAACTATCTAGCCTGTAGACATGACCAACAGGTCGCAGCTTTTGGAGTTACTGCCAGGATGAATGGCTGAAGGTGAGGAAATAGTTGGTGGTTCGATCGCCAAGAAAGTTATTGCAGCTTTTAACCAAAATCAATTTTAGATACCTAAATAAAATACGCTCTAATTCCATCATCAAAGTGATATCGATATAAAAGTTAAGAGGTTTAAAATGAAAAGTATGAGAGCATCGGTAGTTTTTTTTGATATTGGAGATACTTTAGGAACTGCTAAGATTTCACATTTTGACTTCCATTTAGAACGAATAGACATCTATTCATACGTCCCAAATATTCTTCAGCAGTTAAAAGCTAACGGCATCAAGATGGGCATCATCTCTAATACTGGGCATGAAACAATTGATAGTATGAAAAGAGTCCTCGAAGATGCTGGAATTTATCGCTTTTTCGATCCCAATTTACTCATTTATAGCTCGGTAGTAGGAGTTAGTAAACCTTCACCAGAAATTTTTCGATTAGCTGCCCAAACAGTAGGTCATGGGATAGAACCCCAGCATTGCCTATTTGTCGGAGAAGATAGTAAAGAGCGCAAAGTAGCACGGAATGTTGGTTTACAAGTTTTGCCACATCCGAGTTTGGTGTTGGAGATATTAAAAGGTAGTCGGTTGAGATATATTCGGATCGCTGTTACCACAACACAAAACGATAGTGCATGGCGATCGGCGATTCGAGGCTTATCAGTCGTGCCCTTGTATATGACGGGCGAGAATGGTGATCGAATTTATGCGATCGCCACAACTACAGCTATTACTCAGCTTGACGATCTGGGGTTTCAGGTCGATCGATTGGGCAGTGAAGGCGATCCGCTGACAACAGATGTTTATCTGCTGCGGGACGATCGGCAAACTAGTACGGGTTTTCTCAATCCCCAAGGGCAATCTCAGAGCTTTTTCGTTGAGGAGGAAGAGTCAAAATGGGTGTTAGCTTCTTCGACGGAGGGAATTTTTATTGCTTTACCTGGAGATCGATCGATAGAAGAATATCATTTTGAAGAAGCATATCATGGACACAATCTTAAGCTTTTACCCGATCCGAGTTTACTCGAACCCTTTGGTGAAGGGAATAATGCTAAAACCGCAGGTTTTGTCCAGACAATATTAGTCGAGCCATCATTAAATGATACTGAAATAGAGAAATTTAAAACCATTACCCCCGATTTAATTCGTGCATATCTAGAAAGATATACCGGAGTAAAACTGCTGAATGAGTCTGCCGGAAAAATTAAGAGCCGCCATATTCAGAGTTCCGAAATTGGCTTAGTTACCGCTGCTTTAGTCCAAGATCTCGAACAAATCGGTGGTGGTAATTTCATGATCGATCTAAATCGATTCATGCATGAAGGACGCGAATTGGACAATGTAGCAGCAGAGTTACAAGGGAGTCAATCGGCAGAAATAGTCTTAGTCACTGCCCACCTAGACTCCACTGCGGCTTTTAGCGACCATCTTTACAATGCGGCCAGCGATCCCGCACCTGGAGCTGATGATGATGCTAGTGGCGTGGCGGCTGTGTTAGTGATCGCCAGTGTTATCCAACAATTAGCCGTAGTTCAACCACCCAAACGCACAATCCGATTTGTATTATTTAACGCCGAAGAACACGGCTTAGTCGGCAGTCAGGCTTATGCCAGGACTCAAGCGGCGGTTGCGGCACCGATCGTCGGCGTGTATCAGATGGATATGGTGGGCTACAACGTCAATCCACCCCGTTCCTTTGAAGTTCATGTGGGTTATCAGGCTTCCGCCAATGTCCAAAAGCGATCACTCGTGCTCGCCAAACGGCTGAAGCGATTAGTTTCCGTCTTATCGCCTAACTTACAATCTCCGCAAATTTATACTCAGCCAGATCCAGCTGAAGGAAGGAGCGATCATGCCAGTTTTCACCAACGCGGCTATGCCGCTTGTGTCACCTCGGAAGACTTCTTTGCGGGGCCGTTGCCCACCTCGCCCACCGCAGAGCCTAATCCCAACTATCACAAAGATCAGGATACTTTTGTAGATTTTGACTATGCGGCGGACATTGCCCGTTTGGTAGGCGCAGCCGCCTGGTTGACAGCTAATTTATAAACAATCTTCAATTATCAGGAGAATTAAAAATGATTTTTTGTAACAATCCATCTTGCCACAATCCTCTCCATTGCTTTTTGCCACCGTATATCACCACTCGTCTAGCAGAGTCTGAAGATCCAGAAATTCGTCGCTTAGGTACTGAGGCTCTTGCTAATGACGCAGCCGCGCGGGCGGTTCGATCGACGTTTGCAGGGATGCCGATGATGGCAGCGATACCCTCTCCATCAGGCACTAAGAATCGTCTCATCTACGACATGAAAAACAAAGCACCTTTTCCGATTCTTCGTCCGGGAAAGCTAGTTCGTGCTGAAGGCGCACCGCCAGTTGGGGGTGATGAAGCTGTCAATGAAGCATACGATCATGCCGGAATTACTTACGATTTTTACAAAGATATTTTCGGTCGTAATTCTTTGAACGATCGTGGTATGTCACTGATTTCTAGTGTTCATTATGGTCGCCGTTATAACAACGCCTTTTGGGATGGAAAACAAATGGCATATGGAGATGGTGACGGACAACTTTTTATCAGATTTACTAAGGCTTTAGATGTAGTTGCTCACGAGCTAACCCATGGCGTAGTTTCATTCACCAGTAACTTAGACTATGAGGACGAGTCTGGAGCATTAAACGAGCATTTTGCCGATGCATTTGGGGCGATGGTTAAGCAATGGCATCTCCAACAAGATGTGAATGCAGCTAACTGGTTAAATGGTGACACCATTATGGGTTCAGGTACTACCGCCAAATGTATTCGCACCTTTAAAAAAGGAAAAGCCTACGAAAACGATCCCTTACTAGGTACCGATCCGCAGCCCAAACACATCCACGATAAATACACTGGCGCTGATGATAATGGCGGCGTACATATTAACTCTGGCATTCCCAACCATGCTTTCTACCAAGTGGCGATGAAAATCGGCGGTAATTCTTGGGAGAAGACTGGCAAAATCTGGTATCAAACTCTCAAAAATCTCAATTCCCAAAGCCAGTTCCGAGAAGCAGCCAGTATGACTTATATGGTCGCAGGTTCGCTATTTGGGGCTGGGAGTTCAGAACAGCAAGCCGTCAAAGATGGCTGGGGTGCTGTAGGAATTACTATTTCGTAGGTTGGGTTGAAAAATGTTGCCATGGCATCGCCTGTGGCGACACAGAGCGAAGCAATTCAATATCCCCAGTGTTAAAGAATCCGTCACCAAAGTTAGTTTGGTGACGGCATACCATCCAGAGGAAAAATCATCATGGCAACCGACAAAAGTAAAAAGCAACTTTCCGATAAAGGAAAAGTTCGATTAGTAGCAGAAGCAATGGTTCAACTGCCCCCAGCAGTCGATCCGCCGATCTTAGGTTCCCGCACGCGGATTTGGAAACAAGACCCCTCGGTTAAAGAACTTGCCGTACCCAGAGATGTCTACATCCACGCTCCAGTCAAAGAAGGCCCCAGTGACTCCCAAATTGTCATCAGAGGTTTATCACCAGTACCTCCAGACTTGAATCAAGATTTTCTGATCGATCCGGCTAGCGATGAAAAAGCTTTCGATGCGGTACATACTTACACCATCGTTCGCCAAGTGCTAACAATGTACCAGCGAGTTTTAGATCGTAAAATTCAGTGGCAATGGAATACAGCTACTAATCAAGAGCCAATATCAGTTCATCCCCAGGCAGGCAGAGCTGCCAATGCATACTATAGTCGTGATGAAAAAGTTTTAAAGTTCTTCTTTTTTAAACCTCGTAGTCAGCCAGTTGGCAGTCCTGATGTGTTTACCTGTCGCTCTCTAGACATAGTTGCTCACGAGACAGGGCACGCTATCTTAGATGCCCTAAAACCAAACTGGATTTTGAATAATACGCCAGCTCAAACAGGTGGATTGCATGAGTCTTTTGGGGATATAACTTCGATTTTCACGATCTTATCTCAACTAGATTTAGTCGAATATATCATCACAGAAACCAAAGCCGATTTACATCGTCGCAATATCCTTGCCGTACTAGCAGAGCAATTTGGAAATGCGTTTGGGATGCCAGAAGGTTTACGCAATGCTGATAATGACTTAAAACTCAGTCAGGTTAGTGACGAAGTTCATGATATTTCGCAGGTATTTACTGGGGCTGTTTATGATATTCTGGCCGATATATTTACAGCTAATCGCAATCCTCGCGAACGGGATGATGCAGTTACTTTATATGAAACTGGTCAATATATGGCTGGTTTGATCATTCGATCGATCGAAAAAGCTCCAGCTAATAATGCTATTTATGCAGATGTTGCCAAAGCAGCAATCGAGATTGCCACAGCTGATGGACATCCCAATTATGCCATTTTCATTGAAAAGCATTTTACCTTGCGAGAAGTATTAGGTCCACAAGCCTTTGCGGAACATCCAAATTTGTCTCATCTGGGTATATATCCTAGTCGGCATGGCTGTTGTGGCACTATGCAGCATCCAGAATATCAATCTTAATAGTTTCATTAAACTTCACCAGCAATAGTCGTGTTACCAGTAAAAACGATTGTTTTGACCTTTGCCATAGTTAGTGTGACTTTATTGACACAATTATTCCCTATGCTTAATCAATCTAGTTTAGGGAATATTTTTTCTTTCTCCCCAATATATAGGACAAATTTAATTCAAGAAACTGAGAATGTGACATTTAATCGATCAAATGAAAATTTAGAATATTTGTCTCGTCTATCATTAAAGCAAAAATCGCCAATTAATAAAGTGAAAAAGCATATGAAAATCAAGTTTCGTCAATCGGGAGGATATGCCGGGTTGCGGATGGGTTGCGATCTGGATACTAACTCATTAAGCATTGCTGAATCTACTCAATTAGAATCTTTAGTGGAAACTAGTGGTATTTTGCGAGCGAATAGCAGTCGTTCTAAAAATGCAGCAGATTTGATTAGTTACGAGATTACGATCGAGACTAACGAGGGAATTCATCAGGTACAGCTTGATGATTCAACGTTACCTGAAAGTGTTTTTCCTTTGCTGGATTATCTGCAAAATCAAGCGAAGCCGCTGCAATAAATATGCTGATTGCCTATCGTTAAGGGTTCACGCTTTCTCTTAGAGATATGGCGGTAGCTAAATCCGTGGGGAGCATCTCAACCTTTTCGGTAGAAAAATCGAGACCCTGAAACAGGCACTGTCACTGGAGACAAATTTCCCGAATTCATTGGCTTTTAATTTTCTCTAGAAAAAGATGACGTGCTCCCAATCCGTGCCTAATGGTATCGTTGAGGCATTTATTATTCTATTCCCTGCAAGGGTAACGAAAGCCCCTGATATGTATGTCAATTTAATAGAATAGCTGATCATCGATCTGTGTTGCCATCCCAAGTCTGTAAAAGGATGACACTGATTTTAGATCGTTGATTTTGTGCTGTTTTTGCTGCTTTATAAGGTCGATCGACCCCAGACATCGAACCATTATGGAAAAAAGAACCAGTTATCACTCTCAGCAGTTCAGTAAAACTCGTCGCAGAAGTAGTCAGTACCAATTGGCAAAATGACTACGCTCGTAAAGTCGAAGAATACGAAGCATTGGTTATTCCAGAATAGCGATAATTGGGGATGGATCGATCATGTCCAAAGGACTGCTCAATTTCATCTGACAAAGCCAGCGACGTAAAAAATTATCGATCGTAACCACTCAACAATATGAATTAGATGAAGTGTTCCCGAAAAACTAGCATCTACCCTATGCCAAAGGCTAGAATCATTGTGTAGTTACAGTCTCAACCAACTGAATATTTATGAATGTCTATAAAGTTGATACGATCGTAATGGCAGATGGTTCCATTATCCTGAAGGGACTACCTGTGAGTGTTGGTAAGTTGGTAGAAGTTATCGTTTTAGACAGTACATCCGATCGGACAGTCGATGACGATTCAGCCAGCTTGATGATTGACGAGCGCTGGAAATCTTTACAAGGCTCAGTCACCCGCTACGACGATCCATTTGAACCAGCTATTCCCCCATCAAACTGGGACGTGCTGCAATGATTTTGCTGGATACCCACATTGTAATTTGGTGGATCGATAACAATTCTAGATTATCTCAACGCCATCGACAAATTATTCGAGAGCAACAAAATGATGGATTGGGTATTAGCATTTACTCTTGTTGGGAAATAGCCAAGTTGGTAGAGTACGGAAAATTAGAATTGAAATTTTCGATTGACGACTGGCTAGAAATTGCTTTATCTCATCCGAACTTGCGATTGTTTGATCTAACCATCCCAATTGTTATCAGATCAACAAAATTAACCGGCTTTCACAAAGATCCAGCAGATCAAATTATTGTAGCAACTTCCATAATTTCAGAAATTCCTTTGTTAACACCAGATGATAAAATCATTGCCTATCCTGATGTCATCACCCTGTAGTTAGCAAGATCGTCCTCCAATGCAGCGCCGACCAAATATTTGCAGCTGGCTGCTAAAGCGCAGAACAAGCGATAATCGAGGATGGTTCTTTGGAGTACTAGAAATATGAGTCAGCCCCAAGCTTGGAGTAAACGGTTCGATGGCACCCTCCATCCCGCCATCGTCGAATTCAACGCCAGTATTGGCTTTGATATCCAGCTGATTGAATACGACCTGGATGGTTCGATCGCCCACGCCCAAATGCTAGCCCATACTGGCATCATCACCAACGACGAAGCCCACCAACTCACTACTGGCCTAGAACAAATCCGTCAAGAACATCGCCAGGGTCAACTGCCGATCAGCATTGACCTCGAAGACGTACATTTTGCCGTCGAAAAAAGACTGATTGTGATCGTCGGCGATGTCGGCAAAAAACTCCATACCGCCCGCTCCCGCAACGACCAAGTCGGCACCGATACCCGCCTTTATCTCCGTGCCCAGATTGACACCATTCGGCAACAGCTCCGCGATTGGCAAAAAACCTTGTTGAAACTCGCCGAGAGTAACGTCGAAACCTTAATTCCGGGCTATACCCATCTACAACGGGCACAGCCAATTAGTCTGGCACATCATTTGTTGGCTTATTTTGAAATGGCACAACGAGACTGGGAGCGGCTCGGCGATGTCCGCAAGCGAGTCAATATTTCGCCTTTGGGCTGTGGAGCCTTAGCCGGTACCACCTTGAAGATCGATCGATCTTTCACTGCCGAAAAATTAGGTTTTGCCAGTATTTACGCCAATAGCTTGGACGGAGTGAGCGATCGAGATTTTGCGATCGAGTTTCTAGCCGCTGCTAGTCTAATCATGGTGCATCTCAGTCGGCTAGCCGAGGAAGTGATTTTTTGGGCAACCCAAGAAGCCGGATTTATTAAATTAACCGATCGCTGTGCCACCGGTTCCAGCATTATGCCCCAAAAGAAAAACCCGGATGTGGCGGAGCTAGTACGAGGCAAAACTGGGCGGGTATTTGGCAACTTGCAAGCGATGCTGACGATTATGAAGGGCTTGCCCTTGGCCTACAACAAAGATTTACAAGAAGACAAAGAAGGACTGTTTGACACGGTGAAAACCGTGCAGGTTTGTTTGACGGCCATGATCGTGCTGTTCCAAGAGGGGCTAGAATTTCAGCCGGAGCGGTTAGAGCAAGCCGTGAATGAGGATTTCTCTAACGCCACCGATGTAGCCGATTATTTGGTGACCAAGAATGTACCCTTTCGAGAAGCCTACAACATGGTTGGGCCAGTGGTGAAGACTTGTTTGCAAGCTAATAAACTGCTCAAGGATTTAACCTTGGCCGAATGGCAGGTAATCCACCCAGCATTTGAGATGGATATTTATCAGGCGATCGAACCCCGGCAAGTGGTAGCCGCCCGAAATAGTTATGGGGGGACGGGGTTTGAACAGGTAAGAGCCATGATCGACAGGTCGCAGCAATTGCTAGCTGTACCGAATGAATCGACTACCAACATAACGGATATCTAAATCTAAGACCCAAAGTACAAGATTGGTGACTAAATCTCGCAGTTACCTTACTACTGGTTGATGAAAACGGATTAACTGCGCCAACGTCTGGCGCAGCTTCGGACGCGACACAA
Source organism: Synechococcales cyanobacterium VAR_4_metabat_354 (assembly GCA_031414775.1). Taxonomy (GTDB): domain Bacteria; phylum Cyanobacteriota; class Cyanobacteriia; order Cyanobacteriales; family Chamaesiphonaceae; genus JAAFHZ01. The sequence goes on from JANOQI010000062.1 coordinate 259,502, forward strand.
TCATATCCACAAATCCGTGCTCAAAATAATATTCAGAAGTCTGGAAATTATCGGGCAACTTTTCACGCACCGTTTGCTCAATCACCCGCCGACCCGAAAAGCCGATCGTCGCCTTTGGCTCGGCCACAATAATATCACCCAGCATTGCAAAGCTAGCAATTACCCCGCCCGTGGTGGGATTAGTCAAAACTGGAATATACAACAACTTCGCTTCTTGATGACGCGCCAGCGCCGCCGAAATCTTGGCCATTTGCATCAGGCTGAGCATTCCTTCCTGCATCCGAGCACCGCCCGAAGCACAAACAATGATTGCTGGTATTTGCAGTTGAGTACACTGCTCCAGCATTCGCGCTAGCTTTTCGCCCACCACCGAACCCATACTACCGCCCATAAAGCGGAAATCCATTACTCCCAAGCCAACTTTTTGACCCTCCATCTCACCAAGGCCAGTGGTCACAGCATCAATCAAACCGGTTTTTTCTTGATTTTCCTTGAGTTGCTCGCTATAAGCTTTGCGGGCAAAAAACTTGAGAGGGTCGGTGGGGTGGATTTGTTCATCCAAGGATTGCCAAGTACCGCCATCAATTAACTGATGAACTCGCTCTTCGCTGGTAATTCGCTGGTGATGTCCGCATTCGAGGCAAACCATCTGATTGGCTTTTAAGTCTTTGCTGTAGGCGATCGCCGCGCAACTGCCACATTTAGCCCACAGTCCATCAGCAATTTCTCGTTCTTGCTGCGGTTGAATTGCGGGGTCAGTTTTTTGGCGATTGGCGAACCAGTCAATGAGGGTCATAAGCTTTCAATTTGAATGCGGTGGAGTGAAAACAGACTGTCAAATATTATCGCTTGTTTCGCAACTTCCTGGATCAAGATCGTTTTGGAGCTGTGCTGCTGGCGGTGAGGTGATGAAAACGCCAAACAAATGCCAGGGCGGCAATCGCTACTCCGATCGATTGGCCCATCCATAAACCAACGCCCCCTAAAGGAGTGTGAAAACCCAGCAGATAGCCGCTGGTGAGACCCACTCCCCAAAAAGCGACTAAGCTCAACAGCGTTGGTATTTTGGTATCTTGCAACCCGTAGAGCGCCCCGATCGCGATTTTTTGTAGCCCATCAATGATTTGCGCTACAGCAGCGATTTGCAATATTGGTTTGGTTGCCGCGATCACCGCAGCGTTCTGGGGATTGGACAAGTCGAGATAAAAGCCAATAATTTGACCGGGGAAAACTAGGAAAGCGATCGCGAGGATGGTCATACATCCAGCGCCCATCACTAAGCTAACCCGACCAGCCCGTCTGATTCCACGACGATCATGTTTTCCCCACCATTGCGCGACGCGGATAGTAGCAGATTGAGACATTCCTAAGGGCACCATGAAAGTGATCGTCACCGTTTGAAAAACAATTTGGTGGGCAGCCAACAGGTTAGTGCCCAACAGTCCCATCAGGTAAGTGATGGTCGTAAATAAACCAAATTCTAAGGTGATGGATAAGCCGATCGGTAGACCCAGCCAAAATATTTCTTTAAAAACTGGGAAATGCAGTGGTGGCCAAGCATGGAGCAGTCGATATTTTTGTAATGCTTGATTTTTCCATATGTAGACCAAGAGTGCTAGAAACATCATCCAGAGTGCAAACACACTAGAGATGGCCAAGCCAGCAATTTCTAGTCGGGGAAACCCCAACTTACCAAAGCCTAGAACATAGTTACCTAGTACATTAAGAATGGTGCCGCCGCCCATAATCATCATCACCGGGCGCACTTCAGACAGAGCTGATATCACACTGCGCAACAGGGCAAATCCCAAGGCTGGGAATAAACCCCACTGCATAATATCGAGATAAGTATTACCTAAAACCACGGTGTTTTCGGCCTGTCCCCACTGGAGCATCAACACTTCTACATGGGCAACACACCACATGTTCGGAATAGTGAGACCCAAAACTAACCAATAGCCTTGACCCACTACTTGGGTAATTCGATCTTTTTGACCAGCGCCGTCAGCGGCAGCCACGATCGGACTAACACCGATCACCACGCCGACTGCTGTAAACAAAAAGATGGTGAAAGTCATAGAGGCCAGCCCACCTGCTGCCAATGTTTCTGGTCCCAGCCGCCCCATCATTAGGGTATCAGCCAAGCCGATCGCCGATTGGGCTAGTTGGGCGCTAATTAAGGGAATCGCTAGTTTTAGAAACTCCTGGATTTCGATTTTAATTTCTTTGGGGAGATGTGAGCGAGACCAGCCAAAATTCATGAAAACTCGTGGAGGCGGATTGTTTGTTGAGCTTGAAAATGCATCACCCAGATTCCCGGTGTATTCTAGTAGAGACATGGGCTGTGCATCCGGCCTTTACAATGAATCACTAATGAGCCGAGTTCATGAATCCAGAAACATTGGCGAAATTACGAGACTACTGTCGAGATGACGCAGCTTTTGAGCAGCTCACTCAGGCTTTGCAGGCTGAGTTTCAACCGCTTCAGCAAGCGATCGATCAAGCTGGGCAGCAGCAAACGCTGTTTCGGGTAATTGGTCGCATTCGGGAATCTTTAGACTTAGAAACGATTTTTCAGACCACTGCGATCGAAGTGCGTCAGCTTTTACAGGCTGATCGAGTAGGAATGTTTCGGTTCCATCCAGATACGGGCTGGGATGATGGCGAATTTGTGTCTGAAGACGTTGATTCAGCCTTCTCATCGGCCATTGCCCACAAAATCCATGATCATTGCTTTGGTGATCAGTTTGCCGTTCATTACGAGCAAGGACGGATTCAGGCAGTAGCTGATATTCACCATGCCGGTTTAAGCGAATGTCACATTCAGATTCTATCGCAATTTCAGGTGCGTGCTAACTTGGCGGTGCCTCTCTTACAAGGCCGAAAATTGTGGGGACTACTTTGTATTCATCAATGTTCTGCGCCTCGGCAGTGGCAGCCGATCGAGATTGAATTTGTTGGTCAGATCGCCAACCACCTCGGAGCTGCCCTCCAACACGCCGAACTGCTGACCGAGCTGCGGATCGAAGTGGCTGAGAGGAAACAAGCTCAAGAGCAAGCCCAAGCCCTGAATCAAGGACTGCGCCAAGCGGTCATTGAACTTAAGGCTGTCAACCACGAACTAGAATCTTTTAGCTATTCTGTTTCCCATGATTTGCGCGCACCTTTACGCAGCGTTGATGGTTTTAGTCAGGCACTGTTAGAAGACTGCTCCGAGCAATTGGATGCCTCTGGCCAAAACTATCTCCAGCGCATTCGCGCCGCCACTCAGCGGATGGGTAATTTAATCGACGATTTGCTGACCCTCTCGCGGGTGATTCGCAGCGATATTCGGATTGAATCGGTTAATCTCAGCCGGTTAGCCAGCAATATCTGTGCCGAGTTTCAGCGGACTCAGATCGATCGACAGATCGAGTTTGTAATTAAACCAGGCTTACTGGCCAGCGGCGATGAACGGTTACTACAAGTAGTACTAGAAAATTTATTGAACAACGCTGTCAAATTTACCTCCAAGCATTCTCAGGCTAGAATTGAACTGGGTACGATCGTTCAGGAAGACGGCAGTTTGGTTTACTTCGTGCGGGATGATGGGGTCGGATTCGATATGAACTATGCTGATAAATTGTTTAGCCCCTTTCAGCGCTTGCACGGGATGCAAGAATTTCAGGGTAATGGCATTGGACTGGCTACCGTCCAGCGAGTGATCAGGCGGCATGGTGGCCGGGTTTGGGCAGAAAGTGCTGTCGAGGGTGGGGCAACGTTTTACTTTACGTTGGCCGCCGAGGAAATAAACTCATGAGCGACAGCATTAACACCAAAAGTATTTTGTTGGTAGAAGACAATCCTGATGACGAAGCTTTGGCGATTCGGGCGCTCAAACGCCATCATATCAGTAATGAGATTGTGGTAGCGCGAGATGGCGTTGAAGCCCTAGACTATCTGTTTGCTAGAGGCGTACATACTGGACGCGATACCAGTAGCAAGCCCACTGTAGTGTTACTCGATCTCAAGCTGCCCCGAGTCGATGGCTTAGAGGTGCTGCGTCAGTTACGGGCAGACGATCGTACCCGCTTGTTACCAGTAGTGGTATTGACCACCTCTAGTGAAGAACAAGATATGCTAAGTAGTTATAGTCTTGGTTGTAATAGTTATATTCGTAAGCCAGTAGATTTCATCCAGTTTTCGGAGGCAATTCGGCAACTAGGAATGTATTGGCTATTAATCAATGAAGCACCACCACTTTAGCCAAAAGTCTATAGGAGACGACTTAAGATGAATCTTCGTGATCTGCGAGTTTTGATTGTTGAGGATTCGGAAGACGATATGTTTCTGACCCTGCGCGCCTTGCGGCGGGGTGGCTATAATCCAGACTATGTGAGGGTGGATACGCCATTGGCGATGCAGACGGCTCTTGAACAAGAATCGTGGGATGTCGTAATTGCTGACTACACCTTGCCAGCTTTTAGTGCCCCTGATGCTCTAAAGCTGTTGCAAAGCCAGCAGCAAGATTTGCCTTTTATTATTGTTTCGGGCACCATCGGCGAAGAAGTAGCCGTGGCGGCCATGAAATCTGGCGCTCATGATTATTTAATTAAAGGTCATTTGGCTCGCTTAGTACCGGCAGTGGAGCGAGAATTACGAGAGGCTGCCGAACGGCAAAAACAACGCCAAACTCTACAGGCTCTACTAGATACTGAGCAAAAAATTCGGGAACAAGCGGCGCTCATCAATATTGCTTCGGATGCGATTTTTGTCTGTGATTTGGCCAACAATATTATCTTTTGGAATCACGGCGCTCAGCGGCTGTACGGTTGGACGGCTGAGGAAGTTTTAGGGAAGAATGCATCTTCTCTTTTATACCGAGAACTACTGCCGCCAGGAGCTGCAATTCCGCCAGCGGTGTTTGCCGTCGGGGAATGGCAAGGAGAATTGCACAAAATCAACAAAAATGATCTGCGGGTGATTGTGGCAACTCGGTTAACTCTGGTGCGGGATGGTGCTGGAGAACCCTATCAGGTTCTTTCCGTTGATACTGATATCACTGAGAAAAAACAACTAGAAGCTCAATTCTTACGGGTGCAAAGGCTAGAAAGCCTGGGTACCTTGGCCAGCGGCATTGCCCACGATTTCAACAATATTTTGACCCCGATTTTAGCGATCGCCCAAACGATGTCGGTAAAATCCGATTACAGCAATGACCAACGCCGACATCTGTTAAAAGTGATTGAAGACAGTGCCAAACGCGGCGCTGGATTGGTCAAGCAAATTTTGGCCTTTGCCCAAGGAGCTGAAGGGGAACGAGCACCTTTGCAAGTCCGTCACTTGTTATCGGAGATGGTACAGGTGGCGCGTCAGACTTTTCCGAAAACTATAGAAATTAGTACTGATATTCCCACTAATGATCTGTGGACAGTGGCGGCTGATGCTACTCAGCTACATCAAGTGTTGATGAATCTCTGTGTCAATGCCCGGGATGCGATGCCGAAGGGTGGGACACTCAGTCTAGCCGTGGAAAATAAACTAATCGATGAGTCCTATGCTCGTTTGAATTTGGAAGCGCACACTGGTGCCCATGTGGTGATCACGATTATGGATACAGGTATGGGTATTGCGGCTGAATTGCTCGATCGCATTTTTGATCCTTTTTTCACAACCAAGGCACTGGGCAAAGGAACGGGGCTAGGTCTTTCCACAGTTTTGGGGATTGTGAAAAATCATGGTGGTTTTGTCAAAGTTTATAGTGAAATTGGTAATGGTACTCAATTCAAAGTGTATCTACCAGCGATCGAAGATAATATTATTACAGCCCTTGACGATCGATCATTAGTGAGTGGCCACCAAGAGTTGATTTTAATTGTGGACGATGAGCCACTAATTCAGCAAGTGACTCAAGTGGCTTTAGAACTCAGCAACTATCGCACTTTGTTGGCCAGTGATGGCCGGGAGGCGATCGAACTCTATCGTCAACACCACGATGAAATCAGCTTGGTGTTAATGGATAGCATGATGCCATCAATGGATGGTTTGACGGCTTGCTACGCTTTGCAGCAGCTGAATCCACTCGTGCGGATCGTGGCCACTAGTGGTTTGACTTCTAATAGTTTATTTACCCAAGGAGCTAATATTGGGGTGCAGGCATTTTTAGCTAAGCCTTATTCGATCGAAGATTTGTTGGACACACTTCAGCAAGTTCTCCAGACCATTGACTAACAGCCTATAATTTCCAGATGATGACAACTCTAGCCGCCGAAGAAATCCTGTGGGACTTGAAAGATCTCGATCAAACAGCCACCACCCAGCAACGTACTGAAATTCAGGCCGCTCTGCAAACTCTTACCGCTGCCGCCGACTATCACATTTTTGGCGTGTGTGCTGAGCAGCAATCAGCTGGACTACAAGCATTGCAGGGCTACGCCCAGTATTTTGGCTATGTGCTGACTACGGCGATGGGGCAAGAGCTACCGCAGATCGCTGGCGCGGTATATCTAAAATTCAATCCTCGATCGCAACGTCTTTACGTTGATACTTACAATGGCAACTATCGTGGTGTGTTAGTTTCTTTTCAGTCCGATGTAGCTGATGGCTATGGCGGTACTCACGGTCATTTCCCCTTAGACCTATTCGCTGGCAAAAGAGAAAGCTCTGCCATCTAATAGCAGAGCCTTTCCTAGTATCAACAAATCAAAATACTACTAAATCTATTTGATAAATAGCATTTCTTGATAAGTTGGTAGCGGCCAAGCCTGGTCGGAGACTTCCCCTTCCAAAGCATCCACAGATTGCCGCAATTCGTCCATCGCCGGCCGAATCACTTGGGCACAGTGCTGCATATGCTCCTCCACCGAGGCAAAGTCGTGTTGATGAGTAGCAGTGCTGAGTTTATCAACAGCCTGATTCATCACATTGGTCAAACCAGCAATCTTTTCAGCGCTGCTTTTGTCCAACTCAATCCCCACATCTTTTAGGTGTTTGATAGTGCCAGCTAGTTCAGACAAATACTCCACAGCTGCGGGGTAGACCACGGTCTTGGCTAGGCTAGTTGCGAGCCGCGATTCTACTTCGATCGATAGAATGTACTGCTCGGCATAAGTCTCAAAGCGACTAGCCAATTCAACAGCTGACAGTACTCCAGTCTTAGTGAATAGGTCTTGAATGTAGCCTTCCTTCAAGACTGGTAAAGCATCCGCCGTAGTGCGTAAGTTAGCCAAACCTCGTTCTTCCACGGCCATTTTGTGCCATTCTGCCGAATAACCATTGCCGTTGAAAATTATGGCATCATGATTGTCCATGACTTCCTTAAGGATTTGGTGAACAGCCGTATTGATGCTTGCTCCACCAGACAAGGCACTAGATAGCTTGTCTGCCATCCATTCCAACGAATCGGCCAAGATCGTGTTCATGGCCACCAAGGGACCTGCTACCGACTGATTGGAGCCGACTGCCCGGAACTCAAAGCGGTTGCCAGTAAAAGCAAAGGGTGAAGTCCGGTTGCGATCGCCAGCATCTTTGAGTAATAGAGGTAGAGCATCAACACCCAAGTGCATGGAGCCGCTGGTCTGGGAGCTAGTTACGTCGCCACGCTTTAGCTGTTGGAATACATCATCTATTTGTGAACCCAAATAAATAGACATGATGGCCGGCGGTGCTTCGTTAGCACCCAAGCGGTGGTCGTTACCAGCTGTCGCAATTACCGCCCGCAAGAGTGATCCATACTTGTGAATGCCCCGAATGACCGCCCCACAAAATACCAGAAACTGCAAGTTGGTATGCGGCTCATCGCCGGGATCGAGCAAGTTGCCCTGGGTGGAGTTGCCCACCGACCAGTTGACATGTTTACCGGAGCCGTTGATGCCAGCAAAGGGTTTTTCATGGAGCAAGCAAGCCATACCGTGTTTTTTGGCAGTTACCCGCAGAACGGTCATAATCATCTGCTGGTGGTCGGTAGCTACGTTGGCCGCTTCATAATACGGAGCGATTTCAAACTGGCCAGGTGCTACTTCGTTATGTCTGGTTTTGGCTGGAATGCCGAGTCGATAAAGTTGTTCTTCGACATCTTGCATATACACCTGCACCCGCTCTGGAATTACGCCAAAGTAGTGGTCATCAAACTGTTGACCCTTGGCTGGTGCTTTGCCAAATAGCGTTCTGCCGGCCAGCATTAAATCTGGGCGACTGGTGATAAAACTAGCATCTACTAAGAAGTACTCTTGTTCGGCACCACAGCTGGAGTTGACTGTCGCTACTTCGGTGTTGCCTAGCAGTTTCAAGACCTTAATCGCTGCCTTGCTCATGGTTGCATTGGAGCGCAACAAAGGTGTTTTCTTGTCGAGAGCTTCACCAGTCCAAGAGATAAAGACGGTGGGAATGCAAAGGGTGACACCATTATCAGTGCGCATCACATAAGCTGGACTGCTCACATCCCAAGCCGTGTAGCCCCGAGCTTCAAAGGTCGATCGAATGCCGCCATTCGGGAAAGATGACCCATCTGGTTCACCCTGTACCAACAGTTTGCCCGCAAATTCGGAAATAGCGGTGCCATCACTTTGTACCGAAATAAAACCATCATGCTTCTCGGCGGTGGCGTTAGTTAAAGGGTAGAAAACGTGAGCGTAATAAAGTGCGCCCTTGGACATTGCCCAGTCTTTCATCGCTGATGCCACCACATCAGCGATGGAGTGGTCGAGCTGCTCGCCATTCTGGATCGTCTTCTTCAGAGATTTAAAGACATCCTTGGGCAGACGCTCTTGCATTTTGGCGAGACCGAAGACGTCTGTTGCCCAAATATTTTCCAGCTTGGCTGGCTTTTTCGGAGGCATCGGTGCTCTCTGTGAGATCTGATAAATTGCCTGAAGGCGAGACTTATTTCCACTCATTGCTTTTTTTAAATACGTGTTGATACATGAACTCTACATGATCGTATTGACAATTCAGACTAGCATTCCGTATCTTCCGATACGGAATGCTAGTAGCTGACTATTTCTTAATTCTTCCTTAAGTGTTTTAAAACTAGTCTGGGCTATCAACTCACCTAAAAAATTAACTTGTTAAAAATAGCTATTTCGTTCTAGTTGGAGTGAGATCATGCGGAAATTACTGACTTTTTCTCACTGACAGATGAAATTTATCACATTATTGTTACTTCCATATTGCATCCTCATCCTTTTTGCTAGATGTACAATTCTAGCGGTTGTGTCGGGTGTGAGGGTAAATCATCATTTAAGTAAAAATAAAGTGTTGAAGAGATGAATACAAGTTCTGAGGGACTCTACCTGACGCTATTTCAGCGTCAACTGCTACAGGAGAACATCCAAAAAGATTTGCCCAGATCCTATCGGCAACGACTGGAAATAATATTGCTGACTGATAACGGCAAAACTCAAGCAGAAATCTGCCGCATGATTGGGTGTTGCACATCGACAGCTAGTCGTTGGATTCAGCTAACCAAAGCGGGCTTGGCTCATAACTATTTAGATTGTCCGGTGGGTCGCCCCAAAATTGTGACTGATGAATACATCGAACTACTGCGAGAGTTGCTCCAGCACAGTCCTAGAGATTATGGTTACCCTTTTAGAACTTGGACAGTGAGTTGGCTAGGTAAACATATCACCAAAGTAATGGGCATTGAAGTCAGTGAGAGCCACCTGAAGCGGGTGATGCGCGATTTAGGATTGTCTACTCGATTACCGAAATCACAGCCAGAGAAGTATAAACAACCGGGAGCCAACATCTTTATTGCTGATTTACCCCAGACTGCTGATGTGCCCAGACTCATTTCTGGCGATCCAGCAAGATCTACTGATGGCGATAATCACAGATCCATCTGCGATGAACGAGCAGAAAGCGAATTATCAGAATCCAACTTGCGTCAAATTAGAACAGAGCACCAGATTTATGGCTCAGCATCATCTTTCACAACTTATTTCTTCCCAGCAGCTCGAAGAGGTTTTTCATATTACGCTCACCCCTGCCGAGTATAAAAATTGTCTGAATAAAGCTCAGTTAATTAGTCCTGATGTGGGTCAATTGTGGACAGTGCCGGATATTCAAACCGGCTTGTATATTGTCCTGAGCGGCAAGATCCGGCTATTAGATCATGATGATGAAATGATCGCGGCGCTCACCGCCGGACAGTATTTTGGAGAGTATACTTTTTTTGCGGCAGAAAACTTAGCTGTGTATACAGCGAGAGCCGGAGTGAATGTGCAGCTCTGTTGGGTACCGCCGGAAGTTCTGACATCATTGATCGACAAATATCCAATTATTCGCCAACAGCTGTGGGAAACTGCCCAAAAACGTTGTGAGCCTGGTAGCTCAGTCCCAGCGCAGCGCGTTGTCAACTCATCAGTTTTACCTAATTTGCCAGTATTGGAGTTGCCACCCGATCGATCGAGTAAAAAAATTAGTAAAGCCTACTTCCCCAATCCCCAACAAAGGGTTGGACACCTGTGGCAAAGGGTTACTCGCCGTTATCCTTTTTATGCTCAGCAGAGCGCTTCCGATTGTGGGGCAGCCTGTTTGGTCATGGTTGCTCGTTATTGGGGCAAGAAATTCAGTGTGAATCGGCTGCGGGAAATTGCCCATGTCGATCGCAATGGATCATCGCTCAAAGGTTTATCGGTAGCAGCAGAAAGTGTTGGTTTTACCACTCGTCCGATTAAAATCAGTCTCGACAGGCTAGCTCAACAGCCCTTGCCCGCGATCGTTCATTGGGAAGGTAAACATTACATTGTGGTGTATGCGGTGACTGCTAAACAGGTAATCGTAGCCGACCCAGCGCTGGGTCAACGTGCTCTTGGTCATGCAGAATTCAAAAAAGATTGGACGGGTTATGCCCTCATATTGCAACCTACTGCTCTACTCAAGGAAGCGGCAGAAAGTTCGACACCGTTTTGGCAGTTCTTTGAACTCCTCAAGCCCCACAGTGTGGTGGTAATTGAGATTTTTGTGGCTTCTTTATTCATTCAAATCTTTGGTTTGATTACGCCCCTATTTACCCAGCTGATTTTGGATCAAGTGGTGGTGCAAAAATCGGAGTTGACCCTTTTCACCGTGGGCTTGGGGCTATTTATTTTCAGTATGTTTCGAGTCGCAATGATGGGTTTGCGCCAGTACTTGCTCGATCACACAGCCAATAAGTTAGATTTAGCGTTAATAGTGGCCTTCATTCGGCACACTATGCGACTGCCCCTGGGCTTTTTTGAATCACGATATGTGGGCGATATCATGTCTCGTGTGCAAGAAAATCAGAAAATTCAACGGCTATTATCTGGTGAAGCTACTACTATTTTGTTGGATCTGCTCACCGTCTTTGTTTATGTGGGACTGATGTTTTGGTATAGCTGGCAAATGGCTTTGGTGTCGTTGTTGATTGTACCGCCGTTCTTATTGTTGCCAATTATTGCCACTCCTTTTTTACGACGAATTTCACGAGAAATTTTCAGTGCCTATGCTGAGGAAAATAGCTATTTAATCCAAGCTTTGACTGGGATTAAAACCGTGAAATCCACGGCAGTAGAACAAAACGTGCGCTGGAATTGGGAAGAGTTGTTTCATAAGGCAATTAAGACCAACTTTTCTGGACAGGTTATTAGTAACCGCCTGCAAATTTTCAGCAATACGATCAATGCCACTATTACCAGTGCCATGCTGTGTTTTGGAGCCTATCAAGTTATTCATAACCAACTGACGATCGGACAGCTAGTAGCTTTCAACATGTTGCTTGGTAACATCATTCAACCTTTTCAACGTTTGACGGTGCTATGGAATCAACTGCAAGAGGTCGTGATTGCGGTGGAAAGGATTAATGATGTATTAGATGCTGAACCAGAGGAAGATCTACAACTACAGGCTCGCCAAACTCTGCCACCAATGCGGGGGCATATTCGCTTTGACAATGTGACTTTTCGCTATCATCCAGAAGGTGATGAAAATGTCTTGGAAAATCTGTCCTTTGAAGTCCAACCGGGTCAGATGGTGGCTTTAATTGGTCGGAGTGGCTCGGGGAAAACTACTATTTCCAAGTTAGCTCTGGGACTCTATCCAGCTACGGATGGGCGGATTCTGGTGGATGGTTACGATCTAGCCAGCTTGTCGCTACGCTCCCTCCGGCAACAAACCGGGGTGGTAGATCAAGATACCTTTATGTTTGGGGGCACTATTCGGGAGAATATTAGCCTCAGTCATCCCGGTGCCCCTCAATCTGCTGTCATCGAAGCTGCTAATCTGGCTGGTGCTGATGAATTCATCCGCAAATTACCGATGGGCTACGAAACCCAAATCGGTGAAGGTGGAGGTCTATTATCAGGCGGTCAACGCCAACGAATCGCGATCGCTCGTGCCTTAATGGGCAATCCGCCATTATTGATTATGGATGAAGCCACTTCTCATCTAGACCCGGAATCGGAACGGATTATTCAGCAAAGTTTAAGCACTATTTTAAAAGGGCGAACCACGCTAGTGATTGCCCATCGCCTCTCCACCATTCGTCATGCTGACCAAATTTTGGTGATCGATCGAGGCATTTTGGTGGAGCAAGGTAGCCATCACGAGCTAATGAGCAAACGTGGTCATTACTACTATTTTAATCAGCAACAATTAGAGCCAGCCTAAGGAAGGAATAGCCATGTCTGATGCATTTTTTAATGGTCATCAAGTAGTCGATCGATCAATACCAGCAGAACCAGCCGAGAGCAATCAGCCCACCGCAGAAGACCCGCCACCAGCAATCGTTGAGGTGGTGGCTGACGATTGGTCAGACACTGCCAAAGAGGCGATGGAATCCTTGCCCCAAGTTTGGACACGGGGTTTACTCTATTTTTTGGTGATTTTTACCAGTATCATTCTGCCTTGGGTAATGTTATCAAAAGTGGATGAAACAGGTGCCGGACGAGGTCGAATTGAAACTAAGGGATCCTCTAATCGACTAGAAGCTGCCACTTCTGGGGCAGTGGTTGCGGTGCGGGTGCAAGAAGGCCAGTCGGTCAAGCAGGGACAGATTTTGTTAGAGCTAGAATCCGATGCCGTACGAGCCGAGCTTCAGCAAGCTAAAACCAAACTAGAAGGACAGATGAATCGGTTCTCGCAATTTGCCATTGCCAAGAATCAGGTAACGATTGCGATCGCTACTCAGCAGCAACAAAATAAAGCCCAATCAGTTGAAAAACTGGCGCAAGCGGAACAAGCCCAGCAAAGTTTGGCAGACAAGCAATCGAATGCTCCGTTGTCGGCCAATCTCAAGCTGACTCAAATAGACCAAGCTGGTAAGACCCTCAAGGATAGTAAAACCAACTTACTAATTCAACAAACCGAAAAAGCCGCCCAACTACGTCAAGCGCGTCAAAAATTAGCGGCGGCTCAAACCGCTTTAATTATCACAACTAGCAAACATGAACAGAACCTGAAAGAAGTCCAACGCTATCAAGATCTAGCCGCAGAGGGTGGTATTCCAGAAGTGAAATTGGTAGAGATTAAAGGCATTGCTAAAGAGAGTGAACGTTTGGTGGCGCAGGCTAATGCGGAAGTGCAATTAGCGGCGACGGGGATTAAGGAACAAGAGGGTAACTACAATAAGGTGATTCACCAGCTGCAAGCGGATATTCGGCAAGCGGAATCGAAAACCCAGGAACAAGATCGGGAATATCGACAAATTAAAGAAAAACAAAAATGGGAGATTCGGCAGGCCGAATCACGGTTAAAGGAGCAGCAGGGAAATCGGGCTAGTTTGACGGAAGGGGGCAAGCTGGCGATTTTGAAAAGTGAAGAACAACTGAAAGATTTACAAACACAGATTAGTACTTTGAATACGGAAGCGGCACAGACGCGGCAGCAAATTGCCGAGTTAGAGCGGCAACTAGCACAAAAAGTAGTCAGGGCACCGGTGAGTGGAACTGTTTTGCAGTTGCCGTTTAAGCAACCGAAGTCTTTTGTGCAGACCGGCCAGTTAGTGGCACAGATTGCACCCCAGGGAGCTAGCACAATTCTGAAGGTGCAGATGCCGAGCCAGAGCACGGGGTTTTTGCGGGTGGGAATGCCGGTAAAGGTGAAGTTTGATGCTTACCCTTTCCAAGATTATGGGGTGGTGGAAGGTAAAGTGCAGTGGGTGTCCCCGGATTCTAAATTGGTGGAGGTGGGGACTGGCAAAATTGAGGCTTTTGAGGTGAATGTGGTGTTGGATAGAGATTATATCCAGTCACAGGGCAAGAAAATTGCTTTGACTTTGGGGCAGACAGGCACAGCGGAGGTGATTGTGCGGCAGCGACAGACGATCGATCTAATTCTTGATCCATTTAAGAAGTTGCAGCAGGGTGGGAAGTAAGTGCTGTCACATCTAGCTAATTGAATTAAACAAACCCAGGGACAATTTACGATGACTATTAATACTGAAATTAGCAATGAAGATATTCTGGAGCAACTTAAGCTATCTTGCCGAATCCCAGAAATTACTGAACAGATTGTGGTGAGACGGATTATTCAGGAGGAGGCAGAAAAAGCCGAGATTAAGTTAGAGGTTAGTGAATTACAAGCGGCAGCGGATGATTTTCGAGCTAGGAATGGATTGACGAGTGCGAAGAGTACTCAAATGTGGTTGAGTATGAATCAACTTTCGCTAGATGAGTTTGAAAATATTGTGCGGTTGGAGCTGCTCGGCAACAAGCTCAAGGATGTGGTGCTTGCTGATCAGGTGGAAAAATATTTTTATCAACATCAGTTGGAGTTCGATCGGGTGGCCTTGTCTGAGGTGATTTTAGAAAATAAGGAATTGGCGATGGAGTTGTACTATGCGGTGCGGGAGGGAGAGATAAGATTCCAAGATATTGCTGGTCAATATATTAAGGATGTGGATCTGCGCCGGAAGGGGGGATATTTAGGAGAAAGGCAGCGTAAAGATCTAAGTCCCGAGATGTTTTCGGTATTCTCGGTGGCAAATACACCGCAAATAATAAAGCCGATCGCCAGTGCTCAGGGATTTCGTTTGTTGTGGGTGGAGGAAGTTATTAAGGCGGAATTGGATGAAAAGATGTATGGAGAAATTAGGAACCAGCTTTTTGTGGAATATTTACGAAATAAGATCAAGGAATATAGTCAATCTCAGCCTCAATGGTAAAAGTGTAAATCTTTGAACAACTGTATCTGATTGTTGGAAGGTAGACAGACTCAAGCAGTTCGATCGCTATTGAGTGAGTTGTTAGTGAGTTGTTAGTGAGTGACAGGCTTATTATCCGTCCAGAAACAGAACTGGATTTGGAGTTGGTTTAGGTTCTAAATTTGTGAGGGCGATCGATAGTTGCATCTCGGGAATCGGGCGTAATCCAATGACTTACGGCACTATCTACAAAAAAGCCCGTCTGTTTGGATGAGCTTTTTAAGACAATTAGGTTGATAATGATTGTTACGTCGTTAGTCGTCGCCAGGTTTCATTAAGCCGTCACGATCATATGGTGGTTCTGGATCTGGGAAAAATATATTGATAATTGCCCTACCTGCCGCAACAATTCTGTCTACTATTCCTCCTCCTAAAATATTTTCAGCATCATCAGTGATGTCTATCAGGAAACTCTCTGAGTTGTTGAATGAATCAGAACCAGAAAGGTTGTTGATATTAATGTTAGCCATTCGATCGAACCTCTAAATTTATATTGTTTATTTTGAGGATAAAATTTAGCCCGTAATACAATGTAATCTCTGAGCTTAATTATGTCTATGGTTTTCGTTAAATTATAGGGTGCATAATTAGTGCATTTTTAATTCGTTTAAAAAGATATGTATTTTTTATTTTTTCATAGTTATTTAAAATAAGAGAATAGCCCATCTATCTAGATGAGCTATTTAAGTTAAGTGAATTGAGAATTATTGCTACTTTATGTCTTTGGGCAAGTACTTATTCTACTTTAAAGTTAGTGGGTCAGTTTAGCGGTAATGGCGGGGGACGCTGTCCACTTAATGGGTGATAAAGTTGCAAAACCTTATGATGTAAAGCTGTCGGCTTCAATATATTAACTACATGGGACGACCTTACCATCACTACTACAGACTGGTGGACCTACAACAAGGTCTCGAGAGCCGAAAAGTGTCTTGATTAATTTAACAGATGCATCAACAATCGTTTCGACTATTCCTCCTCCTAAAACATCTTCAGCATCATCAGTGATGTCTATTATGTAGCTCTCTGAGTTCTTGAATGAATCAGAACCAGAAAGGCTATTGATGTTAATGTTAGCCATTTGATCGAACCTCTAAAATTTGTATTGTTTATTTTGGGGATAAAATTCAGCCTGTAATACAATGTAACTTCTGAGCTTAGCTATGTCTATCTTTTTCATTAAATTATATGGTGCATAATTGCTATATTTTTGATTCTTTTTAAATAAAGATAAGAATTTTCTTGTTCATAATAATAAAAAAGCCCGTCTATTCAGATAGGCTTTTTAGGCAAGTAGGTTAATAACTATTATCGGTAGACAGTGCCCACTCTACTTTGAAGCTTAAATTACAAATAAGTCTACTAATCAAAGTTTAGATTAATAAGCTTTATTAGGCCATAGTAATAGAATAGCTCCAATTACAAGTGCTGGCGTGAGTCCTCCTTTTACTGTAAGCTCTTCTTCTGATAAATTACTCATGAAACTTTCTGAATCATTAAATAAATCAGAGCCGGAAATATTATCAATTTTAATGTTAGCCATTTGACTGAACCTCTGGGGTATATATTGTCTAATTTTCAATAGAATCAATCTGTTTCGATTCATCAGTACAATATAAACTCTGAACTTAATCGTGTCTATATTATTTGATAAATTGCAGAGTGTATAATTCATGTATTTTTGATACGTTAATAAATGCATTTATTCTTCAGTAATTTTATTGTTTTAAACAACAAAATAACCCATGCAGATAGGCTGTTTCATCAAGTAAGTTGATAATCATCATTACTGTGAGTTTTATCTGTAGACATTGTCCACCCTAATTTAAAGTTCAACTTAAATACAGCCAGTAATAAATTACTACTGGCTATATTCACTACTATACCGCGTAGATAATAATTACAGTTCCACTGCCAACGGCACCAGTATTGTAACAAGTCGGCCGTAAACAACCTACGATGATGTCTGAATTTTTAGCTCCACCCATCACTTGTTCACTTTCATCGCTTAACTCCATCATAAAGCTTTCTGAATCAGAAAATAAGTCATTTCCAGAAAGATTGCTAATTTTAATGTCAGCCATTTTATTTACTTCCTTTGTGTGTATGTTAGTTATGAATGGATAGGAGAGGAATATATTTCTCAATCCATAAATACAATATAAATCACTGTCTTTCAGATATCTACTTATTATAAATTTTATATGCTAGATAATTAACACATTTTTAATCTCTATTAGCTACTAATTAATTCAATAAAACAGCTCATCTTTAAAGATGAGCTAATAAGCTATAAACAGCTATTAAATATTAGATACTGTTATTTAGGACGAACAGTAACATATCCACAACCAATATTAGTGACTACACAAGCAACAACAGTAACATATCCACAGGTATTGACTTCACAGTTGGTTTTAGTATTACGACAAGTAATCACCGCGCCGCCGATTACAGCGACTGAATCATCACTGATTTCAGATATGAAACTTTCAGCATCATCGAATAAATTAGAACCAGATAGATTGATAATTTTAATATCAGCCATTTTGTTTATTTCCTTTATGTAAATATTAGTTATGGATTAATATTTCACATCCATGAACACAATCATGAATCAACACTTTTCAAAAATCCATACCTTCCTGGAATTTATTCGATGGATAATTTATATAATTTTGATCCGTTTCATCGTAAATTTACCTTATTCCCACAAAAGCACAGAAGGGATAGCATTAGGATCAGCTAGACGCAACAATTGATAGCCCACCCCCGCAGCACCCTTATAAAAACTAGGACTATGCACATTGTCAGATAAATGCGATTGCAAACCATAGCTCCCATTTTGAATCGCCGCCTTCACCACCTTAGTCCCATGTTGACGAGCAATTGTTAATAGTCGATCGTCCCCTAACTTTTCGGCAGCAACCAGCAACAGTTCAATTCTGCCCATATTGCCACAACATAAATGATCGAGCCAACCATCACTAACACCATTCTTCTGACTAGTCCGCAAGGCAATATCAATTTCTGCCTGAACCTCAGACAGCGGTAAAATCGGTAAACTGCCCAACCGCCCCAAACCAATCCCCGGACTACCATGACACCAAGTATTCCAACAAACCACTTCACCACCTGACGGTGAAGCGCCAAAATGGGGCCAATTTTGAGCTGTTCGATCGAACACACTCCGCTCATAAGCTATCCCTTCTTCAGCCGCCGCCCGAAATCCTTCATTTCCGCTAGCCGCATAGAGTTGCAGCAGAGCAAAAGACATCCCCGCCGCCCCATGCGAAAAACCCGTTAGGGGTCGAGAACTTTCACCTTTGTGCATCAGCCATGCCCTCGGCAAAGCATCAGTACGATTAGCCAGTAAATGTTGACCACAACCGATCGCTATATCCAAAACAGTAGTATCTTGAGTAGCTTGATACAGCTGAAGCAAACCCAGCAACGCCCCTGTTGCCCCAAACACCACATCTAGCTTCCGATCGACAGCAATAATTGCTGGTGAAATCAGCCGAGCCGCTTGCAAAGCATCTGCTAATAGTGTCGGTTCATCTAAAAATTGACTGACCTTAACCATGGCATAGATAATGCCGCCTAATCCCAACAGTCCAATCTCCGCCTTAGCGAGTTCCGGTGGGATCTGGCCAGCCCGGATCGACGAGCGAAAAGGATGGAGCGCCGCCAGAGCCGTGCGTCGAAACTGGTTATCACCAGAAATTTGCGCCAAAGCTGCCAAAAATAGACTGACTCCGGCTCTCCCTGTAAAAAGAGAATCATTCAGGATGCTTAATTGATAGCGATTAGCAGCATACATATATTCGATCGATCGCCAGTTGCAACCATCCCCCACCCAAATAGCCGACGCCACCATTTCCTGACCAATATCCAGAGCAGCGGCCTGGAATTCTACGGGCAACAGACAATTACCTAGAGGGAAATGTCCCTGGAGAGCAGTATCAATCTGTTTGAGATGTGCAAATTTGGCGATTGAGTTAGAGCTAATCAGCTGTAATTGCCGAGCTAGATCGGTTTCATCGAGTTGTTGCAATCGATCGATCATTTGCTGATCACCAACAGAAGCCCAGAAATGATTGATGGTAGTTTTTTGATCGATCGCCAGACTATCTTGACTACAGACTGCCATAAAGCGGGGGAAATCTTGTTTTTGGAGCGCCGCAATTTCGGCAGCAAAAATTTTTTTAGCTGCTGGATGGTTGGCCAGCGGCCAATAACTAGGAGCATGTTCCTTGATTAGATAACTAATCAGACTCTCATAAGTATCGTTATCCCTTAAGTAATCTGGTTTGAGACTCTGCCGACAGATCGTTTGGTAAGCATGACGTGGCCTTAGATAACAACCAAATGTGAGCTGAGAGAAACTCGCGAGGGGACTATTTAACCCGACCAGAGTTGCTCGATGCTGGATGAGTAGTCGATAAATTTCTTGGAAACCAACTGCGATCGCATTGGTATAATCTTTTGCTGAAACCGTTTCACCATCAAAAATCACGGCGTTTTTACCCGCTGGCACTATTACCGATGTCCGCACCAAATTCATGCGATCGGTATTAATAAATTGCCACTCCTGAGCCGCTCCATTTTGCTTGGGCAAAACATTGCCCAATACGCTGGTATCCCAAGCATTCCGAGCTTCCAGCTGGCCACTCCAACGCGGTAGAATCCCCGTTTTTAGCACCGAGTCATGAAACCATCGCTGCTCCTTTTCTATGGCAATGAATTCTGGATTCATCAACGCAGCCGCATTGATCAACAGCGGGTGTTCACCAGCAGCAACTACATGATCATGCTCGCAATCTTTCGTTCCCAGCACCCATAATAGTGCCGACAACATGCCTGCTCTCTGATAAAAGTGCTGTACATGCGATCGGGTTTCACAGGCTTGTTGTTTAATTAACTCCTGCCAACCATAACCCTCGCCAGCTAACATTTTTAATGGCTGGAATGGCAGTGAAATACTTTGCTGATTGCACCAGGCCAATAATTCCTGGAAAGCTATATCCAGACTCAAATTCTTGGGTTTGTATACCAGCTCTATCCCCGAGGTAAACGTGAGAGTCAAGATCGATCGACATCCTGATGATTGATCGGATAGATTGGTAGCAATCCCAATGACTTTTCCTAAACTATGGCCATCATTAAAAGTCTCCTCCAATTTGAGAAAATCAGCAGCGAGACGTTCTAAAAATTCAGCGGTAGATTCCACCCACAAATCAATAGTGGTATTTATCAGATTTTCTAAAACTGGATAGTCCCGAAATAAGGCAATCCTTCCATCCAATAACCCGTCTATAAAGCTGTTATACAGAGAATAATCTGGGAGATCAGTGTCTGGTAATTGCCCACAGCGCAGCCGATCAAATTCATACAATAAGACCTCCGCACCCAATCCTACCAATGTTTCTAATAAATTACGCTCTAAGGCTACATAGGCTTCTTCCGTCAATAATTTGATTTGAGTAGCAGAGAGTAAATCATGCAAATTGCGTCGGCCTGTTTGCACAAATGATAGATAAAAATTTTCAAATGGCAAAGGTTGATCTAGGTTGATCAGCGATATCTTTGCTAGCAAAGTTTCCAGCTTTTTTGTTTCCATGATTTATTTTGGTGTATCCTCAGCCGATCACCCGATAAATATCTTTAGAACCACTATTAAGATGTGGATGCTGCAAATCTATTCCTACCAAGGAGAACTGCTCTGAAATCGCGTTTATCCTCTCTCTATAAGAGTTTCGACCTTGATGAAATAACTCCAGCAACCCATTAGCCACAATTTGACAACGATTCATCCCGAAACTTTCCCGCTCCGCAAACTTCTGATCTGGCTCCTCCGCCAGTCCTAAACCAAGTGCCAGTTGCTTAGTGAACAAAGGAATCTTCGGGATAAAATGCGACTGGTGTTCTATATAAATACCATCTAAAACGCGTAGCACAACTTCATAATCTTGCCAGTCAAAATACAGCACCCCCGAATCAAAACGATTGTAGTCTTTTGGGTTATACAAAACCTTGAAACTAAAAGGAATACCGACTGCATTTAACTCCTGGGTCACACTCTTCATCACAGCGATCGATCCCGCTGCCGTCACATTAAAATAAATCCGCACCAAAGCATCCCCTGGCTGCGGACGACTAAAACCCAAATTACCGACAGCCATATAGAACCCATTCTGCATCCGGTTTTTGGGCATCTTAATTGCCACCAAATCCCCCACCGACACTTGCTGCTCTGTTTCTTTTAAATGCTTGTCCTGCCTAATATGTAGCCGTAAACTACCATTTTTGATAGCCAAACTACCATCTTCCTCTTCCTTCAACACCGTCCAGCCCCCATCAAAATAACCCTCCCCGCAGTTACTATCATGCAATTGCTGGAAAAAAGCCGTATCAATGCCCATGACTGTATTATTTTCTAAATCTAGCTGCACCGGCTGATCTGGTGCATCCAAAGCCAATGAACTGCGCATCGCACCGTTATAGTAAATGCCATACAAAAAACTGCGTAACTGCAAACTCAAAAACTTTTGTTGCATCTGCTCCGGCATCTTTTGAAACCGCTCCACCGCCTCCGCTGGAATCTCCAGCGGCTTATAACTAGGGTGATGAATCGAAAAATCATCCCGAATTTCCACATTCCGAGCAATATCCTCCAACACCGTCATCAGCTCAGTATAAGCCGCAGTATCAGACTTGGTTGAAATAGCATCTAGTGTTTGCATAGTTTTAGTAGTTATTAATAATTAATGTAAGAGCCAAAGCTAGAATCTAATAATTTTGGCAACTTCAAGATTGACCGTAAAATAGCGGCCAGAAAACCCCAACCTCAAACCGTTACCAGCACTTGAGGTACCATCAATTGCCCCCCAAACACCGTCGGCATCGACTGCACCGGACGACACAACAACGACTTCGCCACCTGCAACTGAGCAATTCCCGCATTTCCCAACGTCTTTTGGTATTGAATCGCCGCCTCAATCCCCTGAATCAAAGCCAACCCGGCAAACTGCACCGTCCTTTCCAAAAAATCAGGTCGATCGATCAAAATCTGTGGAAAAGCTTGCAAATAAGCTTGAGTCAAAACCGCGATCGAAGGTTGTACCTGATCTAATGGAGTCATCGCCAAAGCTAAAGACTCCTCGATCGACAGCGACTTACTGACCACCAAACTCCCCAACCATATTTGCAAATAACTACCAATTAAAGTCCCCAAATCAAATGCCGGATCGCCCCAAGCCGATCGCTCCCAATCAATCAGCCGCGCCATCCCACTCGTCGGTTGTTCCCAATCATTGTGCAGCAGGACATTATTCAGCTTGAGGTCGTTATGAGTCAAACAATCCGCCGTAAAAGCCTCGCCCAGCTCTACCAAGGCCTGACCCAAACTGTCGTAGCGCTGATACAAAGCATAAAACTTCAAACCATCATCTGGCACCGCACCAAAGATCTCTGGAGTTAAACGCTCCAATCCCCGAATCATTCTTTGGACAATGCTTGTTTCGGATCGGAGCGGGTTTCGATCGATCGCTTCCTGATAGTCCGATCGCTGATAGGTATCCCGATGGAAAGTAGCCAACAAAGCCCCCAGTTTTTGGGCGATGCGATCGGAAAAGGTATTTTCCTTGGCATAAAAGCTCATCAAGTCCTGATATTCATTCAGATATTTAAATATCAGAATCGAGTTCTCGGCATCAAAATGGAGTACTTCCGAAACAAAAGGTTGCCAGTGCTGCAATGATGAAAAATTTCGCATCAATTCCTGCACTTGCCATTCTGACAAAAACTCCCCGATGGCTTTTCCTTCTTGGTTGTGGCGTTCCTGCTTTACTAGAAGCTTTGAGTCTTGAGCTAACGTAATTAACAAGTTAAAGTTCTTTGCCGACACTGGTTCGATATTATCAGTGGTGCTTTCTGAGTGGTAGCCCAGATCGGCCAAGTACTCAAAGACATTCGTTTGATTTAGTAGAAATACCATAGTTGATTTTGGAAACCTTTAAGATAGCTCGGTAACTCGTGAGTCACTTGTCTTACCCGTTGTCGGTAGTATCAAAGTTGCAAGTGAGTTGAATTTTCTCCACTCCGATTTACCTTGTCCCTAATTCTAGACAAATCAAGTTCTACATATACAAAAAGAAGTGATCTTAAACGGTGGTAAATTACAACTATTTTGATCCTTTTGCAATCGCAAAAAAGTAACCTCCTTGTCTAAATAAAGAATAAGCCAAGATTTTGTCAGCTGATTTATTAAGATCGAATAACCTATCTCAACATCAATCTGGAGAGCTTAGTGAAATGGACGCTAGCAATTGGATTGGCTAAGATGGCAATGAAGGTCAATTGCTTATCCGGAGAAAAAACCTATGAAAATTGATATTGGCATTGATACAGCAGCTCGCAAAGAGATCGCGGATGGTTTATCGAAGCTCTTGGCCGATACCTACAGTTTGTACTTGAAAACTCACTATTTTCACTGGAACGTTACCGGGCCAATGTTTCAAACCCTACACCTCATGTTTGAAACCCAGTATACCGAGTTGGCTTTGGCCGTAGATTTAATTGCTGAGCGCATTCGGGCGTTGGGCTTTACGGCTCCGGGTAGCTACAGTGTTTATGCTCAGCTCAGTTCGATTCCGGAAACCACTGATGTCCCCACAGCCACTGACATGATCCGGTTGTTGGTAGAAGGACAAGAAACTGTTTGCCGCACTGCTCGATCGATCTTCCCCATTATCGAAAAAGTTAGTGACGAACCTACCGCCGATCTTTTAACCCAAAGATTACAACTTCACGAAAAAACTGCATGGATGCTACGCAGTTTGTTAGATAATTAAGGTTCCTTTAGTAATCGATGGGAGTGCCTTGGCTGACAAGACACTCTTTTTTTGTGTTTTTATGGGTGAAAATTCTTTGGAAATCGTGTTGTGCGAGCTAATGGTGACAGCGCAGATCCCTAACTGGCAGCAGCTTAGTCACCAGACGGGGATTTCTGCTAAGCGGTTGCGAAAATTGCGGCACGGTCAGAGTGAGCATTTGAAACTATCTGAACTAATTAATCTCAGTCAATCGCTGCAAATTTCGCTGTTAGGGTTACTAGAGCGATGTGGTCTGCAATCTAGCCCGGAGCCAACTAGTCCGCCAGCTTCTTCCCTGACAGAATTTCAACTGACTAGTATTCAAACCATTGAATCTTTTTTAACCTATTGGCCAGCGGCCGCCTATCAAGTCCAGATCAATCCAGATTTTCCGGCCAGCAAACTGTTACCGCTGGTGAAGCCGATCGAACGTCTCCTGGCTAACTGGGATGTTGTCCAAATTGGTGCAGTGGGCGCAGTAATGCCTTTTAATCCGCAGCAGCATCAGGCCATTGATGGCCATATTCAGTCAGGTGAAATGGTGATGGTGCGTTATCCCGGCTATCAGCAGGGTGAAAAACTATTGTGGCGTGCCCAAGTCAGTCGCTCCTAAAGAATTTGTTGAGATTTCTAGCCTAGGTGCATAACCGGGGCAATTGATCGGCAATAATAGGGAGCGTACTGCCTTGCGCTTTGGTGCAGGCTCTCCACCCGCCATTGGTTATGTCAGACACAAATATTGAATCAGTTCTTCAAGAAAATCGGCTATTTCCCCCGTCTCCGGAGTTTTCCCAAGGGGCACATATTAAGAGCATGGCTGAATATGAAGCGCTCTGTGCCAAAGCAGCGGCAGATCCGGCCAAATTCTGGGCAGACTTAGCGATGCAAGAGTTACATTGGTTTAAGCCTTGGGATCAAGTCTTAGACTGGAGTAATCCCCCTTTTGCGAAATGGTTTGTTGGTGGTCAGCTGAATATTTCCTATAACTGTCTCGATCGACACTTGGAAACCGAGCGGCGAAATAAACCGGCCTTGATCTGGGAAGGTGAACCGGGCGATACCCGCACCTTAACTTATTTTCAGCTACATCAAGAAGTGTGCCAGATGGCCAATGTCCTGAAAAAGTTGGGCGTAACCAAAGGCGATCGAGTGGGCATCTACATGCCAATGATTCCAGAAGCGGCGATGGCCATGTTGGCCTGTGCTCGCATTGGGGCGGTGCATACGATTGTCTTTGGGGGTTTTAGTGCCGAGGCTTTACGCGATCGATTGGTAGCTGGTGAAGTCAAGTTAGTAATTACTGCTGATGGCGGTTGGCGCAAGGATGCCATCGTCCCCCTCAAGCAGCAGGTAGATTTGGCGATCGAAGGCAATGCTTGTCCAACGGTGCAAAAAACTCTAGTGGTGCAGCGCACTAAGCAAGACACTGCGATGGAAGCAGGGCGAGATCATTGGTGGCACGAAGAACAGGCGATCGCCTCTACGGATTGTCCGGCAGTAGCGATGGATGCCGAAGACATGCTGTTTATTCTGTACACCTCGGGCAGCACCGGCAAACCAAAGGGCGTAGTGCACACAACCGGCGGCTATAATCTCTATTCCCACATCACGACTAAATGGATTTTCGACCTCAAAGATAGCGATATTTATTGGTGTACCGCCGATGTCGGCTGGATTACTGGTCATAGCTACATTGTCTATGGCCCGCTCTCCAATGGAGCCACTACCGTGATCTACGAAGGCGCTCCCCGAGCCAGCAATCCGGGTTGTTTCTGGGATGTAATCGCCAAGCACAAGGTCACGATTTTCTACACCGCCCCCACAGCGATTCGCGCCTTTATCAAAATGGGCGAAGAAATCCCGAATACCCGCGATCTGTCTACGCTGCGGTTGTTGGGTACCGTGGGTGAACCAATTAACCCCGAAGCTTGGATGTGGTATCACCGGGTAATTGGTGGTGGTCGTTGTCCAATCGTCGATACCTGGTGGCAAACTGAAACTGGTGGGATTATGATTACGGCGTTGCCGGGGGCAATTCCGACTAAACCGGGTTCAGCTACTCGTCCCTTCCCCGGCATTTTGGCCGAGGTGGTGGATATGACTGGCCAGCCAGTACCGATTAATACTGGAGGATATTTGGTGATCAAACATCCCTGGCCAGGAATGCTCCGGAATGTTTATGGCGATCCCGAGCGCTTCTGCAAAACCTATTGGGAAGAAATTCCACCCCAAGATGGTAAGTACCTATACTTCGCTGGGGATGGGGCGCGTCAGGATGCCGATGGCTATTTCTGGGTGATGGGGCGGGTTGATGATGTGATCAACGTTTCTGGGCACCGTTTGGGCACGATGGAAGTGGAGTCGGCGCTGGTATCCCACCCCGCAGTGGCCGAAGCGGCGGTGGTAGGCAAGCCTGATGAGCTAAAGGGCGAAGAAATTGTGGCCTTTGTAACCCTGGAACATACTTTTACGGCTAGTGATGCCATGATGAAGGAGTTGAAACTGCACGTCGGCAAGGAGATCGGAGCAATCGCCCGCCCCGGTGAAATCCGGTTTACGGATTCTTTACCTAAAACGAGGTCAGGTAAGATTATGCGCCGGTTGCTGAGATCTTTGGCGGCAGGTGAGGAGGTGACTGGGGATACTTCGACTTTGGAAGATCGATCGGTACTCGATCGGCTACGTCAGGATGCCTAATGCTATTTTTGATTGAATTGCACTTGATACATCTGAAATAACTTACCAGTTTTGGTGGCTGTCACTCGGCCACCAGCTTCTTTTACTAGCGCAGTTATTTGCGCCAAAGGCGATAGATATACTTCGGCGCCCAGGTACATTTCTAAAATTGACCAGTTCTCGGCCAGCTCTGTTGCTGGATCGATCGCATCAAACACAAAAAGTCCATCAGGTTTTAATACTCGTTTGACTTCTTGCAACACTAGCTCCCAATATTCGGGGGGGTAGTAGCAGCTAAAGCCGGTGGCAACCACTCGATCAAACATCGCATCTTCGTACTTTAATTGGTGCGCCGCGCCCGCTTGTACTCCTTTAAACAGCTTGGAGTTGAGTTGAGAACCGCGTGAATTCAGCGCAGCCTGCGCCACGGTGCTGATTTCCTGGCCATAGAAATAGGTTTGCCAATCGCGCCAATCGTAGATCAAAAAACTCACACCGCAGCCGATATCTAAACAACGGTGATTTTTGCTAAATTTACTCAGTTTCCAAAAGGGCGAAGTGGTCTCCAGTGCCAAATCACGACTCACCCATTGCCGGAAGATGGGCATGGCTTCTACTTCCGGGGGTAAATCGAAGGATTCTTGGCGAAACTCTTTATCGAATCTTTGCCGGACTCGATCGATGTGGCTGGACCAATCTTGGGGCGGTGAAGGAATGGAGGTATACATTAAGTCGGAGTCCGATCGAATGATCCCTATGGGGTTTTGGATAGGAACAGCTTACGCTATTTGTTGACTAGATCTACCATACTTTAACGACGTAATAACTTACCTTGTGCTTGTGCCGATCGAATCACTTGAATATTACTAGTGAATACTTGGATATTTGGGACAGTAGCATAATCCATATCGTCGGTGATGACTTGGATTTTACCTGTTCCGGCCCGACTAATTGCTTCAAGAATTAGCAGATCGTAACCATCGACTGATTGGGTTTGAAAACGGTTGAGAGCAGCTTTAGCAATCTCATCATTAATTGTCAGATCGGCAGAAATTGCGATCGATTCCACTTGACTCCATGCCGCCTGAACTTCTGAGACCACCTTAGCTCGTTCGTTAGGGTAATTGTGTCGATAGTCTTTGGACTTTAAGCTAGAGTTGTTATTTTGGTTGTATATATCTCGCTCAATCCTTTCGATCACGCTGGCCAGTTCGGCCAAGGTTAGCACCGAATAACTAAGTGTTGTGCCTTGTTCAAGTGCACTATCTAGATAATAAGGATAATCCTTAAGCTGATATGGTTTTGCGGTGAAACTAGCATTTCTGTAAGTCTGCCATAGCCAAACATTGGTGTCCACCAAAAAAATATCGCTTTTTTGGGGTGTATCATTCTGGATATCGATAATATCAGCCCGGACAGTAAGACTAATATTCATTGATTAGCAGTTAGCGGCGTATTCTTGCATGACGTTATCCACTGCTCGTCGATAACTTGCATCATTGTAATAGTGTTCGGCATTGTCCATGACTCGTTGCAAGATATGCTGACCATCATTAGTCAACCCAGTAATACAAATCTGACGATTTAAGTCATCGCGTGAGAAGTCTTTCAAAAGCTGACCAGTAGCAACATTGAAGAATGCAGTGGCAAAAACTTTAACTTCGCTAAAATCTAGTTCAACAACTTGTCCTAAGCTAAGAAGTTGGTAAATTAGATCGTAAATTTTTTGTCCTTTGTTGGGGGAGATAGCGTATTGCCCAGTGATTTCGTGAATATTATATTTCATAACTTCTCTCCGGAATTTTAAAACCACAATTTATTAATGTCTTGAACCTCTAAGGGCAGATGGTAATGGGATTCATCACACTTTAGAGCAATATTAACTAATGTTTCCCTAAAGTTAATCGATCTTATCTCGGATATAACCTTATTATCCTTGATGTTGACGTATCCGTCATTACTGAAGATCTTAAGATTTCCTTGGTTCTTGGCGATGAAATCTTGTAGAAAATCAAGTCCCATCCCTCTACTAACTCCAGTCGCCGCAGTAGTATTTCCGGGTTTTAATGCCCATTCCAGGGACTGAGCGGAATCTAATGAAGCATTTTGTGGCATGGATATTACATTGCTGGGAATTCCTCGTCCAAAGTCAACGATAGCAAGGTGTAGTTCTTTTTTATTGGGGTAGTACTGACCACAACTAAATACTCCGATCAGAGACTGACTATGTTCAAAGGCATTAGCATAAATTTCCTAAACCTTTCCTGCAATCGCATCGCGTAAACATGAGCTGATATTAATCCAGCCTTTTCCTAACCACCGATTGAGGAGATAATCCATAATTGCATCTTCATCTTGATTGTTATCTTGACGATAAGGAACAGAATTTCCATCCCAAGGATTTGAATTTTCTTTAAAGCTATCCAAGAAACCATTTTGGGCAAGATTCGTATGAATCCTATCAGTCAAGGTACTCCACTCAAAGGTTAGTTGGCCTCCCTGCTGTTGGATATAGTACGAAAGTCCTCCTAAAAATGCAACGCCTAGATGGCTGAGAAAGTTGCAGTCCTGAAAGTCAATTACTAAATGTTGGTGTTTTTCAAGATGTTGATTGGCTTTCTGCCATATATCCAACAAAGCACGGCAGTCATCGGAAGCATGATAAATCTTGGGAATCTTTAGTGTGACTGTCACTTGGCTGGTTTGATGCTCTCTATGCCGTTTGTTACAATTCGGCGCATTTCCAGGCAGTACTGGATTCTTCGCAGTGGATGATAAGGCCAAACTATTCTAATCGATCAAGATTCTCAGTAATAGCATCTGGGTTTTTCTGAGTATTATGCCCAGTAAGTTGTTTGGCTGACCTTGCCTTAATAAGAAGGTCAGAATTATTATTCTAAAGGTATTATAAAATTGAAGGTGCTTTTTTAGATATTTGTGATCGATCGACAACTTTGGGGGAAAGCTATAATTAAAGTACAGCTTGACCCCTCAACTCCTCAGATGAATCACTCAGACTTTCTATACCACCGTCAGCACTATTCCGGCAAATTTCAGCCAGAAAATCTGGTATTTAATGCTAACTTGCAAGAATTTGCCATCAAAGTTAGTTATATAACAGGTCTGGAAACAGCTGGTAAAATGACACCAGAAGACTCCTATCACCAAATCAAAAAACTATGGAAGGAATTAAAAAGTAGTAAAAAGCAATTAGGAATTGGTGAAAATCCCTCGACGCTTGGTGAATTTGGGTAATACTTAACTAACCGTCGGCAACTTTTGGACATATTCATCAGGGTTTGTAGTTCTTATCAGCACATACACCGCATCTGCCGCCGCCGTCCAACCAGCTACGGCATCTTGGAGGGTTTCGATCAAAGTAGGGCTAGTGCATTTTTCCCAGTGATCGAACAACAGCACACAGTGCGTAGCATCTTCATCTAGCCAGACTACATCGCCCAAGCAATCGCGGAGAGCGTCCCAATTGCTGCCAAAATAATCCGGGAAATTTAGTACTGCGGCAAACTCTTGCATCAGTTGATTTTTATCCGCCATTTCCGCACCGTCCAAATAGAACAATTCCCCGTTTTGTTCTTGGAGGCTGGCGGCTAATTCTTCTGGCGCAACATCGCTATCGAGACGATAAATTTGAGAAATAGTTTGTCCGGAAATAATCAAATCAATTGTGGCCATTATTCTTGCACCTGTTGAAAAGAGCGGTAGTGATCGGGGGTGTAGTACTTAATATTTTGACCGGCAATGATTCGGCGAGCACCGCGATCTCTAGCTCCGGGAGTGGGGACGGTGTATTAAAATTCATCATGCCTTTTGACTATGCTAAAAATCCCCCTGAGTAGGGGGATAAGGTTAGTTTAGGTGGTTTTCATAGATTTGATTAGCTCGGCAGCTACTTCTGGTCGCGAAAACTCTGGTGGTGGGAGTTCGCCCTGACGCAACAAATCTCGTACCTTCGTACCGGAGAGATGCACTCGTTGCTCAGGAGTACTAGGGCTAGTCTTGGTGGTAGCCATCGACTTGGTAACTTTGCAATAAAAAGCATGTTCAAACTTCATCGGCACAATGCCCAATTCGTCTGGCTCAAACTCATCAAAGATGTATTGAGCATCGTAGGTACCATAGTAGTCACCGACTCCAGCGTGGTCGCGACCGACAATAAAGTGGGTACAACCATAGTTCTTCCGAATCAAGGCATGAAAAATGGCTTCGCGGGGACCAGCGTAACGCATGGCGGCGGGGTTAATGCCTAAAATCACTCGATCGGCTGGATAGTAATTTTCTAAGATAATTTCATAGCAGCGCATCCGCACATCTGCCGGAATGTCATCTTCCTTAGTGGCTCCGACGAGGGGATGCAAAAACAGACCATCGACTGTTTCCATGGCAC
This sequence comes from Synechococcales cyanobacterium VAR_4_metabat_354, assembly GCA_031414775.1. Taxonomy (GTDB): domain Bacteria; phylum Cyanobacteriota; class Cyanobacteriia; order Cyanobacteriales; family Chamaesiphonaceae; genus JAAFHZ01. The sequence goes on from JANOQI010000062.1 coordinate 290,598, forward strand.
ATTTTTGAATGTACTCATGAGCACGATGAATGGGGTTACGGGTTTGGAAACCGACGATGGTGTGCCAGCCTTTGTCTTGAAACATTTGACGGGAGACGATCGGATCGAGCTGATAGGTCGGAAACAATGGATGGGGTTCTCGATCGAGCAACCATACCGCGCCTGCTAAATTCACTTCGCCTTGGTCATAGACTACTTTTACCCCAGGATGCTTGGCATCTGCGGTGAGATAGACTTTGGCGGCTTCATGCTGCTTGTCGTAGGTATACTTTTCGGTTAGTTCAAGTACGCCCACAAACCGACCAGTGGGGTCATCAAGCCGCACTAAGTTACCAGCGGTGAGCGGTTCTGCCACGGCGGTGGTGACGGAGAGGGTAATGGGAATCGACCAAGGTAAGCCGTTGGCTAGGCGCATGGTGTCTACGACTGGAGCGTAGTCGGCTTTGGTCATAAAACCAGTGAGGGGACTGAAGGCTCCGATTGCAATCATTACTAGGTCGGAGTAGGCGCGTTCATCGAGAGCGACACAGGGTAGGGAATCGGCTTTACTCAAAAATTCGGTTTTTTGGGCAGTGCTGGCAATGCGGTTGATGAGGGTGCCGCCGTGGGGGGCAATGCTGGGATGTTGGCTCAAAATTATTGGTTCCTCTATAAATTTTATGCTTAATGAAAATTTTGACCGATTTTACATTTCTTTAATCACTACTTTGCCATCTTGAACTTCGCCGACTAAAACTAGATCGGTCACGCCTACAAATAAACCGTTTTCTAGTACACCAGGAATGTTGTTCAAGGTTTTTTCTAACTCGGCGGGGTTATCGATCGATTGAAACTTCACATCAATTACTAAGTTACCTTGGTCAGTCACAACTGGGCCAGCTTTGCGTACGCCCATCCGCAGTTGGGGTTCACCGCCAAGCTTGGTGATTGCTCGCATCACTGGTGTCACCGCCATCGGCAAGACTTCGACCGGTAACAAGAAGGTCGAACCCAGTTTGTCTACTAATTTACTGCTGTCTACTACTACGATGAATTGTTCGGCTAGGGCATCGACAACTTTTTCTTGGGTGTGGGCAGCACCGCCGCCTTTAATTAAATTTTTGTGAGGATCAACTTCGTCGGCACCATCGATCGCAATATCGATCCGATCAACTTCATCCAAGGTAGTCAGCGGAATTCCAAACTGTTTTGCTAACACCCGCGCCTGAAAAGAAGTAGGAATCCCCACCACGTTAGTTAATTCGCCAGATTTTAAACGTGCCCCAATGTATTCGATCGCAAAAGCAGTAGTCGAGCCGGTGCCTAAACCCACCACTGAATTAGATTTAACCCGAGCAGCAGCGGCTTTACCTACTTCTTGTTTCATTAAGTCTTGAGGGGAGGTCATCTTAAAAATTTTCTTTACTAATACTCAGCTCAGAATACAAGAAAGCTGGACATGACGGCTAGCTGCTGGCAGATTGACTACTCCCATCGACCAAAGGTATGATGATTCATCATACCTTTATTATGCAATCCATTATGTCTACCAGTAAAGTCGCCATCACTATTGATACTGATCTGCTTTTAGAAGTTGATCGACTGGTTGCTCAACAGGTTTTCCCCAATCGCAGTAAAGCGATTCAAGAAGCCGTAATTGATACGTTAGCCAGGTTGCGCCAAACTCGATTGGCTCGTGAATGTGCCAAGCTCGATCGACAGTCTGAACAACACTTAGCAGAGGAAGGAATTGAACAGGAGCTAGCTACATGGCCGACATATTAAGAGGAGATATCTGGTGGGCTGATTTAAACCCCACCCGAGGACGCGAGCAATCGGGGGTGCGGCCAGTATTGATTATCAGTCAAGATGTTTTCAATCAGCGCTCGGGGACAGTAATTGCTTTAGCTCTGACTAGTCAATCGCCCCCAGCCTCATTTCCTTTAACTTTACTAATTGAGTCAGCGTCTTTACCAAAGCAGTCTTGGGTAAAAATCAGTCAGATCCGGACATTATCAGTCGATCGACTGAGTACCAAAATCAGCCAAGTTGCTCCAGAAGAGTTAGCTATAGTGATTAATGGGCTGAACGAAATTGTCGGGTGAGTTATGACCACAAAAAGCCGCTGGCGTACTTTACACCAGCGACAAGATAACCTGGAAAAACACAGTCACCAAAATATTTGATTTTTTGAGCTGTGGGCAACTAATTCAAAGTTAGGGTTTAACTTCCGCAAGCTGCTCTTTGAGAGCTTCCAATTGAGCTGCCCAACGTGGATCCGGCTGGAAACCAGTATTGTCGCCACCAGTGAAAACTTGGGGAGCACCGCCACCACCAGATTTGCCCCCACGATTACCGCTGCCACTTTTCTTACCGCCGCGTTTCTGGCCATCACCGGAACGATCTGGTCGATCGCCAACCCGCTCAGGGCGGCTAGTAGTAGCTTTGGGTGCTTCATCTTCTTCGGCTTTCGGTAAAGCTTTTTCTAGCTTAATCTCCATTTCTTGGAACATCACGCCATTGTACTTAGCAATGATTTCATCGGCTTGCTCATCAGTTTCGACAGTCAGGAAACCAAAACCACGGCATTTACCGGTTTTGCGGTCTTTGATAACCTTAGCGACAACAGTTTCGCCGGCTTCTGCAAATACATCTTGCAGATCTTGGCGTTCGACATCAGACTTAGGTAAATTACCAATATAAAGACGAATGGACATAGAGTTTTCTCCAGGTTAATGGTGAGAGTAGGCTAGCTGACAATATTAAGCAGTGAATCTTAAAAAAGGTCGATGGTTGAATACTAACTTTATAAAAATGTTAGGAATTATTTTAAATTCTTCAGCTCCGGCGAAGATTCTGAATTCGCCAAAAGCGCATTCATCACTAAAGAGTTTATTTTAAGGTCTTTTCGGGAACTTTGTCAGTACTTGGCTGGGATTTCAGCAAAGTTGCCTTTAGGAAAACCAAAATGCTGATGCCACGCCACCCAGCTTAGAACGGGATTTCTTCGTCATTATCGTAGGTATCTACTGAGGGGACAGCCTTGGCTGAACTGCTGCTGGGCGGTGGAGTAGTCTCGATCGATCTTGCCGCCGCCGGAGGACTAGACAAGGCCGCTGGTGCTGACATGTTAGCAGCCATATCAGCTGCACCCAAGGGGTGAATGCGGGAGGCGATTAGCTGAGCACGTTTTTCTTTATAGCCTTCGGGCTTATCGATCGTATTCATTTCTAGTCGTCCTTCAATAACGACTTTATCGCCTTGCCGATATTTTTCTTTGATTTCGCGGGCGAGGTTATTCCAACCGACTACTTTAATCAGTGCGGGTGGGTTTTCGGGTTTGGCATTGATGAACTGCACAAACATTTCAGCAATTTCCATCTGATTATCAGCAGTAGAACGCAACTCAGGGTTCTGCGTAATTTCGGCCATCAGGATACAACTATTCATGGGTTCTTAAGATACAAAACATTAGTACTATTGTAGCCGAATCAATGGCTGGATATCATTAGGGTCAAAGAAATATCGCCACAGTAGTTCACTACTGATCCTAACCTAGATTGTGGCGGCGAGCTTGTGAGCAGTGCGCAAGATTTGGCCAGCTAGCATAGCCGCCCCAAAGCCATTATCAATGTTCACTACGCCCACTCCCGTAGCGCAGGAATTGATCATGGTGAGTAAAGGGGCTAAGCCTTGGAAATGAGCACCATAACCAACACTGGTGGGCACGGCAATCACCGGACAATCGGCTAATCCTGCCACCACACTGGGTAAGGCTCCTTCCATCCCGGCAACCACAATTAATACGTTAGCTCTATCGATCACCTGGCGATTGCTTAATAAGCGTTGAATACCGGCTACGCCGACATCCCAGAGTCTTTCGACCTGGAAGCCGCAGAGGGTGGCGGTACAGGCGGCTTCTTCGGCTACTGGAATATCGGCCGTACCGGCGGTAAGAATGGAAATTCGCCCGGGATATTTGATGGGAATTGGCATGGTGTGCAGGGCGCTAATTCGGGCTGGGGAGTAATAGATCAAATCGGGGATAGCTAGCTGCAACTCGGCTTGCACTGCTGGCTCGATGCGGGTGGCGATCACGATGGGATGATCGAGGCGCATCCGCTCCATGATTTTGGTGATTTGCTCGACGGTTTTACCCTGGCCAAAAATCACTTCAGGGAAGCCGGTACGGGTTTGGCGCTGCCGATCAATCTTGGCAAAGTCTTCGATCGGATCGTAGGCCAATAATTGTTCTAGGGCTTGCTCTGGATGGAGCTGGCCACTAGCAACAGCTTGGAGCAGTGGCTGCAAAAATTCAGTCTGTGTCATGGCTTATCTTGAATTTTCAGCTCTGGTAAATTCCATAACACTCCAGCGGAGTGGGTGGCCGAAGGCACCACGCCTTTGATCCGATTGCGGACTGCCGATAGATACAGCGGATTCACCAGAAAAATACAAGGTACATGGGCTTGAGTAACTGTTTGCACCTGAGAATATAACTCTTTGCGCTTGGTTTCATCCAATTCCCGGGCGGCATCGATATACAGTCGATCGAGTTCTTTTTCCCAGTCCGAGACTTCCTGGCCGGTCAGGGGTTCTTGCTGGGGGCTAGGCTTTTGATTAAACATGTGTGACCGACCACTGCTCAACCACAGATTGGCTCCACCGTTTGGTTCTACCCCGCCAGTAAAACCAATAATCAGTGCGTCCCAATCCAACGTATTGTCAATTTTATCGACTAGGATGCTGAAATCGAGGGGCGATAAATTTACATCCATTCCTAACTTGGCTAGGTCTTGCTGGATTTGAGCACCGATGGCGGTAATGGTAGCACTGCCAGCGGGTACTAGGAGGGTAAACCGCACGCGGTTGTTTTGACTGTCGAAGAGCTGATTATTTTTTTTATATTTAAATCCAGCTTCTTGCAAGAGCTGTTTGGCTTTGGCTAGATCGTAGTCATAGATTTCGGACTTTTGGGGGAGGCGATAGTAGGGAGTACCTACCGAAATCGCTGAATTTTGCGGTGCCCCCAGTCCCCGATAAATATTGTTGATCATGCGCTGTCGATCGAGCGCGTAGGCAGTGGCTTGTCTAAATTTGACATTATTGAACCAGGCCGATTTGTAGGGATCTACGAGTGGGTCGCCCTTACGGCTGCCTTTATTTAAGTTAAAAGCCATAAAGGATGTACCAGAATCTGCGCCCACATTGCGAATCGTGAAATCACCTTTTTTTTCTTCTTTCTTTAGCAATGAGAAAAAGGCTGGCGAAACACCATAAGAATCAGTGTTCTTCGTCCGAAACTGCATTAAAGCGGCATCGGTACCTTCCACAATTTGCCACACTAATCTTTCAATGTAGGGTAACTGCTGACCCTGAGCATCTTTGCGCCAATAATAAGGGTTTCTTTTAAACACCAGCCGCTCACCGGGTAAATAGCTGGCAATCTGATACATGCCATTGCTCACAATCTCTTTGGGCGGCGTATCGGTACCCCAGGTGCTCAGGAACTTCGATTTACCACTCTGATCCTTAGTTTGCACCGCGCTGCGTAGTTTGTGTGCTGGTAGAATAGCTGTCCCGCCAAAGGTGCGTACCGCTGGGGCAAATGGCTCTGGAGTCGTAAATTCCACTGTTCGATCGCCAGTCTTTTTCAGGGTAGGCAGCTTTTGCTCTAGCCCAATCCGTAAACCATCCCGAGCATCAGTCGGAATATCTTCGTTCAGATAGACTTCGTTAAAAGAAAACAATACGTCGTCTACGGTCAGCGGTTTACCATCAGACCACTTCAGATTGGGTCGCAAAGTAAAACTAACGTCGTTACCACTTATTTTCCAAGATTCTGCTAAAGCTGGTTCTAGCTCACCTTGACCATTTTCACCGACCAGACCCTCGCTGGTATAAATATCAACGCTGGGGCGGGAATTGACCAGCGCCGGATTGAAAGTCTTCGGGGCACTGGTGACACTAACGGCAATCTGGTTACGAATTTGAGCAGGCGGAGTCAAGCTACAGCTGCCCAGCATGATGATGACTGCTACCACCAGAACTAGTAATTTCTGAAACACACCCGTTGTCGATCTATTCATGATTCCCTCACTTCCCATCAGTCTGTAGCAATACTACCGCATAAGCACAAATCCCTTCTTCTCGCCCCACTGGTCCCAGTTGTTCGTTGGTAGTGGCCTTTACGCCCACCTGATCCGGTGCTAAATTCAAAACCGCCGCTAACTTGTCGCGCATCGCCATAATATGAGGCTTCAGCTTCGGCCTTTCCGCCACAATCACCGTATCAATATTGGTAATTTGCCACTGTCGATCGAGAATTAACTGATGCACTTGTGCCAATAACTGTAAACTATCGGCTCCCGCCCACTGCGGGTCGGTCGGCGGAAAATAATGGCCAATATCACCCAGGCTTAAAGCGCCCAGCAGAGCATCCATAATGGCATGGGTCAGTACATCGGCATCGCTGTGCCCCAGCAAACCCAGTTCGTGTTCAATTTTTACGCCCCCCAAGATCAGCGACCTGTCTGGTACTAAGCGATGGATATCGTAACCATTACCAATTCTGATTTGCATGTTTCTTAAGCTGATGGCGGGTCTAACAGACGATTGATGGTGCGCAGCTGGTCAGCAGTCCCCATACAGATTAGCGTATCACCACCCATAATAATTGCTTCCCCGGTCGGTCCCACAATTAGCTCATTATCCTGACGACGCACCCCCAGCACCAAGGCTCCCGATTGCGATCGCAGCTTAGCTTCTCGCAGTGACAAACCAGCCACTGGGCAAGTCCGGGCGTTCACCAAAAACTCTTCCATATAAAAAGAGCCGCCGGAGCTGGTCATAATCCCATCCATGAAGTCTAAAACCTGAGGACGGAGCGCCGCCGCGGCCATCCGCCGCGCACCAGTAATATAGGGCGAAATTACCATGCTAGCGCCCGCTCTTTGCAGCTTCAGCACTGCTTCTTCGTTACTGGCGCGGGCAATTGCTCGCAAGCCCGGATTTAGAGTTTTGGCCGACAGGATAATGTACAAATTTTCGGCATCGGAGGGCAAAGCCGCCACTAAGCAAGTTGCCTTCGCAATCCCCATCTTAATGAGGGTTTCATCGAGAGTGGCATCGGCTTGAATGGCGGTATAGCCAGATTCTTGAGCCACTAATACCTGTTCAGCACTAGAATCGACGATAATAAAAGGGGCTTTTTCGACGGCAAATTCTTCGGCAATTTGTTGCCCAATCCGGCCAAAGCCACAAATTAAATAATGGTTAGTCAAAGATTCCATGAGGTTACGCTGGAGGCGACGTTTTCTACCTTCTACAAAGTATCCCCCAATCAAGGCTTCGGTAAAAGTATTCACAATATAGCCGATCGTCACCAACCCCATTAAAATTAGGGCGATGGTAAACATCCGCCCCCGCTCCCCCAGGGGATGGGTTTCCCCGAATCCTACAGTTGCCAGGGTAATGACGGTCATGTACAAAGCATCTAGCCACGTCCAGCCCTCAATCAAATGATACCAAGAGGTACCCATAAAAAAGAGGAGGCTCAACGCCAAGGCGGCGCGTTGTAATTCAACTTTAATTTCTTGATATTTCTTTTCGGTTGCTGAATTCACGGTAGTTGGCAAGAACGGCTAAGTTGAATTGTGCAGCCCCAAAAAGTCGTAATATTTTTGTCCCAGTAACAGCTGCTAACGTAGCATACTATGCTGAAATCTCAACTAACTATCACCAACTACTACGAACTAATCATCCGCCAGCAACCGCTCGCTGGTGTGGATGAAGTCGGACGAGGGGCTTTGTATGGACCAGTCGTGGCCGCTGCCGTGATCCTCAATCCAGAATTTTATAGTTTGTTGATTGAAGCTGGCGTGCGCGATAGCAAAAAGCTGTCGGCCACAGAGCGAGAAGAATTGGTGCCCAAAATTCAGGCGGCTGCTCATAGTTACCACATCGCTTTAGCCACCGCTGCCGAGATCGATCGAATGGGTATTAGTAAAGCCAACTTTTTGGCGATGGCCAGAGCCATTGAAGGCTTAGTAGTTACACCGGAAGTCTGTCTGGTCGATGGCAAATACTCAGTACCAGGTATTACTATCCCCCAAAAATGTCTAATTAAAGGCGATGATCGATCGGTTTCCATTGCCGCTGCCAGTATTGTAGCTAAAGTACACCGGGATCAAATGATGCGGGAACTATCGATCGATCATCCAGAATATGATTTCGTCAATAACAAAGGTTATGGCACTCCCAAACATCGATCAGCCTTGGAAAAACACGGCGCAACAACAGAACATCGCCAGTCTTTTCTTGAGGGCATCGCACTCCCCCAGAGAAGGAAGTGAAATTAGCGCTACTCCCTAATATCGATCGATCTTCTTAAACTCCGGTTGACCCCGACCAGCCTCCCCGCAAGTACGCGGTGTCGGAATAATCTTTCCCGGATTCGCCAACTCCTTTGGATTAAACACCAGCCGCACCCACTGCATACTCTCCAAATCCGTCTCATTAAACATTTCTGACATATAACAACGCTTATCGGCCCCAATGCCATGCTCACCCGAAATACTGCCCCCCACCTGCACACAAAGCTTCAGGATTTCGCCGCCTAACTTTTCCACCTGCTCCAAAGCACCTTCATTAGCTTGGTTGTACAAAATCAGCGGATGTAAATTGCCATCGCCAGCATGAAATACATTGGCCACATAGTAACCATACTCCTCCCCCAACCGGGCAATCTCCTTCAATACATAAGGCAACTGGGTTCTGGGAATTACCCCATCTTGAACATAATAGTTGGGGCTAATCTTGCCCATCGCCGCAAACGCTGCCTTGCGTCCCTTCCATAGCTTCAGGCGAGTTTCTAGATCACTGGCGCTGGTGACATCTCGCGCCCCATTATTACGACAAATTTGCTCCACCAGCTTTTTATTGGTCTGAACTTCAATATCCAAGCCATCAATCTCCACCAACAAAATCGCTGCCGCATCGCGGGGATAACAACCAGTGGCTACCACATCTTCCACGGCGTTGATGCTGAAGTTATCCATCATTTCAATGCCACCGGGAATAATCCCAGAGCTAATAATGTCGGAAACCGCACTGCCCGCCGCTTCTACACTATCAAAATCGGCCAGCAACACACAGATCGATTCTGGAGTTTTCAAGATCTTGAGGGTGATTTCAGTCGCGACTCCCAGCGTCCCTTCCGAGCCTACAAACAAGCCAGTTAAGTCATAACCTGGCATTTCGCCAACTTCGCCGCCGGTATCTACGATCGATCCATCCGGCAATACTAATTTTAAGCCCAGTACATGATTGACAGTCACTCCGTATTTCAGGCAATGCACCCCGCCAGAATTTTCGGCGACATTGCCGCCCACTGAGCAAATAATCTGACTGGAAGGATCGGGCGCATAGTAAAAACCTGCGCCGCTCACGGCCTGAGTCACCCAGTTATTAATCACCCCCGGTTGTACCACCACCCGCTGATTTTCCAGATCGATTTTGAGAATGGCATTCATCCGCGCCGTCCCGATCAGCAAACAATTTTCCACCGGCAAAGCCCCACCAGACAAACCAGTGCCTGCGCCTCTCGCCACCCACGAAATATTCATTCGATCGCACTCTTTCACCACCGCCGCCACTTCTGCGGTAGTTTTGGGCAATACCACCAAGTGGGGACGCTCTCGGTAGCTGGTCAGACCATCACACTCGTAAGTCAGCAGCTCCGATCGCTTTTGGATGACATGCCGTGCCCCCACGATCGCGCTCATGGTGATGGCAATGGCCGACCAGTTGATTTGATTAGTCTGTAGAGTCGGAGTGGCGACAGTCATAAAAGAAAAACCGGGCAGTGGAGAGTCTTTTAATTCTAGATCAATAAATCTAAATCAATAAACTCATCACGGTTCTGTTACCACTCAGCTTGGCGATATCGGCCGCCGTGACACCGCCCTGATTCTTGAGAGATCGATCGGCTCCAGCTGCTAATAACAACTTGACAATTTCAATCCGCCTTTGGTTCGCCGCCCACATCAGCGCGGTCGCCCCAGTTTTATCTTGATAATTCAAATCAACTTTAGCGGCAATCAGCAACTGTACCAGCTGCACATTGTCGCGTTTTACCGCCACCATGAGCAAAGACTGTTCATCATAAACCAAAATATTAGGGTTTACTCCAGCCTGGAGCAACAGCACCACCACTGGATAGTGACTGGCCAGACCAGAGACGGTGAGGGCTTTGTCTCCCTGACGTTGGTAGCTTAAGTCTACATAAGTCAGTAATTCTTGAGTCGCCTCCACGTGACCATGCAAAGCCGCCAATAGCAAGGGGGTATCCCCTAAAGCATTGCCCACATTGGGATTGGTACTCTTTAAAGCTGCCACCACGCTGCCATGCCCTTCGACAGCGGCCAGATGGAGAGCGGTATCACCTTCTTGGGTTTGATGGTCAACATTAGCTCCGGCGGCCACTAACAGCTGTACAATCGGGGCGTAGCCAGCTGCCGCTGCGGCCAAGAGCGGTGTCCAGCCTTCGGCATTGGGCAGATTGACCATTGCTCCCGCCTGTAACAAGATGGGAATGAGTTGTTGATATCCTTGCTCGGCCACTGTCAACAATGGGGTATTGCCATCAGCATCCGGAATATTAATTTCAGCGCCCGCTGCCAATAGCATTTCTAACAGCGCCACCTCGCCAGGGGCGGGGATTAGCATTACTGGTGTGCGGCCATCTTTACCCACCCGATTAACATCCGCTCCGGCTGGGAGCAGCTGCCTGACCACCAGTGACTTATTTTTCAAAATGGCAATATTAAGAGCCGTATCATCGGCTTTGTCGATCGCATTAACATCCGCCCCAGCCGCAATTAAATCAGCCACCATCTCGCTGTCACCGGCCAAAGCAGCAGCCATCAAAGCCGTGCTGCCATCAATGTTTACTGCCTGCACATTAGCACCAGCTGCCAATAACTTTTGGATGATCGATCGGTGTCCACTAGAGGCCGCTAGCATCAAAGCCGTCACCCCTAGTTTGCCCCGCCCCATATTCACATTAGCCCCGCGATCTATCAACATATCGACAATATCGGCCAACCCCTGCTTGGCGGCAAACATCAAAGCCGTCGTACCGTTTATGTCCTGACTATCTAGATCAATACCCGATTCGATCGCCACCATCACCCGACTAGCCTGCCCAAAGCGGACGGCCTCAATTAACTCTTGCTGAAGCTTATTAGTAACCATGCTGTTGCCAATCCATATGAGGAAAAGAGGAAAATATGCTAGTTTCTATAAAGAAATATTAACTAATCGTTAGAGAGCCAATGGATTTCTTTCCTGCCGAGGTCAAACCCTACCTCAACTTCATTCACCCACCATTGATGTGGATTTTATTTGGTTTATGTTTGTATGCCATGTACTTGGGCCTTCAACTACGCCGCACCCGTTCTGCCGATGCAAAACTCAGAAAAGAATTGATCAAAGGTAAATATAACATTCGCCATCACCAAATCGGCTCCATCATCTTGGCGTTGATGGTAGCTGGCTCCCTCGGAGGTATGACTGTCACTTACATCAATAATGGCAAGCTATTTGTAGGCCCACATCTGTTAGCTGGCATGGGTATGACGGCGCTAATTGCCTTCTCTGCTGCCCTTACTCCTTACATGCAAAAGGGTAAGGAATGGGCGAGATACGGTCACATTACGATTAATGTTGGTATTGTTGGTCTCTTCGGTTGGCAAGCTTTTAGCGGCCTAGAGATTTTGCAGCGAATTATCAGCAAAATGTAGTCGGTGACTGATGTCCAGGGATAGGCATAGTTATCGGGATCAAAAAAACAAACCATGTCTATCCCTGATCCCACTGATCCCATAGAAATTATGTGGAATTGATTTGTGTGAAGTTATGTGGAAAGAAATTGCCGATCGAATTAGTCAGGCTAAAGGCAAACTCTTTCAGGTCAAAGAATCTCGATCGGTTGGTGGGGGCTGCATCAATGATAGCTATGTAGTTGGGGATCAAGGCGATCGATATTTCGTTAAACTTAATCAGCCAAATCTACTAGAAATGTTTACGGCAGAAGCCGCTGGGCTAGAAGAAATCAGCAAAACCAAAACAATTCTCGTTCCCCAACCAGTTTGTTCTGGCATAATTTCTAGTCATTCTTACCTAGTGCTGACTTATCTAGATTTAGGAAATAGTAATGCAGCCAACTGGTCACAGCTCGGTCAACAACTAGCTGCCTTACATCAGGCGGCTGCTCCAACGCAGTTTGGTTGGCATCGTCAGAACAATATCGGTTCCACGCCCCAGATCAATGAGGGGAGCGATGACTGGGCAAAGTTTTTTAGTGAACAGCGGTTGGGATATCAATTGCAACTAGCTGGCCATCGTAATTTCCCCCAAGGGCAACACCTACTGGAGGCACTACCCAAGCTGTTAAATCACCAACCTGCTGTTTCGCTGGTGCATGGCGATCTGTGGGGTGGCAATGCTGGTTTTACAACGAACGGTCAACCCGTAATTTTTGATCCAGCTACTTACTATGCCGATCGAGAAGTAGATTTGGCCATGACGGAGTTATTTAGTGGTTTTCCAGCCGCTTTTTATCAGGGCTATGAAGCTGTTTATCCCTTGGCAGCGGGCTACCAGCAACGGCAGGTGATCTACAACCTCTACCATCTTTTAAATCACTACAATCTTTTTGGCGGCAGTTATCTCAATCAAGCTAATAGTTCGATCGCTAAGATTCTGAGCTGGGTGGCTTAGGTTTTGATTTAGCCAGGGTTTGATGAGCCAGATCAACAACTTCTCTGATTTTTTTCAAGGTTGGAGAAATTTCGAGACTTTCCATATTCAGCCACAGCAGATATTCAATATTGCCAGCTGGACCCGTGAGAGGCGAGAAAGTTAAGCCCTGATATTGCCAGCCCAGGCTTTGTGCTGCGGAGAGGACTTGTTCGATCGCCCCCGCCTGCGCTAACGGATCGCGCACGACACCTTTTTTGCCGATCGCTTCCCGACCGACTTCAAACTGGGGCTTTACTAGTAACACTATTTCGCGCGGCGCAATCAGTAACTCCCATAAAGCTGGTAGAACCTTATCCAAAGAAATAAACGAGACATCGACTACGCCTAAATCGGGGCGGACGGCATCGGCGGCATATAAATCAGCAGGAGTGAGATGGCGCAAATTAACTCGTTCGCGCAGTACCAGCCGCTCGTCGGTGCGAATCTTCCAATCTACTTGGCCGTAACCCACATCAATGCCATAAACTTGCTTGGCTCCGGCTTGGAATAAGCAATCGGTAAAGCCACCGGTGGAAATGCCGCCATCTAGGCAGATGCGACCTGTCGCCGATATGCCAAATTCGGTAAGTGCCTTGATTAATTTCTCACCGCCGCGCGAGACATAAGGTGGTCGGTATTGCAGTTCAATCAATGCATCTAGGGCAACTTCGGTGCCAACTTTATCGATCACCTGATGATTGACCTGTACTTCCCCCGCTTGAATAAGTCGCTGTGCTAGTTGCCGAGAGGGACAGAGATTGAGTTCTACCAACAGTTTATCTAGGCGTTGCTTTTTCACGGGCACTAAAAATTTTGAGTTAAAATAACGGCATATCCGCTGTTCTTGATCTCTAGCTTATATGAGGCGCGGCCATGTGTATTTGTATTAACTGTGAATATGTCGATCGATGTTCCACTTACCATGCGGTGGAAGGGCAGCATGAGCAGGCACATTTGACAGAAAACCCTGATTTTGAAGCGAATGAACCCAGTATCAATGTCAATATTCGGCCAGTGTCTGATTATGTAGAGATGGAATGGGATGTGGTGGGGTGTTTGAGTTTTAAGCAGGATCAGGGGAGATGGGCGCGGCTAAAACCGGGTGAACTTATTCCAACTTGAGTGATTGCTATATTGGAACGACTTGGTGTTGTAGAAAAATATATCTGAATGGAGCCGGAAATAGTACCACGATTAAGCTGCTTCTAGGTCTATCACAACCTTCCAGTGGCGTAGGCACAATTTTTGGTAAAAACATCGTCAATGACAGTCTTGCAATTCGGGAGCGCGTCGGATTTCTAGCTCAATCGTATAGCTTTTATGGCCACTTAACTGCTCGTGAGACTCTCCAGTTTGCTGCTTACGCAGTTTGCATTGTGCTGCTGGTGATAGAGGCACCTAGTATCGACTCTGCAATCTAATTCCAATTTACGCTGGATTGAACCCTATAGTGTTTGGGCATTACAACACAATTCTCATGAAACAATGATTGGCCAGTTTCCGCTAGTTGCTTGGGTAGCAATGGTCAGCACAGTGATCTTGATTGTGTTGTTTCTGGCGATTTCAATTTGGCGGATGAAGCGATATGAATTTTGATAGGCTGAAATAGTGATTCTGTGTTTTACTCAGTCTTGCTGAGTTCTTCCATATTTTTAAAGCCGATAACATGTTCGCTACCATAAAACGCTTTATCAATCAGTTTTTCAGGAAATCAAGATCTGTTAACAACAAGCCCCTCAACCCCCTCAGCCTGATTGTTGTTATTGCGATCGATCTCTTTATTTTATTCAATGTCTTTGCCGGGTTAGAGAATATTAGTCGGTGGCATATTAGTCCCGCTGAGGCTTATCCCTGTATCTCAGAGTGGAAGAGTTACCGCGATACCAAAAACCCCAATGACAAAGACTATCAGGCTCTTTCCTCAGTTTTAAATAGAGATTCTAACCAGTTTCATCTTCAACAAGATTATCCAAATACGGAAAAAGATCGGATCGGGCAGGTTGCTCCCATTTGCTCGAACTACACTGAACTCAAAAATCAAGTTAACCTGCCAGTCAATCGCAAGATTCAACAGAGCATCAAGCAAAAACAAGGCAAGATTTCTAAATTAGAGCAAGACAATAGCAGCATTCGATCGCAATACGACTCCACCTTGCTCGAAAAGATTGCTGGCCAAGGTGCTAACCAGTCGATCAATACGATCAGTGCTGAAAAAGCAAAGCAGACCTTAGAACAGAACAAGACTACTATTTCTCAGCTAAAAACAGAAATTTCAGCTCTCAAAGATAATTTAATCAAGAAACCAGAAAGCATTGGCCTGATCAACTTAATCAAAGATGATGCCAAATATCAAACGCTGAATAAAGGTTATGAGCATTCATCTTTTTGGTATCCCAGTATTCAGTTGGGTTTCCAAGCTTTATTTCTGTTGCCACTAATTGCGATCGCACTATTCGTCCATCAATTTTCTCTGCGCAGAGGAGCCGGATTGATTGCCTTAATCAGCTGGCATTTGCTGGTGATTTTCTTTATTCCACTGCTGCTCAAAATATTTGAATTTCTGCAAGTTGGGGCGCTCTTTCAATTCCTACTAAATATAGTTACTCGGCTCTTTGGTGGCTTATTATTTCTCGTCAACTATCTCTATATTTTGCTAATTCCGTTAGTTGGCTTCGGGATTATCAAAATCATACAAAGACTAACTCCTAGCCATAAATCTCTAGAAACTATCAGATTTCAAAACCAACTATGTTTGAGCTGTGCCAAGAAGATTCGCCCTCAAGACCCCCACTGTCCGCACTGTGGCTACAATCAGTACATTGAATGTCAAAACTGTCACGAACTTACCTACAAACATTTATCTCACTGTAAGCAGTGTGGACATCAACAAAGCCCTATTTCATAACTATTCATGGTTTTTGCAACAGTGGTCATAGGCTCCACCCGAAAATGTAGCGAATATCAAATAATAAGTTAAGAGTTAGGTCAGGCATAGCTCTTAACTTATTGCTTATAACTCAGGGAATTATATAGCAATCAATTATTTCAAGATCGAGCTGTGAATGTGACAACAGTGATAAATAAAAGAAAGTTGCCGATCAAGGTTTATTGGCTAAATTATCAAGGTAAGCGTCAATATTATTTTGATTTAGAGGCTGGAAAAAAGCGCAATCAAAAAACTTTTGTCAGCCATCCATGGCTTATTACGGATGAGCAAGGCAATCAACATTGCTTAGGAATATTTTTTCCAACCAGTAAGTTAGGACTTGCAATATTAGAGTAGTGATGAATTATAGTGGTAAAAGAAATACCAGACAACACTAGCACTTGTTTGCCGAAAGACCGAAATTATACATAGCGAGTGAGATTAATCCGGTACCGCTCTTTTTTAGTCACGGCTATTTCGCCGATCTCTAATCTCCCCTTGCCCCGCACTGCGATCATATCGCCTGCTTTCAGTTGATGAGCTGGTTGGGTAATATCCTTCCAGTTCACCCGCACATCGCCACTCGATACAAAGTCCACCATTTTGCTGCGCGACATCCCAAAACCAGCCGAAGCGATCGCATCCAACCGCAATGAAGCTTCGGTGGTGGTTATTTCTTTCTTTTTTGGTTCTCTAATTCGTAGCTCACTTAGTTCGATCGGCTGGATACTGACAGGAACTGATCGCACTTGAGTTAAAGCTGCCTGTAAATAGTCCAGTAACTCCGGCACAATAATAGCCTGAGCGCCTTGCTCACCTAATACAATTATATCACCAGTTTTCTCGCGGACAATGCCACAACCCAACATAGCACCTAGAAAGTCGCGATGGGTAGCGGAGTCAAACAAAAAATTTCCGGCAATCTTAATGGCCATCAAGGGTACACCGGTTTCGTCTAGAGGAAGTTCCGATCGGCAAATGCCCACCCGTTGCCGTTCGGCTTGCGGATAACCGCCAGCCGCAAAAAGCTGTACTTCAGTCAGGCGGCTAAACAGGGTTTGTACTTCCATTAGTTCTGGTGGTGAGAGAAAATCGCTCACCACCATTTCCCAGTTTTTAATGGCTTGTTCGGCTAGGTCAATGACTCGCGCTACAGTTTCACGGTTTTCAACAGATTTGAGGAGGTCTTCGCGAGGCAGCATATAGAAACTAATGAACTATGGAATCTTATTTTAACGTGAGTTCGGGTTAAGAAGAAGCCAGTAAACCGTTTCGACAACAGCTCGTTTACGGGGTAAATATCAACCGCTAATAGGAAATGTACTATTACTAATGGCAGTGCGCGGGGATATGAGAGAAGGTTTGAGATTACTAGATAAACTTGATTAGACCTGTCCGAAAATTTGCAGCCCATGCAGTGACTGGAGTTGAGGGTATTTTGAATCCCACTCACGTCAGCCCAGCCTAACGCTAAATCAGAGTTAGAGATGTATAGTTGTTGACTATTCTCTATAAAATAGAGCTTTCTAATTCATGGCACACCTGAAAATTAACTCTGTGTTGAAACAGACAAATCAATCATTCCTAATCGCAGCCTAACCAACCCACAAACGACTAAAATTATTTGTTCATAGGTGCTAGGATGAAGACGGAATCGCTCTTTTGCAACTCGGAAAATTCGCAGCAATCGAATCACATGTTCAACAAAGATACGGCGAGTACTAGAGAATTCTTTATTTTCTACCTTTTGTTGCTCAGTCAATTCTCCTCCTCGGGGCTTTTTATGAGGTGTTTGAACATTTTCTGCGCCGATGTATCCTTTATCTCCAGCAAATCCTTGTCCAGTAGCAAACTTCGACTCTTGAGTACGAAATAGAGAAATGTCGCTAGTTGGCCCTTTCACTCCTGCTATTACATCAACAATATCTTTGCCCTCTGGTAAGGTCACAATTTGAGATTTGTAGGTGTGCTGTTTCTTTTTGCCGGAGTAGTAGCTGCGCTGTTCTTCATTATCTTCAGGTCTTTCTCTGGCTTGTTCCAGGCTGTCCACAATTAGCTCAAATTCTGACAACCATTCTTGCACAATCGCAAAATCACTGTTGTTTGATTCTTTCTCTTCTATCAAACTGGCAGGTAGTAATACGCGCAATAGTTTTAGCCAATAATGGACTGTATCATTGGCCTCAGTTTTTGAGATATCAAACTGAAGCCCTAATATTTCAAAAGTGGGATAGTGTCTTAAGCAATAGTCCGGACAGATTTACAACGACAATGTGCCAAATATCGACGAAAAGCGATTCATCGCGTAAGGTACAAGTATCAACAAAGCACCAGAAGAATCGCCGTATGAACGATATTATACAGACCCTCCTTGCAAAAGCGGG
>JANOQI010000063.1:0-8218 GCA_031414775.1 Synechococcales cyanobacterium VAR_4_metabat_354
TTTCTTCAGCAATCTTGTTCCACAGATCAATGCTAAAGCCGCTTAGTTGACCATTCTCTTCGGTGACAAAAGGTGGCAGTACTTTAGTGGCTATTTTTAAAGTCTTATTGATTGCTGGTGTTGGAGAAGGAGAGTTTACCGCTTAAGCTATGACACTGCTCACTAATCCTAGAAAAAGCATTCCAGAGATTAAAACGATGCTGAACAGATGTTTTGATTGCCGAGTCCAGATTGAGCGAAGTGTTTTGATCATATCAAATAGCTGGGCTGAATTAAGTATAAGATACTTTACAAGGCTCAATCTGCTCACAATATAGTTTGTAAGTGATTCTGATATTACCAATGGTTCTACTAGCCTACTCAGTTAATCACAGATCAGAAACAATTACTGCCACTCCTGCAACTGATCGAGCCAATGCTGCAACGCCTGAGTTATTTGCTCCCGCCGCCGTTCAAAGTTAGCCGCCAGAGCAATAATCAATATACCAGCCAATAAACCGATTGCCCATTTGGTCAATGGTTGCTGAGTAATTAGTACCACCAGTTGATAACTATTACTTAGCACAAATGTGATAGTTCCCACATACAGCCAAGCTCGTACTCGCCAGACTAATCCCCCCACACCAATTACTAAACCCAGACCGATCGGTAGCCACGGCTGATGCCAAACCAGCGCGGTTACAGCAATTAGTCCAGTTGCTGCCAATCGACCATAGTGACGATTTAGCCGTGAACTACGCCAAGCAGGGTCCCATTGCACCACTACCAAAATTGAGAGGCCGACCAGCAAGGCATACCAAAATGGACTCGTTAAATTGTTTTCCACTAGTAGCCGCATTCCTGCCCAGTTCACAAATACCAAGCTAAAATAAGCCCAGCCAAACTGCCGCTGCCGTCGCGCCACGCCCCCATAAAAAATTGCTAAAATCGCCAGATTTAATAACGAAATATTGTTCCACTCAAAGATCACTCGTGATAAAGGTAAAATCAACGCAACTTGTCGCCAAGGTCGATTATGCCAGCCCCATTCACTCCAGGGAGCCAGTAGAACCAGTACTCCTACCAAGCAAGCTACCAAAATTAAGCCCTCGTCCACTACCCCTAAGCCTTGGAAGATCGATCGAGCATAGACTCCCACACCCATTAATTCAGCTAAACCCAAGTAAACCCACCAGTCACCGCGCTCTCGATCCCGACCTTGAATTAAAGCATAAACACCCAACAGACCACTGGTAAACAAATGAAGTAGTGTCAACTGTGGTAGTGGGACTGGTGGAATCACCGCCGCTGCCACTTTCCAAATACTGGCTACTGCCCAGTGAGCATGAGCCACATTCTTCAATCCTAGGAGCGGCAGATCCCAGCAACGATTTTTACCACGTCGTGTTTGAATCCAAGCAATGATTCGGTAGGTCAGTGCTAGTAACGCTGTTACCAAACCATAAATGGTAAGGGCATCGGCAATATTACCACCAGGAGGTGCCTGGAGAATTTGGTAGGTCACTAGCTCGTAGCAGCCCAGCGTCATCAGCAGTAAACTCCCATAGGCCAGCCATTTGGGGCGGAAGCTGCGGCTGCTCAAAATTCCGATGATCCCAATGCTGATCGATAGTAAGCCAGTATAGCTATTAAAAAATGGCAATCTTAAAATTAGACCCCAAGCTGCCAGCCAAACTGGCCAAGCCGAAGAACTCCAGCTATCAATCAAGCTAGTTACAGTCCGAGGATGACCATTGTGGACACGTCGTTGCTGAAGAGAAAACCGCCCCAGCCAAAAGACAAAGGCCAGTCCTACATTCACTGCGGCCAGAGTCAAAGTCCCACCGCCCACTAAATGTACCGCTGCACCTAAACCAATCTGAGCCGTCATCAACATGCTCCAAAACCAGGTCTTCGGTGAAACTGGCGATGAAGCGGCTCTATCCTGCCAGCTTTGTCGATTGGCCATTGCCCACAATAAAATTATCGTGGTAATCAGAATGCTGAAATTAGTATTACTCAGCCAGTTAGTCGAATCAGCTATTCCAGCATTTTGTACACGATTAATATTACTGAGATCGATGAAACTAATGACCCGCACAACCAACCAGCGCATATCGTTATAAAGGTAGTCGATAACCCCAATCAAAATGCCCACAGCAGCGAGGCCGATCGCCCAATAATCAGTGGCTACTGAGTAGATGACGGCATAGGGGCTGGCCGTATTACGCAGTTTTTTGCTAACAAACCACAGTCCACCGACAACCGTAGCAACAACAATCGGCCACAGTTGATTAGGAATTAGTCCATGGAGTAGATTCACTCCCCAGCCTAAGCCAAACCCCAGGTGAATGCTAGCGGAGATAATTGCGGTGATATTTAAAGTTCTTACTGATCGTGGTTGTAGATCTGGCACTCTTGATAAATCATTAGGCAGTACAGATATTGGAGATATTTGGCGACCCACTGACCAGATAATGGGACACATTAATCCTACTGCTGCGGCTAATATGATCGATCGCCAACCAGAATTCTTTCCAGTCAACAGAACTGCTTCGGCTAAACCACCAATCGCCCACCACCTAGATAAGGACTGAGTGGCTAGTTGCCAGGGTAGCGCCGATTGGGTTGGGCGGGTTGCTACATAGATAAAAGCTGTAGGAATCACTAACCACCACAGCGGCCAAAGCAATCCACTACCGGGAAATGTCAGCAGCGTAAGGAAAGAGCCAGAGTAGGCCAACGCTGCCAAGACCCATCCGAAAGCCCAAGCACTGCGCTGCCAACCATCATGTTCTGGCTCTGCTACCCGAGCTGAAAACCATAGTTCGATCGAGGTTAAAATGGTTAAGGTCACACTGCTAACCACTAATCCCAGAAACACATCATTGCTGACAACCGAATTATCTGGAAAGGATACAAAGCTGCGCGTGATCGATTTACACCAATCCCAGCGATAAGCCACTACCGCCAAAACTGTCATCAATCCACAGCAATGGGTCAGGTAAAGATAGCTAGTTCGTACCGGCGCATGACGATGCGTTAAGTATGCCAAGATCGCCGTAGAAAATAATAAATCGAGTAGCAATCCAAGAGGGGTAGCAATTGTTAAGCAAGTCGCTAGCAACCCAGTACCCACAATTAAATTCTCGCCAGTATGACAGCGAGAATGCTGGCCGCGCCGCCAGAACCAAGCCGTTAGCCATACCCAAAACAGCAAGTAAGGAAAAACCAGCAGCCCCCCAGCGAAAAAGTAGTTTTGGCCAAATAGGAGTTCGATCGAGGGCAGAATCTTGGCCAGTAAAGCGTCGGTTGATGGAAACCGCCACAGAAAGCTGCTGAGAAAATAAGTTTGCAGTCCAACAACAAATAGAGCAACTAAATCTCTCTGCCATAGCCTTTCAGGACTAGAGTCACTGGCACTGTGTTGTAATCTCTGCCAAATCCAAGCCAATGCCAAACCATCCACAGCCACCGACTGCCAAGGACTAATCTGCCATTCGCTAAGTCCTACTATCCAGCCCAGTAATAATAGACCAGCTCCCAGTCGGTGATACAAAATGGTAAGTCCGGTGAGAGTCTTTTGATGGCGAGCTAGCCGCAGACTGGGGTTTTTCAGGGCAATAGACTGCACCCGCTGTAGTTTTTGCTGGTGCTGAATTCCCCATTGAGCAAATAGCCAGCCCAAAATTCCGATCGCTAAACTGAAACTGACCAGCGGCAGCTTCATCACAAACAAGCCACGCAGTAGCAATACTCCCAGCCCGTAAATGACCAAAGCTCCTTTCTCGATCTGGCGAGTTTTTTGCAACACGATAGCGATGCCGATCGAGCCAATATAAATAGCAATTTCTGCCCAGTGGGGAACTTGCCAGCCTAATTGTAGGAAGCTCAACCCCAAGTAAGCGCCCATCAACCATTGAGCAGCTGAAGATCTGTTGTGACGTTGCTGAGTGCTGAGGTAAGCCATGCCCAACAGGCTGACCACTGCGCCCACCGCTGTAGCTAGTTCCCAAGGCTGTCGCCATAAACTAAAAGAATCGATCGCCCAAAAGTTTACTGGAATTAGCAGTAGCGCCGCCACCCGCAAAGTATTAGCCGTCACTCCCAATCCTTCCTGTTTATTTGCCCAGCGCCCAGTAGCCCAAAAGCCGATTGTATATAGCCACAGCAATCCATACTGACCCCAGGCTGGGAAGCGCGACCACTGAGTTGCTGCCAACACTCCCGAAGATAAAACTACCAAAAACACGCCCAAGAACATTAGCCACCGCACACTTAACTCGTCTTTGAGAGTTTGCCAAATGGTGGGTGTGGACGCAGGAATGGGAATCTTGGAAGATTCCAATACTACCGATATAGGAGGCTGGGTAATAATGGCCTGCTCTAACGGCAGCTTTTCACTCAAGCAAGCCTGGGCGATTCGTAAAATCTGCTCAGAGTCAAGCATTTCTGAGAGCAGTAGCCGGTCTAAGATAACTAAGAGCTGTGGATCGCGCGGATCGATTTGTAGCTCTAGCCAAATCGATTTTACGGAAAACTCAGGCATAATTTGGGAAAAGATGTTTCTTTCCATCTTCCACTAGATCCACCAAAAAAACCTAAAGGCTTATGATACTTTTAGGATCGTCACAAGCTAGTCAATTGAGTTACGTCTGTGGAGGTTGTTAAACTCAGCAAAGCCAACAAGTAGATGCTTTAGATTGATGGACAACTGAAATAACTGTCCGATCTAGCAATGAACCAATCGAATTGGGGATTATCTTAAGAACATCGCTCTCAGTCTCCCATACAATTCATGCTATTAAATTCTAGACTCAACCCAATTAGTCGCAATCGATCGATCCTCGCTTTATTGCTCATCGTTCCAGTTACGAGCATCGGAGTCATCATGTCAGCCTTTGTTACTCCGGGAGCGATTGGTCAGACCATTGCGGTTGGTTGTGGAGTCTGGCTGTTACTATTCCCGATTTTGTGGTATCGATTTGTCGATAAGCAACTATTGAACCTGAAGTTATTCAAAAATGGTTAATTGCCTGGTACTATGCTGGGAATTTTGATGTTTGGAGTAATTTTTTGTAGTTATTGGTTTGCTGGTAGGTATTTGTTGAATATTGTTGACATTTGATCGAGAACAAGTCAAATGGGCATGAATGTACCTCTTATGGTCTTTGGGTTCGGCACTTTTCAGACCTTGCTAAATTCGCTGATCGAAGAATATGTGTGGCGTTGGTTTGTTTTGCAGCATTGCCAGGTTTTATGGTCGAGGCGATGGGCGGTCTTGATGTCTGCGAGATTCTTTACGATCCATCATATTTTTTTACTGGTGGCTTACTGCGATAACTTGTGGCTAGTGTTGGTAGGGTCAATGTCTGTATTTGTTGCAGGCATATTGTGGGCGACATGTGTTAGGGTCTATAAGTCTTTGCTACCAAGCTATATCAGTCATCTAGCAGCAGATTTGGCTTTGCAAATTGCTAGCTGGCACATACTATTAGGCTGATTTTTGTGAGCAAATTAAAAACAATTTGGGCATGGTTCAAAACGAGCTGCTTTTGGATAGCACCGCTACGACAAATCCGACCATCATTGCAACGATTCGTAAAATTAGTGGTGTTTGTTCCTGAGGCCGACGCAGATAAAGTTCGCACAGCGTTAGGCAAGGCTGGCGCAGGGAATTTTGGGAAATACAGTAATTGCTCCTTCTCCTCTACAGGTACAGGTAGATTTCAGCCAGAGAATGGTGCCAATCCCTACATTGGGACAGTAGGTGAAACTGAAGCGGTAATAGAGGAACGGATCGAGACAGTCTGTGAACGGAGTAAACTCACAGTGGTTATCGCTGCTATGAAATCTGCACACCCATACGAAGAAGTTGCCTATGATGTGTACGCCTTAGAAAATGAAATTCCATAAATAAGAGGATAGTTGAAGCGTATTAAATGGCAGATTGTTTGGCAGTTTCCTTGATATCTTACAACAGCTGGCTCATTGGGTTTGTAGAGTTTTATTTGTGATTTTCTGGGCTTTGCGAGGATGTTCAGCCCCTCAAAATCATGCTGACCTTCTACCAACTCCAAGTACCACGTCAATGCCCTACGGGGTGGGTACTTGTCAAGCTAGCGACTTCAATTAAAGTGATAAACCAACAAAAACTAGGTTCCTGTCGCAATCTCGCCAGCTACCTCGTGTGAAGAATGCCCATAAAGGATCGAGTACACTGAATCTATAGAGAGTTAGCGAGGCTAATTTACATGACAACTTCGCCACTGGCCAAGAGTCCCAAGCCAACCAAGTCAAAAAAAGCAGCGAAAGCGATTACCTCCGGTACAGCCGAGCTGAACGCCAAAAAGCGCAACCCCACCATCGAGGACTTCATATTCCCCGATGGTTTGCCGACTGCCGAAGATTTACCAGATTCAGATGATACGCCTGTGGATAGTGAGCTACAAGAATTGATACCGGGACTACTCAAAGCGATCCTCTTGGACTTGTGGAAAGATCGAACTGATTGGCTCTTTTCTATTGATATGGCTTTTTACTACAAGCCCAAAGATACCAGCGTTAATGTTGCTCCTGATGGTCTGTTGAGCTTGGGGTTGAAAAGTCCCCCTGATGAAAATCTACGCTCCAGCTATGTGTTGTGGGATGAAAAGGTTATTCCACAATTTGCTTTGGAAATAGTTTCTAAAAGCCCTGGCGGAGAATACACTGATAAATTCAAAATCTATCAGTCGATCGGTATTCTTTATTATCTAGTCTATTCCCCTCTGCGTAAGAGAAAATCCAAATTTCAGCTGTACAAGTTGATTGATGGGGAGTATGTACTTCAAAGCGATGGCAGTAAGCCTTATTGGATGCCTGAAGTCGGCTTAGGAATTGGTGCGGAAAAGCAAGTCTATGGCGGTACTCAGCGCGAGTGGCTTTATTGGTACGACGAGAATAATGTTAGGCATCTGACCCCGATGGAGAGGGCTGATGCTGAAGCTGCTGCGCGAAACGCTGCTGAGCAATTGGCTGACGTTGAAGCTACTGCAAGAACTGCTGCTGAACAAAGAGCCAACGCCGCCCAACAGGAAAACGATGTCCTTCGACAACGGCTGCGGGATTTGGGGATAGACCCGGATACTTTGAGGTAGCACTGAGCACCTTAACCCTAGCTGATTTAACTAGTTTCAACCCAATTTCGCTACATTCCGAATTTAGAATTGCTACGCCCCAGGTGAAGGATATTATCTTCACTTTTCGAGTAATTCTACTAATTCTTCATTTTTTAAAGCCCGAGCAGTATCTAAGCGATGCTTGGTATTAGCTTGAATATTTTGAAGATGTATCTGGGCTGAGTTTTTACGTTCTTCTCTGGTAAGTATAGTCATAATTTTCCAGCTACTCATTTGCTTAATGCTAAAGGATTCTCGTGAGGAAGTTGTGAGGGAAGAAGTTTATGAATAAGCGGCATAATACCCCATCGGTATACCCGCGATTGCTCCAGGCTCCCACTGGCGATCAGCAGCTTTGATTGGTTGTCAGTGCGATCGATCGCTGCCGCTGGTTCCTTGAAAATATTCACCTTTTCAGGCCAAGGTCAGTTAGGCAATAAATAAGGTGCAATACGTTTCGTTGTTTGCAAATCCTTTTCCAATAAGCTTTACTGGCTTAAAAGTTTTACCGCCATCAGAAGAAACCATCACGGTGAGTTCTTGATCTTCAAAGGTTTGGAGTTCTTCAATCACCTGACTAATATTTTTACTTGTCGCACCCCATTGATTATCAGCTTCTTCTTTCATCTGTTAGTCTCCTGTACGTAACGTTAAGTTTTCGTTGTAAGTACCCAACCTTGTGGTTCTTGACGTGGGAGCCATTGATTGAATTGGTAGCTTCGACGGGATAAACCAGCCCCGTGCTTCTTGATCAATACTCCGGACACTTTTATAACAACAAAATATCAGAGATAGACGAAAGGCGATTCATCGCGTAAGGTACAAGTAACAACAAAATACCAGAAGAATCGCCGTATGAAAGATATTATACAGACCCTCCTTGCAAAAGCGGGTCATTTAGCAAACCCCAGCGACAATTTTTAGCCAGCTTGTTTGTGACAATAGTCCGGACAGATTTATGGTGTCAAAGAACCGTACTGGAGAAGGCTGGCGTAGTTAGGATGGGATTTAATCCAAGTCAGGTCAAGGTCTAACATGGAAATAAATCGCTCAAGTAAATGATGATTGAGTGCTTGTCG
>JANOQI010000064.1:0-35752 GCA_031414775.1 Synechococcales cyanobacterium VAR_4_metabat_354
TCGCATGTTTGCAGACGAAAGCGAGTTAAGGGAAGGAGTAATAGCTGCTATTGAGTCAAGAAATCAGAAAAACAAGATGCGTGTTGAACAGTTTTCATTAGTCTCATGAAGTATTATCTATCTCAATTAGTATTGAAATATTCATACTCTTTTTGTCTTGTATGACCTACTTACCAGAGAATATCATTTTGTTGTTTCAGCCTCCTTATTGTCCAGAGTTAAATCCAATTGAGCACTTGTGGCAATACCTAAAATTTGATTTACGGTGGGCTTCTTTTAAAACCCTAGAGCAACTGCAAACTAAATTGGAGCAACTTTTGGCGCAGTTGACTCCTGAAGTGATTGCTTCCGTTACAGGATATCCCTTTATTCTGGATGCTCTATCTGTCGTGAATACTACTTAAATTGGTATAAAAAGCAACTCTTTGAGCGGGATATTTACACCAAATATATCACTCCAGCTTTAGATCAAGATAATGAAGCAGTAGCTCGATCGATATAGAAAAGTTGGGGAATGAAAAAGTCTTGATTCCTGTGTAAATTGGCAAAGATATTAAATGTCAAGCTTCGACGGGACAAACCAGCGTCGTGCCCCTTGATCCCATCGAGCGCCCAGGCACTTTGCGGCATCTTTTTGGGAGTAGGGGACGTTTAAGTAGGTTCGATCGGCTTTAGTAGGTGGGGGATGATTTTTGGGCATGTTACTCCTCGATAAGACCGACTATCCAATTAACCCAGCTAATTACTGTTGAAGCACGCCGCTTATAGGTTGAGTCTGAATTCATTTTATATAATTTCAGATCATACATTATTTTAATAACCTCTTTTTCTGGTGGAGGAGTACTTCTAGAAAAGTATAGTTTTAGAGTATTTTGAAATGCAGAATGAGATAGAATTAGCTTTATAGATTCAATTTTCCTATCAAAAATAGAAAGATTGAAGAAGCTCTCCCCTTTTTTTGTTAGACGTTGTACAGATAAATCGTTTTCTTTTATTGACTCAGCTAAACCTAAGTATTGGACGGCATTTGAATAATAGCCTGCTTGTCTTTCACTGAAATCATAGCTTCGGGTAATTTCTTCTTTTGATAGCGTACCTTTCTGTCTCAAAAGTTCACACAGATTAATAATACGCTCAAAAGAATCAGCCTGTGGAAATGGTACTTTGGGTTCATCTACTATTTTTATCTCGTTGAGAATTTGCTGAATCATTTCAGTGTTTATTCTTACGCTATCGTGAACTGTATACTTCTTTTGTTTGATTAACTGAAGAGAGTTGTAGTAATTATTATCAGTAAAAGCATATTCTCTAAAATGAAAGATACCATTTGTATATGTAAGGAAAATAGATCGTATTTTTTTTCCTATCTTCTGAGTCCATAATTTATGTGGATAAAATAACTGTCTTACAAGAAAGTCATCGGAGATATAATTTTTAGCTTCGATTATACTTAGAGATTCATAACCCTCATAACCACCATCAATTTCAATTTGTGAATTATCAACATTTACTTTGAGAAAACCTTTATTCATTCTAATATTAAAGTCAAATGAAGAAGAACTCATTCTTCCATTTACAGTTGAACATAAGACTTCTTCTTCGGTAAAATCTTGAATCATTCCTGCAATGAAAGCACAGTTTATTACTGTTGATTCGCTTGTGATATCTTCATAGTTTAAGCTCTCTAGGAATGAGGGAAATTGTCTTCTATTAATTTCAACATCATCATAATTAAAATTATGGAATGTCTCAAATTTTCCAATGATGTACCCGCCTCTAGATACTGGAAGAATGGATAATTTGTCCTCCTTAAATAATTCAGGAAGCTGAGATTTATGGTCAAACTTAGTCATCAAACGAGCCTCCCTAAACTCGTTTATATTACTTGACGATATAGCAAAGTAATTGGAATTTTCAAGAATACTTAATATCCGATACTTCTCAAATATCTTTTTCCAAGCTGCATCATTCTTAGAGTCAGTCATAATTTTTGATTAATACTTCTTCAACTTGACCTCGCTTTTCACCATCTGAATTAACTGATCGATTAGCTTTTATGATATAAATTTTATAGTTTTTGTACTGCTCTTTAATAAAATCCGATGACGAATTAGATTGCAGGAATTTAACTCCTTTTTTATTAAGTCGGTCACAAGCTTCTCTCAATCTAATCTGTTCATTCATATCCCATCCACCTTGAACATACCCAGTAAAATTAGAACTCTCAGACACTGGATGGTAAGGCGGATCTAAATATAAAAAGGATTTTTTATCTGCTTCTTGCAAAATCTCATCATAGTCAGAATTTCGCAGTTGGATATCATTTTCATTCAAGTAGTAGCTAACCGCTCTAAGAATTGGTTCATTCAAAATATTAGGATTCTTATATCTTCCAAAAGGAGAGTTGAACTCCCCAGAGCTATTGACTCTATATAAACCATTAAAGCATGTTTTATTGAGATAAATTACTCTGGAAGCTCTTTCTACATCTGTCAAATTCTTGAATTCTTTCGTCCTATCCATGCCTCGAATCCCATAGAAGTAAGCCGATTCATTTTTATGTTTAACTAAATCTACTAGAAGCCCTTCGACATCATCTTTTATAACTTTATATACATTTATCAGCTCTGAGTTGAAGTCATTTAATATAGCTTTTTTGGGTTGAAGATGAAAGAATACAGCTCCACCTCCAATAAAAGGCTCAATATAGTGCTTAATGCCTTTGGGCAGATACTGCTCGATTATGGACATTATTTGTCTTTTCCCTCCAACCCACTTCAAGAAAGGGGTGACTAATTTATTTTTAGCCATTGTTATTAATGCTCTACCTGTAAATTCAAATTGGAGACTTCTCGTTGAATTGTCTCTATTTATGCCGAAATTTCTAGCAAGAATATAACTATAATTATAACCTTTTGTCGCTAGTAGTTAAATGAATATTATGATACTCTACAGCTTATTTAACTATTGCTGCCAGCCGGAGAAAAGGATTTGATGATGGCTTTAATAGGCAGAAAAAGTGAAAGAGGCTTGTCTTGAAATGGAATAAATTCATATTTTAGATAAAACTCTCTGGCACTTAAATCCATAGCATCTACTCTCACCGCGAAAATACCGACTTCTTGAGCAGCCTTCACAGCTCTAAGCAGTGCATCTACTAGCAACTCTCCCCCTAATCCTTGCCCTTTCACCGAGTTGTCAACAGCCAACTTCCCAATCAAAAATGCTGGAACCGGATAAGCTGGCATACTTTTCTTGGCGGACTCTGGCAAAGACTCAAACTCAATGATGCTGGCGCTAACGGTATAAAATCCATTCACTTTTAATGGCTGGGATTTATCTACAGCAACAAAGGTTTTAGCAATTCCTTTTTCGTGGTTTTGCTTGGCATATTTCTTCAAGTAATCATTTAAGGCAGAGTAGCCACAGTCAAAATGCTCTCGCTGATATTTTTTATGGATAGCGACAAAATCCCATTTTTTCTCAATGTCCATATTTGCGCTGATATTGTTCGATCGCCGATTTGAGCTTTCCTTGAAGTTCTGGAGGATTTTCGATAGTGGACATGAATAAGTCTCGATCCCTGTCTGAGAGCACTAATTTTTCTTGAGCAGCTATCTCTTCTTGAGCCAGGGGTAACAAGTGAAGAATAGTATAGGCACTCAAGGAAACTCCTTTTAAAGAGGCAGCCTTCTCAAGGAGTTCTTTTTGCTCTTGAGTTATTCTCAAGTCAATGCGGCTATCTTTAGCTGATGAAGTTTTCGTCATGGGGAAACTATGTTGAATTCCAATTATCTACATTATATTCAATCTGGGCGGGAAATGTACACACAGATTTGATAAATATGAAATAACCAAAGTTTTCTATCCACCAAGAGAGTGCGGGAAGTTTGGGAGTCGCGTCTCTTCAGAGCGCGGAGGAAAGACAACTCGTGCGAATAACCGAACAAAGCCCAACTTCTTAAAAAAGTTGGACTTCTGATATCGTTGAGCATTAACGACAATTATTCAAAAAATTTCCATGCAATCGATCGCCGATCTCCGCCAAGATTACACCCTAGCTGGCCTAGAAGTAGGCGACCCCAGTCCCTTTTCTCAATTTCAACTGTGGTTCGAGCAAGCTATCGCCGCCCAAATCCTCGAACCCAACGCCATGACTCTGGCCACCGTCACCACTGAAGGCAAGCCCCACGCCCGGATTGTCTTGCTTAAAGGTTTTGACGATCGAGGATTTGCTTTCTATACCAACTTTGATAGTCAAAAAGGTCAAGAACTGAGCCAAAACCCACATGCTGCCCTAGTTTTTTTATGGAAAGATTTGGAACGACAGGTACGCGTCACCGGAAAAATTGAGCGGGTGGCCGATGCCGAAGCCGATCAGTATTATCATAGCCGACCCCTAGGCAGTCAATTAGGGGCTTGGGCTTCACCGCAAAGTGAAGTAATTCCTGATCGACAGTTTTTAGTCGATCGAATGGCTCAGTTTACAGCTCAATACCAAAACAAAAAAATCCCTCGCCCAGCGAACTGGGGAGGGTTACGAGTAGTACCGTCAGAAATTGAATTTTGGCAGGGGCGGCCTAGTCGTTTACATGACAGGTTGCGTTATCAATTACAGCCAGCTGGTACCTGGCAGATCGATCGGCTGGCTCCTTAAGCTAACCGATAAAATTCCTTAGATTCCCGAGAATATCCCCAGGACACCCCTTCCGGATCGCGATTCCTTGTCCACTCCGCAAAGCTGACATCCGATCGCCGCTTGTAGATGGTACTGGCATGAACATCTAGGCGTTTAGCCAAATCAGCTTGGCTAATTATCTCTCGCTCCAATTCACTGCTAACTTCTAGATTTACCGCTACTTCTTGGTCTTCAACTTCCGTGTGTTCGGCGTTAAAAACACTGCGTAGGGCTTGGCCAAAAGAGGAAACAGGGATAGTTTGCACCGGTTCTGGCAGCGGCTCGATCACTGATTGCACGGGAGTCTCCGTAAAATCAGTAGCGACTGGCTCAGTAATCAATTCCACTGTCGTTTCGGGAGCTATGGAGTCGATCGCTTGCTCCGTGGTGGACTCGGTACTAGTTTCTGGAATTAGCTCTACAGTGGTTATTGTTTCAGAACTGACTGGCGGAACCGCTGCTACTTCCACCAAGGGAGCTATTTGAGCCGTTTCAGTTGTAGCAGTAGGTGGAGATAGAATTTCTACTGGTGGCTGTTCGATTGCTGGTATGGCGATCAATTCGGGCATTAACCGTGCAACTGGAGGAGCCTCAAAATCGAGCTTCTGAGTAGCAGTAGGATTGGGGTTGATCCCAGTGAAAACATTTTCTAGGGAGTTGAAGGTCAAAAATTTATAAACTACGCCCTGATTGTCCGAGCGCTGGCTAGTGCCACCAAATTCGATAGCTTTACTATGTAGATAGCGACTTGCTACTTTGCCAGAAATGTTAGCGCGGACTGATAACTCTAGAGGAGTAATAGAACCCTGTTTTTCGATAATCAGTTGATTAAATAGAGGATTGACTTGCTGGGAGAGTTTGGATAGTTGATAGCTTTGCCACAGGTTATTGCCAGTAAATAGCAGTGCAGCACCCATGATAAATGGCCAAGCTACAGACACAAACACAGCAAGAAATGCCACTGGAATCAGAATCAGTAAAAATCCTGATGCAGTATTGTTGTGTTTAACCGTTTGTTCAGGCATTTGGCCTTTAATTTTTCAAGTATGTTGATGCCAAAATATTTTAGGTGATTCTTGTACCAACTAACAGAATACGCTGCAAATAGCAACATTCTGCAATATTTTTAGACCCAATTCAAAATCTCTGTAGCCGTGATTTGGGGCTGCTCTAAGTGGGGAACATGGCCACATTTTTCAATCCAAATCAATTGACTATCAGGCAAATTCTGTTGAAACTGATTGGCATCCTTAATCCCCAGAATTTTATCGTTTTCTCCCCACAAAATTAGGGTGGTTTTTTGGATATTTGTCAGTCGATCGCCATAGTAACCATAGCCGCCACTTTTGGTAAAGGTAATGACAGCATTACTCCAGTTTTCACATTGCAAATGCAGCGCCGCACACAGCTGGGCATCGGGGCTAGCCCATTTTTGATCGTAGTAGGCAGCTTGGCTAATGCGTTGTCGGACACCCTGATTACTCAAAAAAGCGGTGGCTAACCTGTCGATCGGTGGAAACATCAACTTGCCCGTGGCCGGTGGTTTGGTAAAACCAGCACTGTCGATCAGTACCAATTTGGCCACTGCTTCAGGATGGGCGAGGGTAAAGTCGATGGCGGTGGCTCCACCCATCGAAGCCCCTACTATGATCATTGGTCTTTGAATGGTGGTCTGCCAAAACTGATAGAGATGGGTCTGAATTAGTTCGGGGCTGTAGCTTAAACCGGGTAATCTTTCAGTAAAACCAAATCCTAATAAGTCTACTGCCCAAACTTCCATTTCTAATTTGAGCAGCGGCAGGAGCCGCCGAAATTCTAACACCGAGCTATCAAAGCCATGAATTAATAAGAGGGGAGTGCCGCCGCTTCCCTGCTTGATGTAGCTAGTTCCGATGGATGAGGAAGTACCGGTCATCGGTACCGACTGAAATTGAATTTTTTGAAAGAGATCGATCGAGGTTGGTTCGGTTAATTGTTGCGCAACGGCAATTACGGCACTAGATAGCATTAAGGCTGGGGGAGAGAGCAACCCAAATTTTACCAAAATTGCCCTCATCCCAGATTGGGAAAGGGCAAATATTTCTATTTAAATGTTCTACTTACTAACTGAATCTACTGGCACAGCGTCAATATCGATCGCATTACTGGCAACAGTTTCAGCCTCGGTATTTGATCTTTTGCTGTTTTCTTTGAGCTTAGCAGCAGCTATTTGGGACAATTCGGCTACCAACAAACCAATCACAATGGTGTCATCGAGCCAACCCACAATCGGAAAAACATCAGGTGAGATATCGATCGGACTAACCAAATAAGCGATCGAAGCAGCTACGACCCACCAACGATATTTGGGGTTTTGCAGCAGACCACGATACCAGTTGTAAAGAGATTGAATGGAGAAATTCATGAGTTAGTTAACCTGGTTGGTTCAACAATTAACATCATGCCAGATAGTCTCCAGGGCGATGGGGATGTAAACAACACTTCCAAATTAGTAAATACCGTCCGGTATTCCCAGGGTCAGAGTAATATGAGCCTTTTTGAAACGTTTGCAGGCGATGATTACATTTCTCGGACAGTTGTAGTATATTCTTGGGGAAGTAGGATCTTCTCAGAGAAAAATAGGGTATTATTAATCTATCACTTAATATAAATAAAAATTATTTTAGGTGTGTGGAGTTGTATTTAGGAAATTAAACTAATCATGAAAAAGATTCTATCAATCGTTGCGTCTGCTGCTTTGTTATCTGTGGCCACTCAGTTGCCTAGCCAAGCCCAAAGCAAAGATAGCTATATTGGTGCCACCATTTTATTTGGCGGCGGCGACAGCATTTTTGGTGTTAATGGCAAATTTGGTGTTGCCGAAAGCATCTCGATCCGACCAGTTGTTGCTTTTGCTTCCGGCACTACCGTTTTTGGTGGTTCTGCGACCTATGACTTCAACCTACCTGGTCAATCCAGTACTAAGTTCGATCCCTTTGTTGGCATCGGCTTCTTGACTGCGACTGGTGGCGGCAACGGCATCGCTTATGCTCAAGTTGGAACTGATGTTGGTGTTAGCGATAATATCGTTCTTAATGCCGATCTGAAAATTCCTCTGAATGGTGGCGGTACTTTAGTTGGTCTTGGCGCTGGCTTCAAGTTCTAGAACTATTTCATAGTCCTGAAATAAAAAGCCTCCTAGATGGGGGCTTTTTTATTTCAGTATTTTAACGGGCTGGCCAGCCATTCCCAAATGTGGTGTAGAGAAATACTACCAAAGCTGATAGAGACAATAGACCTTGTATCAAGAGACCAACTATTGATCCAACCACAATGCCAATACCTGCTTTTAGCGATTTTTGCAGTCGATCGATCCCCGACAAGTTGGCTTCCCTTTGTAAATAAAGAAGTTCTCCGGCTACAGCACCGATAAAAGGGCCAAAGAAAATTCCGAGCAAAGGTCCACCAATCGGTAAGGCTGGTAACAAGCCAAAGATGCCCAATCCCAAGCCCACCATCGAGCCAATTTGACCCCAGTGGCTAGCGCCAGCCTTCTGGCCACCCCAAATTCCGGCTAAGTATTCGATCGCAAAACACAGCGCTAGCACAACTAGAGAAACAACTAGAGCAGTAGTGACTTGTGGCCAGCCGTAGACAAACCCGGCGATGATCACCGCTCCCACAATCAGGCTGGGTCCGGGAATAGCCGGAATAAATGCTCCCACCACCCCCAACAGCATGGTGGCAACCAATAGCCAATAGATGAGTACTGGTATCCAGCTAGAAATTTCAGTAGATAGATTCATCAGACTTGGTGAATTTCTTGACGATAAGTTGGTGAGTTTTACTCTCCTTATTATGACAGTTGCCGGGAATGTAATGCTAGCGGTTAGGCTTTAAGCTGACCGCCAAAATGCTCAATTAACAGCTCTTGTAGTATTGGTTCAAGGTCTTCACAGGGAACACCTTTGCGCACACAAGTACCCAGGTGAGCATCTTTACCAACGGTGCCGCCCATATAGATGTCTACACCTTCTAGTGTCTTGCCCTCTTTACGTACCTTGGTACCCATCAAACCAATGTCGGCTACTTGTGGCTGGCCACAAGAATTGGGGCAACCTGTCCAGTGAAAACGGACTGGCTGTGGTACATCGATCGTATTTTGAAGCTTGGTGGCAAAGCTTTCGGCTTGCTGCTTGGTTTCCATCAAAGCAAAGTTGCAAAACTGGGCACCAGTGCAAGAAACCACACTCCGTAACAGGTTGCCCGGACTCGGCGAAAACTTCTCTAGGAGCGGATCAGCCAATAGGGCTGCTAACCTGTCAGCTGGCACATTGGGGATAACAGCATTTTGTTCGATCGTAAACCGCAGTTCCCCACTACCATAGACTTCGGCAATTCTGGCTAGCTCAAACATGTCATCAGCAAATAGCCGTCCCAACGGAATGTGCACCCCAACATAATGTAAGCCCGACTGCTTCTGGTCATATACCCCCAGATGATCTCGTTTTTCCCACATAAATTCGTCTTTAGGAGCCGCTGTAGCCAACGTTGATCCAAATTCTTTTTCCAGCTCGGCACGTAGCTTGGGAATACCCCATTCATCAATTAACCACATCAGTCTGGCTTTGGTACGGTTAATTCGTAAGCCATGATCCCGAAAAACGCGCAGCAACGCTAGACTGACACCGATCACATCTGCTGGTGCTACCCAGGCATCGATCGGGACAGCTGGTTCGATTCGTTTGCCCGAAAAGAAACCACCTACAACGATATTAAAACCAAATTCGCCATTCAAATAAGCTGGTACAAAAGCTAAATCATTGATTTCGGCATGTACCGAGTTGTCGCGACAGCCAGCAATCGCAATATTGAATTTACGTGGTAGGTTACTAAATTCCGGATTACCCTCACCATAGCCAATAATTTGGTCTTGCAGATCCTGAATCATTTGGCGAGTGTCGTACAGCTCATCGGCCTCCAAACCAGCAACTGGAGAACCAGTGATATTGCGCACATTGTCCATGCCAGACTGCAAACTAGTCAGGTTCACCGCAGCCATCTGTTCAAAGATATCAGGCAGATCCTCAATCCGAATACCCCGTAGTTGAATGTTTTGGCGAGTGGTAATATCGGCGCTGCCTTCGTCACCATAACGTTGCATAATCTGCCCTAAAACCCGCAGCTGTTTGCTATCGATAATGCCACTAGGTAGCCGGAAGCGCATCATAAACTTTCCGGGGGTCACAGGTCGCCAAAATACCCCTAACCACTTGAGTCGATGCTCGCGATCGTTAGTGTCCATCGCTTCCCAGCCCATTTTGGCAAACTCGGCCAGTTGGGACTTAACTAGCAGGCCATCTTTTTCGGCTTTGAGCTTTTCAAACTTGTTCAGGCTGGGTGTAGCAATGGTCATATAGTCCTGCTCTCTATCGAAAATGTCTTGAGCATTAAATTTAACGATAAACACCATTGATAATTAGTATCAATTGTTACGAAATGTTGATCACGATGCATTTATTGCATAATTATGACGCATTGGCAGGAATTTAATAACGTAGATTAAGTAAGCAGTCTAAATCTCCGGCATAATTTGGGCAGTGGCCATCACATATCTAGCATGTCTAAAGTAAATCAGATTCTCCAATTTTGGTTTGGCTCTCCACTGAGCGCACCTAGCGAAAGTTATAGGAGCGAAAGCTATGGGCAGTTTCAGCCCTGGTGGTTTAAAGCAGACCCCGCGATCGATCGACAACTGCAAGATCTCTTTACCGAGGATTACCAGTTGGCAGCGGCGGGTTATTTGGATGGCTGGCAAGGCTGGCCACACAGCTGTCTGGCGCTAATTTTATTATTAGACCAACTACCACGCAACTTGTTTCGGGGCAGCGCCGCTGCTTTTGATACAGATCCGCAAGCCCTGGCCATCGCCCAGCAAGCTATTCAAGCAGGGATCGATCGAGAATTTCTGCCGATTCAACGTTGGTTCTTTTATCTACCCCTCGAACACAGCGAAAATATAGGAAATCAAGAACAGTGTCTGGCTCTTTTCCAACAACTGCCTGAGCATCTAGGCAAAGAACAGGCCGTCGCAGCTGCTAATCAACACCACCAGCTGATTAGACAGTTTGGTCGCTTTCCCCACCGAAATATTTTGCTGGGTCGGGAGTCCACCCCCGCTGAGCTAGAGTATCTTAACCGTCCTGACTCATTTCGAGGGTAATATGTCGAATTTGGCTTCAGCACAGGCGGCCGCAGCTGTCCAAGATTGGCCATTGGTGAACACTTGTTTAGCGGAATTGTCACTGACCACTGCCAGTCCGCCGGAGCAGTCTCAGATATTAGATTTGGCCTTACAAGTACTGAGGGCGGAGGACTTTCAAGATGGGTGGGCAGTTACCAAAATATTGCCAGCACTGGGTGAAATGGCGATCGAACCACTGCTCATGATGCTGCAAGATGATTCTTTAGAGCCAGAAGTACAGTGGCTGGTGGGTAAGGTGCTGGGCGAATTTCGATCGCCATTAGTCGCGACTGGTTTAGCACAATGCTTACTCCAACATCCTGATTCTGAGCTAGCCGAAATTGCCCTGCGGGCTCTCATTCAGATAGGCAATGTGGCAATCAGTCAGCTCACAGCCTTGCTAAAAACCAATAAATTGGCGGCTGTGACTGCCCTCGCTCAAATTCGTCACTCTCCCGCAATTACACCGCTCTTGACCGTAGTAAACGATCCCGATCCGCAAGTTAGATATCTAGCGATCGAAGCACTAAGTAGTTTCCATGATTCTCAAGTACCGCCCTTACTCATTCAAAAGCTCACCGATGTCTCGGCAGCGGTGCGGCGAGCAGCGGTCATTGGCTTGGGCTTACGAGCAGATCTCCATGCCGAATTACAGTTAGTAACCAAACTACAGCCCCTGCTCCTAGACTTAAACTTAGGTGTACGTACCGCCACCGCGATTGCATTGGGGCGTTTTGGTGATGAGCTGGCTGCTCAGGCATTGTTTAATTGCTATCAGCAACCCGCTTGTCCAGAAGCATTGCAAAGACAAATCGTGCGGTGTCTGGGTTGGATCGATCGACCTTTTGCCCTCCAGTATCTACAAGCCATCATCACAACTAGTTCCCTCGCAGTCATTCCAGAAGTGATTCGATCCCTAGGCCAAAGTCGGGAATTGCTCGCCATCAAGATTTTGACTGATTATTTACAGATATTACCACCAGATTATCCAGCTCAAATTAAGCAAGAAATAGCTTGTAGCTTAGGGAACTTCCCAAAAACGGTGGCGGTCGAAGAAGTTATCAAGCTACTGGCCGACAGCAACGAACAAGTGCGCTGGCACGCCATCTATTGTTTGAAGCAGTTCGATCGAACTATAGTAAGCGACAGGTTACAGCAGTTGCGACTGTCCGCCACGACCGATCCTCTTCTCTTAGCTGGAGTTGAACAATGTCTATTAGCTTGGAAAGAAAGTTAGAACAAATTATTTCTCTGGGGGAATGTGGTGTGATAAATTGAATGACTGTCCACCTCAAAATCTTAAGACATAAAGCTGATTAACATGTCTGAGATTATCGATAGAATGGAGTCACACCAATTTTTCGCGGTCTCTTCAGCAAACAGATTACTGCTGTTTCTATCGAGCAATTTTCATCTTTTTATATTACGCAAGTGCCATTAATCTAGGTTCATATGTTTCAACGATATCTTCAGCAAAACTGGTTTTTAACTGCGCTCATTTTATTTTCATTAATGGTGCCAGCACAAGCTCAAAATATCATTGACGCTCCCAACACCATCGATGGGACTGAAAAAACCATCAATGAATATGTTCCCCAAAAAAATGAAATTAATATAGTGCTCAAAGTGAGTGAGCGGCGCGCCTACCTCTATCGCGGCCAAAAACTGCTAAAGAAAATTCCGGTAGCTGTAGGTAAAAAAGGCTGGGAAACACCTACTGGTGATTGGAAAGTTCAGCTGATGAAAAAAAATCCTGGTTGGCTCAGCTTTAAAACTGGCGAAGCTTTTCCACCGGGGAAAGATAATCCTTTAGGCGAGAGATGGATTGGCTTTTGGTACGATGAAAAAAGCGGTGACCAAATTGGATTCCACGGCACTAGCAATTTGAAATCGATCGGCCAAGCTGCTTCACATGGCTGCGTGCGGATGAGTAATAAAAATGTCAAGATGCTTTATAAGTTGGTACAAGTGGGTACGGTAGTGAGGGTAAGAGCTTAGTATTTTTTCATATCTGTCTGTGAGTTAATAATCCAAACTTTGATCTGAGATTAATCTGGGGATGTAAACAATCAGTTCAGATGAGTGGTTAGTGAATTTTTGTTTTTTGAATCTGCTGGCATTAATTCATAGGCTAAACTAATAAAATCGGATTCTGTG
The DNA here is from genome assembly GCA_031414775.1 of Synechococcales cyanobacterium VAR_4_metabat_354. Classification (GTDB taxonomy): domain Bacteria; phylum Cyanobacteriota; class Cyanobacteriia; order Cyanobacteriales; family Chamaesiphonaceae; genus JAAFHZ01. The sequence goes on from JANOQI010000064.1 coordinate 13,059, forward strand.
GCGGCTTTGCTATATGCGTGTTGAGCAACTACAAACATTTTTAGCTATTGTCGAAACCCACAGTTTTTTGCAGGCTGCCCGGCGGTGCGGTCTTACCCAATCAACTGTGAGCCGGCAAATTCAAGCGCTAGAGACCGACTTGCAATCAGCTCTTTTTCACCGCAGCAACCAGTCAAAATTGACTGTGGCTGGGGAGGAGCTATTGCCTCATGCCCGGAAAATTTGTGATGAATGGCAACAGGCCACTCAAAAAATCAATGATCTGCTCGCTGGCAAACAACCAGAAATTTGTGTAGCGGCCATTCACTCAGTTTGCGCTTACTTTTTGCCACCAGTCTTGCAGCAGTTTTGTTTGCAATATCCTGAAGTACAGTTGCGGGTCACTGCTTTGGGTAGCGATCGAGCGCTGAAGGTCATGCGTGATGGTTTAATTGATGTGGCGATCGTCATGCAAAATCGGCTGTTTACGAGCAGTGCTGACTTAGTGGTGTGGGAGCTTTATAGTGAACCGATCGAAGCGTTGATCCCTACTAGTCATCCGCTGGCCAAATACTCCGTGATTCCCTGGGCAGAGCTAATACTGTATCCACAGGTGGTATTTAAAGATGGTTACGGGATGCAACGGTTGGTACAAGAGCAGTTTTCCAAGCTGGGAGCTAAGCTACAGGCAGTGTTGGAACTCAACACGCTAGATGCTTTTCGGGGCGTGGTGCAGCAGGGTGAGCTAATTGCGCTACTGCCTCGATCAGCCTTGATGGATATCCAACCGGATATCGGTCTGACCGTCCGTAAAATTGAGCCATTGCCACTAGAAAAAGATGTCAGCAATACGGCAGCCGCAATGACCCTTAGTCGCCAAGTGATGTTAGTTACCACCACTGACCGAATTTTGCTACCACCGATCGAGTATTTTTGTCAGCTTGTTCAAACCCGAGCGGCAGCATTGGGTCTATTGAATACTATTTCCCCACATCATAAAATAAGTTGATATCTGCTGCCTTGTTAGACGGACGGGGTATGCCGCTAGAATGATAAATAATAGTTGGGTTAGTTGTTTCGTCTCATTGGTTTTTTTAATATGGAAGAATTTCGGGAGCTGTTAAAGAAAATTGGCAGTGGTTCCCACACGGGCAAAAGTTTAGATCGCGCAGAAGCAGCTCTAGCGATGCGCAAGATGCTGCAAGCAGAGGCGACCCCTGCCCAGATCGGTGCTTTCTTGATTGCCCATCGCATCAAGCGTCCTACTGCTGAGGAATTGGCGGGGATGTTAGATACGTGGCAAGAACTTGGTCCTTGCTTGCAGCCAGTCAGTAGTCATCAACAGCCGGTCTGTATTTTTGGCATTCCCTATGATGGCCGCTCCCGAACAGCGCCAATTTCACCAGTAATTAGTTTATTACTGACAGCCTTGGGGGTGCCAGTAATTTTGCATGGTGATGGTCGGTTACCTACAAAATATGGTGTGCCTCTGATTGAACTATGGCAAGGTTTAGGAGTGGATTGGGCGGCTTTAAGTTTGGAGCAAGTGCAAAAAGTGTTTGCGGCTACTGGCTTGGGCTTTGTCTATGTGCCGAACCATTTTCCTTTGGCACATAGCCTCGTTACCTATCGCGACCAAATTGGCAAACGACCACCAATCGCCACCTTAGAATTAATTTGGTCACCCTATGCGGGCGCGGCTCATCTAGTTTTTGGCTATGTCCACCCGCCTACCGAAAAGACGGCGTTGGCAGCGTTGGCCATGCGATCTCCACCACTCCAAATCACCACCGTTAAGGGTTTAGAAGGTAGCTGTGACTTGCCTCACGATCGCCCGGTAATTGTGGGTAGTCAGCTTCCTGGTCAAGAATTAGAGCGGATTTTTCTCCATCATCAAGATATGGGCGTTACCAACCAAAATCCGCCGTTAACTGAAGATTTATTAGCGGAGTTACAGAAGGTGCTGGCTGGTCAGCCTTCCCCTCTGACTGAAACCATTATCTGGAATGGGGGATTCTACCTTTGGCACTGTGGCATGGCTCCGGATTTGCCTGCCGGAATCACCAAAACCACTACTATGCTAAAAAATGGTCAGGTATTGGCACAGTTAGTTAAAGTCCAAGAAATAGTTAAAAACTTGTAGTCTAGATTCTTTAGTCCAGTCGATTAGTTGCTAAAGACACATCAGATTCAGATAAATTGTAACTTGAAAATTTGGCGGTTTTGGGTACCGACAATGCCATCAAGCTGAACGAGTATAATGAAAGGATGAGTTTTAGGCATCATGATGGCTCACCTCGCTAACCGTCGATCTGAAAATATTGCTGGCGATCTTTATGTAGACACTAGTTGTATAGACTGTGATACTTGTCGCTGGATGGCTCCAACGGTTTTTAATCGATCGAACAATCAGTCGGCGGTTTATCATCAGCCCCAAGATGCGATCGAACGGCTGCAAGCCATGCAAGCTTTACTTTCTTGTCCCACGGCATCGATCGGGACTGTCAATAAGCCTAGGGATATTACTCAAGTTCAAGCCACTCTTCCCACCTTAATCGCCGAGAATGTTTATCACTGTGGCTACCATTCCGAGCATTCCTATGGTGCAGCTAGTTATCTGATTCAATTGCCAACTGGTAACATTTTAGTAGATTCACCGCGTTTCACACCCCCGTTGGTGAAAAGGATGGCAGCTATGGGTGGAGTGAAATATTTGTATCTTACCCATCGTGACGATGTGGCCGATCATCAAAAATTCCACGATCATTTTGGCTGTACCAGAATTCTTCACCATGATGACGTGAGTAGAGATACTCAGGCAGTGGAAGAGAAAATCACCGGTACCGAACCAATCTCAATCATACCGGATACATTGATTATTCCGGTGCCAGGGCACACGCGCGGTCATACGGTGTTGCTATATAAAAATCAGTTTTTGTTTACTGGCGACCATTTAGCCTATAGCAAAGAATTACAGCATCTCTATGCTTTTCGTAATGTCTGTTGGTATTCGTGGCCGGAGCAGTTGCTTTCTTTAGCGAAACTAACTTCCTATCAATTTAGCTGGGTTTTACCGGGTCATGGTCGGCGTTTTTATGCTGAACCGATAGCGATGAAAGAATCTCTCGATCGATGTCTCGCTTGGGCAAAAACTATGTGATTGAAAGGGGTAAATAGTTAGAACTCTACCAAAGAGTATTCCTGATTATCTTCTGGTTCCGGATCGAAAGCTGACAAACCGGCTGCAATTCTTTTTTCATCTTCATTTAACTCATCTACCGAAAAACCCTCAGCCACCATTGGGTCAAAATCCTCAAAAGTAGCTGCCAAGTCCAAAATATTTACAAACTGGCGCAGGAACTGACGGGGCACTACCCCAACATCGCCGCGAAAACCCTCCGTTACTTTGGCTACCAATTGCTCCACAAACTGCGGCGTAATTTTAGCAATCAGACTAGGTCGATCGGCCGTAGGATATAACTCCCGTAGTTTCATTGCCACTTCCTGCAAACGATCAGCATCAAAGGGCTTCAACTCCAATTGGGGTTGCCGAGGACTAGAAAAGTTACCAGAATGCAAAAACTTGATCCGATCATGTAACGGTGGCAATCCGGCCACTCCCCGATTAGTATCAAACAGCTCTGGCGTACCGGTAAACACCCAAAACAAGCCCCGATAGCGATCGGCCGCATCACAAATTTGACGAATTCCATTCAGCGATTTACCACGCACATCATGACGCATCCGCAGAATAGTTTCCACTTCATCAATTACAATCACCAGACCTTTATAGCCAGCCGCCTTCGTAATTTCCAAAATACCTTGCAGATAATCCAGCGCCTCCCGGCCACCAATATCGCCTTTGATGCTGGCCAACCGCTTAGAACTACCAGCCACATTCTCACTACCAGATAGCCAGGATAACAGCGCACTAGCCTCTACAATATTCCCGGCTTGCTTTAGCTCAAAGATTTTCCGCAGCACCCGGATCATATCTTCAGGAGCCTTACCACCAGTCAAAGAGGCCAAATCTTCTTCAATGCGAGTTTGTACTTGGTTGTCAAAATCTGCGCTATCTGGGTCAGCACCAGTGGCGATTAACGCATCCTCTACCCGAGCAATCCACCTGTCGATCACATCACTCAACGCTCCTCGATCGCAAGAATTGGTACCTAGCTCTTGCACAACCTTCCGATAGACATCATCAAAGCGGTGAAAATGTAAATCGTTGTCGGACACCACTACAAAACTGGTGGCGAAGCCCTGCGCCTGAGCATCTAGAATAGCCAACCGCGACATAAAAGTTTTGCCACAGCCATAACCGCCGCGCAAAAATTTGAAGGTACCTTCATTATCTCCGGCTAAAGCCAGTTGGCGATGAATTTCGTGGCGCTGGAGATTAATGCCGACGGCAAAGGCTTCCAGACCTCGATCGGGTACAACTCCCGATCGTAGTCGCTCAAAGATATGTTCGATGTCGCGAGAATTGATGTTCATGCTGAAGAGAAAGGTGCTGATAGCAGTCTACACGAAGAATTACCCAGAGAAACTTTTGCTAGTAAGTGTGATCTATAACCACTTCAATAGATCTTTCAAGTACTTGCCAACGGGTAAAACTATTGTGACTCCCGCCGAAATGATTAGTTTAATCGGCGCTGTATAATTCAGATAACCCACAAATTCTTCCGGCAATGGATTAATTTTTATGCCAACCATCGCACAACTTATCCAGCCACAATGGCAAGGACAACTGACCGACTACATCACTGCGGTAGCCTGGTCACCAGCGGCGCATCAATTTGCCGCTAGCGCAGCTAGTGGCGAAGTAGTTAGTGGAAATGGTCAGGAATTAATTTATTTACAAACAGCACATAACTATTCGATCGATTGCTTAGGTTACTCCGCTGATGGTCAGTGGCTGGCAGCTGGCGGTCAACAAGGCAAATTATACGTCTGGGCTGGGCAACAGTTAGTTACGACCTTAGACTACCCCCGCACTTGGATCGATCGACTGGCTTGGCATCCGACCGAACCCCTGTTAGCCTTCAGCACTGGTAAGCAAGTGCAACTATGGGATGCAGTGCGTCAAAAAATTGTCAATACCTTAGACTTTAATCGATCGACAGTGGCCGATCTAGCTTGGCAACCGCAGGGCGATTATTTGGCAGTGGCCGGTTACCAAGGCGTAGAGGTCTGGCCATGGGGACAGGGCGATGAATCCGAGTTATTAGCCGTGGATACCGGAGTGCACGCCTTGGCTTGGTCGCAAACCGGTGAATATCTGGCTGGCGCTACTCTCGATCGACAGTTGGTCGTGGCGCGGGTGACAGAGTTAGAAATGCCTTGGGTGATGCGTGGATTCTCGACGAAGATTCAGCAACTAGCTTGGGCGGCGACCGATCTAGCCGTCATTAGTGCCGAGCAGTTGGTGTGGTGGCACTATAGTGATGAAGATTGGCAAGCGCTGCCCCCTAACAATGGAAGCATCATCTTGTTAGCGATTCATTCCCAGCGCCCCTTGGCGGTGTCTGTCAGTGCCACCGGTGTGCTCAATGTGACTAATTTGGATTCTATGGACGGTGAACAACTAAACTGGCAGGACTGCACGGCCTTAGCTTGGCAATTGTCCGAGCCATATCTAGTTTGTGGCAGTGCCCAAGGACACCTGATGATTTGTAAATGTTAGACTATCCTCTACGCCCACAATTTCGGTGTGGCTTAGAGTGTGAGGTCTCGATCATGTTTAAAAAGTCCATTTCATTAGTACTAGTAACAATATCTTTAGGTTTTTTAGCTAGCTGTGGCAGCAAAGTTGAAGATAAGCCGGTAAAAGGTGGTGCCATCACGGCTGGAAGTAAAGCCGCTGCGGGTGCCATACCAGCCGGTACCACCATTAATACTGATTTACAGCAAGAAATTTCTACCAGCAAAAATCGTAATAACGAGAAATTCACGATCAAAATAAAGAACGGTTCTGTCAGTAAATATCCAGCCTTGAAAGATGCTGTTATTGAAGGCCATTTAGAAGATGTCACCAAAGCTGCTAAGGGCAAAAAAGCTAAGTTGAATCTCTCCTTTGATGGTGTCAAGCTCAAAAATGGCGAGCTGTTACCGATCGAAGCTACTTTAGTTAACACCCAAGTCGAAACCAAGACTAAAGGCCAGTTTTTGAAAAATGCTGGAATTATTTTGGGTGGTACGGTAGCTGGTAACTTCTTGGGAGATAAAACCAAGTTTAAACATGGCAAGATGGCTGGTGCCGCCGCCGCCACCGCATTTGTCTTGTCCAGTCCTGGTGGTGAAGTCGTATTAAAAAAAGGCACCGACCTTCAGCTCAAACTGAAATCTAATCTAGACCCCAACTAGTCTAATCTAGCGATTAGAGCGTAGATGAGTGCGGTACCTACTCATCTGCGTTATTAGTCTCTGCCCCTAGCCGCAACTCATAGCTAATTTTTCCTTGAGCTTTAATAATTTTGCCAGTTGCGAACAAAATCTCCAGTAGTTGTTCGATATCTAGCTCACTGGGTTGGTATTTGACCAATAGTGATTTTAGATATTTGTACAAAGCTGATTTAGTTTTTGGCCTACTTTTGGGATCGATCGATAATATCTTGGGCAAAGCAATCTCCGCCAAAAAATCTGGAGAATAGGTTAGATCGGCAGACTGAGACAACCGTTCTAAGTTCTCGATCCGTTTGCAGGAAATTCCCAGTTGACCCAAATGTTGAATCAGCGGATCAAAGCCGCGATCGCGAGATAAAATCACAAAATTGGTAGCTGGGGCTTGCAGACTGAGCTGACCAAGATAAAAAACAATGTGAAAGTCCAGGGTATTAGGTCCAATGCCTTCCACCCCAATCCATTCCACCGTGGCACCCAACTGGTGCGCTTCCCGCACCAGCTCGAAGGGAATCTTGGTCTGGGCGCATCCCACAAAAATAAAGATTTTTAGGTTGGGACGCTGGATGCGGGATAGCCGGATGTGGGTAATATTTTCATAATCAATGAACAGGATCGTGTTCGGAGTGGTCTCGTCGCACAGGATTAAGTCGGTTTTACTGGGTGAAGGGGTCGTAATTGGTTGATTGATCATCTGGAGGGGGCAAAATCAGGATTCAGATTGCTCTTACTGCTAAGATACATCAGTTATTTAGGGATCGATCGCAGTGGGCAATTTCACATTTCAGTGTCAGGGAAAATGTAGCCATACCCGAGCGCGGGCCGGTACCTTTACCACACCGCACGGAGTAGTGGAAACGCCCAGGTTTATGCCTGTCGGCACCCAAGCCACCGTCAAGACCCTCACTTCTGAGCATTTAGTACAAGCTCAAGCCCAAATGGTCTTGTCTAATACCTATCACCTGCACCTACGACCAGGTGAAGATATTATTGCCGAAGCCGGTGGTCTGCACAAATTCATGAATTGGCATGGCCCCATGCTGACCGATTCTGGCGGTTTTCAGGTGTTTAGCCTCAGTAAAACCCGCAAACTGACCGAGGAAGGGGTTACTTTTAAGTCCCCATTGGATGGACGACTAATTTTCATTTCGCCGGAAAAGTCCATCCAGATCCAAAATGCCTTAGGTGCTGATGTAATTATGGCTTTTGATGAATGTCCGCCCTATCCGGCTACCAAAGAAGAAGTAATCGCTGCCACCGATCGCACTCAACGCTGGTTGGCTCGCTGCATTGCAGCCCACGAACGCCCTCACGATCAAGCACTGTTTCCGATCGTCCAGGGGGGCGTGCATTTAGACCTGCGAGCTGCTGCTGCCAAAGCCTTGGGCGAATTTGACATGCCCGGTTATGCAATCGGTGGGGTGAGCGTTGGTGAACCGGCTCATTTTATTCACGATATTGTGCGGGCGACAGCGCCATTGTTGCCGATCGATAAACCCCGCTACTTGATGGGAGTGGGTACCTACAAAGAAATGGCGATCGCGATTGCCTCCGGTATCGATCTATTTGACTGTGTCATCCCCACGCGAGTAGCGCGACACGGCGCGGCCTTTGTGCGCGGAGAGCGCTGGAACATCAAAAACGCTGGATTCAAACGAGACTTTACGCCCTTGGATGACGAATGTCCTTGCTACACTTGCCAAAACTTTAGTCGGGCTTATTTGTGTCATTTGATTCGTTGCAACGAAGTCACTGGTTTTACACTGCTGGCGCTCCACAATGTGACGGAGCTGATCCGATTTACTACCAGAATTCGAGAGGCTATTTTGGCAGACAGATTTGTAGACGAGTTTGGCGAATGGTTAGCTGAAGTAGATACCAGCTTGCCCGGAGTTTAGCGCAGTATTGATTCCGTGATGAAGGCAGGATACATCTTCTCCTATTCACGCAAGAGGTCTGTTACCAATATTTTGTCATGGATGGAAGTAACGCTGAGGATCAGACAGCCCAGACTAGTCGCAGGTTGGTGACTAGTATCAGCAGCTGCCACAAATCGCTCGCCAACTTCATACACCGTCCCATCATCATCAATAAAGTTACCTTCTAGGACTAAGATCGATTCACCAGTAGCATGATAGTGATTCGGCAAGATTCCAGCTGTCGGCACCCGCAGAAAAAAGGCTACTTGGGCACGTACTTCATCCACTTGCCAAATAGCCATTTCCGATCCGCTGGGCATCGGGAATGTTTCCCAGTTAGGCAAGTCGATCGCTACCTGTTGGAGATCGGCAATCGGCCAATCGAGCAAATCTAATAAATTTGGGGGCAAATCTGCTGGCTTAATATCAACTCGATTTGATCGATCGATTGATTGCTCACCAGTAATAATAGACAGTCGATCGAACAACTTTTTCTTTAAATCTACTGGTAAAGACACAGCCGGTACACCATAGGCCAAGTCCTGTACCGCAGTCTGGAAAGTTGCTAACTCAGATTGCAAAGTAGCCGATGTTGCTAGCTCACGCTCAAATTCCGCCTGCTCTTCCAAAATATCGAGAGCGTAGGCAGCAACCCCTGCTTGAGGTGAGTCTGGCAGTGAAAATGGATTAGTCACAAAGTGCTCCTGTCATAGGTTCTACTCATAATCTCTATAAAGAATCAATTAGCTGGGAAACCGATCGCAATTTTTCTAACCCCAAACGAATCCGGGTTTTGACTGTCCCTAAAGCCAGTCCCGTCTGCTCAGCAATTTCCCGTTGGCTCCAGCCTTGAAAATAGGCCATTTCTAATACTTGGCGCTGTTCGATCGGCAGACTGGCCAGAGCGGCAATCACCTGGTTACGGCGCTCCGCGATCTCTAAATTACAGCTAGCATCAGCGGTAGTCGTGGTGGTTTCAAAAACCACGATCGCCTCTGTTGCTTTGACTCGTCTTTGCTTAGAACGCAGTCGATCGAGCACCCGACTGCGGGTCATCATGAAAATCCAACTATCCACCCTGGCTTTTTCGCAGTTATAAGATGCCGCCGTCATCCACACCTTCGCAAACACATCCATTACCACCTCTTCGCTCTCTTCTACTGAACCTAAGCTGCGATAGGCCACAGAATATACCACCCGCGCATATCGATCATAGAGTGCTGACAGGGCAGCATGATCTTGCTGGATAATTTGCTGAATGAGCGAAAAATCCCGTTGTTGCAAACCTCCTGCGAGCGGCACTGCGACCGGAGCAGAAAGAGAATCATCACTGGGCATAGAAAGAACTTGCACTACTGCCTAATTGTATCAGTATGACTGGAACTCTCTGGGAGGGGGTCACTCCCATATTTATATACGCCAGCAGATTTAATTTGGATCTGTCGATCGACTGGAATGCTGGCAAAGTCGATCGACAGATCCAAATTACCGACACTTGGCAAGACACTCAATATTTGCTGCTTATTTTTCTGATGGAAAGATCATTTAAAAAAAGAGATCCATTTAAAAATCAGCAGCGTATAACTATGTGAATCAACAAATTTCAGAGGATCAAAATGACAATAGTCAATAGCACTCCTGACGACGAAACTGTTTCTGGCAGTTCTGTTGTAAATACTCTTCCACGTAGCTGGGAGAAATTTATAACGAAGATTGCTGGCATTGGCATACTCACAATTCTGCACCCCATCAATGACTACGATCAGTTTAATGACACCGATTTTTTCTTGGAAGATGAAGATGAAATTGTCTGGGATTTCGAAACCAAAACTAACTTTGATTTCGGCTGGAGCTGTCGATGCTGATGCCACGAGTCTGGAGTCAAAGCCCTTCTAGCTACAAGTTCACAAGTCGATCAACCTATCTCCAATCTTGCTCTCTAGATAACAGATTTATCCACTTCATAATTTAGCAATCAGGATTCAACATGTTAGTCTCAATGTTCAAATTTAGCCAATCTAATTGGCGAAAATCTCTAATTCTCGCTGGCATCTCCATCGCCGCTCTTTTGGTGGCCACTAGTTTCCCCAAAAATCTAATGGCTTCAGACCATGATGATGGCGAAGTTGATACTAAAGGTCGCAATTTGAATTTGACCGATCTATATGCCTTTCGCGAACAAGATCAAAATTCAGCAGCGGCGGCAGACGATTTAGTACTAGTCATGAATACTAACCCTCGATCGGTAGCTCGTCAGCAATACTTTTTTAGTACTAATGCCCGCTACGAATTCAAACTAAGTCAGGTAGCTGATAAAGATGCGACACCCACCGGCAAAGAGGATGTCACACTACGTTTTGAATTTAGTCCTCCGAGCGATCGACAACAGCAGCAAATTAAATTCACCGTTATTAAAGATGGTCGAGAAAGTGCTGCTAACAATCTGCGCACCACCCCACTCAATGCCGAAAAACCCGTTGTTAATGAATTGGCCGCCAATGGTTCCAAGATTTCTGTTTTTGCTGGCTTAAGAGAAGATCCTTTTTTCTTTGATGTCGAACAATTTTTCCGGGTCCGAGCTGGGGCATTAGGCACCGGTCCCGCAGTAGGATTTCGGCCACCCAATCAAGCTTTAGATTTTGCGAAAGGCTATAACGTTAATGCGATCGCCATTCGCATTCCACGGCAACTTATTCAAGGCGAAAAGGGTGCCAAAATCTTTGATATCTGGGAGACAATTTCACTCAAAGATCCAGTGACTGGCAAATACCAGCAAGTAGAGCGCCTCGCTCGCCCTGGTATTAATGAAGGCTTAATTACCAGTAATAGTTTGCTTAATACTTTTAATAGTGTCCCACCAACTGCCGATCTCAGTCCAGCGGCAGCTCCCATTGGAGCCGAGGCCACCCGCACACTGCGCGCTTTAGGCAATAGTCCAGAACGGGCTAAGGCACTATTGACGGCCTTTTTACCAGATGTGATGCGGATTGATACTACTGGCCCGAGTGGTTTTGCTAATGCTCTCAATGCTAAAGGTAGTCCTATTCGGGGACGGCTATTTAAAGACGATACGGTGGATACGGTGCTGAGTGTCCTCACCAATGGTGCGGTAACTAGCGATAACGTCTCCTACGAGGGATCGTCAGGGAATCCGGCTCAGGGGCATAAGCCCCTGGAAAAGAACTTCCCCTATTTAGCCTTGCCCAATTAAATGGCATCAAAGCCAAGATAACTAAAAAATCACAACTATTTACTATTTGATGTAGTTGTTTACGGGGATACGAGAAAATCGCTAGAGGTGAGAATTCACTTACCTCTAGCAAAATATCATTGAGGCAAATATATTGCAACTGCTGTGAAATACTCTCTACTCTTCTGTTGGGGCATAAGCCTGACATTCATAACTTTTCCTAGCTATGCCCAATTTTCCACATTTCCGGTCAGCTCTGAAAGCTGTTCTAATATTTGCCTAAAACTCGATGTGGGTTCTGCGAATAATATCGATTCTTTGGGCTTTAACAATAGCAACAGTAGTAGTGGCAATAATAATAATCTGCGCTGGCAAGCCAGTGTTACTTGGCGACTAAATGCCCCAGAAGTTGTCCAAGCAGAAGCCGAAAGAATTAAGCAGCGACTAGAAGACAACAAAACTCTGATCACGACTTTGGCCGAGGCCATTGCTCAAAACAAACCAGAATTAGCGCGGGGGATTGCCATCATATTAGCCCCGCGCCTAAATTACCAAGATCCGAAAGTGCTGATCGCCGAGCTAAAAGAAGGAACAATCAATTTGGGAACGACTCCGATCGCCATCAAAAAAGCAGCAGTCAATGTTAGTCCGAGTCTAGTGGGGACGTTAAAATCGCCCAGCCCAGACGAGCCAGGTATTATCCTGCTGCAATAAATTATCAACCACTACTCTAGTGTCATGCAAATTCATTCCCTCAAACTATCACCTCTACCAAAATCAGTGCTAATCAGTGTCCTCCTCATTGGCCTTTCGATCGCGTTATATGTTGGACTATCGGAACCTTCATCTAATTCAGCTTGGAAATATCGCTTTCAACGACCAGTAGTGGGCAGTGTCACCCAAAACATCCAACGAGAAATTGCCTTTCACCAACGATTAATTCAACAACAACCAACATCTGGACTAGAACGTGCTGCCCTCGCCCAGACTTACTTAAGAATGGCGCGGGCAACGGGAGAAAGCAGTTGGTATCTGCTAGCTCAACAAATGGCACAACAATCACTAGAGCAACTACCAGTTAGTAACTATGAAGCAATTACAGTGTTAGCTAAGGTCGCAGCGGCCAAGCATGATTTTGCCCAGTCTTTATCTTTGTTAAAACAACTGCCTCCTCAAGCTGAATCCCTCGCTTTATTAACTACTAATTATCTAGCGATGGGTGATGTAACTACCGCCCGTCAGACGGTGGATCGTTTAGTCCAAAGAATGCCCACTCTGGGAAATTTGGCTCTTAAAGCTTTGGTAGAAGTTGCTCAGGGACAAGACCAAGCCGCTTTGCGAGATTTCCAGGCAGCAATCGCAGCCGAAGAGCCGGAAGAAGCAGGCAGTTCGGCCTGGGTTCGGACTCTCTTAGGACGGTTTTATTACAAACGCGGCCAACTTCAGCAGGCCGAAAAACTATATCAATCGGCTCTGCAAATATTACCCAAATATCCGCCAGCTCTATTGAATTTAGCTGAGTTGTCGATACGACAGTGGCAGTCTGAGCCACAGCAAGCCCAGTACCAAGAACGCGCATTACAACTATACAATCAATTTTTTCTCACCAATCAGCAGGCTCCTACCGTTTACGATCATGTCGCTTTGCGAGGTTCGGCCCGATTACAACTATTACAAGGAAATACTAAGCAGGCCAACCAAACTTGGGAACGAGCAATTGCCAGATTAAGATCGGATCTCAGCGGCTTTGGCCATCGGCGGGAATTAGCCCAATTGCTATTAGAGCGGGGACAGCAGCGAGATGTTACTGAAGCACTGAGTTTGATGCAAGCAGAAATTAAGATTCGCCAAGATCCAGAAACCTGGGATACCTTAGCTACGGCTTACTTACAAACTGGACAATTGTCAGCAGCCGAGCAAGCTATTCAGAAAGCATTAAAGTCGGGGATTCGTGATCCAGGCTTGATCGATCGAGCGGCAACCATCGCTAACGCCCAGGGGAAATTAGCCCAAGCACAGCAATATCAACAACAGATTCAGTCGATCGATCCACTGTTCGACCAAGGAGCTAGACAGGCGCTAGGTTTAGGTGTGGGCTTGTCGGGATTGAATTAACGCCGGTATCCAGCTGATAGCTCCTACTAAATATGAAAAATTTACAATACTCTCATCGCTTAATATCTAAAACTGCCCAAATTGCCCTCCAGTGGGGCTTAGGCTTATTGATAACTTTATCTTTGGCTCTACCCAGTCAGGCCCATTGGGCGGATTTGGCGGTGGCCGATATCCAAATCGAGAAACAAGATGTCAGTCTTAATTTGACGGTGCCCACTGGGTTGATCGCACAGTTTGATGACGACCTCGATCGACAATTATCCGACCCGGAAATCATTAAGCATCAAAAAGATCTCCAACAATTTTTCAATGACAAAATTCAGCTCACCGCCGCCAGACAAAAAAATGACACCTTAACAATCAAGTCTACAGTAGCTAAAAAGTTGCCATCTAATTTGATCGCTACGCCCGATACTCATAGCAACTTATTATTGCAATATCATTGGGCACAGCCCATTGAGCAGTTGCAAATTCATTACGACTTATTTGTACCAGGAGTAGCTACAGCCCGTTGTCTAGCTCAGGTATTTCGAGATGGTCAAGTTAATAATCTAGTCTTTACCCCTGGATCTAAAAATGCGGCGCTCATTGATAGTCCGATCGAACAACAAATTACTAGCTTCATTGGCCTGGGCATCGAGCATATATGGACGGGTTACGACCATATTCTGTTTTTAATTAGTCTCTTGATGTTGGGTGGAGAGCTGCGATCTTTGCTCAAAATAGTAACGGCCTTTAGCGTCTCGCACTCCTTCACCCTCTTTTTGGCCGCCTTAAATATTGTTTCCGTCCCCAGTCGCTGGGTAGAAATTGCCATCGCCCTGTCGATCGCCTATATCGCCGCCGAAAATCTGTGGCAAAAAGAGCCGCAAGCCAGATGGCAACTAGCTTTTGGCTTTGGTCTGATCCATGGATTAGGATTTTCGACCGCTTTACAAGAGCTAGACCTACCTCAGACTAATTTGGTAACTTCTCTGGCTAGCTTTAGTGTGGGGATAGAATTAGGACAATTTGCGATTGTGCTGATGGTCTATTTCTTACTGTCCTACCTCCAGAAATTCTCCTGGGATTTAACTATCCGTCGCTTCATTTCAGGGGGGGTCATCGTCATGAGTTTAATTTGGTTTTGGGAGCGAGCTTTTATTGGTTAGAGATTTAGTACTGGCTGTTGCTAAAATGCCCTTAAACCCCCATTTCGCAAACATATTGACCCCTATGAATCCCTGGCAAATTCTGCTGGCTACCATTCCTCTGCTGCTGACTATTATCGTACTGTCCTTCACTATTTGGAGTGTGATTCCGGCTCCGAATATGACTTTGTTACCCCTGAGTGTCGGTGCCCCAGAACTGAGTATTTGGCTATTGGGCGGTAGTGCGATCGGACTCGCTAGCCAGACAATTTTTCGTCATAAGCTATTTCCCAAAACCCTGTGCTGGGTGGGCATCGGATTAAGCATCGTTAGCTTGATTCTCAGTATTCGTCCTTTTTTGCAAATGCCAGCGACGATCGATCGAGCTAATACGGCTATGACTAAAGCTTTAGGACATAATTATTTAGCCGACATCCCTGCCGCCGTGCAGTCAACCTGGCGATCGCACCCTTTTAGCCTCGCCGCCGCCTTGCAAGGAATTGACCGATCCGGCAAAATTCGGATCCAGCGCCATGTACCATTTGCAAAACCAGCTGGCACCCCGCTAACGCTCAATTTGTACCAACCTCAGCTTCCTGGTAAATATCCCACCGTAATCCAAATTTATGGTGGGGCTTGGCGAAATGGCAGCCCGGATAGTAACGAAGAGTTTAGCCGCTATCTAGCTAGTCGCGGTTACGTGGTGGTATCGATCGACTATCGCCATGCCCCTCAACATCATTTCCCTGCTCAGTTGATTGATGTCCGCACCGCCCTAGATTACATACAGCAGCAGGCCACCAACTGGGAAATAGATCTAGATCGGTTGGCGATCATAGGTCGATCATCCGGTGGACACTTGGCAACTTTAGCTGCCTTACAGCCGGATGTCTTACCCCTAAAAGCAGTGGTCAGCTACTATGGGCCAGTAGATTTAATCGCCGGATACGATGATCCACCGCAGCCCGATCCGATCGACTCTCGCCACGTATTGCGTGATTTTCTGGGTGGCACGCCCACAGAGTTTCCAGCACGATATCGGCAAGCTTCGCCTTATCAGCTCGTAGATGCTCCTAAACAAATACTGCCACCAACCCTATTGATCTACGGTGGCCAAGACCACTTAGTGGAAGCCCGTTTTGGCCAGAAAATGGCCAGAAAACTGCAATCTGTTGGCACCCAGACTGTCTACATCGAAATCCCCTGGGCAAATCACGCCTTCGATGCCATTTTCAACGGTCCCAGTAATCAGCTGGCACTCTATTACACCGAGCGCTTTCTGGCCCATTCCTTACAACTAGAGGCTAAAATCGGGGTGGAGAGAAATACCCATACCACCAGCCACCTGTGACCAATCAACTACTCAACGATCGCTACCAAATCATCCGCACCTTGGGAGCTGGGGGCTTTGGTGAAACCTTCTTGGCCGAAGATACTCACATGCCCTCCCGCCGCCACTGCGTGGTAAAACGACTACGGCCAGTGCAGGACAATCCGCAAATTAACCAGCTGGTGCAGGAAAGATTCCAGCGGGAAGCGGCTATTTTAGAAAAGTTGGGCAACGAGCATCGCCAAATCCCGCAGCTATATGCCTATTTTTATGGGCAAACCGATCAGCAATTTTATTTGGTACAAGAATGGATTGATGGTGACACGCTCAGTTCGATCGCTCAACAACAAGGTCGGTTAGCCGAAGCTGAAGTCCGACGGCTATTAATTGCTATTCTGCCAGTTTTTGACTTTGTGCATCGCCAAGCAATTATTCATCGCGATGTCAAACCCGACAACATCATTGTCCGCCGTCTCGATCAACAGCCCGTCTTAATTGATTTTGGGGCGGTGCGCGAAACCATGGGTACGGCCTTGAATTCCCAAGGTCGCCCCACCCAATCGATTATCATTGGCACTCCTGGTTATATGGCTAGCGAGCAGTCCGTGGGTAGACCAGTTTACAGTAGTGATCTCTACAGCCTGGGTTTAACAGCAGTTTATCTTTTAACTGGTAAACAGCCCTCCGAATTTATGGCTCATCCCCATACCAGTGAGATTTTATGGCGATCGGATGCACCCCTGATCAGTCCAGAATTAGCCGCTATTTTAGATAAAGCTATTGCCTCTCATCCGCGCGATCGATATCAAACAGCCCCAGAATTTTTGTCAGCACTACAAGGTAATCCAACCACAGTTATAGAAAACAAAACCTGGGTAGTCAGTCAACCAATTGTCTCCCCCATTCCGACCGAAAATTATCCAGAAGCTAGTCGATCAACAACCACCAACTCCCGCTCCCGCCTACTACTCATGGGCAGCATCGCTGCTGGTATTTTAGTGGGCGGCGGCGTGATGGCCACTCTTTTTCAGCCAACCCGAACGCCAGTAGTGACTCCACTGGCCGTAACTCAACCAAATGTCCAGCCAGAAGCCACTACGCCCAGTAGTCCTAGTTTGGTCGCGCGCCCACCAAGTAAAGAAGTTAATTTATCGACCACTAATCAGCAACAGCGCCAGCCATCCCTAGCCAGCATTCAGCCCCCCAATAACCCAGCCATCTACCCAAAACCAACAGCAACATCAGCTTGTAGCTACTTCACTGGCAATGCGATCGAAGGTCAACCAATAAATATAGACTTATGTTCGATCAGTAATACCAACAATTCTGAAAAAATCAGTTTTACGTACAGCCTAGGTAATCAGCGCCTCAAAAGCACTGCTAATTGCACCCAAAGTAACTGGATCACACTCGCCGATCAGCAAGTTCATCGTCCGCTCTCCGCCGCCACCCAAAAAATGCTCGATCGGGTTTGTAATAATCGACAGCCCAATAATCCTGGATCGGGAGTAACTCAACCAGCCAAAAGCCCTGAAATAGTTAAAGTTTCTCCACCTTCACCAGCGATAGCGCCAGCTGCCAGCGTCGCTAAGTACTATCAAAATATTAACAATCGGGACTTTGCCAAAGCTTGGCAGCAACTACCGATCGATCTGCAATCAAACACAACGATCCATCCCCAGGGCTATGATTCTTTTGTACAATGGTGGGATTCGGTAACAGCTGTTGATTTGAATGCGATGCAAACAACTCAACAAACAAATCAGCAAGCTGAGGTGCAAATAAGCGCCACCTATCACATGAAAAACAACCGATTACAGCCGTTTATCCTCCGTTATATCTTGGTGTGGAATGAGACCAACCAGGAATGGCTGATTGAAAAGATCCGACGTCGTTAGTGTTAACATTTTTACCAATAAATGTTACTTATGTACCAAATAATGATAAAACTGGCCAGGATGGCACGTTTAGCTCTTAGTTAAAAAATTATATTATTTGACTAAACTAACATTTAGGTAAAGTTTTGCTTATCTAACTATATCCTAAAATTTGTCAGTTTGTCGGCCGTTTTCACAACCATCCATAACATTGATTAAAAAAAATCGGTGGTAGAGCGACTTGCCTAATTTCAGCAATTTTTTCTAGAAAGTTTTGGCTATATCTAAATTTTAATCAGTAATGTGGGAAGCCTAAAGAAATATGACTATTGAGGCGTTGAGCATGAAACTAATTGAGCGTAGCTCCCAGCGACTAACCTTGCAAGACCGCAACCTTCCCCACCTGGCTAGGACTTGTGGTGTAGTATGTTTGTCGGCTGGTGTGTCACTCATTACTTTAGCCCAGCCCATTCTCCAGTTACTCCATCCCGACGCGGCTCCATTGCCTCCGTCAATTGTTTACTATGTTGCTGCGGCTTTAATGGCGCTAGGTGCTTGGACAATTGCTACAGCTACCATCACTAAGGTTTCATTCGATCGACATCATAGTCGCCTCCAGATTGTCTGGCACCGCTTTTTGAAAGATGCGAAATACACCTGCAGCCTTCATGAAATTGTTGATGTCAAGCTAGAAAAATTTGTTAAAAGCTACAACATGCCTCAAAATATTGAAAATTACTACAATTTCAATCGCGAAGTACTGCCCCAGGAATATGTAGTATGGCGACTGAATCTCATTCTCGCTTCTGGACATTCTCTACCCCTCACCCAGCAATTCAACTCTGATACCCAGAATGGTGAAGATATTGAAAAGCTATTTAGCTATATCAAAGAATTTTTATCTGCTCAGACCCGTTTTAGCGCCACCTAATCGATTGAGATGGGTAGAATCTCCGTCAAAACCAGTAGATTTCGGATACCGCAAAAAATACGACCCAACTACCAAAGTTTGGTCGTATTTTTTATGGGTGGAAGTTAGTTGAATTTAACGGCAAGCTCTCCGATATTCAGCTCTTTTTTGGCGTAATTCTCTTTCGATCCAACGTAGTCTTTCAGGGTTGTAATTATGTCTGCGCAAAATTCGTTCCCGAGTTCTTTCTAAAGAATAAATTGATTCTCTTAATTCTCGGCACAGGCGGCGGTTATTCCTAACTTGATAAAAACCATCATCTCGGCGATGAATTTCTCTTTGATTATAAATAGAACCTCGAACATGATCATTGTGGTCATAGCCCCGGACATCTTCATGACCACGATGACGTTCTTCGGCGCTAGCGCTAGGCACAGCAACCATACCAGTCAAAGTTGCAATTGATAAACAACCAAGAACAGCTAGCTTGATTTTAGAAAAAGTTATAGACATGATGAACATTCCTTTAGTAATTTTTTAATTGAGAATCACTTGGAATAAATCTCAATTTTGTTTTTTAAAACACTCGTTGTGTTTCATATATCTAATAGAGCAATGTGCTATCAAGTTGTTCCCTATTTTACAGAATAAAATACAAACTAATATTAAGGTCGATCTCAGTGAAAATTAACTAGCTTATTGCTCTTTAAGATCTAATTTATTGGTGTAGCTAGCTACTAGTCTCTACCACTAGCCGTACGACATTTACATATAGCCCTAAAATAGACAAATATTGATCACTAACATCAAGGGAGACATCAAGTCACAATGCTAGCAGCCTATCGTACTCATGCCGCTGAACGTGCCGCCGTCGGAATTCCACCGTTACCATTGGATGCCTCCCAAACCCAAGAATTGTGCGATCTTCTCCAACAGCCTCCCGCCGGTGAAGCCGATAATTTACTGGCTCTGATTCGCGATCGAGTACCACCTGGAGTAGATCCAGCTGCTTATGTCAAAGCTGGCTTCCTGACTAGTATCGTCACAGGTAAAGTTACTAGTCCGCTGATTAATCCGATCAAGTCTATTTCTTTGTTCGGAACTATGTTGGGCGGTTATAACGTTCGATCCTCAATCTAAAAATTCCAATTAAGATTGGCGATTTTTCCAGTAATTTGGTTCGCGACTACAGTGCATCACGGCTAGGATAAGAAAGTAGTCTTCTTCGATCGTGTAGAGAACTGCATAAGGAAATTTACGCACCATACATCGGCGCACGTTTTCGTCAATCTTAGGATAGCGAGTAGAAGATTCTCGAATTCGGTAAACTGCATCCTCGATTCGGCAGAGCCGACGCTACGCGATCGAATTAATAAAAGCTTGAGCAACATTGCTATTTTGAGTTGCATAGTATTTGACTGCTTCAGCATACTCGGCTAGCGAGTCTGGATGAAATACATATTTCATAGATCGATCGAGTTTCTAACCTGCGCTAGTGCGTCATCGCCAGAAATAACCCGCACAGTTCCATCCCGCACTTCATCTCGACGTTTCTTTGCTTCCGAACTCCAAGCCGATTGAATACTGGTATCGATGTCAAATTCTAGGCTCTCAATTAACTTGTCTGCGAGGATTGCTCTGGATGCACTTGGCAAGGATAATATTTCTGCTGTCAATCGATCGAGTGATATCATGCTTGTGTTCTCAGGTGTTAACCGTCCCTCTATTCTAACAAAATCCTTCCGCAGCGACTCGGTTGTTTCTAACGATCTGCTAAAGTTAATGAATGATGCGATCGCTAATATTCAAAGTCGCATTCCTGCGTTAGAGCGGAGTCTAGAAGAAATTAAACTAGATTGGAGATTGAAATGAATTTTATCCCTACTATCCCAGATCCAGAAAAGATTAAGCAAACTTTAGCCAGAGCGCATCGAAATTGTCAGGAAATGGAGTTGGCAGGTATTCAACTAGAAGAAGTGATTGCCAACCTCGATCGAGAGATTTTGACTCAGCGAAAACAACGATTAGGAAAAGTATTAGAGCAAGGACAAAATTAGCACGATCGAACACTCTCATTTTAGCTTGGGGAGAAATCAGAGCTGTTTTTGTCGAAAGATAGTGCGATCGCTTAAACCCATTCCAGAGAAAGCTTGCGCTCAGTCCGCACACAATCTTGAAGATAAAGATTAATTAGATTTTGATAGGGAATTCCTGTTTGCTCGGACAACTTTTGAAAATAGTCCACGACATTTTCTTCCAGATTAATGCTCACCTGTTTTTTTAACTTCTTCAGGTAAGGGTTAGGAACGGATTGTGAAAAGTCATATTCATCTCTCATGTCAAATAACCTTTGTATTCTTTTTGTTCTGTTTTTGTTGCTCTACGGGCGGAAATAATCCGAATAGACTCATCATTCTCCCGATACACATGACACACTACTATCAATTTAAAAGATTCACTCATCCCTAATAGAATATGGCGATCTTCATCCTGTGAGTGGTCTGGATCGTAAGAAATACGCGCATTTGGATCGTAGAAGGCAGTTTCAGCTTCTTTAAATGATATGCCATGCTTCCGATCGTTTATCTGAGCCTTTTGCGTGTCCCAGTCAAAGGTTATCTCATCCATATCGATCGAGGTCGAGTGATATCATACTAATTTTCCCAGGTTTCAACCATCCTTCTATTCTAGCAAACTCCTTCCGTAGCAACTTTCATCTCGACGATCGATCCTCTTGCTCCAGAGGCTACACCAACGAATCAATCCTTACCAGAAAGACAATAAAATCACGATCGATCGAATATTTATCATTATTTCCCATAAAAACGAAATATTGATCGTTTTATGGCTTTAGTTGCTACCACGGCACGGGATTGCGAGAATTGAAAAAACCTCCTGTGAAACCGTCCTCAGATAATGTTGCTAACCACACAGGTGTATCCGCTCCTTCTTCAACAGAATGAGTTGCCGCTTCTGTACCCATTTCTGTACGACACCAATCAGGATCGGCAGAGTTGACTTTGATATTTGTGTGCTTCAGTTCTGCTGCTAGCATGACTGTGAATGAATTAAGGGCAGTTTTAGATGAGTTGTATGCCAAGGTCTTCGCATAGTGACAGATAGGGTCGCTATGCTGTGTGAGTGAGCCACGTCCGCTACTCATATTCACAATTCGACCTCCCTCACTTTTATGAATCAGTGGTAGCAATGCTTGAGTGATTGCAATAACACCAAAAAAGTTTGTCTCAAATGTTTTTATGATAATATTCAAACTAACTTCGCTAGACTGTTGCCCTGAATCAAGACAGATACCAGCATTATTAATCAAAATATCTAACTTGCCATACTTCTTGTCTAAGTAGCCACGAATAGACTCAATGCTTTCAGTATCAGTCACATCTAAGCACTGAAACTCCACATCAAACCCAGCTTGCAGTAATTGATTTGCAGCAACTTTTCCTTTAGTTGCATCTCGAACTCCCATCACAACTATGATACCTTGTCGAGCTAATTGACGACTGATTTCAAAACCAAGCCCCTTGTTAGCTCCAGTAATCAGTGCAATCTTCTGACTCGAATTCATAAGTGCTTTTCAAACGCGAATAATTACCAAGAACTTTCAATGAGGCTAGATACATACAGAATTTAGGCTCATTCTGTATTTAGACTAAATAACTTAAAATAGAACAACCTAGATACAGAAGCTAAATCCAGATGTTAGAAGCATATCGCCAGCATACAGCCGATCGAGCCGCATTGGGCATTCCCCCATTACCGCTCGATGCCGAACAAACCAGTGCCCTCTGCGAACTATTACAGCAGCCACCAGCAGGTGAAGAGGC